>NZ_QCZE01000001.1:990601-1860658 GCF_003075035.1 Zobellella maritima | reverse complement strand
CCGCCGGGGTAGACACAGTGCTGGTGACCGGGGTGACAGCCTCGGCCTGCGTGCGTACCACCATCTGTGATGCCATGGCCGAAGGCTTCCGCCCGATCGCGGTGAAGGAATGTATCGGCGACCGTATCCCGGGTGCCGTGGCCTGGAACCTGTTTGATATCGACGCCAAGTTCGGTGACGTGGAGTCAGTTGATACCTGTGTGGACTATCTGAATACACTGGGCAGCAGAAAATAACATACAGCCATAGATAATTAATAAAGCGAAACATAAACGGGCCAGTTGGCCCGTTTATGTTTATAGCAGATGCGGAATAAGCAGCCCCTCATGCGAGGGGCTGCTTCTGTGGGTGTTAGCTGGCCGTTAGTGGCTGTTTTTCGGTGACCGAAGCGGTGTTCTCTTCTTCCTGTCGCCAGCGCGCTATCTCGTCGGCGGATGCTTTGGGTGAGAACCAGCCCATATGGGCGTAAAACATGCCGATCAGTGGCGACAGCCAGCAGGCGAAGGCCAGGGGGATGTACAGCAGGTTGATGGTCTGGCCCTCGGCAATGCCCAGCCCGAGCGCGGTGATCACCACGGCGCCGCCTGCGTTCCAGGGGATCAGCGGCGAAACCAGGGTACCCCCTTCCTCGGTGGCCCGGGACAGGTTGAGCGCCGAGTAGCCCTGCTTGCGGTAGGCGGGGGCGAACATGCGGCCGGGCAGGGCGATGGACAGATAGGGGTCACCACCGATCACATTGGTCATGGCCGAGGTGGCGATGGCGGATGATTGCATGGTGGCAAAGCTGTTCGAGCGGGACAGTATCTTGTCAACCAGCACCTCCAGGCAGCGGGTGTGCTCCAGGATACCGCCGAACGCCAGGGCGATCAGCATCAGGGTAATGACCCAGGTCATGGACTGGATACCACCCCGGTTCAGCAAGGCGTCGATTTCGCGGATGCCGGAGTCTATCTTGTAGCCGCCGAACATGTACTGGAACACTTCCTGCAGGCCGACCCCCTGGGCTGTTATGGCGACCACGGCACCCAGCAGCGCGCCGACAAACAGGGTCGGCAGGGCCGGCATCTTCTTCACCGCCAGGGTGATGGTCACCGCCAGTGGCAGCAGCAGCATCCACGACAGGGTAAAGCTGTCTTCCAGGCCATGGATGATCAGCTGGACCTTGCTGAAGTCCACCTGCTCGGCGTTGATCAGGTTGAATCCGACAAACAGGTAGATAACCAGGGCAATCAGCATGGCCGGTATGGTGGTCGGCAGCATGTTACGGATATGGTCGAACAGGTCGACCCCGGTCACGGCCGGTGCCAGGTTGGTGGTGTCCGACAGGGGCGACATCTTGTCGCCGAAAAAGGCGCCGGAAACCACGGCGCCGGCGGTCCAGTACATGGGGATGTCAAAGCCGGTGCCGATGCCCATCAGGGCCAGGCCGACGGTGCCCGTGGTACCCCATGAGGTGCCGAGAGACAGGGATACCACGGCGCAGATCAGCACACTGGCGGCGAGAAACAACTCCGGCGACAGCAGGCTGAGGCCGAGCGTGATCAGGTAGGGTACAGTGCCGCTGGCAATCCAGACCCCGATGATCATGCCGACAATGATCAGGATGCCGACGGACTGCAGGCCCAGTCGTACCACCTTGATAATGCCTGCTTCCATAGCATCCCAGCGATAGCCGCGAAACCAGCCGATCAGGGCGGTGATGGCGATACCGAGGGCCAGCGGGATATGGGGGGTAAAGTCATTGAAGTAGAAAAGCTGTACGCCCAGCACCAGGAAGGTGAGGGCAATGGGCAGCAGCGCCAGGAAAAAGCTCGGCTTCTGCGGGATGGGTTTGGTCGTCATGGTTCCCTCCATACACTAGATTGAGCAAGCCACGGCTGTTCGCTCGACAGGGCGTCGGTCAGCAGCGTGTGCCTTGCGTATTGGTCGCACCACAAGGGGGACTGAGTGCAGACTAACATCCTGTTGTAATGGCGGTGTTTACTGATTGTGCGTATTTGTAATAACTTGTTACGCTTGTTGTGTTTGTTTTCAACTATCTGATTATATTGACTTTATTTTTCCGTGGAGGCGGGCAGCCACCGTCAGTGGGGTTGCTCGAGTTCCGTCAGCAGGGCATCAAGCTGGGTGAGGGTGCCGGCCATGGCATCCTGCAATTCGCCGGGCAGGGAGGCGGGAATGTGTGCCTGGTCGTGGGCATGGGTTTCTATCTGTTGCACCAGCCGGCTGAACTCGGCAAACCCCAGCATGGCGCTGGCGCCAGCCAGCCTGTGGGCCAGCTGCTCGATTTCGTAGGGGTCACCGGCGGTCATTTCTTCAGCCAGGGCGCGACAGTCGTCCGGCAGCTGCCGACGGAACCGGGCCAGCAGGGTCTTCACCTGATGTTTGCCCAGGATGGCGCTGCTTTTCGCCAGCAGCGGGTTTTCCGCGAGCAACCCCTGAGGTTGCAGGTCGGGGTGAGCTGTGGGCCGGCCGATGGGGTCTGTGCCGCATGCGCCCATCAGTGCCTGCCGCAGCTTCTGCTGGTGGACCGGCTTCGCCACCACCGCCTGCAGGCCGGCATCCAGGTAGCGTTTGATATCCCCGGGCATAACACTGGCGGTGATGGCGATGATGGGGGTGTCTTTGTTCAGTTGGCCGGGGTGGTCATGGATATGCCGGCTGACGGTGATGCCATCCATCCTGGGGAGATGCATGTCCATCAGGATCACGTCAAACGACTGTTGCGCCGTGATGGCGATGGCCGACTCGCCGTCTTCGGCCAGGCAGACCAGGTGGCCATCATGCTCCAGCAGCCCGGTGATCACCTGCTGATTGACGGGCATGTCTTCCACCAGCAGTATGCTCAGGCTGTCGATGGCCTCCACCGGCGTTATTTCCGGCCGTTCCGGGGGGCTGCTCACCGGCTTGAGGGGAAGTTCGAACCAGAACTCGCTGCCCTGGCCGGGGCTGCTGTTTACCCCTATGGTGCCGCCCATGGCGTGAACCAGGGTCTGACAGATGGCTAACCCCAGTCCGGTCCCGCCGTATTTGCGGGTAACTGACTCGTCGGCCTGGGTAAAGCGATGGAATATCCGCTGCTGCTGTTCCGGGGGGATGCCGATACCCGTATCGTGCACGGTAAAGCGCAGCCGGTTGTGAGTCTTCAAGGTGATATGGAGCTGGACACTGCCCTGTTCGGTGAACTTGATGGCGTTGGCGAGCAGGTTGGCGAGCACCTGGCGCAGGCGACCGGCATACCCCCGATAATAATGGTGGAGCTCTGGGGCCAGTTCGGTATCTATGGTCAGCCGCTTTTCCTGGGCGTAGCCCTGCATCAGCGCCATGCAGTCCTGGACCAGGCCGGTCAGTGAAAAATCCACCTGCTCGTCACTCAACATGCCCTGTTCCAGCTTGGCGTAATCCAGGACATCGTTTAACTGCATCAGCAGGTGCTCGGAGGATTGCCTGAGGGTGTGCAGGTAGCCCCGTTCTGTTTCGTTCAGCCGGGCGTGCTGCAAAAGCTGGATGGTGCCCAGGATGCCGTTCATGGGGGTTCTTATTTCATGGGTCATGGTTTCCAAAAAGCGGGACTTCGCCTGATTGGCTGACTCCGCCGCTTCTTTTGCCCGCAGCAGGCTGCGGGTTCTTTTCTCCACCATGGCCTGCAGCTCCTGCTTGTGCCGCTTCAGCTGCCTGCGCTCCTGCTCCCCGTGCTCCAGATCCTGGCGGATGGCCTGGCGCATATTGTTGAGGGCGCTGACCACCGTATCCAGCTCGTCCTGCTGGCGGTGCTCGGGGCGGCTGAGCGCCAAGGGCGTATCGAGGTGCCCCCGACCCAGTTGCTCAACATAGCGGGCCATGGCCTCCAGATGCCGGGTGACCAGCCGTTGAAAGAGGAACATGATGCTGAAGGCGATGGCCAGTATGGTCAGGGTGTAGCTGAACAGGGTGATCATGGCGCCCTGCAGCAGCTGCTGGCGGATGCTGCCTTCATCCACCCACAGCGCCAGCGAGCCTATGTGTTGCCTGCCCAGGGTCGGGCTCTGGTAACCGAGATCGAAGCGGTAGGGGATGGCGGAGGTCTGTGATTGATCATGGTCGCCAATAACCAGTGGCTGTGCAAAGGAGTCGGATTCCAGCCGCAGGGAAGACATATGCGGCATGTCCAGGATGCTTTTTAGCTGCAGGCGGGTCTGCTCTATATTCAGATCCCAGATGCTTTTCGACAGGCTGTCGAGATAGCCGCTTTCTATCAGCCGCAGGCGCTCCTCGATGGCGTTTCGCTCCTTGTGGTAATCGCTGTAAAGCTGCAGGCAGGTTGAGATGAGGGAGAACAGCAGGCTGCAGGCCAGCACCATCAGGAACATCCTGAAACCCAGGGGATGGGCCTTGCGATAATTGGGCAGGCTGCGCGGCATGATGTTCATCTGGCCGGTGCCTCCCCGGCGGGCCGCCGTGAAAGATAGTCCTGGCTGTAGTGCTCGGTAATATACTGAATGTACTTTTCAACGGTCAGCTCGTTGATACGGGCGGACAGATAGGGCAGGTGCTTCACCAGGGGCGAGTCACGTCGTATGGCCAGGTAATACTGCTCTATGGTAATGATGTTCGGCAATGGCTTGAGCCTGCTCCGATAGGCAAAGTGTTGCAGTTGCAATGATGCGGTCAGCTTGCCGATGGGCATATAGTCGATCCTGCCCATGGCCAGTTTCATCATGTTCTGGCGGCCTTCCGATACCCGTTCCACAAAGGCCTCCTGCCTGACGAAATCATCAAACTCGTCACCGAAACTATCGCCAAACAGCAGGCCGATGGTCTTGCCTTTCAGTTGCTCCAGGCGGGTGACCGGTTCCGGGTTGTCGGCGTGGGTGAGCAGTATGATGGGGTCGGCGATGATGGGGTAGTCGGTGAAGCGGAAGTCCTGTTGGCGTTGGGCCGTTTGATAGGCCGCGACGATGACCTCGACCCTGCCGGTCCTGGCTTCCTGCAGGCAGCGTTCCCAGTTGCCGAAGACAGACAGCGCCAGGGTATGGCCCAGCTCCCTGAACAGTTTTTCTGCCAGGTGGGGGGCGATACCGGTCAGCTGCCGGTCCTGGGCCCAGGAAATGGGCGGATAGACCGGATGACCACAGGCGAGCACAGTACGGGCCTCGACCCGGGTTGCCAGCATCAGCAACAGCAGCAGAATTCTCAAGGGAGATCGATGGCCTTGGGGGTAAAGATGTAGCCCACGCCATGGACCGTTAAGATCATCTTGGGGTCGGCCGGGTTGTCTTGCAGTTTTTTGCGCAGTCGCCCGACCAGCACATCCACGGTCCTGTCGCTGGGAACCCATTCGCGGTTTTTGATTTGATCAAGCAGCTGATCGCGGGTCAGCGTCCTGCCCGAATTGTTGATAAAGGCGCACAGCAGTTGATACTCGCCATCGGTCAGGGAGAGGGCTTCGCCGTCGGCATTGATCAGCACCCGGCGGTCGAGATCCAGGGTCCAGGCATCGAACTGCTTGATATTCGGGGCGGATGCGACCTGCGGGGCGGCGGCGATACTGCGCACCCGTCTCACCAGGTTCTTGGCCCTGGCCAGGATCTCCCTGGGGTTGAAGGGTTTGGTGATAAAGTCGTCGGCACCACATTCCAGCCCGATAATGCGCTCTATTTCATCCTGTTTGCTGGTGACTAGAATAATGCCGATCTCGGATTTCACCCGGATCTCCCGGGTCAGGGTCAGGCCGTCCTTGCCCGGCAGCCGGATGTCCAGCAGGATGAGATCTATGTTGTTTTCGGCCAATATTTTTTCGGCAAGCTCGGCAGAGCCGGCTTCAAATACCCGATAGTTTTCCGCGGTAAAGTAGTTGACGAGACACTCCCTCGTCAGCTCTTCATCCTCGACGATCAATATCTTTATGTCCGTTGTCATCTTGACAGTACATCTCCTGAAATCACCCGGGCGCCTATCCAGGATGTGTCTGCGTCCGGGTCAGAGCACCGGCGCATAATCAATCAAGGAACCGTTAACCAAACCCGTGTATCTAGCACGCCCGCCGTTTTACTGTCAACATTGCCCCTACCCAGGATGATGAGCGTTCTGCTTACCCCCGTTGCTTCTGCCTTGCCTGGCTGGGGGAGATGCCGAAATAGTCCTTGAAGCAATGGCTGAAATGGGTAGAGCTGAGGAAACCGCAGGCCACGGCGATGTTAACGATGGTGTCATCGCTCTGCAGCAGCAGGCGACGGGCATGGGTGATGCGCAGCTCCAGGTAGTAACGGGAGGGAGTGGTCTCCATATGAGTTTGAAATAGCCGTTCGATGCGTCGCCGGGACACCCCCACGAAGGAAGCCAGCTCATCGACGCTGAGCGGTTCTTCGATATTGCTGCTCATCAGCCGCAGCAGGTTGCGCAGGGTCTCCGGGAAGCTGGGGTCATCGGCGGGCAGCACCAGCTTGGCCTCATCGCTGTCGGCGACCTGATCACAACTGAGGATCTCCCGGATGGCCCGCACCGTTGCCTTGTCCTGGACCTGCTCGATCAACGCCAGCATCATCTCCAGGGCACTGCTGGGACCGGCGCTGGTCACCCGCTTGTCTTCCGCCACCAGTACTCGCTCGGAAACCTTCACCTTGTCGAACCGCTCCCGGGCGAAGGCGTGGTTGTCCGGGTGCAGGGCACAACTTTGCTGGTCGAGCAACCCGGCATAGGCCAGCGGAATGGCGCCGTTCCAGAGTCCGCCCAGGATGATGTCGTTTTTGGCCGCGGCCCTCAACTTGGCGGTCAGCAATGGTTGTTCCGCCAGGGAGCAACGATAGCCGCCGCAGACTATCAGGATGTCCAGGGCCTGTTCGCCCTCCAGCGGTAACTGGGTCAGCTCGCCGGTGGTGGAGATATCCAGCGCCAGGTCGCTTTTTACCATGACCGCATCCAGCCCGAAGGTACAGAAGCTGAACAGGGGGGCCGTACGCACCAGGTTGGCGGTGACCAGGGCGTCGACCGCTGCGGTAAAGGCCATCATGGAAAAGTGCTCCAGCAGCACAAAGCCCACTCGTACCGGCTTTTCGTCTGTTTCCGGACTCGGCAGGAAGGCGCTGTTGGCATCACGCAACAGGCTACTGAAATGACGTTTTTCTTTGGCTTCACGCATCGATGGCAGACTCGTTACAGCGGATGGTAACCAGGTTGAACCTGGATAAAGGGACATTTGTTCAATATTACCGGCTCCTGCCCGGCTTTTCACCCTCGGTACCCGCCGGGCTCGGGTGTCGCAAACAGCTAGGCAGCCCTCGGCTCTCGCCGGGCACGGATGTCGTAAATCGGCAGGTGACGGCCACGCATAGTAACATTTTCCGCACATTCCTGTCGCAAATACACAGCATTACGCCGCAGCCAGTCAAACACCGGGTGCTTGCACTCTTTACTATGAGCCTCAATAAGGCTTGGAGTGCACCTGTTAAGAGGCGCTGCCAGGGATGAGTAAGTCTGCTTGGGTGGCCCATCGCCCGGAAAGGAGAGCAAAGAAGATGTTTAGCAAGCACACGCGTATTCAGGATATTGATCCGGCTGTCTGGGCCGCCATGGAAGAAGAAGCCAGCCGTCAGGAACAGCATATCGAGCTGATCGCCTCCGAAAACTATACCAGCCCCGCGGTGATGGAAGCCCAGGGCTCTGTGCTGACCAACAAATACGCCGAAGGTTACCCGGGCAAGCGCTACTACGGCGGCTGCCAGGCGGTGGACAAGATTGAACAGCTGGCCATCGATCGTGCCAAGGCGCTGTTCGGCGCCGACTATGCCAACGTCCAGCCTCATTCCGGTTCCCAGGCTAATGCCGCCGTCTTTATGGCCTTGTGCGAGCCGGGCGATACCATACTCGGCATGAGCCTGGCTCATGGCGGCCACCTGACTCACGGCGCCAAGGTGAGCTTTTCCGGCAAGATCTACAATGCGGTGCAATACGGCCTGAACGAGGCCACCGGCGAGGTGGATTATGATCAGGTCGAAGCCCTGGCCATCGAGCACAAGCCGCGCATGATAGTGGCCGGTTTTTCTGCCTACTCCCGGGTCATGGACTGGGCCCGCTTCCGTGCCATCGCCGACAAGGTGGGTGCCTACCTGTTCGTGGACATGGCCCATGTTGCCGGCCTGGTTGCCGCCGGCCTCTATCCCAATCCGCTGCCGTTTGCCGATGTGGTGACTACCACCACCCACAAGACCCTGCGCGGTCCCCGTGGCGGCCTGATCCTGGCGCGCACCAACCCGGAACTCGAGAAGAAGCTCAATGCCGCTGTCTTCCCCGGTGGTCAGGGCGGCCCGCTGATGCATGCCATCGCTGCCAAGGCCGTGGCCTTTGCCGAGGCCCTGGCGCCGGAGTTCCGCGATTACCAGCAGGGCGTAATCGACAATGCCCGCGCCATGGTGGAAGTGTTCCAGAAGCGGGGCTTCAACGTCGTTTCCAACGGCACCGACAACCATCTTTTCCTGCTGGACCTGTCCGACAAGGGCATTACCGGCAAGGACGCGGACCGGGTGCTGGGCGATGCCCATATCACGGTCAACAAGAATGCCGTACCCAATGATCCTCAGTCGCCTTTTGTGACTTCCGGCCTGCGTATCGGCACCCCGGCGGTGACCAGTCGCGGCTTCAAGGTCGAGCATTGCCGCCAGCTGGCCGGCTGGATCTGCGACATTCTGGAGCACATGGATGACCCCGAGGTGATTATCGCGGTGAAAGATCAGGTCGCCACCCTGTGCAGCTATTTTCCGGTATATCGCTAACCCTATATTCGCTTTAGACGAGCGACTGTATGCCCCGGCAGGCGGGGTGGGGCGGCCCCAAACGGCCCAGCCCGCAAGTCTGTCGGACTGACAACGTTCGCCCTTACCAAGAACAGGTGACAGTATGCAAAAGTATTCAGGTTTCGGGTTGCTCAAGCACGCCCTCAGCCACCACGAGAACTGGCAGCGGGTGTGGCAGAATCCTACCCCCAAGAAAGAAGGCTATGATGTGATCATCGTCGGCGGTGGCGGCCACGGCCTGGCCACTGCCTATTACCTGGCCAAGGTACACGGCATCACCAATGTGGCGGTGATCGAGAAGGGCTACCTGGGCGGCGGTAACACCGCCCGTAACACCACCATAGTCCGCTCCAACTATCTGTGGGACGAGGCAGCCTGGCTGTACGAGCATTCCATGAAGCTGTGGGAAGGCCTGGCCCAGGACCTCAACTACAACCTGATGTTCAGCCAGCGTGGCGTGCTCAACCTGGGTCATACCCTGCAGGACATGCGCGACATCGAGCGCCGGGTCAACGCCAACCGCCTCAACGGCATCGATGGCGAAGTGCTTACCGCCCAGCAGGTGCAGGACATGGTGCCGATCCTGGACTGCTCCAAGAATGCCCGCTACCCGGTAATGGGTGCATCCTGGCAGGCCCGCGGCGGTACCGCCCGTCACGACGCCGTGGCCTGGGGCTTTGCCCGTGCCGCCGACGCTTTGGGCGTCCACCTGATCCAGCAGACCGAAGTCACCGGCATCCGCCGTGCCAACGGCGCCGTGACCGGTGTGGAAACCAGCCGTGGTTTCATCTCCGCGCCCAAGGTGGCCTGCGTGACCGCCGGCAACTCCGGGGTAATGGCTAACATGGTGGGCATGAAGCTGCCGCTCGAGTCCCATCCACTGCAGGCCATGGTATCCGAGCCGCTCAAGCCGATTCTCGACACTGTGGTGATGTCCAACCACGTACACGGCTATGTGTCTCAGTCCGACAAGGGTGACCTGGTGATCGGCGCCGGTATCGACAGCTTCCTCGGCTATGGCCAGCGCGGATCTTTCCCAACCGTCGAGCACACCATCGCCGCCATCGTCGAGATGTTCCCGATCTTCAGCCGTGTGCGCCTCAACCGCACCTGGGGCGGTATCGTCGATACCTGTCCGGACGCCTGCCCGATCATTTCCAAGACCCATATCAAGGGGCTGTATTTCAACTGCGGTTGGGGTACCGGTGGCTTCAAGGCTACCCCCGGCTCGGGCCATGTGTTTGCCCATACCATCGCCCATGACGAGCCCCATGATCTGGCCCGGCCCTTTACCATTGACCGCTTCAACACCGGTCACCTGATCGATGAACACGGCGCCGCCGGCGTGGCCCACTAAGGAGAGCCCCCATGTTACATATTTACTGCCCCCACTGTGGGGAAATGCGGGAAGAAGAAGAGTTTCACTGTGCCGGCGAAGCCCATATTGCACGGCCGACCGATCCGGATGCGCTGACCGACGAACAGTGGGCCCAGTACCTGTTTTTCCGCAAGAACCCGCGCGGCCTGCACCATGAGTTGTGGATCCACGCGACTGGCTGCCGCAAGTTCTTTAACGCGACCCGGCACACGGTGACCTACGAAATCAAGGAAACCTACAAGATTGGCGAGCAACCCCAGGTGGTTGAGCAAGGAGGCAACGCATGAGCCAGAAAAACCGCATCAGCAGCAAGGGCCGGGTTAACCGCAGCAAGCCCCTGAGCTTTATCTTCAACGGCACCCGTTACCAGGGTTTCGAGGGCGACACCATCGCCTCGGCGCTGCTGGCCAACGGCGTGGATGTGGTCGGTCGTTCGTTCAAGTATTCCCGTCCCCGCGGCATCACCGCCGCCGGTGCCGAAGAGCCGAACTGCATCCTGCAGGTAGGTAGTCAGGAAGCGACCCTGATCCCCAATATCCGCGGCACCCAGGCCGATCTGTATGATGGCCTGACCGCCACCAGCACCAACGGCTGGCCCAATGTGGATAAGGACATCATGGGCGTGATGGGCAAGCTCGGCGGCAGCATGATGCCCCCCGGCTTCTACTACAAGACCTTCATGTACCCCGAGTCCATGTGGCCGAAGTACGAACATCTGATCCGCAAGGCGGCCGGTCTGGGCCGGGTGCCGAAAGAGCGCGATCCGGACAGCTACGACAAGCTCAATCACCACTGTGACGTGCTGATTGTCGGTGGCGGTGCCGCCGGCCTGGCCGCGGCGCTGGCCGCCGGTCGTCGCGGTGCGCGGGTGATGCTGGTCGATGAGCAAAACGAGTTCGGTGGTCACCTGCTGCACAGCACCCAGCTGATCAACGGCCAGGCGCCGAGCCAGTGGGTGGCGGCGGCGGTCAAGGAGCTGCAGGCTCTGCCCGATGTACAACTGCTGCCGCGCAGTACCGGTATTGGCTACTATGATCAAAACTTTGTCACCGTGCTCGAGCGGCGCACCGACCACCTGGGTGAGCGGGTGTCCGGCCAGAGCCGTCAGCGGCTGCACCGGATCCGTGCCAAGCAGGTGATCCTGGCCACCGGCGCTCACGAGCGTCCGCTGGTGTACGGCAACAACGATCTGCCCGGCTGTTTGGTGGCCGGTGCCGTGTCCACCTATATCAACCGTTATGGTGTGGTACCTGGTCAGCAGCTGCTGTTGATGACCACCAACGATCATGGCTACCAGACCGCCATCGACTGGCTGGACGCGGGTCGTCCGGTTGCGGCCGTGGTCGACAGCCGTGCTGCTCCCCGCGGTGAGCGCTATCAGGCGCTGAAGGCGCGCGGCGTAACTATCTATACCGGCCATGGCGTGATCGAGGCCAAGGGCAAGAAGCGGGTCAGCGGCGCCCTGGTAGCACCGCTCAATGCCGACGGCACCCAGGTGACCGGCAAGGCCATCGAAGTGGCCTGTGACACCATCGCCACCTCCGGCGGTTGGAGCCCGGTGGTACACCTGGCTTGCCATACCGGTTCCAAGCCGGTATGGCGGGACGATATCGCCGGTTTCGTACCCGGCCCGACCGTACAGAAGCAGCTGCTGGCAGGCGGGGTACAGGGCAGCTATGCGTTGTCGGCCGTGCTGGCCGAAGGCCTGGTCGCCGGCCGTGAGGCGGCTGTCGCCGCCGGTTACGGCGAGTTGTCCGCCAGCGTGGTGGATGCAGAAATCAGCACCCGTGACCCTCAGGAAGATGCTGCCCAGGCCCTGTACCTGGTGCCGCACAGCAAGCCGGTCAGCCGGGCGCCCAAGCAGTTCGTCGATTATCAGAACGACGTAACCGCAGCGGGTATCCAGCTGGCGGTCCGTGAGGGCTTCGAGTCCATCGAGCACATCAAGCGCTATACTGCCATGGGCTTTGGTACCGACCAGGGCAAGCTGGGCAACATCAACGGCATGGCCATTGCCGCCCAGAGCATGAACAAGAGCATCCCGGAAACCGGCACGACCGTGTTCCGTCCCAACTATACTCCGGTGACCTTCGGAGCACTGGCCGGGCGTGATGCACACCACCTGTTCGATCCGGCGCGTTTTACGCCCATGCATGCCTGGCATGTCAAGCATGGTGCCGAGTTCGAGGATGTGGGCCAGTGGAAGCGTCCCTGGTACTTCCCCAAGGCCGGTGAGGATCTGCACAAGGCCGTGAATCGGGAATGTGTGGCGACCCGTACCAGCGTGGGCATTATGGATGCTTCAACCCTGGGCAAGATCGACATCCAGGGTGCGGACGCGCGGGAATTCCTCAACCGCATCTACACCAACGCCTGGACCAAGCTGGCGGTGGGCAAGTGCCGCTACGGCCTGATGTGTAAGGAAGACGGCATGATCTTCGATGACGGGGTTACTTCCTGCATCGACGATAACCACTTCATCATGACCACCACCACCGGCGGCGCCGCCGGCGTGCTGCAGTGGCTGGAATTGTGGCACCAGACCGAGTGGCCGGAGCTGGAAGTGTATATGACCAGTGTTACCGATCACTGGGCGACCATGACCGTTTCGGGCCCCAACAGCCGCAAGGTGCTGGAGAAGGTGGCCGAGAATGTAGACCTGTCCGGTGAGAACTTCAAGTTCATGGACTGGCGGTCGGCGACGGTGGCCGGTGTGGCGGCGCGTATCTTCCGCATCTCCTTTACCGGTGAGCTGTCGTTTGAAATCAACGTGCAGGCCAACTATGGATTGCACGTGTGGGAAGCGCTGATGGAGGCAGGTGCCGAGTTCAACATCACCCCCTATGGCACCGAGACCATGCACGTGCTGCGCGCCGAGAAGGGCTTTATCATCGCCGGTCAGGACACCGACGGCTCTGTGACCCCCGACGACATGGCGATGGGCTGGGCGATCGGCAAGACGAAGGAGTTTCCGTTTATCGGCAAGCGCTCCTGGTCGCGTTCCGATACCGCGCGTACCGACCGTAAGCAGTTTGTGGGCCTGAAGTCCAAGGATCCTCAGGTGGTGATTCCGGAAGGGGCGCAGATCGTACTGGATCCCAAGCAGGCTATTCCGATGAAGATGGAAGGTCATGTGTCATCCAGCTATTACAGCGCCAACCTGGGCCACTCGATAGCCCTGGCACTGGTCAAGGATGGCCTCCAGCGCACCGGTCAGACAGTGTATTGTCCGCTGGCGGACGGCCGTGTGCTGGAAGCGGAAATCACCAGCCCCATTTTCTATGATCCCAAAGGAGAGCGTCAGCATGTCTAAGGTAACCACCAAACTGGCCGAGTCCACTCAACAGGTGCGGGTTGAATCCCCCCTGTACCATGCCGACCTGCCGGCGCTGGCTGAAAAAAATCTGCAGGGAGAGGTCGTACTGCGGGAGAAGGCGTTGCTGGGGCACCTGGTGCTACGCGGCAATGCCGGCAACGATCTGTTTGCCAGCGTGGTTGCCAAGGTACTGGGTGTCGCATTGCCCACCGAGCCAAGCAGCTCGGCGGAAAACGACCAGGTACTGGTGCAGTGGCTAGCGCCGGACGAGTGGCTGATCATAGTAGAGGGCGGCCGTGAAGGGCAGTTGGAAGCCCAGCTACGCGAGCAGCTGACGGGCCACTATGCCATCAACGACGTCAGCGGCGGCCAGACAGTGTTGGAGCTGTCCGGTCCCAAGGCGGAGCTGGTGCTGAAGAAGTCGACGCCCTACGACATTCACCCGTCCAACTTCCCCACCGGCAAGTGTGTGGGCACCGTGTTCGCCAAGAGCAGCGTGCTGCTGCGCCGAACCGGCGCCGACAGCTTCGAGCTGGTGGTACGCCGCAGCTTCGCGGACTATGTGTGGATGTGGTTGCAGGACGCCAGCCAGGAATATGGTCTGGTTATCAAGCGCTGATTGCCAGAGGGCCCTCAGGGGCCCTTTTCCATGGAGTATCCGGCGTTGCTGTCGGCTGCCCGGCAACAACACCAGCACGCTGAACGGCACCGGCCGTTTACCAGTTCAACCCGATAAGAGATAAGGAAATAGCATGTCAAAACGGATCACTGTCTTACGCGACACCCAGCCTGATGTTTTGCTGGATGCGACCAAGTGGGAGAAGCTCTCCGGCGACCCGCACACGGTAAACCTGAATGCCTATACCTCGGAAGACGGCAGCAAGATCATGGGCACCTGGATCTGTACCCCGGGCAAATGGGCGGTGAATTATACCAAGTGGGAATACTGCGACTTCCGTGAAGGCTACTGCATCCTTACTCCGGAAGGGGAGGAACCGATCCACCTCAAGGCCGGCGATATCTTCGTGGTCGAGCCCGGTTTCCGGGGCACCTGGGAAGTGGTGGAAACGGTCAGGAAATATTTCGTCTTCGCCTGATCCCGGTGTGACGAAATAACAGATGCAAGCCCCCAGGCAGTGATGCCCGGGGGCTTTTTGATGGATGGGTATGGCGCTGTTCAATCTGGCGCGGTGGCGGCCGGAACATGTGCCTGCCGTTCCGGCATCGCCGCCCTGGTGGTCAAATGGCATCTACCGGGTGACACTGGAGGGCTTGAGCCTGTTTTTCCCGGTAACGCGCGATAAAGCTATTTATGATGCGCGGGCTCAGGCCCGCGCATCCGGGGCGAAACGCGCTACCGCCTGCCTGACGTTCTGGCCAATGAGATCCGTAGCGCCGTCATCAACCAGCCGGGTGGGGGTTAGCCAGGTGCCGCCACAACAGATAACCCGCGGCAGCGCCAGATAGTCGCCGGCATTTTCCAGCGTCAGGCCACCGGTCGGCATCAGGCTTATCTGCTGATAAGGTGCCAGCAGGGACTTGACCATGTTGATGCCTCCCGAGGCTTCGGCCGGGAAGAATTTGAGCAGGCTCAGCTCAAGTTCCAGTGCCTGCTCCACCTGGCTCGGGTTATTGATACCGGGTATAAAGGGAACTTCAAGGGAGCGGCAGGCCTTGACTGTATTGGGGTTCAGGCCGGGGGCGACCATAAACTCGGCCCCCGCTGCAAGGGCCGCCTCGGCCTGGGCGCCGTTAAGTATGGTGCCGGCACCGATGCAGAGCTCAGGGCAGGCCTGCTTCATCAGGCGAATGGCGTCGGCCGCCCCTTCACTCCTGAAGGTCACTTCGGCCACAGGCAAGCCGTTGTCGACCAGGGCTCTGGCCAGGGCGGGGGCTTGTTCTATCCGGTTGATCTGGATAACCGGAATGATCTTGAAACGGGCCAGGGTGGTGGCCAGGGTCGTTTGGGTCAGCATGTTGTTTCCTTTAGAGCAGTGCAGCCATGGCGTCCCGGGGGATGATGGCCCCGGGGTACCGGATAACGGTTGCGGCCAGCCGGTGGCCGAGTCGGGCGGAGGCGACGGGGCTTTCCCCTTGCAGGCGGGCCGCCAGGTAGCCGGCGGCGAAGGAGTCGCCGGCGGCACAGGTATCCACGACCGCAGTAACGGGCTCGGGTGCCAGTGTCCACCTCTGTTGGTCGAGGGCGATCACACAGGCTTCGGCACCGCGTTTGATGACCAGTTCCCGGCAGCCCTGCTGCTGCCAGCGGTTGATCAGGGCTTCAACCGGGGCCTCTGGGTAGAGGGCCAGTTCGTCTTCTTCGGTCAGCAGGGCCAGGCTGACCCAGGGGGCCAACCGCTGGTAGTAGTCCCTGGCCTGTTCGGCAGACCAGAGTCTGGGTCTGAAGTTGTTGTCGAAGATCACTTCCAGGCCGCGCTCCCGGGCCAGCCGGGCGCACGCCAGCAGGCGCTCCCGGCCGGCCGGAGGCAGTATGGCCAGGCTGATGCCGCTCAGGTAAAAGGCATCCCAGCTGCCCTGCGCCAGGGTCTGCTCAAGGCGGGTCTGGGGTGAGCAGAAATATTCCCGTACCGGGCTGGCCGAACGCCAATAATGGAAGTGACGTTCGCCGTTTGGTGTCACCGTGACCAGGTAAAGTCCGGGGCTGCCTCCTTCCCGGTGCTCTACCCAATGACAATCCAGGTTCTCATCCCGCCAGGCATTGACCAGATCGGTGCTGAGTTGATCGTCGCCCAATGCCGTGGCATAGGCGACCTTGTGACCATAACGGGGTGCCAGGCGAGCCAGGTATAAACAGGTGTTGAGGGTGTCACCACCGAAGCGCAGTGCCAGGGGGGTGCCGCTTATCTCCAGCATACACTCGCCGAAGCCGATAATATTCATATCCATCTCCAGGCGGCCGAAGCCGCCTTTAACCATGTCTTATTACGCCGTCTTGGTTTGGGTGCTGCTTGCCACTGCCTGGCAGCCCGCCATTTCCATCTGTTCCCGCTCCTCGTCGAGGATCCGCAGCGCCTCTTCGGGAGTGACCCTGTTGGCGGAGGTCAGCAGGCTGATCAGGATGCCGGAGCCGGCGGCCACGATGACAGAGGGGATGCAGGGGTTGCCCCAGTAGGCTGTCCAGTCATCGTTGAGGATCACCGAGAAGGAGGCGACGGATGCCCCGATCAGGCTGGCGACGGCCCCTTGCCAGTTATAGCGCGGCCAGTAGCGGCCGAGCAGGGCGCAGACGAACATGCCCGACATCACGGTGGAGATCATCCGGGTGATATAGGTAATGATGTCATTGGATGAGAGGGCGAAGGCCAGGGCCAGGCCGATGACCGCCACCAGGGCATAGCGGGAGTAGCTGATGGCTTTTTCCTGAGGCGGCATGCGGCCGGTAAACAGGATATACAGATCCCGCAGCATGATGGATACTCCGGCGATGGCATCCGAGCTGGCTGACGACATGGTGGCGGAGAGGCCGGCGATCAGGACCACCAGGGCCAGGGCGGCGGGCAGCACGGTGGCGGCCACGAAGGGAAAGGCGAAGTTGTTGTTATCGAGCCCGGGATCTATGGCATGGGCTGCCATACCGATGATGGCCGGAAGGGCGGCAAAGAACAGGTAGAGTACCCCGGAAATCACAAAGGAACGACGCACGGTGCGCACATCCTTGCCGGAATAGATGCGCTGACGGAAGGAGGGGGTGGCCAGTACGCCCACACCCACGACCACGGCGAGAGAAATGGCCGGCAGTGTCCCCAGTTTTTCCACGGCAAATGGGGTCAGCACCGCGGGGTCCAGCCCCTGGTAAAGGTTGTCCCAGCCCCCTATATAATGGACGGCGCCGAGGGCCATCAGGATAAAGCCGAAGAAGAGCACCAGGGCCTGTATGGTGTCGGTCCAGACCACGGCGGTATAGCCGCCGATCACCACGTAGATGGTAAAGCCCAGGGCAATACAGATTTTAGCCGTGGTGATATCGATACCGGCGGCCCATGAGAGGTACAGGCTGCCTCCCAGTATATGGGCGCCGAGCCAGCCGATACAGGCGATAAAGATAAGTACCCCGACCAGATTTTTGACGGTGCGGTTGGCGCCTACATAATAGGAGAGTTCCTCACTCATGGTCATAAAGCGGAGTTTTCTGACCGGGGCAAACCACCAGGCGGTGAGCAGTATGCCGATGGCCCCGCCGATCCCGTAGAGCATGCCGGCCCAGCCGTTGGCATAGCCAAATCCCACGGCGCCCATGCTGGAACCTGTGCCCACCATGGTTGCGACCGTGGTACCCAGGGTCAGGAAGAGCGGTAGTGAGCGCCCCCCCAGCAGGAAATCGGTACTTGTCTGCTGGTGACGGGAAACCCGCCAGCCCAGCCAGATCATAAATATTACATAGGCCAGAAAGCCGCTTAGAAACAGTGTACTGTCCATAACACACCCTTTATAATTTCGTCGCTAAAACGTTTGATTGATTTGGGCGCCGCTTGTCGGCGCTTTTTTTTTATGGCGGACCCGGGCCCGCCGCGTTCCCTCAGTGGGGAGTCTTGTAACAGGTCAGATCCACTTCCACCTTGCAGTCCACGACCAAGTCGGCCACGGCACAGATGCGAGCCGGCGGGTGCGCGCCGAAATACTCCCGGAAGACCTTGTTAAAGGAAGTGAAGTAACGGGCATCTGTCAGTATGACCTTGACATGGACCACATGCTCCAGGCCGTAACCCGCATCGCGCATGATCTCCAGGCAGTTTTCGATGGCCAGGCGCGATTGCTCCACGATTCCCCCTTCGACCACTTCGCCGTCTTTCATCGGCGTCTGGCCCGAGATATAGAGCCAGCCTCCGGCTTCGACCGACCGGGCAAAGGGCAGGTGCTGCCCGCCGGTGCCGGTACCGCCTTCGGTGCCATAACGTTTGATACTCATTGTGCTTCTCCTCGATAGTGTCTGGGATATAAAAATCGTCCCTGGCGCCGACCGGTCGCGAGGCCATCCTGATAACTGAGGATGCCGTTGACCCAGACCTGGTGGATGCCTTGTGCCGGGGTGCAGGGATGGTTAAAGGTGGCGCTGTCCTGGATGTGCTCGGGATCGAACAGCACCAGATCGGCGAAATAACCGGGCTTGAGTAGGCCTCTGTCGACCAGCCCGAAGCGGCTGGCCGACAGTCCTGTCATCTTGTGTACGGCCTCCGCCAGGGAAAAGAGGCCCTGATCCCGGCTGTAATGGCCCAGTACACGGGGAAAGGCGCCCCACAGGCGCGGGTGCGGATGGGGATCATTGGGCAGGCCATCGGAGCCCACCATGCACAGGGGATGGGCCAGCACCCGGCGTACGTCTTCCTCGGCCATGCAGTGATAGACGGCACCGGCAGGCATGAGGCGCTCCGCAGCCTGATACAGGGATAACTGCCACAAGGCCGCGATCTCGGCCAGGGTTCGTCCCGCCAGTTCGGGGTGAGGTGCGGACCAGGTGATGAAAATATCGAAATCGTCTGTCACCTGCTTGAGATCCAGGGTGGAGGAGCTGGCGGCATAGGGGTAACAGTCGCAGGCGACATCCTGCTGGCGGGCCGCCAGCTCCAGGGCCGCCAGGGTCTGGACAGTCCTGCCCCAGTTTCCGGCACCGGCACACTTGAGGTGGGAGATCACCACCGGTACCCGGCCATGCCGACCGGTGGCGAAGGCTTCTTCCATGGCGTCCAGTATGCCCTCGAATTCGGTCCTGAGGTGGGTGGTATAGATGGCGTCGAAGCGGGACAATTCCTCGACCAGGGCCATGACCTCGGCAGCGGGGGCGGCATTGGCACTGGCGTATGCCAGCCCGGAGCTGAGACCCAGGGCGCCTTGTTCCAGGGCCTGGCTCAGCTGGGTACGCATGGCCGAGATCTCGTCCGGGCGGGCGGCGCGGAAGAGATCGTCCATATGGTTCTGGCGCAGGGCGGTGTGGCCCACCAGCGCGGCGACGTTGACGCTGGGCCCTGCCTGGTTGACGGCATCGATATAAGCAGACAGGGTGGGGTAGCAGAAGTCGGCCTGCTCCCCCAACAGGTTCATGGGATCAGGGGGGGCGCCCGTCAGGGTCACGGGGGCGGCACTGATGCCGCAGTTGCCGACGATAACTGTCGTTACCCCCTGGCTGAGCTTGGGCTGCATCTCCGGGGTGCGGATGACATTGGTATCATCATGGGTATGGACATCGATAAAACCCGGAGCCAGCACCAGGCCCTGCCCAGCTATATGGTGTCTGGCGATCCCCGCCAGCGCGGGCCCTATGGCCTGGATCCGCTCCCCCCGAATGGCCACGTCGGCTATATAGGGGGCGCTGCCGCTGCCGTCTATCAGCGATGCCTGGGTGATAACTACGTCGTATTCCATGCTACATCTTCCTGCTTTGTCCCGGCTAGTCGCCAAGAGGTTGTCTGTCGGTGCCGCCGCGGTGGGCATCCAGGGTCAGCTTCAGTCGCCTCAGCTGGTCCCGGACCTGACGCTTATGGGCCAGGGCCAATTCGGTGGCCACGACATCGATCAGCGCCATCATGGCGTAGCGCGATGCGGTGGGCTTGTAGATAAAGTCGGTCTCCTGGGTCACCACCCCCAGGGTCAGATCGGCCACCTTCGCCAGCGGAGAGCCTTTGCTGGTGATGGCAATCACCTTGGCGCCATAGTGCTTGGCGATCTCTGCTGATTCCACGACCTCGGGGGTAAAGCCCGTCAGCGAGAGGGCGACGAACACATCCCTGGCCGACACCGAGGAGGCCACCATGCGGCCGAGCAGGCCGTCGTTATAGCTGCTTACCACAAACCCCAGGCGGAATAACCGGAATTGCAGCTCCTGGGCCATGATGGTGGAGCCTCCGCCCATGCCTACAACCAGCGTCTGGCGTGCCTGGCTCAGCCAGCCCACTGCCTGTTTAATCGCGGCCTCGTCCACCACCTTGCGGTTCATCTCCAGCGTATTCTTGATGCCTTCATAGATGCCGTTGATGCCGTCCAGATCCGGCGCCTCGTGGATGAAGCGCTGTCCCACCGCCAGGGACTGGGCCAGGCGTACCTTCAAATCTCGTACGTCCCTACAGTTCACCGACTTGGCGAAGCGAGTAATGGTGGCCTGGCTGACGCCCGCCTCCTTCGCCAGCTGGCCTATGCTGGCCCGGGCCGATGCGGCGATATCGTCCAGCACCAGCTGGGCGACACGCTTCTCGGCATCACTCAGCTCGGGAAACTTTTCGGTGATGCGGGACACAATGTCGATCTCGTATGTCATCTTGAACCTCGTCAAAATTATTGTCTTTTCCCCTTCCAAAAACAGTGAAAATGCGCACAATTAGGAGGGTCTAACTTGATACTTTGTACCAAGATTATAGATGCCGATTATAAAATTAAATAAAAAACAATAAATTATATTGTGTTACTTTTAATTGTCTGTTTTTCAATCAAGAGGTTTTAGTTATGAAGTACCATAATTTGATCGGCCGTCATAAGGGCGGAATACCCAGTGTCAGAGCCGACGGAGGGGACAATGTGCTGGCGGAAGATTGCAGCTTGCCACTGGCCATGATCAAGGCGTCGGCCCTGGAGCACAACATTAAGTGGATGCAGTCCTTCATGAACGCCCAGGGCATGGCCTTTGCTCCCCACGGTAAAACCACCATGGCACCGGCCCTGTTTCGTCGCCAGTTGGCTGCGGGTGCCTGGGGGCTGACGGTAGCCAGCCCCCAGCAGGCCTGGACAGCCTTCGAGGCTGGATCTGAACGAATCCTAATGGCAAACCAGCTGGTGGGTAAGGCCAATATGGCCCTGGTGGCGGAACTGCTGGAAACCGGGACCGAGTTTTATTGCTGTGTCGACAGCCGGCTGAATGCGCAGCAATTGTCGGCTTTCTTCGCTTCACGGGAACAAAAACTCAAGGTGCTGGTGGAATTGGGGGTGCAGGGGGGACGCAGCGGTTGCCGTACTCTGGAGGACGCCAAGGCCCTGAGCGAAGCCATCATCGACTTACCGGGCTTGGACCTTGCCGGTGTCGAATTTTATGAAGGCGTCATCCATGGAGAGGGAGCCGAAGCCGGCATCCTGGCCCTGGTGGCGGACGCCGTCAGCCTGTTGCAGTTCCAGGCCAGCCGGCTTCCGGCCAGGCCCATGCTGATCACCGGCGCCGGCTCGGCCTGGTACGATCTGGTGGCCGAGGGGCTGAAACAGGCGGTATTGCCCGAAGGGAGTTTGCCGCTGCTGAGGCCGGGATGCTACCTGACCCATGATATGGGCATCTACGCCCAGGCCCAGCAGGGAGTGATGAACCGCAGCCAGGCAGCCTGCACCCTGGGCGGCGATCTGGTCTCGGCATTGGAGCTGGCAGCCTATGTCCAGTCCACCCCTGAGCCGGGGCTGGCCGTGATTGGCTTCGGCAAGCGCGATGTGGCCTTCGATGCGGGTCTGCCCATTCCCCTGGCCCATTACCGGGAGGGGCGGCAGATAACCGCCGAGTGCGGTGGCTGGCGTACCGAAAAGGTGATGGACCAGCATGCCTTTATGAAGCTGCCGGAAACGGTGGACATACGGGTTGGAGACATCCTTATCTTTGGCACATCGCACCCCTGCCTGACATTCGACAAGTGGCGTGCCCTTGCCCTGGTTGATGATGGATATCAATTATTGGATTCTATTGAAACCCATTTTTGATGTCATCAAATAACTGTTCCGAACGGTAGCTCACCAGCGGCAGTGACTGGATTCCGCCAAGCAGGCCCTCCTCGCCAGGGCCGGAAAATGCTCCTGCCGTTCCGGCATTCCCGCCATCCCTGGCGGTCAGTAGCGCGGCGGAGCCCCCAGGGATGAGTCTACGGCGTGCCTGCGTGCGCGCCCGGTCGAGGTAGCACTATTAAATCAGTGAATTAACGCTTTTCGCTGCCTGTAGATAGCGATGGTCAGGCGTAACATCTGCTGTGGCGAGGCCTTGTATCCGTATTGGGGGATGGGCTTCGCCACGCGCACTGCGCCCTGGATTTTGCGTTTATTTTATTAACTATCTGATTTTAAAGTGAACTAATTTGGACAGGGGCCTTAATCCAATACATGAACCGGATTGATGGACAGATCCTGTCGGTGGCCAATGGGCATGAGGGAGAGTGAATCCGCCCGTTTTTTTCATGAATTTTTAATAAATACAACTGGTTGCTCAGATATGGAAGAGAGCTGGTGTCATTTGGGAAAGGCAGCTGTGCTGGCCAGATCTCCGGTTTTTCGTATAGTAATGCTCAAGTTTATCGGCACAATTGAGAACCTTTATGCTGAAGCAATATATGAAACCCTATGCTCTGGCCCTGCTGGTGGGAGCCTCCCCGGTGATGGCCTCTGAAACCCTCAATACCATTATCGGCGGTGGTGCCGGCGGTGCCGCCGGGGCCCTTATCGGCCAGCAGCTGGGGGGCAACACCGGCGGTCTGGTCGGGGCTGCACTGGGCGGCGCCGCCGGTGGCGCGGCGACCGCCGATCGGGGAAATAAAAACGAAGCCGGCCTGGGCGGCGCCGTCGGCGCCCTCAGTGGCGCGGCTATCGGTAGCAGTGTAGGCGGGCAACAGGGCCAGCTGATCGGTGCGGGTGTCGGTGGCGCAGCCGGTTCGGTGATCGGTGCCAGAACCGGTGATGGCCATGAGTCCAGGAGAGAAGTGCACCATCACCACCATTACCACAAGAAGCACAAACACAAGCACAAGCATAAACACTGGCATCATGACGACGATTGAATCATGAGTTGAGCGGCCTTTCGGCCGCTCTTTATATATCCGCCATCGCAATGCTGCCGCCCTGGCAATCAGGACTCGGACAGGGCACTATTTAGCTATCCACTTCCCTGACGTTCAGCCTTATGTTCCATCCATGTTCCCCTTTTCTCCTGCTGGCCGTGGTCATGCTTGCCGGCTGTGCCACCTCGCCACCCCGTAACCCGGAAGATCTGTGTGCGATTTTTGAGCAGCATGAAAGCTGGCACAAGGCGGCGAAAAACAGCCAGGAAAAATGGGGCGTGCCTGTGCATGTGATGATGGCGACCATGTATCAGGAGAGCTCCTTCCGCCACGATGCCCAGCCACCCATGCGCTATTTCCTGTTCATTCCCTATGGCCGCGCCTCCAGTGCCTATGGCTACCCCCAGGCGAAGGACGAAACCTGGGCCGATTATCAACGGGAAAGCGGCAACGGCTGGTCCAGCCGGGATGACTTCGATGATGCCATCGACTTCATGGGCTGGTACATGAGCAAGACCCATAGGCTGAACGGCGTGTCCAAGTGGGATGCCTATGGTCAGTATCTGAACTATCACGAAGGCTGGGGCGGCTACCGCCGGGGCAGCTACCGGCGCAAGGGCTGGCTGCTCAAGGTCTCGCGCCGGGTGGATAACCGTGCGCAGCGCTACGCGAAGCAGTATTGGCAGTGCAAGGACGACTTGAACAGCGGCTGGTTTGGCTAAGGAGCGGCCCTCGATGCCGCTACCTTCTGTGTCGTACCTAGGTGGCTATGCGACTTTTCCTAAATAACTGGTGCAAATACCGCTACATTTCGAGGCAGAAGTCAGGATTCGATAAGCAGACCCTCTGCGCCATGGCCGGAAAATGCGCCTGCTGTTCCGACATTTCCGCCATCCATGGCGGTCAGATGCTACGACGGAGCCCTCAAGGGTTGACGGCGAGTCTGCGTTCGAGCCTGATTTCTGTAGCACAATTGGGAACAACTATTTAGTCGGCCTTGGTACCCTGGGCCAGGTAGCGGGCCATTTCTTCCGCCGGCACCATGCCGCCGCCTGTGGCCCAGACGAGATGATGGGCCTGAGCCATGATCTCCGGAGTCAGGCCCAGGCGAGCCCGGTAGCCCTGGGTCTCCTGCAGTACCCGCGCCATGCCGGGCATGCCGGCGAGCGCGGATGGTTCTAGGCGGATCCCTTCTTGGCGGGCGAGCAGCCCAAGCAAATCCAGCATTTCCTGATCGCTCAGGGTGTAATAGCCGTCCAGCATGCGCTCCATGGCCCGCCCGACAAAGCCCGAGGCCCGCCCCACCGCCAGGCCGTCGGCAGTGGTGATATTGTCTATGCCGATATCCTGTACCGAAATCCGGTCATGCAGGCCGGTATGCACCCCCAGCAGCATACAGGGAGAGTGGCTGGGCTCGGCAAAGATGCAGTGCACCGCATCTCCGAAGGCCAGCTTGAGGCCGAACGCCACGCCGCCCGGGCCGCCGCCGACGCCACAGGGCAAATAGACAAACAGCGGATGCGACTTGTCCACCTTTATGCCTTGTTGCTGCAGCTGGGCCTTTAACCGCTCGCCGGCCACCGCATAGCCGAGAAACAGGCTGGTGGAATTCTCGTCATCGACAAAATGACAACGGGGGTCCGTCGCCGCTTCTGCCCTGCCTTGTTCGACCGCCACCGAGTAGTCGGAGGCATACTCCAGTACCTGGACGCCATGGCTGCGGAGCTTGTCTTTCTTCCACTGACGGGCATCGGCGGACATATGAACGCTGACCTTGAAGCCGAGCCGGGCGCTGATAATGCCGATCGACAGCCCCAGGTTGCCGGTGGAGCCGACGGCAATTGAATATTGGCCGAAGAAACGGCGAAAGGCATCGCTGTCCAGGCAGGCATAGTTGTCGTCCAGGCTCAGCAGGCCGGCCTCCAGTGCCAGCCGTTCGGCGTGTTGCAACACTTCATAGATACCGCCCCTGGCCTTGATGGAACCGGAAATGGGCAGCTGGCTGTCCAGTTTCAGTAGTAAACAGCCGGGCAGTTCACAGCCATAGCGGGCGGCCAGTGCCTGCTGCATGGCGGGGATGGCCTGCAGCGGTGACTCGAGCATGCCCTGGGAGGAGCGGGTTTCCGGGAAGGTCTGGCAGAAATAGGGGGCGAAGCGGGCGAGACGCTCGCTGGCCTGTCGCACCTCATCCGCCCCCAGGCCGACATGGGGCAGGGCCTGCTCAATAGAGGTCAGCCCCGGGTTGAACCAGCTGACATCACGCAAGGCGATAAGGTCATTGAGCAGGGGGAATTGCCTGCAGAGGTCGGCAACCTGTTCTGGGGTATAGGTGGGATGAGTCATGGGATATCCTGCGGTGTAAAGAGGCAGGCATCATTATTGCTGTTCCGGCCGGGCAAGGGCAAGGGGGATGGGCACTGCCTATCCCCCTCCGATCGTTACTCTTTGCTGACCGGTGTCGCCTTCTGGCTGGCGAAGTATTCCTTGGTCACCTTGAATACCACCGGGCTCAGCAGCGCCAGGGCGATCAGGTTGGGAATGGCCATCATGGCATTCAGGGTATCGGCCAGCAGCCAGATTAATTCCAGCGACTGGGTCGCACCTATCGGCAGGGCCAGCACCCAGGCGATGCGGAACGGCACTATCGCCTTGACCCCGAACAGGTACTCCACGCATTTTTCACCGTAGAAGCTCCAGCCCAGTATGGTGGTGAAGGCAAAGACCGCCAGCGCTATGGTCACTATGTAGTCACCGTTGGGGATGGCGGTGGCAAAGGCCATGCTGGTCAGGGCGGCGCCGGTTTCTCCGCTGGTCCAGCTGCCGCTGACGACGATGGCCAGGCCGGTGATGGAGCATACCACTATGGTATCGATAAAGGTGCCCAGCATGGCAATCAGCCCCTGGCGCACCGGGTTGTCGGTCTTGGCGGCGGCGTGGGCGATAGGCGCACTGCCCAGGCCGGCCTCGTTGGAGAAGATACCCCGAGCCACACCGAAACGGATCGCGGCCCAGACTGCGGCGCCGGCGAAGCCCCCTTGAGCGGCGACCGGGCTGAAGGCGTGTTCGATTATCAGCATAAAGGCGGCGGGGATGGCGGTAATATTCACCGCCAGCACCAGCAGGCCGGACACAAAGTAGGACACCGTCATCAGGGGGACCAGCTTACCGGCCACCTGACCGATCCAGCGGATACCGCCGATCAGCACGGCGCCGACCAGCACCATCAGTACTATACCGGTTGTCAAAGTGGAGGCACCGAATGAAGACTCCAAGGCATGGGCCACCGAGTTGGCCTGTACCGTATTGCCGATACCGAAGCCGGCCATGGCACCAAATACGGCAAACAGCATGCCCAGCCAGGCCCACTTGGGACCCAGGCCGTTCCTGATGTAATACATGGGCCCGCCCACATGGTCACCAAGCTTGTCTTTTTCCCGGTATTTGACCGCCAGCACGGCCTCCGAGTATTTGGTGGCCATCCCCACCAGCGCGGTCATCCACATCCAGAACAGGGCACCGGGACCGCCCAGTATGATGGCGGTGGCGACACCGGCGATATTACCGGTACCTATGGTGGCGGACAGGGCGGTCATCAGGGCGTTGAAGGGAGACAGCTCGCCTTCCCCCTTTTCCGCCTTGGTGAATAACAGTTGAAAGCCCATTTTCAGTTTACGGATGGGCATAAAGCCGAGGCCCAGCTGCAGATACAGGCCTATCCCCAAGATACCGACCAGCATGGGAACACCCCATACCACGCCGTTAATCGATGAAAGTATTGATGTTAACAGTTCCATCTGACAGCTCCCTCGATGCTAGATGTTTAATTCTTCCTTAGCGTAGACTCGTTTGAGCGATTTTCATATGGCGAAAAGCGGAATAACCCTGTGTTTGACGCCCTTTGATTACTCGGCCTTGGCCAAGGCCGAGACGCCGGCCATGGAACAGCCTCTCAGCCTTATGCGTCGGTCAGCAGACGTTGAAATACGGCTCGTAGCCGGCTAACCACGGCTTTTTTACCCGCCAGCCCAAAGGTTTCTGCCAAGCGTTCAAGACGTGAGCCCGGCTGGAGGGCCAGGCGCAACAGCTCGCGCTGCGATGGTGTCAGGGCGCGGGCGAGGGCGTCCTGGCCGGCGAAAAAACGAGCCAGGGCCGGTTTATCGGCGCTAAAGTCCCGGTGAGCGAAGGCGAAGCCTTGGGCGATCAGCCTGTCATTAGCCGGGGTTGTTGCCGGCATGGCAGGGGGGAGCCGAGAGCGCAGGTCTGCCGGCAAGCCGGAGAGGACATCTTGCAGGAAGTAACCAAGATTGGCCTGGAACTGTGCCTGCCAGCCCGGCAGATGATGTTGTCCGGCCGGGCTGAGCGGCGTCAACATCATGGCGGCATGATGACCGCTGACACCGTCGGCCGTCAGCCCCAGACGCACCAGTGAGAAGCCATTGTGTTGCCAGAAATGCAGCAGCTCGGGGGTGGCGCCAAAGCTGGCGCCGAGGAAGTCCAACTGACCGGCATAGTGTTGTTTCAAGCGGGTCAGCAGCTGTGAGCCAAGCCCCTGACCGTGACGCCGGGGGTGCACCACTATGCGCATGATGCGGCCATAGTGCATGCCGGTGGCTTCGGGCAGGCCACCATGAAAGGCCAGGGACTGGGGCAGCAGGTGGCCACGGGGTCGGCGCTGGCCACGCCAGACTGCCTGTCCCAGTGCCGGATCCAGCCCGCCTTCTCTGACAATCAGCACGGCGGCCACCGGGATATGGTCCTGGCTGGCCAGCACTATCTCGGTATCGGGGGCATCCAGCAGATAGCGCAGATCACTGGGGCTGGTCTGGTAATGGGCCAGGGTAAGCAGGCCAAACAGTTGATTGAGCAAGGGTTCGTCTGTGGCCACTTGGGCTTGATCCAGCCAGCGAAGTTGCAGTCGTCCCTGCTGTGGAGGGGAAACGGGATCCGCATCCAGGGCGAGCAGGCGAAATGTCAGGGGTTCCAGCGGATCCCGGTGGCTCCAGCGGGCCGGGGTCGTTAGCCGGTAGCTGCGCCAGCCAGGAGCCAGGCTGTCGAGTCGCTGCTGGAATTTAAGTTGAAACCCCAGTCCTGTTCCTTCGTAGCCATGTTCTGTCGTGGCAAAGATGCAGCAGTAGTGCTGTGTCATTCGGGTCAGCATGGGCACCGGGATGGCGGCCGCCTCATCGATCAGCAGGATATCGGCCGGGGGGAGGGTATCGAGCAACAGGTCCGGGGCGATAAAATCCAGTGCACCCCGGGCATGTTCCCGGGCCTTGGCCGCGGCTCCCGGATTGGGTGCGGTCAGCAACAGACGCAGCCCACCGGCCGCCAGCTTGTGTGCTGCCAGTCCCAACAGGCTGGACTTGCCTCGGCCCCGGTCGGCGGTCAGCACCATCATCTGCCGTCGCCGGGCTGTTGTCAGCAGCATGGCCAGCGCCCGGCGCTGATCCGGGTTCAAGCAGCCGTGCCCGTCTTTCCGTAGCTGCCAAGGGTCGCCGGTCAGGAGGGGCAAAGCGGGGGGCTGTGTCTGTTGTCGCCACAGCAATACCTGCGGATCGGATAATAACACCTGGCAAAAACGGCGGATAAAATGGCTGGTCAACCCCCGGGCCTGCTCGCTCAGGGCCACATAACGCCCGAGATCGGGATCGGCAAAACGGGGCCAATCATCGAAGGGGGGGCAGAGCAGCAGGGCAATACCGCCGGCGGCCAGGCAACCGAACGCTGCGCCGAAGGCATCCGGGTGCAGGCCGCTGTAGGCGTTAAAGGTCAGGCTGGGGTATTCCCGGCCCAGATAGTGTCCGACCTTATTGGCGGGAAGCGGGTGACAGTCTTCGGGACCTTCGCCCAGCCACAGGCCCTGGTCGTCGGCCAGCTGCCGGGCGGTGTCGATGGCCCACTGCCGGTCGCCGGCCAGCACCAGCAGGCGTCGTTCGCCACTAAGTTTGAGGGCATGGCGCCATGCCGACCAACCGGGGGGCATCAGCCGAAAATCCGTTCACCATTTTCATCGATCACCCGCTTGGCCTTGGCAACCATCAGCTCGGCGGCCAGTTCGGCACTGGGCAGCAGATCCGAACGGATCAGCAGGTATTCTCGGGGTTGTTGGTCGATGACCTTGACGATACGGCCTTGCAGGCGGTACTGACCGCCTTCGGCCCTGGGTTCCGGGTAGATATCGAAGCCTTGATAGCTGACGGTCTCAAATGCGGGGGTGCTTGGGGTTTGCTTGGATTTGCCCAGGTTCTTTAGCCAGTTAAACATCATGAACTCCAACATATGGCCGATAATAAGAAGGCACCGGCCGGCGCCTCCCCATGATCATTGGCAGGCCATTATTTTTTAACGCGAAAGACCAGATCCTCGGCCAGGGTCACGGCACCGCTCAATTTGTGCAGCTCTTTTACTTCGTCCATATTGGAGATAACCACGGGCGTCAGGGTCGATTTGGCCTTGGTTTCCAGCAGCGCCAGATCGAATTCGATAATCGTGTCCCCTTTCTTGACCTGCTGGCCTTCTTGGGCGATACGAGTAAAGCCCTCGCCCTTGAGTTCGACGGTGTCGATCCCAAAGTGGACAAACATTTCCAGGCCTGAGTCGGACTCGATAGAGAAGGCATGATTGGTTTCAAAGATCTTGCCGATGGTGCCGTCACAGGGGGCGACCATCTTGTTGCCACTGGGTTTGATGGCGATGCCGTCGCCGACAATTTTTTCGGCAAACACTACATCGGGTACATCTTCGATGGCCACAATTTCCCCGGACAGGGGAGCATAAATTTCGATACCACTGGTTTCATTGCTATCGTCGGAGACCAGTTTTTTCAGTTTATCGAACAGACCCATAGTGTTAGCTCCTGGAGTGATATAGCGGATGATAATAACAGACGGCCTTTCCATTGTTAAAGAGGTAAGCTTGGCTGGATGCTGGTTGGCCATGGGACAATGGATATCAACGGATAGACGATCATAGGCCTGTTGAGACCATTTTTACATGCGCGGACTGAAAACAGTGATGCTTTATACCAAACAGATTAAATAATTGATCTATTTGATCGCTCTGAAAGGTCGGACAAATGGCCAACTCCTCCGACACGCCATGCATACCATCCATGTAGGCTCCGCCGCGCCATCCTTGGCGCGGAGGGTCGGCGGAGCAGATCCCTTTATCCCCCTGAAGCCAAGGAGTTGCCTGTCGGCGTCGTCTACAGACAACTCGGTGCTTGAAAAGAAGTAACAGAGATCGACTACCACGACCGGGAAATGCCATGGATGGCATTTCCCGAGCCCTTAGGGGGCAGCTTGCTGCCTGCATCAAGTTTGGTGATGGACCAAACATCCAGTGAATGTTTGCCGTCATCGCCAAACGCAGATGGCCCTGGCCCATGGCGTGTCGTGGGAGCTGGCTGTGTTGCCTCTGATCTCGGGTTTTAGAATGATCAGATGTTTATTCAATTTGGTATTAATCCAGGGGGGGGATGGAGCCGCCCTGCAATCAAGCAAAAGGGCGCCATTCGGCGCCCTTCTTCGATAATCTTCCGTATCGGATGTTACTGCTGCAGTTCCTGATCGGTGAACAGGCCCTGGAACAGGGCGGTGCTGAGATAGCGCTCGCCGGAACTGGGCAGGACAACCACTATGGTCTTATCGGCAAATTCCGGCAGCTCGGCAATGCGGTTGGCGGCCACCACGGCGGCACCGGAACTGATCCCGGCCAGGATACCTTCGTCCCGCATCAGGCGCTGGGCCATGTCGATGGCTTCTTCGCTGGTCACGCGCTCGACCCGGTCGATCAGCGACAGGTCCAGGTTGCCCGGAATAAAACCGGCGCCGATGCCCTGAATTTTGTGGGGGCCAGGCTTGATGTCTTCGCCGGCCAGGGCCTGGGTGATTACCGGTGATTCAACCGGCTCTACCGCCACGGAGGTGATGGCCTTGCCCTTGGTGTTCTTGATATACCGGGACACGCCAGTGATGGTGCCGCCGGTACCCACACCGGCAACAAACACGTCGATCTCGCCATCGGTGTCGTCCCACACCTCGGGTCCGGTGGTCTTTTCGTGGATCTCAGGGTTGGCCGGGTTGTTGAACTGTTGCAGCAGGACATATTTTTCCGGAACCGATTCTGCCAGCTCCATGGCCTTTTCGATGGCCCCTTTCATGCCCTTGGCACCGTCGGTCAATACCAGGTTGGCACCCAGTGCCTTGAGCAGCTGGCGACGCTCCAGACTCATGGTATTGGGCATGGTCAGGGTAATGGGGTAGCCACGGGAAGCGGCGACAAATGCCAGGGCAATACCGGTATTACCACTGGTGGGTTCGATAATTTCCTTGCCGGCGACCAGTACGCCGCGTTTTTCCGCGTCCCAAATCATGTTGGCACCGATCCGGCATTTAACACTGAAGCTGGGGTTGCGACTCTCAACCTTGGCCAATACCCGGCCTTTGGAGACCCGATTCAGTTTTACCAGAGGCGTGCGACCAATGGTCAGCGAGTTATCTTCAAAAATATTGCTCATTGTGGCTATCCCTGAGGTTCACAGTGTCTAATTACTATGTCAGCTTAATCATTCTTTGAGGAATGAGAAGTGACGATTTGTTATAACAATATGTTATTAAATACTAAAATGATATTCCCATAATAATTTTTGTTCGGTATCTGTGTTCCGGTGGGGAATGGATGGTTGTCCCAGTCAGCGACCGCTGTCGGGCAATGCCAGGCGCTTGGACGATACTTATGGTGTGGTTAGTCGCGAAAGACAGGAACAAGATGCATGGTCTGAGGTGTGGATGGGTATGGTTATGCCTGATACTGGCTATCCCCGGGGCCGGGGCACAGCAATGGCAGGAAGTGCCGGAGAGCCGGGCACAGTTGCATCAGCTGGGTCTGGAGCTGGCCCTGGCCGATGTCCATCCGCAACTGACCCTGTGGTGGCAGCAGGCGGCCCTGCAAGCCGGCGGCAATGATGCCGACAACCAGCTGCTGTTGGGCATTAGTGCTTTCTGGCGCCATTGGCAGGGGATGAGCCTTGTCGAGCGGCAGCATCTACAAACCCGTGATGCGCCCTTGGTGATAACCGAACTGGACCGGGTTGCCCTCGAGCTGGCGAGTGAACAGGGCCAGCTGAACGTGCTGGTAGACGGCCTGATCCCCGATTATCCCGACTATGACAGTTTCAAGCGACAACTAGAGCATTTGCTCGCGCTATCGGATCAGCCGTGGCCGGTATTGCAAAAACCGACCCTGCGCCTCGGCGAGCGTTCGGCCCAGGTGCCCCTGCTGCGGCAACGGTTGATATTGTTGGGGGATCTGGCCACTCAGGCCGATCCTGACTCCCCAATTTATGATGCCAAACTGGAGCAGGCGGTGCGTTATTTTCAGCAGCGTCATGGTCTCGAGGTCGATGGCGTCGTGGGCCCCCATACCTATGCCTGGCTCAACGTGACGCCGGTCAATCGGGCCCAGAAGCTGATACGTGGCATGCTGCGTACCCTGATCGCCGATACCCTGGCCCCTTCTTATCTGGTGGTGAATATTCCCGAGTATCGGCTGCGTTTGTATCAGGACAGGATCCAGATGCTGGAAAGCGATGTCATCGTCGGCACCGACAGCCGGAAAACCCCGATTATGGTCAGTGAAATCACCAATGTGGTGGTCAACCCGCCCTGGCACGTGCCCAGATCCATCCTTGAAAAGGATATCATCCCCAAGCTGCAGCGGGATCCCGGTTATATCCAGAGAGAAGACTTCGATGTGCTGGACAGGAGCGGCCGGGTCGTACCCAGTTGGGAATGGCAGGAGCGACTGTTTAGTGGATTTCCTTATGTGCTGCGGCAGCGGCCGGGCAGTAAGAGTGCCCTGGGCGCCTACAAATTTCATTTAACCAACAGCAATGCCATCTACCTGCATGACACCCCGGTCAAACGGCTGTTCAGCCAGGACAGCCGAGCCTTCAGTTCCGGCTGCGTGCGGGTTGCGGAAGCGGAGCAGCTTGCCTTGTGGTTGCTCGGGGACAAGTGGAATCCCGACCGCTTGGCCAGGTTAAGGGCGACCCTGCGTACCCGCTGGCTGAAGGTGTCCGCACCTTTGCCGGTATTGATGGTGTACTGGTCCGGTTGGCCGGGAAGCGACGGTCTGCCTCGTTTCAGGGATGACATTTATGGTTTTGATCAGGGGCTGCTCGACCCCTTTTCCCGGGAGCAGACTCAGCCGTTACCACTACCTGTAAATCGGGTTTCTTTATAACCAAATGGTGTTGATTGCTTTAGCTCATTTGGTTATTTTCTCGCCTCTGGTTATGTTTTTGTTTAATAAACAGGCTCGTTTGAGGCAGCACCTCGCGAGCCTGTTGTGTGTATTCACACTCAAGGGGGATTAAATGCTGCATTCCGACCTGAACCGTCGACGTTTTCTGCTGGGATTGGGCGGACTTGGGCTGGCGTCCGTAGTACCGGGAAAGGCCCTAGCCAGTTATTCGGCACCCGAACGCAAGCTGAGCTTTTATAACCTGCATACCGATGAAAAGGTCACCGCCAGTTTCTGGGAGGATGGACGTTATCTCGACGAGGGGTTGGCAGCCTTGAACCATGTGATGCGTGACTTTCGCCAGAATGAGGTGCATCCCATCGATCCCAAGCTGTTTGATCAGCTGTTTGTGTTACAGCACAAACTGGGCAAGAAGGGCGAATTCCAGATCATTTCCGGCTACCGTTCGCCCAAGACCAACAATATGCTGAGAAAAGCCGGCGGTGGTGTCGCCAAGAAGAGCTACCACATGCAGGGCAAGGCCATCGATCTGCGCCTGCCCGGTGTTCAGTTAAAGCAACTGCATAAGACGGCCCTGTCACTCAAGGCCGGTGGTGTTGGTTATTATCCCTCCGACAACTTTGTACACCTGGATACCGGTCCGGTCCGCAGCTGGTAACACTATTCCCTTAACATGGGCTGGCGATAGTGATCTACCCAGAGCGCGGTGGCCCCGCAAATGGCCACCGGCATGATCAGCAGGTTCACCAGCGGCAGGGCGGAGCAAAGTGCAACGCCGGCGCCAAAACTCCAGGTCAGGCCGCGTTTCTCCGCCAATGCCCGGCGCATGCGGGTAAAATCGATTTTGTGGTTATCGAACGGATAGTCGCAATACTGGATTGTCATCATCCAGGCGGTGAACAAAAACCACAACACAGGGGCCAGGGTCTGGCCCAGGGCGGGGATCAAAAACAGCAGCAGGCAGCCCAGGGCCCGGGGCAGATAGTAGGCCAGTTTGCGCCACTCCCGGCCCAGCATGCGGGGAGTGTCCTTGATCAGAGAGGCCCAGCCACTATCGTGGAGGCGTTCGCCGGTCAGCTTCTGTTCTACCCGCTCGGCCAGCAGGCCGTTGAATGGCGCGGCCAGCATATTGGCGATCGTGGTGAATATCAGCGAGAACACGACAAGCACACTGATGATGGCCAGCGGCCATAGCAGGTAGTTCAGCCATTCCAGGTAGCTGGGTATACTCTGGTTCAGCCAGTCAAACAGGCGTTCCAGTTGCAAATACAACATGTAAAAGGCGGCACCAAACAGCAACAGGTTGACACTTAACGGGATCAGCACGAACAGGCGCAATTCGGGTGAACGGACCAATGACAAGCCCCGGAGCAGGTAGTGGGGGCCGCTAATAGGGGCGGCCATCCGGTGAGCAGACGAAGACATCAGGACTCCAGTGGTTAAAGGGGAGCACCATTCTAGCCATCTTTAGCCGGACTGCCGAGTCCGGATCCGCTCATTCGTCTATCTCGCGCAGCCTCTTGTCGCATGGCCGCGGTGGTGATTGACTCGGCGGCTATTCAAACCGGCCAGCCTCACATGGGGGAGGTTAGCCCGCGATTTATCCAACTGGTCGACTTTATGTTGATCCCGGTTATCTTTACCCCTTGTCAAATAAGCAGGGTAAACTTACCCTTGGTGCTGATATTTGGTAATCCACTGGCCGAATGACGTATCGCCATTGGGATGACGCCGCCCGAACACCAGCATATTTAGAGAACCGATAATGCAGGATTTGCGAATTATCTTGATCATCATAGGGGCAATTGCGATTGCCGCACTCCTGATCCACGGTTTGTGGACCAGCCAAAAGGGGCGTCAGAAGCCAATTCGTGAAAAGCCCATGAATAAGGTGGCGACACAGACGGCAGATGGCAAGGGCTTTGATGAGGATGGCATCGGCAAGGTACGGGTAGTGCAGCAGCCCAGGCGGCGCCTGGATGATGACGAAGATAACATTCCTGTCGCCGCGCCGAATGTTTCTGCCTACGACAGCGAAGATGAGGAAGACGAACCGCATCTTGGCCTGTCTACCCCGCCGGCGGCACAGGCTAAACCCAAATCCGCAGAGATTGAGCGGCAGCATCGGTATGAACAGGGAGAAATCGATCCCCTGTTTGACGAGCCAGAGGCCGAGCCTGCGGTGGTGACGGAAACCGCCAATGCCGCCCAGGCTGCTCCGGCGGCTGCCCGGGGCATGGAGCCCACTGTTACCCCTCGTCCGAAGACCTGGCAGGATGTCTATGTGGTGAACCTGATGGCCAGGCCCAACCAGCGGCTGCAAGGCCGGACCCTGATGCAGGTGCTGACCGCCCTGGGCTTTAAATTCGGCGATATGGATATCTTTCATCGTCACCAGAGCCCATCCGGTCAGGGCGAAGTGATGTTCAGCCTGATCAATATGGTCAAGCCGGGGACCTTTGACCCCAACGCCATGGCGGATTTTACGACCCCCGGTATTTCGATTTTTATGCAGTTACCCGAGCCGGGCCTGGGCAAGGTGCATTTTAATCTGATGATCCAGGCGGCCGAAACCCTGGCCGAAGAGCTGGACGGCCTGTTGTTCGATGGCGAACGCTCGCCGCTCAGCCCGGACTACCTGGCCCATTGCCGGGAACAGCTGCGCGACTACGACAATCAGCTGAACTAACTTTTTCTTCATGATCCACAGTGCGGCTCTGAGCCGCACTTTTTGTTGTAGCGGAACTCTTCTTATGTCTGATCCCCATGCCCGTCTGCTCGCCCTGAGAGCACAACTCGATACCTATAACGAACAGTATTATGTGGCCGACGCCCCAACCGTGCCCGATGCCGAGTATGACCGGCTGATGCGCGAGCTGGTGGCGCTGGAACAGGCGCATCCCGAGTGGCGGGATCCCGACTCGCCCAGCCAGAAGGTCGGCGGCATGCCCGTGTCTGCGTTTCCCGAAGTTCAGCACCTGCTGCCCATGCTGTCGCTGGATAATGTGTTTAGCGATGAGGAACTGATCGCCTTTGAAAAGCGGGTACGGGATCGCCTGGATCGCAGTGAACCACTGGAATTCTGCTGCGAGCCCAAGCTGGATGGCCTGGCAGTGAGCCTGGTCTACGAGCAGGGGCGGCTGGTGCAGGCCGCCACCCGGGGTGACGGCAACACGGGCGAGGGCATTACCGAAAATGTGCGCACCATCAAGTCGATTCCGCTCCGGCTGAGAGGCGATGACTGGCCAACCCGGCTGGAGGTGCGCGGGGAGGTATTTATGCCGAGGGCCGGCTTTGAGGCCATGAACGAGGCGGCTCGCGCCAATGGCGACAAGGTGTTTGCCAATCCCCGCAACGCCGCCGCCGGCAGCTTGCGTCAGCTGGATTCGCGTATTACCGCCAGGCGGCCGCTGGCCTTCTACTGCTACGGGATCGGCCTGGTGGAAGGCGAACCCCTGGGAGAACGGCACTACGATATCCTGCAGCGCCTCAAGGGCTGGGGCCTGCCGGTGAGCCCGGAAGTCAGGCGGATGCAGGGCAAGGCCGGTTGTCAGGCCTATCACGATGATATCCTGAGCCGCCGCGACCAGCTACCCTACGAGATTGACGGCGTTGTCTACAAGGTGGATGAATTGGCTCTGCAGGCCAGGCTGGGCTTTGTGGCCCGGGCACCGCGTTGGGCCACGGCCCACAAGTTTCCGGCCCAGGAGGAGCTGACCCGGCTGCTGAACGTGGAATTCCAGGTGGGCCGGACCGGCGCCATCACCCCGGTGGCCAAGCTGGCGCCGGTGGCGGTAGCGGGGGTAACAGTGTCCAACGCCACCCTGCATAATGCCGATGAAATCGCCCGCCTGGGGGTGATGATCGGGGATACAGTGATCGTGCGCCGGGCTGGTGATGTTATCCCGCAGGTGGTGGCGGTGGTGATGGAGCGCCGTCCCGACGATGCTGGGGTTATCGCATTTCCCGAACGGTGCCCTGTGTGTGAGTCCGAGATAGAACGTATCGAAGGTGAGGCGGTGGCCCGCTGTACCGGTGGTCTGTTCTGTGGCGCCCAACGCAAAGAGGCGATCAAGCATTTCTCCTCACGCAAGGCACTGGATATCGAAGGCCTGGGCACCAAGATAGTTGAGCAGCTGGTGGAACTGGAGCTGGTCAAGACACCGGCGGATCTGTTTCATCTGAGCCATCAACAACTGGCTGGCCTGGAACGCATGGGTGACAAGTCTGCGACCAATGTGCTGGCGGCGCTGGACAAGGCGCGCACCACCACTCTGGCCCGCTTTCTTTATGCGCTGGGGATCCGGGAGGTGGGGGAGGCCACCGCCAACAACCTGGCCCAGCACTTTTTAACCCTGGATGCCCTGGCGGGGGCCGAGGTCGAGTCCCTGCTGACGGTATCGGATGTGGGTGAGGTGGTGGCCAAGCATATCTACTTTTTTTTCCGCCAGCCCCACAATCTGGAGGTGGTCAGGCAACTGGTCGCACCGCGTGACGAGGGGGGCTGCGGCATCCACTGGCCCGCCATCGAGGCCCCCAGGGCAGAGAGCCAGCCCCTGGCAGGGCAGACTTTTGTGCTGACCGGAACCCTGACCCGCTTGTCCCGTAACGAAGCCAAGGCGGCGCTACAGGCCCTGGGCGCCAAGGTCGCGGGGTCGGTCTCGGCCAAGACCCATTATCTGGTGGCGGGGGAGGCGGCCGGCTCCAAGTTGACCAAGGCCCAGGAACTGGGGGTGGCAGTCATGGATGAAGAGGGCTTGGTGGCCCTGCTGGCCCGACATGGTTGAGAACCGTGGGTCCGGACTGGTTCGGGCCCACAACCTGGCGACTAGCCTCTGATGCGGCCTTATCCGGCCGCATTTCCAGCTTGGGCTATTGGGTATCTACCTGTGCGAATTCCTGGCCCAGGCGACGGAAGGCGCCGACGAGCAGCCCCTGCTCGCGGATCTCCAGGTAATGCAGCTGCCCCTGGCCGTCGAGGATCAGGATCAGGTTCTGTCCGGCACGCAGGTTGCTGATTGGCTTGTAACTGGGTTCGGCCCGAACCAGGGCGATCACATCCTGACCCGGCAGTTGCAGGGTTCGAAACAGCGATGACAGTGTCTCGCCCTGGGCAACCCTGTGGTCCAGGCGCTCGCCCCCCTCGGGGATGGGCAGGGTGTTGCTGTGGTCCGTGCCCAGCGGTATAGGTAATGTGCCCGAGACCGGCGCGGGCGGCACCGTGGGGGCAGGCTGCCATAGCAGCAACAGCAACCAGAGCGGCAGCAGCAGCAGGATGCCGGTTCTGTGCCCTTTGGGGAGCCGGGCCAAGGCGTCCAGCCCCCGGCCCAGGCCTTGGCGGGCGGGCAGGGTCAGCTCGTTTAATGTGGTGCCGAAAGAATTTGATCTTCGGCCGGTATCCGGTTTTCGTCTGGTCATGATTAAGGCCCTCTCTGGCGTTAGTGTATCCAGCTTGAGGTCATGCCGACAAGCGGTCGGACTCGGTGGATGACAACTTTTGTCTGCCGCCGGCCGGCCATTGACGTTAATGTGGCCGTTCCGCCCGGCGGACACGGATACAAAGCGTTTCACCCGCCCGCCACGGGTGTTAAAATAGCCACCATTTCATTTCTACGAGGCTCATTTGGGCCGTCGACTCAGCTAAGGCAGAAAGAATGACAGTTAAAACGCGGTTTGCCCCCAGTCCCACCGGCTTTCTTCACGTAGGTGGTGCCCGTACGGCCCTCTACTCCTGGCTTTACGCCCGGCATCAGCAGGGCGAATTCGTGCTGCGTATCGAAGATACTGACCTGGAGCGTTCCACCCAGGAAGCCATCGACGCCATCCTGGAAGGCATGAACTGGCTGGGCCTGAGCTGGGACGAGGGTCCCTATTATCAGACCCGGCGTTTTGACCGTTACAATGCGCTTATCGACCAGCTGCTGGCCGAGGGCAAGGCCTATAAATGCTACTGTTCCAAGGAGCGGCTCGAGGCGTTGCGGGAGCAGCAGATGGCCGCGGGTGAAAAGCCCCGCTACGACGGGACCTGCCGCCACGGCAACACTGAGCATGCCACCGATGTTCCTTGTGTGGTGCGTTTCAAGAACCCCGAGGAAGGTTCCGTGGTGTTTGACGATCATGTCCGCGGCCGTATCGAAATCGCCAATCGGGAACTGGACGACCTGATCATCCGCCGTACCGACGGCGCCCCCACCTATAACTTCTGTGTGGTGGTGGACGACTGGGACATGGAGATAACCCATGTGGTACGCGGCGAAGACCATATCAACAACACCCCGCGCCAGATCAATATCTACCGGGCCCTGGGCGCCCCCGTTCCCGAATTCGCCCATGTGTCGATGATCCTGGGTGACGACGGTGCCAAGTTGTCCAAGCGTCACGGTGCCGTGAGCGTGATGCAGTACCGGGACGATGGCTATCTGCCCCAGGCCTTGCTCAACTACCTGGTGCGGCTGGGCTGGTCCAATGGCGATCAGGAAATTTTCTCCCTGGAGGAGATGATTGAACTGTTCTCGCTCGACGCCATCAGCAAGTCGGCTTCTGCCTTCAATACCGACAAGTTACTGTGGCTCAACCAGCACTACATCAAGACCCTGCCTGCCGATGAGGTGGCCGGCCATCTGGTATGGCATATGAATGAGCAGGGCATTGTCTTCGAACAGGGGCCGTCCCTGGCCGAGGTTGTCACCCTGTACGCGGAGCGCTGCAATACCCTCAAGGAGCTCGCAGCTCAGAGCCGTTATCTGTTCGAGGACTTCGCCGAATTCGAGGCAGCGGCGGCCAAGAAACATCTGCGGCCGGTGGCCGGCGAGCCCCTGGCGCTGGTGCGCGCCAAACTGGCCGAGCTGGCCGACTGGCAGGCGCCGGCCATTCACGAGGCGATCAATGCCGCTGCTGCCGAGCTGGAGCTGGGTATGGGCAAGGTGGGTATGCCGCTGCGGGTAGCGGTGACCGGCGTCGGCCAGTCGCCGGCCATCGATGGTGTGATTGCGCTGCTCAGCAAGGAGCGGGTGCTGGCCCGTATCGATATGGCGCTGGCGTTTATTGCCGAACGCGCCCAGGGGTAAATCCGACCTCAGCTTTAAGCCGAAAGAAAAAACGGCGCTGTCTTATACAGCGCCGTTTTTTATGGCTGTATTTTTTGGTCTGCGTTCAAATGCCGGCTTCCGGCTAAAATTGGCGGTAATCTAATCAGGGCGTTCAAAAAATGACTGGTTGATCGGCTTTTTTTATTTTCTGGTTGACACAAAAAGGCCCCCTGCCTATTATGCGCCTCGTCTGAACGGACAGGGTCCGGGAAGAAAGATAAGCGGGGCTATAGCTCAGCTGGGAGAGCGCTTGCATGGCATGCAAGAGGTCGGCGGTTCGATCCCGCCTAGCTCCACCACTTATCACAATTGAAATATCTGCCAAATGGGGTTATAGCTCAGCTGGGAGAGCGCTTGCATGGCATGCAAGAGGTCCGCGGTTCGATCCCGCGTAGCTCCACCAAATGGCAGAAAAACCAGTGAAACAGTATTGTTTTGGGGCTATAGCTCAGCTGGGAGAGCGCTTGCATGGCATGCAAGAGGTCCGCGGTTCGATCCCGCGTAGCTCCACCAAAACAATCTGACCCGATTTCGGGGCTATAGCTCAGCTGGGAGAGCGCTTGCATGGCATGCAAGAGGTCCGCGGTTCGATCCCGCGTAGCTCCACCACATAAGAGGCCACCGCAGACAATGCGGTGGCCTTTTTGTTTTGTCACGGGCACAATAAAATAAAGCTCATTTGAGACTTGTTTTATGGAGCACTTCGAACATATCTACCGGCGAGCCTGCGCCCGCAAGGGGGGAGAGGACGCCCTCAGGGCCTTGTTGGCTACCCCCTTGTACAGCTCTGCCGAGCTTGCCGCGATTCCTGACGACAGATGGTTGTCGTCCTTCACCATGAGTATTTTCCAGTCCGGCTTTGTCTGGGATGTGATCCGCAACAAGTGGCCCGACTTCGAGCGCGCCTTCTTCGGCTTTGATCCGGAGAAAATGCTGCTGCTCGATGCCGGCCACATGGAACGACTCAATAACGACAGACGGATCGTGCGTCATGCCAGGAAAATCGCCTCCGTGCCGGCCAATGCCCGTATGGTGCTGGAACTGGGTGAAGCCTGGGGCGGTTTCGGGGCCTTTGTCGCCGGCTGGCCGCCGGATGACAGAGTGGGCTTATGGCAGGTCCTGAAAGCCCACGGCCAGCTGCTGGGCGGCAATATCGCCGCCTACAGCCTGCGGCGGCTGGGCGTGGATACCTTTATCTTTACCCCGGATGTCAGCAGCTATCTACGCCGGCATGGGGTGGTCAGCGCCGGTCTCGGCAGCAAGACCGGCATGAGGCAGGCCCAGGAGGCCTTTATTGGCTGGCGTCGGGAAAGTGGCCTGAGCTTTAGCGAGATCAGCAAGACCATCGCCTTTTCGGTTGGCGATAATCGGCCTCATTCCACATAAGGGCGAAGAAATTCATGTACCTGTCGGGCGATCAGTGGCTGGGCCTGCTCGGTGGGGTGGATGCCGTCATCCATCATCATGCCGCTCTGGCTGATCAGCGGCTCGACAAAGAAAGGCAGCAGGGGCAGCCGGTGTTGCCGGGCCAGTCTGGGGTACAGGCTTTCGAATTGCTCCAGGTAGCGACGGCCATAATTAGGCGGCAGCTTGATCTGGGTCAGTACCACCCGTGCGCCCGCGTCGGTGGCCAGGGTGATCAGGGTATTCAGGTTGCGTTGTATAGATGCCGGCGGCAGGCCGCGCAGGCCGTCGTTGCCGCCCAGGGCGATGATCACCCAGTCGGGCCGATGGCGAACAAGCAACGTCGGTAACCGTTGCAGCCCGCCCAGGGTGGTGTCGCCGCTGACGCTGGCATTGACCAGGTTGATGGGGCGACCTTCCCGCTGCCAGGTATCGGCCAACAGCCGGGGCCAGGCCTGGGCGGCACTCATCCGATAACCGGCGCTTAGGCTGTCACCCAGGATCAGTACGGTGTTAGCATGAGTAACGGATGACACCAGCGCCAAGATGACAACAAGGGCACGCAGCATGACAACACCTCCAATTATTGCGGTAAACGGGCTCAACCACAGGGTTAAAGTGGGAAGCCATTCCCTGTCCATCCTTGAGGGGATAGCGCTGGAAGTCAAGCGCGGCCAGAGCGTGGCTCTGCTCGGCGCCTCCGGTTCGGGCAAGTCTACCCTGCTGGGCCTGCTGGCCGGGCTGGATATTGCCTCGGAGGGGCAGATCCGGATCGGCGGCCAGGAGCTGTCATCCCTGGATGAGGAGCAGCGTGCCGCCCTGCGCGCAAAGTATATCGGTTTTGTATTCCAGTCGTTTCTGTTGCTGCCGACCCTGACCGCCCTGGAAAACGTCATGTTGCCGGCGGATCTGCAGGGCAGGACCGGTAACAGGGAGCGTGCCCTGCTGCTGCTGGAGCAGGTCGGCCTGCGTGATCGAGTCCATCATTTTCCCACTCAGTTGTCCGGCGGAGAGCAGCAGCGTGTGGCCATAGCTCGGGCCTTTATGACCGAGCCCGAACTGCTGCTCGCCGATGAGCCGACCGGCAACCTCGATCATCATACCGGCCAGCAGATAATCGAGCTGCTGTTTCGCCTTAACCGGGAGCACGGTACCACCCTGTTGATGGTCACCCATGACGAGGCCCTGGCCGGCCGCTGCCAGCGTCGTCTGTTGATGAACGCCGGTCACCTGGAGGAGCAGCATGGGTAGCCTGAGCTGGGCCTTGATCTGGCGCGAGGCCAGCCGGGGGCCATTACGCCTGTTTATGTTGGCGCTGGCACTGTGTGTAGCCAGCATACTGAGCGTCACCCTGGTCGCGGATCGGCTGAACAACGCGCTCAAGGTATCGGGACGGGATTATATTGCCGCCGACCGTATTCTCACCGGTAGTCGTGCCGCCGATCCCGGCTGGCTGGATGAGGCCGAGGCCCGAGGCCTGCAGGTGGCACCCGGGCAGAGTTTCAGCAGCGTCTTGTTTGCCAACGACCAGTTGCAGCTGGCCAGCGTGCGGGCGGTGGACCGGCAGTTTCCCTTCTATGGCGAACTGCAGCTGTCGCCGGCGGGAACCGTCAGCCCCGGGACCATCTGGCTGTCGGCGCGCCTGCTGGCCCTGCTCAAAGTCGGCACGGGTGACAGCGTCGAGCTGGGCAACCTGACCCTTACCGTGGCCGGTGAACTGGTCAGGGAGCCGGATGCGGGCTTTTCCCCCTTTCTGCTGGCGCCACGGGCCTTGATCCACCTGGACGACGTGGCGGCCAGTGGCATTGTCATGGAGGGCAGCCGGGTGCGTTATCGTTACCTGTTCAAGGGGGAGCAGGCAGCCCTGGACGGCTTTTACGCCTGGCTGCGTCCGCAGCTGCAGCCGGGGCAACACTGGCGCGGGGCGGATGACGCCGACACCCCGGTGGCCCGCTCCATCGGCCGGGCCGAACAGTTCTTCCGTTTGGCGTCGCTGACCGGTGTCCTGCTGGGCATACTGGCGATGGCCATTGCCCTGGGATATTTCTCCCGGCGGGAGCAGGACAGAATCGCGCTACTCAAGACCCTGGGGGCCGGGCGGCGACAGCTGTTTGGCTGGCTCGGCCGGCTGCTGACCGGCTTGTTGTTGATGGGCTCTGTGCTCGGCGGGCTGCTGGGTTATGGTTTGCACAAGCTGATCCTGCTGGCCCTTGGCGATACCCTGGATATTCCCCTGCCGCCACCGTCGCCGGCGCCGTTTCTGGTGGCCGCCGGGCTGGCGCTGCTGACCACCCTGATGCTGTCGGTGGTGCCCATGGTACGTCTGCTCGGAGTGCCGCCGCTGCGGGTATTACGTCACGAAAGTGAGGCGCGTATCCCGACTTGGTGGAGTGTATCGATCCTGCTGGGTGGCACCTTTGTACTGAGCTGGCTGTTTGCCGGTGAGCTGGGGCTGGCGGCAGGCCTGCTGCTGGGACTGCTGGCCCTGGGAGTACTGTTGGGCACCTTATGCTGGCTGTTGCTGCTTCTGGCCCGACGTCTGGGGGGCGGTATCGCTTTTCGGCTGGCGCTCGGCCGGCTGCAACGGGCCCGGCTGGCAACCCTGGTACAGTTTGGTGGGGTGGCGCTGGCCCTGTTTCTGGGGACCCTGCTGTGGATCGTGCGGGGCGAGCTGGTGGACGGTTTTCTGGCGCGGTTGCCGGCGGACACTCCCAATCGGTTTTTAATCAATATTGCCGAGCTGGAGCGGGAACCGATCCGGCTGCGGCTGCGTGAGGCCGGCCTCGATAGCTCCCAGTTCTACCCCATTGTTCGCGGCCGCCTGACCGGGATCAACGACCGGCCGGTGAACCGGGACGTGGACAGTGCCCAGGGCGGCGGCCAGGGACGGGAGCTCAACCTCACCTATACAGCGGCACTGCCAGACGGCAACCGGCTGCTACAGGGAAGCTGGTCCAATGGGCCGGGTGGCGTGTCGGTTGAGTCTGGTCTGGCGGAGCGCCTGGGGGTGGGGATAGGGGATCGACTAACCCTGGATCTGGCCGGGCAGCAGGTTTCGGCCGAAGTCCGCAACCTCCGGGAAGTGGACTGGGACAGCATGAGGCCCAATTTTTACCTGATTTTCAGCCCCGATGTACTGGCGGACTATTCCGCCACCTGGCTGGCCAGTTTCTACCTGCCGGACGAGCTAAGATCCTTTGAAATCGCCCTTATCCGGGATTTTCCCACCATCACGGTATTCGACGTGGAAGCCCTGCTCGATCAGCTGCGGGCAGTACTGGCCCAGGTCAGTCGGGCCCTGCTGGTGATAATGGCACTGGTGACAGTGGCCAGCCTGCTGGTGCTGCTGGCCCAGGTGGAAGCGACCCTGGATGTGCGTCGACAGGAGCTGGTGTTACTGCGCACCCTGGGAGCGGGGGAAAGGCTGATCACCGCTTCCCTGCGCTGGGAGTGGTTGGCGGCGGGTCTGGCAGCCGGCCTGTCGGCAGCCATGGCGGTGGAGCTGTGTGTGGCCGTACTGCTGCCCTGGTGGCTGGAACTGCCTTGGCAGCCACATCCCTGGGTGTGGCCGAGCCTGCCGCTGCTGGGCGCGGTATTGCTGTTACTGACCGGTCGTGCAGGCGGCATTGTCAAGGGGCCGCTGGCCGTGCGGTTACGGCAACTGGCCCAGGGATTAAGTTAATCTTCCCTGACCAAGCGAGCCGGTGCCCAGGATTTGGCTGGAATGGTTCATCCGTGATTCAAGGGGTGCGCATCACGCTTAGGGTTTCTTTCAGTGCCTTGTCCAGGCTGGGGTAACGGAAGTGGAAGCCGACTTCCTGCAGGCGTACCGGCATCACCCGCTGGCCGTAAAGCAGCAGCTCGGCCATCTCGCCGAACAGCAGCCGCATCGACCAGGCGGGAATACGCAGAAAATGGGGCTTGCTGAGGTTGTGGGCCAGGCAGCGGCTGAATTGTTCATTGGTGACCGGATTGGGGGAGGTGGCGTTAAAGGCCCCGTTGCACTCGTCATGCTCCAGCAGGAACAGGATCAGGTTGACCACATCCTCGATATGGATCCACGACATATACTGCTGCCCAGAGCCGATGGGACCCCCGAGTCCGAGACGATAGCTGGGCAGCATCTTCTTCAGGGCGCCGCCTTCCGCGCCCAGCACCAGCCCCAGGCGGATCACACACACACGGGTATTTTCATTCTGGGCGGCCATGGCCAACTCTTCCCAGCGGGCGCAGACCTGGTGGCTGAATTCCGGGTGGGGGTGAGTGTCTTCATCGACCAGGTTTTCATCCTGGCGGCCGTAGTAACCTACCGCTGAGCCGCTGATAATAACCCTGGGCGGCTTGCTCCCGGCGTTGAGTTTCTCTACCAGGGCCTGGGTTATCTGCCAGCGACTCTGGCAGATGCGCTCCTTTTGCGCCTGGCTCCAGCGCTTGTCGGCAATGGGCTCACCGGCCAGATTGATCACCGCATCGAACTCATCCAGGTTGTTCAGCTCGACCAGCGAATGGATGGCATCGATATCATGACCCAGACGCTGATACACCTTGTTGGGAGAACGGCTGAGTACGCTGACCTGATGATGGGGGCGCAGGTGACTGAGCAGGCGCCGACCGATAAAGCCGGTTCCGCCGGTAACCAGTATCTTCATAAGCCTCTCCTTGTCGCTGACCGTGAGCCGCTGAGAGCGAGCCCCAAGTTCAGGATAACAGAGGAAAACTGATCCGTGTTGAATGAATGCGCACAATGGGGTGTTGAATGAAGCCGGGGGCGACAAAGGCCGGCACCGGCCGAAGCATGGCGACCGGTGCGACCTGGCCCTGTTATCCACATTAACTGTGCATAAGTCTGTAGATTAACCTGGGCTTTCTGGCTAGTTTCTTGATATTAAAACAAAAAACAAATCGGACAGGGATCCGGCAAGATCAGGACAATGCCTGAATCGCCGCCTCGTAGTTCGGCTCGTTGGTCAGTTCCGGCACCAGTTCACCGTACACCACCTGGCCTTGTTCGTCGATACAAACTACGGCACGGGCACTTAGTCCACGCAGGGGTCCGTCGGCCAGTGCGACGCCGTAGTTGCTCAGGAAGTCTCCGTGGCGAAAGGCGGAGGCCACCTGTACCCTGTCGAGGCCTTCGGCACCACAGAAGCGGTTGGCGGCAAAGGGCAAATCCATGGATACGCACAACACCTGGGTATTGTCCAGGGAGGCTGCCTTTTCGTTGAATTTACGCACGCTGGTGGCGCACACGGCAGTGTCTATGCTTGGAAAAATGTTGAGCAGCAGCTTCTTGCCGGCGTAATCGGACAGGCGGATATCGGCGAGGTCGACGCCGGTCAGGGTAAAGTCGGGGGCGGCCTGACCGGCGGCAGGAAATTGGCCGGATACGGTAACGGCGTTGTCTTTGAAGGTCACTGAGGACATGATCATCTCCTTATGGTTACACGCTTAAAGTAGCACTTTTAATTATAAGGGAAAGGTTTTTTATACAGCCAGCGGTATATGTAGCCAGGACACGGGAAAAGGAGAGCAACCGGGAGAGTATGCGGTCGGCGCTCGGCCCCGGACAATCCGGGGCCATGTCTTAGTGTCCGCTCCTGGCCCGAACGGCCGGGGGCTATGTGACCTGCTGGCCGGCCTGGATGGCGGTCAGGGCGATGGTATAGACGATATCGTCGACCAGGGCACCGCGAGACAGATCGTTGACCGGTTTGCGCATGCCCTGCAGCATGGGACCGATGGATACCAGTTCTGCGGAACGCTGTACCGCCTTGTAGGTGGTATTGCCGGTGTTCAGATCCGGAAAGATAAACACGGTGGCCTTGCCCGCCACCGGCGAGTTGGGGGCCTTGGACTTGGCGACATTTTCCATGATGGCGGCATCGTATTGCAGTGGGCCGTCGATCACCAGATCCGGACGTTTCTCCTTGGCCAGGCGGGTAGCCTCCCGCACCTTGTCGACATCCACCCCGGTACCAGAGGTCCCCGTGCTGTAGGAGATCATTGCCACCCTGGGTTCGATGCCGAAGGCCTGGGCCGATTCCGCCGACTGGATGGCGATTTCCGCCAGCTGCTCGGCGCTGGGATCCGGATTGATTGCGCAGTCGCCGTAGACCAGAACCTGGTCCGGCAGCAGCATAAAGAACACCGACGATACCAGAGAAGATCCGGGGGCGGTCTTGATGATCTGCAGTGGGGGGCGAATGGTGTTGGCGGTGGTGTGGATGGCGCCGGAGACCAGGCCGTCCACCTCGTTGCGCTCCAGCATCATGGTGCCCAGTACCACATTGTCTTCCAGCTGCTCCCGGGCGACGACTTCGGTAATGCCCTTGGCCTTGCGCAGCTCAACCAGACGCTCGATATAGTTGTCGCGCACCTGGGCCGGGTCCACTATGTCGACCCGCTCATCCAGGTTGACCCCCTGTTGGGCTGCGACCCGCATGATCTCTTCCCGGTTACCCAGCAGCACGGGGCGAGCAATGCTGCGTTCGGCGCAGATGGCCGCGGCCTTGATGGTGCGTGGTTCTTCGCCTTCCGGCAGTACCACCCGTTTGGCGGCCCGGCGTGCCAGCTCGGTGAGCTGATAACGAAAGGCCGGCGGGCTAAGGCGTCGGCTGCGGCTGGACTTGGCGCTGAGGGATTCGATCCAGTGCTTGTCGATATGGCCGGCGACATAATCCTGTACCAGCTCAATCCGGTCGCTGTCGTCTACCGGGATTTCCAGGTTGAAGTGCTGCAGGCTGACCGCCGTCTGCCAGGTATTGGTGTCGACCATCAGGATCGGCAGGCCGGTCTCGATAGCTCGCTGGCATAGTGCCATGACCTGGGGCTCGGGATGATAGCTGCCGGTAAGCAGCAGGGCGCCAATCTTGACCCCGTTCATGGCGGCCAGGCAGACGGAGACCAGCACGTCGGAACGATCCCCCGAGGCGACCATCAGGCTGCCGGGGCGGATATGCGCCACCAGGTTGTGTATGGCCCGGGCACAGAAGGTAACGCTCTGCAGGCGACGGCTGTTGAGCTCGCCCTCATTGATGATATTGGCGTTCAGGTGGCGGGCCAGATCCACGGCGCGGGGAGTAACCAACTGGGTATTCCAGGGAATACAGCCGAGGATGCGCAGCGGGGTCTTGCCGAATACCTGCAGTACCTCCAGGTTGGGAGACAGGGACTCGCCCCTGGCGTTGGCGTTGAACATTTCGGTCAGATCGGGACGGGCGTTGCCCTGTTCATCGACCGGCGCGCCCACCTTGTTGATGATGCAACCCACGATGCGCTTGTTGGCGACCCCTCCGAAGTTGGCACAGGCCAGCTCGATTCGCTCCTTCAGCTGCTGGCTGGAGTCATTGCCGGGTTGGGCGATAAATACCATGTCGGCATCCAGCGCCTTGGCCACATCATAATTGATGCGGTTGGCAAAGGGTTGCTTGTCGGTCGGGATCAGACCCTCCACCACCACTACTTCGGCACAGCTGTCTCGCACATGCTTCTCATAGCGGGCGACGATCTCTTCCAGCAGCACATCCAGGCTTCCGGCGGAGATCATGCTTTCGGCATAGCTGAGGGCAAAGGGCTCGGGTGGCATGATATGGGAGCCGTTGGCGATCACCGCGCTGGAATGATCCTGGCTCTTGCGGCGGGTCCTGGGCTGGGAGACGGGCTTGAAAAAGCTGATATTGACCCCGTTGCGCGCCATGGCGCGCACCATGCCCAGGCTCACCGAAGTGGCGCCGACACCGCTGCTGACGGGGATTAACATGATAGTTCTGGCCATGATGGGTACCTTACTTGCTTGCCAGTGTCAGGGCGTCCTGGGCGATGACCCATTCCTCGTTGGTGGGCAGCACCCAGGCCGGCGTGCTGTCGGCAGTGGTAATGCGACCGGCAGTGCCAAACCGGGCCCGGGTGTTGGCGTCGTTATCCACCTTAAAGCCTAGCAGGCCGAGTTGTGACAGGGTCAGCTCCCGCACCAGGCTGGAGTTTTCGCCGATACCGCCGGTAAAGACCACGCTGTCGAGGCGTCCGTCCAGGGCGCAGGCGTAGCCGGCGATATACTTGGCCAGGCGGTAGCAGAATATATCCAGGGCGCGCTTGGCGGCCGGCAGGCTATGATAGTTGTCTTCGGCGAAGCGGCAGTCGCTGCTCTCTTCAGTCAGGCCGAGCAGGCCGGACTCCTTGGTCAGCATGCGGTTGATGCGTTCCGTGCTGTAACCCAGTACATCGTGCAGATGAAAGATGAGCGCCGGGTCGATATCGCCACTGCGGGTGCCCATTACCAGGCCTTCCAGCGGGGTCAGGCCCATGGAGGTGTCCACCGAACGGCCGTTCTTGATGGCACAGACGGAGGCGCCGTTGCCCAGGTGGCAGCTGATGATATTCAGCTCGGTTACCGGCTTGTCCAGCAGCTTGGCGGTTTCCTGGGTGATATAGTAATGGCTGGTGCCGTGCATGCCGTAGCGGCGAATGCCCTGTTCCCGGTACAGGCTGTAGGGGATGGCATAAAGGTAGGCGTGCTCGGGCATGGACTGGTGGAAGGCGGTATCGAATACTGCTACCTGAGGCAGATCGGGAAAAGAACTGCGGGCCGAGGCGATACCGACCAGGTGGGCGGGATTATGCAAGGGAGCCAGGCTGGCACAGTCCGCTATGCCCTGGATCACGGCGTCATCGATCAACACGGAGTGGGTGAACTGTTCACCACCGTGTACCACCCGGTGACCGACAGCACTTAGGTGATGCATTAAATCCGGATTAGGTGTAAGCAGGTGTTGTACGATAAAATCCAGCGCCTGCTGATGGGCGGCACCGGCGCCCAGCTCGGCATTGCCTTTCTCGCCCATAAGCTTCCACTTGATGCGGGCGTCGGGCAGGTAAAAACATTCGGCCAGGCCGGAGAGTTTTTCATCGCCGTTTTCGGCGTCGAGGATGGCAAACTTCAGCGACGAGCTGCCGCAGTTGAGGACAAGGACCAGCTTACTACTCATACATCAAACCTTTTCGTCAGGGATGTCGAAAAATTTTTCTGCCCGGGGCACAGGGTCGGGCATTAACTATTTTTAACTCTATCCTTAAGGTAAGAATCATTTTCCGGTAGAAAACTGAGTCGAATGCATCCCTGATATAACCAAGGCGGTTAGCGGGTGGGATTATAGCCTTTTTTTGTCATAAAATAACGGAAAAATAGGATTGCTTTTTCTCTATAACCGATGAGCTGTAACTTAGTAACAAATACGCAAAATGTAGACCGGGAGGATTTATGGGCGTGTTAGCAAACACCCTGTACCGGGGCAAGCAATACCTGGCGATATGGCCTCAGGAAAAACAACTGGCGGCTTTGTTTCCCGAGTACCGCATTATGGCAGCGACCCGCCTGGGGGTGAAAACCATGCCGGCGCTGATCACCTTCAGCCTGCTGTGCCAGTTCCAGTTCGGGGAACCCGGCCTGTGGCCCAGTGTGGTGGCTTCGGTACTGTTTCTGGCCAGCCTGCCGGTGCAGGGACTGTACTGGCTGGGCAAGCGTGCCGATACCCTGCTGCCGCCGTCGTTGGTTAACTGGTACCGGCAGCTGCACCAGAAAATAGCCGCCGCCGGTGTCAAGGTGAAGGAGCCGGTGGCCCGGCCCCGCTACTTCGAGTTGGGGGAAACCCTCAGCGTTGCCTTCAGGCAGCTGGACAAGTCGTTTATCAATGAGTGAGGGTCTGCCGGCAGGCCCCCTGCCACTATGGTCCTGGCCGCTCCTTCGCTGCTTGCAAAGTGGGGGCGAATTGGACAGGCTGGGGTACCTTTCTTCCCAAGCATGACGCCGATGAACTTTTTGTCTCAACCCCTGCCTCAGCTGCCCGCACCGGACTGGGCGCAAATTCAGGCCTTGCCCATTGTCGAGAATGGAGACTCCCTGGTGCCCCTGGGGCTGGTTTCTTCTCCCCTGCGGGTGTATCCGGCCTATTTTCATCTCGGCGTACCCCAGGCGCTGTCGGAATGCCATGTTCGTCGATCGGTGCTGGCCCGTCTGCAGCAGGCCGCCCGCCTGCTGCCGGCCGGTATCGAGCTGGTGGTATTGGATGGCTGGCGGCCACTGGCGGTACAGCAGCACTTGTTTGATACCTTGCAGCGGGCCATGCAGGCCCATTTCCATCAGCAATCAGAAGCCGAAATCACCGCCCGTACCCGGCAATTTGTGGCGCCGCCGAGCAGCGATCCCCGCTCTCCGAGCCCCCACTTAACCGGCGGCTCCGTGGATGTTACCTTGTGTGACAGTGATGGTATCTTCCTGGATATGGGCACGGAGTTTGACGATGTCACCCCCTGGTCATATACCACCGCCTTCGAGGGGATCAGCCGGCCCGATGGCCGTGAGGCGGAGGTGATTGAGAATCGCCGACTGTTGTACAGCATCATGACCCGGGTCGGATTCAGTAACCTGCCCAGTGAATGGTGGCATTTCGATTATGGCAATCAGAGCTGGGCCTGGTACAGCCATCAGCCTCAGGCAGTCTTTGGTCCGGTGGCGCTGGCCAGTATTGAAAGCCGCTGGCGCCAGCAGGTCAGTCGCTTTGCCGACAGCTATCTGTAGTCGGTGATGTGACCTCAACCGCTCACCACATTAGCTGCATTATCATTATCGGTGGGCGGGCCCTGGCTTTTTGCAGCCATCCCGCCTGGCCGGATTGACCATATTATCTGCTGCTAATGCTGTAATTTCAGCCATCCGGGGCCAGTACTTCCGCCAGACACCTTGTTAAATCTTCTTGCATAGCGTTTCTTTACAGTAAATGAAAATGTGATATCCCTTACATATTTTAAAATTGTACAGGCTGTTCAGCCAAGACAGTTTTTACCTTGTCTTCATCTTTATGCATTTCCCAATGCGGCGAAAGCGCTCCCAGTGATACGTATTAAACTACTGATAAATAATGATTTTATTTGTATCTTTCGGCGTTTTTCGGAAACCGACAGCGCGGGAGATATACGTTGTTATTTAATTGTTAATCGCGCTTGCCGTTATGGATGAGAAATTCTAATCATTCTCCCCCCTTGTACAGTTTCTCCTCTGATAGTACTTTGCCCTGCACTTAACAGTCGTGCTTGCCCGATTGTTAAATAAAGAGTTCCTGTTACAGGATGATGTGCTGTTTAATGCGGTTCCCCCGGAATCAGAACAAAGGACGTTACTATGAGTGACTTGGTTAATGCGATAAATGGCTATATCTGGAGCCTGCCCCTGATCTATCTGTGTCTGGGGGTGGGCTTGTACTTTTCCATTCGAACCCGCTTCCTGCAAGTACGGCATGTCAAGGAAATGGTGCGCCTGATGTTTAAAGGGGAGTCCTCTCCTGGCGGTATCTCCTCCTTCCAGGCGTTGACCCTGTCACTGTCCGGCCGGGTCGGTACCGGTAATATCGCCGGTGTGGCGACCGCCATTACCTTTGGTGGTCCCGGGGCTGTATTCTGGATGTGGATGGTGGCCTTCCTGGGTGCCGGTACCGCCTTTATCGAGTCGACCCTGGCGCAGATCTACAAGGAAAAAGACGACAATGGCCTGTACCGTGGCGGCCCTGCCTACTACATAGAAAAAGGGCTGGGCATGGGCTGGTATGCCTGGATCTTTGCCTTTGCCACCGTGCTGGGTTGCGGCCTGTTGCTGCCTGGCGTCCAGGCCAACAGTATCGCCTCCGGTATTGAAAACGCCTTCGGTATCCCGTCTTCCGTTTCGGCTGCCGTGGTGGTGGTGATGCTGGGCCTGATCATCTTCGGTGGCGTCAAGCGTATCGCTCACTTCACCCAGGTTGTGGTTCCCTTTATGGCACTGGGTTATATCCTGGTGGCCGGTGTGATCATTGCCCTCAACATTGAGATGATCCCCGATGTGATCAGTCTGATTGTCGGCAGTGCCTTTGGCATGAAAGCCGGTTTCGGCGCCATCCTGGGCCTGGCCATCGAATGGGGCGTGAAGCGCGGTATCTATTCCAACGAAGCGGGTCAGGGTACGGGTCCTCATCCTGCCGCCGCCGCCGAAGTATCGCATCCCGCCAAACAGGGCCTGGTGCAGAGCTTCTCCGTGTATGTCGACACCCTGTTCGTGTGTTCGGCCACCGCCTTTATGGTGATTATCACCGGTGCCTATAACGTGATGGGCAAGACAGGCGAGACTTTGGTTGAGAATCTGCCAGGTGTGTCGGCCGGTCCCGGCTACACCCAGGCAGCCGTGGAAAGCATCATGCCCGGTTTCGGCAGCATGTTTGTTGCCATTGCCCTGTTCTTCTTCGCCTTCACCACCATCCTGGCTTACTACTACATTGCCGAAACCAACGTGGCTTACATCAACCGTAAGATCCACAGACCCTGGCTGGTCTTTGCCCTGAAAATCGCCCTGATGGCCTCTGTGGTATACGGCGCGGTGAAGACGGCGGATCTGGCCTGGGGCCTGGGTGATATCGGTGTGGGTCTGATGGCCTGGCTGAATATCGTCGCTATCCTGCTGTTGCAGAAGCCGGCGCTGGTGGCACTGAAAGACTACGAGGCACAACAGGCCCAGGGTCTGGATCCTCAGTTTGACCCGGAGAAGCTGGGCATCAAGAATGCGGACTTCTGGAACAAGGGTAAGCATGTGCAGCCGCAGCCCCAGGCTGATGACAGCATTGCTCCTGTGCAGGTAGAACGCAGCTAACGAGGCTGGTTTTTCCCCACGCCCTCAACAACAAGGCCGGATATCATATCCGGCCTTGTTGTTTTTGGATCCTGTCCGGGTGGGTTTATGGCTTCTCGAACCGGTTCGGGGTTGGTCCTCCTCAGGGGGGCTTTTTTGTGTACTTATTTGTCCCTAACGACACCACCAGGCTGGACCAACAGCTCGCCTGCCGCTTGCGGTTATACTCCCTTATAGATAAGTTGAGCCTTCCGCATCCGTTTGAATGAGTGCCGCCTGGTGCTCACTCGGCGCAAATCAAATCAAGGAGTAGAAAGATGGACTCTGCAAATCCCCTGTGGCAGACCGGCTGGTATTGTGACGGTGAATGGCGTACGGCCGGCAAGACCTATGAGGTGCGCAATCCGGCCACCGGCGAGGTTATCGCCGAGGTGGCCCGGTGTGGTGATGATGAAACACGGGCTGCCATCGAGGCCGCCGATCGGGCCTTTGCCGGCTGGCGCAAGACCACGCCCAAGGAGCGGGGCGCCGTGTTGCGCCGCTGGCATGATTTGATGATGGCACATCAGCAGGAGCTGGCCGAGCTGATGGTGCTGGAGCAGGGTAAACCCCTGGCCGAGGCCAAGGGGGAGGTGGCCTATGCGGCCAGCTTCCTGGAGTGGTTCGCGGAAGAGGCCAAGCGTGCCTACGGCGAAACCATTCCCAGCCCCAGGCAGGAAAACCGTCTGTGGGTGGTCAAGGAGCCGGTCGGTGTGATTGCCGCCATTACCCCCTGGAACTTTCCCTTTGCGATGATCACCCGCAAGGTGGGGCCGGCCATCGCCGCCGGCTGCACCGCGGTGGCCAAGACTTCGGAAGAAACGCCCCTATGCGCCAATGCCCTGGCGGTGCTGGCGGAGCAGGCGGGGATGCCCAAGGGGGTCCTCAACCTGGTATCGGGGGATGCCGCTGCCATCGGCGATGCCATGATGGACAGCCCCAAGGTGCGCAAGTTCTCCTTCACCGGCTCTACCCGGGTAGGCAAGCTGTTGATGGGCAAGGCCGCCAATACGGTAAAGAAACTGTCGCTGGAACTGGGCGGCAATGCGCCCTTTATCGTGTTTGACGATGCAGATCTGGAGGCCGCCGTGGCCGGTGCCATGGCATCGAAGTTCCGCAATACCGGCCAGACCTGTGTCTGTGTCAATCGCTTCTTCGTGCAGGACGGCATCTACGATGCTTTCGTTAACCGGTTGGCCGAGGCCGCCAGTGACATGAAGGTGGCGGACGGCATGTCGCCGGGGGCCCAGCAGGGACCCTTGATCAATCAGGCGGCACTGGACAAGGTCGAGCGTCATGTGGCCGATGCCCTGGCCAAAGGGGGGCGCCTGGTGTGTGGTGGTCAGCCGCACAGCCTGGGCGGTACCTTTTATCAGCCTACCGTCATCGCCGACGCCAATGAAGACATGATGCTGGCCCAGGAAGAGACCTTCGGCCCGGTCGCCGCCTGTTTCCGCTTCAAGGACGAAGAGGAAGTCCTGGCGCGTGCCAATGCGACCCCCTTCGGGCTGGCCGCCTATTTTTACACCACGGACATCAAGCGGGTGTTTCGGGTCAGCGAAGGCCTGGAATCGGGCATGGTCGGGGTCAATGAGGGGATTATCTCCAACGAGGTGGCGCCGTTCGGCGGGGTCAAGGAGTCGGGCCTGGGTCGGGAAGGTGCCCGTATCGGCCTGGAAGAGTTTATGGAAACCAAGTATGTAAACCTGGGTAACCTGGGTTAAGCATCGCTTGCCGGCCATACTGGCAGTAGCAATCGTGCCGGTTTGAGCGGCTTATTACAACAAAGCCAGGCTTCATCGCGAGCCTGGCTTTTTCATCGGTTGAGGCCGGGGTTCAGTCCCGGCGGATTAGAGTGAACAAATGCTTATCACTCGGCGTTGAGCAGGGCCTGCATCTCCGCTTCAGCCTGTTCCCGGCTTTGTTCCTGGGAAGGGGCCTTCGGCTTCACTCTCTTCACCGGTTGGGCCGCGGCCAGCGCCTTTAACTTTTCTTCTGCCGCTTGCAGCTGCGCCTGGGTTTTGGCCAGCTCATCCCGCAGCTTGGTGCTGGTTTCCGTCACCGGCTCGGCTTTGGCTGCCGGGCCGTCAACTTCCATCGGCAGCAGGGCCGATGCCGGGGATGCGGCATGCTTGGGTGCCGGCACCAGGGCCTGTCCGAGGCCCGCTTGGCCGGCCTTGGCCGTTGCCGTACCGGCGGCGCTTAGCCAGTCTTGCATGGCGCTCGGCCAGACGGCGGCGTGGCCGGTATGGGATTCACTGAATACCTTGGTCTGTTCTTCGGTATTGAGCAGTACCGCCATCTGGTTGGTATCCGAGTTCCATACCAGGCCCGCCTTTTCACTGTCCTGCAACGGGGTGTAGCGGGACATCACATAAAACAGCGGGCCTTCCTGCTGCAGTTCGCTGGCGGTCTTCAGCAAATTGACCGTAGTGTCGTAATGGGGGCCGAGCAGGCCGGTCATCCGGGTCTTGATCACCGGCTGTTCGAACAGGTTGGTGTTGTTCGGATCCAGTCCGACCATGGGCTTGAGCAGGGCCCACATCAGCTGGCCCGGACCCATGGCCAGTAACGGTGCCACGCAGGCGGTTAAACTAAGGCTTAAAAACGTTACTTTAAGCAGGGTTAAGATACGCATCTGAGAATCCACATAAGGTATTGATATAAAAGGAATACCTGTTCGAGTCTGCATTTTGGAAAGGCACTCGGCAACGGGCGGGCGAAAGTTATCATAAATTGTGTAAAAAAGAGCCAGTCTGCAGAAAAAATAGTTGTGGCCAATGCCACGCCACGCGCCGAATCCTGCTATGGCACTGGTCGGTGCCGCTTCCGGGCAGAAACTGACGCCCGACATAAGCTGGCGCAGTTTCCTTACCCTCATGACTTTGAATTCACTTTTTGGCATGCTTGGCGGCCGTGAAGCTCGCCAGGTATTCCCATGAAAAAACTGTCCCTGTTGTTGCTGAGCCTGTTGCTGACAGGTTGTGGCAAGGAAGAACAAAAACATATCCATTTGCTGAGTGGTGATTGGGATCTGGCACTGGCTTCCAGCCATATGGCCAAGGCGGCCCTGGAGCAGGCGGGATACAGCGTCAGTATGGAGCTGGCCAATCCGGGGCAGATATGGTCCCGGCTGGCTGCGGGTGAGGCCGACGCCAGCCTGTCGCTGTGGATGCCGCAGAGCAGCGCGGCCTATGTCGAGCGGTTCTTCGATCGCCTGCATGATCTGGGGCCCAATTACCCGGCCCTGAAGCTGGGGATGGCGGTTCCGGAAGATGCGCCCGTCGACAGCCTGGAGCAGCTGGCGGGCAGTGGCTATGGTGCCGGTCTGATTGTCGGCATAGACGCCAGCCATGGCATCATGAGGATGGCCGAGCAGGCGCTGGCGCTTTATGGCCTGAACGATTACCGGCTGCAGCCCGGCTCTGTCGAGGCTTATCGTCAGCAGGGCGTTGCCGCTATGGCGCCTGGTCAGGAAGGGCTGTTCATTGCCTGGCAACCCGATCGTCTGTTGAGCAACGGCAAGCTGCGTCTGCTGGCTGATTCCAAGGCGGCCTTTGCCATCGGCGAACGTCCCCATACCCTGGTGCGCCGGGGCCTGGAAGACTCGGCCCCCCGGGCGATGGAGATCCTGGCTGGTCTTGACTGGCAACCGCAGGACATGGTGTGGATGTTCGAGCAAGTCGCCGGGGGAAAGGATTTTGCCCAGGCGGCCGAGCGCTGGTTGCCGCGAACAAAGGGACAAGAGGCCGTTGCTGGGCCTCTATGACGATGACGTTTGATTATCCGGCAGGAGATACGATGAGACTACGGGCAGCGCCGGTGCCGGAAGCAGGCCGGGCAAGCAGCCTTGTTTGGCACTGCGAAGCAGCTCTTCGATTTGCTCGGCAGACTTGGGTTTACTGACGAAGTAGCCCTGAATCGAATGACAATGCAGCTGGCGGAGAAATGTCAGCTGGGCTTCGGTTTCAACCCCCTCGGCCACCACCCGTAAGTTCAGGTTTTTTGACAGTGAAACGATGGCTTTAAGGATCGCTTCGTGGCTCGGATCTCCGCCAATATCGTTGACGAATGAACGATCTATTTTCAAGACATCAAGGGGCAGCATCTTCAGGTAGCTGAGCGACGAGTAGCCGGTCCCGAAATCGTCCAATGATACCTGTATGCCCTGCTGGTTGATGTTGCGCAGTACGTTAACCGCTACCTCGGGATCTTTCATAACCGCGCTTTCGGTGATTTCCAGCTCCAGCTGTGACGGCTTGAGTCGGGTCTCCCTGAGGATCTTTTCGAGGGTGGTCAACAGAGATTTGTTTTCCAGCTGCCGCACAGACAGGTTGACCGAGACGGATACATTCTGTGCGAGCAGTCCCGAGGCATGCCATTGCTGGATTTGGGTACAGGCACTGCGTAGCACCCATTCGCCGATTGGCACTATCAGGCCGGTTTCCTCGGCAATGGAAATAAACTGTCCCGGCAACACCATTGGTTGACCTTCCGGCTGCCAGCGGAGCAGGGCTTCCAGGCCGATTATCTGGCCGCTGGCGATATCGACCTGGGGCTGGTAGTGCAGGAGCAGCTCCTGGCGATCCAGGGCATGGCGCAGCCGGTTCTCCAGATCCAGGGCCCGGGTGACTCTGTGTTGCATCTGGCTGGTAAAAAACTGGAAATTGTTGCGACCATGCGCCTTTGCCTGATACATGGCCATATCCGCGCATTTCAACAGCGCCTGAGCGTTATCCGCGGAGTTTGGATAGAGGGCGATGCCGACGCTGGTGCCGATAAAGATCTCGTTTCCCTTGATCATGAATGGCTCGCTTAGGGCATCAATCAGTTTTTGCGCCACAATCGCCGGTCCGCGGGACTCACCGATTTCTTCAAGGATTACCGTAAATTCGTCTCCTCCAAGGCGACTGATGGTGTCCCCATCCCGGATACGGGATTGCAGCCGTTGAGCTGCCTGTTTCAGCAATTCATCACCGGCTTCATGGCCCTGAGTATCGTTCACCTGCTTGAAGCGATCCAGATCCAGGAACAACAGGGCGAGGGAGTGCTGGTGCCGGTCGGAGCGGGAGATCGCCTGATGCAGCAGCTTGAGAAACATGTCCCGGTTGGCCAGACCGGTCAGCGGATCATATTGTGCGAGATAAGCCAGCTGCTGCTCGGTTCGCTTGCGCTTGCTGATATCCTGAAACACCAGCACCATGCCCGGGCAATCGGGACCCTGGTCATTGATCGGGCTTGCGGTGAACTCGACCGGAAAGCGCTCGCCATCCCGCCGCTGGAACCATTGCTGGTCATCCTGCATGCTGCGCCTGGCCAGGCAGGCAAGATGAATATCACTTTGTTCAAAAGGCAGGCTGGCGATCTCGATACCCTGGACTTCGGCGAAGTGGATTCCGAGTAATTCATCATCCTGATAACCCAGCAATCGCTTGGCAGCCGGGTTGGCGAAGGTAACCCGTCCCTGCATGTCCAGGCTGAGGATCCCTTCTGCCGTGGATTTCAGCAACAGTTCCTGATGACCGCGAAGTTGTCTCAGCTCCAGCAGGCTGTGCTCCAGCAGGGCCTTGTGCTTTGACAACTCGAGGAAAAAACGTACCTTGCTCAGCAGGATCTGAGGCTGGACCGGTTTGAACAGGTAATCGACGGCACCCACGTCATAGCCCTTGAATTCAAAGGCTTCTTCCTTGTCGGCTGCGGTCACGAAGATGATAGGGATATGCTGGCTGCCCTGGTGGCTGCGGATCAGCTCGGCGGTTTCGAAGCCGTCCATCTCCGGCATCATCACGTCCAGCAGGATCAGGGCAAACTGATGACGTAACAGCAGGGAAAGTGCTTCCACGCCTGATAGCGCGTAGTGAACGTTTGCATCCAGTTCCTCCAGGATGCGTGTCATGGAGCGAATGTTTTCCATCCGGTCATCGACGACCAGGATGGTGGGGCGCTGTGTTTCATGACGCATGGAAAGACTCTCTTGTCATTGTTGTCTCAGACTGGCTTGATGCCGGTGCTGTAATTAAGCTGAGCGGATAGATCATGGTTACCCCGGTGTAAGTCGTGACAGCAGCTTGGCGATAGCCTGCAGTCCGAGTACCCGATCTACCCCGGTTGCCTTCAGTGCCGCTCTGGGCATAAAGTCTGCCATTGCTGTGTTTGGTTCCTGGACCACCGCCAGTCCGCCGGCTTTTTTCAGCCTGGCCAATCCGGCACTGCCATCGGAGTTGGCGCCGGTCAGGATGACACCGACGAGTCGCTCGGCATAGACATCGGCGGCACTTTCGAACAGTACATCAATCGAAGGGCGGGAATAACTGACCCGGCCATCGACCGACAGGCTGAAATGCCGCTGTTGTTCCAGCAGCAGATGGTATCCGGCAGGGGCCAGATAGACATGTCCGCCCTGCAGCGGCTGCTTGTCTTCGGCCTCGATCACCGGAAGGACACAATGCTGCGCGAGGTACTTGTCCAGATGGCCACCGGCTCCTTCCAGTCGATGCAGCACTATGATTACCGGCAAGGCAAAATCAATAGGCAGTTGCCCGAGCAGAACAGGTAAAGCCTGTATGGCCCCGGCAGAGCCACCGATAACCACGGCGTCAAAGGGGCGGATACGATCCTGTTGCACTGTTAACGGAGGTTGGCGGGACAAGGTTAGGATGACCCCTCATCGGCAGGAGCTTGTATGGCAAGGGGCAGCATCACCTTTTTGTTCTCATTACCGACATTATCCAGTAGCCGACTTTTTAGCAGATTGGTCATCATCTGCGCACTGAGCGGAGGAGTAATGTAGAAGCCCTGGAGGCGGTTACAGCCATGGGTCTGCAGAAATTCTGCCTGCTGTTGTGTTTCAACCCCCTCCGCCACCAGGCTGAAGCCGAGGGTGTGGGCCATGCTGATGATGGTCTTGACCACAGCATCATTCTTGGGGTCCTGTCCTATTTTGCTGACAAAGGGCTGTGCCACCTTCAGGCAGTCGATCGGCAGGTAATGGATTTGATTGAAGGAAGAGTAGCCGGTACCGAAGTCATCCAGGGCAATACGCATGCCCAGGGCTCTCAGCCGCTCAAGTTCCCTGGAGGTGGTTTCCTGCTCGTCCATCAATGCATTTTCTGTCAGCTCCAGATTAATACGGGAAGCGGGCAGGCTGTGTCTTGCCAGCACCGCCTGGATATTGGCCACAAAGCCATCATCAGCCAGCTGTCTGCTGGAAATATTGAGGGCGAGTGCGACCTGTTCATCGAGCAGCCCCTCCTGACACCAGATCTGAAACTGTTGGCAGGCCTCATTTAGTACCCATTCACCCAGCTCACTTATGATCCCCATCCGCTCCGCCAGAGGAATAAAGCGGGCCGGGCTGATCATGCCCAGTTCAGGGTGCCGCCAGCGCAGCAGGACTTCGATGGCAACCATCTGTTTGCCGTTCATCTCGAGCTGGGGCTGGTAATGCAGTGACAATTGCCGCTCCCGGATGGCATGGCGCAAGTCCTGCTCAAGCCGCATCCGCTCCATGGCTGCCCGATGCATCTCGGGGGCATAAAACTGATAGTTGTTACGGCCCATGGCCTTGGCCTGGTAGAGGGCGGTGTCGGCAGCCTTGATCAGCTCTTCCGCATCGGCGATGCATGCGGGATAGGTGGCAATTCCGATACTGGGGCTGATAAAAACCTGGTAGCGCTCCAGTTGGTGCGGAGGAGCCAGGGTGTGCAATACCTTTTGTGCCACCACGGCGGCGTCCTGAGGCTGGCTTATTTCATCCAGCACAATGGCGAATTCGTCGCCGCCAAGGCGAGCCACCAGATCACTGCGTCTCAGGTTATGTTTCAGCCGTTGGGCAACACTTTTCAGCAGGAGGGCATCGTTGTCTGCGGACTCGGCTTCGTTGCTCGGGGTAGTAACACTGTACTGGATCCGCTGTGCCACACTTTGTAACAGCTGATCGCCGGTATCGTGGCCCAGGGTGTCGTTAATGTCCTTGAAATGGTCCAGATCCAACAGCAGTACCGCCATGTTGCCCTGGCGCCGCCGGGCCCGGGCAATCGACATATTGAGAAAATCCTGGAACAGGGAGCGATTGGCCAGGCCGGTCAGAGGATCGTACTGGGCCAGTTCCAGCAGTTTCTGTTCGGTCTTTTTTCGCAGGCTGATATCCTGAAAGATAATGACACCACCGACAAAGCTGCCCGCTTCATCCTTCAGGGGCGCGCTGGTGAACTCGGTGGGGATGGGCTGCTGTTCCCGGTTCCAGAGCAAGGTATCGTGTACCCGGTAGGGTTCGCCGCCCTGATAGGCCATATAGATGGGCGATTGCTCCCAGGGGGACGGTTCCTGGTGGGGAGGGCAGAGCAGCTGGTGCAGGTGGCAGCCATGCAGTTGCGGCTCCGTATATCCCAGGATCTGGGCGGCGGCGGCATTGGCAAACTGGATATGTCCCGACGGCATAATGCCGAGTATACCCTCACCGGCACAATTCAATAGCAGCTGATATTGCTGCTTCATGGCCGCCAGCTCGTGCTGATAGCTATCCAGCGCCAGGAAAACCTGGATCTTGCTCAGCAGGATATCGCTGTCAACCGGCTTTATCAGGTAATCGACGGCTCCCGATTCGTAACCCTGAAAGATATAGCTGCTATCGGTATTCAGGGCGGTCATGAAAATAATGGGGATCTGCCGGGTTTCCTCATCTTGCCGGATCAAGCTGGCGGTTTCAAAACCGTCCATTTCCGGCATCTGCACATCCAGCAGGATCAGGGCAAACTCGTGATGCAGGGTAATAGACAGGGCTTCATTGCCGGATTGGGCCAGGAATACCTCGGCTTCGCAATCCTGCAGCAGACTTTCCATGGCGTAGAGATTTTCCGCCTTGTCGTCAACCACCAGGATCTTGGAGCGGTGGGGTTTGATCATTGGCATTCCTCCACCGTCAGCTGCGGGTCGTCGAGTTGTTCTGCAAGCCTCATCAGCAGCTGATTGATGTCCAAGGGTTTAATCAGACACTGAACAGCATCTTGCTGTAACCAGGGTTCGGCATCACCCTGTCCCGGCGATGTCATCAGTACCATGATGGAGCAGGGCGGATTATCCCCTTCTTGCAGGGCTGTAAGCAGTTGGCGAGCTTGGTGATATGGCGGCATCAGCGCCATGATCAGGACGTCAACCCCGGGTTCCGATGTCAGCCGGGCCAGGGCTGTTGGATAGCTTTCAGCCTTGATAACCCGGAACCCGTGTTGCCTGAGCTGTGCGGTCAGGGTAAAGCTGTTGCGCATATCGCTGTCTACCAGCAGCAGGTTTTTCCCAGGGGCCAGAGCGGCCAGACGGGGGGAGAATGCTATCTGCCGACTCGGGGGGGCGGGTTCAGGACGTGTGATCTGCCCGGTATGAGAACGGGTATCGGTCAGGGTATCGAGCAGAGACTTGTCCTGTGAGGGTTGCAGGGGGAGCAAGAGGGTAAAGCTGCTGCCCTGTCCTGGCCGGCTCTGCAGGGTAATGCGCCCGCCCAGCAGGCGAGCCAGTTCGCGACAGATGGCCAGGCCCAGGCCGGTACCTTCGTAATGGCGGTTGATGGCTACATCAAGTTGCTGAAATGACTCGAAAATTTCCGCCTGTTTGGCTTCCTCTATACCAATGCCGGTATCCGAAATGGTAAAGGCGATGACCTGATTATCGGTTGAATCGACCGGATCGACAGACAGTGAAACCTTTCCTTGGTGGGTAAACTTGACCGCATTGGACAACAGGTTCTTCAGGATCTGCTGTATCCGTCGGCGATCGCTGTACAGCGCCTCCGGTAGATCCGCCGACCGGGTTATATGAAAGCCGAGTCCTTTCTCGGCGGCGAGGGGCACGAACTGGCTCTGCAGGTGACTGAGCATATCGGCAATTTCCACCTGTTCCCAGTGCATGGCCATCTTGCCGGCCTCCACCTTCGACAGATCCAGGATATCGTTGATCAGTCGCAGCAAATCCTGTCCTTCCCGCTGGATGACGCTGGCTGCCCTGATCTGATCGCGACTTAGATTGCCCTCATCGTTGGCGGCCAGCTTCCTGGCCAGAATCAGCAGGCTGTGCAAGGGGGTACGCAGTTCATGGCTGATATTGGCGAGGAAGGCGGATTTGTATTTGCTCGCCAGCTCCAGCGCCTCCCGCTCCTTGCGCTCGCTGATATCCTGAAATACCAGGACCACGCCGGTAAAATGCCCACTCTGATCATGCAGGGGACTGATGGTGTATTCGACTGGGAACAGGTATCCGTCCGCATGGCGAAACCAGTGCTGGTCACAGGTACTGCTGCCGGCATCCTTGGCATGCGGGAAGAGGGTGTCACCGAGCCATTGCTCATCGGACGGTTGCTGTTCCGTGAGCATCAGGAATTTGGTCAGGGGAGCTCCGGCCAGTTGGCCGGCGTCCAGGCCCAGCAGGCGGGCGGCCGCCGGGTTGGCAAAGCCGATGTGCCCTGTCAGATCCAGGCTCAGAATGCCTTCACCCACAGAGCGCAGCAGTAATTCATTGTTATCCCGCAACTGGCGGACTTCCTGCAGGCTATGCTGCAGTTGTTGTTGCTGCTGGGCCAGTTGCAGGAAAACCTGAACCTTGCTGAGCAGGATATGGGGTTGCAGGGGCTTGAATAAATAATCGACGGCACCGAGGTCATAGCCTTTACCCTCGAATGACGGATCCTGGTCGGCGGCGGTGACGAAGATGATGGGCACATGCCGGCTGCTGCGGTTGCCGCGGATAAGGCCGGCGGTCTCGAAACCATCCATTTCCGGCATCATCACATCCAGCAGGATCAGGGCGAAGTCATGGCGCAGGATCTGGGCCAGGGCCTCGTGCCCGGACTGTGCGGTGACGATCTCCGCCTGCAGATCGGCCAGTAGCCGTTGCAGGGAATGGAGGTTTTCAGGCCTGTCATCCACGGCCAGGATCTTGGGAACGACGGCTGCCTGTCCGGCAGGCTGTGACAAGGGCTGATTAACGATCGACACGGGTACTCCGCGAGTGTACTCGCTTGAAAATTCTTTGTTGGTAAACCTGATCTTCAAACAGGCCTTGTACGGCCGAAAACTTCAGTGATTCCTTATTGCCAAGGCACAGAAAACCACGAGGACTGAGGCTGTCATGCAGCAGGGTCAGTACCCTGTTCTGCAACTGCTGGTCGAAATAGATCAGCACATTACGGCAAATCACCATCTGCATCTCGCCAAAGACACCATCAGTAGCCAGGTTGTGATTGGCAAAGGTGACATTCTCCTTGAGTGACTCATGCATCTTGGCCGCACCGTATTTGGCATGGTAGTAATTGGAGAATGAGCCCCGGCCACCGGCTCGGATATAGTTTTCGCTGTATTGTTGCATCTGTTTGAGGGAATAGATCCCCTCCCGGGCGATGGCCAGGGAGTGATTGTTGTAATCGGTGGCGTAGATTTGCGTCCGCTCATAGAGGCCTTCCTCCTTGAGCAGGATGGCCAGGGAATAAACCTCTTCGCCGGTGGCACAGCCGGCATGCCAGATCTTGATAAAAGGGTAGGTCTTCAGCACCGGGATCACCTGCGAGCGCAGGGCCGCAAAAAAATCGGGATCGCGGAACATGTCGGTGACGGTCACCGACATGTCTTTCAGGAAACTGTCGAAGCACTCCCGATCATGCAGGATCAGCGGGATCAGATCGGCTACCCGGCCGACACCGGCCCGCTGCATGCGCTGGGCAACCCGGCGCTTGAGCGATGCGCGTGCATAGTGACGAAAATCGTAGCCATAGCGACGAAAGATGGCCTCCAACAACAATTCGAGTTCGATTGTTTCCAGTTCTTTCTGTGCTTCTATCATTTAAATAGCCATACCCGCATCATCGAAATCAGCTTGTCTATGTCGACCGGCTTGGTGCAATAGTCATTGGCGCCGGCTGCTATGCTCTTGGCCTTGTCTTCGGGCATGGCCTTGGCGGTCAGCGCAATGATCGGCAGGGATTTGAATCTTGCCTGCTGGCGGATCCTACGCATGGCCTCATAGCCGTCCATGACCGGCATCATGATATCCATCAAAACCAGCTCGATATCCTGCTCTTCGGCCAGTTTCTGCAGGGCCAGTTCACCGTTATCGGCCATGCTGACCTCAAGGCCATGTTCGCGCAGCACCTTGGACAAAGCATAGGTATTGCGCAGATCATCGTCTACCAGCAGGATCTTGCGACCCTGAAGTAATTGCTCCGGGCTGTGCAGCATCTGGATAATATTGCGCTGATTGAGCGGCAGGGACGATTCCACGCTGTGCAGGAACAGGGTTGTTTCATCGAGCAGGCGCTCCGGTGAGCTGACCCCCTTGATGACTATGCTGCTGGTGTACTCGCTCAGCTCTTTGTATTCCTCGGTGGTCAGCTCCCGACCTGTGTAGACCACAATGGGCGGCAGGGAGATTTGCTGGTCCTGGCTGAGCTGGTTGAGCAGTTCGAAGCCGCTGATATCGGGCAGGGTCAGATCCAGGATCACGCAATCGAACGCGCTGGTGGCCAATTTATCGTAGGCTTCACGACCGGTGCTGACCGCGCAGATTTCTACATCCTTGTTGGCAATCAGCCGGATGACCGCCTGGCGGTTATGGCTGTCGTCCTCGACCAGCAACACCCGTTTGATCGAATCCTGTAGCAGCGACTCCATTTTGCCGAACAGGGCCTCGACTTCTTCTCCCGTTACCGGTTTGGTCAGGAAACCCACGGCGCCCATCTGCAGTACTTCGTTGTTCTTATCCTCGGCCGACAGTATATGCACCGGAATATGACGGGTCTTGATATTCTGCTTGAGCTGTTCCAGCACCTGTCGGCCACCGATATCGGGCAGTCCCAGGTCCAGGATGATGGCGCTGGGCTGATACTGCTCTGCCAGCTGCAGGCCACTGCTGCCGGTCAGGGCGGCCAGACACTGATAGCCTTTCTTGCGGGACAGGCCGATCAGTATTTTGGCAAAGGACTGATCATCTTCGATGATCAGTACCGACTTGTCTCCCGGGACCAGGATGTCCCTGTCATCGGTTGGCTGCGGCTGTGTCGTGTCGTCGGCCTTTATGGGGTTGGCTGCCGTTGGGAGGGCAACCTCGGGCTCGGCCGTCACCGCTTTTGCCTGTTCGATGGCGATGACCTGCGGCTCACTCTCCCTGGCGGATGGTGTGTTACCGGCAAAACGCTGGAAGGGTATGTAAGAGCTGTCCTGCTCACCGGATGTCGGGGTCTGATGCTGTACCGGTTGGCCATTCAGCGGCAGGTACAGGGTAAAGGTGCTGCCCTGGCCTTCTGCACTCTGCAGTTGTATTTCACCGCCCAGCAGTCTGACCAGCTCCCGGGAAATGGTCAGCCCAAGGCCGGTGCCGCCATAGACCCGGCTGGTGGAACCATCACCCTGCTGGAAGGCTTCAAACACCCCCTGCTGCTTATCGGCCGCAATACCGATGCCGGTGTCGATTACTGCAAAGGCGATCACCTGCCCTGGCTGCAGGGCCGGGTTGTTGAACCGTACCGCCTGGTCGGCCTTATGCACCTTCAGTTTCACGGAGCCCTGATGGGTAAATTTGAGGCCATTGGACAGCAGGTTGCGCAGCACCTGCTCCACGCGCAGCAGATCGCTGGATATGCTGGCGGGGAGTCCGGGCTCTTTCTCCATGAGAAGCTCTATGCTCTTGTCACTGGCAATGGGACTGAACTGACTGCGCAGGTTGTCGAGCAGGGTATCTATGGTCATCTGCTCAAAATGGATATCCAGTTTGCCGGCTTCCACCTTGGACAGGTCCAGGATGTCGTTGATCAGGCCGAGCAGGGCCTTGCCCCCCTGATAGATGACCTTGGCGTCTTCCTGCTGCTCTTCGGTCAGGTTGCCCTGGCGGTTGTTGGCCAGCGACTGGGACAGAATGAGCAGGCTGTTGAGCGGGGTGCGCAATTCATGAGACATATTGGCCAGGAATTCGGACTTGTACTGGCTGGCCCGGGACAGATCACGGGCCTGAATTTCCACGGCCTGCTTGGCCAGCTCGATATCGCGGTTTTTTTCTTCGGTTTCGGCTTTCTTGCGCTCCAGCTCCTCAGTGCGCTCTTCCAGTTCGGTATTCAGCTGTTGCAACTCTTCGCTCTTGCTGCGCAGGGCCGCTTCCGACCTGGCCAGCATATCGGCATGCTCTTCCAGTTCTTCATTGGCGGCCTTTAGCTCTTCCTGCTGGGTCTGCAGTTCTTCCGACTGCTGTTTGGACTCTTCCAGCAGTTGCACCAGCTGCTGCTGGGTGCGGGTCACATGGATGCTGATGGCGATGCTGTGCGCGACGCGCTCGAGAAATTCCAGCTCGATTTCGCTGTAGCGTCGATCCACGCCCAGCGCCAGTACCGCTTCAACCCTGTCTTCGTGGACCAGTGGCAGGACAATGACGTCCGCTGGCTGGGACTCGCCCATGCCGCTATTGATGGTCAGCGGCTGCTGCTGGTCCGGCATCTGGCTGTAGAGGATACTCTGTTGCTCAAGGGCGGCCTGCCCGATAAGCCCTTCCCCGAAGCGGAATTCGTTATCGTTGTTGTTGCGTTTTTTATAGGCATAGCTGGTGATCAGCTTAAGCCGTTCCCCTTCAGCCAGGTAGCAGACCCCGACCTGGGCCTTGAGGTAGTTGGCCAGGTAGGTCATCACCAGCTGGGTCAGGGGGAGCAGCTCATGCTCATGGCGCATCTTGTAGTGCAGCTCGGCCAGTCCGGATTTCATCCAGTCCTGATTTCTCCGGTCGGTGGCCAGATGCTTCAGGTTGTCTGACATCTTGTTGATGGACTGCGCCAGCCGATCCTTTTCGCCCTGGACCTGCACCTGCTTGGAAAAGTCTTCCGCCGCGGTGGCCCTGACCACGGCCTCTACATGACGCAACCGTTGTGTCATCTGATTGAAGGTGTTGGCGAGAGCGCCGGTTTCGTCATTAGAGTCTACCTTGACGGTCACATCGAGATCACCCTGCTCCAGCTGCGTTGCCGCTCTGACCAGGCGTTTCATGCGACGGGTAATGCCGAGCGTGGCCAGCAGGGATAAACCTATTCCAGACAGCACCACGATCAGGGCGCAGAAGGTGAAGATCCAGATTGCCCGGTCGGTGGTTTCCCTGACCAGCCGCATTTTCTCCAGCCGGTGGTTGTTTTCGTCGGCTTCCAGGGCGAGGGTATGCTCTTTTATCATGCTCAACAGGGAATTATTCAGCAGCAGGCTGTCGATCAGGACCTGCTGTTGAATCTTCTTGTTGCCCTGTACGCGTACGGCGTCGCGCAGGGCCATGTTGGGCTCGATCTCATGGCTTACCCAGTCATTGACTATCTGTCGGATGTCTCTCAGCCTTTCAAGCTTGTCGGGCTGCTGGGACCAGGCCTGTTGCAACAGATCCAGATTCTGGTTGAGTTTCCTGCGCTGGTCGTAAAAGGTGTTATAGAACATCTTGTCGCCGCTACTCAGAAACCCCTGGGCATTGATGAGCATGGAGCGGGCCAGCCCGGTTACGGCCTGGGTTTGCAACATGACCTGGTGGGCACGATCGAGCTCGGCATTGGTTTTGATAATGGCTCTGGTGCTGTAAATTACGCTGATCACCACTATAGCGCCGATCAGCACGCGTGCCAGGCTGATAAGCAAAAATCGAGATCCGATAGACCCCTTGTGCAATGTCATATTAGTGCTACCTGTGTTCAGGATATATAGGTTGTCAGTTGGGGCAGATAGCAGAAGGGGATATCGGGGGTGATACGGCGGTTTTACATCCGGGCGTTATCAGGTTCTTCTGCAGCCCTGCTGCCATTGAGCGTACTCATTAGGCCAGAAGCTTTGCGTCACCTTCTTTCGAGGGCTTTGCCTTTTTTGAACCTGCGTATTAATTGAGCAGTTCAAGTATGTTTATTGTCCCATAAGTTATGGAAGCATGACAAGCTTCCTAGTGCCTGGCCGGGGCTGTTATATATCGGAGATTGCGCCAGAATGCTGCCGCCTGGACGACAAGTCAGCCCTCGTGCCTTGTGCCTTACGAGCGCTGGCGGGTCGGGTTACGCTTTTCTCATGCGTCGGCGATACAGCCACCAGGCCAGAATGAATACGAGCAATCCTAGCAGCCAGGGTGAATAGGATGACTGTATTCCTTGTTCCGGGACTCCATCCTGGTCGTTGGCCGGTGTGGTGTCAGCAGAAGATTGGGGGGTATCGGTGGTCCCGGCCCGGATGTTTCTAACCTCTGAGCCCTGCCTGGCGAGGTGTTGCGGATCCTCTGTTGACGAACCAGGGGGGCTGCTTTCGGATAGAGGAGCGGAGCTCGAAGGTCCGGCGACCTGGCCCGAGGTAGCGGCGCCGTTGCCGGTTAAAGCGGAGGCTGGCGCACCGTTGCTCAGGTGCGGGCTTCCTCCCGCTGAAGCTGAACCCGTGCCGCCATCATTGGCACCCGTTGAACCTGAACCCGTGCCGCCATCATTGGCGCCCGTTGAACCTGAACCCGTGCCGCCATCATTGGCGCCTGTTGAACCTGAACCCGTGCCGCCATCATTGGCGCCTGTTGAACCTGAACCCGTGCCGCCATCATTGGCGCCTGTTGAACCTGAACCCGTGCCGCCATCATTGGCGCCCGTTGAACCTGAACCCGTGCCGCCATCATTGGCGCCCGTTGAACCTGAACCCGAGCCGCCATCATTGGCGCCAGTTGAACCTGAATCTGTGCCGCCGTCATTGGCGCCCGTTGAACCGGAGCCCGAGCCGCCGTCGCCGGATCCCGTGCCACCATCGCCGCCGCCAGAGGATCCCGTATTGCCACCCTCATCACCATTGCCGGAGTCCGAGTTGGCTTCATTGCCATTGATCTGCTCAATCGCTTCCACCAGATCCATCACCGTATCGCCCACCGTTTTGCCCAGACCGGCAAAGGCGGCAACCACTGCCAGGGTAAGCAGGGCGCCGGCGATGGCATATTCAACGGTTGTGAGCCCGGATTGTCTCTCCTTTACCCTGACCATGGGTGACTGCCCTGTCGATAAAAATCCATTGCTATCAGTCTAGGCAATATTCCCGTGCATGGCGGCTACTTAAACAGGGGGATGGACAGGAGGGGCTGTACGTGCTGTTTGATGGGTTAAATAGCTGCTCGAAATAGTAGTGTACTCGAGTCAGCGAGCGAGTAATTTCAGCCAGGCACTCTGCTCCAGGGCCGGAAAAAGCGCCTGCCATTCCGGCATTCCCGCCGTCCTCAGACCCTGGCCCGCTTGGTCACTATCGTGCTATGTTGAGTCCCTCCAAACACATTGCTGCTAATAAAAAACGAGGTCCGTTAGCAAACGGCCGCTGAATACGTTAAGGAAAATAACGATGCGCAACCCATTTTGCTCACTTCGCCACACGCTTGGTGTGTCGGCGGCTATGCTGGCATTCGCAAGTGCCGCGTTTACTGCTCATGCTGAAACCCGTGTGACCTATAAATCAGCCTCTGCGGGTACTGCCTATTATCAGATGGGGGTAGAGCTGTCGGAAGCCATCCGCCAGGGTACGGATGACGCCATTATTCTGACCCTGGAAGAGAGCCAGGGCTCGGTACAAAACGTGATGGAAGTGATGGCTCGCCAAGGCAACTATGTGTTTACCACACCACCTGCCTTGATCAAGCAAGCCATGGCCGGAGAGGGTGCCTTTGCCAAGCGCAAGCATCCTCGTTTTCAACAGATTCGTGGTTTATTCCCGATCCCCTCCATCACCATGCACTTTGTGCTGGCGGGTGATGAAGGCGTGACCGATATCAGCGCACTGGAAGGTAAGCATTTATTGATTGGCCGCGGCTCTTTTGGTGCCCGTGAAGCCGCTCGCTACCTTAAGCTGTTTGGCCTGGAAGAAAGGGTGCAAGTTGCTGATGCCGCCATTGGCAGTGGCCCAGATGCGCTTAAAAACGGTCAGATAGATGGCTTTGCGACCGCCGGCTCTTTCCCGTCGCCCAATGTGATTGAAACGGCCGCCAGCATGCCGGTAACCCTGATCAGCCTGACCGACGAGCAAATCGAACAGACAGGTGCGACGCGGCAAACCATTCCGGCGGGCACCTATCCCGGCGTTGAGCAAGACGTGGCGACCACATCGCTACCGGTGATTGCCTACACCACCACCGCCATGGATGATGACACCGCTTATACCCTGACCAAAACCTTCTGGGAGCGTCGCGATGCCATGGCAGCAGAGGCCGCGTGGTGGGGCAGCATTACCCCCGACATGCTGAATAACATGGCCGGCCAGCTGCACCCGGGGGCGCTGCGTTACTACGAAGAAGCGGGCTTTGTGGTCCCAGACACCCTGCGTTAATCCTTTTCGTTCCGCTTTTCACAGCCACGGTGCCAACGCCGTGGCTGTGCTGTATTGATAGGTAATCTGGCATGCGTGCTTTTACATTGTCGCTCACGGCGGCCCCTGCGGATGATGGCGCAATTGCGCCTGGTTGGATCGCGTTAGGGGCGACCAGCGTCGTGTTTCATCTTGGATTAGTGTTTTATGGCTTAACGCCTGCGCTCGTCAGCCGACCGCTGCACATGGCGCTGTTGTTGCCGTGGATTCTGGTCTATATGGCCAAAACACCGGCACAGCGCATCAGTGGTTGCTTGCTAACGATGCTGGGTATTGCCGCCTGTGGCTATATTGCCGTTAACGAGTCGATGCTGGCTGATCAGTACGGCTTTATTGATAACCATCTGCAAATGGCTATCGGTCTGTTTTTAATTGCCCTGGCGCTTGAAGCCGCACGCCGGGCAATTGGCTGGCCACTCCCGCTGGTGGCCCTGCTGGCCTTGATGTACGGGGCTTTCGGTCAATACATACCTGGAGCCTTTGGTCACCCGGGGCTGCCGCTGCCAAGCATGGTGGGTACCCTGACCATTGCCGAAGGCGGGCTATGGGGATCGCTTACCGGGGTCAGTGTCGGCGTTGTCGCCATTTTTGTGATTTTCGGGGCCGTACTGAATGCCGGTGAAGCGGGCCAGGGCTTTATGAATCTGGCCAGCGCGGTAGCGGGTCGGCTCACGGGTGGCGCGGCCAAGGTAGCGGTAATTTCCTCCGCGCTGATGGGCTCTATCTCTGGCTCGGCATCGGCCAATGTGGCCTCTACCGGGGCCATCACCATTCCATCCATGGTTCGCTTGCGTTACCCGCGCTCGCTGGCCGGCGCGGTGGAAGCGGTGGCCTCTTCGGGGGGGCAAATCATGCCGCCGCTGATGGGGGCCGGTGCCTTCGTTATGGTGGAGCTGACGGGCACACCCTATACGCAGATTATGGCGGCGGCCATGCTGCCGGCGGTGCTCTATTTTTTGACGGTTTGGATAGGAATTAATGCGTATGCGACCCGGCACGATCTCAAGCCCATGGCCGAAAGCGAACGTCCCGGCGGCAAAGAGGTCTTGATTACCTCGCTGTTTTTCGCGATCCCGTTCGTGCTGCTGCTGGAGCGCATTTTTAACGGCGGCTATACCCCTCAGTACGCCGCGAGTGTGGCGATTTTTGCGGGGTTGGCGCTGCTGTGCCTTGATGTGACCCTGCGCTTTTCGCTGCCCGGCTTTGCCCGGCGCTTATCAGAGGCGGCGGTAACCGCCGGGCGGCAGATTGCGGTCATTGGTGCCATCATCCTCTGTGCGTCGCTGGTGGTCGGGGTACTGTCGTTGACCGGGCTGGGCGTCAAGATCACCTCGGGTATTCTGTCACTTTCTAACGATATGCTGTGGCCGGCACTGCTGCTAACGGCGCTGGCCTGTCTGATTCTGGGCATGGAGGTGCCGACTACCGCCGCCTATGTGATCTGCGTCTCTGTTGCTGGCCCTGCGTTGATCTCGCTGGGACTGGAGCCGCTGCTGGCGCACCTGTTCGTGTTTTGGTATGCGTTGCTCTCCACCATCACGCCGCCGGTGTGTGGCGGTGTCTTTATCGCCGCGGGCATGGTGGGGGAGAACTGGCTGAAAGTCGCGTTCAAGGCCATGGCCTTGGGCATAGGGCTGTATATTATCCCCCTGGCGATGGTGGCCAACCCGGACATGATCCAGCTGGCTTTCCACCCTTCGGCTGCCCTGTTTGATGCGCTCAAAGTGGCGGTGGGTTTGGGGGCCATCTCTTACGGTGTGATTGCACACAAGGCGCTGTGGCAGCGAGGAGCGCTTATCGCGGCAGGGGGCATGCTGATCTTCGGGTTTTAAGCTTCTGCATCCAACCACAGTGGTGAAGAAGCTGGCAACGGTTGGGTAGCAAACATCACCCAGGTATCCAGTGCAGGCCCCAGTGACTGAACCAGACGCAGTTGTTCGGGCGCCTGCGCTATCACTTCTTCGGCGCAAATGCCCGCCTCAAAACGCCCCGCGAGCAGCCCTTCTTCCACCGCCACTGTGGTCGGGGCCTCGATGATCTGGTATTCCGTCAAGTCGGTGTAATAACGTGTCGCCGGCTGCACTGCTACCTGAGTGGGCCGAGCAATGGCGCGCTGGGCAATCAGGGCCAGTGGCTTGCTGCCCGCAATAAAGGTATCCACCGGGTAGGCACGGTGCATATAGCGACCAACGCAATCGCTATGGGTGGCATGGGCGGTGCACTGCAATAAGTGGCTGACTTGCCCGGCCATCAGTGCCCGAAACGCGTGTTCGAACTCCGTGAATAGCGTTACTGATCCCTCGCCTGAACTGCGCATTTCAAGGTAGCGCCGGGCAATCAATTCGTGGTTACTGCCAGCAGGTCCTAACGTTGCAATTTTCATGGTGATCCTTATCAATGAACAGTTGGCTGGTTAACGCCTTTAAATTCAATGCATGAGCTCGTTTTTACTCGTTCATGCCATAGACCTTTATCAATAAAGCCCTTGGCACAGAAGGTTCGTGCCTGCTCAGCGTATTCCTGCCTGTAGCGGGAAGTTCTGGCCCCTGGCGATGAGCAGCAGTTAGTTTATGGTTGTTTCCGGCATGGCCTTGGTGGTGTCGACCATCGTCAGCACGCATTCCTGGCGACACAGCACACTGAAAGGCAGGATGATGCGACCATACTTGGACTGCTTGAAGTCACCGCGCAGCAGGTCGGCCACCGACCAGATCAGGCCGGCCAGGGTAGATATATTGGAGGTCATGGTTATTATCGTGCTCTTGTGATGGCCACTGCAAGGTGGTGGATAAATTGCCATGAACTCTAGGGGCCGCCATCTTATGACGACAGCCCCTAAAACGGAAACGGGGGAGCAAACAGAACCCCCTACAGGCAACCGCCCCCCATGGGGCCAACTAGAAAAATTTACGAAGGTTTCGTAAAGGTCAGCCGCTCGAGGCACTATGAAAGTTTCGTAGTGGCCGGGCCACCTGATATGGAGCAGGAAAGAGCAGAGACGAGCCGGACTCAGGATTGTGAGTATAGTGGGGGATTGATGGCGCCGTGTATCCGTGATGTATCATGTGAAGCAAAAAAGGCGCTAACCCAAGCAGGTTAACGCCTTTAATTTCAATGCTTTAACTGATTACTATCAGTTCATGCCGTATTAGCGGAAAGCGTGTTTCTTAGGTTTTCTTCGAGTCTCACCATGTTTTTCGGTTTAATTTTAAGTTACTGATTTTAATTGAATTTACTTATTTACTTTGTTTCATCTTGCTTCATTGGTGTTCTATTTGACACAATTAACCGTGTATCACGTGGTGTATCACGTGGATTTTGCCGCAGGGGGCAGCATGGCTAGCAATTTGCTCAATGACAACAAGGTGAAAAAGCTGATCCGCAATCCACCCGAGCGGGAAACGTGGGTAGCTGATGGCGATGGCTTAGCCGCCCGGTTGAGCAAGACCGGTGCTTTGTCCTGGTATTATCGCTACCGACTGGGCGGGCGGAATACCAAGCTTGAACGGCTGTTGCTGGGTAAATACCCGGATCTGTCCTTGGCCGCCGCCCGCAAGCTGCGTGATCAGTGCCGTGAGTGGCTGGCCAACAATGAAGACCCCCGGTTTAAGTTGAACATGGAAGCGCAGGAAGCACTGAAGCCGGTCACGGTTAGGGATGCCCTGGAATACTGGCTAGATAACTACGCCGTCCATCATCGCGCCAACCATGACAAGCATCGCCGCCAGCTTGCGGTTCATATCTTTCCCCATATCGGCAGCCTTCCCCTGAATCTGGCCGACCGCCGCCAGTGGCTCACTGCATTGGAGCGCATTAGTCATAACGGCTCCCCGGTGGCCGCTGGTTATGTGCTGCAAATGTGCAAGCAGGCGCTGCGTTACTGCGATCGCCGGGGCTATGCCGCCAGCACCGCCCTTGAAGGGCTGACCATACCGGACGTGGGCAAAAAACAGGGCAGGCGGGATCGTGTGCTGACTGATGCCGAACTGGGCAGCCTGTGGCAATGGCTTAACAACAATGGCCTACAGCCCTATTACCGTGACCTGCTCAGGCTGATCACCGTGTTTTGTGCCCGCACCAAAGAGGTGAGGCTTTCCAAATGGGATGAATGGGATCTGGATGCACGGCTGTGGACTATCCCAGAAGCCAATAGCAAAACCAAAAAGCGATTTGTGCGACCGATCCCGGAGCGCGTGATCCCCTGGCTGGAAGAAATGCGCCGCACCAACGAGGGGCCATACCTGTTGGGTACACTCAAAAAGTCGGAGGCCGTGAGCCAGAATGGCCGCACCTTTCACCAACGGCTCAAGCACCGGGAGCCCTGGACGCTTCACAATTTGCGGCACACCTTTATCACCAAGAACGCCGATTTGGGTGCCCCGCCGCATGTGGTAGAGCTGCTAGCCGGGCATGAGCTTGGGGGCGTGTTCGCTATCTACAACCGCAGTCAGTACCTGCCGGAAAAGCTGGACGTGCTGAACCGTTGGCTTGATCGCCTGGAACTGCTGGCCGATACGCCCAACAACGTGATCCCGACGACTTTCAACCGCACCGCATAACCATAACAACAAAGAGCACGTCACCATGACCAAAGGCAGAGAATTGCCCCCGCTGTTACCCCTGGAGTATTGCCGCATCGACCGGGCCGCCCGGATGCTGGAATGTGAGGTGGAGGATATTATTCACTGGGGATCGATAGGAGCAATCAGACTGTGTTGTCATATTGATGGAATACCATTTTTTCTGCATGGCGACCTTACTTGCCCTGAAAACTACGGCAAGAGAATCGATGGAGCCATGAGTTATTCCATTCAGTTTGTGAATCACGCTTATTTCTACACCCATACACTTAATGGCCGGCCTTCGCCGACGTTGGGCAATGCGCATGGTTTATGGCCTCTGAGCATTTGGGGTATGAAGGAGATTGAGCAAAAAGGGGGGATCTCCGCAAGCCAAGTTGAGTTCTATGCAAAAAATGATGAAGGTGTAGAGGCCATGGTTACGCCAGCTATTTCTGGGCCGGACTATGAGACAGTGATTACCAAAGGTGATCTCTGGGTAACACAAACTGAGTTAGTAAAACTTCACCATAGTATCACCAACGGCGAGCCGCTCCCGAACATCTATAACAACGCCGAGTTGGCGCAGAGGGCCAAGGAGCAGGAGGCGATGACCCAGCTAATAGCAGAGCCAAGGGCAACTGCAAAGCAATCCGACATGATTACTTCTCTGATTGATTTGCACTTTACCGAGAAAGGCCAGCGTCTTGATGATATGGGCCACCAAGCATTTTTCAACAATGTACTTGCACCAGCTTTGGCAGCAGCAAAAATAGCTTGCCCAGTAACAGAAAGAGCTTTTGATGACTGGATGCAAAAAGCACGGAAGTTTTCAAAATAGCACGGAAGTTTTCCATAACTTCCACCCATACCCAAGCGGAAACATGAAAATACCCCCCGTAACACGTTGAAACCCAAGGGGGGATTTTATGAACACCGCATACCAAGACCGTCTGTTAAACGTCAAACAGGTACAGGCTTTGGTGCCTGCCAGCCGAGTATCTATCTGGCGTTGGGAAAAGGCCGGTACTTTTCCGAAAAGTGTCAAGCTGGGCAGTGCCACCCGCTGGCGTGAGTCGGATATTCAGAAGTGGATTTCCGGTCTTCAGGCTGCATAAGGGGAGGGCAACAGTATGACCAAAAACAAGAAGGGGCTGAACCCCGCCCAGGTTCAAGCCCCCCAATCAGCACAGCATGATCGCAGCATCGCCACCAGCCACCAGCCAGCCAAGGCCGCCGCTAAAAAAGAGCGGGCTTTTATGCTGATCCTGTCCAGCTCTGGCGGCGTGACCGAAAATGACATTTTGAGGCATTGTCACCTTTCGTCGGGCCGCAACTACCCGACATTGCTTGAGCGGACCTTGTCGATTCGCCTTCACCGTGACGACATACTTAACCCGGACGGTATAGACACGCATTACCGTTACCGTATCACCAACCGGGCTGATGCCGAGCGCGTGGCCGACCTGATAGACAATATGCGCCAGCGTCGCAAAGCGCCGCCGCTGAGCGCACAGGAGCTAGCCGCCTTGCTTGCCTGCTACCCAGAACAAACCGCCACCACCGCCTGACCCGGAGCTACACCCATGATTTGCCATTATTCAAAGGGGGCATTGTTTCCTTCTGTTTACTGTCTCTGTGTCATTTCCGCTTATGGCGGCACCGAAACTGAGGCCCGCGCTGATCTGGCGTTTTGGATCGAAGGTACTCGCTTGTTTGGTATCGAGCAGGAGGGCCAGGCATGAAACCATTTCATGAATTTTGTCAGCATCACGAGCTGAATCCGACCACTGCCGAGGCGAGGGATCAATATGCTGTGTATCAGCGCCAGCTTGATGTGTACCGGGAGGCTGCCGGTCTGGGTATTAAAAGCCAATCCTTTACCTATGATGGCGGCGAGCTGGAATTGATCCAGACCCCCAAGAGCCGCTTTATTCTGATGAACCTGAGCGCCGGCCTTTATGCTCAATGTCACCGTGATCACCTGCTGGTGGAGTGCTGGCAGGGCGAGCCCGAGGTTGGGCATGATGAGGGCGCACAACTGTTAATCACTGCCGAGGACGGCTTGCGGTTGGCATTCAGCGGAATCCCCTTTGAGGATGCTCCCCGGCTGGCGTGGTTCTTGGGCGTAGAGCTGGTGGAGGATGACGAATGAGCAGACCGACGCCCACCGCCAGCCAGCGGAAAATCTTGAAATGGGACACCCTGAGCAGGCATTAAGGGGGATGCGTGGCCGCATTGACTCGGGACGGAGTGCCCAAGAAAAACAGAAGGAAGAAACCACCAACGGGATCTGATCACTGGAACGGCGCAAAGGGAGGGTTTGCCGGAATACCCAGGCGAGTAATGGAAGGCCCCGACTATATGAGCTTGAATGGTGCGTCCTTAAAACTGCTGATGGAGCTGGCATATCAGACGAACGGCAACAACAACGGCGACCTGACCGCCGCCTGGTCTGTGCTAAGCAAGCGGGGTTTCAAGAGCAAGGACACGATCGAGCGGGCCGTAAGGGAGTTGCTGGTCCGTGGCTTGATAGTGAAAACCCGGAGAGGGGCCAGCGGCATTGATGGCAAGCGCCAGCCGGCCCTTTATGGATTAACCTGGCTGCCAATAAACGCCGTGAATGACCATGGGAGCCGCTATAAATTCGACGTTGAACCCACGACCGGCCCGGTTAGATGGGGGTTCACGGAAGCCCATGATGGGCGCGAATTAACGACCCCAAGCAAACACAGCCTCACTGCAGCATGACCCCCGAAAGGGGGTTTTTTGTGCCCTGTACTCTGCCATTTCGATTTTCCCCACCCCGATAATCGGGTCTGACAGGGGTTATTTTCGACCCGAAAACCGGGGTAGGTGTGAGGCTGGCGCGTGTAGTTTCGACCCGAAAGCCGGGGCGAAAACATGGGATATTTCGATTTTTCCTACCCCGATAATCGGGTCACTTTATATATTAGCCATACAGGTTTCTTTTCCTGGCTGTCAGACTTGCCACACCACCAGCAAGGCAAAGAAGGTCATTAAGCGGCAAAAACACAAAGCCCTACCGGCAAGCGTGGGTATTTCCCGACTATAAAAGGGCGCACAGGTTAGCACCAAAGGCACGCACTACACCGCGATCCTCAACGCATTCACCCTAGCCTGCTGATGTTGACAAATGATGACATTCAGAGCGGCGCATTTCAGGGGCATAGGTAATACCAACCCACCACAGAATCACTATCAAATAGCCGCCCTTGCCTGCTAAGCTCTCATACAGACTAGGCTGAAGGGGTGACTATGGAGCAGGATAAGACTGGCAAGGAAGATGGGTATTTAACGGTTCCCCCATTTTTTGACCGGGAGGCTACCCCACGGAAGGTACCTGATACTCTGCCGTTAAAAAGTGGCACAGCTACACCGCTCGATTTCAGCTCATCTGAGCTACTTCAGATAGCCAAGGTGAGGTCAATGAAGCACTATCGGAAAAGCTTGTGGTTTGCCAGGTTCAGGGGCTTATTCTGGCGATAACAAGCCAGCACAACAATCAAATATGGCTCTGGCTGCCAAGCTGGTGGAGGAGTCCCATTCCCGCTTCGGTACGGGGGAGTGTAGGACTGGAGTGTATAGGGCTGATGTTGCCTCGACCCTTGCCAGCTTTACTGGGGCTCTGCTTTGCTCATCATTCAGCATACATTGCCGACGCCCCTTAGATATTGGAGCAAACCGAAAGTGACGCAGCCTAAAAAGCCGGTATCAGGCAAGAAAACGCCGCCGAGCTTTACACCCAGGATGCTGAGGCCTGAGGAAATCGAGGCGCTGGGGCAGGACAACAAGCGCCGCCACAAAGTGAACGTGGAAATGCTGGAGATCATGGAGCTGTCTCACCTGATGGAGTGAACCCCCATTGTTGAACAGGCACGGGTTACCAACATGACAGGCAGTTGAACGATGACTGAGAAGCAAGCGGCAGAGCAAAACACCGGGCGAAGAGTGGACGGCACTAATATTCCCACCCAGAGCCCACGGACTGGTGCGATTACATCTGCCTGTACAGAGGCGAGGCTGTCCCAACACCGGACAAGCGCTGGGGAGTGGGCCGAGTATGGGCTTGGCTGGCGGGCTGGCATCGTAGGGGCTCTTAGTGGAGCAATGCCCATGAACAAAAAACGCTGCCTGAACATCTACCTAATGAAATAAGAGTGTGAGGAAGCTGAATTGCCGGCTTCATTTCTAATTCCGGAAAGCTCAGCATCACCAACGGCGACTTCATCGGGAAATGAGTTGCTACAGTGCTTCTAGACGAGCTAGAGCGGTCGACCAAGGTAACCGGCTACCTGAGGCTTTCATATCACTGTAAGCCGTCCGGGCAGCAACTTTATCAATCATCTCATGTATAACAAGTTGTTCTACTATCCATATGGTACCCATTACAACTACTCCTTCCTGGCTGGCAGCCTTGCGTAAATCCCCATCGCCCGTTAGCAATGGACATGATTCTTGTTTGGCTAGTGCCAGAGAAAAGCAATCGTAGCGGCTTGGACCAGAGTAGGTCTGAACCATTCTGAAAGCATCAATCATCCCCTGTGGCATTAGTTCAGCTTGTATAAGGCCCAGACCAAGTAGATGAGAGTGTTGCTGTGACAGCTCGTCGTGATAAAGCATGTCGGAAACCTTGAACTTAAAAGGCAGCTGGAACATCTGCGTGAGTAGCTGACCGGCTTCAACATCAATCAATACGTTGGCATCACTGATCAGAACTTGCATTTAGGCTAGAGCTCCTTCCATCATTTTTGATTTCCGGAATTCAGCCAATGGCATCTGTAATAATTCTGCTGCCTTTGCATCGGATATTAAGCCTTCGCCTGCTCCACGGTAAACGAGCTGCTCGAAAAGCAGAGTCTGCTCGGGTGGATATTGTCGACCTGGTTCCTGCTTTCGCCATCCTTTGGACGAGAACTCAATAAATAGAGATTTGTATCGCTGCTCAGTCAAAATTCCTAGATTTTTGCTGCGATACAGAATACTGGACATGCTCAGGCCGTATTCATGCTTGAGTAGGAAAAGTTCTTTCCAGTCTATTTTGTGACGCTGTTTACCAAGGTGTTCGATAGCACCCTCTGCTGGCAACAGGAACGAAGATGCAAATCGGTTACAGGCCTGTTCCTCGTCTAGGTTATCTGGCAGGTGGTCATGTAACAATAAGTGACCTAATTCGTGCGCCAAGGTAAAGCGCTGACGACATCCCGGCCACTGGCTGGATACGACAATGACGGGTTGCCCTTCCACTTGAGCCTGTAGACCATCAAATTTGTCGGCCTGATCTGACCCAGAGATAATGACCAAGATACCCTTGGCTTCGAGTAAGTCGATTAGGTCGGGAAGAGGGTTTAGACCCAGTTGCCACTGCTCTCTGACAGCAATGCTTAATTGTTCAATGTCGTCGAGTGATTGGACAGCTGGTAGGTTGGCTGGCAGAGAAAAATCCGGTACGGGAAAATTAGGCCACAAGTTCTTAAGCTCAAACCAGCGTTCGGCCTGATCTAGGACATCGGCAGTTATACGTGCCAATACCTTCTGGGGAGTATTGGATTTCTTACGGTATTCTACGCTCGAGAGATGAATTTTATTTGGCCTGAAGAAAAACTCAGTGCGCACACTAAGCGAATCAGCTAACTTGATGAGCACGAGCGAAGACGGCATGCTATCGTTATGCTCGTATTTTTTGATCATATTCGAACTGACACCTACTGCGTTGCCTAGCTTTTCCATAGACAGGCCAGCCGCAGCGCGGGCACGCTTCAGTCGCTCACCTATCATACCAACCCCCGGTTTACAAAATTTAAATTTATATTGAAATTGTAAACCAAAATGGGAGTTGGGGCTAGGTTCTTTATCTTGTCGTCCTCTGCTGTTTCCAGAGTGTTGACCGCCTCACCCTCAGCAAGTCTAGGTTGCGTACCCAAGAGGTATGACAAGTTAGCGAAACCGAAACGGCGGATGCGATCCCCAGGAAGCCAGCCCGCAGAGCCGAGGCTGGCATGCAATGAAAGTTACCATGTGAGCTGACCGGCTTGCGCACTCATTGGCGCAGTTGCGCACAGATGGTGCGCAATACGGAGTGCCACCAGACAGGGAAAGGCAGTCTAGCCGCTGGTGGATGACCACACCCATACACCAGCCGTACATTTACCGATCCTGTGAATGTTTTACAGATTCTGTAAAGCCTAAGCGGTTCCACCCCTACCCGAGCCGAATTTCTAGAGTGCTGCCGTGTATCACGCAAGGACGACACAATTGACCGTGTATCACGTGGTGTGTCACGCACAATGAAAAAGGCGCCAACCCTGTCGGGTTAACGCCTTTAAAATCAATAACTTAACTGATTACTATCAGTTCATGCCGTACTTTTTCAGCTTCTTGCGCAGGGTACCGCGGTTGATGCCCATCATATTGGCGGCGCGGGTCTGGTTGCCGCGGGTATATTGCATGATCACGTCCAGCATGGGCGCTTCGACTTCGGCGAGGACCAACTCATACAGCTCGGTTACTTCCTGACCGTTGAGCTGGGACAGGTAGTTGCGCAGGGCCTGATCGACCGAGTTACGCAGCGGGCGCTGGGTTGGCTGCTCGGAAGAAGGAGATTTTGTAGTAGTAACCAGTGCATCTGAAGTCGGAGTTTGTTCGAACATATTCGGTCTGCTCTTCTTTTGTTCGTTAAGCTATATTCGCGAAATACTGCTCCAACGCGCCAAGCTGTTGCTGCGGCTCGTCGAGAGCGTTGAAATCATTGCGAAAGTCACGGCCCGCGTCACTCTCTTGCAAGTACCAACCCACGTGTTTCCTGGCGATCCGAACGCCCAGTACCTCACCGTAAAACGCATGCAGTGCGGCAACATGTTCCCGGATTATCGCCTGCTCCTGGTCCTCAGGAAGCGGTGCGGGTTTGGTGCCCTGCTCAAGGTAGTGGCGGATTTCTCTAAAAATCCAGGGCCGCCCCTGGGCTGCCCGGCCAATCATGATGGCATCGGCGCCTGTGTAATCCAGTACAAAACGCGCCTGTTCCGGGCTGCCGATATCCCCGTTGGCAATCACGGGAATAGAGACGGCTTGTTTTATCGCCCTGATGGTGTCGTATTCCGCTTCGCCTTTATACATGCAGGCACGGGTACGACCATGTACGGCTAAGGCCTTAATACCACAATCTTCGGCGATGCGGGCGATATGCACGCCGTTGCGATGTTCAGGATCCCAGCCTGTACGAATTTTCAGGGTGACGGGTACCTCGACTGCGGCCACCACGGTACTGACGATATCTCGCACCAGCTCCGGGTATTGCAGCAGGGCCGAGCCCGCCAACTTCTTGTTCACTTTCTTTGCCGGACAACCCATGTTGATGTCGATGATCTGGGCACCCTGGTCAACATTGACTCGGGCCGCCTCGGCCATCAACTCAGGATCTGAGCCGGCAATCTGTACGGAGCGGATCCCTGTTTCCCCTTCATGATCCATACGTCGACGAGACTTGTCGGACTGCCACACCCTGGGGTTGGACGACAGCATTTCCGACACGGCCATACCGGCGCCCATGCGCAGGCACAGGGTTCGGAAGGGTCTGTCGGTCACACCCGCCATCGGCGCCACCAGCAAGGGGGTGGACAATTTGTAAGGGCCAATTTCCATGAGGATTCAGTTATCACGGCTCAAGGGCGCGTATCTTACGCATTTTTTAAGAGGGTGAAAAGGTCACAAATTAACCGGATCGGAAATTTTTATAAGTCAAGGCCGGGGATGCGGCTGTGCGCAAAAAATCGGCCTTGTCCGGATAATAAAAAAGCGTTTTTGAACTTGACGCCGGGGACAAATGTCCGGCTGCCGTGGTTACCCGGAGCGTTTCACGCCACTCAAGCGGGCCCACTCTTCCTGCAGCTTGGGGGGAACAATATCGAACCATTGGCCGTAGACCTGGTTCAGGCCGTCGGCCTGGGTTTCCAGGATACCCGACAGGGCAAGTTGGCCACCGGGCCGGACCAGCGAGCTTATCAGGGTTGACAGCTCCTTGAGCGGACCGGCCAGGATATTGGCGACGACCACATCGGCTTTCAGGCCCGGGGGTTGATCCTGGGGTAGGTAGACCGTCAACCGGTCGGCCACGCCATTGCGTTCGGCATTGTCACGGCTGGCCTGCAATGCCTGGGGATCGATATCGATACCGATCACCTCTTTGGCGCCCAGCTTCAGCGCGGCCAGCGCCAGTATGCCGGAGCCGCAGCCGAAATCGATAACGGTCTTGCCTTCCAGCTGTTGACTGTCGAGCCATTCCAGGCACATGGCGGTGGTGGGGTGGGTACCGGTACCGAAAGCCAGCCCCGGATCCAGCATTACATTGACCGCGTCCGGATCCGGCACATCGCGCCAGCTGGGGCAGATCCACAGCCGCTGGCCGAATTGCATGGGATGAAAGCTGTCCATCCACTCCCGTACCCAGTCCTTGTCTTCCAGCTGTTCGACCTTGTATACCAGGTTTTTGTTATAGATGCGGCGCATAAAGTCGATGATGGGGGCGGGATCGGTTTCGGCATCAAACAGACCGACCACCACTGTCTGTCCCCAGAGCAGGGTCTCGCCGGGCAGGGGTTCGAATACCGGATTGTCCTCGGCATCCATATAGGTGACCGCCTGGGCGCCCTGGCCCATCAGCATGTTACTGACCTTGTCGGCGGTTTTCTCGGTGGCATTAATGCGAATTTGTATCCAGGGCATGGCGCTACTTCATCAAGGCGGTAAAACGGGGATTCTAACATTGGTCGCGCGTGCTGTCCTGTTGGCGGGCAGTTGTATACAAAGGGGTAAGCTATAGGCCTGTCCCTCAGAGGCAACACAGCCTCCACCCACGACACGCTACGCGTACATCCATGTAAGCTCGGACATGCCATCCATGGCATGTCACGGTCGTGGGAGGCGTTCTCTGTTGCCTCTTTTTGAACACCGCGTTGTCCGAAGGCGGGACCAACAGGCGACTCTGCAGCATCTAGGAGGACAAAGGGAGCTGCTCAGCCGACCTTCTGTTTCAGGGATGAAACAGAGAGCGTACAGGGATGTATTTATAGCGAGTCGGCGGAGTGGGCCCTTTGTTCGACTTTATCCGTCAGTCGCGCCCAAACAGCTGGCGAACTTCGGTCGATGGCGGCGCGGTCGCTAGCGAGCCGAGCACGTAGGCCAGGCCCGACAGGGTCAGGCTGGGTACGATGGCATGCAGGCCCATCAGTTTGATACCCAAGGTGGTCAGCAGGCCATAGCTGACAGCGCCGGTAAGCATGGAGGCCAATGCCCCCGTGCTGTTGCCGCGCCACCAGTACAGGCCCAACACCAGCGGCCAGAAGAAGATCGCCTGCAGGGCGCCAAAGGCCAGCAGGTTGAGCCAGATGATCATCTCCGGCGGGCTGAGTGCTGCCCACAGCACGATCAGGCCCAGCACCAGGGTGACCAGCCGGCTGGCCCGCTTGATGGCGGTGGGCGAGGGCGGTTTGCGAGTCAGGTAGTTGAGGTACAGATCCTTGACCAGGGTGGCCGAGGCCTGGATCAGTTGGGAGTCGATGGTCGACATGATGGCCGCCATGGGTCCGGCCAAGAACAGGCCGGCGACGAGCGGCGGCAGCACCGCCAGCATCAGGGTTGGCATTACCTTGTCGGGAATATCCAGATCCGGCAGCAGCGCCCGGCCCAGGGCGCCGGCAAAGTGCATGCCGAACATCAGCAGGGCGCCGACCAGGGTACCGATGATAATGCCCCTGTGCATGGCCCTGCTGTCTTTGTAGGCCAGGCAACGCACCGCCGAGTGGGGCAGGCCGATCACCCCGAAACAGACCAGTACCCAGAACGACAGCATAAAAGAAAGACCGAGAAAGCCATCGGGGCCTTGGGGCTGCACCAGGCCGGGATCGATAGCGGCCAGCTGGGCAAACAAGGCCGGTGCACCGCCTCCGGCGTGCAGCACCCCGGCCAGCAGCACTATGGTGCCCACCAACATCAGTATCCCCTGCACCGCGTCGGTTATCACCACCGCCCGGAAGCCGCCGATCAGGGTGTAAAGCAGCACGGTCAGGGCAAACAGTATCAGCCCGCCTTCATAGGGCAGGCCGGTAACGGTTTCCAGCAGCCGGGCACCACCGATAAACTGTACTACCATGGTGGCAACAAAGGCGGCTAGCAAGCCGCATGCGGCCAGGATCACCACCAGCGGACTGCGATAGCGGGCGAACAACATGTCGTTGATGGTCAGCGCATTGACCCGGCGGGCGATATGGGCGAACTGCTTGCCCAGCACCCCCAGGGTCAGCCAGACGGTGGGGACCTGGATCATTGCCAGCAGCACCCAGCCCAGCCCCATGCGGTAGGCAGCCCCCGGTCCGCCGATAAAGGACGAAGCCGAGGCGTAGGTGGCGACCATGGTCATCGCCAGCACAAAGCCGCCCATGGTGCGGTTGCCGAGGAAGTAATCCTGCACGAAGCTGCCGCCTTGCGGGGCCCGGCTCAGCCAGAAGCCCAGTCCGAGCATGGCGCACAGGTAGATAACCAGGGGGATCAGCAGCTCAAGGTTCATCCTGTACCCCCAGCTCGACCGGGATAAAGAGCTGCCAGACCATCAGGGCACACAGCAGCACAAAGGCGACGGGATTGAACACACAGCTCAGCACAAACCATAACGGCCAGCCACCCCACATCAGGTCGGCGGGCACCAGGTAGGCGCTGACGAACCAGCCGAGCAGATACAGGCAGGCGAGGGCCACGCACAGGCCGGCTTCACGACGGGCGATGGAAAAGATATCGGTCATAGGTCTCCCCTTGATAAGGGGGCGAAGCATAGCAAAACAGCGGAGATTTCGGGATAGCGGGGAGGGAAAATGAAACGGCGCCCGCAGGCGCCGTATTTACAGGAAGCTGGATTACAGACCCAGCTTCTTCTCAAGGTAATGAATATTGGTGCCGCCGTTGCGGAAGTTTTCATCACTCATGATTTCTTTATGCAGCGGAACATTGGTCTTGATACCGTCGATCACCAGCTCATTGAGGGCATGTTTCATGCGTGCAATGGCGATATCACGGTTTTCGCCGTAACAGATCAGCTTGCCGATCATGGAGTCGTAATAGGGCGGTACCTTGTAGCCGGCATAAATATGGGAGTCCCAGCGTACACCCAGTCCCCCAGGGGAATGGAAGCGCTTGATCTCACCCGGGCTCGGCACGAAGGTCTGGGGATCTTCGGCGTTAATACGGCACTCGATGGCATGGCCACGGACTACGACCTGATCCTGGGTAATGGACAGCGGCTGACCGGCGGCGACCCGCAGCTGCTCCTTGATCAGGTCAACCCCGGTGATCATTTCGGTGACCGGATGCTCCACCTGGATACGGGTGTTCATCTCGATAAAGAAGAATTCGCCGTTTTCATAGAGGAATTCAAAGGTACCGGCGCCCCGATAGCCGATGTCAACACAGGCCCGGCAACAGCGCTCGCCGATAAACTTGCGCATTTCGGCGGTGATGCCCGGTGCCGGTGCTTCTTCCACCACCTTCTGGTGGCGACGCTGCATGGAGCAGTCCCGCTCGGCCAGGTGGATGGCGTTACCCTGACCGTCGGCCAGTACCTGGATCTCGACATGGCGCGGGTTTTCCAGGAATTTCTCCATGTACACCATGTCGTTGCCGAAGGCGGCTCCGGCCTCGGCCTTGGTCATGGCGATGGCATTTTCCAGTTCGCTTTCGGAACGCACCACGCGCATGCCGCGACCACCGCCGCCACCGGCGGCCTTGATGATTACCGGATAGCCGATGCGCTTGGCGATGGTGGCATTTTTCTTGGCGTCACCGCCGATGGGACCGTCGGAGCCGGGTACGCAGGGGACGCCGGCTTTCTTCATGGCTTCAATGGCGGAGACCTTGTCGCCCATCAGACGAATGGTATCTCCACGGGGACCGATAAAAATAAAACCGGACTTTTCCACCTGATCGGCAAAATCGGCGTTTTCCGCCAGGAAGCCGTAACCCGGGTGAATGGCCACGGCATCGGTGACTTCGGCGGCGGCAATGATCGAAGGAACATTCAGGTATGACTGGTTGGCCTGGTTACCACCGATGCAGATGGATTCGTCGGCCAGCAGCACATGCTTGAGTTCTCGGTCTGCGGTGGAGTGAACCGCCACCGTCTTGATCCCCAGCTCCTTACAGGCGCGCAGGATCCTAAGTGCGATTTCACCGCGGTTGGCGATGACTACTTTATCCAGCATGAAACATCCTTACTCTATGATGAACAGGGGCTCGTCGAACTCAACGGGCATGCCGTTTTCGGCAACAATGGCCTTGATCACGCCGGATTTGTCGGCTTCGATCTGGTTCATCATCTTCATGGCTTCGACGATGCACAGGGTATCGCCGGCTTTCACGCTCTGACCAACTTCAGCAAAGTTCTTGGCACCCGGGCTCGGCGCACGATAGAAAGTGCCCACCATGGGAGAGCGCATTACATGGCCGCTGACTTCGGGGGTGGCTTCGGCGACCGGAGCGGGAGCTGCAGCTACCGGGGCCGGGTTCGGGTTGGCAGGGGCAGGGGCGGCCTGCATCTGGTACTGGGGCATGGCCATGGTCGGAGCGGCACCATAACGGCTGATACGAACGGACTCTTCACCTTCGGAGATCTCCAGCTCGGCAATGCCTGATTCTTCTACCAGTTCGATCAGTTTTTTGATTTTACGAATATCCATGGGCGTTCTCTTTGTGTTAGTGCTGTGCTGAATTAACGGCGGTCCAGGTAACGGGCCGCCGCCTCAAGGGCAAATTCGTAACCATCGGCACCCAGGCCGCAGATTACCCCCACCGCCTTGTCGGACAGGTAGGAGTGATGGCGAAACGGCTCGCGGGCATGCACATTCGACAGGTGCACCTCGATAAAGGGGATCTTGACCCCCAACAGGGCATCGCGAATGGCCACGCTGGTATGGGTAAAGGCGGCAGGATTGATGATAATAAAATCCTGCACTCCCATGGCCTGGTGGATGGCGTCGATCAACAGGTGTTCCGCGTTGGACTGCTGGTGACTCAAGGCGATATCTCGTGCCGCGGCTTGCAGGCCGAGGCGGTCGACGATGTCCTCGAGGCTGTCCTGACCGTAAATGCCCGGCTCCCGTAGTCCCAGCAGGTTGAGATTGGGGCCGTTGAGCAACAGAATGCGGTATTTATCGGTCATAGTGCGGCAATCCTCGTCGATCTTGTTGAATAAAACAAGTAGTGCGCAGAGCCTAGCCGGTTTTGCCCTATTTTGGCAAATAAAATCCGAAGCTCAAGCGCAGCCGGCCCAATTATAGTGATTTCGTGAAAATTGGCAGCAAATTACTGGTCTAATGTCTGGGGTGTATGGAATATAGCCTGGGATCTGGCGCTGCGCCTGTCAGAAGCTGTCATGGCGTCGCCATCAGCGGGGAAGGGCGGCCAGGAGAAGAAGCCGGCCTGCCAGTGAGTGTAGCCAATTTTCGGGGGGGTTAACTAAAAAAAACGCCGCCAGGTTTGGCGGCGTGAAAGTCGGCCTTTTGATCAGGCGTGGCGGCTGCGCTCTTCTATCAGGCGATCGACCACACCCGGATCGGCCAGGGTTGAGGTATCTCCCAGGGAGTCCGTTTCACCGGTGGCGATCTTGCGCAGGATGCGGCGCATTATCTTGCCGGAACGGGTCTTGGGCAGGCCTTCGGCCCAGTGAATGATATCCGGCGTGGCAATGGGGCCGATTTCCTTGCGCACCCAGTCTTTCACTTCTTTGTGCAGCTCGGCGGAAGGGACTTCCCCGGCGTTGAGGGTGACATAGGCATAGATGCCCTGGCCCTTGATATCGTGGGGCACGCCGACCACGGCGGCTTCGGCTATCTTGGGATGAGCCACCAGGGCCGATTCGATTTCGGCGGTGCCCATGCGGTGGCCGGAGACATTGAGCACGTCATCCACCCGGCCGGTGATCCAGAAATAGCCGTCTTCGTCACGGCGGGCACCATCGCCGGTGAAGTAGGTGCCGGGGAAGGTAGAGAAGTAGGTCTGTTCGAAGCGCTCATGATCGCCGTAAACGGTCCGCATCTGTCCCGGCCAGGAGTCCAGGATCACCAGGTTGCCGTCGGTGGCGCCTGGCAGCTGGTTGCCTTCACCGTCGACCAGGGCTGGCTGCACGCCGAAGAAGGGTCGGGTGGCCGAACCGGGCTTGAGATCCGTGGCGCCGGGCAGCGGGGTGATCAGTATGCCGCCGGTTTCGGTCTGCCACCAGGTGTCGACGATGGGGCAACGCTCGTCGCCGATCACCCGGTAATACCATTCCCAGGCTTCCGGGTTGATGGGCTCGCCGACCGAGCCCAGCACTCGCAGGCTGGCGCGGCTGGTGTCCTCCACCGCCTCCTCGCCCTTGGCCATGAAGGCACGAATGGCGGTGGGGGCCGTGTACAGGATATTGACCTTATGCTTGTCGACTATCTTGGCCATGCGGTTGGTATGGGGGTAGTTGGGCACGCCTTCGAACAGCAGGGTGGTAGCACCGTTGGCCAGCGGGCCGTAGAGCAGGTAACTGTGACCGGTGATCCAGCCGACATCGGCGGTACACCAGTAGATATCGCCGTCATGGTAGTCGAATACATACTTGAAGGTCATGGCCGCATAGACCAGGTAACCGCCGGTGGTGTGCAACACTCCCTTGGGCGTGCCGGTGGAGCCGGAGGTATAGAGGATAAACAGCGGATCTTCGGCATTCATCTCCACCGGTGGGCAGTCGGTGCTGGCCTGGGCGGCGGCCTCATGCCACCAGACATCTCGGCTGTCGTTCCAGTCAATCTGGCCGCCGGTACGGCGATAGACGATGACTTTCTCGATTGAGTCGACTTTGGGGTTGGCCAGGGCCAGGTCCACATTGGCCTTGAGCGCCACGGTGCGTCCGCCCCGCAGACCTTCATCGGCGGTGATTACCACCTTGGCATTGGAGTCGACAATACGGCTGGCCAGGGCGTCCGGGGAGAAACCGCCGAATACCACAGAATGCACGGCACCGATGCGGGTACAGGCGAGCATGGCGACGGCGGCCTCGACCACCATGGGCATATAGATGCTGACCACGTCGCCCTTTTTCACGCCCTGGGCCTTGAGCACATTGGCAAAGCGGCAGACCTGTTCGTGCAGCTCGCGGAAGGTCACCTGCTTGTCGTCGTCGGGGCTGTCGCCTTCCCAGATGATGGCGACCTCGTCGGCCTTGGTGGCCAGATGGCGGTCGATACAGTTGGCAGACAGGTTGAGGGTGCCGTCTTCGAACCACTTGATGCTGATATGACCCGGATCGAAGGAAGTGTTTTTGACCTGGGTATAGGGTTTGATCCAGTCGATGATTTTGCCCTGTTCACCCCAGAATGCGTCGGGGTTGTCGATGGATTGCCGATACAGGGCCTGGTAGCCGGCATCATCCAGCAAGGCATCCTTGGCGATGTGTGTTTTTACCGGATGAACCTTAACTTCGCTCATTATTCCACTCCTTGGTGTAGTAACCATTGGTTAACAAGGTGACCCAGAAGGCCATTTCACTCAATTAGACTTTCGGCTAAAAAGCAACATGTTGGCAATACTATACAAGCAGTTGTTGCGCCTATGTTGATGAATTTTGCCGGATTGACAGGCCGCGCTATCGAATGCTCAAAAATTGAGTCCCCGCGCCGGGTGGCAGGGGGCTTGACAAATTATTTACAGCAGCAGCTGTTCGGCAAAATAAATCACGATCAGGTAACGCAGCCCCTTGCCGATAAAGACCAGGGTGACAAACAACGGCAGTCGTACCTGCATGATGCCGGCGATAAAGGTGAGCGCGTCCCCCCCCACCGGTGCCCAGGCGAACAGCAAAGACCAGACCCCCAGGCGTTGAAACCAGTACTGGGCCCGGGCCAGTTGCACCGGCTTGACCGGAAACCAACGCCTGTGCTGGTAATGGAGCAGGTAACTGCCCAGCCACCAGTTGACCACCGAGCCCAGGGTATTGCCGGTGCTGGCCAATAGCCACAACAGCACGGCCGCATCGGGCTGGCGGGTGAGCACGGCGGCGAGTACCACTTCCGAATAGAAGGGCGCTATGGTTGCGGCCAACAGGCTGCTGGCGAACACCAGCATAAAATCAAACATCCAGAGGCTCCGGCTCGGAACGGCTGGCCAGCTGGACCAGCCGGTGGAACAGCCGCCGCTGGTGGGCCAGGTAGGGCAGATATTCGGGGTGCCACTGCACCCCCAGCAGATAATGATCGCCGGTTGACTCGACTGCCTGCACAAAGCCGTCCAGATCCCGGGCGGCCACCGCCAGCCCCTCGCCCAGGCGATCGATGGCCTGATGATGCAGGCTGTTGATGCGCCATCTGGGTTGCCGGATGATATCCTGCAGGTGGCCCTGCCGGCAGCCGATGGCCGTTTTGCGTGCCAGCGGTGTGCGCCGGTTGGAGGTATGTCGGCGCAGCGGACGTATGTCCGGGTGCAGTGAGCCCCCCAGCACCACATTGAGCAGCTGGGCGCCCCGACAGATGCCGAGCACCGGCAGGCGGGTGTGCAGGGCATGTTCCAGCAGGTCGATTTCAAAGGCGTCGCGTAGCGGGTCACTGGGGGCCCTGCCGGTGTCGCTGCCGTACAGGCCGGGATCTATGTCGTCTCCCCCGCCGATGATCAGCCCCTGCAGCTGGTCCCTTTTATGCTCCTGGAAGGTACTGGGAGTCAGGTGCAGGGCGCGCCCGCCGGCCATTCGGATGGCGCAGCGACTCGCCCACCAGGCCAGTGGCAGCCGGCTGTCAGGGCCTGTGACCCCAATTAGCGGAGCCATTGAACGACCTTGGTCTTCCAGGGAGCGATAAAGTCCGGCGTCAGATTATCGAGGTGGACGAGATAATGGCGGCACACCTGATCCAGTCGGGCACTGTCGTTGGCCAGGGATTCCACCTGCAGCCAGCCTTCCCAGGCGTGCCGCAGGCTCCAGGCCGAGTTGTCGATATCCGAGTTGGGCAGCCGATAGTGCAGGGTGGGGCGCCGGCCGACCTTGCCGTCCCGCACCGCCCGGCGGACCTTTTGCTCATCGTGCCAGGCCAGTATCGGCAGCAGATCCATCGCCCGGTTACGGCTGGCGTTGTCGGCCAGGTAGTCGTCGGTGAAACGGGCCAGGTCGGGCCAATAGCCCAGAGCCAGTACCTGGCGGCAATAGTCCTTGCCGAAGCCGCGGATAAAAGGCGAAATCTTGCGGGCGGGAGCAAAAGCTTCCCGGCTGTCCAGCCAGTCGTGCAGACACAGGTAGGCCTTGAAATAGCGCAGCAAGGTCTCGGCCGATAGATCGGGCAGCTCCGGGTTGAGATGCAGGCCGAAGGCATAATGCAGGGCGTGGCGGGTGCCTTTGGCCCCCATTTGCCGCAGGCGGGTGAACAGCCGCTCAAGCGGCTCCAGTTCATTCAGCGGCAGCGGCGGGCTGATCACTTCCAGGGGAGCCAGTTGATGGGCCAACTCGCCGAGCATGTCGGTCGCAACCTGTTCCAGATCCCCCGGTTGCTGTTCGGCCTGGGCCCTGGCCAGGCGTTTCAGGTAGTCGAAGTCCAGCTCCGCCCGGAAGGTGCCGAAGGGGCCGCCGACAATTTCTATTTCATAGGCCGACACCGGTCGGACGGTGCCCCCCAGGGTGTCGGTGATTGCCCGGGTCAGCTGTGACAGGCTCAGCCCGGTCAGCTCCAGCTCCACCCCTACCTGACGGATCTGGCCGCTTTGGGTATGCAGGATCTCGGGCAATAACAACGACATGGAACGGCTCCTTATGGCTCAGTGGGGAGACTCAGCCAGTAATACAGGCCGAATCCCAACCAGCTCAACAGTAATAGCAGCCAGGGTAGCAGGCTCCGATAGGAGCCGTTGGTATTCTGCGGCGTGACTTCGGGAGTCATCGACTCCTGTTCATTCGCATCCTGATTGATCCTGGTCTGCTGCTTCCTGGCCCGGTCGGCGGCGCGGGCCCTGGCTTTTTGCTGCTTCTTGTATTCTTCAATGCCTTTCCGAATGCCCTGGGCAATCAGCCGGGTCTGCTCCTTGGTCTGGCCGGGCTTCTGGGTCGCGCGGGCGATACGCTCGGCCTCATCCCGGGTTTCGGGAGATGCTTCGGGTCGTTTGTTTTTAGCGTATCGCATCTATTCCGCCACATTATTCAGGTAATGCAGATCCATGCTGAACATGGCCTGCAGCAGGTCGGCGGCGGCGCTGTAAAAACCGGTGCTGTCTCGTTGATGGCAGGCTTCGACAAAGACCGGCAGCCAGCCGATCAATAGCTGGTTGGCCAGTTCCCGCTGCTGGTCCAGCAGAGCCTGGCGTGCGCTTTCCTGTCCGGCCTGGCAGGAAGCCATGGCCAGGGTGGCCATCATCTCCAGCTGGTTGCACAGGTTCAGGGGATCGTCGTCCGGCAGCCGGGTGCCGTGTTGCTTTAATAGCACCGACATCAGGATCAGCGCTTCATCATCGGCCTGGGCCAGGCGTGAGCTGTCCAGCAGCGAAGGGCTTCTGCCAAACAGTTGTTGGTATTGGCGGTTCAGGCCGGCGTGCGGCTGTGGCTGTTGCAACACCCGTCCGGCCTGGATACGAAAGGCTTCGGCTGCCTCTTTCATCGGATCCAGGGTGGCCAGGCTGGTCAGGAACGCATGCATGTCGTGGCCGTCAAACTCCTGGATCTCGTCTTCTGCCAGGGGGGCGGCAAACAGGGCGGTAAACCAGTGATACAGTTCGGCACGGCGGTGGGAGGTAACTTTAAAGTCTTGCATATTCTCCTCGGCATCTGGGGGGGGCCTGGTCCAGCGGTCCTGTGGAGTCGATACCCGCGGGCGGCAGTCAATGCTCTCATTCTAGCGACTTTGGTCACCATATTCATATGCAACAGCAAGGTAAAGCTTCGGGCCGGGCCCGGCTGTCAACTGAGTGATTTGTGGTCACCTTTAAACTTTTTGTGAACTTTTAAACAAAAATATAAAAAAAGTTTGATAAGCCGCGATCTGGGGCTAGGCCGGAACGTTTTCTGGGGGTACACTCTCATTTTCAGTGACAACCCCATAAGTCAGGAGAAACGGATGTTAAAGCGTGAGATGAATATCGCCGATTATGATCCACAACTGTGGCAGGCCATCAGCGATGAGACTCGTCGTCAGGAAGAGCATATCGAGTTGATCGCCTCTGAGAACTACACCAGCCCGCGCGTTATGCAGGCCCAGGGTTCCCAGCTCACCAACAAGTATGCCGAAGGCTATCCGGCCAAGCGTTTCTACGGCGGCTGTGAATATGTTGATATCGTTGAAGAGCTGGCCATCGAGCGTGCCAAGCAGCTGTTCGGCGCCACCTATGCCAACGTCCAGCCCCATTCCGGTTCTCAGGCGAATGCCGCCGTGTTCATGGCCCTGGTCAAGCCCGGCGATACCGTGATGGGTATGAACCTGGCGCACGGTGGTCACCTGACCCATGGTTCTCCTGCCAACTTCTCCGGCAAGATGTACAACATCATCCCCTACGGCATCAACGACGAAGGCGTGATTGACTACGAGGAAATGGAGCGTCTGGCGGTTGAGCACAAGCCGAAGATGATTATCGGTGGTTTTTCCGCCTTCTCCGGTATCGTCGACTGGGCTCGCATGCGTGAAATCGCCGACAAGGTTGGTGCCTGGTTTATGGTGGACATGGCCCACGTTGCCGGCCTGATTGCCGCCGGTCATTATCCGAACCCGGTTCCTCATGCTCACGTGGTCACCACCACTACCCACAAGACCCTGGCCGGTCCCCGTGGCGGCCTGATCATTTCCGGCGCCAACGATGAAGATCTGGAAAAGAAACTGAACTCCGCCGTCTTCCCCGGCGGTCAGGGCGGCCCCCTGATGCACATCATTGCCGCCAAGGCCGTGGCCTTCAAGGAAGCCCTGGAGCCCGAGTTCAAGGAATACCAGGGTCGTGTTGCCAAAAACGCCAAGGCCATGGCGGATGCGTTCCAGCAGCGTGGCTACAAAGTCGTTTCCGGCGGTACCCACAACCACCTGTTCCTGCTGGACCTGATCGACAAGGGCATTACCGGTAAGGAAGCCGACGCCGCCCTGGGCCGCGCCTTCATTACCGTCAACAAGAATGCGGTGCCCAACGATCCGCGCTCACCCTTCGTGACCTCCGGTATCCGTATCGGTACTCCGGCCGTGACCCGTCGCGGTTTCGATGAGGCCGATGTACGCGAGCTGGCCGGCTGGATCTGTGATGTGCTCGACGACATCAACGATGAAGCCACCATCGCCCGCGTGAAGGAGCAGGTGCTGGAAATCTGCGCTCGCAAGCCTGTTTACGCTTAAACTCGCGTTACACGCTAAATGAGCAATGCCGGCCCTGTGGCCGGCATTTTTATTGATAGGGCCCGTGAGGCTTGGCGCCTGGCCTCGGCTATGGCAAGCTTACCGCTAATCAATGAGTCCGGGTTTCGATTTTTCCTATGGAGGCACCATGCATTGCCCCTTCTGTAACGCGAGCGATACCAAGGTGATCGACTCCCGCCTGGTGGGCGACGGCCTGCAGGTACGCCGGCGGCGGGAATGCAATGCCTGCAAGGAGCGTTTCACCACCTTTGAGACGGCCGAGCTGGTGATGCCCCGGGTGATCAAGACCACGGGCGTGCGCGAGCCCTTCAACGAAGACAAGCTCGAAGGCGGCATGCTGCGTGCCCTCGAAAAGCGTCCGGTGAGTACCGAGGCCATCGAACAGGCGATCAGCCGTATCGAGTCCCAGCTGCGCGCCACCGGCGAGCGTGAAGTCCCCTCCGAGCTTATCGGCAACCTGGTAATGGAGGAGCTCAAGCAGCTCGACAAGGTCGCCTATATCCGTTTCGCTTCCGTGTACCGTTGTTTTGAAGATCTGCGCCAATTCGGCGAAGAAATAGCCCGACTGGAGCAATAAGTGTTCAGCCAACAAGATGCCCGCTGGATGGCCCGGGCCCTGGAGCTGGCCCGCCTGGGCCGTTTTACCACTTCTCCCAACCCGGCCGTAGGTTGTGTGCTGGTCCAGGATGACGAGCTGGTCGGTGAGGGCTTCCATCAACAGGCCGGCGGCCCCCATGCCGAAGTATTCGCCCTGCGTGAGGCCGGTCATCGCGCACGGGGTGCCACTGCCTATGTCACCCTGGAGCCCTGCTCCCACCATGGCCGCACCCCGCCCTGTGCCCAGGGGCTGATCGATGCCGGCGTGGCCCGGGTGGTGGCAGCCATGGTCGACCCCAATCCGCAGGTGGCCGGCCGTGGTCTGTCCATGCTGCGTGACGCCGGCATCCAGGCCCAACACGGCCTGATGGCCGCCGAGGCCGCCCGGCTTAACACCGGCTTTATTCACCGGATGCAAACCGGGCGTCCCCGTGTCACGGTCAAGCTGGCCTCGAGCCTGGATGGACGTACCGCCCTGGCCAACGGCCAGAGCAAATGGATTACCGGTCCGGATGCCCGACGCGACGTGCAAAAACACAGGGCCCTGAGTTGCGCCCTGCTATCCGGCGCCGATACGGTGCTGACCGATAATGCCTCGCTCAATGTGCGCTGGCAGGAATTGCCGGTCTCGCTGTGCGGCGATTATCCGCAAGATCGATTGCGCCAGCCGCTGCGGGTAATCATCGACGGCCAGAACCGGCTGACCCCGGATCTGGCGCTATTCAATATTCCGAGCCCGATCCTGCTGATTCGGGGAGCCGTCACCGGCGGCCTGCCCAAATGGGTGGAAGAATGCAGCCTGCCCCGGGGCGAGGACGGCAAGGTGAGGCTGGACGCCCTGCTCGACGAGCTTGGTCGCCGGCAAATCAATAGCCTGTGGGTCGAGGCCGGCGCCCGCCTTTGCGGCGCCCTGCTGACCCAGGGGCTGGTGGACGAACTGATCCTCTATCAGGCACCGAAACTGATGGGCCATCCCGCCCGGGGGCTGTTTGAGCTGCCCGAGTTCGAAGCCATGGCCCAGGTACCCGAGCTGTCGTTCAGTGACTGTCGCCGGCTGGGGCCAGATATAAAAATAACCGCTAAGGTGAAAAACTGATGTTTACCGGCATAATCGAAACCACCGGCACCCTGGCCGCCGTCAATCACAAGGGTGGTGAGTCGGTGGTCAATATTCATTGTCCCCGACTGGATCTGTCCGACGTCAAACTGGGGGACTCTATTGCTACCAATGGCGTCTGCTTGACGGTAACCGAGCTGGGTCAGGACTATTACTGCGCCGATGTGTCCGGCGAAACCCTCAACCGCACCGGCTTTGCCGACTACCGCCTGGGACAGGCGGTCAACCTGGAAAAGGCCCTGCTGCCGACGACCCGACTGGGCGGGCACCTGGTGTCCGGCCATGTGGACGGGGTGGGGCGGGTCAGCAAGCGCACCCAGCTGGGACGCACGCTGGAACTGTGGGTGCAGGCACCCGATGAACTGGCCCGTTATATCGCCGAAAAAGGCTCCATTACCGTCGACGGGATCAGCCTGACGGTCAACGAAGTGTCCGGTTCGGCCTTTAAATTAACGCTGGTGCCCCATACCTTAGCGGGAACCACACTCAAGGAATGGCAGGTGGGCCGCAGCGTCAACCTGGAAGTTGATCTTATTGCCCGCTATCTGGAGCGTTTGCTTGCCGGTAACCCGGAACAGAGTGGCGGGCTGACCCTGGCGACCCTGGCTGCCAGCGGCTTTATGAAATAAACGGGAGAACATGATGGAGTTAAGCAGTACCCAGGAGATTATCGAGGATATCCGGCAGGGCAAGATGGTTATCCTGATGGATGATGAAGACCGGGAAAATGAAGGCGATCTGATCATGGCCGCCCAGCACGTACGCCCGGAAGATATCAACTTCATGGCCAAATACGGTCGGGGACTGATCTGCCTGACCCTGACCGAGGCCCGCTGCCGTCAGCTGGATATCCCCCAGATGGTCAGCCGCAATACCGAGCAGTTTTCTACCGCTTTTACCGTATCGATTGAAGCCGCCGAAGGGGTGACCACCGGTATTTCCGCCGCCGATCGGGCCCGCACCGTACAGGCCGCCGTGGCCGCCGATGCCAAACCCACCGATCTGGTGCAGCCCGGCCATGTGTTTCCGCTCAAGGCCCAGAATGGCGGTGTGCTGACTCGCGCCGGCCATACCGAAGCCGGTTGCGACCTGGCGCGGTTGGCCGGGGTAGAGCCCGCGTCCGTCATCGTCGAGATCCTCAATGAAGACGGTACCATGGCCCGTCGCCCGGACCTGGAAAAATTTGCCGAGCAGCACGGCCTCAAGCTGGGCACCATCGCCGATCTGATCGAGTACCGTAACCAGAATGAAACGACCATAGAGCAGGTGGCACGTTGCAAGCTGCCTACCGAATACGGTGAGTTCGAGCTGATTACCTTCCGGGATACCATCGACAACCAGATCCATTTTGCCCTGAAAAAAGGCGAGGTGGATACCGATGAACCGACCCTGGTTCGGGTGCATATCCATGATGTGTTTACCGATGTGTTGATGTCCGACCGTACTACGGCCCGCACCTGGCCGCTCGGCAAGTCGATGGAGCGCATCGCCAACGAGGGCGGCGTGCTGGTGATCCTGGGCAAGGAGGAAACTCCGGATCATCTGCTGTCGATGGTGCGCATGTTCGAGGCGGTCGACAGGGGCGAACGGCCCGCAGGTGCCAAATGGCAGGGAACATCCCGCCGGGTGGGCGTGGGTTCCCAGATATTGCAGGCCGTCGGTGTGGGCAAGATGAGGTTGCTCAGCTCGCCTAAGCGTTACCATGCCCTGGCCGGTTTCGGCCTGGAAGTGGTGGACTATATTACCGAGTAAAGGGACCAGCCGGCGGCTTGTCTGGACACTAGCGCCAGGCGAGCCGCCGCTCAGCATAATAAGGGTAACAAGGAGTAGCCAGGTAGTGATCAGGGTAAGCGTACTGTATGCCAACAGCGAGGGAAGCCGGTTTGATATGGATTACTACCGCGACCACCATATTCCCTTGCTGCAGGCGCGATTGGGGGAGGTATTGAAACAGGTGACGGTAGAGCAGGGCATCGGCGGCGGCAGGCCGGGAGCCAGCGCGCCTTATCGGGTGATGTGCCACCAGTTGTTCGAATCGATCGAGGCATTTCAGAATGCCATCGCGCCTCATGGCGCGGAGATCATGGCGGATGTCGTCAGGTTTACCGATATCAAACCCAAGATACAGTTCAGCCGTATCATTCTTTAACTCCGCTGCATCTGCGCCGTTGTCATCCCCTTTTCTATCGGTTGATGGCGGCCTTTCAGATTACTTATTCCAGGGCGACCTGTTAGCCGCCTTTGATGTAATAGTCCATCTATGAAGGAAATCCTGTATGGCGAGAATATTGGGACCGGCCGACTTTACCGATATGCCCTGGAAAAATGGCGGAGGGGTAACCCGGGAGCTTTACCGCGTTGCCGGGCCGGAAGGCGGTGATGAATTTGATTTCAGGATCTCCATGGCAAAGGTGGGACAAAGCGGTCCCTTTTCCCGTTATCCGGACATCGATCGGGTACTGATGCTGGTCGAGGGGGGCGGTTTCAGGCTTTCCATTGACGATAAGGAGCCCGTACGGTTAAACCGCCCGTTCGAGCCGATTTCCTTTGCCGGTGAACAGGCTATCCACTGTGATCTGCTGGCGTCAACATGCCTGGACTTCAATGTCATGACCAACCGGAACTGGGGCCGGAGCGAGGTGGAGGTACACAGGCTGGACGCGCACCAGGACCGCAGTGTCGAGTCCTCCGGTCGGGTTTTTCTGTACCTGCATGGCACCGAGCCCCGCTTGATCCTGTTGGAGCCGGGCGAACGATACGAGCTCAGGGCCGCCGAGCCGGTCATAGTGGTGGAAATGCGGGTGTTTACCCATGACTAACGGACATATCAGGAGCATCAGATGAACCATTTACCCTGCGTAGAGCGTGAAACCGGTCCGAACCCGGACGCCAGCGTGATCTGGCTGCACGGCCTGGGCGCCGACGGCCATGATTTCGTCCCCATCGTCCCCGAGTTGAAACTGCCCGAAGGCAGCGCGGTGCGTTTTATCTTTCCCCATGCGCCGCAGATACCGGTGACCGTCAACGGTGGCTACAAGATGCCAGCCTGGTACGACATTCTGGCGATGAGCCTGGAGCGGGAAGTGGATGAAGTGCAGTTGCGGGCATCGGCCGCGGCGGTGCGCGCCTTGATAGAGCGCGAGATAGCAAAGGGTATCGACAGCCGGCGCATCGTGCTGGCCGGCTTCTCCCAGGGCGGCGCCGTCGCCTTTGAAGCGGCCCTCGGCTATAACAAGCCGCTGGCTGGCCTGATTGCCATGTCCACCTATCTGGCCACCGCCGACAGCCTGGAGCCCCATGAAGCCAACCGGTATCTGCCGATCCAGATCCTGCATGGTACGCAGGACGGCGTGGTGCCGGAGCTGCTGGGCGAGCAGGCCTGCCAACGATTACAGCAGATGGGGTTTGTGCCCGAATACCATGTCTACCCGATGGAGCACAGTGTCTGCGCCGCCGAAATTGCCGATATCGCCCGTTTCCTGCGCTGCTGCCTGCAGTTGCAGGACTGATGAGCTGACTGCCTGTGGGCAAGACAGGCGACAGCCGCGCTTTAATGAGGACAAAGAGAACAGCCCTGCCGACCTTCTGTTTTATGGATGACCATAGGGCGTATACGGAGGTAGGCATAGCGAGCCGGCGGTGTGGGCCCTTTGGCCGATGCCTTAAATAACAGTTCCTCATTGTGCTACAGAAATCAGGCTCGAACGCAGAATCGCCGTGGTCAAGGCCCCCTGATGTTACTCCTGCTGCGAACCGGAAGTTCGGTCAGTCGTAAAACCGGGCGCAGGCAGCAAGTTGCCCCATGGCGCGGAGGGTCTGCTTATCGAGTCCTGGCTTCTGTTTCGAAATGGTGCGGTATTTGAATCAGTTATTTAAATCGTGAGATATTTCTAAAACATACCATCAAGGACACAGGATGAACCTGAGCGAATTACAACACAAACTGCACAACAACCCCGAAACCATCGAATTCAGTGACACCATGGCGGTCATTGACGCCCTCTATGAGTTCACTCCTACCGCCTTTACCAATGGCGAACTGTGCAACGAGGCCGGGCAGAACAACGGTTCCTGCAAGCTGTTTGCCTTTGCCCGGTTGCAGGACCTGACCGAGCCACAGACCCTGGCTTGCTTCGGTGCCTTCTATCGGCACGATGTGCTTCAGCATCCCGCTGGCAGCGATCATCAGAATATCCGCAACTTTATCAAAACCGGCTGGCCGGGCGTTGAATTTGCCGGTCAGCCATTGATTCCCAAAGCCTGAGCAGAGGAGGCCAGTTATGGCCGGTGCCAGTCCGTTAACTCTGATCGATGATATCGCCACCATGCTGGACGATGTGTCGCTGATGACCAAGGTTGCGGCCAAAAAGACGGCGGGCGTGCTGGGAGACGATCTGGCGCTCAATGCCCAGCAGGTATCCGGGGTACGGGCCGAGCGAGAGTTGCCGGTGGTCTGGGCGGTGGCCAGGGGCTCGCTACGTAACAAGCTGATCCTGGTACCGGCAGCCCTGCTGATCAGTGCCCTGGCACCCTGGGCCATCATACCCCTGCTGATGCTGGGCGGTGCCTTTCTTTGTTTCGAGGGGGTGGAAAAGCTGGTGCACTCTTTCGGACGGCACGCGGGCGAGCACACCAGGCTGGCCGAGATAGACGAGTCGGTCGATATGGTGGTCCTCGAGCGAGACAAGATCAAAGGCGCCATCCGCACCGACTTTATCCTGTCGGCCGAGATCATAGTGATCACCCTGGGGACGGTGGCCGGGGTGAGTTTCGGCCAACAGGTGGCGGTGCTGATCGGTATTTCCCTGCTGATGACCGTTGGGGTCTATGGGCTGGTGGCGGGCATCGTCAAGCTGGATGATGCCGGCCTTTACCTGAGTCGTAAGACGGGCATGGTACGTGGCCTGGGGCTGGCCATGCTGTCGGCCTGCCCCTACCTGATGAAAGGCCTGTCCGTGGTAGGCACCGCCGCCATGTTTCTGGTCGGGGGCGGCATTCTGCTGCACGGTCTCCCCGGTGCCGAGGCGTTGATCCATCAATGGGCGCATCATGGCCGGCAAGTACCGCTGATCGGTGATGCCCTGGCCTGGGCGGCGCCCACCCTGCTGAATGGTATTGGCGGTATACTGGCCGGTGCCCTGGTGCTGCTGCTGGTGAAAGGAGCGGGTCGGCTGAAGCCGAGTGGCAGGGCGTAACAGGACCGGCACTCCTTCCGCGGGTGTCCGGCCTCGGGCCGTTGAAATGAATTGTGCCACATATCTTTGCGGCGGAGTCGCCCCTTCCACAACAAGCCCCTCCGAAACATGACCCTTGTGGCAGCCCGGATCCCGGGGTGGTTGGCCGCAGACCATCAACCCTGTTTACTGATGTTTACCACCCGGCGGTTGCGATACCAGACCAGCAGGTTGCGGCTGCGGTAACCGATCAGGGCCAGCAGGATCAGCAGGCAACCAATCATTTTTTGCGCCGGCATCTGCTCGTTATACCAGAATACGCTGATCAGGACGGTCCATACCGGCTCCAGCATCATGATGATGGCTGCATTTGCCACATTGCTGTACTTCTGGCCCATGCTCTGGCAGACAAAGCGCAACGAAGTGGCGAGCAGCACGCTGGCGGCAAACCAGCCCCAGGTATGAGGAGGGATCTGAGCGGGCCAGCTTTCCAGCAGGCCGGAATAGAGCAGGCTCGCTATCCCGGTTACCGCCAATTGAATACAGGTGAGCGCCATGGGCGGGATACGCCGGGCAAACCGGCTGTTGAGGTTGAAATACAGCGCCATCGACAGAGAGGCCAATAAAAACAGCAACTGACTCATAGACAGGCTGAGGCCGGTGCCCATGGTCAGTAAAAAAAGGCCGGTGACGGCGATGGGCAAGACCAACCAGAATTGCCGGTTTGGTCGCTCCCTGAACAACAACCAGGCGAGGGGCGGGACCATCAGCATCGCCAGGCTCATGATAAAGGCGCCTTCACCTATTCCTTCGCTGTGCGAGATCGCCTGAATCCATAAAATCAGATTCAGGGCCATCACCAGCCCGATGGCGGCGGCCTTGAACAGGTTTGCCCGGGGGATGGCAAGTAGCTGCCGGTAGCAGAACGGCAACAACAGCAGGGCCGCCAGTATGAAGCGCCAGCCTACAAATCCGGCGGGTGGCAGGCCCTGGATCGCCTCCTTGGAAAACAGCCAGCCGGCGGAGGCCAGCAGGGTTGCGCTTAAAATCAACAGATCGCCGCGCCGTTCTGGCAGCATAAAGAACTCCGGAATAACAAGACAGAAGTGGGGAGGGCGGGTTTGCTTGCGGATTTACTCACAAGCGGCCCACCCGCTATCGTTATGGGCAAAACAATCGCTCACCTACTCTATGTCATTTAGCGGTCTTTTACACCCTGCACCTATGCCTGGAGCCGCTTTATGGAGCAACATCGCTGTGGCGAAGTGGTTCGCTCACACATAAGCTTTGTTTATCTCATGTCTATGCCCGAAAGCCGCCAGCATGCTCCTCTGATGTCGGCGAGACCGGCAAGTCGTGTTAACAAGGAGGCAAGTATGGCGGAGCAGGCGGAGACTCGGGAGGGACAGTTCCAGGATGTACCGCAACGAGTCGACGTCGACCCGGGGGTGATACTGGAGCGGATCGACAGCTGGGTAGACGGTGGTATCCGCCTGCTGCCAAATATTTTTCTGGCCCTGGTGGTACTGGCGCTGTTTTATGGTCTGGGTGTGCTGGGCCGGCGCTTGATCCGGCGGCAAACAGCTCGGCGAGGTCGGGAGAACCTGGGAGAGGTTCTCGGTGGTTTTATCAAATGGGCCATGGTGTTGCTGGGCTTTCTGCTGGCGGCAACCATAGTGATACCTACCCTGAACCCGGGGGACTTGATCGCCGGTCTCGGCGTCGGCTCGGTGGCCATCGGCTTTGCCTTCAAGGATATATTGCAGAACTGGCTGGCCGGGTTACTGATATTGTTGCGCCAGCCGTTCGAGATCAATGACCAGATTGAAGTCAATGGCCACGAAGGCACGGTCGAGCGGATCGAGACCCGGGCGACCATCATCAAGACCTATGATGGCCAGCGTATCGTTATCCCGAACAGTGATATCTACACCCATGCGGTGCTGGTTAAAACCGCCCATGACAAGCGCCGCAGTCAGTATGATGTGGGCATCGGCTATGGTGATGATATCGAGCGGGCGAGTGAAGTCATTCGCGTTGCCGTGAGCAAAATAGCCGGTGTGGAGCCTGAGCCGCCGGTTCAGGTGTTGTCCTGGGATCTGGCGGCGAGCTGGGTGACCCTGCGGGTACGCTGGTGGACCAGTAGTCGCCGTTCCGATGTCACTCAGGTTCATGCCGCCGTCATCAAGGCGATCAAGCTGGCGCTGGATGAGGCGGGTATCGACATGCCTTATGACACCCGGGTATGTCTGCTGCATGATCAGACCGAGTCTATCGACGGTGATCGTGCAGCCCAGCGAGAAGGTTGGCCGGCACCGGAGCGAGGTACGACCCAGCCACGCTGGCAGGCTCTGGCCGAACAGCGTCGCCCCGGCAAGGATCAATCGTAATTGCCGATTTCCCGCTACGTCACTGAGCCTGACCGGAAGCGGCCGTCGGCGATTGGACTTGCCGCCATTGCAGGGCGCCTTTAGACTGCCCCTTTTTCACCTCGCCGCTTGTGATGCGGGCAAGCTGACATTTTACCCGCGACAGGGCCGGCCCATGGGGGCCGACGGCACAGACAGGAGTACCTTGGTGTTATGACGACCGACAACGGCGGCACCCGCTTAAACAAGTTCATTAGCGAAACCGGCATCTGTTCACGCCGTGAAGCCGATCGTTTAATCGAGCAGGGCTGTGTGATGGTCAATGGTCAGGTGGCCGGCATGGGGGTGAAGGTATCGGATGCCGACCAGATCAGGGTGAATGGCAAGCCCCTGCGCGCCAAGCCCAAAGCCGTGTACCTGGTCTATAACAAGCCGGTGGGCATTACCTGCACCACGGATCGGGCGATTCCCGGCAATATCGTCGATGCGGTCAACTACAAGGCGCGTATCTTTCCCATCGGTCGGCTGGACAAGCCGTCCTCCGGGCTTATCCTGCTTACCAACGACGGTGATATCGTCAACAAGATACTGCGTGCCGGCAATGCCCACGAGAAGGAATATGTGGTCTCGGTCGATAAACCCGTTACCGATGATTTTATCAGGAAGATGTCGGCGGGTGTGCCTATCCTGGATACGGTGACCAAGCCCTGCAAGGTAAAGAAAATTGGTCAGAACAGCTTCAATATCATCTTGACCCAGGGGCTGAACCGCCAGATCCGGCGGATGGCGGAATACCTGGGTTTTAATGTCACCAGCCTCAAGCGTATCCGGATCATGAATATCGGCCTGGGCGGCCTCAAGGGCGGCCAGTGGCGGGAAGTGAGTCGGGAGGAACTGGCCATAATCAACGGCATGCTGCAGGGCTCCAGTAAAACCGAGGAAGCCTCGGTGCTGGATGTACCCAGGGCTGCCAGGAAAACGCCGCGTCCCCAGCATAAAACCGGTTTAACAGGGGCTGGGCGGCGGACCTCGGCTCCCGGTGGTCGCAGGGAATCGGGCCAGGGGCCTAAAAAACAGCACCAGGCGGGTAGGGGCGGAGCGCACCGGTCAAAGGCGCCCGCCGGCAAATCACGCTGACAGTGTTAAGCTTCGTTCAGCGCGCATGTTCAGACAGGGCGTTTTCCAGCAGGGTCCGCATCCTGTCGTCGAAGGCCACCAGATAAACCAGCTGCAGCTGGTGGGCCAGTGGGGCGAATGAGAGAATGCTGGTCACGGCAATGTGCGCCGCCTGCTTCAGCGGGTAGCCGTAGACACCGCAGCTGATGGCGGGGAAGGCGATGCTGTGCAGCCCCTGCTGTTCGGCAAGCGCCAGGCTTTGCTGGTAGCAGGAGGCGAGCAACTCCGGCTCCTGTTGGTGACCGCCGTGCCAGACAGGTCCGACCGTATGGATGATGAAGCGGGCCGGCAGACGGAACCCCGGAGTGAGCCTGGCCTGGCCGGTGGCGCAACCTCCCAGCGTTTTACAATGATCCAGCAATTCGGGGCCGGCAGCCCGGTGAATGGCGCCATCCACGCCACCGCCACCGAGCAGGCTGTGATTGGCCGCATTGACGATGGCATCGACCTGCAGGCGGGTGATGTCTGCCTCGATAATCTTGAGTTCCAGCTGCTTTCGGATGTTTGTCATGTTTCCCTTCCTGTCTTGGGCTTTTGCCAATCTCAGGTTGTGCTAGAATGTGCGCACTTTTCTATCCGGATAAGGATTCCCATGAAGGTAATCGAAGGGCAAATCGCCGCCCCCAATGCCAAAGTGGCGATCGTGGTCGCCCGTTTTAACAGCTTTATTAATGATAGTCTGGTGCAGGGAGCATTGGATGTGCTCAAGCGTCAGGGCCAGGTAGCCGACGACAATATCACCCTGATCCGGGTACCCGGTGCGGTGGAAATTCCCCTGGTCTGCAAGAAACTGGCCAAAACCGGCAATTATGATGCCATCATTGCCCTGGGTTGTGTGATCCGTGGTGGCACCTATCATTTTGATCTGGTGGCCAACGAAAACAGCAAGGGCCTGGCCGCGGTGATGATGGAGCATGAAATGCCTATCGCATTCGGGGTATTGACCACCGAAAATATTGAACAAGCCATAGAGCGCGCTGGTACCAAGGCGGGTAATAAGGGCGCCGAGGCGGCCCTGAGTGCGCTTGAAATGATTAACGTCCTGCACGAGCTGGACTAAGAGGAGTACTGCATTGAAACCGTCTGAACGTCGTAAAGCCCGCCGTCTTGCCACCCAGGCCATCTACCAATGGCAAATGACCAAGGATAATGTGGCCGATATTGCCCAGCAGTTTATGCTGGAGCAGGACACCAAGGGCGTGGATCTGGATTATTTCCGAGATCTGCTGTTTGGGGTATCGGTACATGCCGTCGAGTTGGATGAGGTGTTTGCATCTTATTTATCCCGCCCGCTCGCCGATCTGGATATGGTGGACAAGGCGGTGTTGCGGTTGGCCACCTACGAGCTGACCCGGCGTCAAGACGTGCCTTACCGGGTGGTTATCAATGAGGCCATCGAGCTGGCCAAATCATTCGCTGCCGAAGAGAGCCATAAATTTGTCAATGGCGTGCTCGACAAGGTAGTCCGGCAGTTAAAAAAATAACAAAATCGAACGGGAAAAAGCCAGCTGTTGCTGGCTTTCATTTTTTATGAATGAATTCGACATAATAAAACAATATTTTACTACCGACAGTGGTCGCAAAGATGTGGTCATGGGACCGGGGGACGATTGTGCCCTGCTGCAGGTCCCACCCCAGACCCTGTTGGCGGTGAGCACGGATACCCTGGTCAGCGGGGTGCACTTTTTTGCCGATATGGATCCGGTCGCCCTGGGTCATAAGGCGCTGGCGGTCAACCTGTCGGATCTGGCGGCAATGGGGGCGGATCCGCGTTGGGTGTCATTGGCCCTGACCCTGCCCCGTGTCGATGAAGCCTGGATAAAAGGCTTTTGCGCCGGCTTTTTTGAACTGGCGGAATATTACAATGTTGCCCTGGTCGGCGGGGACATGACCCGCGGCCCCTTGTCGATTACCGTTTCGGTCAAGGGGACATTACCCGAGGGCAAGGGTCTCAAACGTAGTGGTGCCAGGGTCGGTGATGGCATCTATGTTACCGGCACCCTGGGGGACGCGGCCCTGGGGCTGAAACAAGCATTGGGTGAGCTCAGCGTACCCGAACCTTACCTGGAGTTTGTACGCAACAAGCTGGAACATCCCCACCCGCGGATCCTGGTGGGCCAGGCGCTGCGCGATATTGCCTCCAGCGCCCTGGATATTTCAGATGGGCTGGCGGCCGATCTGAGCCATATCCTGAAGGCATCAGGGGTAAGCGCCCAGCTGGAACTGGAAAATCTGCCATTGAGCGAAGCCATGACGGCCTCAATGGCCCGGGAACAGGCGTGGCAGCTGGCGCTCAACGGTGGTGACGATTACGAGCTGTGCTTTACCGTGCCGGAGGTACATAGGGGGCAACTGGAAACGGCCTTGTCCCACTGCGGTGTCAAGTTCACCCGTATCGGCCGTATCGGTTTCGGTGAACCGGCGATTGAACTGCTTAATAACGGAAAACCGTTCAGCATGCCGCTTAATGGCTGGGATCATTTTCGGGGCGCATCATGAGGAAACCCGAATTGGCACCGCTCAGGCTCAGCAATCCGGTGCATCTGCTGGCCCTGGGCTTCGGCTCGGGGCTGAGCCCGGTTATGCCGGGCACCATGGGTACCCTTGCCGCCATTCCCCTGTACTGGCTGATACAGGGGCTGCCGCTGGGCTGGTACCTGGCGCTGTTGGTGGTGGGATTTATTGCCGGCATCTGGATTTGTAATGTGGCCACCAGGGCTATTGGTCGGCACGATCATGGTGCCATAGTATGGGACGAGATCATCGGCTTCGGCATCACCATGACAGCGGCCCCTACGGGCTGGTGGTGGATCCTGGCCGGCTTTGTACTGTTCCGCCTGTTCGACATCATAAAACCCTGGCCGATCCGCTGGTTCGACCGGCGCATCCACGGCGGATTTGGCATCATGCTGGATGATGTGATCGCCGGGCTGTTTGCCTGGGTTTGTCTGCAGGGACTGGTCCTGTTCTGGTAAACAGCCGAGGCGCCTCCCTTTATTGACCATCAGGCTCCCCTTCCGCCGGCAGCAGAAGGGGAGCCTGATGCGTTTCAGAATCTCCCCAATTTAACAAATATGTTAACCACCAGGCCTCTTTATGGCTGGCTGACTGGCGCCTACCCATGGTGCGTTAGTAGTAAAGTAATGGTCATAAATTCTGCTTGTATGTTTTGTGTTGAAATTTATTACTGATTTTGTGAGCTTGGTCCATACATCTTAAGTTCCGGTTTCCACCTTATCTGGTTTAGAATGCTTTCAGATGTTACTTTTTTGTTATTATTACCTCTGGGTAGAACTATAACGGATCAGGTCTATATTTTGATGAAGTCAGTTGTCGACAACTGCATGGCCGACGCTGACAGTAGTCGGTAGCCTGGCCATAAGTGACTGATTTATAGTATTAATAAGGATGTGGTATCGGGTTGATCCCCGAATAAGGATAAGCATGGCCTTGCTAGAAGTCAGAAAGCTACGGATAGAATACCCTTCCCGTCACGGTGTGGTCGCTGCGGTCGATGATCTGTCTTTCGCCGTCGAAAAAGGCGAGATCGTGGGCGTGGTCGGGGAGTCCGGCGCCGGTAAATCCACCATCGGCAATGCGGTGATCGACTTGCTCAGCCCGCCCGGACACATCGCCAGCGGCGAAGTGTATCTCGACGGCGAGCTGATCTCCGGGTTGGGTCCGTCCGCCATCCGGGAGATCCGGGGTCGGCGCATCGGTTTTATCTTTCAGGATCCCATGACCTCCCTGAACCCGCTGCTGACGGTGGAATATCAGATGGTCGAAACCCTGCTGGCCAATACTGATCTGACGCGGGAACAGGCCAGGAACAAGGCGATCTCCCTGCTTGATGCGGTGGGCATCCCAGAGCCGGATCTGCGGATCAAACAATACCCGCACCAGTTTTCGGGCGGTATGCGCCAGCGGGTAGTGATCGCCATTGCCCTGTCCTGCGATCCGGAACTGATTATCGCTGATGAGCCCACGACCGCACTGGATGTGTCGATCCAGGATCAAATTCTTACCTTGATCCGAACCCTGTGCAAGGAGCGTAACGTGGGCTGTATGCTGGTTACCCATGATATGGGGGTGGTATCGAATGTGACCGATCGGGTGGCGGTGATGTACCGTGGCCGCTTGGTGGAAATCGGTCCTACCGGGCAGGTGCTTGGGGTGCCTGAGCATGCCTACACCCGCAGCCTGATTTCTGCCGTGCCCCGTTCCGATGTCAAGCTGCGTCGTTTTCCGCTGGTCTCTTATATCGAAGATGCCAAGGAAATGAGCCCCCTTGACTTGAAAGCGCACTGGTTGGGTCAAAATCAGGATCAGCGCAGCTATGAAGGCGCCCTGCTGCGTGTCGAGCACTGTAACCTCAGGTTTGTCACCAAGGATTCGTTATTCGCCTCCCGCCGGGAATATCTGCAGGCCACCAATGATGTCAGCTTTGAGATTAACGAGGGGGAAACCTTTGGTCTGGTGGGGGAATCAGGCTCCGGCAAGTCGACCATCGCCCGCGCCATTACCGGCCTGTATCCGCCCGACAGCGGTAACATCTGGTTCGAAGGCATAGAGCTGACCGCCATCAAGAGCGAGCTGCAGCGTCGTCCCCTGCGCCGGCAGATGCAGATGGTATTCCAGAATCCCTATTCCTCCCTCAATCCCAGGATGCGGGTGGCCGATATTATCGCCGAGCCGATCCGTTTCCACCGGCTGGCCGGGAATGAGGCGCAGATTCGCCAGATAGTGTCGGATCTGCTCGACCATGTGGGCCTGGGCAGTCATGCAGGGGTCAAGTTTCCCCATGAGTTTTCCGGTGGCCAGCGGCAGCGTATTTCCATTGCCCGCGCGCTGGCCACCCGCCCCAGGCTGTTGATTTGCGATGAGCCGACCTCGGCCCTGGATGTCTCGGTGCAGGCACAAATATTGAATTTGCTCAAGGACTTGCAGGACGAGCTCAAGCTGACCATGCTGTTTATCAGCCATGATTTGCCGGTAATCCGGCAGATGTGTGACCGGGTCGGGGTGATGAAAAAAGGCACCCTGGTGGAAGTCGCACCAACCGAGCAGTTGTTTACCGCCCCCAGCCATCCCTACAGCCGATCGTTGATTTCCCTTATGCCTGAGTTCAAGGGGATGTCGCGGGAAGGTCTGGATATTTCGGATATGGCTGTTGGCCAAAGTTAATGATGTCGATGGAGTGTTAAATGAAAAAAGGATTCAACAAGATAACCGCCGCCCTGTTTGCCGCCGGTTTCGCTCTCAATGTTCAGGCTGCCGATATTACCATCGCCTATGATGCGGACCCTGTATCCATGGATCCTCATGAGCAGCTGTCGGGAGCAACCCTGGAGATGTCGCACCTGCTGTTCGATCCCCTGGTACGCTGGACCAAGGATTTTGATTTTGAAGCGCGGCTGGCGGAGAAGTGGGAGCGTATCGACGATACCAGGGTGCGTTTTCATCTGCGGCCGGGCGTCAAGTTCCATTCCGGTAACGAATTCACCGCCGATGATGTGGTGTGGACCGTTAACCGCCTGAAAGGCTCTGCCGATTTCAAAGCCATATTCGAGCCGATTGCCGATGTGGTTAAGGTAGATGAGCACACCATAGAGATCGTGACCAAGGGGCCTTATCCGCTGGTACTTAATACCGTTACTTATATTTTCCCGATGGACTCCAAGTTTTACAGCGGCACCACCGAGGATGGCAAGGACAAGGCCGAAGTGGTCAAGCATGGCGGCTCCTTTGCTTCCACCCATACTTCAGGTACCGGGCCCTTCAAGCTGGTCTTTCGTCAGCAGGGCGTCAAGGTCGAGTACCAGCGCAACCCGGATTACTGGGACAGCTCATCGCCGGGTAATGTAGATAAGATGACCCTGGTGCCGATCAAGGAAGATGCGACCCGGGTCGCGGCCTTGCTGGCCGGGGACGTGGATTTCATCAAGCCGGTATCGCCCAACGATCACGACAGGGTTAAATCGGCCGATGGTGTCAAGCTGGTGACCCTGCCGGGCACCCGCATCATCACCTTCCAGATGAATCAGGACAGTTTCGAGCCGTTCAGGGATGTGCGGGTGCGTCAGGCCATCAACTATGCCATCAATCAGGATGGGATAGTGCAGCGCATCATGCGGGGCTTTGCCACCACCGCCGGCCAACAGGCACCTGCCGGCTATCTGGGCCATAACCCCGATCTCAAGCCCCGCTTCGATCTGGACAAGGCCAAGGCGCTGATGGCCGAAGCCGGTTACCAAGACGGCTTCAAGGTAAGCATGATTGCCCCCAACAACCGCTATGTAAACGACTTCCGTATCGCCGAGGCGGTCAAGGCCATGCTGGCGCGCATCAATGTCGACGTGGATCTGAAAACCATGCCGGTAGCCCAGTACTGGCCCGAATTCGACAAATGCGCCGCCGATATGCTGATGATCGGCTGGCATTCGGATACCGAGGATACCGCCAACTTCTCGGAGTTCCTGACCATGACCCGCAATAGCGAAACCGGTCGCGGCCAGTACAACTGCGGACACTATGCCAACCCCGAGCTGGACAGCCTGATAGAAGCCGCCAACCTGGAAACAGATACCACCAAGCGGGAAGCCATGTTGCAGCAGGCCGAAAAAATGCTCCACGACGATGCGGCCTTCGTTCCGCTGCACTGGCAGAACCTGGCCTGGGGCGCACGTGACAATGTGCAGGCCGAGCCGATTGTCAATGCCATGGATTTCCCCTATCTGGGCGATCTGGTGGTAAAGGAATAAGGGACCTTGCCGTAGGTCGGGCCCAGGCCCGGCTTTAACTACAGGTCTGTCCAATGGCCGACCTACGACTTTCCCAATCCCCATTTCCGGTTCCCTGAAATTGGAATACATCATGCTGACGTTTTTATTGAAACGGGTGTTCCAGGCCCTGATCGTTATGTTTGTGATCAGCCTGGTCGCCTTCTCGATCCAGGATAACCTGGGAGACCCGCTGCGCGAGCTGGTGGGCCAGTCTGTGTCGGAAGAGGTTCGGCAACAGATGCGCACCGAGTTGGGGCTGAACGATCCCTTTATGGTCAAATACGGCCGTTTTGTTGGCAATGTGCTGCAGGGGGACTTCGGTACTTCCTATTTCTTCAAGAAGCCGACCCTGGAGGTTATCCTGGAGAAACTGCCGGCGACCCTGGAACTGGTGTTCTGCGCCAGCATCCTTATTGTCGTGCTGAGCATACCTCTGGGGGTCTATTCGGCAATAAGGCCCAGATCCCCTTTGTCTAAAATCATCATGGGCGTCAGCATCATCGGTATTTCGGTGCCCGTGTTCCTGACCGCCATCTTGCTGATGTATGTGTTTTCCATCGAACTCGGCTGGCTGCCGGCCTATGGCAGGGGTGAGCTCACCAGCCCCCTGGGATGGGACTCGGGACTGTTCAACTGGCAGGGCTTTCGCAACCTTATCCTGCCGAGTCTGGCATTGTCTTCGATCATGCTGCCGCTGTTTATCCGCCTGGTGCGTTCCGAGATGCTGGAGCAGCTGAGCGCCGAGTATGTCAAGTTTGCCTGGGCCAAGGGACTGGACAAGTATCGTATCTGGTTTATCCACGCCCTGAAAAACACCCTGTTGCCGCTGATCACCGTCGGCGGGGTGCAAATCGGCACCATGGTGGCCTATACCATACTCACCGAAACCGTCTTCCAGTGGCCGGGCATCGGATTGCTGTTCCTGGAAGCCATTACCCGGGTCGATACGCCCTTGATCACCACCTATGTGATCTTTGTCGGTTTTATCTTCGTGGTGACCAATACCATAGTGGATCTGATCTATGGCCTGGTGAACCCGACCGTCAACCTGGCCGCCAAGGGGTAACACATGAATACAGCAACAAGCCCAGGCCGTTGGGCCCGCTTCAAGCAGTCGGATTTCATCTATCACTTCCTGCGCGACAAAGTCGCCATGGTCAGCTTCGCGGTATTTGTGGCGCTGGCGACGGCGGCGTTTCTGTCGCCGCTGATTGCCCCCCATAACCCCTATGATCTGGCGACCATCGATATCCTCGACTCCGAGTTGCCACCATCCTGGCTGGATATGGGCGACGACCGCTTCTGGCTGGGCACAGACGTACAGGGCAGGGATATCTTCAGCACCATCCTCTATGGTTCGCGGATTTCGCTGATCATCGGCCTGGGGGCGGTGGCGCTGCAGCTGGTGATCGGCATTGTCGTGGGCCTCTGTGCCGGCTACTTCGGCGGCCGCATCGACAACCTGCTGATGCGTGTCGCCGATGTACAGTTGTCGTTCTCCACCATGATGGTCGCCATCATTGTCTCGGCGCTGTTTCAGGCCACCTTTGGCTCGGATTTTTACTCCCGCTATGCGGTTCTGATGTTGGTGGTGATTATCGGCCTGGCGGAATGGCCCCAATATGCCCGGACCATCAGGGCGACCGTGCTGGCAGAGAAGAAAAAGGAATATGTGGAGGCCGCGCGGGTGATGGGCTTTAGGGCGGTGCGCATCATGTTTCGCCATATCCTGCCCAACTGCCTGTCACCGATCCTGGTGATTTCCACGGTACAGGTGGCCAACGCCATTATGAGCGAGGCGGCCCTGTCTTTCCTGGGGCTGGGCATGCCGGTAGACAAGCCATCGCTGGGCTCGTTGATTAGCATGGGCTTCAGCTACATCTTCTCCGGCTCCTGGTGGATTACCGCCTTTCCGGGTATCTATCTGGTGGTGCTGGTACTGGTGATCAACCTGCTCGGCGACTGGCTGCGGGATGTATTCAATCCCAAGATTTACAAGGGATAGCTGTGGGAGCGATGGCCTCGGCGAGACAATAATGATCATGGCCATTGTGTTGGCGTTCCCTCGCTCCGCGTGGGAACGCCGTGTAGGAATGAAACCGCGCTCCGACACGGCCGGTCAAAGGGGTGACAGCGCTGGCCGGCAACCGGAATGAACGTCTCCTGTTGAACTGGTCAAATTACCCTCGTTGATGCGTTAACCCTACATTGCACCCGGCTGGCTCTAATGTATAATATGCGCCCATGTAATCTGATGTGCGGTGTGTCGGTACTCTTCACATGCTCCGTCTACTTCTTCAATCAACCATAAAAGTTGCATCATGTCCGAATTATCCAAATATAGAAACATCGGTATCTTCGCTCACGTTGACGCGGGCAAAACCACGACCACCGAGCGTATCCTCAAGCTGACCGGTAAGATTCACAAGGCGGGTGAGACCCACGATGGTGAGTCCACTACCGACTTCATGGAACAGGAAGCCGAGCGTGGTATTACCATCCAGTCTGCAGCCGTAAGCTGTTTCTGGAAAGACCACCGCTTCAACGTTATCGACACCCCTGGCCACGTTGACTTCACCGTTGAAGTATATCGTTCGCTGAAAGTGCTCGATGGCGGTGTCGGTGTATTCTGTGGTTCTGGCGGTGTTGAGCCCCAGTCAGAAACCAACTGGCGCTATGCGAACGACTCTGAAGTTGCGCGTATTATCTTCGTCAACAAGCTGGACCGTATCGGTGCCGACTTCCTGCGCGTTGTTCAGCAAACCAAAGACGTGCTGGCCGCCAACCCGGTGGTAATGGTTCTGCCCATCGGCCGTGAAGACGAGTTCAAGGGCGTGGTTGACCTGCTGACCCGCAAGGCATGGATCTGGGACGAAACCGGACAAGCCGAAAACTACACCATCGAAGACGTGCCGGCCGACATGGTTGACATGGTTGAAGAATACCGTGAAAAACTGGTCGAAAGCGCCGTTGAGCAGGACGACGACCTGATGGAAGCCTACATGGAAGGCGAAGAGCCCTCCATCGAAGACATCAAGCGTTGTATCCGCAAGGGTACCCGTACCATGGCCCTGTTCCCGACCTACTGTGGTTCTGCCTTCAAGAACAAGGGCATGCAGCTGCTGCTGGACGCAGTCGTTGATTACCTGCCCAATCCGGTAGAAGTTGACCCGCAGCCACTGACCGACGAAGAAGGTAACGAAACCGGCGAGCACGCCATCGTTGATGCCGACGCTCCCCTGAAAGCGCTGGCGTTCAAGATCATGGACGACCGTTTCGGCGCCCTGACCTTCGTACGTATCTATTCCGGTCGCATGAAGAAGGGTGACACCATCCTGAACAGCGCCACCGGCAAGACCGAGCGTATCGGCCGTATGTGTGAAATGCATGCGGACCAGCGTAACGAACTGGAATCTGCCCAGGCGGGTGACATCATCGCCATCGTTGGTATGAAGAACGTACAGACCGGTCACACCCTGTGTGACGTCAAGCACCCCTGCACCCTGGAAGCCATGGTGTTCCCCGAGCCGGTTATCTCCATCGCCGTTGCTCCGAAAGACAAGAACGGTTCCGAGAAGATGGGTATCGCCATCGGCAAGATGATTGCCGAAGATCCTTCTTTCCGCGTAGAAACCGACGAAGACTCTGGTGAAACCATCCTTAAGGGCATGGGCGAACTGCACCTGGATATCAAGGTCGACATCCTCAAGCGTACCTACGGCGTTGAGCTGGTCGTGGGTGAGCCGCAGGTGGCCTACCGTGAAACCATTACCGCCGAAGTGGAAGACAGCTATACCCACAAGAAGCAGTCTGGTGGTTCCGGTCAGTACGGCAAGATCGACTACATCATCCGTCCTGGTGAAGCCAACACCGGCCTGGTGTTCAAGTCTTCCGTTGTCGGCGGTAACGTGCCCAAGGAATTCTGGCCTGCGGTCGAGAAAGGTTTCGCCAGCATGATGAACACTGGTACCATCGCCGGCTTCCCGGTACTGGACGTTGAGTTCGAACTGACCGACGGTGCCTACCATGCGGTTGACTCCTCTGCCATCGCGTTTGAAATCGCCGCCAAGGGCGCGTTCCGTCAGTCTATCGCTAAAGCCAAGCCGCAACTGCTTGAGCCGGTGATGAAAGTTGACGTGTTCAGCCCGGAAGACAACGTGGGTGACGTTATCGGTGACCTGAACCGTCGTCGTGGCATGATCAAGGATCAGAACGCCGGCGTGACCGGTGTGCGCATCAAGGCCGACGTACCCCTGTCCGAAATGTTCGGTTACATCGGTTCTCTGCGTACCATGACTTCTGGTCGTGGCCAGTTCTCCATGGAGTTCTCGCACTACGCAGCGTGTCCGAATACCGTATCCGACAAGGTTATTGCTCAGGTTAAAGAGCGTAAAGAAGCCGAAGCCAAGCGTTAATTCCGGCTTTCGAGCTACGGCTCTTTGATAAAAACCGCTGCTTCGGCAGCGGTTTTTTTATGGGTGCATTTTGGCTTGTGTAAAGCCGGACTTGCGGTGACACTCTTGCTTGCCTGTCAATTGCATTCAGATTCCACTTATCAAAAAGAGGTTACCATGTTTATTGCCATGAACCGTTTCAAGATCAAACCCGGCCACGAGCAGACGTTTATTGAGGTATGGAAAAACCGGGACTCCTACCTGGATACCGTGCCCGGCTTTCAGGGCTTCCACCTGCTGCAGGGACCAAGCAATGAGGAATATACTTTATTTTCCTCTCACGCCAGCTGGGAGTCGCGCCAGCATTTTGATGACTGGACCAGGTCCGATGCCTTCAGAAAGGCCCATGCCAATGCGGGTACCCCGAGAGACATCTTCGCCGGCCCGCCGCAACTGGAGTGTTTTGAAGTGGTGCTGTAAGAGCAACCGGATTAAACAGGTGATCTATATCATCCTTATTCCTGGATCACGTTGGCAGGCTGACGGGTTTCCTTGTGATGGCTGGTTGCTAACCATTGATCATTAAGTGAGACAAGGCGCAATTTAATCGGCACACATCAACAGACGAATCATAAACGATCGGACATCGCGCATGTGCTGCGGGCTCGGTGTTGTTTTTCGTTTTGATATGTAAGGCCGGCCGAAGCTGGCAACAACCGCTACAAGGAAATAGGGATATCGTGATCAGATCGTTACGGGGATTGCCATATCGCCATCGAGGCAAAATTGCCCTGAAAATCATCGGGAGGGAGTTTCGTTCCCATGCGGAGCATGGGAACGAGGACAGGTTTCAGTAGGGAGATTAGCGGGCCTGGTATTGCTGGATGGATTGCACCATGCCGTCGGCATCCAGCCCCAGTTTGGCCAGTATCTGCTGCTGGCTGCCCTGCTCGATAAAGTGGTCGGGCAGGCCCAGGTTGAGGACCGGCACCAGCCGCTTGTGACGCATCAGGCACTCGTTGACCGCCGAGCCGGCGCCGCCCATGACCGCATTCTCTTCTATGGTGACCAACAGCTCGTGGTCGTCCAGCAAGGACAGCAGCAGGGCTTCATCCAGCGGCTTGACAAAGCGCATGTCTACCAGGGTCGCGTCCAGCCGCTCGGCGGCGGCTTCGGCGTCGGCCAGCAGGGTACCGAAGTTGAGCAGGGCAATGTTCTTGCCCTGGCGCATAATGCGACCCTTGCCGATCTCCAGGGCGGTCATCTGCTGTTCGATATCGGCCCCCGGGCCTGTGCCGCGCGGGTAGCGTACCGCCGCTGGTCCCTGATAGGTATAGCCGGTGTAGAGCATCTGCCGGCATTCGTTTTCGTCGGCCGGGGTCATGATCAACGTATTGGGGATGGTACGTAAAAAGCTTAAATCGAAGGCGCCCTGATGGGTGGGGCCGTCGGCACCGACGATGCCGGCCCGGTCGATGGCGAACAGCACGTCCAGCTCCTGCAGCGCAACATCGTGGATCAGCTGATCATAGGCCCGTTGCAGGAAGGTGGAGTAAATGGCTACCACCGGTTTCTTGCCTTCGATGGCCAGGCCCGCGGCCAGGGTCACCGCATGCTGTTCGGCGATGGCCACATCGAAGTAGCGCTGAGGGAATGTCCGAGAGAAGGTTACCAGGCCTGAACCTTCGCGCATCGCCGGGGTGATGGCCATCAGCCTGTCGCAGTCTTTGGCCATGTCACACAGCCAGTTGCCGAAGATGGCCGAATAGGACAGGCCCGAACCGCTACTCTTGGGCAGCTGGTAGTGGTTGGGATCGAATTTGGGCACGCCGTGGTAGCCGATGGGATCCTGTTCCGCCGGCAGGTAGCCCTTGCCCTTGCGGGTCATCACATGCAGTAGCTGCGGACCCTTGAGCTTGCGCATGTTGCGCAGGGTCTCGACCAGGGTCTCTATGTCATGGCCGTCGATGGGGCCGACATAGTTGAAGCCGAATTCCTCGAACAGGGTACCCGGCACCACCATGCCCTTGAGGTGTTCCTCGGTGCGACGGGCCAGCTCCTTGAGCGGGGGGACCGCCCCCAGGGCCTTCTTGCCACCCTCGCGCAGGCTGCTGTAGAGCGGACCGGACATGATGCGGGCCAGCCGGTTGTTGAGGGCTCCGACATTTTCCGAGATCGACATCTCGTTGTCGTTGAGGATCACCAGCATGTCTTTGTGCACGTCGCCGGCGTGGTTGAGTGCCTCGAAGGCCATGCCCGCGGTCATGGCGCCGTCGCCGATAATGGCGACCACCTTGCGGTTTTGTTGTTCCTCGTCGGCGGCGATGGCCATGCCCAGTGCGGCGCCAATGCTGGTGCTGGAATGACCGACACAGAGGGTGTCATACTCGCTTTCGGCCCGCCAGGGGAAGGGATGCAGGCCCTGATACTGGCGGATGCTGGTCATCTGTTCCCGGCGTCCGGTCAGGATCTTGTGGGGGTAGGCCTGATGACCTACATCCCACACCAGGCGGTCGAAGGGGGTCTTGTAGACATAGTGGAGGGCGACTGTCAGCTCCACCACCCCCAGGCCGGAGGCCAGGTGGCCGCTGCTGCGGCTGACCGAATGCAGCAGATAGGATCTCAACTCGCGGCACAGGGCCGGCAGCCGGTCCTGGGGCAGGCTGCGCAGTTCTTCGGGAACGTTGGCCAGGGCCAGGTTCGGGTAATCGGCGATATTCAGACTCATAGGCTTATTATTATCCTCGCCCTAAAATTCACGTTCGACGATATAGCGGGCGAATGCTTCCAATGTGTGGGTATTGCAGGGAATGTCGGCCAGGGCCGCGCGCGCTTGCTGATGGAGTTCCCGGGCCAGGGCCTTGGCGCCATCCAGACCCAGCAGGGCCGGATAGGTGCTTTTTTGCTGGACCGCGTCCTTGCCCTGGGTCTTGCCCAGGGTCTGGGTATCGGCGGTAATATCCAGGATATCGTCCTGCACCTGGAAGGCCAGGCCGATGGCCTCGGCGTAGCGGCTCAGTGCCGTCAGATGGGCCTCGTTCAGCTCGGGGGCGCAGAGGGCGCCCAGACGTACGGCACTGCGGATCAGCGCACCTGTCTTGTGACGATGGATCGACTCCAGGGTTGCCACCTCTACCGGCATACCCTCGTATTTGATATCCAGCGCCTGGCCGCCGCACATGCCGTTATAACCGCTGGCACGGGCCAGCTCCTGCACCATGCGCAGCCGGCGACTGGCATCGAGTGTGCTGTCGTTATCGCTCAACAGCTCGAATGCCAGGGTCTGCAGGGCATCGCCGGCCAGGATGGCGGTGGCTTCATCGAATGCCTTGTGCACCGTGGGCTGGCCCCGGCGCAGGTCATCGTTGTCCATGGCGGGCAGGTCGTCATGGATCAGCGAGTAGGCATGGATACATTCGATGGCGGCGGCGGCCGTGTCGAGGTCTCGGGCATTGGCCAGCAGCAGTTCGCCACTGGCATAGACCAGCAGCGGCCTGACCCGTTTGCCGCCTTGCAGCAGGCCGTATTTCATGGCCGCCTTCAGTTCCGGGGCCAGGTTGTCGAGTCGGTCGATATGGTGCCGCAGCACGCCATCGATGCGGGTGCCGTACTGTTGTTGTAGCAGCTGGAATGACACTAGTTTTCCTCCCCGCTCTGGTCGAAGGGGACGAGTTGCTCCTGATCCTGTTGAAGCAGAATCTGTACCTGTTGTTCGGCCTGGGTCAGCCGCTGTTGGCCGGTGCGCACCAACTGAATACCCCGTTCAAAGGACTTGAGTGCCTGCTCCAGGCTGAGTTCGCCTTCTTCCAGTTGGCTGACCAGGGTTTCCAGTTCCTGTACGGCGCTTTCAAAATCCATATTTTCCGGTTTTTTGGCGGCCATCGGGATCCTCTGTCGTGAAGCCTGTATAATTGGCGGCAATAGTAACATTGCTGTTTACCCTTTGGCGAAAGATATAGGGGAGAGAGGGGGCCTTTAGTGACCCGGATATCAGAAATTTGGTACTCGATTAGACCCCGTTAGTCATTATTTAATCAAGAGCCCGGCTTTGCTGTATAATGTCGGGCTTTCATGTTTGTTCAGACAGTCCAGGCGTCCCGGTTTATGAAATTTATTATCAAGCTTCACCCCGAAATTACCATCAAGAGCAAGTCGGTACGCCGGCGCATGAGCAAGATATTGCAGGGCAATATCCGCAATGTACTGCGCTCGCTGGATGAGAACGTCAAGATCCGCGCCGACTGGGACAAGCTGGTGCTGAGAACCAGTATCGAGGGGGAAGCCCATCGCCAGGCGATGATCGAGAGTTTGTCTCACATCCCAGGCATACAGGCGTTCTTGGAAGTGCTTGAAGTTCGGGTCAGCACCCTGGATGAAATTCTGGAGCATGCCCAGGCCATGTATGGCGACAAGCTGGCCGGCAAGACCTTCTGCGTTCGATGCAAACGTCGGGGCCAGCAGGCCTTCAACTCGCTCGATGTGGAGCGCTATGTGGGTGGTGGCCTGAACCAGCGGTGCAACACCGGCGGCGTGCGCCTGAAAGATCCGGATCTGCAGGTCAACCTGGAAATCGACGAGGACCGCCTGTATTTGATCAGCGAGCAGCACCCCGGCCTGGGTGGTTTCCCCATCGCCACCCAGGAAAGCGTGCTCAGCCTGATGTCCGGGGGCTATGACTCGGGTGTGGCCTCCTATCAGTTCATCAAACGCGGCAGCCGGGTGCATTACTGCTTCTTCAATCTGGGGGGCAGCGAGCACGAGGCCGGGGTGCGGGAAGTCAGCCATTATCTGTGGAAAAAGTACGGCTCCTCCCATCGGGTCAAGTTCATTGCCGTGCCCTTCGAGGGTGTGGTGACCGAAATACTGGAAAAAATCGATGCCAGCCATATGGGGGTCGTACTCAAACGCATGATGATGCGTGCCGGTGCCGCCGTGGCCCAGCGGCTGGATGTACAGGCGCTGGTCACCGGCGAGTCCATGGGCCAGGTGTCCAGCCAGACGGTGACCAACCTGAATGTAATCGACCGGGTCACCGATACCCTGATACTGCGGCCGCTGATCGCCGCCGACAAGCAGGACATTATCGATCAGGCCCGCCATATCGGTACGGCGTCTTACGCCGAAAAAATACCCGAATACTGCGGGGTAATTTCCCAGAAGCCGACCATCAAGGCCAAGTTGGGCAAGGTCGAGGCGGAAGAGGCCAACTTCGACTTTGGCGTGCTGGAGACCGCCATCCAGGCCTCGTTTGTGGAAGACATTCGCAACCTGGCCGAGCCGCGGGTATTGCCGACGGTCGAATTCAAGCAGCAGGCGGACGAGCTGGAAGTGATCCTGGATATACGGGCACCGGAAGAGGAAGAAGAAGCGCCGCTGACGGTGGAAGGTCGCCAGGTCGTGCATATGCCTTTCTTCAGGCTGGCCCATCAGTTTGCCGAGCTTGATCCCCGGCGTACCTACCTGCTCTATTGTGCCCGCGGGGTGATGAGCCGGCTGCAGGCCATCCATTTGAAAGAGCAGGGTTTCGACAATGTGAAGGTCTATCGCCCGTAACAAGCTTGTGTTATCACTCCCACGCTCGGCGTGGGAGTGTGTCACTCATCCATCTGTTGCCGTGGCCCGGGTTGCCGTTCGACAACGCCTTGTCAGAATTAATTGTGATCCACAATTAATTCTGCTTTCTGCTAGCCCTTGCCGGGTGAGCGCTTGATTATCTCCTGATACAGCTGCCGGCAAACCGGCGCCGGCAGTTGATGCTGACGTGCCTGGCCGAGGATATAGCCGGTAATATAGTCGATCTCCGTGGGGCGGCCATGGGCCAGATCCTGGTGCATGGAGGAATAGTTGGTGGCAGTCAGCTCCATCACCCGGTGCAGGCGCCGTCTGAATTGCTCCAGGGTTTCGGTGTCTCCCAGGCATCGCATTACCTGATGTACTTCTTCGATCAGCTGCTCCAGCACGTCAAGGTAGCGGGGTTCGAGCAAGTCACCATTGTGAACGTCATAACGGGCGGTCAGCGGGTTGATCACCGCGTTGATCGCCAGTTTTTGCCGTTGCAGGGCGTCGATATTCTCACTCCATTGGGCATGGCCGAAGGCGGTGGCCAGCGGTTGGCAAAGGTGCTGATAATTCCGGGCTGCCTGATTGGCCGGCCCGATCCAGGTCTCTCCCTTGCCCGTATGGCGTATCTGCCACTGGCTTTCTTTCATGGCACCATGGCTGGTCACGCCGACCAGTATGGGGTTATGGGGGAGCAGTTCCCGCACCGCATCGGTTACGCCCATGCCGTTATGCAGCAGGATAACCGGGCAGTCTGTCGGCAGGCCGCGCAGCCCCCGCAGGGCATCGACGACCTGATAGGCCTTGGTGGTGACCAGCAGGCGGGAGAGACGGCCGGCCTGTTCGGCAAACAGCGGGCGGGTATGGATTAGCTCGTGATGCCCGCCCAGGGTGATCATATCCATGCCGGGGTGCAGGTGTCCCCGGTGACGTTCCGAGAGCAGCAGGGAAACCTGATGTCCCTGCTGGCGTAGTAGCCCGGCAAATACGCACCCTAACGCCCCCGCGCCGAGGATGCCCCAGTCACTCATAGCTTTACCCTCACTTTATGGTTATTACCTTCTTCCGGCTCGTCCTATACGTTAACCGTCAATACCGGTCGAGGCCAGCGGATTTTAGTTCGCCTCCATGAGATCACGGCACACAAGCATTGGAGCGAAAATAGGGTTAGCATAAGCGCTGATGTGGGCCCATCAGCGGGCCGGGGATAAGCAAGCTAGAAGGAGTGAATATGCCGTCTTTTGATATCGTCTCTGAAGTGGAGATGACCGAAGTACGTAATGCCGTCGACAACGCCAACCGGGAGCTGGAAACCCGTTTCGACTTCCGTGGTGTTCAGGCCAGCTTCGAACTCAATGACGACAAGGTCAAGCTGGCCGCCGACGCCGAGTTTCAGCTGCAGCAGATGCTGGACATTCTGAGGGGCAAGCTAATCAAGCGCAATGTGGATACCCAGGTGATGGACGAAGGCGAGGTGGTGCATTCGGGCAAGCGCTATTTTCTGGACGTGGCCTTCAAGCAGGGCATCGACAGCGCCCAGGCAAAGAAGCTGGTCAAACTGATCAAGGACAGCAAGGTCAAGGTGCAGGCTTCCATCCAGGGCGATCAGGTGCGGGTTACCGGCAAGAAACGGGACGATCTGCAGGAAACCATGGCACTGGTACGCCAGGCCGAGCTGGATCAGCCCTTTCAGTTCACCAACTTCCGCGACTGAGCCTGCTGTTGGCCATGGCGGGGCTTGTGGGAATGAGACCCCGCCGCTAGCCGCTATATGGGGCCTATGGCCTATGGCCCATCGGCCCTGGCTTCCCAGGTTAGTGGCGGTTTTTTGCCGTAATAAGGGGCCATCTGACCCCATTACAGGATCAGAACTTGTAGGTCACCGAGAAATAGTGGCCGAGTCCCGAGGTGTCCTGATTGACACCGGTCGCGCCACTGCCGTCCTGGAAGAATGCCATGTTGTTGTATACCTTGGCGCCGTAACCTACCGCATAGCGCTCGGAGTGCCAGTAGATACCGTTGAACCATTCGAGGGAGTTGCTGGAGCGGCCGGCCATGCTGCCGACGGTATCGGCGCCGAATTTGTAGTCCAGGTAACCCTGGTAGGCGACAAAGCTGCCGTTTTCAAAGGTATGGAAGGGCTTGAACCAGTTGGTGGAAGCCATGTAGCCGTCGAATTTACCTTCATCCGGGGCCCCGTAGTTTTCCCTGACATAGCGGCCATAGAGGTTTACCCCCATCTTGCCGAACCAGGGTACCTGCACATCCGAGCCCAGGCCCACATAATGTTCAAACAGGCCACCGAAGGCACCGTTGTCGGCCACATTGGTGACGGTGGCGATATACAGTTCCTGTACCGGACCGAAGGACAAGTCGCGCTTGGTCAGGGCATCCAGTGACAGGCGCGGGGCAAACTTGAAGAAGAAGTTGTCCTTGCCGTTCAGATCATCGCCGCGGCTGTCGAAAATATCGAAGACATCCAGGTAGCCGTAGAGGTCAAACAGTCCGGAGCGGCCGCCGAACTCCATTTCCATATAGGTGTCTTCCTGATTACGGAAGGGCAGCTTGTTGTCGACGCTGCGCATCAGGTTGAACTGCAGCCATTTGTAGTCGTTTTTATGGATATCGTCGCTGTAATCGGCGGCGCTTGCGATCGGGGCGCCCAATGCGGTCAATAAAGCGGCGGCAACCGCAGGGGGGATCATCTTGGCCATCTGTCTCTTCCTCGTCGATTATTTGGGTTTTTCCCTAACCGTTACGTCGGGTTTACCTGGGGAGGCCGAGTCTAGGCAGGGCAAAAAATGGCGCAAGACCGCAAACGATTGCGCCATGTCAGTTTTGTGACAAGGGTGGCATTAGTGATTTTTGGGGGGAGGATTGAGGCGGGTCACCAGCCAGATCAGGATCAGTACCGGCATGCCGATTGCCGCGGAACCACAGAAGAAGCTGCCATAGCCAAACGTATCCACCACAACGCCGGAAAAACCGGCGATAAATTTGGGCAGAAGCATCATCACCGAGCTGAACAGGGCGTACTGAGTCGCGGAAAAGGCCACATTGGTCAGGCTGGACAGATAGGTGATAAAGGCCGCGGTGGCGATGCCGGCGCTCAGGTTGTCCACCGAGATGATCAGCGTCAGCAGCGGCACATGGGCACCGACCTGACTCATCAGGGCAAACAGCAGGTTGGTGCTGGCGGCGAGGAAGGCACCCAGCATCAGGATACGCAGGGTACCGAAACGGCTGACCATGAGTCCACCCAGCGCGGCCCCGACCAGGGTCATGATCACCCCGTAGACCTTGGTGACGGTGGCGATTTCCGATTTACTGAAGCCCATATCCACATAGAAGGGGTTGGCCATCACGCCCATCACCACATCCGCGATGCGGTAACTGGCGATCAACGCCAGGATCAGCAGCGCCTGCCATCCGAAACGACGGAAGAACTCGGCAAAGGGAGCGAACACTGCGCTTTCGATAAAGGCCAACAGGCTGGCCAGCGGGGCAGGGCAACCGCGATCAAGCAATGCCTGCCGGTGCTCGCTCTGGGCTTGTTGCTGGGCCGCCAGGTTGACCTCCGGCTCATGCAGCAGCAGGCAGGTGATAACTCCTACCAGCATGCAGGCCGCCATCACCAGGTAGGCCACCTTCCAACCGAGCGGATCATATCCCAGATCCGAGCCGGCCCAGGCGGCGATGGCCAGAGCTCCGGCTCCGGCCAGTATCATGGCCAGCCGGTAGCCGGTCATGTAGGCGGCGGCCAGCGCGCCTTGCAGCCGTTCAGGGGCGGACTCGATGCGATAGGCATCGATGACGATATCCTGGGTGGCGGAGGCAAAAGCGACGGCCAGCGCGCATAACACCAGGCTGTAAATCTGGGTGCCGGGATCCGAGTAGGCCATACCGGCCAGCGCTGCCATAATGGTTAGCTGGGATACCAGCATCCAGCTGCGGCGTCGGCCCAGCCGGTGTGACAGCCAGGGCAGTGGCAGACGATCAACCAGCGGCGACCACAGCCACTTGACGCCATAAGCCAGGGCTACCCAGCTGAAAAAGCCGATGCTGGTGCGGCTGACCCCGGCTTCCCTCAGCCAGAATGATAGGGTACCGAACACCAGCAGCAGCGGCAGCCCGGAGGAAAAACCCAGGGCAAACAGGATCAGCACCCGGCGTTCGGCGTAAATCGACAGGCTTTGCCGCATGCCGGTGAGGGTCAGGGTTTTGATACCGGCTCCGAGGTCATGGTGCCTCCTGCCTGCTCACTCAGGCGGCGAGCCTCGAGCAGGGTGATCGGCTCGTCGGGCACATCCCGGGCGCGTAGCTGCATATTCATGCCGGTGGGTACCCTGGCCATGCGCGTCAGGACGTCCTGGCCCGCGGTGACCCGGCCGAACACCGTATAACCGGGGCTGCGACCGCCGTCCAGGGACAGGTTGTCGGCCAGGTTGATATAAAACTGGCGGGTCGCGCTGTGGGGATCCTGGGTGCGGGCCATGGCGATGGTGCCGGTCCGGTTGGAGAGGCCATTATCGGATTCATTTTCGATGGGCGCATAGCTGGGCAGGGCTGAATACCCGCTGTCATAGCCACCGCCCTGTACCACAAACCCGGGGATCAGCCGGTGGAACAGGCTGTTGTTGTAGCTGCCGTCATCCACATAGCGTAAAAAGTTGGCGACGGTGAGTGGTGCTGCCTGCTCATTCAGCTCCAGCTGCAGGGTACCATGACTGGTGACCAGCTCGACCCTGGGGCCGGCCAGAACGGGCGTGGCCAGCAGGCAGCCGAGTAACAGAAGAAAGGCTTTCATTTATCCCCCATTGATAAAGTTTTGTACATCCCGATCGGCAAGCACGTCCTGCACCAGCAGTGACAGCTGCTTGTTTAGTGCTTCCTTGACCTTGTCCAGATCCGGGTGCAGGCGGCCGGGGAATTCTTGCTGGGCGCTGCGGCGATATTGCTTGGTCAGGCGCTGGCCGTTGCGCTCCAGGGTTACCTGCATACGCAGCTGCTGTACCACATCGTAGCTGATATGGCCGCGGATCACCCGGGCCAGCACGTCCTGCAGCTCCAGTTCCATGCGGGTATTGGCATTGTTCTCAAGATACAGACCCTGGGTACTCAGCCCCTGGGCCAGCTTCTGCTCCATTTGCGCGCGCAGGTTGTTGCTGGCGCCGACCACGACCGGGGATTTGTCCTTTTGCTCAATCTGAATAATATAATCGTTGGCCCTGTTGTCCCGGCTGCTCAGGCTGACCGCCTGACCCCGGTAGACGCCGCCGCCGGCCTGGACCGAGGGACTCACATCGACGGCGATAGGGTAGTAACTGGCACAGGCGCTCAGACCCAATGCCAGTACGGCACTCGCTAACCATTTCATTACATTATTCCTTATGTATTTTTAATGGCCTTCAGGATAACGAATTTCCGGTTGGAAGCCACTACCCTCTGGTTGCCAAAGAGCCGCTTTAGCTTCTGGTGATAGTCCAGGTGGCGATTGGCAACCAGCAAAAGTTCACCGCCACGCCTCAAGACCCGCTTGGAATCGACGAACATCTGCCAGGCAATATGGTCGGTGATCGCCTGTTGCTGATGAAAAGGCGGGTTGCACAGCACCAGATCCGCCTCATCAGGCCCCATTCCTTCGAGACAGTTGTTGACCATAAACTGGCTGCGGGCCAGGGCATCGGGCAGGTTATGGCTGACGTTGAGACGGGCGCTGGCCACCGCCATATAGGACTCATCGACAAAGGTGACCCTTGCCTGGGGATTGCGCGCCAGCGCCATCAGGCCGAGTACGCCGTTGCCGCAGCCCAGATCGATGATACGGTCGGGCCGGTTGCCGGGAATATGGTCCAGCATAAAGCGCGCGCCCACATCCAGACTGCCCCGGGAAAATACATTGGCCAGGTTATGGATGGTAAAGTCGGTGCCCTCCAGCGGCCAGCACTGGACTTCGGGCGCGGGGGAGGGCACCTTGCCCATATCCGGCTCTGCGAAGATCAGCCGGGCCTTTTTCCAGGCCAGGCTGGTATGGGTCGGGCCTATGTAACGCTCGAACAGCTTGAGCGTTGAGCTGTGCACATCGCGGGCCTTGGCGCCGGCGATGATACGGGTAGCGGGTCCCATTACCCGGCTCAGGGCAGCCAGCTGATGTTCCAGCATGGCGTTGATCTTGGGCAGCTTGAGCAGTACCAGTCCCGGTGCCTGGGGCCACTCTTCCAGGCTGTTCAGACACTGCCAGTCGGCGCTAATATGGTTGTCACGGGCATTGTGCTCCAGGGCCAGCTCCGAGACCCGGGAGTCGAGCAGGGTACAGGGGCGGTAACGATGCAGTGCCAGGGTTAGGGCGCCGAATGCGTCATTAACGATGACCAGCGGCGCCGAACTGTCCCATTCCTGGGTGGCCAGTTGCTGGATAAGGTATTCATCCGCCGCCTCCCACGCCTGCAGGCCGTGATCGGTGAATCTGGGGTAGCGGTGCAAGACCAGCTCGCCGCCCTGGGGCAGAGGAAAGTGATGGTTCATAACAGGAACATAATCCAAGATGGCAAAGGCCCATTTTAACAGTTGGCAGGAGAAAAGCAGCATGAGCCTGTGGTCGTCCGAGCCCGAGTGGCTTTCCCTACCCCAAGGGCGTCTGCTGTGGTGTCCGACGCTGTTCCGGGACGAAGCGGATAGCTGGTTTGGGCGGCTGGAAACCGAGGTGCCCTGGCAACAGCACCGGTTGCGCCTGTTCGGTAAAATACACGACGAGCCCCGACTGTCATGCTGGATGGGGGAGCTGCCCTACCGTTATTCGGGGCAGCTGCGACAGCCTGTGCCCTGGACACCCACGGTGCAGGCCATTCGTGAGCGGGTGATTGATATCTGTCGCCAGGAATTCAACGGCGTACTGCTCAACCTCTACCGCCATGGTCGGGACAGCATGGGCTGGCATGCGGACGATGAGCCCGAACTGGGCCAAAATCCCGTGATTGCCTCGGTCAGCCTGGGAGCCACCCGGCGCTTCCTGCTGCGTCATCGTCACAGCGACCAGCGCCGGGTGTTGGAGCTGGGCCATGGCAGCCTGCTGGTGATGGCGGGAGAAATGCAGCATCATTGGCAACATGCGTTACCCAAGACCACTTCGGCGACTGGTCGGCGCATCAACCTGACCTTTCGTACCGTTATTCATTGATAGGAAGCAAGCATGTCAATACAGACCACCATTGAGCAGAAAGTCAGCGAAGCCTTTTCCCCCGAGCATATGGAGGTGATTAACGAGAGCTATATGCACAGGGTCGCACCCGGCTCGGAAACCCATTTCAAGCTGCTGGTGGTCAGCAGCCAATTTGAGGGGCAGCGGTTGCTGGCTCGCCACCGGGCGGTCAACCAGCTGCTGGCAGACGAACTGGCCGGTGGTGTGCACGCCCTGGCGCTGCATACCCTGACCCCGGCCGAGTGGCAGGCCAGGGGCGGGGTGCCGCAGAGTCCGGCCTGTCGCGGTGGCTCATCGAGCTGACCGAAGGAGTCAAGCCGTTACGCATTTTGTTTACAATTCACCCGATTTGCCTGTATTAAAAATTTGTAGCTTTGTTGACAGGACAATATCCGCGTGTGACTGCGACTAAAGCCTGATATTCGCTTGGAGATCAGGCTGTTAATCTGGTCTGGCGGGCGTTGCCGGTGCAGGCTTTTAGTACCGGAGCCTGCAATTTTTAGCAATTGCCATGGCAGGGGCGCTTTTAAAAGTGCTAGAATTACGCGCCTTTTATATCGGGCTGGATGTTACCGGGCTGTAGTCATACTGTTGTCAACACGATAGAGGCAAGCCGGTAGCGACTCATCAGCATGTTGTCATGTCTGTCATGGCAAGTACCTGTCTTCCCCTAACAAGTAGTGCAAGTGAGTATGATTACAATTAAAAAAGGACTGGACCTCCCGATCGCCGGGGCCCCAGAGCAAGTAATCTACGATGGCCCTGCCATCAAACGTGTTGCTACGCTGGGTGAGGAGTATGTGGGAATGCGCCCTACCATGTATGTCAAGGTAGAGGATCGCGTCAAGAAAGGTCAGGTTATCTTCGAAGACAAGAAGAATCCGGGCGTTAAATTCACAGCTCCCGCCGCAGGTCAGATCGTCGAGATCAACCGCGGTGCCAAACGCGTATTACAATCCGTTGTTATCGCCGTCGATGACAGCGAAGAGCAGATTACTTTTACTCAATATACTTCCGCTGATCTGGCCAAGCTGGATCGGGAAACCGTGCAAGAGCAGCTGGTTGAATCCGGTCTCTGGACCGCCCTGCGTACCCGCCCTTACAGCAAGGTGCCGGCCCTGGGCTCAACCCCCCACTCTATCTTTGTCACTGCCATGGACAGCAATCCCCTGTCCGCCAATGCAGAGCTGATCATCAAGGAAAATGCGCAAGCCTTTACCGATGGCCTGACTGCCTTGAGCCGCCTGACTGATGGCCAGGTGCATGTCTGCAAGGGGGAGGGCAGTCTGCCTCAGGCCCAGCTGACCAGTGTCAAGGAACATGTCTTCGTGGGTGTGCATCCCGCCGGTTTACCGGGAACTCATATTCACTTTATCGACCCTATCGTTCCGGGCAAGGTCGTATGGCACATCAATTACCAGGATGTGATCGCCGTCGGCAAGCTGTTCACCACCGGTGAGCTGTATACCGATCGGGTAGTTGCCCTGGGCGGTCCCGTGGTGCAGAAGCCGCGTCTGCTGCGTACTCGCATCGGCGCTTCCCTGGAAGCCTTGACCGCCGGCGAGCTGCAAAACGGTGAAAACCGTATCATCTCCGGCTCAGTGCTGTCCGGTACCAATGCCGAAGGCCCCTATGCCTATCTGGGTCGTTACCACCTGCAGGTCTCCGTGCTGGCCGAGGGACGGGAAAAAGAATTCATGGGCTGGATTGCACCCGGTGCCAACAAGTTTTCCGTGACCCGTGCCTTCCTGAGCCAGTTCACCAAGGGCAAGTTGTTCGATCTGACGACGTCCACCAACGGCTCTGCTCGTGCCATGGTACCCATTGGAAACTATGAGCGGGTTATGCCGCTGGATATCCTGCCCACCCTGCTGCTGCGTGACCTGTTGTCCAACGACACCGACAGTGCCCAGACCATGGGCTGCCTGGAACTGGATGAAGAAGATCTGGCGCTCTGTACCTATGTGTGTCCGGGTAAGTATGACTACGGTCCTGTCTTGCGTAGCTGTTTGACCAAGATTGAGCTAGAGGGCTAAGTAATGAGTTTGAAAGACACTCTGGAAAAGCTCGAACACCATTTCGAGCCGGGTGGTAAATACGAAAAGTTTTACGCCCTTTATGAGGCCGTTGCAACCGTGCTCTATACCCCGGGCATGGTAACGCGCAATGCTTCTCACGTTCGTGACAGCATCGACCTCAAGCGCATCATGATCATGGTGTGGATGGCGACCTTCCCTGCCATGTTCTTCGGCATGTACAATACCGGCGGCCAGACCATAGGCGCACTGGTCAACATGTATTCTCCCGCGGAAATCGCGGCGCTGGCCGATGACAACTGGCGTTATGGCCTGGCTCAGACCCTGGGGGCAACCCTGGGCGAAGGCGCTGGCTGGGGCAGCAAGCTGCTGCTGGGCGCCATGTATTTCCTGCCTATCTACCTGACAGTGTTCGTGGTCGGCGGTTTCTGGGAAGTGCTGTTTGCCTCCGTGCGCAAGCATGAAGTCAACGAGGGCTTCTTCGTGACTTCCGTGCTGTTTGCGCTGATCGTGCCCGCCACCCTGCCCCTGTGGCAGGCGGCCCTGGGGATTACCTTCGGGGTGGTGATGGCCAAGGAAATCTTCGGCGGTACCGGCAAGAACTTCCTCAACCCGGCCTTGGCCGGCCGGGCCTTCCTGTTCTTTGCCTATCCGGCAGAGATCTCCGGTGACTCGGTATGGACTGCGGTCGACGGCTTCTCCGGCGCCACTGCCCTGGGCCAGTGGGCCAGCGGCGGTCAGGCGGCCTTGCTGAGCGCCAACACCGGCGAAGCGATCAGCTGGATGGATGCCTTTATCGGCAACATTCAGGGCTCCATGGGTGAAGTTTCCACCCTGGCTATCCTGCTGGGCGGCCTGTTCATCATCTATCTGGGCATTGCCTCTTGGCGTATTGTGGGTGGCGTGATGATCGGCATGGTGGCCACCGCAACCCTGTTCAACGTGATCGGTTCCGATACCAACGCCATGTTCTCCATGCCCTGGCACTGGCATCTGGTGCTGGGCGGGTTCGCTTTCGGCATGATGTTTATGGCCACCGACCCTGTGTCTGCTTCCTTTACCGACAAGGGTAAATGGTGGTACGGCGCGTTGATCGGCGTCATGGTGGTACTGATCCGTGTGGCCAACCCCGCCTTCCCCGAAGGCATGATGCTGGCCATTCTGTTCGCCAACCTGTTCGCTCCCTTGTTCGACCACTTTGTGGTGCAGGCTAATATCAAACGGAGGCTGGCCCGTGGCTAAGAAAGAAACAATGGGTAGAACCTTTGCGGTGATCGGCGGCTTATGCCTGGTCTGTTCTATCGTGGTATCCGTTGCCGCCGTCGGCCTCAAGCCGATACAGCAGAAAAACCAGGCACTGGACGTGCAGACCAATATCGTCGATGTCGCCGGCCTGGGTCGCAGTAACGTCGCCGAAAACTATGACCGCTTTATCGATGCCCGTCTGGTCGAGTTGGCCAGCGGCGAGCTCACCGAGCAGTCCGCCGACGGCTACAACCAGCGTGCCGCCGCCAAGGATCCTGCCGCCAGCATCAGTCTGAGTGGCGATGAAGATCCGGCCGGTATCCGCCGTCGTGCCAACCTGGCGCCGGTGTACCTGGCGAATGACGAAAACGGTGAGCTGGACAGCATTATCCTGCCGGTACACGGCCAGGGGCTGTGGTCTACCATGTACGCCTTTGTGGCGGTGGCGCCTGATGGCAACACCATCAAGGGCATCACCTACTATGAGCAGGGTGAAACTCCCGGCCTGGGTGGTGAAGTGGAAAATCCGGCCTGGCGTGCCCAGTTTGTCGGCAAGAAACTGTTTGACGAAAACGGTCAGCCGGCACTGAAGGTGGTCAAGGGCGGTGCGCCTGAAGGTGCGCCTTCCAGTGTCGACGGCCTGTCCGGCGCCACCCTGACTTCCGATGGTGTGCAGAAGACCTTTGAGTTCTGGCTGGGTCCTAAAGGTTTTGGTCCTTTCCTGGCCAAGGTTCGTGAAGGAGAGCTGAACAATGGCTGATAAAGCTGAAATGAAAAAGGTGCTGTTCGGGCCCATTATCGGCACCAACCCCATCGCCCTGCAGGTGCTGGGAATATGCTCGGCCCTGGCGGTGACTTCACAGATGCAGACCGCATTTGTTATGTCGCTGGCGGTGATTGCGGTAACAGCGTTTTCCAACCTGTTTATCTCACTGATCCGCAACCAGATCCCCAACTCGGTACGGATTATTGGTCAGATGGCGATCATCGCCTCCCTGGTTATCGTGGTGGATCAGATCCTCAAGGCCTATGCCTATGACATCTCCAAGCAGTTGTCGGTGTTCGTCGGCCTGATCATCACCAACTGTATCGTGATGGGCCGCGCCGAAGCCTATGCCATGAAGAGTCCGCCACTGATGTCGTTCCTCGACGGTATCGGCAATGGCCTCGGCTATGGCCTGATCCTGATGGTCGTGGCCACCGTGCGTGAACTCCTGGGTTCCGGTACCTGGTTCGGCATCGAGATCCTGCCGCTTATCAAGAATGGTGGCTGGTATCAGGCCAACGGCCTGCTGCTGCTGCCGCCCAGTGCCTTCTTTATTATTGGCCTGTTTATCTGGATTCTGCGCACCTACCGTCCGGAGCAGGTGGAGGCGAAGGAGTAAAGCATGGAACATTTTCTGAGTTTGTTTATTCGCGCCGTCTTTATCGAAAACCTGGCGCTGGCCTTCTTCCTGGGGATGTGTACCTTCCTGGCGGTTTCCAAGAAGGTCAAGACCTCGTTCGGTCTGGGGGTTGCGGTGACAGTGGTACTGACCATTTCGGTACCCGTCAATAACCTTATCTACAACTTCATCCTTAAGGATGGGGCTCTGGCCGAAGGGATTGATCTGAGCTTCCTGAACTTCATCACCTTTATCGGGGTGATCGCGGCGCTGGTTCAGATACTGGAAATGACCCTGGACAAGTTTTTCCCGGCGCTGTACAACGCGCTCGGCATCTTCTTGCCCCTGATCACCGTAAACTGCGCCATTTTCGGTGGCGTGTCGTTCATGGTGCAGCGGGACTACAATTTCGCCGAGTCCATTGTCTATGGCTTCGGCTCCGGCATCGGCTGGATGCTGGCGATTGTGGCCCTGGCCGGTTTGCGTGAGAAGATGAAGTACTCGGATGTACCGGACGGTTTGCGTGGACTGGGTATTACCTTCGTCTCCGCCGGCCTGATGGCCCTTGGCTTTATGTCTTTCTCTGGCATTTCTCTGTAAACCCAGTGACGGTAAAGGAACAATAGATGGAAATCATTCTAGGCGTGGTCATGTTCACCGTGATCGTGCTGGTCCTGGTAAGCATTATCCTGTTTGCCAAGTCCAGGCTGGTTGCGGAAGGGGATGTGACTATCAGCATCAACGACGATCCTGAAAAGGCGATCACCACGGGGGCCGGCGGCAAGCTGCTGGGCGCCCTGGCGGCCAACGGTATCTTCGTCTCTTCTGCCTGTGGTGGCGGTGGCTCCTGTGGTCAGTGCCGGGTACGTATCCTGGAAGGCGGCGGTGAAATCCTGCCGACCGAGCAGGATCATATCTCCAAGCGCGAAGCCCGCCACGGCGAGCGCCTGTCTTGCCAGGTCAACGTCAAGCAGGACATGAAGATCGAGTTGCCGGAAGAAGTGTTCGGCATCAAGAAGTGGGACTGTGAAGTTATCTCCAACGATAACAAGGCCACCTTCATCAAGGAACTCAAGCTGAAGATCCCCAATGGCGAAAGCGTGCCTTTCCGTGCCGGTGGTTATATTCAGATTGAAGCGCCGCCCCATCACGTCAAGTATAAAGACTTTGATGTGCCCGAGGAGTACCGGGAAGACTGGGACAAGTTCAAAATCTTTGATCTGGAGTCCAAGGTCGACGAGGAGACCATCCGTGCCTACTCCATGGCCAACTATCCGGAAGAAGAAGGCATCATCATGCTTAACGTGCGGATTGCCACTCCGCCGCCCAGCAACTGGACTGCCCCTCCCGGCAAGATGTCTTCTTACATCTGGTCGCTGAAACCGGGTGACAAGGCCACTATTTCCGGTCCCTTCGGTGAATTCTTCGCCAAGGAAACCGACGCCGAGATGGTATTCATCGGCGGCGGTGCCGGTATGGCGCCGATGCGTTCCCATATCTTCGACCAGCTCAAGCGTCTGAACTCCAAGCGCAAGATCAGCTTCTGGTATGGTGCCCGCTCCAAGCGCGAAATGTTCTATGTGGAAGACTTCGATGGTCTGCAGGAACAGTGCGACAACTTCCAGTGGCATGTGGCGCTCTCCGATCCTCAGCCCGATGACAACTGGACCGGTTACACCGGCTTTATCCACAATGTGCTGTATGAAAACTATCTGCGGGATCACGATGCGCCCGAAGATTGTGAATACTACATGTGTGGTCCGCCCGTGATGAACGCCGCCGTGATCAATATGCTCAAGGAATTGGGTGTAGAAGATGACAATATCCTGCTGGATGACTTTGGTGGTTAATCGCTGATGGTATCGCGTGTAACTAAATGGCTGGCCCTCTCGGGGCTGGCCTTTTTATTGGCGGCCTGTCAGCCGCCGGCAACGGAGTCGTCGGTATTGCACCTGACCGGCGAGACCATGGGCACCTATTATTCGGTGAAGCTGGTGGGTGCCGATGAGGCACTGGCCGTGTCTCTGCAGGCGGAGATCGACCGCCGCCTGGAGCGTGTCAACGACCAGATGTCCACCTACCGGCCGGACTCCGAGCTGAGTCGCTTCAACCTCCACCCGCTGCCGACACCTTTCCCGGTATCGACTGATACCGCCAGGGTGGTCACGGCGGCATTGCAGCTGGGGCGGCTGACAGACGGCGCCCTGGATGTAACGGTGGGACCTTTGGTCAACCTGTGGGGGTTCGGTCCCGATGCCCGGCCGATCCGCATTCCTTCCCCCGAGCAACTTCAGCAGATCCGCGCTCTGACCGGTTTGCAGCATCTGCAGGTCCGGGTGACGGCAGAAGGCGAGTTCCTGCATAAACAGCTGCCGGAACTGTATGTGGATCTGTCGGCCATCGCCAAGGGCTTTGGCGTGGACCTGGTGTCCGAGTATCTGGCTGAAGAAGGGCTGACTGATCATCTGGTCGAGATCGGCGGAGAGCTGCGGGTCAGCGGTCACAATGCCCAGGGGCAGCCCTGGCGGATTGCGGTGGAAAAACCGGGTCCGGGTGCCGGTTCGGTACAGCAGGTGATCGCCATTGGCAATAACAGCGTGGCGACCTCCGGCGACTATCGTAATTATTACGAGCTCGATGGGCAGCGGCTGTCGCATACCCTGGATCCGGCTACCGGTCATCCCATTACCCATAGCCTGGCCTCGGTGACAGTGGTGCACCCATCCTGTATGATGGCGGATGGTCTGGCAACGGCGCTGACGGTGATGGGAACCGAGCGGGCCCTGGCATTCGCGGAAGCGAACCGGCTGGCGGTCTATCTGCTCACCAAGACCGATGATGGTTTTAGGGTGGACATGTCCAGTGCCTTCAAGAAGTATTTAAGAGGTTGATATGTTGTATTTTTTCATTACCTTTGGGGTGTTTTCCCTGGTGATCTTCGCGATGGCAATCGGCTATATCGTGCAGCGCAAGTCCATCTCCGGCTCCTGTGGCGGCCTGGGCTCGATCGGTGTCGAGAAGGCCTGTGACTGCCCGGACCCTTGTGATAACCGCAAGAAGAAAATGGCCAAGGAAGAAGCCAGGCGCAAGATGCTGGAAGAAAACCGCATCATCTAACAGCAGCTGTCAGCCGTAAGCTTGAAGCCATAAGCCGCTCTGAGTGGTTTATGGCCCTGGCACACGGCTTTTAACATTGTTTGGCCTGTTGCCTAAGCCGGCTGGGCCTATGTTACAGCTCTCGCATGAACTGCTGTCGATGAGGTTGCGCCAACGAAAGTATGGTCTATGCTTTTGGGCTTCCCGCTTCCCGCTTCCCGCTTCCCGCTTGTGCTGATTTAGGCTAACATCTGGATACTGTGTATTTATCCAGCCAGAGCCGTGCGCAAGATCATTCATATCGATATGGACTGTTTCTTTGCCGCCGTCGAGATGCGTGACCACCCGGAATGGCAAGAAATTCCCCTGGCCATCGGCGGCAGTGTCAGCCGGCGCGGAGTGATTGCCACCTGCAACTATCCGGCGAGAGCCTACGGGGTCCGCTCGGCCATGCCCAGTCACCGGGCATTGCAACAGTGCCCGCACCTGTTGTTGATACCGGGCAATATGGCATTGTATAAAGCCGTGTCCGCTCAGCTGCGTGAGATCTTTCAACGCTATACTCCCCTGGTCGAACCCCTGTCTCTGGACGAGGCCTATCTGGATGTGACCGACAGCCCCCTGTTTCGGGGCAGCGCCACCCGTATCGCCGAGGATATTCGCCGTACCATCCGGGATGAGCTGCAGCTGACGGCCTCCGCCGGCGTGGCCCCCAACAAGTTCCTGGCCAAGATAGCCTCGGAAGAAAACAAGCCCGATGGCTTGTTCGTGCTTCCGCCGGAGGCAGTCGCCGATTTCCTGTACCGGTTACCCTTGGCCAGGATCCCCGGTGTAGGCCGGAAAACCACCGAAAAGTTGGCGGCCCTGGGCCTGGACACCTGCGGCCAGCTGCCCGATTTCGGTGAAGCCGCGCTGGTGCAGCACTTCGGCAAGTTTGGTCAATCACTCTGGCAGCGTTGTCAGGGCAGGGACGAGCGGCCGGTGCAGGTAGAGCGGATCAGGAAGTCGGTGGGGGTGGAAACCACTCTTGCAGCCGATATTTACGGTGAGGCGGAAGGGGAGACGGTGCTGGCGAAGCTATGGCCGGATCTGCTGCATCGACTGGCTGAACGGCCAATCAAGGGACTCTGTATCAAGCTGAAGTTTTCTGACTTTCAACAAACCACTCTGTCCCGACGCAGTATTGAGCCGGACTGGCAACAGGCCCGGATCTTGCTGGAGCAAGCCTGGTCCCGTCGTCGGGGACGGGGAGTGCGCCTGGTGGGTATCAGTGTGGAGCTGGGAGAACACCGGCACACCGAGCAGCTCAGTTTGGACTGGCACTGATTGGGTTCACCGCGCAGTACAGCCTCGGTGCAATTAATACGCAGCAAGGGAGACCCTAAACAATCATTCCTGATATTGCTGCATCGCGCGGGCATGGAACACAGGCACGCCGTGAACCCGCCCCTGGAAGCGCCATCATGGCTGGGATGGTGGGAATACCGGAACGCCAGGAGCCCTTGCTGGCCCTGGTGCAGAGGGTCTGCTCGGCAAGGCCTGCTCGCTCTCCTGCCTGATCTGCTATTCGCAACAGCGATTTAGTCGGTCAGGCTGTCGTCAGTGCCGCTCAGTTGTTCCTGATTGGGAGACAGGTTGCCGGTCGTGGCCTTTTCTTGGTTTTTATGTACCGTGTGTTGCAGGGAATGTGTCGAGGTGACACCCAGGTAGCTTGCGCTCAGTGCCAGGAATGAGGTGATGGAAGAGGAACTGATCTCTGTTCTCCTTTTTTATTGGATTTGACTGGCGCATATTCTAGCATGAACGGGTGAAACTTTGAAGTTCGTCACATATTGGTGCGATAAGGACTGCTCAAGGATTTAAATGATCCTCTTCCACAATCTGCCAGCCCTGGTTATTGCCGGTACTGACCGGTGGCGCCTGGACATTATTTGATGGTGGCAGCTGAACAGCCGGTGCGGCCCGGCCCGGTTCGATGGCGGGACTGTCTCGGCCATCATTGAGTTGCTGACTTTGGGTCCCGGTGGGAATATTGCGCTGATCATTCTGAATACCGGGTGCCAGCTTGCGGGTCTCGTCCAGCAGTTCACGGCCAAAGCTGACCGCCTTATTGAGCAGGTTGTCAGCCAGTACCGGAGCAGACAGCAGGCCCAGCAATAGACAGAGGGGAGAAAGTTTCATCTGATTATCCTTTCAAGCAAATCTGTCCTGAGCATACGACAAATCGGCCCAATTAAACATGCTGTCTCCCGTCCATCTGTCTGACTCTGGCGCGCCTAGCGGCGCGGTGTCTGGTGCAGTACCCGGGTCAGCAGCAGCCAGAAGCGCTCTACCGCCTTGATATGTACCCGTTCATCGGGGGAATGAGCACCCTGGATGGTGGGTCCGAAGGACACCATGTCCCAGTCGGGGTAGCTGGCCTTGAACAGTCCGCATTCCAGACCGGCATGGATTACCTTGACCGCCGGCAGGGCCCCGAAAATTTCCTTATGGGTATCCAGCACCAGTTTCATGATCGGTGAGTCGGGATCCGGCTGCCAGCCGGGATAGGCACCATCAAACTGGCAATCGGCACCGGCCAGACGAAACACCGCTGCCGTCATTTCGGCCACCCGATCCCGGCCCCTGTCATCGAGGGAACGGATCAGACATTGCACAAAGATACGCTCTTGCTCGGTTTTGATCACCCCCAGGTTGGTCGAGGTAGCAATGGTCTCGGCCATGGTTCGGCTGGTGGCGATCACGCCATGTGGGCAGGCCAAGAGCGCATCCAGCAGGCGTTGTTGCAGCTGCGGTGTCATGATGCGCCCAGGCAGTTCCGGCTCGGCCGTCAGGCTCAGGCGTATGAAATCATCCACCCCGGCAAACTCGGTGCTGAACTGCTGTTGCCACTGTTCGAGCAGGTGATGCAGGCACGCCAGGTGTTCAGGCGCCAGGGTGATGGTGGCCCAGGCCTCACGGGAAATGGCATTGCGCAGGGTGCCGCCGTGCAGCTCGGCCAGGCCGAATTCCAGTTGCTGGCCGAGCGCGTGCAATACCTCGGTCAGCAGCTTGTTGGCATTGGCCCGCCCCTGGTGAATATTGATGCCCGAATGGCCGCCGCGCAGTCCGGTGATGGCCAGCCGCCAGGCCTGATGTCGCCGGTCGGGGCTGACCGCCACATAGGGCAGGCTGATATTGGCGTCGATGCCGCCGGCACAGCCCATATAAACATCGCCATCCTGCTCGGAGTCGGTATTGAGCAGTATTTCACCTTGCAGCAGGCCGGGTTCAAGGCCGAATGCCCCTGTCATGCCGCTTTCTTCGTCTATGGTCAGCAGCACTTCCAGCGGCCCGTGTTCCACATGTCGATCGGCGAGTACCGCCAGGCAGGCCGCCAGACCGATACCGTTATCCGCTCCCAGGGTGGTGCCGCGGGCCCTGACCCAGTCGCCATCCACATAGGGCTGGATAGGATCCCGGGTGAAGTCATGCCGGGTATCCGCATTGGCCTGAGGCACCATGTCCATGTGAGCCTGCAGTATCACCCCCTTGCAATCCTCCATGCCTGCGGTGGCCGGCTTTCTGATAATAAGGTTACCGACCCCGTCCTGCGTGACCGCCAACTTCCGGTCCCGGGCCCACTGCTCAATCCACTGACGCAGGGCGGCTTCATGGCGGGAAGGGTGGGGAATACTGCAGATGGTCTCGAAGAATTGCCAAAGCAAAGATGGTGATAACTGACTGATGCTGGCCATGGAATACCCTCTGGAGTTTGATCGCTTGGTAGGTAGCCATATTATCCCAACATTCTTGTTAAGGCTCGGATCGAAGGGTACATATCACAATAAGTTGCAGGTCTGTGACCTTGCGCTGGATTGCAGAACAGCATTGGAGTTACAAGCCAACTGACTGGCTGATGACTGGCTGATGACTGGCTGTTGGCCGAAAGGCGAAGAATGAACGGGATAATCCGTGACAGGGCGTCCCCTAATAAACCTGAAACGCTGGTCAAGGTTGAACTCACTCTTTATAATGCGGCCACTAAAATCCGTGGGCGTCTGACATCGGGCAGGGCATCAGCCTTTTGTCCGGCTTTTCTTTATCTGGAAAATGTCGATACCAACGGCGCTATACTTTGACTCTGCATACCAACACCCAAAGGTTTTTTCTATGCCCAACAAATTCGTGGTTACCTGGGACTCTTTTCAGCGTGAAGCCCGGAAGCTGGCTCGCCGTCAGCTGCCCGCCAGCCAGTGGAAAGGCATCATCGCGGTAAGTCGCGGTGGCCTGGTCCCGGCAGCCATCATGGCGCGTGAACTGGGTATCCGCCATGTGGATACCATTTGTATTTCCAGTTATGACCATGATCATCAGCGGACCGATCTGCAGGTGTTGAAGCAGGTATCCGGCGATGGCGAGGGCTTTCTGGTGGTGGATGATCTGGTTGATACCGGTAACACCGCCAGGGTAATCCGTGAGCTGTACCCCAAGGCAAAATTTATTACCGTGTTTGCCAAGCCCAAGGGGGAGCCGCTGGTGGACGACTTCGAGGTGCGGGTGGGCCAGGATACCTGGATAGAGCAGCCCTGGGATATGAGCGTGACCTTCGTACCGCCCCTGTGTGAAGAAGAATAAGGTATCATCAAAAGGCTCCTCGGGAGCCTTTTGATTTTATGGCGGCTGGCAAGGGAGCACAGATGAGCGGAACATACGATAACCTGAGTGAGCGGCTGTTTACCCAGACAGCGCACCAGCCCGAGACCTCCACGATTTCATACCAGGGGGCCCGAGGGATGACGGAGGAGCCGCTGGCGCCTTATATCGATGGAGCCCACCTGTCGAGCTTTTACCGGCTGCAAAAGCGGGCTTTCTGGCGCTGGCAGGGTACCGACAGCATCGAAATCGAGGCGGCCCTGGCCCGAATGGCCGCCGCTCGGGGCCCGCGCAGTGCGGATCGCTGGCTCGATACGGTCACTGACTACAGACGCGGCAACTGGATTTTTGAATGGAGTCAGCTGGGCTCAGCCCGGCTGCAACAAGGCATGGCGCTGACCGCAACAGAGCCGGAGCAGGCCCGTCTTGCGTTTCTGGCGGCAGCCCGGTATTTCGCCTTGGCCAGTTATCCTCATCTCAAAGGCGATAGTCTCGGCCTGCAGGCACAACAGCTGGCGAATCAGGCCTACCGGCGGGCCGGGCAGCTGCAGCCGGTGCCGCTGAAAGAGCTGAAAGTCCCCTTCCACGGCAAGTGGGTCCAGGGGTACCTGCATCTGCCCCGGCTGGACAAGCCATGTCCCCTGGTGATTGTCAGCGGCAGCCTGGACAGTATCCAGCTTGATTTTCAGCGCTTCTATCAAGACTTCCTGGCCCCTGTTGGCATCGCCATGCTGACGGTGGATATGCCGGGGGTGGGCTATTCGGCCCATTGGCCGCTGGTACAAGACAGCAGCCGCCTGCATCAGGCAGTACTGGACTATGTGCCCAATATACCCTGGGTGGATGAACGCAGGGTGGCATTGCTGGGGGTCAGGATGGGCGGCAATGTGGTGGGGCGGCTGGCCTTTCTGGCGCCCTTCAAGCTGCGCACCGTGGTGAGTATTGCCGGGGCCGGCCATCGCTATTTTAGCGAGCAAGCGCGCTTTATGCAGACACCGCCCATGTTGCGGGATACTATCGCCAATCGTCTGGGTGCCCGCAGTAATGACTGGGAGCAACTGTTTTACCGCTGCCAGGAGTTCTCGTTAAAGAACCAGGGACTGCTGAGAAGCAGGACCACGGTGCCGATATTGAGCATCGGACACAAGCGGGACTTTATCTGCCCTGAGCAGGATACCCAGGCCCTGGCCGCCGCCAGCCGGGGCGGCAAGGCGCTGGTGCTGGACAAGTTACCGCTGTTCGATGTGTACGGGGTGGCGCTGCAGCAAGCCCGGGACTGGCTGTTGGCGCACTTCTGATGCCGACCTTATCGCCAGTTGTCCGACTTTTTAGGAAGATGCGTGGGGGCGCCCTTTACCCTTGGGCTAAAAAACGTTACATATAGGCTAGTTACCAGGGAGGCAGGCATGACTACAGAAAAGGCTACTCATCATCAACTGTTACGTAAACTGGCTGCTATCGGCCCTTACTTGCGCAGTGAGATGTCGGCTGAGTCTCGATATTTCTTTGATTGTCTGGCCGTCTGTGCCAGCGCCAAGGCGGCACCCGAACTACGGGAGTTCTGGGGCTGGTGGATGATCTTGACGATGAAAACGGAAGATACCTTTGAATTCCACTATACCCTGGGCTTCTATGATGCGGCCGGTGAGTGGAAACCCCAGGCAGTGCCGAAGAAACATCAGGATGAAGTGGTTCGGACCCTGCGAGAGTTTTATGAGAAACTGGGACTGTGTCTGGACGGGCTTGGCCTGAAGGTGGTGCCGTCACCGGCCCTGGGAGAGAGCCACCTGCTCAGCGCGGCATAATGCGCGCACGGACGAACACTTAAACACCACAAGCGTCTTTTGATATTTCTTTTTGCCGGCTGTGCCGGCATTGCTGTTATTAAGGAGCCGAAGGGCGTTCCATGAAAGGCAAAACCATAGTTGTTAAACTGGGCACCAGCGTACTTACGGGGGGCACCCGCCATTTGGACCGGGCGCATATGGTGGAGCTGGTGCGACAGTGTGCCAGTCTGCACAGGGCCGGCCACAGGATCATCGTGGTCACCTCGGCGGCCATCGCCGCCGGGCGGGAACACCTGGGCTTTCCCGAGCTGGCCAGCACCATGGCCAATAAACAGATGCTGGCGGCGGTGGGGCAGACCCAGTTGATCCAGAGCTGGCAGGCCTTGTTTAATATTTATGGTCTGCATGTGGGGCAGATATTGCTGACCCGTGCGGATCTGGAAGATCGGGAACGTTACCTCAACGCCAGGGACTCCCTGCGGGCCTTGCTCGATCACCGTATCATCCCGGTCATCAACGAAAACGACGCTGTGGCCACCAATGAGATCAAGGTGGGCGACAACGATAACCTGTCGGCCCGCGCCGCCATCCTTGCCAATGCGGATCTGCTGATCCTGCTGACCGATCAAAAGGGCCTGTTTACCGCCGATCCCCGCCATGATCCCAAGGCGCAGTTGATTGAAGAGGTGCAGACCATCGACGATACCCTGCGCAAGCTGGCCGGCGGTAGTATCAGCGGCCTGGGCACCGGCGGCATGGCCACCAAGCTGCAGGCGGCCGATGTAGCCCGGCGGGCCGGTGTCGATGTGGTGATTGCCACCGGGCAGATGCCGGAAGTTATCGGTCGGTTGGCCAAGGGCGAACGGATCGGTACCCGGTTTCCGGCCCTGGCGACGCCCCTGGAAAGCCGCAAGCGCTGGATCCTGGCCGGGCCGCCTCCCCATGGCGAGATCCATATCGACGGCGGCGCCGTCAGTGCGGTCAGGGACAAGGGCTCGAGCCTGTTGCCCAAAGGCATAGTGAAGGTAGACGGACGTTTCCGTCGAGGAGAGGCGGTTCGTATCGTCAATCCGGAAGGCCGCGAACTGGCACGGGGCATCTGTCGTTACGACGCCCTCGATTTGAACCGGATTAAAGGCCAACACTCGGAACACATCGAAACCCTGTTAGGGTATGGTTACGGTAGTGTGGCCATTCACAGAGACGACTTGGTGCTCTTGTAGGAGACAAGATGAATTTAGAACAGATGGGTAAGGCGGCCCAGGACGCCGCTTATGTCTTGGCTGAAACCGCGACCCGGGTAAAGAACGGTGCCTTGCTGGCCATGGCCGATGCGCTGGAGGCCAATGCCTCGCGGATCCTGGCCGCCAACGAGCAGGATCTGAGCGCCGCCCGGGAGAAGGGCATGGCGGAAGCCATGCTCGACCGCTTGATGTTGAACCCGGCTCGCCTGAAGGCCATTGCCGATGATGTTCGCAATGTGGTGTCGTTACAGGATCCGGTCGGCAGCGAGCTGGAGTCCCGGGTGCTGGAAAACGGTATGCGCCTGTCCCGTCGGCGGGTGCCGCTGGGCGTGGTGGGGGTGATTTATGAAGCCAGGCCCAATGTTACCATCGATATCGCCGCCCTGTGCCTGAAAACCGGCAATGCCAGTATCTTGCGCGGCGGTCGGGAAACCTTCCATACCAATCAGCAGCTGGTCGAGGTGATCCAGCAGGCCCTGGCGGTGAGCGAATTACCTGCGGGCTGTGTGCAATATATCAGCGAGCCGGGACGGGAGTGGGTCAGCGGCCTGCTCAAGCTGGATCGTTATGTGGACATGATCATCCCGCGGGGCGGCCCCGGCCTGCACCAGTTGTGCAAGGAGCAGGCGACCATACCGGTAATCATCGGTGGATTCGGTATTAGCCATACCTTTGTCGACGCCAGCGCCGATTTGACCCGTGCTCTGGCGGTGGTAGACAATGCCAAGACCCACAGGCCCAGCGCCTGCAATGCCCTGGACACGCTGCTGGTGCACCGGGATATTGCAACGGAATTTTTACCGCGGCTGAGTGCGACCATGGCGGCCAGAGGGGTGACACTGGTGGCGGACCAGGAGGCGCTGGCCCATCTGCAGCAAGGACCGGCCCAGGTCCGTGTTGCCGAGGCCGGTGATTTTGATACCGAGTGGTTGAGTCTGACCCTGGGGGTCAGGCTGGTGGCGGATGTCAATGAGGCTCTGGCCCATCTGCGCGCCTATAATGCCAGCCACTCCGATGCGATCCTGACTAATGACCTGGCCAGTGCCGAGCGTTTTATCAATGGCGCGCCGTCTGCGGCTGTGTACGTCAATGCGTCAACCCGTTTCACCGATGGCGCCCAGTTTGGTCTGGGGGCCGAGGTGGCGGTTTCTACCCAGAAGCTGCATGCCCGCGGCCCCATGGGGCTGGAGGAGCTGACCAGCTATAAGTGGATAGGTCAGGCCGATTATTTAATCCGTCAGTAACGCGTAATGCCGTTCCCTTGGGAAGGGGAAGGCCTTTCTGAACCAACAGCGATGACAGGTAGAAAAAGGCGTCTGCGTTTCGACCTGACATCCATGGCGGTTAGACGCCATCGCTGAGCACACAGGGAGGTGCCTGCTGCGTGTTGGCGCGGAGGCCTTTTCCTGCACCGTATCAACGGAGCGGCATTTGTCAGTAAGCGGGCTTTTTAAAGAGAGGTTTTGTTATGCCGTCCAAGTTGCTGGATGCCCTGTTGTTGGCGATGCCTTTGTCGCTCACCCTGGAGTCGTGGCGACAGCATCTGAAAACCCAGTTGCCTTATCCGGTGCAAGGGGCCAATACCCTGTTTATCGGCGAGCCCCCCCTGGCCATAGTGGATTTTCAACCCAACAAGGCCGAGGTGCTGCTGCCGGCAATCGAATGGCGTCACCATGATATCCAGACCGCCAAGCCACGGCTGCAAGGGGTGGTGGAGGAGCGCAACGGAAGCCTGGAACAGCTGATGGCGCTGGTGGATGATACCATTGCCTTTCGTCTGAAATCGTTTCGCGAGTGCGCCAGTTGCGGCAAGCGCTTTCCGCCTGAAATGCTGGGTTCTCTGGGTGGTGAACCCATCTGCCGGGATTGTATCAAGGGGCGGCGGGTGCTGTTTTGAAAGTCGGGATCGGGGAAAAGAGACTCGCTCCTGGCCCCAATCCTATATTACGAGTTCCTAAGCCCTAGTCCCCCAACCTCACCAGCCAGCGTCGCAGCATCATGCCCGGCAGAGTTGTAAAGCCGGTGGTGGCGAGTTTCAGCTGTCCTTTATGCACTACCATCAGGGTGGGGGTAACGCCAATGCCAAGGGTACGCGCCAGTCGGTTGTCTGCGTCGTTGATTACCTCAAAATCATGGCCTCTGGCTTGCATATAGGCGGCGACCCGGCGATCGTCGCCGGAGGCGATGGCGATGCTCATTACCGGACCGGGCACCAGGTCGACCATGGGTGAGACAAAGCGGCACACCCCACACCAGCTGGCCCACACATAAAGCAGTACCGGCTCCTTCTGGCTTTGGTCAGCCAGATCCACAGATTGGCCTTCCAACGTGATCAGTTCACCCAGCACGTCGGCCGAGGCGGGCAGATCCCGGCTGCGCCATAGATCCACCGCCGTCATTACCATCAGCACCAGCAGGCCGTAGCCGAGCAGGCGCCTCATCGGGCGGCATCCAGTGCTGACATCACCCGTTCTGTGGTGAGTAGTACTTCCAGCGCCTGGCCGTCGGGCGAGCCCGGGCCGAACACCTGGTTAAAGGGAATACCAGCCCGGCCGTGGGCGCGCAAATAGTCGGTCACCCTGCTGTCGGGTCGGGTCCAGTCCCCCCGCATTAGCAGCAGGTCTTCATCCTGCAGGGCGCTGTAAACCGGTTCCTGTAACAGCACACCTATTTTGTTGGCCTGACAGGTGATACACCAGTCGGCGGTAATATCGATAAATACCCGCTTGCCTTCGGCCACTTGCTGTTCGATGCGGCCGGCATCGAGCGGTTCCCAGGTGAGTTCATCCTTCACCGGGTTGACCCAGTAAGGCTGGGTCAGCAACGCCACCAAGCCACCTCCTGCCACCAGCAGGCTGCCGGCCGACAGACAGATCAGCAGGCCCTTGATGCCGTGGTGGCGGAGCGCGGACAACAGGGGCAATAGCAGCAGGATGGTTGCCAGCAGCAGGCTGGCGTTCAGGCCCAGATGCGGACTGAGCAATGACAGCAACCACAGGCTGGTGGCCAGCAGCATCAGGCCGAACAGGGCTTTAACCCACAGCATCCAGCGACCGGGCCTGGGCATGGCACGGGTCAGGCCGGGGAACAGCGCCAGCAGCAGCCAGGGCAGAGCCATGCCCAGCCCCAGACCGGTAAAGATGGCAAACAGTACCGGCGGGGAAGAGGCCAGCGCCACGGCCACGGCCGTACCCAGGAAGGGGGCGCTGCAGGGGGTCGCCAGCAGGGTGGCGAAGCTTCCCTGCAGCAGGTGCCCGGCATCCCCTCCATAGGAATGGGTTGCCAGCCAGGTATTCAGCCGATGGGGCAGCCGGATGGTAAACAGGCCCAGGAGGTTGAAGGCAAACAAGCTGGTTACCAGCAGCATAAAGGCGATAAAGCCCGGTTGCTGGAATTGTATTCCCCAGCCCAGGCTGGCTCCTGACCAGGTTAACAGGAGCATAAAGCCGGCCAGTCCCCAGAACGACAGCAGTATGCCGGTGGCAGATAGCAGCAGCGGGCGACGCACCTGCCGGGGGTGGCGGGTGCGGAGCAGCAGGCTGTTCAGTTTAAGCCCCAGTACCGGCAATACGCAGGGCATGATATTGAGGATAAGGCCGCCCAGCAAGGCATAGAGCAGGGCCTGGGCCAGGCTGAACGGCGGCTCGGCCGGGAGCACGGCGGCGGCCTCGACGGTGCCGGACAGCGCTTCGGCAAACCCCTGGTCGGCCACGGTGACGGTCAGCGACGCTCCGGCGAGGTTCAGTGCCTCGTCCCAGCTGCTGACGGTGAAACGGGCATTGAGCCGATCTCCGGACAGGGTTACCTGGGGCCGGGTAAACATACTGGTGTCCAGCTCATCGATGAATACCGCCGGCTGTTGCCAGTCCCGGGGGCCGATCAGGCTGAGCTGCAGCTGCTTGCGGGATTTGTCCCAGAGCAACCGCTCCAGGCTGACCAGCCGGGCCGGTCCGGGCACCTGGGCGAGGGCCTTTTGATAGGCATATTGCAGCGAGTCCATGATCTCGTCCGGCGTCAACGCCAGCTGCAACCGGTAATCGGTCAGCACGCAGATGGTGGTGCAGCTGGGCAGGGTAAGGGTCGCATTGAGGTGGATTGGCCGGTTCGGATCCTCGGGAGTCAACTGCAGTGGAAATGCCACCTCGCCCTGGTAGCCCTGGGTCTCGACCCCCAGCAGCATAAACCGCTCGGGGGTGGGCCATTGCCAGTTAACGGCGGCCAGGTTTTCCGAACCTTGCCAGTCGATGCGCGGCGCTATTCCGCCTTCTCCCGGCGAACGCCAATAGGTTTTCCAGTCATCATCCAGGGCGACTTCCAGCAAGGCCGGATAATGCCGGCTGGCAGCATCAAAGTGGCCGGCCTGGGACAGCCGGACCTGTACCGGCGGATGATCGGGGTTTTGCAGCCAGCCGGTGCTTTGAGCCTGTGTCGGGCCGGCGGACAGCAACAGCAGCAGGCCGCCGAGTAATATGTTAATCATGAATAGTCCTATTAAAAATCAATACGTTAAATATAAGTCGCAACGTATCGGAGGCTATTCTCTGAACACGCAGAAGAGCAGATGCCGCCTTCGTCGGGTGGCAAAACGCAGTGGGCTCGGGAAGTGGAAAAAGTAACGGGGCGGGAGCAGGAGCCAGAGCACCAACAGCAGTAACAGACCGATCAGGGGGATGTCCTGCAGCGACCAGTTCTTGAACAGCAGCTTGCCCGACAGATCACAGGGCTGGCCTGGTGTCGGTTGTTCGGCCTCGTCGCCAGTCAGGGACTCGGCCAGCTGCTCGGCGGAAAGGGTACCGCCGGTGGCCGGGCAGGCAAGCTGCAGCCCCATCCGCTGGCTCAGACAGATGCTCAGTACCATCAGTACCAGGATGAGGGTCAGCCCGGCCCGGCGACCTGCCGAGCGGCAGTTCAGCCCAGCGCCAACCATAATGCCACACCCAGCATCAGACTGCCGGCGATTCGATTCATTAATTGCACTTTGCCTTTTTGCAGCAATACCCGGCTCAGGGTTCGGCCGCCGCTGGCGTAGAGCAGCAGGCAGATAAATTCCAGGGAGAGGATAATGGCCACCAGGCTGATCAGCTGGCCGGCAAGCGGTGCTTGGCTGTCGATAAAGGGGGGCAGCAGGGCGATAAAAAACGCCCAGCCCTTGGGATTGGCGATGGCCGTGACAAAGCCCTGGCTTACCAAGGTGCCGGCGGGAATATGGCGCGGACCCAGATCAACCGGGCTCAGGGCCAGCTTGCCCTTGGAACGCCAAAGCTGGACCCCCAAATAGGCCAGATAGAGACCACCGCCATACTTCAGCAGCAGGAACAGCTGGGGATATTGCAGCATCAGGGCCGCAACCCCAATCACCGCCAGGCAGGCAACCAGGCCGACACCGGCCAGCTCGCCCAGCATCATCCACAGGGCTCGGCGTACGCCGACCGTCATGCCCAGCGACAACGCCAGTGTCATGCACATGCCAGGCGTGACAGAAACAAAGAAAAAGGTAGGGATAAATACCATTAGGATTGACGTGTTGATAGCACACCTGCCTTATTGACTAACCCGAGACCACACACAATGGCATATTGTAGGCTAATTGCCTAACAATATGCCATTGGTGATGCAGGTTATTGGACCTGGGGGGCTAATCGCTGAAGCGGGGGCTGAAAACCAGACGCCCGGGCATGATATCCATGGCGATGGGGGCCTTGGTCAGCCAACCGTAACGGCTGTCGTCCAGACGATACACCGGTTGGTTTTCCAGCACAGCCCGAACCAGCTGCATCATGCCGACCGAGGCGGCGGACATGTCCCCCTGGTAGCCGAAAGCATTGACCTTGCTCTGCAACAGGTTGAGATCCCGCAAGTAGATAGCGTTCTGCTGACGGTCATAGACGGGCCGGCCTTCGATCACCAGATCCAGCCTGGCCGGGAAGCGAGCCACCAGGGCATTGATGGCGGTTTCACCCTGCAGATCGAGGCGCACCACCTGGCGGTTGTCCGGTCCTATCGCCAGCCGGAGGTTGTCTATCCGGGTCTGAACCAGCCCCTGGCTGAGCTGGGGCGCTTTCTGTTCCAGCAGGGTATAGAGAGATCTTTCTATTTCGCTTTCCGATACGCTGTACTGGCTGAGCCCGGCGCAGGCACTCAGCAGCAGTGACGTCAATAACAGCAACAGGGGTTTAACCGAGTTTTTAACAACCAGGAAGTTACGCACGAACGGCTCCTTTTTCGCCGGATCTAAAGCGGCAGTGTAGCCCAAGCCGGGTGCGTAAATCCCGGGATTTAGCGGATCATTTGGCAGCTATTGGCGCAACAATTGATCCAGCTGGTTGGCAAAGGCCTGGCGGTCGGCCTGATTCAGGCTGGCGGGTCCGCCGGTCTGTACCCCGCTGGAGCGCAGGGTATCCATAAAGTCCCGCATGGTCAGCTTGGCGCGAATGGTGCCGTTATCGAAGCGTTCTCCCCGTGGGCTGAGTACCCGGGCTCCCTTGGCCAGGGCATCCGCAGCCAGGGGGATATCGGCGGTGATCAGAATGTCGCCGGCGACAATGCGCGCCACGATTTCGTTATCGGCGATATCGAATCCCTTGGGGACCTGCAGTTGCCTGATCAGGGGGGAGGGTGGCAGCGGTAGGCTGTGGTTGGCAACCATGACAAGCTCGGTGCCGGTACGCTCGGCGGCCCGAAATAAAATGTCCCGAATTACCTTGGGGCAGGCGTCGGCATCGACCCAGATCTGCATCAGTTATGGCGTCCCTGCTTTTGTTTGCGGGCGATAGCCTCTGCCAGCTCCCGGGGCTCGACCACCACACCGGTTTCATCCAGTGTCGGGAAGACCGCCACCAGCAGTTCGTCCTCTTCCATGCCGGGTACCCAGCGGGCCAGCCAGACTTGCAGGCTGAGGGCTTCCGGGGTGCAATGGCTCCAGTCGTCCCTGGCCCAGTCTTGGGCGTAGTCGGCATGAGGCCAGACCGGGATGCAATCTTCGTCGTCGTCGGAGGTAAGCATCATGCAGCCGTGCTCGTCGGTCAGGATCCACAGCTCCTGGTGCTCACAGACCCGGGCTACAAAGTGATTGAAGCGTTCGTCATCCCGCATTGTCTGGGCGGCATTTTTATCGGCGGTGGTCAATGTGTAGCTCATGCTGGACTCTCGTTAAGGTGCTTGATGTGGGCATGTTCACACCGGCAGCACCTTGTTGTCCAGCCCAAGCTGGCGACGCCGGCCGTATTTGCTCCACACTTTTTCATGAAAATAATAGGCCACCGTGTTGATCATGGGCTCAATCAGGGCGATCAGGCCGCCGATCAGCAGGTCACCGCTTAGCAGGTAGGCCACGCTGAAGGCAACGGTAAAGTGCACTGTGGCGAAGGTCAGGGTCTTGATCATGGTGCTGTTCTCCTCGGGTCTATAGGGGTAAATGATAATCGTTATCATCTTGATGGCAAGTTGAATATTCCTATGACTTCGATAGGGACCGCTTATCCAGGTTATCTGCCGATAAAGCGGGATTGAACGTTTACAGCCGGGCCCCGCTCGGGATAGATTGAAAATAATTTTTTTGGGTACGCGCCCACGCAATTAGCAGTCAGGATTTAGTATGCATTACCAGACAGACGATATTCGTATCAATGAAATCAAGGAGCTGTTACCCCCGGTAGCGGTTTTGGAAAAATACCCGGCAACGGACACCGCCTCGACCACAGTGTTTGAATCCCGTCAGGCCATTCACCGCATCCTGGCCGGAGAAGACGATCGGCTGCTGGTGGTTGTCGGGCCCTGCTCCATTCATGATACCGTCGCCGCTATCGAGTACGGCAAACAGCTCAAGCCGTTACGGGACAAATATGCCGACCGGTTGGAAATCGTGATGCGGGTCTATTTCGAAAAACCGCGTACTACCGTGGGCTGGAAGGGACTGATCAACGATCCTTATATGGACAACAGCTTCCAGATCAATGACGGCCTGCGTATCGGCCGCAAATTGCTGCTTGATTTAAACGATCTGGGGCTGCCGACTGCCAGTGAATTTCTTGACATGATCACCCCCCAATACGTGGCTGACCTGATGAGTTGGGGGGCCATAGGTGCGCGCACCACAGAATCCCAGGTGCATCGGGAACTGGCCTCCGGCCTGTCCTGTCCGGTGGGTTTCAAGAATGGTACAGACGGCACCATCAAGGTGGCGGTCGATGCCATCGGCGCGGCCAGTGCCCCTCACCACTTCCTGTCGGTTACCAAATACGGCCACTCGGCGATAGTGTCCACCGCCGGCAACCCGGATTGTCATATCATACTGCGCGGTGGCAAGGAACCCAATTACAGCGCCGAGCATGTGGCGGCGGTGTTTGCCGGGCTGGAAAAGTCCGGCCTGCCGAATAAGGTGATGATCGACTTCAGCCATGCCAACAGCAGCAAACAGTATCAGCGGCAAATGGTGGTGTGCGAGGATGTATGCGGGCAGATCGCCGGCGGCAACCAGGGCATCTTCGGGGTCATGGTCGAAAGTCATCTGATCGAAGGGCGCCAGGATCTTATAGAAGGCAAGGAGCTGACTTTCGGGCAGAGCATTACCGATGCCTGCATCGGCTGGGACGATACCGAACGGCTGCTGGCCTCGCTGGCCAAGGCGGTGACGGCTCGGCGGCAGGGGGCGTAAGCTGCCTTCTTGGAAATCACAAGGCCCGCATAAGCGGGCTTTGTTTTTACTGATTCATACCCCATCGTATTAAATACTTGATCTGTTTGATGATTATGCCAACCTTTGTCCTCCTTGATGCACTAGAGTCGCCTGTTGGCGCGGTCTGCGGGCAGCTTAGGAGGAGTTCATGGCGTGTCGTGGGAGGCGGCTGTGTTGCCTCTGAGTTCCGGTTTGAGAAAGATCAGACCTTTATTTGAATTGGTATTACACGTCCACCAGGTCCTGTTCATCCAGTGGCGCAATGTTGTGACTCTCCTTTATTAGCAGGGCCACGAGATCTGCGACCGGGAGCTCCCTGCCCATCGCCACTCCTTCGCCCGCCCACAGGGATAAATACTCCTCGTTATCCTGCCTGGCTGCCGCCTGCCGGAGCGGTTGGGTGAGCAGGTGTTGCAGAGGATAGGGCGCGACGGGCGCTTCGGCCAGCCGACGCATCATGGCATTGTTGATGCCGCGGGCCAATTTGCCGGAGAACACCCGGGTCAGTTGGGTATCTTCCCCCCTGGCGGCCAGCAGTGCCCGCCGGTAGGCGGTATTGATGGCCGCCTCGGGCGTAAACAGGAAAGCGGTCCCCAGTTGCACCGCCGCCGCGCCCATGGCCATGGCGGCGGCCATGCCCCGACCGTTCATGATACCGCCGGCGGCAATCACCGGCAGGCTGACCTGGCTCGACACTTCGGGCAACAGGGTGAGCAGGCTTTGGGGAGACGCCGCCTGGCGGGCGCTGAAGCTACCCCTGTGACCCCCCGCCTCGCCCCCCTGGACGACGATGGCATCAACTCCTGCAGCCTCCAGCTGACAGGCTTCATCCTTGGAGGTGGCGGTGCCGATAATAAAGGTATCGCGGGCCTTGAGCGCGGTGATTTCGGCCTGGCTGAGGATCCCGAAGGTAAACGACACTACGGGAACATTGGCTTCCAGTATGGCGCTGAACTGCTCGTCAAACCCGGGCGCCGGTTGCTCGGGCAAGGGGAGCGGGCCCAAAGCCAGCTGTTGGGCTATGGGTTGCAGCGCCCGATGGGCGGCGGCGATATCTTCCGCTTCGGCGGTGATTTTATTCGGTACAAACAGGTTGACGGAGAAAGGGTGTGAGGTGCGGGCCTGGATCTCCCGGCAGGCATGATAAATCTGCTCGCCGCCAAGATAGCCGGCAGCCAGCGAGCCGAGGGCTCCGGCTTCACTGACGGCGGCGACCAGCGATGGCGTGGTAACCCCCGCCATCGGGGCCTGGATAAGGGGATGAAGGATCCCGAGGCGTTCACATAACCGACGTTGCATCTACTCTATCCCTGTTGAGGAGTGAGCTTCAAAAGTAGGATAAACGCACCGGGGACGCCAGCCCCCCAGAAAAAAGAAGCCTTTCGGCTCCTTTTTGCTTATTTGACTTCCACGCCCTGGGCCTGCAGATCCGCGTGATAGGACGAGCGCACAAAGGGGCCGCAGGCGGCATGGCTGAAGCCGATGCTGTCGGCCACGGCCTTGAGTTCGTCAAATTCGGCGGGCGGCACGTAGCGTTTCACCGGCAGGTGATGGCGGCTGGGCTGCAGGTATTGGCCCAGGGTGAGCATGGTGACGTTGTGCTCGCGCAGATCCTTGAGCACCTCGACGATTTCCTCGTTGGTTTCACCCAGGCCCATCATCAGACCGGACTTGGTGGCTACCTGGGGATGGATCTCCTTGAAACGACGCAGCAGTTCCAGGGACCACTTGTAGTCGGCACCGGGGCGGGCCAGGCGGTACAGGCGCGGTGCGGTTTCCAGATTGTGGTTGAACACATCCGGAGGCGTGTCCTTGAGGATCTCCAGGGCGGTATCCATACGGCCACGGAAGTCGGGGGTCAGGATCTCGATCTTGGTTGTGGGGCTTTGCTCGCGAATGGCTCGGATACAGTCGGCAAAATGCTGGGCGCCACCATCGCGCAGATCGTCCCGGTCGACCGAGGTGATCACCACATATTTCAGGCCCAGCTCCTTGATGGTCTTGGCCAGCTTGGCCGGCTCGTTCGGATCCACGGCCAGCGGGCGGCCATGAGCCACGTCACAGAAGGGGCAGCGACGGGTACAGATGGCCCCCAGGATCATAAAGGTGGCGGTGCCGTGGTTGAAGCACTCGGGCAGGTTGGGGCAAGAAGCCTCTTCACAGACAGAGTGCAGGTTGTTCTCGCGCATGATGTTCTTGAGCCCCTGTATGCGCTGGTTGCTGGGAGGAAGTTTAATCTTCATCCACTCCGGCTTGCGTAACACTTCCTCCTCGGCATCCGGCATAAACTTGACCGGGATCAGGGCCATCTTATCGGCGTCACGCAATTTTACGCCAGGCTCGACGCGTACAGGTTTGCTCATAATTTAATTTTCTCTGTGGTGTAGTAGAGATGTTGGTAGCCAAGCCGATCTGCCAGCAAGGGTACCAGCCTGGTTTGTGCTTCCTCTAGGCTCTGTGGGCCACCCAGGGCACAACACTGGGTCATTGCCATTCCGGCATAACCGCAGGGATTAATTCGTAGAAAGGGGCTTAAATCCATGTTGACGTTCAAGGCCAGGCCATGGAAAGAGCAGCCGCGCCGCACGCGCAGCCCAAGGGAGGCGATTTTGCTCTGGTCGACATAGACACCGGGCGCATCGGGTCTGGCATGGGCTTGGATCTGATAATCGGCCAGCAGGCTGATTATCGATTCTTCCATGGCGGTAACCAGTGGCCTGACGCCCAGTTTTTTGCGGCGTACATCCAGCAACATATAGAGGACCAGCTGACCGGGGCCATGATAGGTCACCTGACCGCCCCGGTCGGTTTGCACCAGCGGTATGTCACCCGGATCCAGTACATGTTCGGCCTTGCCGGTCTGTCCCTGGGTAAACACCGGCAGATGCTCAACCAGCCAGAATTCGTCTTCGGTATCCTGATCCCGTTGGTCGGTAAACAGCTGCATGGTATGCCATACATGCTCATAGGAGGCCTGCCCCCAATGCCTGACCGTCAGCTTGTCATTATGCATAGGGCATTCCTAGAGCACATATTTAACCAGATCCAACTGCCCCAGGGCATGGTAAAGTCGTTCGACCTGTTCCTTGCTTTCCACCCTGACATAGACGGTCACCGAGTGGTAGGTGCCTTTGCTGCTGGGGCGAACCTGGGGACTGTAGTCACCGGGGGCATGTTGCTGGAGCACCTCTACCACCAGATCGGGCAGGCGTGCATCGGCCAGGCCGAGGATCTTGAAGGGAAAGCGGCAGGGAAACTCGAGCAACTCATCAAACTTGGTATTCATGGCAACCTTTGCTTTAGCTGTATTCGGTGGATGACACTCGGTGAGTTGTCATCGATAAGGGCATTTTTACCATAAAATCGGCTAATCTGAAACCGGTAAGGAGCAGGGAGAGGGGATTATTGTGGCGTTAGGAAAGACGGGTGCTGCCGCACCCGTCTGCTGATTAATTGAACAGGTCCTGGATTAGTAATTTGATGTAGTCGATCAGGCGGCTGAAGATGCCCCCCTGTTCTATGTCTTCCAGTGCCACCAGCGGCAGGGTACGGACTTCCTTGCCGGCCAGCGTCAGGTGCAGGGTGCCCACCTGTTCGCCCCTGGCCAATGGCGCCCTGAGGGCCTTGTCCAGGGTAAAGTCGGCCTTCAGGTTCTGTGCCTGGCCTCGGGGAATGGTGACCGCTACTTGCTCGGCGACCCCCAGGCTGACAGTGTCCTTGTCACCCATCCAGATGCGCTGGCTGACCACCTCGGCCCCGGCCTGATAGGGGGTCAGGGTTTGGAAGAAACGGAAACCATAGGTGAGCAGCTTCTTGCTTTCAGAAGCGCGTACCTTTTCATTGGCGGCTCCCATTACCACGGCGATCAGCCGCATATCTTCCTTGGTTGCCGAGGATACCAGGTTGTAGCCGACCGCCTCCACATGTCCGGTCTTGATGCCGTCGACATTCAGGGAGTTATCCCACAACAGGGAATTGCGGTTATGCTGGGTGATGCCATTGAAGGTGAAGGACTTTTCCGCATAGACGGCATATTCTTCCGGTACATCGCGGATCAATGCCTGCCCCAGCAGTGCCATATCCCGGGCCGTGGTGTACATCTCTTCGCTGTGCAGGCCATGGGGGGTCACGAAGTGGCTGTCGCGCATACCCAATCTGGCTGCCCAGGAGTTCATCAGATCGGCGAACGAGTTGACGCTGCCGGCCAGATGCTCGGCAACGGCGACGGTGGCATCGTTACCGGACTGGATGACGATACCCCGATTCAGATCGTCAATGCTGACCTGCTTGCCGACCTCGAGAAACATCACAGACGAGCCGGGAAAGTTTTGCGCCCAGGCGGCTTCGCTGATAGTCACCATGTCTTCGCGCTTGACTTTACCGTCTTTCAGGGCCTGTCCCAGGATATAGGAGGTCATCATTTTGGTCAGGCTGGCAGGAGGCAGGCGCTCGTCGGCGTTATTGGCAACCAGCAGCTGGCCGCTGCTGTAATCCATCAGTACATAAGACTTGGCCGCGATCGCCGGTGCTTCGGGAACCGCCTGTATTTCCGGGGCCAGGGGAGGCACAGTTTGAGCGTGAGCTGCAAACGAGACGAAGGCAGCGGCAATGAAAGAAGAAAGTGATTTAACCATACGCATAACGACTGTTTGGTCCCTGTTTAATTGGCAATAGCTGCCGGTTGATGACAATTGTTGGAATTATTGGTTCAGAAAATAGGCCTGTGAATACCCGGCGGCGATGAGCCTGGCCAGGGTATCTTGTGTCTGGTGTGCCGGAATTGGTCCCATTTGCAACCTAAACCATTCAGACCTCTGCTCAACCCGGGCGGGGAAACCATACTCCTTGCTTAATTGGGCGGCAAGTGCTTTGGCCCTGTCACTGGAACGGGTGGCCAACAGTTGAATATGGCGGCCGTTGGGGACAGGGCTCTGCTTGGCGGCAGGAGCGGCGGCCCGGGACTGGTAGGCTACGGGGGTGCCGGTGACCGGCGGCTGCCTGCCGGTGGATGCCAGCCGTATCGGCTTGCCGTCGGGTGCGAAGCGGAGCAACTCGACCCGTACCTGCGCCGTACCGGTATCGAGCATGTCCAGCTTATAGGCGGCGGCATAGGACAGATCGATGATACGGCCGCCATGGAAGGGGCCTCGATCATTCACCCGCACGATCACCTGCTTGCCATTCTGGGTGTTGGTCACCTTGACAAAGGAAGGCAGCGGCAGGTGCTTGTGGGCGGCGGTCATGGTGAACATATCGTAGATCTCGCCGTTGGAGGTTTCATAGCCATGAAACTTGGCACCATACCAGGAAGCCAGGCCTTCATCCTGATAGTGCTCTACGTCATTCCACACCTGGTAGTCACTGCCCCAGACATTGTAGTCCCGATTGCCCCGACGGCTGTAGGGCTCGTAACGGGGAACCGCGTTTTGTACATGGTCCATGTTGGGAGCATTGGCCGGCATCTTGTCCTGCCGCAGGGCATAACGGCCGCCGGCGGTTTCCCTGTCATAGGCGGCATCGGCGTCCGGGGTCGGCCGTCCGGTTTGCTCCGGTTGACTGCTGCAGGCAATCAAACCCAGTGCCGTCAGGGGCAGCAGGTATTTAACGAGATTGTTCATAAGCCTGTTTCAGTTGCTCGCTTAGTTGATAGACGGCCATGGCATACAGGGGGCTGCGATTATAACGGGTGATAACATAAAAATTATGCCGCACTATCCAATATTCGGGGCCTGCTTCGCCATCCAGGCGGATAAGCTTGACCGGTGTTTCCGGACTCAGGGCGCTGTCAAGTTGCACCCCGGCTTCGCTCAGTTCAGCCCAGCTGTTGCTGATCTCGAGTGCAGGATTCAGCAAACCGGTGATCGCGTTTTCATCCGTAACCCGGGCAGGATAGGCCACTTCCTCGTCCCAATGCCAGTCATGCTCCCTGAAATAGTTGGCGACACTGCCGATGGCGTCAGTGGTGTCGAATAAATCACGGGTGCCATCACCGTCGAAGTCGATGGCGAAATGACGATAACTGGAAGAGATAAACTGGCCCATGCCCATGGCGCCGGCATAAGAGCCGTTCTGCTCGGTCAGGGACCAGCCCTGCTCCTTGGCCAGCTGCAGGTAGTGCCCCAACTCGGAGCGGAAGAAGGCCCCGCGGGGAGGATAGTGAAAGCCCAGGGTGTAGAGCGCATCCAGCACCCGGGTTTTACCCATATGACTACCGTAAAAGGTCTCTACCCCGATGATGGCGGTGACTATCTGGGGCGGTACCTGCAGTTCTTGCGCGGCGCGGTTCAGGCTGGCCTCATGGGTTTGCCAGAATTCGAGGCCCTGCCGCAGCCGTTTTTCGGTCAGGAAAATGGGCCGGTACTGATTCCAGGGCTTACTCTCTGCCGGGCGGGTTATGGTATCGATAATGGATTGCTGGTAGCTGGCCTGTTTCAGCGCCGCCGTGAGTTCAGATGCGGGCAGCTCGAAGCGCTGGCTCAGCTCTTCGAGCCAGGCTTGTTGTTCGGTATTGAGTTCAGTTGCCTGAGCCGTTGAAGCCAGCAGCAGGGCGGCGGCAGGAAAGAGAGCAAGACGCATTCATTAGTCCTTTTATTTTGCCAATAGGCGTCTATGGGTGTGCACGGACATCAGGATGCCAAATCCGGCCATCAGTGTCACCATGGAGGTACCGCCATAGCTTATCAGGGGCAGGGGCACGCCGACCACAGGCAGCAGGCCGCTGACCATGCCGATATTGACAAACACATACACAAAAAAGGTCAGCGTCAGGGCACCCGCCAGCAGGCGCTGGAAGGCGCCCTGGGCCTGGATAGAGATATGCAGGCCGCGGCCGATGATAAACAGGTACAGCAGCATCAGCAGGCTGACGCCCACCAGCCCGAACTCCTCGCTGATTACTGCAAAGATGAAGTCGGTATGGCGCTCGGGGAGAAACTCCAGCTGGGACTGGGTACCCTGCAACCAGCCCTTGCCCCACAGGCCACCGGAGCCGATCGCTATCTTGGACTGGATGATATGATAACCGGCACCCAGAGGATCACTTTCCGGATCCAGCAGTGTCAGAACCCGTCGTTTCTGGTAGTCATGCATGAAGAAGTACCAGAGCAGGGGCAGGAACCCCGCCAGTGCCGCCATCGCTGCCATGATCAGCCGCCACGACATGCCGGCCAGGAAGATCACGAAAAAACCGGATGCGGCCACCAGGATGGAGGTGCCCAGATCCGGTTGCCGGGCGATCAGCAGGGTGGGGAGCAACACCAGCCCGCAGGCCAGGGCCACGTGCAGTAACCCGGGGGGCAGGGGATAACGGCTGATATAGGTGGCAATCATCATCGGCATCACCAATTTCATGATCTCCGATGGCTGGAAGCGGAACGAGCCTACCTCCAGCCAGCGCTGGGCGCCCTTGCCGATATCGCCGACCAGCAATACCAACACCAGCAGCAGCACCCCCAGGGCAAAGACGGGAGGGGCCCAACGGGCATAGAATGAGGGGGGCAGCTGGGCCAGTATCAGCAGGACCACCAGTGACAGCCCGACCCTGACTGCCTGACGGTTGATGGCATTCATGTCTTCGCCGGTGGCGGAATACAGTATGGCCATGCTGGCGGTGAGCAGGGTCAGCAGGCCCACCAGCAGGGGCCAATCCAGGTGAAGGCGTTCCCACAGGCTGCGACGAGGAGCGTGTTTATTCATCCGGGGATATCTCATCTATGGGGTCGGGTTCGGGAAGCAGGTAGGCATCCAGCATGGCACGGGCAATGGGCGCGGCATTGGAGCTGCCGCCACCGGCATTTTCCAGTACCACGGAAATCACCACCTGCGGATCGTCAAAGGGAGCGAAGGCCACGAACAGGGCATTGTCGCGCAAGTGCTCCTTGGTACTGGCGTGATTGTACTGCTGGTTTTCGGCCAGGCTGAAAACCTGGGCGGTACCGGACTTGCCGCCGGCCTTGTAGGGTGTACCCGCAAAGGCCCGCCTGGCCGTGCCTTCCCGGCCATTGATCACCCGATACATGCCATCCAGGGCCACCTTCCAATAGCTGTCTTGCAGTATTCGGATGGGTTCCCCCTTACTGACCGGCATGTCGAGCACCCCATTCTCGCTGGCAATACCACGCAGCAATCTGGGGTGAACGGTTTCGCCATGATCCACCAGGATGGAGGTAGCCCGGGCCAGCTGTAGCGGGGTCGTGGTCCAGTAGCCCTGTCCTATGCCCACGGAAATGGTATCGCCCTGGTACCAGGGTTGCCGGTGGCGGGCCTGCTTCCAGTTCCGTGAGGGCATGATGGCGCTGGTTTCCTCATGCAAGTCTATGCCCGAATACTGGCCGAATCCAAAGTGGCTCATATATTCATTCATGGTGTCTATGCCGGTCCGATAGGCCAGATCGTAGAAAAATGTATCGGCGGAGATTTCGATGGCGCGATAGACATCCATCCAGCCATGGCCCCAGCGGCGCCAGTCCCGGAACTTGCGCGTGGTGTTGGGAATTTGGAAATAAGGGCCGCCGAAGAAGCGCGTTCTCGCGGTAATGGCCCCCTCGTTCAGTCCCATGACGGCCAGCATGGGCTTGACGGTAGAGGCGGGCGCATACACCCCCTGGCTGGCCCGGTTGATCAGCGGTCGGTCGGGGTTGTTGAGCAGGCCGCGATAATCGGGGCCGCTGATGCCATGCACAAACAGGTTGGGGTCGTAGCTGGGACTGGACATGATGGCTAGTACCTGGCCGTCCTTGGGCCGCATCAGCACAATGGCGCCGCGTTTACCCGCCAGCAGCTGCTGGGCACGGGCTTGCAGCCGGATATCGATATTCAGATAGATATCGCTGCCGGCGATGGGGGGCTGATACTTGAGGGTACGGATCACCCGGCCGCGGTTATTAACCTCAACTTCCTGATAGCCGGCCTGGCCGTGGAGCAGATCTTCATAGTAGCGCTCGACACCCAGCTTGCCGATGTCTCGGGTGGCGGCATAGTTGGCCAGCTTGTTTTCTTCCCTCAGCCGCTCCACGTCCTTGTCGTTGATCTTGGCCATATAGCCGAGGGCGTGAGTCAGGGTATCCCGGTACGGGTAAAAGCGTTTCAGGTAGGCTTCTATATTGGCGCCGGGGAACTTGTGCTGGTTGATGCTGAACAGGGCGACCTGTTTTTCGGTCAGCCGGCTGGCCAGGGGAACGGGGGTCGAGCGACGCTGCCGCTTGGCTTCGGTGAGAAAACGTTCTTTTGCCTCCTCATCCAGCTCGAGGAGGACCGTCAGGCGGTCGAGAGTATCATCGAGATCGGCGGTCTGCTCCGGAATGATCTCCAGGCTGTAGATGGGGCGGTTTTCGGCCAGTAATACCCCATTACGGTCATAAACGAGCCCCCGGGTCGGGGCGATGGGCACCACCTTGATGCGGTTGTCATTGGAACGGGTCTGATAGGCCTTGTGCTCGTTGACCTGCAAATGATAAAGGTTGGCAAACAGGATCCCCATCAGCACCAGGATACCGATAAAGGACACCAGTGCCCGGCGCCAGTGCAGGAAGGATTCTGCGTTATGATCCCGCATCTTTACCCGACCTTTTGCCATGCTTACTCTCTGTGGTAGGGAAGGTTGTTGTTGATGCTCCAGGCACGGTACAGACTCTCGGCCGCGACCACCCGCACCAGGGGATGGGGCAGGGTGAGGGGGGAGAGTGACCAGGACTGCTCGGCGGCGGCCTTACAGGCGGAGGCAAGCCCCTCGGGGCCGCCAATCAGGATGGCGATATCCCTTCCGTCCAGCTGCCAGCGGGTAAGTTGCTCGGCAAGGTGCTCCGTCGTCCAGGGGCGTCCCGGAATATCCAGGGTGACGATACGCGCCGACTTGGGCACAGCCGCCAGCATTTGCTCGCCTTCCTTGTGGAGAATACGCCCGATATCGGCATTCTTGCCGCGCTTGCCGGCTGCTATCTCGACCAGTTCCAGGGGCAGATCACGGGGAAAGCGGCGTTGGTATTCCTGAAAGCCAGTCGTGACCCAGGCCGGCATTTTGGTGCCGACCGCCACCAACTGGAGTTTCATCAGGCGTAGGCTCCGGTCGCGCTTTTACCCCAGAGTTTTTCCAGCTGATAGAAGTCGCGGGTTTCTTCCTGCATCACATGGACGATCACCTCACCCAGGTCGACCAGTACCCATTCGCCTATGCCCTGGCCTTCTACACCCAGCGGTGTTAGTCCGGCGTGTTTGGCTTCGGTGGCCAGATGGTCGGCGATGGCGTTGACATGGCGGTTGGAGTTACCGGAACAGATGATCATGCAGTCTGTGATGGTGGATTTACCGCTGACATCCAGGACCAGGATATCGCGGGCTTTAAGATCGTCCAGTTTATCGACGATAAAGTCGTGCAATTGGTTACCTTGCAAGGGGCTAGTCTCCTCATTCATAAATGGCGGCGGATTATAGCACGGGCTCTTGATAGAGTCCCTTATCTCGAATATAGGCTGTTACCGGATCAGGCAGCAAATATTGAGGATTGTTCCCTTCTTTTATACAACGACGGATCTGGCTCGAGGAGATGTCCAGCTGGGGGTTGTCGAACAGATAGATGGTCCCTGCCGGCTGACTGTGCAGGCGCTGTATATCGCGGGTACCCTGCTGTCGGTACAGTTGCTCCACCTCGGGGTTGAACACCGGTTGCCAGCCGGGCCGGTGGCTGACCACCAGGTGAGCATAGTCGAGCAGCTCCTGCCAGCGGTGCCAGCGGTTAAGCGACAGCAAGGAGTCCATGCCCATCAGGAAACACAGGGGGGTGGCGGGCCGCTCGCGGCGCAGTTCTATCAGGGTGTCGATGGTATAGGAGGGACGGTTGCGCCTGAGTTCCCGGTCATCAACCACCAAGCCCGGGGTGCAGGCGGCGGCGAGGGTCACCATGGCCAGCCGGTGCCTGGGGGCGCTGTCGGGGGTGGCCCTGTGCGGGGGGATATAGTTGGGCAGCAGCCGGATGTGGTCCAGCCCGAGCTGTTCAAGGATGGCGATGGCCGGTCGTAGGTGGCCGATGTGAATGGGGTCGAAGGTGCCCCCCAGTAATCCGATGGGTTTGGTCATGGCATTATGGTCAAGGGAGTAGCATCAAAAAAGCCGACGCAGAGGCTGTACAGCCAGCGCCAGGCCTGCTCGTCGTCGAATTCCGCGAGGGCCTGGTCGGCGGCGGCCAGCATAGCCTGCAGCTGGGTTAGCTTGTCGAGCGGTAGGCGGGCCAGGGCAGCCTGAACCAGGGGCTGCCGGCTGGACCAGATATGGTGTTGGGCGACAGCCTGTTGAAAATGTTGCCCGTCCTGCAGGGCCAGTTGCAGTTCGATCAGCATGGCCAGCTCCCGGGCCAAAATATGGCAGAGCATGCCGGCTTCAATGCCTTCCTGACGGAGTTGCAACAGGATGCGGCAGCTCCGCTTGATCTTGCCCTGCAACAGGGGGTCAAGTAGTTGAAACGGATTGAAGTGGTGCTGAGGCTGAACGATATCCTGCAGGCCGCTCAGGGTCAGAGGTTGCGGCAGTTCCAGCAGCGCCAGCTTTTCAATTTCGCCTGCTGCCGCCAGTAGGTTGCCTTCGAAGGCGTAAACCAGCCAGCGCAAGGCATCGGGTTCGGCCCGAAGGCCGTAGCGATGCAGTCGCTGTTCCAGCCAGCGCGGGAAATGGCGGGCATCGGGGGTATTAACGGTTACGGTGGGACCTGCCGCTGCAAGTGCCTTGAACCAGGCGGATTTCTGCTGTGCCTGATTGAGCCGGGGGGCCGATACCAGCAGTAACAGATCCGGATGGCAGAGGCCACAGAGCTCACGTATGCGTTCCGAGGCGGTTTTATCCAGCTTTTCCGGCAGCTGTAGTTCGATGATCTGCCGCTGGCTGAACAGACTGAGGGACTGACTGGCATCGAAGATGGCATCCCAGTCAAGACTTTGATCGGCACTGAACGCGTGCCTTTCCTCGAACCCCTGGGTACGTGCGGCGGCCCGTAGGCTGTCTATCGCCTCCAGCTTCAGCAGCGGCTCATCCCCATAAACCAAATAGCAGGGCGCGAGCCCTGCCTTCAGGTGTTGGGATAACTGCTCCGGGTACAGGCGCATCAATAGCTCAGGCGGCTCAGCTGCCGCACTATCTGGGCGGCGGCTTCTCTTTCCATATCCTGGCGAAGCTGTTCCTGCTCTCGGCTGGATGCCAGGGCCAGGTTGGATTTGTCGAGGAAGCTGCGGTTGAAGGCGACATTGAATACCTGTCGAGGCTGCTCGGGAATATCCAGGGTAAAGCGGGTGGCGAAACGGGTGGCGTATTCCAGAGTATCGGCATGGGTATCAACCGACGCGGTGACATTGCTCTGTCCCAGCTCGCTGATGGTCAACACCGGCGTGTTGCCGTCGGCTTCGACCAGGCGTACCCCGGCGCGTGATAGGCGGGCCGAGACCAGCCGGTAGAACTGGGTTTTATCGTCGCCGGCCAGTACCAGGGTCTGCAGCTCGGGCGGCAGGCGGTCACCGCCCCGCAGCTGAAAACCGCAGCCGGCCAGCAGTAGCGTCAGCAGTATGAGAATGCCTGCCTTGATGCGAGTGAGCATAATAACTCCTTTAAAAGCAGCCTTCAGCTGTCGGCTTGAAGCCGGAAGAGAAAGGCTTGAGTGAACAAGCCTTTATGTAAATACTTCTAGCTTCTAGCTTCTAGCTTCTAGCTTCTAGCTTCTAGCTTAGTTAGCCACGATATTCAGCAACTTGCCCGGCACATAGATCACCTTGCGGACGGTCTTGCCATCCAGGTGACGAGCCACGTTTTCATCGCTGCGAGCGGCATTTTCCACCTGCTCCTGGCTGGCATCGGCGGACACGGTTATCTTGCCGCGCACCTTGCCGTTGACCTGCACCACCACCAGTTTCTCATCTTCCACCAGGGCATCGGTATCAGCGATCGGCCAGTTGGCGTGGTCGATATCTTCCCTGCCCAGCGCCCGCCACAGCTCGAAGCAGGTATGGGGCACGATCGGATGCAGCATCACCACTATGGCTTCCAGCGCTTCCTGTAACAGGGCGCGGTTCTGGGTGTCAGACATATCCACCTTGGCCAGCTTGTTCATTAGTTCCATGATGGCGGCGATGGCGGTGTTGAAGGTCTGGCGGCGGCCCACGTCGTCACTGACCTTGTTGATGGTCTTGTGCACATCCCGGCGTAGCGCCTTCTGCTCATTGTTCAGGCCGGCTATGTTGAGCGCCTCTGTGGTGCCCAGGGAATGATGTTCAAACACCAGTCTCCACAACCGCTTGAGGAAGCGCTGGGCGCCTTCCACGCCTGAGTCTGACCATTCCAGGGTCATGTCGGCGGGAGAGGCGAACATCATGAACAGGCGTACGGTATCGGCACCGTATTTGTCTACCATCAGCTGGGGGTCGATGCCGTTGTTCTTGGACTTGGACATCTTGGTCATGCCGGTGTGCACCAACTCGTTACCGTCCTTGTCCAGGGCGCGGCTGATGCGGCCCTTTTCATCCCGCTCTATGGTCACGTCCACCGGGCTGACCCAGGTGCGTGCGCCCTTGTCATCGGTGCGATAGAAGGCATCGGCCAGCACCATGCCCTGGCACAGCAGGCGCTTGAAGGGCTCGTCCGATTCCACCAGGCCGGTGTCGCGCAGCAGCTTGTGGAAAAAGCGGGCGTAGAGCAGGTGCATACAGGCGTGTTCGATGCCGCCGATGTACTGGTCGACCGGCAGCCAGTAGTTGGCCTTTTCCACATCCAGCATGCCCTGATCGTAGTCGGGGCTGCAGTAGCGGGCATAATACCAGGATGACTCCATAAAGGTGTCGAAGGTGTCGGTCTCGCGCAGCGCCGGCTGGCCATTATAGCTGGTCCTGGCCCACTCGGGATCGGCCTTGATCGGGCTCTGGATACCATCCATGGTGACGTCTTCCGGCAGAACCACCGGCAGCTGATCTTCCGGCGCGCCGACCACGGAACCGTCTTCCAGGTTGAGCATGGGAATGGGCGCGCCCCAGTAACGCTGGCGGCTTACTCCCCAGTCACGCAGGCGGAAGTTAACGGTGCGCCGCCCCAGGCCCTTGGCGGTCAGGGCGGTGGAGATGGCATCGAAGGCCTGCTCGAAATCCAGACCGCTGAATTCACCGGAGTCGAACAAGATGCCCTTTTCGGTATAGGCGGCCTCGGAGATATCCAACTCGCTGCCGTCGGTAGGCTGGATCACCGGAATGATATCCAGACCGTACTGGGTAGCGAATTCATAGTCACGCTGGTCATGGGCGGGCACCGCCATCACCGCGCCCGAACCGTAATCCATCAGCACGAAGTTGGCGACCCAGATGGGCACCTGTTTGCCGGTCAGCGGGTGCACCGCATAGAAGCCGGTGGCCATGCCTTTTTTCTCCATGGTGGCCATTTCGGCTTCCGCCACCTTGTGGTGCTTGCATTCCTCGATAAAGGCGGCCAGTTCCGGATTGTGCTCGGCGGCGCGGGCGGCCAGCGCGTGACCGGCGGCTATGCCCACATAGGTTACCCCGAACAGGGTGTCCGGGCGGGTGGTATAGACATCAAAGTGTTCGTCCTGGCCGGCGACCGCAAAGCTCAGGGTGACGCCTTCGCTGCGGCCGATCCAGTTGCGCTGCATGGTCTTGACCTGTTCGGGCCAGTCGTCCAGGTTATCGATGTCGTTGAGCAGCTCTTCCGCGTATTCGGTGATCTTGATGAACCACTGGGGGATTTCCTTCTGCTCGACCGGAGTATCGCAGCGCCAGCAGCAGCCGTCGTTGACCTGCTCGTTGGCAAGCACGGTTTCGTCGTTGGGACACCAGTTGACGGACGAGGTTTTCTTGTAGACCAGGCCTTTCTCATAGAGCTTGGTAAAGAACCACTGCTCCCAGCGGTAATATTCAGGGGTGCAGGTGGCCAGTTCCCGATCCCAGTCGTAGCCGAAACCCAGCCGCTTGAGCTGGTTTTTCATATAATCGATGTTTTCATAGGTCCAGGGGGCCGGCGCCGTCTTGTTGTTGATGGCGGCATTTTCCGCCGGCAGGCCGAAGGCATCCCAACCGATGGGCTGCAGTACATTTTTCCCCTGCAGGCGTTGGTAGCGGGAGATAACGTCACCTATGGTGTAGTTACGTACATGCCCCATATGCAGCCGACCTGATGGGTAGGGGAACATGGACAGGCAGTAGAACTTGTCTTTGCCCGGCTGCTCTGTCGCCTTGAAGGTCTGCTGTTCTGCCCACAAGCGTTGCACTTCGGGCTCGATATTCTGGGGAATGTATTGCTCTTGCATTAGTGACATCCGGATCTGTGAAATGGGTGATAAACCACGGCGATAAATCGCCATAGAATACCCCAGGGGGGTAAAGGCAACAATAGCCGCACCCTCCGGGTTCTGAATCCAAGGGGGGATCATGAGCAATCACGAGCAAAAACATAAGAAGGGTTATGACGCCTTTGTCGAGGAGTTGCACCGTCAATGGCAGCAAACCGAAGACACCACCATCAAGGAAATGGTGGAAACGACCCAGGCCTACATGGAAGCGGCCGGCGATCTGACCAGGGATGAGCTGGCCTTGATAGCTCAATATGTGAAGCGGGATTTGGCGGAGCTTGGCAACAGCGGTGACGAATTCAGGGACAGTGTCTTCTATCGGCGGATCAAGGAAACCGTGTGGGGCTGGCTGGCCAATGCTACTGACAAGAGCCAGCTGGAGTGGCAGGAATTCACCAATGAGCTTGAGCATCACGGCGAATACCGGGCGGGAGAGATAGTCGGGCCCGGCATCTACGACTGCACCTTGTGCGCCCACCCCCACGAGGTGACCCACCCGGAAGTGCTGACCACCTGCCTGGAGTGCAACCACGATACCTTTATTCGCCGGCCGCTGATGCCATAATTACAGTCCGAGGCTGGTCGCGAACAGGGCGTCATCAGCCTCGAACAATCGCTATTTTCTGCAAATTGCCGCATATATTTTTAGCTCGATTTCAGCCGCCGGCGCTTGCGTCACTGCTTGCTGGCGCCTGCTTCTTTCATCCGTCAGACCCGGCAAGAGGGCCAGGCCTTTCAGACGGAGTGTATAATCCCAAACAGATTAAATAACCGAGCTATTATCAGCTTGAGGCCAAACCTCAGTCGACTTTGTCGAAGCTCTTGTTCTCGGCAAAGTCGAGGGACATAAAGCTTTCCAGCGAGTCGTCCTTGATCTCCAGCCAGGTCGCCGGCAGGCGGGTAGCCATGGTGCCGGTGACGGTGGAGCGGTAGCACTTCTCGCGAAAGTTCATGATGCCGGCCTGCTTGTCCTGCTGCCATTCTTTCAGCAGAGCGGCCTGGGCTTCCACCTTGAACTCGGGATAGTCGGTGGGGCCGAGCAGATCACGAATGTAGCCGGCCTGGAAGTCGATGGAGTCGCAGCAACCACCCAGCTGCTCGTGACGCTCCAGCCAGTGCTGCATGTCTTTGCGGCGCTCATCCGCTTCCGGCAGGGTGATCTTGCCCAGCATCACATCCCGGGCATACCAGGCCTGAGCATCAAACATGTTGAAGGTGAAATACTGATCCTGCATGCCCAGGTAGATCATCTTCGGGTTGTTCTGGAAGAAAATGCCCTTGTACAGGTTGTCCGGGTACAGGCAGTTGTGAGTCTGCAGGCGCAGTGCATCCGGCAGGAACGGGAAGTGGAACAGGTAGCCGGTGCACATAATGATGGCATCGAACGCCTTGCTGGAGCCATCGGCAAAATAGCCGGTGTTGCCGTCGAAGTGGGCCAGCAGCGGACGCTCTTCCATTCCCTCGGGCCAGTCAAAGCCCAGCGGGTTGCTGCGGTAGCTGATGGTGACCGATTTGGCGCCGTACTTGTAGCACTGGGAGCCGATGTCTTCCGCCGAATAGCTGGCACCCACCAGCAGCACGTTCTTGTCCTTGAATTCCAGGGCATCACGGAAGTCATGGGCATGCAGCACCCGGCCGGGGAACTGTTCCACCCCTTCAAAGTAAGGCATGTTGGGGGTGGAGAAATGACCGGTGGCCACCACCACATAATCGAACTCTTCACTTTCCTGCTGACCGCGCTTGTGATTCATCACGGTCACGGTGAACTTGCCGGTGGCATCGTCATGGCTTACCCAGCGAACCGGGCATTCAAAACGGATGTATTTAGAAATGGCCTGCTGGTCGATACGACCCATGATGTAGTCTTTCAGCACGGCACGCGGCGGATAGGAGGGAATGGCACGGCCGAAATGCTCGTCAAAAGAGTAGTCGGCAAATTCCAGACACTCTTTCGGACCGTTGGACCACAAATACCGATACATGCTGCCATGAACTGGCTCGCCATTTTTATCTAGACCCGTACGCCATGTGTAGTTCCACATGCCACCGATATCGCTTTGCTTTTCAAAGCAAACGATTTCCGGCAGGTTTTGAATGCCTGCCTTGCGAGCTGCCTCAAACGCTCTCAACTGTGCCAGACCACTGGGGCCAGCGCCCAAAATCGCGATTTTCTGCTTGCTCACACTTTAACTCCTCTCGTGAAATTGATTTCTATACTAAAGGAATTATTTGTTTTATTACAATTGAATACGAAAAAATGAACAGTAAATAATCATAAGTACGAAATAATGTTCCACTAAACATTTATGTTAAGAAAAGCTCCGGAACTGGTAGATCGCTTTGTCATTAACACCGGATCAGGCTCCACCCTGCATGGACAGGATTTGTCAAGAATGGCGGTAACCAGGACCATGTCATGTACAGCGCCTGCGAAACATTGCGCTAAAATAAGATGATAATGTTATAAATGGTCGTCAATGTTAGTAAAAATGGCTTTTCTCGCACCTTTCTGCACGGTGCGCCACCGATTGTGAGAGCAGTCCTGATGACCATGGCAAGGATGGTGCACTGGTATGGGTAATTTATTGATTATGGTTTGTATTCAAACTATTTTTGATTCGGTTACTGCCGTTAGTTTCAGGCATGCCCCCCGTCGCGCGGGTTTGACCCGGCGAGTCAAAGGTTGCCCCTACTGCCGGAGGAAGGCCGTGATCGGGTTTCCATGGTACTGGATACCCCAGTGGCAACGGGCACCGATGCCCGGGGTAGTAAGAGTAGCGCAGCCGGTTGACGTATCAGCTGCGCAGGGTGTTGGCGATCCTGGTCCGGAAAGCGGCTGCTGAGCGAACAGGCCGTTATGGGGACCCTGTGTTTTAGCGGCTAAGCGTCCTAAACTGCAGGCCACGGTGGCGGGAAAGCCAGGCTGCACCCAGCAGGCTGCCGGCCAGCAGCAGCAGCAGGGGGGCGCTGCCGAAGCGGGCATAGGGCGTCAGCCCCCGGGTGCCCATCACCTCGACTTCCAGTACATCGGCCTCGAACTGGGGCAGAGAAGCCTGGAGCTGGCCCTTTTCATCGGTCACCAGGGTCACGCCATTGTTGGTGGCGCGGATCAAGGGTCGACCCAGCTCCAGGGCGCGCATCCGGGCTATTTGCTGATGTTGCCAGGGGCCGATGGACTGACCAAACCAGGTGTCGTTGGACACCGTCAGCAGGTAGTCGGTGTCGGCTTTCATATTGGCGCGTACCAGGGAGGGAAAGGCCACCTCATAGCAGATGGCGAGGCTGAAATGGCGACCGCCGGCTTCGATGTCGGGCTGCCCCTGTTCTCCCCGGGAGAAAGACGACATGGGCAGGTTGAAGAAGGGGGCTATCGGCCGCAGCAGATCGCCGAAAGGCACGAACTCGCCAATCGGCACCAGCTGTTGTTTGTAATAGCGGTTACCATTTTCCGGCCGATAGGGATCCCGGGTCTGTCCCAGGGCAATCACCGCATTGTAGACGGACTCTTCCGACGGGCGGGTCACAATACCGGTCAGCAAGGCCTGACCCCGTTCGCGCATAAAGCCGTCGACCTCTTTCAGCCAGGGCGCCAGGTGTTGCTCCGAGCTGGGTAGCGCCGATTCCGGCCAGATCACCACATCCGCTTCGGTTAATGGTCTGGTGAGTGAAAAATGGCGTTCCAGGCTCTGCTCCAGCTGGCCGGGCTGCCATTTCAGGGACTGGGAGATATTGCCCTGCACCAGTGCGAAGCGACTGGCCTGGGTCGGGCTGACCCACTGGAGCTGGCCGGCACCGAGGGCCAGAGCCCACAATGCCAGGCCCAATACCAGGGGCATGCGCCGGCGTTGCAACAATAGCCAGGAGGCGCCGGCGGAGAGCAACAGCAACCAGCTGATGCCCTGTACTCCCAATATGGGCGCCAGGCCCGCCAGCGGGCCTTCCAGCTGGCTGTAGCCAAACCACAGCCAGGGAAAGCCGGTCATTACCCAGCCGCGCAGCCAGTCCGCCAGCACCATCAATACCGGGAATACCAGCAGCGCCCGCAACGTCTGTTGGCCGGCATAGCGGTTGGTCAGCCAGAGGGCGAGGGCGGTATACAGGCTGAGATAGGCGGCGAGCAGGGCAACCAGCAAGAAGGCGCCGGGCAGGGGGATACCGCCGAACAGGGTCATGCTGACATGGATCCACCACAGGCCGGGCAAAAATAACCCCATGGCCCATACAAAGGCGGTTTTCGCGGCCTGGCGGGGGGAGACATCGAGGCTGGTGACACAGAGCCCCAACAGGGACACCAGCGCCAGCGGCCAGTAGTCGAAGGGGCTAAAGGCTAAAACGCCAAGGGCCCCGCTCAGCAGGGCCCCCGTATACCGCAGATAGTTAGGCACTTATACAGATTCCGACGAGGAGGCTTCTTGGTTGTCGGGTATCTTAACCTGTAATTGCAGCAAACGTCGACGATCGGCATGGGCGACCTTGAACACAAAGCCGTCTATCTTGACCTGCTCGCCCTTGGCGGGCAGGTGGCCGAAGGCATGCATCACCATGCCGCCCACCGTATCCACCTCTTCATCGCTGAAGTGGGTATGAAAATATTCATTGAAATCTTCGATGTCGGTGAGTGCGGCAACCGCATAGACCCGCTTGCTGATCTGGCGAATTTCGTCGCTTTCTTCGGCGTCGTATTCATCTTCGATATCGCCGACAATCAGTTCGAGGATATCCTCTATGGTCACCAGGCCGGAAACCCCGCCGAACTCGTCCACCACAATGGCCATATGGTAACGCTCTTCGCGGAATTCCTTGAGCAGCTTGTCGAGACGTTTACTCTCGGGAACCACTACAGCGGGGCGCAGCACCTTGTCGATAGAGAATTCTTCTTCGGTAAGGCCAAAGCCGTAAGACAGCAGATCCTTGGCCAGCAGTATGCCTTCGATATGGTCCTTGTCTTCATTGACCACGGGGAAGCGGGAATGGGTGGACTCGATGATCATGGGCAGGAAAGAGGAAACCGGCTGGGATTTTTCCACCGTTACCATCTGGGAGCGGGGAATCATGATATCCCGTACCCTGAGCTCGCTCACTTCCAGTACACCTTCGATCATGTCCTTGGTGTCCTGATCGATCAGCTCTCGCTCGCCCGCATCCATTATGACTTCTACCAGCTCTTCACGGCTCTTCGGTTCGCCCTGAAACATCTGGCCCAGCTTTTCAAACCAGTTTTTCTTGGCGGACGAACCGTTCTCAGAGTTCGAATTATCGTCGCTCATGGACCTTGTTAACCCTCATGTTCATCATCCTGATAGGGATTGGCGATTTCCAGATCGGCCAGTATTCCTATCTCCTTAGATTCCATTATCTCGGCTTCGTTATCCTTAATATGGTCAAAACCGAGTAAATGCAAGCAGCCATGTACCACCATGTGCGCCCAGTGGGCAGTGAGCGGTTTGTTTTGCTCTGCGGCTTCCCGCTCCACCACCTGGCGACAGATCACCAGATCGCCCAGCAAAGGCAGCTCGATCCCCGGAGGGGCCTCAAAGGGGAAAGACAACACATTGGTGGGCTTGTCGCGGCCCCGGTAGTCGCGGTTGAGTGCCTGACTTTCGGCCTCGTCGACCAGCCGGACGGTCACTTCGGCTTCTTCTCGCTCGCCGTTCAGGGCGGCGCTCAGCCAGCTTTCCAGCTGTTGTTCGGTAGGCAGGCCCGGCGCCGCGTCACAGGCAATTTGCAGATCCAGCCACAGGGTCATTCGGGTTTGTCCTCGGCAGGTTGGACGGCGCGTTTCTGCTTGTCTTCAAAGGCTTCATAGGCACGCACTATGCGGGCCACCACCGGATGCCGCACCACGTCCTCGGCACGGAAGAAGTCGAAGGACAGACCCTCTACTCCGCTTAGTACCTCGATGGCGTGACGCAGCCCTGATTTGGCGTTACGTGGCAGATCGATCTGGGTGATATCGCCGGTGATCACTGCCTTGGAATTGAAGCCGATGCGGGTCAGGAACATCTTCATCTGCTCGACCGTGGTGTTCTGGCTTTCATCCAGGATGATAAAGGCGTCATTGAGGGTGCGGCCGCGCATATAGGCTAGCGGCGCCACTTCGATGACATTGCGTTCGATCAGCTTTTCGACCCGTTCGAAGCCGAGCATCTCAAACAGGGCGTCATACAGGGGGCGTAGGTACGGATCCACCTTCTGGCTCAGATCACCGGGCAGGAAGCCCAGCTTCTCGCCGGCTTCAACCGCCGGGCGGGTCAGCAGGATGCGACGGATCTCCTGGCGTTCCAGGGCATCGACGGCAGCGGCCACCGCCAGATAGGTCTTGCCGGTACCGGCCGGGCCCACGCCAAAGGTGATATCGTGGCTGAGAATATGGGCGACATACTGGGCCTGATTGGGCGTCCTAGGTTTGATCAGGCCACGTTTGGTCTTGATCACCACTTCTTTGCCGTACTGGTAGCCCTCTTGCGGGTTTTCCCCCTGCTCCAGTACATGGGCTTCCTTGATAGCAAGATGCACCTGTTCCGGGGTCAGGTCAGGTACCGACTGGCCGCGTACTGGCTGGGTCTCGAGATACAGCCGTTGTAGCATCTGGCCGACGGCGTCGGTCATGGCCTTGGGGCCCACTATCTGAAAATGCTGGTTGTGGTAGTTGATTTCCACCCCCAGGCGGCGCTCCAGTTGCTTGATGTTGTCGTCGAAGGGGCCGCACAGGCTGGCTAGGCGCTGGCCATCGGCAGGCGCCAGTTCAAGTTCCAGGGTGGTGACGGGTCGTGTCAAAATAACCTCATGTAATCAAGTGGTAAGCTTGAAGCCGGAAGCCGGAAGTCATTCACTTTCTAGCTTCTAGCTTCTAGCTTCTAGCTTCTAGCTTCTAGCTTCTAGCTTCTAGCTCTATCAGGGTGTAAAGGTGGCGACACCGGTTTCATCGGCTACCCCATCGGGGCGGCGGGCAAGGATGGCGCTGGGCGACACCTGCACCCGCAGACCCATCTCGTCTTCACCACGGAGATAGGTACCACGCAGGCTATGGGGCATCACCTCGGTGATCTCCACATCGGCGAAGCCGCCGATCAGGGTATGGGGACCGACGAAGTTGACCACCCGGTTGTTTTCGGTACGGCCGCGCAGCTCCATGGGATCCAGCTTGGAGGGGCCTTCCACCAGGATGCGCTGGGTGCTGCCCAGCATCTGCCGGCTGATCATCTGGGCCTGATTGTTGATCACCGTCTGCAGCCGGTACAGGCGCGCTTTTTTCTCTTCCATTGGCACATCGTCGGGCAGATCGGCGGCCGGGGTGCCCGGACGGGGGCTGAAGATAAAGCTGAAGCTCATATCGAAACCCACATCCTCGATCAGTTTCATGGTCTTCTCGAAGTCGTCCGCCTCTTCACCGGGGAAGCCGATGATAAAGTCCGAACTGATGGTGATGTCCGGACGTGCCTGGCGCAGCTTGCGGATCTTGGACTTGTATTCCAGTGCCGTATGGGGGCGCTTCATCAGGGTCAGGATACGATCCGAGCCGCTCTGTACCGGCAAGTGCAGGAAACTGACCACCTCCGGGGTGTCCCGGTATACTTCGATGATATCATCGGTAAATTCGATGGGATGGCTGGTGGTGTAACGGATGCGGTCGATGCCGTCGATGGCCGCCACCAGGCGGAGCAGCTCGGCGAAGCTGCAGATCTCGCCGTCATGGGTCTCGCCCCGGTAGGCATTGACGTTCTGCCCCAGCAGGTTGACTTCACGCACGCCCTGCTCGGCGAGCTGGGCGATTTCATAGAGGACGTCGTCCAGCGGGCGGCTGACCTCCTCGCCGCGGGTGTAGGGCACCACGCAGAAAGAGCAATACTTGGAGCAGCCTTCCATGATGGACACAAAGGCGGTGGCGCCGTCGGCACGGGGTTCGGGCAGGCTGTCGAACTTCTCGATTTCCGGGAAGGCCACATCCACCTGGGCGCCATTGCCTTCGAGTACGGATTTGATCATCGCCGGCAGGCGATGCAGGGTCTGCGGGCCGAACACGATATCGACAAAGGGCGCCCGAGAACGAATGGCGTCACCTTCCTGGGAGGCCACGCAGCCACCGACGCCGATGACCAGATTGGGGTTGGCCGCCTTCAGCGGGCGCCAGCGGCCCAGCTGATGGAACACCTTTTCCTGGGCTTTTTCACGAATGGAACAGGTGTTGAGCAGCAGCACATCGGCTTGCTCGGCGTCGTCGGTCAGCTGGTAGCCGTGGGTGGCGTCAAGCAGATCGGCCATCTTGGATGAATCATATTCATTCATCTGACAGCCCCAGGTTTTGATATGAAGTTTTTTGCTCATGGCACTCTTTGATTACCGCAAGGGACATGCATTTTGAACCGGGCATTCTACTCTTTTATCGGCTCACTGACTAGATAATATCCAGGCGGCCGGCCGGCAGATCCTGCCCGATTTCCTGGCCACTTTAAGGTAGAATGGGCTAAAAATCCTGAGGTTACCTGTTTATGGAACGATGTGATCTGGCGATTATCGGCGGCGGCATGGTGGGGGCGCTGAGCGCGGCTCTGCTGGCCTCCAGCGGCCTGGATATACGGCTGATCGAAGCCAAGGCACCGGGCCCGTTTGACGGCACTCAAGAGCATGATTTGCGGATCTCTGCCATCAGCGCCGCTTCAGTGCGCTTGTTACAGCAGGCTCATGTCTGGGAGGCGGTGCTGGCGATGCGCGCCTGGCCCTACCAGGGGCTGGAAGCGAGTGAGTGGCAGGGCTTTGTTACCCGCTTCCACGCCGCCGAGCTGGATGCGGAATATCTGGGTTATATGGTGGAAAATCGGGCGCTGCAACTGTCCCTGTGGCAGGTGCTGGCCGAGTGGCAAAATGTGATTCTGGAATGTCCCAATGGCCTGACCGCCTTGCGCCAACTGGATGACGGCGCCGAGCTGACCCTCTCCGATGGACGGCGGTTACATGCCCGTCTGGTGTTGGCCTGTGATGGGGCCGAGTCCCGTACCCGGAAGTTTGCCCATATAGGGATTACCGCCTGGGACTACGCCCAGCACTGCATGCTGATCAATGTGCGCACCGGTGACACGGCGCAGGATACTACCTGGCAGCAGTTTCATCCTTCCGGTCCCCGGGCCTTCTTGCCGCTTGGCGGAAACCGGGCATCACTGGTCTGGTATGATGCCAAGGAGCGCATCGCCCAGCTGGCAGCCATGTCTCATGAGCAGCTGGCCGAGCAGATCCACAATGCCTTTCCGGCGAGGCTCGGTCCGGTAAGCGTGCTGAACAAGGGGCATTTTCCGTTGCGGCGGCGCCACGCCAATGAGTACACCAAAGGCGCCGTGGTGTTGCTGGGGGACGCGGCCCATACTATCAATCCACTGGCGGGGCAGGGAGTGAACCTGGGCTTCAAGGACGTGGCGCTGTTGAGCGAATTGATCCACCAGGCGGTGGAAGAGGGCCAGGATTTTGCCGGCCCGGCGCTGCTGGCAGAATACAGTCGCCGCCGTCGGCCCGACAACCTGCTGATGCAATCCATGATGGACGTGTTTTATCAGACGTTCAGCAACGACCTGTTGCCGCTCAAGCTGTTGCGTAACCTGGGGCTGAAGGCGGCCGAGCACAGCGGCCCGCTCAAGGCGGCGGTGATGAAATACGCCATGGGGCTGTAACTACGGGGGGCTGGGGATTAAAAGCGGGGATTCGGGAGGATAAAGGGATCTGCTCCGCCGACCCTCCGCGGCAAGAATGGCGCGGTAGAGCCTACATGGATGGTATTCACGGCGTGCCGGAGGGGCTGGCCATTTGTCCGACCTTTGCAGATCGATCAAACAGATCAATTATTTAATCCGTTTGTGTTAGCCGTAATGCAGACAGCAAAAAGCCGACCCAGGGGCCGGCTTCTTGTTTGATATGGTTGGGGTACCAGGATGCAAACCTGGGCATTGAGGCCGAGTTCAAAACCCGCTGCGTTTGGCCCGTAAGCAGACAGCAAAAAGCCGACCCAGGGGCCGGCTTCTTGTTTGATATGGTTGGGGTACCAGGATGCAAACCTGGGCATTGAGGCCGAGTTCAAAACCCGCTGCGTTTGGCCCGTAATGCAGACAGCAAAAAGCCGACCCAGGGGCCGGCTTCTTGTTTGATATGGCTGGGGTACCAGGATGTGAACCTGGGCATTGAGGCCGAGTTCAAAACCCGCTGCGTTTGGCCAGTAAGCAGACAGCAAAAAGCCGACCCAGGGGCCGGCTTCTTGTTTGATATGGCTGGGGTACCAGGATTCGAACCTGGGAATGGCGAGATCAAAACCCGCTGCCTTACCGCTTGGCGATACCCCAATTTTAAATGGTGCGGGAGGCGAGACTTGAACTCGCACACCTTGCGGCGCCAGAACCTAAATCTGGTGCGTCTACCAATTTCGCCACTCCCGCAGAGTGGTGGCTATGGCGGGATTCGAACCTGCGACCCCATCATTATGAGTGATGTGCTCTAACCAACTGAGCTACATAGCCACATAAGCATTGAGTTTCCTCAATGTTTAGCATGAGTCGAAAATATCGACACTGCTTAAAAAAGGCTGTGTATGCAGGTGTTCAAGTTCGGCCGGAGCCTGATATTAAAACCCGCTGTTATCACAGCTTTTACTAAAATGGCTGGGGTACCAGGATTCGAACCTGGGAATGGCGAGATCAAAACCCGCTGCCTTACCGCTTGGCGATACCCCAACAGAAACGGACGACATTTATAACACAATTGTCAGCCATTTAAAAATGGCTGGGGTACCAGGATTCGAACCTGGGAATGGCGAGATCAAAACCCGCTGCCTTACCGCTTGGCGATACCCCAGCAATGGTGGCTATGGCGGGATTCGAACCTGCGACCCCATCATTATGAGTGATGTGCTCTAACCAACTGAGCTACATAGCCACTGCTTTCTCGTTGATGACCTGTCGTCACCGAACGGGGCGCATTATGCGTATCCGGGCCGAAAGCGTCAACCGTTTTTTCCCTAAAAAATGGGTCACCTCAATCGTTTGGCCAGAAAGTAAACGTGTCGTTGAGAGACTATACAAAAGTTGCCGAGATTTACAACATTGTCAGGGAAAGGAATGAGTCTGGTCGGGATCAGGAAGAGAGGATGAGGATGTATAGAGAGGCTGGGGTGGGAAATATTCAATGCTTGGATAAATGAAAAATGGGGGCCGGCGCCCCCATTTCTGTCTGAAATCGACTCAGACGTTAAACAGGAAGTTCATCACATCGCCGTCCTTGACGATATAGTCCTTGCCCTCGGAGCGCATCTTGCCGGCTTCCTTGGCGCCCTGTTCACCCTTGTAGGTGATGTAGTCTTCATAGGCGATGGTCTGGGCGCGGATAAAGCCTTTCTCGAAGTCGGTATGGATCCTGCCGGCGGCCTGAGGAGCGGTGGCACCTACCGGTATGGTCCATGCGCGGACTTCCTTCACCCCGGCGGTGAAGTAGGTCTGCAGGTTCAGCAACTGGTAACCGCCGCGGATCACCCGGTTCAGACCTGGCTCTTCCAGGCCCATATCGGCCATGAACTCGGCGGCTTCTTCCGCGTCCAGTTCGGCAATTTCCGACTCGATGGCGGCGCATACCGGCACCACTATGGCGTTTTCGGCGGCGGCAATCTCTTCCACCTGAGCCAGGTAGGGGTTGTTCTCGAAGCCGTCGTCATTGACGTTGGCGATATACATGGTGGGCTTGATGGTGAGGAAGTTCAGGTAGTCGATAGCCGCCTTTTCTTCCTTGGTGAGCTCGATACTGCGTAATACCCGGGCTTCCTCCAGGGCAGGCAGCAGCTTTTCCAGCACCGTCATTTCAAACTTGGCATCCTTGTCGCCGCCCTTGGCTTTCTTGGCATTACGTTGGATGGCCCGCTCGCAGGTATCCAGATCGGCCAGCGCCAGTTCGGTATTGATGATTTCGATATCGTCCTTGGGCGATACCTGACCGGCGACATGCACTATATTGTCATTATCGAAACAGCGCACTACATGGCCGATGGCATCGGTTTCGCGGATATTGGCGAGGAACTTGTTGCCCAGCCCTTCCCCTTTTGAGGCGCCCGCAACCAGACCGGCGATATCCACAAACTCCATGGAGGTGGGCAGGATGCGCTGGGGCTTGACGATCTCGGCCAGTGCGTCCAGACGCTTGTCGGGCACAGGTACCACGCCGGTGTTCGGCTCTATGGTGCAGAAGGGAAAGTTGGCGGCTTCGATGCCGGCCTTGGTCAGCGCGTTGAACAGGGTGGATTTGCCCACATTGGGCAGACCCACGATACCGCATTTAAAACCCATGATAATGTCCTGATTTATTTGGTTGAGTCGGCATTGAAGGCATGAAGGCGGTTCATTGCCCTGGTCATGCCGTCTTTAAACAGTATATCGGTGGCGCGCATAGCCTCATCGACGCTGGCGTCGAGCAAACCTTGCTCGGCGGCGGGCGCCTTGGTCAGCACATAACCGGCAACCTGGCTTTTATGGCCGGGGTGACCGATGCCGATGCGCAGCCGATAGAAGTCCTTGCTATTGCCCATGCAGGCAATGATGTCCTTGAGGCCATTGTGGCCGCCGTGACCGCCTCCCTGTTTGAAGCGGGCGGTACCCGGTGCCAGATCCAGTTCATCGTGGGCCACCAGGATGGATTCGGGTGGGATCTGGTAAAAATTGGCCAGGGCTGCCACCGCTTTGCCCGAACGGTTCATAAAAGTGGCGGGGATCAACAGGCGAACATCCTGGCCGGCAATCCGCACCCGGCCGGTCCAGCCAAAGAATTTGCCTTCTTCCTTGAGCTGGCCACCATGCTGCCTGGCCAGTTCGGTCACATACCAGGCGCCCGCATTATGGCGGGTTTGGGCGTATTCGGGACCCGGGTTAGCAAGCCCGACAATCAGTTCGATAGGGTGCATAGTGTGCATCGGTCGTGAAAATAACGCCGTATTCTAATTAAGAAGCGGAATAATGACCACCTTGGCTGGCCTAATCCCCCGGAATTGGTATTATACGGATAATTGTTTACAATTTACCCCGTCATTGGTTGTTTGCATTGTAAACGGTTATCCCTTCTAAACGTTCAATCAAATTGTCATCAGAATACCGGACGGTGCCTGCCGTGCCGGCCTTGCTATTTATCGGGACGCTGTATCATGCTGGAATTATTTGCCTGGGCTTTGCTGGCCGGGGTGGTCAATGCCTTGGCCGGTGGCGGCCTGTTTTTTACCCTGCCAGCCCTGCTGGGACTAGGGCTGCCGAGTACCCATGCGGTCGCCACCGCCAGCGTGGCATCCTGGCCCGGTTATATGAGCGCCTTCTGGGGTATGCGTCGCCAGCTTGGCAATGGTCCCTGGCTGGCCTTGAGCCTGCTGGGCCTCGGCGGTGGGACCGCCGGTGCCTTCGCCCTGGTGCAGTTTGATGCCGGCAATTTCAACTACCTGGTTCCCTGGCTGTTGCTGGGGGTCAGTGTGCTGTATGGCCGTCAGCTGCTGAGTCACAAAGGATCCGAGGGCCCCCTGACAATGCGCCCCAAGGCCTTGCCGTTACTGTTCGGTGGCGCGTTTTACGGTGGCTTTTTCGGTGGTGGTCTGGGGGTGCTGCTGATGGCGATAAGCGGTCAAATGCGTCTGGGCTCGAACCTGCAGCAGCATGCGATCAAGCTCTATATCTCGGTACTGGCCAGTGGGGCCACCATAGTGGTATACAGCCTGTCGGGGATGGTGGACTGGCATTCCTGCCTGCTGCTGGCTCTGGGATATCTGGTGGGGGGACGGTGCGGCGGCAGCTTGCTGACCTGGGTAAAACCCAGGCTGCTGGCCTGGATTATAGTGGTGTTCGGGCTGGGACTCAGCGGCTACTACTTTATGCGGTTTTATGGCTAAGGGCTGAGCGGGAGTGAGTGAATGGGGACTGGAATGAACCATAAAAAAACCCGCTTGCGCGGGCTTTTTCAGGCTTCCATCTTGAGCGCTTAGTGCTCGAACATGGCGGAGATGGACTCTTCGTTGCTGATGCGGCGAATGGCTTCGGCCAGCATACCGGACAGAGACAGCTGCTTGACCTTGGACAGGGCAGCGAGTTCCGGGGGCAGCGGAATGGAATCGGTGATGATCACTTCGTCGATCACGGAATCCTTGATGTTTTGGGCGGCAGTACCGGAGAACACCGCATGGGTGGCGTAGGCGAATACCCGCTTGGCACCACGGTTTTTCAGGGCTTCGGCTGCTTTGCACAGGGTGCCGCCGGTGTCGATCATGTCATCGACAATGACGCAATCACGGCCTTCAACATCACCGATCAGGTGCATTACCTGAGAGACATTGGCACGGGGGCGGCGCTTGTCGATGATGGCGATGTCGGTATCTTCCAGCAGCTTGGCCACGGCGCGAGCTCGCACTACACCACCAATATCCGGTGAAACCACTACTGCATCCTGCAGGCCCTTGGCGCGCATGTCTTCAAGCAGTACCGGGGTGCCGAATACGTTGTCAACCGGGACATCGAAGAAGCCCTGGATCTGTTCGGCATGCAGATCGACGGTCAGCACCCGGTCAACGCCCACGCTGGACAGGAAGTCGGCCACTACCTTGGCGGTGATCGGCACCCGGGCAGAACGCACGCGTCTGTCCTGGCGGGCATAGCCAAAGTAGGGGATCACTGCGGTAATGCGGCCTGCGGATGCGCGGCGCAGGGCATCTACCATGACGATCAATTCCATTAAGTTGTCATTGGTCGGAGCACAGGTAGACTGGATGATGAAGATATCGCCGCCACGTACATTTTCGTTGATCTGCACGCTGATTTCGCCGTCGCTGAAGCGACCGACATCGGCGGCACTCAGTTTAATAAAAAGACGATCGGCGATACGTTGGGCGAGTTCCGGCGTTGCATTACCAGCAAACAGCTTCATGTCAGGCACGGTGTAAAACCTCGGGGTTGCTTCATGGGTGGCGAGGCTGGACGGGGCCGTGAACCCGTTTACAGGCAATATTATTACCTGCTATCCAACCTGATTTTTTTGAATTCTAGTCTTGTTTGTGAATCACTGCAGGTGGCCAGAACCCGAGAGTATCGGGCGCTCAGTCAGTTTACGCCTGCCTGTTCTGCAAACATCACTTATAGGCAGCGGACGGCCCTCTTTACCAGGGAGAACGCGGGCCCTTTCCCTCGTTCCGTCAGCGCTGCTTTACGCCAGCCTTAGTGGCAAGCACGTTATTGGGGGCTTCGTTCAAGGGCGTTCAAGGCGCCGAAAAGGGGCGATATATTGCATCCTTTGGCGACAAAACCCGTGACCGAATCGGGAACCTGCGCCAGTACTTTTTCGGCCGCCGAGCGGCTCTCAAAAGTGGCGAAAATACAGGCGCCCGTGCCCGTCATTCTTGACGGCGCGTATTCTAGCAACCAGCCAAGGAGCTTGGCAACCTCGGGGTGTCGCTTTTTGACCAGGCCCTCGCAATCGTTTTCCCAGGGCAGGAGCAGGCGTTGCTCCAGAGGGAGTACCGGGCTGTTCCTGGGCAGATCCGGATCGGTAAAAATGGCCGCCGTCGCCACCGACACGCCCGGGCTCAGCACCAGATACCAGGGTTCGGGCGGGGTAGCGGGGGTCAGGATATCACCCACGCCTTCTGCGAAGGCGGCCTGACCCTTGACGAACACAGGCACATCGGCACCCAGGCTCAGGCCAAGGTTGGCCAGCTGCTCCAGATCCAATCCCAGGTTCCAGAGCTGATTCAGTCCCACCAGGGTGGTGGCGGCATCGCTGGAGCCGCCGCCCAGGCCGCCGCCCATCGGCAGGCGCTTGTTCAGTGCGATGCGGGCTCCCAGACGGCAGCCGGTGTGCCGCTGGAGCAGGCGGGCAGCACGCAGTATCAGGTTGTCTTCCGGTGCGACCCCGGGCAAGGCAGGGGACAGGGTCAACGTGCCGTCTGTGGCCGGGGTAAAGGTCAGGGTATCGCCAAAGTCGACAAACTGGAACAGGGTCTGCAGGTTGTGATAGCCATCACACCGTCGGCCGGTAATATATAGAAACAGGTTCAGCTTGGCCGGTGCCGGCAAGTTCAGGGTCATCACAACAGCTCCCATTGGCTGATGGCCAGGCGCAGCGTGGTACCGGCATGGGTCAGGGTGAGGTGGCTGGGTAGCCAGAGGCCGTTGATCCGGGTATAGCCCTGGTATTCCAGACGCCAGTCGTTGGACACCAGTATTTTCGGTCGGCCGTTGTCGTCATATTCCACCCTGTCCGCTTCGCCGGGCAGGCCCTTGATCCAGCTGGATAACTGCTCTACCGGCAGATCCCAGCCGGTCAGCCTGAATACCAGATCCCTGGCGTTGGCGGCACTATGGAGCTGTCCCTCGCTGTCGGTGAGCACTATCTGCTGCCGTTGCCGGTTGAGATCGAATACCCGTTTGCCAACCACATTGGTCAGGTTGAGCCGGTAGTCGTCCCGGTTTTGACGCCAGAACAGGCTCAGGCTGCCCCGTTCATCGGGAGTGATGATGCCCAGGCGGGCGGACAGTTCCCAATGCTGCAGTTTGGCCAATACCGCCTGCTGGGCCTGCCAGGAGCCGGCCGGAGCCTCAGCGGCCCGATAGGCACAGCCGGAGAGCAGGAGTACCAGGGATAACAACAGAAAACGCACGACAGACTCCAGACAGGGATTTTGCGCAAGTATAAGGGCAGAGAGGGCGGCTTTTAAAGCCCTACCCTTTCTCGTACAATGGTCGGCTATTCCGAAAGATGTTGTGAGCCCGATAAAACCCTCATGAGCCTGCTGGTACTGGGAATCAATCATAAGACAGCGTCCGTCGCCCTGCGCGAACGGGTGGCCTTTGGTCCGGATGTGGCGTCCAGGGCCCTGGACGAGCTGATGCTCACCCAGGGTGTAGAGGAAGCGGTGATCGTGTCCACCTGCAACCGCACCGAGCTGTACTGTTCCCTGAACGAAGGGGAAGGAGAACAGGTCCGTCATTGGCTGCAACAATTTCACCGCCTGGACGGCGATGAACTGACCTCCTGCCTGTACCAGCATCATGGCGAAGAGGCGGTGCGTCACCTGATGCGGGTCGCCTGTGGCCTGGACTCCCTGGTGCTGGGAGAACCGCAGATCCTAGGTCAAATCAAGCAGGCCTATAGCCAGTCACACCAGGTGGGTAGCCTGAAGGGGATACTGGAGCGCTTGTTTCAGAAGTCCTTTTCGGTGGCCAAGCGGGTACGCACCGAAACCGAGATCGGGGCCAGTGCAGTGTCTGTTGCCTTCGCGGCGGTGAACCTGGCCAAGCGGATCTTCTCCGATTTAAGCCGCACCCGGGTACTGCTGGTCGGCGCCGGCGAAACCGTCGAGTTGGTGGCACGGCATTTAAGGGAGCAATCGGTGACCCGGATGATGGTCGCCAACCGAACCCTGGAACGGGCCCAGGGCCTGGCCCAGGAGTTTGGTGCCCAGGTCATGACCCTGGAGCAGATCCCGGAATACCTGCCCCAGGCCGATATCGTAATCAGTTCCACCGCCAGCCCGCTGCCGATCATCGGCAAGGGCATGGTGGAACGGGCGCTCAAGGCCCGCCGTCATAATCCCGTCCTGTTGGTGGATATTGCGGTGCCCCGGGACATAGAACCGGAGGTAGACGAGCTTGGCGATGCCTACCTGTATACGGTCGACGATTTGCAGGGCATTATCGAGCAGAATCAGGAAGCCAGGAAGCGGGCCGCCGGCCAGGCTGAACGCATTATCCTGGAAGAGCGGGACGCCTTTATGGGTTGGTTCCGTTCCCTCCAGTCGGTGGATCTTATCCGTACCTACCGGGCCCAGGCCGATAGGGTGCAACAGCAGGAGCTGGAGCGGGCCCTGCAGTCCCTGGCCCAGGGAGAAGAAGCGGCCAAGGTGGTCCAGCAACTGGCCCGGCGGCTGACCAACAAGTTGATACATACCCCCACCCAGGCCCTTGGCCAGGCAGGCAAGGACGGCGATCAGGAAATACTGGCCGTGCTGGCCCAAAGCCTGGGCATCAATCAGCCTTAACACAGCCGACAGCGGCGAGACACCATAATGAACATATCGATACTGAAAAAACTGGAAGGCCTGCTGGAGCGCTATGAAGAGGTGCAGGCCCTGCTGGGTGAACCTGCGGTCATCAATAATCAGGAAAAATACCGGACCCTGACCCGTGAATATGCCCAGCTCGAAGATGTGGTCGGCTGTTTTCGTCGTTATCAGCAGGCTCAGGAAGATCTGACCGCGGCCGAAGAAATGCTGGCGGAAGAGGATAGCGAGCTGAGAATGATGGCGGCAGAAGAGATCGACAGTGCCAGAACCACCATTGAAACCCTCGGCCATGAGCTTCAGATCCTGTTGTTGCCCAAGGATCCGAAAGACGACAGCAACTGTTTCCTGGAAATTCGGGCCGGGGCCGGCGGTGACGAGGCGGCCATCTTTGCCGGTGATCTGTTTCGGATGTACAGCCGGTATGCCGAACAGCAGCGCTGGCGGTTGGAGGTGGTCAGCGCCAGCGAGGGCGAGCACGGCGGCTTCAAGGAAATCATTGCCCGTATCGAAGGCCCGGGTGCCTACGGCCGACTCAAGTTCGAGTCCGGCGGTCACCGGGTCCAGCGGGTGCCGGAAACCGAATCCCAGGGGCGTATCCACACGTCCGCCTGTACCGTCGCCGTGCTGCCGGAGATACCGGAGGCGGAAGCGCCGGAGATCAACAGCGCCGACCTCAAGGTGGACACCTTCCGTGCCTCCGGTGCCGGTGGTCAGCATGTCAACAAGACCGACTCCGCCATCCGCATCACCCACCTGCCCACCGGCATGGTGGTGGAGTGCCAGGACGAACGTTCCCAGCATAAGAACCGCGCCAAGGCGATGGCCGTGCTGGCCTCGCGTCTGGCCCAGATGGAGCAGGACAAACGTCATGCGGAGGAACAGAGTACCCGCCGCAACCTGCTGGGCTCGGGCGACAGATCGGATCGTATCCGCACCTATAATTACCCCCAGGGGCGGGTATCGGATCATCGTATCAACCTGACCCTGTACCGATTGAGCGAAGTGCTGGAAGGCCAACTGGATATGCTGACCCAACCGATAGTGCAGGAATACCAGGCCGACATGCTGGCCGCGTTGGCGGAGCACTGATGCGCCTGGATGCCCTGAAACAACAGCTTCGCCGGCGGTTGCACGACAGTGAGTCGGCTGCGCTGGATACCGAGCTGCTGCTGTGTCGGGTACTGGGCAAACCGCGCAGCTTTTTGCTGACCTGGCCCGAATTCGAGCCGGATGAAGCCCAGATGGCGGCGCTGGAAGCCTTGGTGCAACGCCGGCTCCAGGGCGAGCCGATGGCCCATATCCTGGGCGAGAAGGAATTCTGGTCGCTCAGCCTGGAGGTGTCGGCCGACACCCTGATCCCCAGGCCGGATACGGAAACCCTGGTGGAAGCCGCCCTGGCTCGCCTGCCGGACAGACCCGCTACCCTGGTGGATCTGGGAACCGGCACCGGTGCCATCGCCCTGGCGCTGAAGAGCGAACGGCCGCAAGACAGGATATTGGCGGTGGAGTTTAATCCGGAGGCGGCGGCCCTGGCCCGTCGCAATAGCGCACGCCTGGGCTTGCCGATTGAGGTGAGACAGGGCAGCTGGTTTGCGCCCTTAACCGGCTGCCGTTTCGATATGATTGTGTCCAACCCTCCCTATATCGATGCCGCCGATCCTCACCTGAACGCCGGTGATGTGCGTTTCGAACCCGCCTCGGCGCTGGTGGCCGGGCAGCAGGGAATGGCGGATCTGGTTACGCTTATTACCCAGGCCCCCGATTTCTTGCGGCCGGGTGGCTGGTTGCTGCTGGAGCATGGCTGGACGCAGGGGGCGGCGGTGCGTCAGCGCCTTATCGGGCAGGGGTATCAACAGGTCGGCAGCCTGCGGGATCTGGGGGGACAGGAACGCGTCACCCTGGGGCTCTGGCCCGGGGAGGAACTATGTTGAAAAGCAAGGTAAGCAGCCACTGGCAGGCATTGAATGAACGTAGCCTGATGACCCTGGCGCTGGACGTGGTGGAAAGCCTCTATGGCCCCAATGCCAGAAACAAGGCGGAAGCCCGGCTGCTGGAGCTGGAATTGGAACTGGCCCGGCAATTGGAGGCCGAGCCGGATGCGAATGCACTGCTCGACGGCCTGTATCGGCAACTGGGTGTTGTCGGTGACTGGGAACGCTTTTTCTCTATCGACAATGCGCTGATGGATCGGGTACTGGAGCGGAGCAAGGGGCTGCCGGTGACCCTGGGGATCCTGCTGCTGCATCTGTGTGACAGGCACCGGATCCGCGCCGAGGGCATTTGTTTTCCGGGGCATTTCCTGGTGCGCCTGTGGCAGGGGGGGGAGCCACAGATCGTCGATCCCTTCACCGGCCAACGGCTCGACTCCGGGGCGATGGACAAATTGCTGCGCGGTACCCTGGGCAACCTGGCCAAGGTCACCCCCGAACATCTGAAGGCGGCGGACAAGGCTGATGTACTGGAACGGCTGATCAATGTCACCAAGGCCGCCTTTCTTTTTGACAAGCAGTTTTCTCAGGCCCTGGCCTGCAGCCAGCTGCTGCTGCTGCTCAAGCCGGACTGCCCCTATGAAATCCGTGACCGGGGCTTCCTGTTCGAGCAGCTCGACTGTGCTCAGCTGGCGGCCAAGGATTTCGAATTTTTTATCCAGCACTGTCCCGACGACCCGATCGCCGACGTGCTGCAAGCCCAGATAGCGGCCCTCGATCTGGGCCCTCACACCCTCCATTAGGAGCCGAGATGAAAACCGTTACTATCGATCAGATCTCCGTCGCCAACGACAAGCCCTTCGTACTGTTTGGCGGCATCAATGTACTGGAGTCCCGGGAGCTGGCTCTGAAGGCCTGCGAGCACTACGTGCAGGTCACCGACAAGCTGGGTATTCCCTATGTGTTCAAGGCCAGCTGGGACAAGGCCAACCGTTCTTCCATCCATTCCTTTCGTGGTCCGGGCCTGGAAGAAGGCATGAAGCTGCTGGCCGAGATCAAGGATACCTTCAAGGTACCGGTGATCACCGATCTGCACGAGCCCTGGCAAGCGGCACCGGTGGCGGAGGTGGCCGACGTTATCCAACTGCCGGCCTTCCTGGCCCGCCAGACCGATTTGGTGGAGGCCATGGCCAGGACCGGCCGGGTGATCAATATCAAGAAACCCCAGTTTTTAAGCCCGGGGCAGATGAAGAACATCGTCGACAAGTTTATCGAGTGTGGCAATGACCAGTTGATCCTGTGCGAACGGGGTGCCAATTTTGGCTACGATAACCTGGTGGTGGATATGCTTGGTTTCGGGGTGATGAAAAAGGCCACCGGCGGTGCACCGATAATCTTTGACGTGACCCACGCCCTGCAGTGCCGGGATCCCCTGGGAGAGGCTTCCGGCGGACGTCGGGAACAGGTGGTGGATCTGGCCCGCGCCGGTCTGGCAACCGGCCTGGCTGGCCTGTTCCTGGAGGCTCACCAGGATCCCGACCGTGCCAAATGCGATGGTCCCAGTGCCCTGCCACTGGCCAAGCTCGAACCCTTCCTGGCCCAGCTCAAGGCCCTGGATGAACTGGTGAAAAGCTTCGCCCCGCTGGATACGGCGAGCTAAAGCCAACAGTCAAAAACTTGAAGTGGGAAGATGGCATCCGTGGCTTCCCATTGCCGCGGTGGGAAAGACGACCCGCCGCGATGCGCCTGCAGGCCCATAAACCTGCCTGATGGCCTGGCAGCCATATCGCCGCGAGGTCGCGCCTCCCACATACTTGAAACCGGTCAAAATGTTCGATGGCCTGGCGGCCATCTCGCCGTGAGGTCGGGCCACCTACAGGAGTGTTCGCCGGTTTCGGGATCTGCTGTGGGAGGCGTTCTTTGTGGGAGCGTCGACCCCGGCGCGATAATATCCGAAGGATATTTAATGGCCTGAGCCAACCGCCCCGGTCTTCCACATACCTGAGTCCCTGAGTCTGGTGAAAATATTTGATGCCCTGCCAGCCATATAGCCCGGGGTCGGGCCTGCTGCCGTGGCCTAGGTTTCCACCAGACAGCTTGTTGTCAGGAGTCACTCTGACCCACAATTTCCCGCTTCCCGCTTCCCGCTTCCCGCTTCCCGCTTCCCGCTTCCCGCTTCCCGCTTCCCGCTTCCCGCTTCCCGCTTCCCGCTTCCCGCTTCAGTCCTGGTTGCGGCAACGCTCGGCCGGTACACTCAAGGCGCGCAGCAGGTAGGCCTTGAAGTCCTCGGCAAACGGCTGTTGTGCCAGCGCGTCGGCCATGCAGGCTAGCCAGGCGTCCCGTTCGGCCGCGCCTATGACCAGGTGGCGGTGCGACTGGGGTATGCTGATGGGGCCGTATTTTTCCCGGTACAGCGAGGGCCCTCCCAGCCAGCCGCACAAAAAGCGGGTCAGCTTGTCCCTGCTCTCGGTCAGATCCCGAGGATGCATGGCCCGGATATGGGCCGAATCCGGCCGCTGGTCCATGGCCCGGTAAAAATCGTCCACCAGCCGACGCAGTCCGGATTCGCCCCCGGCGGCTTGAAAAGAGGTGTCACCCCGCCCGTAGGCGGAAGGCTCCAACATCGATAGCTCCTTATCTGATATCTGAAATACCGGTTATTGTACCGCAACCATGTGGGGCCTGTATTCAACATATCAGGGGGAAAGCGGTGACCTTTGTGGGAGCGTCGACCCCGGCGCGATAATATCCGAAGGATATTTAATGGCCTGAGCCAACCGCCCCGGCCTCCCACATACCTGAAACGGGTGAAAATATTTGATGGCCTGGCGGCCATATCGCCCCGAGGTCGCGCCTCCTACAGGATTATTGCCGGGTTTGGGATCTGCAGTGGGAGGCTACCCGCCGCGATGAGTCTGAAGACCTGTGAAAATGCTGATGGCCTGTCGGCCATATCGCCCCGAGGTCGGGCCTTCTACAGAAGTGTTCGCCGGGTTTGGGATCTACTGTGGGAGGCTACCCGCCGCGATAACAGGCCAGATGACCTTGTGACCAATCGTCACGGGGCCAACTGCACTATCAGGTGATGTCACTCGGGGCCTGGGGGTCTTCAATATGTGGCTCGGGTGCGCCCATTTTCTGCAGTATCCGGCCCAACTCCATGGGCAGTGGGAAAACGATAATCCGGCTGTTTTCGCTGCTGATTTCGGTCAGGGTCTGCAGGTAACGCAGCTGGATGGCCTCGGGCTGTTGCCCCAGCATGCGCGCGGCCTCCAGCAGTTGCTTGGAGGCTTCGAGTTCACCGGTGGCGTGGATCACCTTGGCGCGTCGGGCCCGCTCCGCCTCGGCCTGGCGGGCGATGGCCCGGATCATCGACTCATCCAGATCGACGTGCTTGATTTCCACCGTGCTGACCTTGATGCCCCAGGCATCGGTGCTCTGATCCAGGATGCGCTGCAGATCCGCATTCAGGGTGTCCCGGGCGGAGAGGATCTCGTCCAGTTCATGCTGGCCCAGCACCGAGCGCATGGTGGTCTGGGCCAGCTGGCTGGTGGCTTCCAGGAAGTTTTCCACATTGATGATGGCCTTTTGCGGATCCATGACCCGGAAATAGAGCACCGCATTGACCCGGACCGTGACGTTGTCCTTGGAGATCACATCCTGGGAGGGAATATCCATGGTCACGATGCGCAGATCGACGCGCACGATTTGTTGCACAAAGGGAATCACAAGGATAAGCCCGGGTCCTTTTATCTTGTAGAAACGTCCGAGCAGGAAGATGACCCCCCGCTCATATTCGCGCAGGATGCGGAACATGCTGGTAAACAGCATGACCACCAGGATGGCGAGCAACAGCTGCAGATAGATAAAGTCGATGATCATTGGGCTTCCTCCTGAGCGGCTTCGACCTTGAGTTCCAGGTCGTGCACCGACAGCACCACTACGGTTCTGTTTTGAGCTATGGGTAACTGGCTATGGGCCTGCCAGCGTTCTCCGGCCACCAGTACGGTGCCGGTGGGATCGATGGCGGTCAGGCTGATGCCTGTCATGCCGATCATGCTGTCGCTGCCGGACACGGGGGCGGCCCTGCGCTGTTTAACGATCAGCCTCACCACCACCACGATCAGGGTCAGGGAAAACAGGGTGAAGGCCGCGACAAAGGGCCAGGCGATGCGAAACGCCTGATCCGGGGTGTCGAACAGCAGCACCGAGCCGATGGCGAAGGCGACCAGCCCCCCACCGCCCAGGATGCCGAAGCTGGGTGCCAGGGCCTCGGCGATCATCAAGGCCAGGCCCAGCAGGATCAGCGCCAGCCCGGCGGTGCTGACCGGCAGCATCTGCAGTGCCAGCAGGGCCAGCAGCAGGCAGATGGCGCCGATCACGCCGGCCACGCCAAAACCGGGGCTGTAAAATTCCAGCAGCAGGCCGTACATGCCCACCAGCATCAGGATATAGGCGATATTGGGGTTGGTAATGATCATGATAAAGCGCTGGCGCCAGTCGGGCTGCCGTGCCTCGGCGATCAGCCCCTGGGTGTTCAGGATGAGACTGTGTTCGTTGATCTTGATTTCCCGGCCATCGAGGGCGGCCAGCAGGGCCGGCACATCGGCCACCACCAGTTCAATCACGTTCTGCTCCAGGGCCTCGCTGGCGGTCAGGGTGGCGGCGTCGCGCACCGCCAGTTCGGCCCATTCGGCGTTACGGCCACGCAACTGGGCCAGGGAGCGGATATAGGCCACGGCATCGTTGAGGGTCTTGCGCTCCATGGCGCCGCCTTCGGAGGATGGCGTCTCTTTCCCTTCTTCCGATGCTTCCTCTTTTTCTGCTTTATCCTGATCCTGTTGCGGAGTAGGGGTGCCGGGCCCGCCTATTTGCACCGGGGTGGCGGCGCCCAGATGGGTGCCGGGCGCCATGGCGGCCACATGGCTGGCATAGAGAATATAGGTGCCGGCCGAGGCGGCCCGGGACCCTCCCGGAGCCACATAGACCACCACGGGGATGCTGGATTCGAGCATGGCCTGAATAATATCCCGGGTCGCGCTGTACAGGCCGCCGGGGGTATCCATGGTGAACAGGATGAAGGCGGGCTGGGCACTCTGGGCCTCCTGCAGTTCGGTCACCAGAAAGTCCGAGGTGCCCGGGCCTATGGCGCCCTTGATATCCAGTTGCCAATAGCGCTCCTGTGCCGGTATCTGGGCGGCGAACAGCAGCAAAAGGGCAAGCAGCCAGCGGTAATACATAGCACAGGATCCAAAACAGACTCTCTAGTTGAGCTTAGCCCATTGACCCAGGTTTGCCGGGCTGGTTGAGCATGGCATCATAGGTGCCCGATGAATGAAGAGGATGACGACGAATGTTGATTCGCTCGGTAAATATCCAGGATATGGCCGGCCTGTATGCGCTGGAATGTAACGCCTTCGGCGATCATTGTTTTCCGGATTTCTTTTTTCGCCAGGCCCTGGATATGTGGCCATCCTTGCTGCTGGTGGCCGAGCCGGATGCGGGGGCCCTGGCCGGCTACGTGCTGGCGGTACCCAGTGATCAGGCGGACGAGGCCTGGATATTGTCACTGGCGGTAAATGCGGATTTTCGGGGACAGGGCCTGGGCCGACGCCTGCTGGCGGACGTGCTGGCAATCCTGGAAGCAAAAGGCTTTACCCACATAAAGTTGACCGTGCATCCGGACAATCCGGCAAGGCAGTTGTATGCGGACCTGGGATTCAGGGAGGCGGGCTTTGAGGAGGCGCATTTTGGTCAGGGTGAGCCCAGGGTGCTGATGGTCCGCTGAGCCCACCCGGGACGTGAGTCCCGGGCGCTTTTTATTTCGGCTCAGGCGGCCTTGTTTAACAGGCTGTCGTCAAACAGGGCCTTGTTGGCCACCAGCTCGAGGGGATCGAAGTCATCCACATTGATGGTGCGCAGCCGACTGATTTCGGCCTGAGCCAGCTGACGGGCCTCGTCCTGGGCCAGCAGTCCGGCAGCCAGGCCGTCTTCGGCGACCTTGTCCAACATGGTAAAGGGGCGACGGCCCAGGGCGTGCACCACCTTGTTGAACAGCGGTTCGGCGTCGATGAGCTCACGCAGTGCCTGCTCCAGCATCCCCAGGGGATTGCCTGGCTCCGCGGTCAGGTACAGATCGGTTGCCAGGCTGCTGCGCGCCGGGTTGGGGCTTTGCAGCAATTGGGCTACCTGATGGTCCAGCCGGTCGGATGGCCGCCTGAGCGGCTTGCCGTAGGGTAGCAGCAGGGGCTTCAGCATCCGGGCCAGGTTGCGGGCCGGGAAGTTGTTCAGCAGTTCGTCCAGCGCTGTTTGGGTGCGATAGAGGCCATCCTGGCAGGCCCAGTGCACCAAGGGCAATACCTCGGCCGGGCGGCCTTCATCGTTGAAGCGCTTGAGCGTGGCCGATACCAGATAGAGCTGACTGAGGATGTCGCCCAGGCGGGCGGAGAGTCGTTCCTTGCGCTTGAGATCACCGCCCAGGCTGGCCATGGCGATGTCGGACAGCAATCCCAGGTTGGCGCTGAAGCGGTTCATCTGACGGTAGTAGCGGGCAGTGCTGTCCTTAATCGGTGCCGGGCTGAATCGGCCGTTGGTCAGGCCCAGCCAGACACTGCGTACCAGGTTGCCCATGGCAAAACCCAGGTGACCGAACAGGGCCTGGTCGAACCGGGCCAGTGCCTGCTGGGGATCCGGCTCCTGCAGCGACCGCATTTCTGCCAGAACGTAAGGGTGGCAACGAATGGCACCCTGGCCATAGATAATCATGCTGCGGGTGAGTATATTGGCGCCCTCCACAGTAACGGCGATGGGGGCCCCTTGGTAGCCCCGGGCCAGGTAGTTGTTAGGTCCCATGCAGATCCCCTTGCCGCCGTGGATATCCATGGCGTCGATGAGGCTACGCTGGCCACGGTCGGTAAGGTGATATTTGACGATGGCGGAGATTACCGAGGGTTTTTCCCCCAGATCGATGCCGGTGACCGTCAGCATGCTTGCGGCATCCATCAGGTAGGCATTGCCTCCCAGACGGGCCAGTGGCTCTTCTATGCCTTCCATCTGGCCTATGGGCAGTTTGAACTGGCGGCGAATACGGCTGTAGGCACCGGAGGCCAGGGCGACCGCCTTGGCGCCGCCGGTGCCGTTGGAGGGCAGGGTAATGCCCCGGCCCACGGACAGACATTCCACCAGCATGCGCCAGCCCTGACCGGCCATTTCCTTGCCGCCGATAATGGCGTCGATGGGCACGAATACCTCATGGCCCCGGGTCGGACCGTTCTGGAACGGTACGTTCAGGGGGAAGTGACGACGGCCGATCTCCACCCCCGGGGTACGGGTGGGGATCAGGGCACAGGTGATGCCGATATCTTCTTGCTCTCCCAGCAGGCCATCCGGATCCTTCAGCTTGAAGGCCAGTCCCAGCACGGTGGCGACCGGCGCCAGGGTGATGTAGCGTTTGTTCCAGGTCAGGCGCATGCCCAGCACCTGTTCACCCTGCCACTCTCCCATGCAGACCACGCCGACGTCGGGAATGGCGCCGGCATCCGAGCCCGCTTCCGGGCTGGTCAGGGCAAAGCAGGGGATTTCTTCGCCCCGGGCCAGGCGGGGCAGGTAGTGGTCTTTCTGCGCCCGGGTGCCATAGTGCTGCAGCAGCTCACCCGGACCGAGGGAGTTGGGCACGCCGACGGTGGAGGCAAGCACGGCGCTGACGCTGCTCAGCTTTTGCAGCACCCTGGACTGGGCATAGGCCGAGAATGCCAGGCCTCCGTATTCTTTTTTAATGATCATGGCGAAGAATCTGTGTTCTTTGAGATAGGCCCATACCTCGGGGGACAGATCGGCCCGCTCGTGGGTCACCTCCCAGTCGTTGGTCATACGACATACCTGTTCCACCGGGCCGTCGAGAAACGCCTGTTCCTCCTCACTTAAACGGGGCCGGGGATAGTTATGCAGGGTCTGCCAGTCGGGTCTGCCGCGAAACAGTTCGGCTTCCCACCAGGTGGTGCCGGCTTCGATCGCGTCTTTTTCGGTGTCGGACATTTCCGGCATCAGCTCTCGGTACCGTTTGAACAGCGGGCGGCTGAGCAAGCCCTGACGTAGGGAAGATACATTAACAACGACCGCCATCACGGCAAATATCAGCCAGACAGCAGGCGCCACCTGACCCAGGCCGGAGCCGATGGCCAGGATAATGGCGGTAATCAGGGTGGCACTGAGGAGGCTGGCTTGACGATACGCCAGCATACCCCAGGCGAGCAGCAATAACAGGGCGGTAACCATAAACAACTCCTTGTTAATATTGAGAGGTCTGACCTGTTTGGGTGTATCCTAGTTGTAATTCATACGGATGTTTAAATCAAGCCCCTCTCAGTCAGGAAGTGCGCTCCCGCGTAGCTGTCCTTCCCCATTTTTGCCCCTTATGCCAAAATGCCCCTTTATCGCCAGCGAGAGGCCTTTGCATGTACCAGGATCTGATCCGTAATGAGCTCACCGAAGCGGCCACCGTGCTGCAACACTTCCTGCAGGACGATGCCAATATCCAGGCCATAGAGCAGGCTGCCCGGTTGCTGGCCGACAGCTTCAAGGCGGGTGGCAAGGTGCTCTCCTGCGGCAACGGCGGCTCCCACTGTGACGCCATGCACTTTGCCGAAGAGCTTACCGGACGATACCGGGAAAACCGCCCCGGCTATCCGGCCATCGCCATTTCCGATCCCAGCCACATCTCTTGTGTTTCCAACGACTTCGGCTATGAATATGTGTTCTCTCGCTACCTGGAAGCGGTGGGTCGGGAAGGAGACGTGCTGTTCGGCCTGTCCACCAGCGGCAATTCCGGCAATATCCTCAAGGCAATTGAGGCAGCCCGGGCCAAGGGCATCAAGGTGATCGCCCTCACCGGCAAGGATGGCGGCAAGATGGCGGGGCTGAGTGATGTGGAGATACGGGTACCCCATTTCGGTTACGCGGATCGCATTCAGGAAGTGCACATCAAGATAATCCATATCCTTATCCAGCTGGTGGAAAAAGAAATGGAACAGGGTTAAGGAAGGCAAACCATGTGTGAACTGCTTGGCATGAGCGCCAATGTGCCCACCGATATTTGCTTCAGCTTTACCGGCCTGATGCAGCGGGGCGGGCGGACCGGCCCCCACAAGGACGGTTGGGGTATCGTGTTTTACGAGGGCAAGGGCCTGCGAACCTTCAAGGATCCGGCGCCTTCCAGTCAATCGCGTATCGCCACCCTGGTGCAGGAATATCCCATCAAGAGTTGTGCCGTTATCAGCCATATCCGGCAGGCCAACCGGGGCGGGATTGCCCTGGAGAACACCCACCCCTTTACCCGTGAGCTATGGGGGCGGTTCTGGACCTTTGCCCATAACGGCCAGCTTACCGGCTATAACAAACTCAATACGGGCCGGCACAGACCGGTGGGTGATACCGACAGCGAGCGGGCCTTTTGCTGGCTTTTGCACGAGCTGGAACAGAAATACCCACGCAAGCCCGGCAACATGGCGGCCATGTTTCGCTACGTGGCCAAGTTGTGCGATACCCTGCGCGGTCTGGGGGTGTTCAATATGCTGCTATCAGACGGCGAATACGTGATGACCTATTGCAGCAACAACCTGCACTGGATCACCCGCCGTGCGCCCTTCGGCCCGGCGCACCTGATCGATGAAGATGTGGAGATCGATTTCCAGAAAGAGACCACCCCCAACGATGTGGTGACGGTGATCACCACCCAGCCGCTGACCAACAACGAGCAGTGGCGCAAGATGCAGCCCGGCGAATTCAACCTGTTCCATCTGGGTGAGCGGGTGGCCGGCAACGGCACGGACGAATAAGCAGAGAAACCTACCCGCCCTTTAGCTATTGGCTAAGCTTTCATCAGCATATCTGCATGAGGCTGGCCATGTCATTCGTTTCCCCGCTTTCGGTGGATCGGCTTTATCGCGTTTGCGATGAAGCCGTGTTCACCTTCACTACCACCGATGAACTTACCGACACCGGCGCCCTGGTGGGCCAGGATCAGTTGCTCGAGGCCTTGTCGTTTGGTACCGGCATTCGCAGCCAGGGCTTTAACATCTACATGATGGCGGCGGAGAACTGCAGCCGGCATGCGCTGATCAGGCGGTTTTTGAGTGGCCGAGCTGAAAGCGAGCCGGTGCCGCCGGATCTCTGTTATGTCTATCGTTTCGAGGACCCCCGGCGGCCGGCGCTGCTGGTGCTCCCGAGCGGGGTGGGGCGGCGTTTTCGGAGCAGCCTTGAGAAACTGATTGAGGAGCTGCGGACTTCCATTCCGGCCATCTTTGAAACCGAGGAGTATCGCAACCAGCTGGATGAGCTGAATCAGCAGCTGGCAGAGCGTCAGACGGCGGCATTGGCCGAGATTAAGGCACTGGCCGAGACCGAACAGGTGGCATTAATCAATACGCCCACCGGATTCAGTCTGGCACCGAAGAAAAACGACGAGGTGCTGGACGCCCGCACCTTTCGCCGGTTGCCCCAAGAGGAGCGCACCGCCATGGAGCAGGCCCTGGCCCGGATAGAAAGCCGGTTGCAGGAGGTACTGCAGCAGTTTCCCCAGTGGAAACGGGAAACCCAGCAGCATATTCAGTGGCTGAATGAAGAAATGGTCATGTTTGCCGGCGGCAGCCTGATCGACGAGCTGCGCAAGGAGTATGGCGGCTGCGAGCCGGCACTGCACCATCTGGACGCGATTCAGCAGGATCTAAGCGGCAATGTCAACTTGCTGCTTGGCCATATGCGGGAAGGAGAGCTGCCGGCTCAGCTGCTGGCGCGTTATCAGCTCAATCTGCTGGTGGACAACAGCGATGCCAGCGGGGCGCCCGTAGTGTATGAAGACTGGCCCAACCTGTCCCGCTTGCTGGGGCGGGTGGAGCACCATGTGGAGCAGGGCGCCCTGATCACCGACTTTACCCTGATCCGGGCCGGCGCCCTGCACAGGGCCAATGGCGGTTATCTGATCCTCGATGTACAGAAATTGCTGCAGCAGCCGATGGCCTGGGAGGTACTGAAAAGAGCACTGTACGCCCGCGAGATCCGTATCGAATCCCTGGATAGCTTCTACAGCCTGGCCAGCACCATTACCCTTGAGCCGGCGCCGGTGCCGCTGGCGCAAAAAGTGGTGCTGATTGGAAATCGCCGGCTTTACTACCTGCTGGCGGCCCATGATCCCGACTTTGGCAAACTGTTCAAGGTACAGGCGGACTATAACGACACCATCGAATTCAGTGACGAAAACTTGCACCGTTACGCCCGTTTCATTGGCTGGCTGGTGCGTGAGCAGGAGCTGCGTCCGCTCACCCGCAGCGGCATGGCCCGGTTGGTGGAGCATGCCGGCCGGCTGGCGGAGGACAGGCTTCGGCTTTCGGCCCTGACCGAGGATTTGATCGATGTGCTGCACGAGGCCAACTATCAGGCCGAGCGCAACAACCACATCAGTATTGAGGCCGATGCAATAGAGCGGGCGCTGGCCGCGGGGCAACGGCGGGCGGCCCGCATTCACCGGCGCATGGAAGAGTCGATTCTGCGCGGCAGCAAGCTGATTGATACACAGGGTGCCGTGGTCGGCCAGGTAAACGGCCTGACGGTGCTGGATCTGGGCAACTATCGTTTCGGTCAACCGGCCAGGATTACCGCCACCGCCCGTCTGGGCAAGGGGTCGGTGCTCGACATCGAGCGGGAGGTCAAGCTCAGTGGCGCCGTACATGCCAAGGCGATCCTTATTCTGTCTCGCTTTCTGAGTCACCGTTACGCGCCGGAAGGCCCCATGGCTGTGTCTGCCAGCCTGGCTTTCGAGCAGTCTTACGGCATGATTGAAGGCGACAGCGCGTCGGTGGCCGAATGCTGCGCACTGGTCTCCGCCATCGGTCGGGTGCCGCTTAATCAGGCGCTGGCGGTGACCGGCTCCATCAACCAATTCGGCCAGGTGCAGCCCATCGGGGGTGTGAACGAAAAAATCGAAGGCTTTTTCGAGGTGTGCCGCTCCCGCGGGCTGGCAACCGGTCAGGGGGTGATTATTCCCGCCGCCAATATCGACAACCTGATGCTGAACCGTGAGGTACGCGAGGCGGTGGCCCAGGGGCAGTTCAGTGTTTACGCGGTGTCCTGGCTGGACGAGGCCCTGGCTCTGTTGACCGGCATGGCGGTGGGCGAGGCCAATGACCAGGGTGACTATCCGCCGGATTCGGTAAATGGCCGGGTTATACAGCGGCTGCAAAGGTTGGTCGAGGTACAGCGCCGCCAGCACCATGATGATGCGGAGGGCGGGGAGCGCCCCGACAAGCAGCCATGATCCGCCGCATCAATTGGTATTTTGAACTCAGCGGCAACGAGCTGGACCGGCTCGAGGTGATGGTGGATTTTGCAGCCACTCAGGGTGCCGGTCTGCGTACCGTGTTTGTGGAAGACGAAAACCTGCTGCGCTGTGGCGAGCTGCCTTGCAGCCGAGAGATCAGCATGATGACCGGCCGGGTACGACCGCTCAGCCGGCAGCAGCTGGAGGGGCAGCTTCGCCGCCGACGGGAATTGGTTGAAAGGCGTCTTGAAGCCCTGGCCCGGCGGCGGACGCTGGAATGGAGCCGGGAAGTGATACGGGGCCGTCGTGATCAGCTGCTGATTGCCGGTACAGAGGATGACATCGCGGCCCTGCTGTTGAATGAAGCGGCCGAGCCGCTGCCCGCCTGGCTGGCGATCCTGCGCCGGCCGCTGCTGTTGCTGAGTAGCCGGTTTCGACCGGTCAACCAGTTGCTGATCGTCTGTGACAATCCTTCCGATGTTGAGTTGCTTACCCAGGCCCGGGAGCTGGCCGGCCAGCAACACTGGCCGCTGTGGGTGCTGGTGCCGACGGCACGGGTAAAAGAGCTTATGCCGATACTGCGGCGCGAAGAGCTGGATACGGCCATGTTGCCCCTGGGTCATTGGTCTTTGTCCGCCTGGCTGGCAGCCGGTACCGACAGGGCCAGCTTGTTGATGGTCAGGGCCGACAGCCCTGTATTGGTGGGAGCGAGTAGCCGGGGCATCAATGCGGCCTTGCTACTGCCGGCGGTAAAGGGCGGATCAGCAAAATAAACTATCGTTATCAATATTCAATATGGTAAATCCTGCTGCCACAGTTACCTGCGTATCTGCAAACGCGGGCTTGTCCGCTAGTGGCAGACACTTCTATAGGTTAATGACATTGTCACATGCAGTCTTAATTACGCAGTCATGCCACAAAAAGGTAATGAGCCGCTACCAGGGCATGGCATTTCACATTACTGATAACCATTCTCGCCTGACTTGTTTGTGTTTGAATTTAAAGCATATTTTTATAAGAATATGCTTAGGGTTTAATAAGATTGCCTGATTTAGTAAACTGCGCGCGGATATTTTTTGTCAGAGAACTTTATCTTCAATCAATGCAAGTCAATACGACATTAGGCTGGTTGATTCCAGAGGATAAGGTAGTGCCAATTCCGCAGGGCCAAACAGAAAGTAAATGCGTCAGTAGCGAATATCAGACAAAAACTGGCGTGTAACAACTCATTACCGGGCCGTGGGGGATTGGCCAATTGAACCCTACGGGCGGTAGCATTCCTTGAGTATAATAGCGAGACGGTTTACCTTATGAAAATTCTTGTTACCGGCGGTGCCGGTTTTATCGGCTCGGCCGTGGTTCGGTATATTGTTCAGCACACCCGGGACAGTGTCATCAATGTGGACAAACTTACTTACGCCGGTAATCTAGAGTCAATCGAGCCGGTGGCCGACTCGTCCCGCTATCACTTCGCCAGGCTTGATATCTGTGACCGTGCCGGCCTGGATGCACTCTTTGCCGAGCACCAGCCCGATGCGGTGATGCACCTGGCGGCCGAAAGCCATGTGGACAGATCCATCAGCGGGCCTGCGGAATTCATCAACACCAACATAGTGGGTACCTACACTTTGCTGGAAGCCGCACGTCAGTACTGGAACGGCCTGAATGACGAGCGCCGGGCGACGTTTCGTTTCCACCATATTTCCACCGACGAGGTGTACGGCGATCTGCACGGCACCGAGGATCTGTTCACCGAAACCACCTCCTATGCCCCCAGCTCTCCCTATTCCGCCAGCAAGGCGAGCTCTGATCACCTGGTGCGAGCCTGGCAGCGTACCTATGGGTTGCCAACCCTGGTGACCAACTGTTCCAACAACTATGGTCCTTACCACTTTCCCGAAAAACTCATTCCGCTGGTGATCCTCAATGCCCTGGAGGGCAAGCCCCTGCCCATTTATGGCAAGGGTGACCAGGTACGCGACTGGCTCTACGTGGAAGATCATGCCCGCGCCTTGTATGAGGTGGTGACCCGTGGAGAAGAGGCAGAAACCTATAACATTGGTGGTCACAACGAAAAACGCAATTTAGACGTTGTGCATGCCATATGCGACTTGCTCAACGAGATGCGCCCTCCGCAACAAAATCCGGCCTTGAACGGCATCAGCGACTATCGCCAGTTGATCACCTTTGTCACCGATCGTCCTGGGCATGATCAACGCTATGCTATCGACGCCGCCAAAGTCGAGCGGGAATTGGGCTGGAAGCCGCAGGAGACCTTTGAAAGCGGCATCCGCAAAACAGTGGAATGGTACCTGGTCAACCAGAAGTGGGTAAACAACGTTAAAAGCGGTGCCTACCAGAGCTGGATCAGCCAACAGTACGGAGCCGAATAATGCATATCCTGTTATTGGGCAAAAACGGCCAGGTGGGTTGGGAGCTGCAACGGGCATTGGCGCCGCTCGGCAGGCTGACGGCCCTGGATCGTCATGCTACCGAGTATTGTGGTGACCTGGCCAAGCCGGAAGGTCTGAAACAAAGTATTCGTGCGCTCAAGCCGGATGTGATCGTTAATGCTGCCGCCTACACCGCAGTGGATAAGGCAGAAAGCGAGCCCGAGCAGGCGAGGCAAATCAACGCTGACAGCGTTGCCGTGCTGGCCCAGGAGGCCGAAGCGCTGGGCGCTTGGCTGGTGCACTATTCCACCGACTATGTGTTCAACGGCACCGGCACCACTGCCTGGCGGGAAGACGATGTAACCGGGCCACTAAATGTGTATGGGGCCAGCAAGCTGGCCGGTGAACAGGCCATGGTGCAACAGTGTTCTCGATATCTGATCTTTCGCACCAGCTGGGTATACGCCGCTCGCGGCAACAACTTTGCCAAGACCATGTTGCGGCTGGCGCGTGAGCGCACCGAGCTTAAGGTGATCAACGATCAGGTTGGTGCCCCCACCGGTGCCGAGCTGATAGCCGACACTACCGCCCAAGCGCTGCGTATTGCCATGCAAAAACCCACGCTTGCCGGGATTTATCATCTGGCAGCAGCGGGCGAAACCAGCTGGCATGATTATGCCGCCTTTGTATTTGAGCAGGCCCGCCAATCCGGGGTAACCCTGACCCTGCAGCAACTGCAACCCATTCCCACCAGTGTGTATCCCACGCCGGCAACCCGACCACTGAATTCCCGACTGGACTGCAGCCGGCTGGAAGCCGCCTTTGACCTTCAACTGCCACCTTGGCAGCAAGGCGTTTCTCGCATGTTGAACGAATTTCTGGAGCAAAACCAATGAACAAGCGCAAGGGCATTATCCTGGCCGGAGGCTCAGGCACCCGACTTTATCCGGTGACCATGGCGGTGAGCAAGCAGCTGCTGCCGGTATACGACAAGCCGATGATCTACTATCCGCTCAGTACTCTGATGCTGGCGGGTATCCAGGATATCCTGATCATCAGTACCCCACAGGATACGCCGCGCTTCGAGCAGCTGCTGGGTGACGGCAACCAGTGGGGCCTGAACCTGCAGTATGCAGTTCAGCCCAGTCCCGATGGCCTGGCTCAGGCCTTTATTATCGGTGCCGATTTTATCGGTAAGGATCCCTGTGCTCTGGTACTGGGTGACAACATCTTTTTCGGGCATAACTTGCAGCAAGAGCTGGAAATGGCCAGCGGCCAGGCAGCCGGTGCGACTGTATTTGCATACCATGTGCATGATCCCGAGCGCTACGGTGTGGTGGATTTCAATAACGAAGGTCAGGCGTTGAGCCTCGAGGAGAAACCGGCCACCCCCAAAAGCAATTATGCAGTGACCGGCTTGTATTTTTACGATAACCAGGTGATCGACATTGCCCGCAGTCTCAAGCCTTCGCCTCGCGGTGAGCTGGAAATAACCGATGTTAACAAGATTTATCTGGAAAAAGGCGAATTGGCGGTCACCACCATGGGCCGTGGCTATGCCTGGCTGGACACCGGCACTCACGATAGCTTGATGGAAGCCGGCAGTTTTATCCAGACCATAGAACACCGCCAGGGTCTGAAAGTGGCTTGTCCGGAAGAAATAGCCTACCGCAAGGGGTTTATCAGTGCTGAGCAGGTTCAGCAGTTAGCATCCCCTATGAGTAAAAATGGTTATGGACAGTACCTTTTGAACATGATTAAAGCTGGGTATAGAGCATGAATATAATTAAAACGACCATTCCTGAAGTAATGATCATTGAGCCCAAGGTGTTTGGCGATGAGCGAGGTTTCTTCTTTGAAAGCTTTAACCAAAAGGTATTTGAAGACGCCGTAGGTAGAAAGGTTGATTTTGTACAGGATAATCATTCTCGCTCAGTAAAGGGGGTGTTGAGAGGTCTTCATTATCAATTGCCTCCCTTTGCCCAAGGCAAGCTGGTAAGGGTGGTACAGGGTGAAGTATTTGATGTGGCGGTGGATATTCGTAGAGGCTCACCAACTTTTGGAAAGTGGGTAGGCGTTAATCTTTCTGCGGAAAACAAGCGTCAATTATGGATACCTGAAGGTTTTGCACATGGTTTTGTGACGCTGTCGGAAACTGCGGAATTTTTATATAAAACGACTAATTATTATGCTCCTAGTCATGATCGTAGTGTTTTATGGAATGATCCAGCTTTAGCAATCGATTGGCCTGTTAGTTTCATTCCTACCTTATCTGATAAGGATATAAAAGCAGCATTGTTAGAAAGTGCAGAGGTTTTTGCTTGATGCAAAGTTTTTCTATTTCTCCTAGAGAGATGGCTGCTAGCTTATGGCGTAACCGTAGCCTTATTAAAGCTCTCACTAAGCGAGAGGTGATAGGGCGGTATCGTGGTTCATTCCTTGGTATCCTCTGGTCTTTTTTTAACCCTTTGTTAATGCTTGCAGTTTATACTTTTGTATTTAGTGTTGTATTTCAGGCTCGCTGGGATGGAGGAAGTGAGTCTAAAACAGAGTTTGCGCTGGTTTTGTTTTCAGGGATAATGATGTTCAGCCTTTTTTCTGAATGTATAAACCGTGCACCAAGCTTGATATTGGCCAACACAAGCTATGTAAAGAAAGTTTTATTTCCCCTCGATATACTACCTTGGGTTTCATTAGGTACAGCATTATTTCACTTCTTGGTTAGTCTTATTGTATGGTTAGTCGCGTATTTTATTTTATTCGGCATCCCTCAACCCACCGTTCTGCTGCTGCCATTATTGCTTGTACCACTAACACTTCTTGTTATGGGCCTGTCATGGATTTTGGCATCTTTAGCTGTGTACCTACGTGATATTTCTCAATTTATTGGTATTGCTACGACGATGCTGATGTTTCTATCACCAATATTCTATCCAGCTGAAGCATTACCGGAAGCTTATCGTAAATTTATATATTTAAACCCTCTTACAATAGTAATAGAGCAAGCTCGAGACTTGCTTTTTTGGGGTAGGTACCCTGATTGGTCCATTCTTTCCGCATATACAGTCGTTGCTGCATTAATGGCTTGGTTGGGGTTTGTATGGTTTCAGAAGACAAGGAAGGGGTTTGCAGATGTCCTCTGATATCGCCATAAAAGTTGAAGGCCTGGGAAAGTGTTATCATATATACGACCGGCCACGCGATCGTCTAATGCAAATGCTTTTTGGTAGGAAGAAACAATACTATCGAGAGTTCTGGGCCTTAGACAAGGTAGCCTTTGAAGTGCGAAAAGGTGAAACCTTAGCAATAATAGGAAAAAATGGATCAGGCAAGTCAACATTGTTGCAGATGATTTGTTCTACGCTGAATCCGACCAATGGGAGTATTAAAGTTAATGGCCGAGTTGCTGCCCTCCTTGAGTTAGGTGCAGGCTTTAATCCTGAATTTACTGGACGTGAAAATGTATATATGGCTGCTTCTTTATATGGTTTGAAAAAGGAAGCTATAGATCAGCGGTTTTCTTCTATTGCAGCATTTGCTGATATAGGAGATCATATAGAACAACCAGTAAAAACGTATTCAAGTGGAATGTATGTCCGTTTGGCATTTGCAGTAATTGCTCATGTGGACGCTGATATACTTGTTATTGATGAAGCCTTGGCTGTCGGTGATGCTATTTTTACACAGAAATGCATGCGATTCATACGTTCCTTTCAGCAGAAAGGAACCTTACTTTTTGTGAGTCATGATACTGCCGCAGTTCAGAGCCTTTGTGAAAAGGCTTTGTGGTTGGCTAATGGTCAAGTTAAAGGATTTGGATCTTCAAAAGAAGTATCCGAAGCTTATTTAAAGTATAGTTTGCAAGAAGTCTATGGTGATGAAATAAATCTTTCTTCTGTTGAAAAAAAGTCAAATGATCTAGATAAGGAAGATAATAAAGTCGTTGCCGAACAATATGTTAATGGCACAGAAGTTATCGATTACGATGCTAAGATAAAATTTGTAAATAACCTCAGTGATGCCAATGGATGGAAGTCAGGTTCGGCAGAAATAATTGATGTACGTGTGAGTAACCTCAGCAAAGCGGATGAAGAGGTGTTTGAGGGAGGCGAGCTGGTACGATTAAATATTCGTGCTCGTGCCTATAAAAGCCTTGAACGCCCGATAATAGGTTTTTCTGTAAAAGACCGCCTTGGGCAAGACTTGTTTGGTGAGAACACGTTGCCATTTACGACATCCAATCCTAAAAGTGTTAAACCTGGTGAAGAGTTTGAAGGGGATTTTTGCTTTAGACTGCCAATGCTTCCAAATGGACAGTATGTTCTCTTAGCATCGGTTGCTGATGGTGATTTGCAAGAGCATGTGCAACACCATTGGTTGCACGATGCTGCAATTATTTCAGTTTCTTCGAGTAAGGTTCGTTGGGGGCTGGTTGGTATAAAGTACGAGAGCGTAAAGCTTTCCTTATTATAACTCCTCTGTCTATTTACTTTAGGTTTTAACCCTGAGCTCCAGGTGATATTAATGAAATATGTGGCAAATATTGATCTCTCAAATAAAAACAACTCTCATACTTTAGCATATGACTTTGTAGATAAAGTTTCTGCCGGACGATCATTGCATATTCTGGAGGTTGGGTGTTCTTCTGGCTATCTTGGTGCTGCGTTGCGTGAAGCAGGGCATCAGGTTTTTGGTGTTGAGCCATGTCATGAAGCCGCACAGGTTGCGGCAAAAGTGCTAGATAACGTATTTGAAGGTTGCGTTCAGGATTTCTTCTCAGAAAACCCAGAATTAAAGTTTGATGTGGTGATTTTTGGTGATGTTCTTGAGCATATAGCTGATCCTAACGATGTTTTGGAGCTGACGCGTAATTATTTAACGACCTCAGGTGTCATTGTTGCATCTGTTCCTAATGTTGCACATATTTGTATGCGCGCAATGTTACTCGAAGGGCGTTGGGATTATACAGACTTGGGAATAATGGATCGTACCCACCTTCGATTTTTCACAAAAAAAACATTAATCAACCTTTTTACTGAAAGTGCTTATCAAGTATCGGACATTGTATCGACTACACTAACACCAGATAACTTCGAAACCATGTTTGGTGAAAATTTAGATAAAGATATCCTGCGCTTACTACAACTGTTTGTGAAAAACAGTGAGTCGCTGGACTTTCAATATGTTTGCTTGGCTACACCAGCCGAAAATATTGCTGAAGCAAAAGTGTCGAATGAAGAGAGGTTTGGCGAGCGGCTTGAGGTAGAACAGATTTACGGAATTAGTGAGGCTATACGAACATTTGAGAATAAAATAATTGATCAGGAAAATAAAATAGAAGCCCTTAACAATCTTAATAAAGAGCTTTGTGAATCGGTAAGTTGGCGTATTACTGCGCCATTGCGAAACATTAAATCTTTTAGCAAAAGATATGTAGAGAAGTGGCGTAAAATGATCAGTTTTATCTATCGTTTCTGTCAGTCGGAAGGAGGGATGGATAGGGTTATAAGGAAAGCATTTAATTTATATAGAAGAGATGGTATAAAAGGTCTGTTTAGAAAATTTCGGCTATTTCTTTACCATATACAAGCGGAAAAATTTGAGCGAAATGATTATGCTGAATGGGTACGTCGTTTCGACAGCATAGATAAAGACGCGCGTGATAGTATCAGTTCACGTATAAATATGATGCAAGAGCCACCCTTAATTTCCGTTGTCATGCCGACCTATAACCCCAAACCTCAATGGTTAAAAGATGCGATAGAGTCGGTACAGAAACAGCTTTATCCGCATTGGGAACTGTGCATTGCCGATGATGCTTCGACTGATCCGGAGGTTCGTTCCCTTCTCGAAAAATTTGCTCTAGATGATGTGCGGATAAAAGTTGTATTTCGTAATGAGAATGGTCATATCTCTGCAGCATCAAATAGTGCACTTGAGTTGGCTACTGGTGATTGGATTGCATTAATGGATCATGATGACCTATTACCAGAACATGCACTCTATTATGTGGCTGATACAATAATCAGAAACCCTGATGCTGGTGTGATTTACTCGGATGAAGATAAAGTGGATGAGGCGGGAAATCGTTTTTCTCCCCATTTTAAGAGTGATTGGAACCCTGAACTGTTTTTTTCGCAGAATTATGTGTCACACCTGGGCGTTTACAAACATACTATCTTGAAAAATATTGGTGGCTTCCGTACTGGGTTAGAGGGCAGTCAGGACTACGATTTGCTATTACGTTGTCTCCCATATTTAAATGACGAGCAGATTATTCATATACCACGGGTACTGTATCACTGGCGTGTAGCAGAGGGATCTACTGCCTTGTGTTCGGGAGAAAAAAGTTATACTACCGAGGCTGGAATTAAAGCTTTACGTGATTATTTTGTCAGTCAGTCTAAAACGGTTACGGTAGAAAGTGGTGTTGTACCTAATACTTACCGCGTAAATTACTCTGTCCCCTATCCTGAACCTTTGGTTAGTCTCATTATTCCAACTCGTGATTGCCGTGATATTACGGAAACCTGTGTGCGCAGCATTTTGACGAAAAGTAGTTATGTCAACTTTGAAATATTGATCTTGGATAATGGTAGTGTTGAGTCTGATACACTTGATTTTTTCGAGAGTATTCAAAAAGAGGATGCACGCGTAAAAGTAATTCGTTACGACTATCCTTTTAATTATTCAGCGATAAATAATTTTGGCGTTAAGCATTCCAAGGGTGAAATCATTGGTCTTGTTAATAATGATATTGAAGTAATTAGCCCTGAATGGTTGTCCGAAATGGTTAGTCATGCTATTCGTCCAGAAATAGGATGCGTGGGTGCCAAGCTGTATTACAGTAATGATACCTTGCAGCATGCTGGTGTGATTCTTGGTGTTGGAGGTGTGGCTGGTCACTCGCATAAGTATTATGAAAAATCTGAAGTAGGATATTTCAGTAGATTATTACTGTCGCAAGCTGTCTCTGCAGTAACAGCGGCTTGTTTGCTTGTTCGGCGAGAAGTGTTTGAGCAGGTCGGTGGGCTGGATGAGGTTAATCTCAAAGTTGCATTTAATGATGTTGACTTCTGTCTAAAAGTTCGTGAGGCTGGATATCGTAATGTCTGGGCAACATATGCAGAGTTATATCACCATGAATCTATAAGCCGTGGTGCCGAAGATACTCCAGAGAAAATAAAGAGATTTAATTTTGAGACGCAGTTTATGAAGAATAAGTGGGGAGCTCTTTTAAAAAACGATCCATACTATAACCCTAACCTGACTATTGATCATGAAGACTTTAGCTTGGCATGGTCACCAAGAATTCTATAAATAGAATAGTAAGGATTTAGTGTTATCGTTACTGTATTCATCATAGTGTTGGGTAAGAGTATAGAAGTGGAAGCCAACCTTCTCACTGCTTTTATCCATCTCTTTCAGGTCAAGCCTGTGTTTAGTTTATAGCGGGAATACTTTCTATATGTTAATGCTGGGTTCATCATCAGGGAAAGAGCATGAATAATCGCGTTAAACTTAACAGGTTATGAATAGATAACTTGAATGAAAACTTTCCCTTTTTTGAGTCACTGTGATTTCGATTCAGGGGAGCTGCTGCCATACGGAAAGAAGGGGCAAGCCAGCGATATCTCTGTGCGCTATTATATCAGTTCGGCCAAGTTGTTGGCCAAGGGAATGCTGCCAGGCAAGATCATGAATGGTATGACCAGAACAAACTCGCATCTTGTAAGTTACTGATTGAAAGAATTAACAAATAATAGGGTGTTTTGTGAACAACCCATGCGTTGCCAGAATCATTTCAGATATCATTATGGATAAAAAGCGCTCTGGCTTGATAAGCATATGTTTATATCATGCTTTGTAACCTTGCCCTGGGTTTTATTTTTGGTGATGTCGACCATCCTAAATAAGTTCGCATCCGAACTGCATAAAGCTTAATAGCAGGCTTGGATGATACCTGCCCCTTTCGCACGTTCGGACAGTCTTTCCCACAGCAGTATTTAAATAACTGTTCCTAATTGTGCTACAGAGATCAGGCTCGAACGCAGACTCGCCATAAACCCATCCTTAGGGGCTCCGGCGCGCCATCTGATTGCCATGGATGGCGGGAATGCCGGAATGGAAGGGAACATTTTCTGGCCCTGGCGCAGAGGGTCTGCTTATCGAATCCTGACTTCTGTCTACAATGTAGCGGTATTTGTATCAGTTATTTAATCAGCATATATATAGCAAGAGTGTCTAATGGTACGGGCTAACTCAAGTGAGAATAGACTCTAATGAGAACTTTATATACACAGCCATTATTTATGGCACTGCAGCAATTAAAACAGGGTGAATCTTCGATAAGCCTGAAGCAGCGTTTTGCAGAAGATCCGGTTCGATTTACGCGTTTTTGCTTTACCTTTGGAGGGCATATGCGGGTAGATCTGTCTCGCCAGCATCTGTCTGGCGAGGTATTGTCCACCTTATGTGAGTTGGCTCGTACCATGGAGCTGGCACCGGCTATTGAGTCACTTTTTGGCGAAAACGAACTTAATCATACCGAAGGCAGGGCGGTATTACACACAGCGCTGCGTGTTCCCCCCGAGACCAATGTTAGCCTTAACGGGCACAATGTGGTGCCCGCTGTGCATATGGAGCTTACGCGTATGCGCAGTTTTTGCGAGCAGGTGCACAGTGGTGCCTGGCGTGGTTACAGCGGGCAGACGATAACGGATGTAGTGAGTATCGGTATTGGTGGTTCTGAGCTGGGTCCAGCAATGGTGACAGAAGCGTTAACCCCCTACCAGGATAAGGGAATTCGCGTTCATTTTGTGTCTAACATGGATGGTGCCCAGTTGGGGTCCGTGCTGATGCATCTTGATCCGGCCCGTACCCTGTTTGTTATTTCATCCAAAACCTTTACTACCGACGAAACGCTAACCAATGCCCGCTCGGCGCGCAGCTGGCTGCTGGCTGCCTGTGGTGATGCCAAGCAGGTGGAAAAGCATTTTGTGGCGGTGTCGGTTAACTGCCTGGCAGTGGCTGAATTTGGTATTGATGCCGCGTATATGTTCCGCTTTTGGGAATGGGTGGGCGGGCGTTTTTCCCTTTGGTCATCCATTGGGCTGCCCATTGCCCTTGCCCTGGGGTTTGATCGCTTTGAGCAGTTGCTGGCGGGTGCCCACGAGATGGATCAACACCTGAGAGAGACGCCCTTTGAACAGAACATTCCAGTATTGCTGGCGTTACTGAGTATCTGGAACATCAATGTGCTTGGGCTAGGTAGTGAAGGGGTGTTCCCATATTGCCATCACCTAAACCGTTTTCCTGCTTTTTTACAGCAGTTGAACATGGAATCTAATGGCAAGAGTGTGGATAGCCGCGGCAGGCCGATAACGCATAGCACCGGCCCCTTGGTATGGGGAGAGGTGGGTACTAATGGCCAGCATGCGTTTTTTCAGCTGTTGCACCAAGGGAGTCTGATCGTGCCGGCGGACTTTATCGGTTTTGTTCGTACCCCTTATCCCTATCCTGAGCATCAACGTAAATTGCTGGCCAATATGTTGGCGCAGGCCCAGGCACTGGCTTTTGGTAAAACTCGGCAGCAGGTAGAAGCTGAGCTTGAAGCCGAAGGACTGGGTGCCGAGGAAATTGCTCGGCTGGCCCCCTACAAAACGATGAACGGCAACCGCCCCAGCACCACCATACTGTGTGATGAGCTTACTCCCAAGACTTTGGGGGCATTAATCGCTATGTATGAGCACAAAACCTTTATCCAGGGCTGGTTGTGGAATATAAACAGTTTTGATCAGTGGGGAGTGGAGTTGGGCAAAAAGCTGGCAGCCCAACTCGTGGATGAGCTGGCCGGTGTCGGGAGTGGGCAGCAGGATGCGGCCACTCAGGGTCTTGTGAGGCAGATCACCCGCTGGCAGGTAGAGTGTAAAGCATGAAACAGGTCGCCATTATAAGTAGGAGTGGCGACCCAGGCGCGATGATATATGAAAGATATTCGATGGCCTGCGGCCATATCGCCGCGAGGTGGCGCCTCCCACTGGGCCATTTTTGGGACTCTGAATATGCTATAGGAGGGCTGACTTCGCCGTGTTGGAAGTCAATGTGGACAGCGGGGGTCTTGTCAGGAATGGTAGTTTCATAATCTCGCCCTGCTCTTGCCCTGTATTCATTATATGCACTTTACTTTTTTTGTTGTCGAGTAATTAATGATTTTTTATATTTTTAATATGCTTTTGAGCTTTAGGTGCTATTTAGGTGTTAGCGAATGAATTTCCTTCTCTTGTATAAAGGGGATTATACATCCACACTTCGTGGGCCAGAAATGAGATACTTCTCTCTGGCATATGAGCTTAACTCTCTTGGGCATAAAGTTTCTTTGTGTGGTCGAACTGCACTACCAGAGCATTTGCCAGATAATGTTAACTTTGTGTCTGTTCATGATTTCAAAGAACTTGTTAAGGTTTTTTTTGGATCAGATGTCATTGTTTTACATGGTGGAGGTCCATTAATTCTTTTCTTAGCCATTCTTTGTGGTTTTTTAAAGAAACGTATTGTGCTTGATGGATATGTTCCACATTGGATTGAATTGGATGAGTTGAATAGAGCAAGGGAGGGGTTCTCCAGCATTAAACTTTTAATTAAGTCGTATTTTAATGTGTTGCGTGTTCTGTTTTCATCCCTGATTTTCGATCATATACTGGTAGCTAATAAACGGCAAATGGATTTATATAGAGGAGTTGTTACCCCTTTTACTGTGACAAGGGATTTTTCAAGAGTCTCGATAATCCCATTTGGCTGCAGCAATGCCGGATTTTATTCAAAAGAAAATGGTAAGTCCTTACTTGTCAAACTCTCTGGTGGTGAAATATCGGAAGGGGACTTTCTTATTGGTTGGTTGGGAGGGGCTTATGGATGGTTTGATTTGAAAGGCGTTATAAATGAAATCTCTAAGGCGTCTGCTAAAAATAAAAATATCAAAGCAGTGTTTTTTGGTGTGGCTATGGACTATCAAGAGGAACTGCTAAAAAATGTCAAGCCTGAACTAAAAAAGAATATTATTTTTCTTCCTTGGGTGGAATTTTCAACGAGATTTGATTATTGGTCAGGGTTTGATGTTTCACTTGTTTGGGGTAAGGATGGGTACGAAAATGATTACGCATCCAGGACGCGAAATTTTGATTGCCTGACACTAGGGTTGCCTATTGTCCAGAATTGGGATGATGAATGGGGAATAAGGATTAAAACGAACGGAGGGGGGGTAGTTGCTGAGCGAAATAACTTATCAGAGGTGTTATTGGAGTTAAGCTGTTCTCATGATAAGGTCCATAAAATGAGCCAGTCTATGCTTGATATGGCTCCTCATTTTTATTGGCGTCGATTTGCAGATACTTTGATTGATACCTTATCAACTCCTCCAATGTCAGTCTTTCGGCGTTTCTTGGGTGTCATGAGTTTTTTGTTCTCTCTGCCTGCAGTATTTGTCTTTTTCTTATATGCTCTTTTTACAGCCAAGAAGTCTTAAATGGAACGAAAGTTAATTATCCTTGGAACTCGTGGAGTTCCCGCCACCCATGGTGGTTTTGAAACTTTTGCCGAACGATTTTCACTTTATCTAGTAGCGAAGGGGTGGCGGGTTAGTGTCTATTGTCAGGAAGTGGGCCAGGGCGCCATCACTGAAAGTGAATGGCATGGTATTCGTCGGGTTCATGTGCCAGTAAATCGGGATGGTGCCATAGGCACCATAATTTTTGACTGGAAATCCATTCGTCATGCTCGTAGGGAGCCGGGGATTTGCTTAACGCTCGGCTATAATACAGCATTATTCAATTTATGGCAGAGAATTAGTGGCCAAACAAATCTCTTCAATATGGATGGCTTGGAGTGGCAGCGTGATAAATGGAGTCCATTTGCTCGTGCTTGGTTATGGCTGAACGAGCGTGCCGGCTGCTGGTTTGGTCATCACCTGATTGCAGATCATCCCGCAATAAAAGAGCATTTGGCTACTCGAGTCGATGAGCAGAAAATCACCATGATTCCCTATGGTGCCGATGAGCTTAACTATGCCGATTCAGAAGAGTTAACCAGGCTGGGCCTCACGCCTGGAGAATTTTCGGTAGTGATCGCTCGTCCTGAACCGGAAAACTCCATTCTGGAAATTGTGCGGGCCTTCAGTGCCCGTGAGCGGCATCATAGGTTGGTGGTACTGGGTCAGTTCGAGCCTGATTTAAACCCATTTCACCGACGGGTTATGGCGGCGGCTTCCAAGGAAGTTCTGTTCCCTGGCGCTATCTATGAAGCTGCCGTGGTACGAGCTCTGCGTTTTCATTGTCGCTTCTACCTGCATGGCCATAGAGTAGGAGGAACCAACCCATCACTGGTAGAGGCCATGGGGGCTGGTAGTGCCGTTATCGCCCATGATAATCCTTTCAACCGCTGGGTGGTCAGGGACGGTGCAGCCTATTTTCCTGACGAGGAAACGTGTTGTGCGCTTTTTGATAACCTGCTGGAAGATGAACAAACCAGGGTAAAGATGAAAGCTGCCAGCAGGCGGCGCTTTCAAAGTCATTTTACATGGCCCAAGGTACTGGCAGAATATGAGGCCTTGCTTACTCATTGGTTGCCGGCTAAATAATCACCTACATCCATTGCGGGAATTGAAATGTTGTACCGTTCATCGGGCTTTACCGAGCGTTATCCACCTCAGGTCGTCGTGCCTTTTTTGGATGCAGCCTCCCTGCTTGTTGGAGCCTCACTGGCCTATTATTGGCGTTTTGACCATTTTCAACTGCCGGATAGCTACTGGCTGGCCACGGTAATCATGATCCTGCTGGTCACCTTTATCAACAGTACCATCGGCGCCTATGAGCGCTGGCGTATTACCCGTCTTTCCAACTTGCTGGCGCGCCAGTTACTGGTATGGTTGGTGGTGGCTGGCTTGGTGGCTTCTGTGGTGTACCTCACCCATTCGGCGGACAGATATTCCCGATTGTGGGTGGGGGCTGCACTGTTGGTTTCTTTTATGTTGGCCGGTGTGGCCCGAGTTGCCATTCAGCTGCTGTTACGCCAGGCCCGGCGTATGGGCAAGTCGCTGCGTTCGGTATTTCTGGTTGGGCCGGGGAAAAACATTCTGCGAGTAGGGCGGGGCATGCGTTCCACCCCGGAAGCAGGTTACTGTATTGCCGGCGTGCAGCGGTTGGACTCAATGTCAATGGATGATGCCGTCTTGATGAGTCTGGCCCGGCGAGTGGCCGACTCGGGCGCCCAGGAGGTATGGATCTGCGTGCCGCTGGAGATGGGGCCGGCGGTACGTTCGGTTTTTCATGCGCTGCGCCATCATACGGTGGAAGTACGCTTTATTCCCGAGTTTGGTGATATGCAGCTGCTTAATCACAGGGTGAGTGAGGTGGCCGGGCATTATGCCTTTGATCTGAGTGTTACGCCGATGAATGGTGTGGCTCAAATGCTCAAGCGCCTGGAAGACCTGCTGTTGGGGATTGTAATTAGTGTGCTTATCGTGCCGGTGTGCCTGGTGATTGCCACCGCCATCAAGTTGAGCTCGCCCGGGCCTGTGCTGTTCAAACAGCATCGTACCGGAGTCAATGGCCGTACCGTTAAGGTATACAAGTTTCGTTCGATGACGGTACATCAGGAGCAGACCGGGCAGGTGACCCAGGCCACCCGTGGCGACAGCCGGTTGACTCCCATCGGCGCTTTTCTGCGTCGCACTTCCCTGGATGAACTACCCCAGTTTTACAACGTATTGCAGGGGCGCATGTCGATCGTCGGTCCCCGGCCCCATGCTTTGGCGCACAATGAGTATTATATGGACCTGGTTGAATCTTATATGAAGCGACATAAGGTCAAGCCGGGCATTACCGGCTGGGCCCAGGTGAATGGCCTGCGCGGTGAAACCGATACCCTGGAAAAGATGGAGGCACGGGTAGAGCACGATCTATGGTATATCAATAACTGGTCGTTATGGCTGGACTTGCGCATTATTTTCTGGACCCTGTTCAAGGGGTTTGTGAACAAGAATGCCTATTGATAGGCTTACTTGACGACGTGAGTAGTTGGAATGTTTATCTAGTGTGCGGTTGTCGCTTTCAACTCTCACTGCCCCTTGCGTATTTAGTCAATTATCTATTTGGAACCCGTTTAGCGGGCATATTTGTATGAATCAATCAGCATCAATGGCCTGTCAGCCTATCGATGAAACCACTTTGGGTCGGTGCTACAGTAGCCTGGCGGTGTTCCTGATGGGCGCTATCGTTCTGGTTGTGCCGAGTGGTTATACCTATGGCGCTGGCCTGCTGCTGCTTGGCAGCTTAATTCTGCTGTATCTCCGCCCCGCGCTACACCTCCAGCAGGAAGATAGGCAGCTCATGGCGGTCCTGGCTATGTATTCATTGCTGTTCTGTGCCCAGTTGTGGCTGGAAGGCGCAGACGCCAGCGCCTTTGACCGGCCAAGTCGTTTTATCTTTGCCGTTCCCGTGTTGCTGTTTGTACTGGCCTATCCCCCCAGGTTGGCGTTGTTGTGGTCGGGGCTGGTAGTGGGCGGCTTGCTCACCGCCGGCTGGGCTGTGTGGCAAAAACTGTTTTTGGGAATAGAGCGGGCCACTGGTTATACCTATGTGATCCAGTTTGGCAATATCAGCATGTTGATGGGCATTTTCTGTCTGGCCGGGCTGGGCTGGGCGGCGGTGCAGCCCCGTGCACGGAGCTGGATGGCGTTTATGCTGCTGGGAGCCCTGGCGGGCATGCTGGGCTCGCTGCTTTCCGGCAGCCGGGGCGGCTGGATTGGACTCCCGCTGATATTTTGGATGCTGTACCGTGCCTATGGTCGGGAAGTCAGGCGCAGTATCCGTTTATGGGGGCTTGCATTGGTCTGTACAGGTGCTGTTCTGCTCTATAGCTTGCCACAAACCGGGTTACACTCTCGTGTGCAGCAAGCGTTTACCGATATTGAGCTTTTTCAGCAGGGCGACAAGTGGACGTCTTTGGGAGCACGATTGGATATGTGGCAGGGGGCCTTGCAGCTGATTGCTGAAAAGCCGCTGACGGGCTGGGGCTGGTCCGGGTATCGGCAGGGCATGCAGGCACTGGCCGATGACGGCATAGTGATCCAGTTTGCGGCAGAAAATCATGCCCATAATGAAATGCTGGATGCCCAGGCTCGTCGCGGCATTCTCGGGCTGCTTTCGTTGTTGGCCCTGTATCTGGTGCCGTTAAGGCTGTTTAGCCGTCGTTTACGGGCCGAGGATCTGGAGCTGCGGTCGCTGGCGCTGGCGGGCGCCTTGTTGCCAGTGGCGTTTATGGACTTCGGACTGTCTCAAGTATTTTTCGGCCACAACAGCGGCGTTATGGTTTATGCCTTCTGGCTGGTTGTGTTATGGGGTTGCATGAGGACACGGGAGCGGCAGTTAGGGCAAGTCCGGTAGCGGCCCGCCAATTTGTTGTTAGAAAATGCTGACCTATGCTATCCCCATCCCTCTTAAAGAATAAAAAAAGGAGCCTTTTGGCTCCTTTTTTACGCTTGTGTCGGGCTTAGTCATCCTGAGAGGCGTAGCCCTGCGCCGGCAGTTCATGACCATCCAGCCAGGCTTTGCCGTCTTTCATGGCCAGCCGCCCTTCACAGAACCAGCGGGTGACCAACGGATAGATGGCATGTTCCTGTACCAGTACCCGGGCGGCCACCTGTGCTTCGTCGTCGCCTTCGAAGATGGGGACCCTGGCCTGCAGGATCACCGGGCCGCCGTCCAGTTCTTCGGTCACGAAGTGCACGCTGGCGCCGTGTTCACGGTCGCCGGCCTCGATGGCGCGCCTGTGGGTATGCAGCCCCTGGTATTTGGGCAGCAGGGACGGATGGATATTGAGCATGCGCCCCTGGTAGTGACGCACAAAGCCAGGGGTAAGGATGCGCATAAAGCCGGCCAGGATCACCAGATCTGCCTGATAGCCATCGATCATGTCCATCAGGGCGGCATCAAATGCCTCCCTGTCGGCATAATCTCCATTGGCGACCACGGCGGTGGCGGTGCCCGCCTGGCGGGCACGCTCCAGGCCGTAGGCATCGACTTTGTTGCTGATAACGGCAACCACCTTACCGCCCAGTTGGTCGGCGGCGGCACTGTCGAGCAGTGCCTGCAGGTTGCTGCCGCTCCCGGAGATCAGGACGACGATACGTTTCATTTGATCTCGACCTGTGCCTCACCGTCGGCGGCGTTGTCGATGCGGCCGATCAGCCAGGCATTTTCACCGGCGTCACGCAGTGACTGTACGGCAGCTTCGGCCTGGTCGGCCGGCAGGGCGATGACCATGCCCACACCACAGTTGAAGGTGCGGTACATTTCAACCGTTTCCACCTGACCGGCCTGTTGCAGCCAGTTGAATACCTCGGGCCACTGCCAGCTGTTGCCGTCAATCACCGCCTTGGCGCTGGCCGGCAGCACGCGAGGGATGTTTTCCCAGAAACCGCCGCCGGTAATGTGGCTGAGGGCGTGGATGTCGAACTGCTTGATCAATTCCAGCACAGGTTTGACATAGATACGGGTGGGCGCCATCAACGCATCGGCCAGGGTGGCATCACCCAGAGGCTGCTGCAGATCGGCCTGGCTTACTTCCAGGATCTTGCGGATCAGGGAGTAGCCGTTGGAATGGGGGCCGCTGGAACCCAGGGCGATCAGGGCGTCACCGGCGGCCACTTTAGTGCCGTCGATAATCTCGCTTTTCTCTACTACACCAACACAAAACCCGGCCAAATCATAGTCACCGGCTTCATACATGCCGGGCATTTCCGCCGTTTCACCACCGATCAGGGCACAGCCGCTCAGCTCGCAGCCGGCGCCGATACCGGTGACCACATCGGCGGCGGTATCCACGTCCAGCTTGCCGGTAGCGTAGTAATCGAGGAAGAACAAGGGTTCGGCGCCCTGGACTATCAGGTCGTTGACACACATGGCTACCAGGTCGATGCCCACACCCTGATGGCGCTGCAGGTCGATGGCCAGGCGCAGCTTGGTGCCGACACCGTCGGTACCGGCGACCAGGACCGGCTCTTTATAGCCGGTAGGTAATTGGCACAGTGCGCCGAAGCCACCCAGGCCGCCCATGACTTCCGGGCGTTGGGTACGGCGGCTGACGCCTTTGATGCGTTCAACCAGGGCGTTACCGGCATCGATGTCGACACCGGCGTCTTTATAGCTCAGGGGTTTGTTCTGCGTCACGAGATCCCTCGTTTATTCGTTGTCTAGAATTAGGTGTGCTGAATGGCTGCCTATTCTAGCAGCAGAGGCTGTCGGGAAGAAGAAATCGTTTCTCTAAAAATTAACTCGGCATATCTGCCATCACACACTACTTTATGCTAGTATCCCGCGGTTTTTTGTGGGCTGGTTGAGGAGAATGGAATGAAAATCGTAGAGGTCAAACACCCTCTGGTGAAGCACAAGTTGGGTTTGATGCGTGAAGCCGATATCAGCACCAAGCGTTTTCGTGAACTGACCAGGGAAGTGGGCAGTTTGCTGACCTATGAAGCCACCGCCGATTTCGAAACCGAAAAGACCACCATCAACGGCTGGAACGGTCCGACCGAGGTGGATCAGCTCAAGGGTAAAAAAGTCACGGTAGTGCCCATCCTGCGTGCCGGCCTGGGCATGCTGGATGGTGTACTCGAGCACATGCCCAGTGCCCGGGTCAGTGTGGTCGGTGTGTATCGGGATGAAGAAACCCTGCAACCGGTGCACTATTTCAACAAGCTGGTCAGCCATATCGATGAGCGACTGGCGCTGGTGGTGGATCCCATGTTGGCGACCGGTGGCTCCATGGTGGCCACCATCGATCTGCTCAAGGCCCAGGGCTGCAATCAGATCAAGGTGATTGTGCTGGTCGCAGCCCCCGAGGGGCTCAAGGTGCTGGAGCAGGCCCACCCGGACGTGGAAGTCTATTGCGCCGCCATTGACGAACGACTGAACGAGCAGGGCTATATTATCCCCGGCCTGGGTGATGCGGGTGACAAGATCTTTGGTACCAAATAATTCAAAACCGGCAGCAGCCGGTTTTTTTCCGCTTAAATAGGGTGAAATGAAATGAATTCAGCAGAAAAATCTGATGCGGCACTCGCGTCGCCGGTATTGGCCGATACCGGTTTCAAGCAGGCATTGGCCGGCTCCCAGATGCTGTTTGTGGCCTTCGGCGCCCTGGTGCTGATGCCCCTGATCACCGGTCTGGATCCGAATGTGGCGTTGTTTACCGCCGGGATAGGCACCCTGATCTTCCAGCTGTGCACCCGGCGCCAGGTGCCGATTTTTCTGGCTTCTTCCTTTGCCTTTATTGCTCCCATCCTGTATGGGGTGCAGACCTGGGGTATTCCCGCAACCATGAGCGGTCTGATGGCGGCGGGTCTGGTTTATGTGCTGCTCAGCCAGCTGGTGCGCTGGCGGGGTACCGAGCTGCTGACCCGCCTGTTGCCACCTGTGGTGGTCGGACCGGTGATCATGGTGATTGGCCTGGGCCTGGCACCGATGGCGGTGAATATGGCCATCGGCAAAACCGGCGACGGTAGTGCCGAGCTGATAGCGCACGATACCGCCCTGTGGCTGTCGCTGTCTGCCCTGCTGACGACGCTGCTAGTGTCGACCATGGCCAAGGGCATTTTTCGCTTGGTACCCATTACCGCCGGCATCACGGTGGGCTACGGGCTGGCATTGTATTTCGGCGTGGTGGACTTTACTCCGGTACGGGAAGCGGCCTGGCTGTCAGTGCCTCAGTTTGTGGCGCCCGAATGGCACTGGCAGGCGGTACTGTTCATGATCCCGGTGGCGATAGCGCCGGCTATCGAACATATCGGTGACGTACTGGCCATCAGCTCGGTCACCGGCAAGGACTATATCAAAAAACCCGGCCTGCATCGCACCCTGCTGGGGGACGGCCTGGCCACCGGCGCTGCCTCCCTGTTCGGCGGCCCGCCCAATACCACCTATTCCGAAGTGACCGGTGCGGTCATGCTGACCAAAAATTTCAACCCGGTGATCATGACCTGGGCGGCAGGCTTCGCTATCTGCCTGGCCTTTGTCGGCAAGTTTGGTGCCCTGATGCTGACCATCCCCACGCCGGTGATGGGCGGCATTATGATATTGCTGTTCGGTTCCATCGCCACCGTTGGCTTGAACAGCCTGATCAAGCACCAGGTGGACCTGTCCCAGGCCCGTAACCTGTGTATAGTCGCGGTTGTCCTGGTATTCGGCATCGGCGGCATGGCCTTTGGCGTCGGTAATTTCAGCCTCCAGGGCATCAGCCTGTGTGGTATCGTTGGTATTCTTTTGAATCTGCTTCTGCCCAAGGCGCGCAGCCATTGAGCCTGGTCATGATTGCTCGTATCTGGTTATCATGGGGCGATGCGCCCCGCTAAATTGGCTGACTGATGCTGAACGCGACGTTCTTATCCCAGATGGCACAGATGCGCCTGAGCCGGCCGCTCAAACGGCTGCCGTCTCCGGACAACACAGCCTGGTTAACGGAGGAGGGATGAGTAATAAGATGCAGGAGGAGGGGCCCCAGCCCGCGCAGTTGGCGCTGGCGGTGCAGTTGCCCGACGATGAAACCTTTGCCAGCTTCTATCCCGGCGACAATGCCCAGCTGATCACCGCCCTGAAAAATGCAGCCATCGGTCAGGGCGAGCCGCTGTTGTATTTCTGGGGGCAGGGGGGCAGCGGACGTTCCCATCTGCTTCATGCCACCTGTGCCGAGATCAACGCCTCGGGCGAGGCGGCGGCTTATATTTCCCTCGATCGATATCGGCAGATGTCACCCCGCGTGCTGGAAGGAATGGAGCTGTTGCCATTGGTGTGCCTGGATAACCTGGATGCCATCGCCGGCTCTGCGGAATGGGAGCGGGCGGTGTTTGATTTTTTTAACCGGCGACGGGAACAGGCTTCTGGCTCCTTGATTGTGAGTGCGGTGAGTGCCTCGCGCAAGCTGGGTCTTGGCCTGCCGGATCTGGCATCCCGTTTGGATTGGGGGATCTCTTACCAGCTCAAGCCTCTGGATGATGAGGGCAAGCTCAGTGCCCTGCAGCTCAGGTCCGAACTCAGGGGATTTAAACTGCCGATCGATGTGGGCCGCTTTTTGCTTAACCGCCTGTCCAGGGATATGAGTACCCTGCTGGCGGCCCTCGATCTGCTGGATAACGCCTCTTTCCAGGCCAAGCGCAAGCTGACCATTCCGTTCGCCAAGGAAATACTGGGTCTTTGAACCGAGATCCGTTATTAGGGAATAGGGATGGGGCAGGGTCCAATCTGGCAGCCTGCTGTCAGAATAAATTCTGACCCACAATAAACAGGACGATCCTGCGATCTGCGGTGGGCCTGGTTTCAGCCTGACAAAATTTTGTCAGCAGACATTTTGGCCCACCAATTCCTGCCTAACCCTGGTCTTTCTTCTTGCGGATACTCAGGCCCAGTTCACGCCCCCTGAGTTTGGCGTAGTAGGTGTTACCGACAAACATCAAGCTGGCAAAGCCAAGCTCCACCAGCGCCAGCCAGCGTTCCCCTTCATCCACCCACAGCAGGGTGAGGGCGTGGACAAAATAGGGCATGATTAAAAACACTGCCCAGGCGTGGGTAAAGGGGTTGCCTGCCAGCATGCCGCGCATCGGGATAAACAGCCAGGGCAACCACATTGCCAGCATAAAGCCGGTGCCCAGCTGAGGGTGGGGCGACAGCCAGCCGTGCCAGAGGGCGACCCAGAGGATCAGGCCGAAGTAACCTGACAACGCCAGCTTGCGGGTCAGTTGAGTCGTCATCACAGAATATCCAGCACTTGACTGGGGGGGCGACCGATGGCTGCCTTGTCATCCTTAACCACGATGGGCCGCTCAATCAGCTTGGGATTGGCGATCATGGCGGCGATCAAGGCGTCTTCGTCGGTGACTTCGGCCAATCCCAGTGCCTTGTATTCTTCTTCCTTGGTACGCATCAGCTCGCGGGCGGAGTGCATGCCCAGCTTGGCCAGCAAGGATTTTAGTTCGGTGGCACTCGGTGGCGTGTCCAGATATTTGATAATCTCGGGGCTGAGCGCCTGTTGTTCCAGCAGCGCCAGGGTTTCGCGGCTTTTGGAGCAACGGGGATTGTGGTAAATACGTAGGCTCATGTTCAACTCCATAGTGGCAATGCAACCGGCATTGTATAAGAAGGTACCGCGGAGGGTACAGCGCATGGGTAGACATAAGGCGGTATTATTGGCCGTTTTTTTGATAGCCGGGTGCCGCGAAGCGGCGACCTTGACCCTGGCGGACGGTGGACAGCAGGATCTAAGGGATTACCGGGGCCGATGGCTGGTGGTGAATTATTTTGCCGAGTGGTGTGTGCCCTGTCTGCGGGAATTGCCCTTGCTTAATGAGCTGGCGCAGACGGCCGAGCCTGCGGTGCTGGCGGTTAGCTTCGACAGCATGCCCTCTCAGGCCTTGCAGAAATTGATTGCCCGTTACGATATGCAGATGCCGGTGGTCGCCAAGCTGGCCGGTCACTGGCCGTTCGAGCGTCCCCGGGTGTTGCCGACCACTTTCATCATCAATCCCCAGGGTGAGCTGGCCAGCCAGCACCAGGGGGAGCTGAAGGCGGAGGATATTGCATCCTTGGCAGAGCAGTATTGGGGGCAGGTGCGGTAATGAGCCTTGGTTGTGGTTAAGCCGCAAGGGAACGGCTTAACCGCGCGAACCGAATCGGTTGTGCATAGGTGTCGTTAATTGCGTAATTCTTCCCACTCTTTTTGCTGCTGTCGTAATTGCTCGAGCCGGGCGCCGAGCCGGGCCCGCTGCATGCTGTCCTTGGCCTGGGTGGCGGCTATTTCCATCTGGGTAACCGCTACATCATAGCGTCCCTGAAGGGCTGCCAGCTCTGCCTGCGCCTGGCGGAAGGCCGATTCATCACTGAGCGGGCGATAGGCCTGGGCAAGTAGCTCCCAGGCCAGGGCATTGTTGGCGTTGCGTCTCAGGTAATTGTCCAGCAGGGTTGCGGCTTCCTCGTTACGCCCGGCCTGCAACAGGCTGTCGGCCAGGTTGATCAGCACCATCTGGTTATCGGGCAACCGCTGTTGGGCCTGCTTCAGGCGGGTGATGGCGGTATCATGACGATCCTGTTCATTGTCCAGGTCGGTTAGAGCATCGAGGATAAAGGGGTTTTCACCATGGCGTTTGGCCAGCCCGTCGAGCAGGGCCCTGGCCTGGCCATATTCATGGTCCTTGAGCAGGCTCAGCGCCTGACCATAGCGGGCTGCGTCCGGCAGCCATTCACCCTGATCGACGGCCTGCTTAAAATAGTTGTGCAGGTTGCGGGTACTGGCCTGCTGAAAGCGTACCATGATGCGCGCCTTGGCCAGCTGAAAATTAAGGCTGGCGGGATAGATTCGGGTCGGATAATCCGTGGCCCGACTACGGGCTTCGGCAATCCGGCTGGCCGGCAGGGGGTGGGTCAGCAACATCTGCGGTGGTGTGCTGGTAAACTGATACTGCTCCGCCAGCTTTTGGAAAAAGCTGGCCATGGCATTGGGGTCGAAGCCGGCATCATGCAGCAGGCGAAGGCCGATGCGGTCAGCTTCTAGCTCATTGTCCCGGGTATAGTTGATGGCAGACTGAATGCTGAGCCCCATGGTGGTCTGTAGGGCCGCCATACCCGCCTGGGGGTTGACCATGGCCAGGGCGACCGAGCCGACCACTCCGGCGATGGTGAGGGGGGTACTGCGGCTTTGTGACTCAAGGTAGCGGGCGATATGGCGTTGGGTGACATGGGTGATCTCGTGGGACAGCACCGAAGCCAGCTCGCTTTCATTGGCGGCATTGAGGAACAGACCGGTATGCACCTGCACCACGCCGCCGAGGAAGGCACTGGCGTTGATACTGTCGTCCTTGATCAGCAAAAACTGAAAAGGGAAGCGCATCGAGTCGGTCTGGGACAGCAGCTTCAGCCCCAGATCGGTCAGGTATTCGTTTAATACGGGGTCATCTATCACCGGCTGATTGGCGCGGGCAAAGCGGATAAAGGCCTGACCAAAGCGGGCCTCTCGCTCCACCGACATGGCACCGACGCCGGCCGTGCCGATGTCGGGCAGGTTGTTGTCTGCCTGAGTCAGAGGGCTGGCGAGCAACCCCAGAGCCAACGTCAGGGGTTTGATGACGTACCAACGCATCACTATGATAGACCTTCTATTCTGTATGCTGAATTAACAGCAGGATAACCCCCTGTATTCGGTGGAACAAGCATTGTTTGAGGGCCGCAACAAGGGGATAATGCCCTCCTTTTACACAAGGTTGATGATGGATAAGCTGGATGCCCGGACCCTGCGTTGTCCATTGCCGCTGATCGAAGTCAAACTCTGGCTGAGACAGGCGCAAGGTGGACAATCGCTGACACTGTGGTTGAGCGATGCCGGTTCCCGGCAGGATATTCCTGCCTATCTGCGCCGGATAGGCCATGCCGTGGTCGAGGTTGAGGACACTGCCGCCCATCTCGAGCTTGTGATTACCAAAGCCCCATAAGGAAATTGTTGATGTTGGAGTTTCTCAAGCACTGGTATCAGCGTCGTTTCTCCGATCCCGGGGCCGTCGCCTTGTTCCTGATGCTGCTGATTGGCTTTGTGGTGGTTTACTTTTTCGGTCAGATACTGACACCGCTGTTTGCCGCCATCGTGATAGCCTATTTGCTGGAATGGCCGGTCAGCAGAATGGAACGGTTTGGCCTGGGCAGAGGGTTTGCAGCCGGATTGGTGTTGATCGTGTTCGCGGTTTTTACCATCTTCGCCCTGGTCGGCCTGGTGCCTTCCCTCTTTACCCAGGTGGCGAACCTGGCCAAGGAGATTCCGGTGATGATCACCCGCAGCCAGGATGTGCTGCGTACCCTGCCGGAGCGTTATCCGGAGCTGGTGGATGTGACCCTGATCGAAACCATGCTGGATGCCACCCGCGCCCGCCTGCTGGGCTCGACCGAGGCAGTGCTGAGTGTGTCGCTCAGTTCTTTGGCCAATGCGGCCGTGTTGTTGGTGTATCTGATCCTGATCTCGGTACTGGTGTTCTTTATGCTGAAGGACAAGTCCCAGTTGCTGGCCGGCATGGCGCACTTTCTGCCCCGAAACCGTGAGCTGGTCTCCCGGGTCTGGCAGGAGATGAATGGTCAGATAGCCAATTATGTACGGGGCAAGGTGATCGAAATCGTTATTGTCGGGGTGGTCAGCTATGTGACCTTTGTCCTGCTCGATCTGCGCTACGCCCTGCTGCTGGCCGTGCTGGTGGGGTTCTCTGTGCTGGTGCCTTATATAGGAGCGGCGGCGGCGACCGTGCCGGTGGCTATGGTGGCCCTGTTCCAATGGGGATTTACCACGCCTTTTTTCTACGTCATGATCGCCTACGGCATTATCCAGGCGCTGGATGGCAATGTGCTGGTGCCCGTGCTGTTTTCCGAGGCCGTTAACCTGCACCCCATCGCCATCATCGTCGCTGTGCTGGTGTTTGGCGGTCTGTGGGGATTCTGGGGGGTGTTCTTTGCCATTCCCCTGGCGACCCTGGTAAAGGCGGTGATCAATGCCTGGCCTTATCACGAAGAGCCGGTTGACTCCTGAGGTTCTGCTTATCAATAACAGAAATAAATAGTGCACCATCTGAAACAGCGGTCAGGAGCCGAGTCGCAGGCCCTTCAGGACAGCAGCGATCCGGTGGAGAACCCTGCAAGGATCTCCGGCGTGTCTGCATGCGATGCTGACCCTGTGGCCTGATTAAAATCAGTTATGAAGCCAGGCCCTGGAGGCTGTACAACGGCCTACCTGTTTGTGATCCCAGACGACATCAATAAAAAGGAAATATACAGTGAGAGAGAGTTTTGGCTCGCGCTTTGGCTTTATTATGGCGGCGGCCGGGGCGGCCGTTGGATTAGGCAATATCTGGGGCTTCCCCACCCAGGCGGCGAGCAACGGTGGCGGGGCCTTCCTGATCGCCTACCTGGTGCTGGTGATGCTGCTGGCGTTTCCCATGCTGGTGATGGAGGTGGCCATCGGCCGCCACGGACAGGCGAATCCGGTTGACTCGGTCAGGGCTCTGGGACAGGGGAGCGGACAGAAGAGGGTGGCCGGGCTGATCGGTTATGCGGGCATGATGGTGCCCAGCCTGGTGCTGACCTTCTATGCCATTGTCGCCGGCTGGTTGCTGGCGTTTCTGCTCGCCACCGTCACCCGTATGCTAGGGTGGCAGGCGGCCACCGACTGGCTGCAGGCGTTTGGCCTGTGGCGAAATATCCTCGGTACCCTGGTGTTTTATCTACTGACCATTCTGGTGGTACAGGCCGGGGTAAGGGCGGGCATAGAACGCTGGTCGGCGCGGTTAATGCCTGCGCTGTTGGTGCTGTTCCTGCTGCTGTTCGGTTATATCCTGACTCAGGACGGGGCCGGTGAAGGCTTGCGCCATTATCTGGTACCGGACTTTTCCAAGATAATGGAACCATCCCTGTTGATCAGCGCCATGGGCCAGGCGTTTTTCTCGCTCACCATCGGCGGTTGCTCCATGTTGATGTATGGGTCCTACCTGAGCAAGAAAGAAAGTATACCGGCGACGGCCTTCCAGGTGACATTGCTCGATACCGGCGTGGCGTTGCTGGCCGGCCTGGTGATCCTGCCGGCCATGTTTGTGGCGATGCGCAATGGGGTGACCATTTTTGCCGATGACGGCAGCCTGCTGAGCTCGGATACCCTGGTATTCGTGGTGCTTCCGGCTCTGTTTGAAACCATGGGGCCGGTTGGGGTATTGATGTCGCTGATATTTTTTGTGCTGATGGGCATAGCTGCGCTGACTTCCTCCATTTCCATGCTGGAAGTGCCGGTATCCTACAGCATCGAGCGCTTCGGGGTTTCGCGCCCGGCGATGAGCTGGCTGCTGGGGGTGGGGCTGGCCCTGTTCAGCGTTGTTATCTGTCTGAACTTCGGTGCCCTGTTCGGTTTTGTTATCCGACTGGCAACCCAGTACACCCAGCCGCTGGTCGCGCTGGGTTTCTGCCTGCTGGGCGGCTGGATGTGGGGGCGGGCACGGCTGTTTCAGGAGCTGGTACTGGGCACGCCCACGCTTTCCGGCAGCTTGTTTTGGCGCATCTGGCCCTGGTATATCCGCTTTGTCTGCCCGTTGCTGGTGCTGCTGGTGATCTGGCATTCCCTGTAATACCAAACTGATTACCGGCATTCCCGCCATCTGGCGGTCAGGTGGCATATTCGAGCCCTCAGGGGTAGCTTGCGGCCTGTATCAAGGTTGGTATGGGCCAAACATCCAATGAATGTGTGCCGCCATCGCCAAACGCAGCTGGCCTTGGCCCAAGCGGGTCGTGGGTGCCTCGAGGCCGGAGGGGGCTGTGGTCGGCGGCGATCGGCCCGAGACTTCCCGCAACGGCCGGACTCAGAGATTCAGGTAGCGGTTGATGTCCAGCATCCCTGCCTCCTGGGGGCTGGTTTCTTGCATATAGGCATGCATGTCGTGCAAGTAGAACCAGAATTGCGGGTGGGTGCGACGAATGCCGAAATGACGGGCGAGGGTATTGAGATCGGCCTCGTGGGCCATGGCCTGCAAGGCGGCAACAAAGTCATCCAGCTGTTCAAGTTTGACGTTGAAGATAAAGTTGGGATAACTGCTGACGATACCGGGCAATATGGTCAGGGTATCATTCTGGGGACGTAGACGCAGATCTTCACCCAGGATAAAGGCCACATTTGAATGATCCCGGTTGTGCAGCAGGCTGTAGACCAGGCGCTGCTCGCCCGCATCCACCCGCAACAGGCTCACCTCCGGCAGCCACTGGATGGCCGGCAAGGTGTCCGCCGTGACTCCCGTCAGGGCCCGCAGCCGTTGTTCCGCCTGGTGTTCGGCCGCCGAGCTGCCCGACCGCCGGCAGTCGTCGTGCGGACAACGATTGAGGGTATCGTCGGCTCCCCTTACCTCCGCCAGTTCCCGTAACACCTGACTGCCAAAGTCGGCCAGCGGCGCCTGGGCCGATACCCTCACCCGGCTGGGGGTCTGTTCATCCACATCCGCATAGGTGGTGAACAGCTTGAGCTTGCCGCTGTGATCGTACCAGCTGTGGAGCAAGTCATTGCGCAGTGCCGAGGGCAGGAAGCGCAGCAGATTGGCTTCCGCGCCATTGCGGATCAGATCAAAATAGAGCCGGGTCTGTGCCTGATGCGACACGCTGCCGTATACGTTGAAGTTGGCCACCAGGGCGTAGTAGGTACGTTCCAGCAAGGGATAATCCATGACCCACATGGTGCTGGGAGTGGCTCCCTGCCAGCCCCGGATCACGCTGGCGCTGTCATGATGACGAAAGATGCTGAGCAGGGCGTCCGGGTTGTGTCCGTCTCCGTTCCATAGATGATCCAGCGCGGGTCCTTCGGGGTAATGGCGGGCGTAATCTTGCTGGCGGCGGGACAGGTAACGGTTACGGCTGTCTCTGTGGCTGATCCAGTCCGGCCCCAGGCTCAGCAGATCCGAGTTAAGGCCGGGCAGGGCCAGCCAGCCGCTGACGGCGTCCGCATGGGCCGAGTCGGTCACGAACAGGTCATGGTCGGGGGACTGAAAGGCGACCCAGAACTGATCGCGGATCACATCGGTGGCGATCTGTCCGCGGCACACGGGGCCGCGAATAAAGGTGCGGGTAAAATAAAGGGCATTGTCCAGCAGGTACTGGTAGCGGGCTCGTACCGGTATGGCGGCGAAGGTAACGAAGGGGTTGGCGGCACTGGCCGGGCTGTAGTCGGGCAGTTGGCTGACCGCCCAGTCCGGGGAGAAAAACAGCTGTTCCAGGCGGGCCATTTTTTTGCGGCTGAGCGGGTAGGTGATGTGGGTTTTGTGCACCCGGCTTTCCAGCCTGGGCCGCAGGCGATAATAGCTCTTTCCCGTCACCCCGTCGGTGGGCCGTACCGTGGCGAACAGCACTATGGGCTCCCCCGGCGGTGTGCGAGAGCGTACCAGTTCAAAAAATATGGGTTCGGAATGATCGGCCAGAAACAGATGGGCCAGAAACCAATGCTCATAGAGATAACGGGATACCAGTTGCCGACGTGGCGCCGGGCGGTTGAGCCAGGCTTCCCAGCTGTCGAGGGTCCGGCGCATGGCATCGTTAATCAGTAGCTGTTGCTCGGGTACGGGGGCCCCCTGCTCGAGCCAGCTTAGCAGGGTCTGATATTCGTCATCACCGAGGCCGGTCACCGCAAAGGGCATGCCGCCGTGGGGATGTTTGCGGGCGTAGTCGTCAAACTCGTCGGCGGTGACGCACTGGTTGTTACGGGTGATGGCGATATCCAGGTTATCCGGCAGCCGTTCATTGGTGGGCCAGGGGCTGTTATGGCCCAGGGCCAGCATACGCGCCATCAGCGCGGCCTGCGAGCCGTTGCTGTCGATAACACTATAAAAGCCACGCTGACGCCATGCCTGCTCGTCGTGGGCATCAACATGAAGCCGGTTGGGCTCGGTGTCCTGGGTTCGGGTTCCGTCGTACACTCGCTGTTTACTGGCACCGCGTACCACTCCCGAGTGACTGGACAGCTTGAGCTGGCAGGGGGCGTCGTAGCAGGCATGGCATACCACGCACTTGTGCTCGAAAATGGGCCGGATATCGGTTCGGTAATCTATCGGCTGCAGGGAGGCGGGTGTCGGCCGGGGCAGTGCTTCCGGTGGCGCTGCGCGATACAGGGCCAGCATGGCGCCGGCAGCCAGCAGCGACAGCAAGACAGCAAACCAGATGCGTTTGTTCATACCAGCCCTTGTCGGTGTGTCCTGACTAGGTTGGTATCATGCGAGCCGGTGAGGGTAAAGCAAAATCGGCAAAACCCGTGCCGGGTTTTGCCGGATAGCGGCTTAGTAGAGCATGCTGTATAGCTGACGACGATACCTGGAGGCGACGGGATCGGCCCCCATGGTGGTGAGCATATCCATAAAATGCTTCTTGGCTTCGCCAAAGGCCATGTCCCGTTGCAGTACTTCCAGCAACAGCTGCAGGGCGTCTTCCTGGCGTCCCGCCTGGAAATAGAGTACGGCCAGTTCCTGTTTCAATTCCATATCATCAGGTGTTGCAGCCAGCTTCTGCTCCAGTTGGCGCAGCTCCGGGCTGTCGGCGGCTTCTTCGGCCAGCTTGAGCCGGGCCTGGATATGCTGATACTGGCTGTCCTGGTCGGCCATACCGATGGTCGCCAGCAGTTGCTTGGTTTCGTCCAGTTTATTCAGGGCCAGGGCGGCTTCGGCCAGGCATAAGCGGATAGCAGCAGTGTCAGCCAGCGCGCGTGCCTGTTGCAACAGTCCATAGGCTGCTTGTGGGTCCAGACCCAGGGTTTGTTTGGCCTGGTCGAGCAGGAGCTCGGCCTCACTGGGTTGATAGGGGGCGAGAAAGGCTTTTATCGCAGCCTCGTCCTTGGGGCCTTCAGAGACATCGGCCGGCTGACCATCCTTGAAGGCCACCATGGCGGGAAGTGCCTGCAATCCCAGCTGGACCGCCAGACTCTGCAGCTGGGGATCAGCGACATCGACCTTGGCCAAATCTATATGGTTGTTGTCGGCCCCAATAAGACGTTCAAGCACAGGCGTCATCGCCTGGCACTCGGGCACTTGCTCGGCGTGAAAGTAAATCACGACCGTCTTGCTCATAGAGGCCTGGATAATTGCCTGCTGGAAATTCTGTACATTGATATCAAGGATCATAAACAACGTCTCATAAAGGGTTTATAGCTAAATAAGGTTGCGGGCCGGTTATTTCAAGGCAATCCGCCAAATCGGTCAATTTTATCAGCTGCGGTATCTGCCGTTGTTCGGTGGCTACAGCCAGGCTCAGCCAGGCCGAGGTCAGTGGCCACTGATATAGCTGATAACATTGCTGCTCCAGCCGAGTGTGGCTGCTCCCGGGATGCCAGCTAAAGCCGGCCAGGGTGTTGGCAATGCCCGAACCCTGCGCCTTGACCAGGGCCTCCTTAGCGGTCCATAAACGGATAAAATCGTGTGCCGGATGGCGCTGTGCCATTAGCCAGCGTTGTTCATCCGGATGCAGATAGCGGCGGGCGAGGCGATGGGCCTGGGAGACGCTGAGCCGTCGGGTTTCCACATCGACGCCCAACTTAGCGTGGGAGTCGAGGGCGAGGGTCAGCAGGGAGCCGCTGTGGCTTAAATTAAAGAATAGCGGTTGCCCTACCAGAGCCGGTTTGCCTCTGTGATCCACCCGGATTTCCAGCTGCTCACCCGGTATCCCCAGGCGCCTGCCAGCCAGCTGCCGCAACAGGTATCGGCCCATCAGGAACAGTTCGGCCTGTTGCTGGTGGGAGATCCTGGCCAGGCGCGCTTGCTCATCAAAACTTAACCAATTTGATGCATTTATCGGCAGTTTTATGTTCCGACTATCACAAATCAGTAATTCGGTGGCTATATCTTTGTTTTCAGGCATTTTCTCTTTTGCAAATGATCACTGAGTTGCACTAATATCTGGTAAATCTACCGCGTGTTGGCATTTTTCGAATGAAAAAAGTCCTGTTCATGAGTAGCTTTCTGGCGCTGGCCGGATGCAGTGGCGTGCCTCCGACCGAGCCGGGAAAGCAGGCCATGACTAAAAAGCCACGTTCTGCCGTGACTTATAGCATCAGTACCGGGCCAAGCAAAAGCCTGTTCAATAAAAAGTTGGCCGGTAGCGGCGGCAGTACACCGGAGCTGCAACGGGTGTATCAACGCTGGCGAGGTGTGCCCTATCGATTCGGTGGTGTCGATGCCAATGGCATAGACTGCTCCGCCTTTACCCAGACAGTGTACCAGGAAGTCTATGGCATGGACCTGCCCAGATCGACCTATCAGCAGGTCAGCCTGGGTCGGCAGGTGGGTAAAAACGAGTTGCAGCCGGGAGACCTGGTGTTCTTCCGTACCGGTAAAGGCATGCAGCATAATGGTGTCTATCTGGGGGACGGCAAGTTTGCCCACGCCTCTTCCAGCAAGGGTGTCACCATTTCCCGGCTGGACAACGTGTATTGGCGAAATCGCTATTGGCAGGCCCGCCGGCTGCTCGATGAAGGTATCTGAGCGCCTTTAATTCCAATAAAAAAGAGAAGCAACCCGGTGCTTCTCTTTTTTTTCCCGTCTTTCTGAGTCGCGTCTTGAAGAATCGTCAGTGCTGGCGTTGAAAACGGTTGAGTTCATTCATCACCTGCAGCAGCAGCGACAGTTCCGGATTGGCGTCCGGTTTGGGTCTATAGTCGGGCAGACTAAGCAGCTGAAAATCGCCCTGCTGATTGAACAGGGTGACTTGTTCCTGCTGATAAATCACATATTCCTCGTCATCTGCCGCCAGGCGCCAGCGATTGGCCTCTACCTCGAATAGCGACTGGCCATTGGCATAGACCCGAAACGGGCTCTCTACTCCCAGGGCTTCCTTCATCAGGGTCGGGATCAGGTCCAGCTGGCTGGTATTATGCTCGAAGCTCTCCAGCCTGCGTCCCGGCCAGCTCAGGATCAGCGGCACATGTAATTGATAGGGCGAATAACCGGTGCCGTAACCCCAGGTGTTGTTGCGGTTTTCATTGAACTCCATGCCATGGCTGGCGGTGACCACCACCAGGGTATTGTGCTCCATACCTTGTTCACGGAGGGTCTCAAAGAGCTGGCCAAGCAGCTGATCCGTATAGAAGGCCGCATTGCGGTAGCGGTTGAACAGGGCTTGCCGCTGCCTGTCCTGATAGGCCTGGGCCGGGTTCAGTCGCTCCAGGGAGGGTTGGAAGGGACCCGTTACTCCCTCCGGGATATCCAGCGCGTTGAGGGCATCCAGATACAGGTAAGAAAACCAGGGGCGCTGACCGTCCTGATCTTTCAGCCATGCTATCAGTGCTGCCTGTGCCTGTCTGTCCCCCTTTGCGCCGCCGGCTGCGGGAGCGAAAGGCTGGTTGCGCAGGGTTGAGAAAATGGCGCTTTCATAGAGGGGCTTGTTCAGTCCATTGCTGACAAACAGGCCCATCAGATAATCCTGACGCTGGAGTTCGTCAATAAATACCGGCGACATGGCCTCGGCTTCTATCTCTGCCCGGTAGTGGGCCGGCAGGCTGTAAAACAGGCTGAACAGGCCCGCTTCGGGGTGGTTGGCGGCGCTCAGATGATTGGTAAAGCGTAAATGACGGTCCGCATATCGGTTCAGGTTGGGCATGACGATGTCGTCCAGCATATCGAAGCGCAGGCCGTCGGCCACCACCAGCAATATGTTGGGTGGTCGGCTCGGGGCCTGGACCGCCAACTGGCGCAGGGGATAAATCACCCTGAATCTGCCCTCGCTGTCCAGTTGGTTGCTGGTTTTTTGGTAGTCATCTGGATCCAGCCAGCCCCGTTTTATCAGGAATCCCTTCGCCGTCATCGGATAGGACAGTGGAAAATTGGCTTTCTGCGCGGTAATGGGGCTATAAAGGGTCGCATCAGCCCAGATATGTACCGTATGGGTAAGGAAAAAACACACCACCAGGGGCAGGGCGATGGGCATGGCCATGGAGCGCCGTCGCCGTTGGCTCCAGCGCCATAACCAATTGGCCAGCCACAGTTCCAGCAGGAACAGCAATGGCAGCCAGATAAACAGCCAGCCCCAGCCGGATGCCTGTTCGGACTGGGCCGGATCCAGCAGCAGGCGCCAGACAGTGGGATTGAGGTGGAACTTGAACAGGCTGAAGACCTGAGTGTCGATCAACAGCAGGGTCAGCGCCCCGGTGGCAATGGTGGCGCCGAGAAACTGAATTGCCCTGAGCCTGGGCAGCAGGAAGGTAAGCGGGAACAGCGTCAGCAGATAGGTAAAAAAACTCAAAAAGGCAAAGTGCCCAACCCAGCTCACCAGCAGATAGGCAACGCCCAGAGGGGTGTCGGGCCAGCCGGATGCGAGCAGGTAGCGGCTGGCCACCATGATGGCCAGCAGGATATTGAAAGACACAAACCAATGACCCCAACCGATCAGGCGGGAGACATTATCACGATAAAGGTTGCCGGTTTCGACCATGGCTCAGCCGTCTGTCGTTGAAAAAGGGAGCTTAATGAGCCCCTTTTTGGGTGTCGATGGAGGCGCTCAGCACCCGGGTGAACTTGTCGGCGATGGCCTTGCGCTGCCCCGGTGATACCTGGTGATTGAGGATATGGGTCACCAGGTTGCCCAACACCATCAAGCGCAGGTCTGCCGGAGCCTGATGTTTGTCCAGTACGGCCTCGAGTTCGGCAAGCAGTTGGTCATATTGTTGGTCGTATTTTGAAATGATAGGCATGGGCGTTCAATCATGTAACTTGGTGACGAGACGGCTATAATACCCCACCCCTTCTGGCAACTCTATGGCAATCTCTCTGTTATGAGCCTGGTAATTGAACATATCATAGTCCACTCCCTGTTCGTTGATGAGCAGGGCCGGGTCCAGCTGGCCACCCGGGAGCAGGAGCTGAGCGCGAATCCGGCGGTCAATCAACTGATGGCCGAACTGCATCATATCTACAATACCAAGGCCGGCAAGGTGTTCGGCTACTTCAATGAAGAGGAGGCCGGTTTTCGCGATCTGGTGCGGCGCATGCAGGATCAGAGCCTGACCTTTGCCGGCTTTTCCCACCTGGCCGCCGACCGCCTGCTGGCCGAGCTGAACCGGCTGGAGATGAGCGAGCAAGGGGTCTTGCTGTTTGTCCGATACCAGTGGCTGGGCGCTGAGTATTTGCTTATTGCCCTGCTCGATAACAAGGACAGCGTGACCGTCACCGAAAAGCTGGAGGTAAGTCAGGCCAGTTACCTGGATTTGGGCAAGATGCAGCTGGCGGCACGGCTGGATCTGACCGAGTTGCAGACCCGGCCGGAGTCACGCCGTTATTTCTCTTTTATCAAGGGCAGGGCCGGACGCAAGGTGTCGGACTTCTTCCTCAATTTTCTGTCCTGTGTCGAGGGAATGGATCCCAAGGCCCAGAGTCAGGGGTTGCTGAAGGCGGTGGACGAATATTGTGATGCCCGCCAGCTCAGTGGTGAGGAGAAACTGGCAAGCAAGGCTCAGGTGCATAAATATTGTCGAGAGCAGTTGAATCAGGGCGAAGAGCTGGAGCTGCGTGAACTGTCGGCCGAGTTGGGCACGGATGACGACCTGGATTTTTACCAGTTTGTCAGCGAAGAGTATCAGCTGGAAGATAAGTTTCCGGTGGAACGCTCTGCGCTCAAGGGGCTGACCAAGTATGTGGGGTCGGGCGGCGGACTGACCATTAGTTTCGAGCAAAAGCTGCTGGGAGAACGGATCCAGTACGATGCGGCGACCGATACCCTCACCATCAAGGGCGTCCCGCCCAATCTCAAGTCGCAGCTGGTAGGGAAGTAGGTAGCGAAATTTTTCACTCGAATGCAAAGGCGGCCGTATGGCCGCCTTTGCATTATCTCAAGCAGGCATACTTGATGACAGGGACTCGGCGTACTCTGCCTGGTACTTGGCGACGATATCCTTGGAAGCCTGCATGCCTTTATTCCTGTTGGTCGGACCCACTTTGCCGCTGTTCTTGTGGAACGCCTGGGGGTTAACCATGAGCGGCATTTCATCAGTGTTGCGGCCCGAGGGCTGTTCGTTAATAAGTGGTGACGCTCAACGTCGTTATAGTCGAGTCAGGTAAGCACAGCGGCAAGCACCGCCGGCTTCAACCATGATAAAAAAACAACAAGCCGGCTTTCCCGCAGGCTTGAGTCCCCACCAATATTTACTGCGTACATTTTTATATTGCTGATCCCCGCTGTTCCGCATGGGGTTAACCAAGGCGGTTGATACGGGCTTTCGAGATATAGCGCCGGCTGGAGTCGCGTGGAATATAAACATTGGAGTAAGGTCGGGACAATTAATTGCATGTGTAATTTAATTACGTAATATTTTTTCTTTTTATCCGTCTTGGTCCAGTTGTGAATTATTAAAAGAGCCAGTTACAAGCCCTGTTTTAACGGCTTTATCAAAATTACATTTTAATTGAGACTAAAGTATTAAATCCCCGGAATTGTGTGATTTGTGTTGGGTTTTATGTAAATTGGCTATTGATCTTATGGTTTTTTTTGCGCAATTTAATAGGCGTTCCCCGGCGACATTGGTACAGGAAGATAAGCAGTCACAGAAAAAATAAATTGTGGTTGCAAAATTAAAAATGAAAATCCTGACCCAGGTGCCAAATGGTTATCACACGGAAACGAGCATATTTAACTAACGAAAGGACTGAGACCATGTCATACGCAAGCGACATTAATGCACTCAAATCACTGATTAATGACAACCCGACCTGGGGCGCGATCAAGCCGGAGCACGCCGCTCGCATGCGTGCCCAGAACAAATTCAAGACCGGGCTTGATATCGCCAGGTATACCGCGAAAATCATGCGTGAAGACATGGCGAATTACGACAAGGACAGCTCCCAGTACACCCAGTCGTTGGGCTGTTGGCACGGCTTTATCGGTCAGCAGAAGCTAATCTCCATCAAGAAGCACTTCGGCAGCACCAAGCGTCGCTACCTGTATCTGTCCGGCTGGATGGTGGCGGCCCTGCGCTCCGAATTCGGTCCGCTGCCGGATCAATCCATGCACGAGAAAACGGCGGTTTCCGGCCTGATTGAAGAGTTGTACACCTTCCTGCGGCAGGCCGACTCATGGGAGCTCAACCATCTGTTCCGTGCCCTGGAAGATGCCCAGCAGGCAGGCGACAGCGCCAAGGCCAGGGAGATCGAAGCCCAGATCGACAACCATGAAACCCATATAGTGCCGATTATCGCGGATATCGACGCCGGTTTTGGTAATGCCGAGGCGACCTACCTGCTGGCCAAGCAGATGATCGAAGCCGGGGCCTGCTGTATCCAGATTGAGAACCAGGTGTCCGACGAGAAGCAGTGTGGCCACCAGGATGGCAAGGTCACAGTGCCGCACGCCGATTTTATTGCCAAAATCAACGCGGTGCGTCTGGCATTCCTGGAGTTGGGCGTGGATGATGGCGTGATCGTGGCCCGTACCGACTCACTCGGTGCCGGACTGACCAAGCAAATCGCGGTCACCAATGAGCCGGGCGACCTGGGCGATCAGTACAACAGCTTTATCGACGGCGATGTGATCGAAAGTGCAGCCGATATCAATAACGGTGACGTGGTTATCAAACAGAACGGCAAGCTGGTCAAGCCCAAGCGTCTGGCGTCCGGGCTGTTCCAGTTCAAGGAAGGCACCGGTGAAGACCGGGTGGTGATGGACTGTATCGCCAGCCTGCAAAACGGCGCCGACCTGCTGTGGATTGAAACCGAAAAGCCGCATGTGGGCCAGATCGCCGGCATGGTCAACCGTATCCGTGAAGTGGTGCCCAATGCCAAACTGGTATACAACAACAGCCCATCCTTCAACTGGACCCTGAACTTCCGTCAGCAGGTGTTTGATGCTTGGGCTGCAGAGGGCAAGGATGTTTCGGCCTATGATCGTGCCAAATTGATGAGCGCAGATTACGACAACACCGAGCTGGCCAGGCTGGCCGACCAGTGGACGGCCAACTTCCAGCGCGACGCAGCGCGTGAAGCCGGTATCTTCCACCACCTGATCACCCTGCCGACCTATCATACCGCCGCGCTGTCTACCGACAACCTGGCCAAGGGCTACTTCGGTGAAGAGGGCATGCTGGCCTATGTTGCAGGGGTTCAGCGCAAGGAGATCCGTCAGGGTATCGCCACCGTCAAGCACCAGGACATGGCCGGTTCCAATATCGGTGATGATCATAAAGAGTTCTTTGCGGGCGAAGCTGCCCTGAAGGCGGGCGGTAAAGACAACACCATGGGTCAGTTCGAGAACATCTGATCACCCGTACTAAAGCAATCCAAGAACAACAAATAAAAACTAGGTCCATCTCGTTTCTAGGCAGCCCCCGGGCTGCCTTTTTTTGCTTTACGCAAGGGCGAACAGTCTGCCTGTTTGGTTGACCAAGAAGCGGGTGAGTTGAAACAAATGACTGGTTTATATTTATAATCTGGATTATATGACTAAAAAATAACTGTTGGTTGAAATTATATCAGAGCCCATGGCTTGAAAAGTCTCGATTGTGAATATAGTGTTAAATGGCTAATGCGATCGCCGCTATATTTTGAGACGGAGACCAGCAACCCGATAGGCTGATTCTCCGTGCCGCGGCCTGATCTTAGTAGCACAATTAGCAACAGTTGTGTAATTAGCAATGATTTGTCCGTGTTTGCTTGGCCCTTCCGGGCCAAACAGAATAGGGCTGATGACAGTAGCCGCTATACTTTTGGTCGTCAGATGAGTTTCATGCCTGTTGCCTGCGACAGGTAACATAAAGAGAACGCCTATGGCCAACCCCAATAACGCCACCATTACCACTGTGCACAAGGCAAAGTTCACCGGTGCGAATGCGCTCACCATTCCGAGCCTGAAGATCCTCAAAGACGATGGTTCACTCTATGCCGACGCCACTATGCCGGAGCTGGACCGGGAAACGGCGCTGCGCATGTACGACAGCATGGTGTTTATCCGTGCCTTGGATGAACGCATGCTGGCGGCCCAGCGCCAGGGCCGGATCAGCTTTTACATGCAGTGTCTGGGTGAAGAAGCCACCACAGTCGGCAGTGCCGCCGCGCTCGACGATAAAGACATGATCATGGCCCAGTATCGGGAACAGGGCGCCTTGCGTTATCGGGGTTTTACCCTGGAGCAGTTTATGAACCAACTGTTTACCAACGAGCAGGATCTGGGCAAGGGGCGGCAAATGCCGGTGCATTACGGTTCTCGGGATATTTATTTTATGACCATTTCCTCGCCGCTAGCGACCCAGATCCCCCAGGCCAGCGGTTATGCCTATGCCCAGAAGCTGCGTGGACTGGATAACACCACCCTTTGTTATTTTGGTGAGGGGGCGGCGTCCGAGGGCGATTTTCATGCGGGACTGAATATGGCGGCGGTGCTGCAGGCACCGGTGATTTTTTTCTGCCGTAACAATGGCTATGCCATATCCACACCCGCCAACGAACAGTTTATCGGAGATGGTATCGCCAGCCGTGCCGTTGGTTACGGTATCCAGGCGATACGGGTGGACGGCTCGGATATTCTGGCTGTCTATCAGGCCACCCGGCTGGCCCGCAAGCTGGCCCTGGAGCAACAGGAACCGGTGTTGGTCGAGGCCATTGCCTATCGCCTGGGGGCCCATTCATCATCGGACGATCCCAGCGGCTACCGTTCGAAAGAAGAAGAGGACCGCTGGCGTAAAAATGATCCCATAGCCCGCTACCGCCTGTGGTTGCTTAAACAGGGATGGCTCGATGACGACGCTGACAAGGCCAAGACGGAAGCCTTGCGCCAAGAGATACTGGATGCCCTGAAGATCGCCGAAAAAATTGCCAAACCCGAGCTCGAGCAGTTGGTTACCGATGTGTATGCAGAGCCGACCGAGCACCTCAACAGCCAGCTAAAAAAACTGGAAGATCATGTCCGCCGGTATCCAGACGCCTATCCGGTGACCGGGGGGAGGGTGAAATAATGGCACAGATGAATATGTTGCAGGCCATCAACAATGCGCTCGACCTGGCCATGGAGCAGGACGACAGCGTGGTCTGTTTTGGGGAGGATGTGGGGCACTTCGGCGGCGTGTTTCGCGCCACCAGCAGGTTACAGGACAAATACGGCAAGGGGCGCTGCTTTAATACGCCGCTGACCGAGCAGGGCATCGCCGGCTTCGCCAACGGCATGGCGGCCCAGGGCATGAAGCCGGTAGCGGAAATCCAGTTTGCCGATTATATCTTCCCGGCCTTCGATCAGATCGTCAATGAAACGGCCAAGTTTCGCTATCGCTCCGGCAACCAGTTCAATGTGGCCGGCCTGGTATTCCGTACCCCCTATGGCGGCGGTATTGCTGGCGGCCATTATCACAGCCAGTCTCCCGAAGCCTATTTTGCCCATACGCCGGGATTGACGCTGGTGGTGCCGCGCGATCCCTATCAGGCCAAGGGCCTGTTGCTCGCCGCCATCCAGTGTCCGGATCCCGTGCTGTTCTTTGAGCCCAAGCGGTTATACCGTGCCTCGGTCGGGGAGGTGCCGGAAGACTACTACGAACTGCCGATAGGCCAGGCCGAGGTCATTCAGTCAGGCGCGGATGTGACTCTGCTGGCATGGGGCGCGCAGATGGAAACCATTCAAAAAGCCGCCGAGCTGGCGGAAAAAGACGGCATATCCTGCGAGATTATCGACTTGCGCAGCATCCTGCCCTGGGACAGCAAGACAGTGGCCGAGTCGGTGCTGAAAACCGGTCGACTGGTGATCAATCACGAGGCTCCCCTGACCGGTGGTTTTGCGGCCGAGATAGCCGCCACCATCCAGGAATTGTGTTTCCTTTATCTGGAAAGTCCCATCGAGCGGGTCTGTGGCCTGGATACGCCCTACCCCCTGGCGCTGGAAAAAGAGTATATGGCGGATCATCTGAAAACCTATGAAGCGATAAAACGCTCAGTGAACTTCTAAGGGGCCGGTATGAAAAAGGATTTCTATCTGCCAGATATTGGCGAAGGTATTGTCGAATGTGAGCTGGTGGAATGGTTGGTGCAGGAGGGAGATCATATTCATGAGGATCAGGCAGTCTGTGATGTTATGACTGACAAGGCCTTGGTGCAGATCCCGGCGGTACATGCGGGTGTGGTCAGCAAACTCTATGTGCCCAAGGGAGAGCTGGCCCGGGTGCATGCCCCCCTGTTTGAAATGGAACTTGAAATGGCGTCTGGGGAAGGGCTGCCGTCAGCCGCCCAGGCCGAAGTCCGGATCGAGAATGCCGCCGTATCCGCCGAGCTGGCGTCCGGTCAGGCCGACCAGGCCCGCTCGAAAAAGGTGGTTGCCAGCCCGGCGGTACGTCGCCTGGCACGGGAAATGAGCGTCGATTTAACGCAGGTTACCGGCTCGGGGGACAAGGGGCGGGTATACAAGGAGGATATTCACGCCTTTGTCGATGGCACGGCCGCCACCCCCTCGGAGGCCGGCGCGGCGGCTCCCGAGAGCAAGGTGTCGCTTGCGCAAGGGGGGCGGGTCGAGCCGCTCAAGGGGATCAAGGCCGCGATGGCCAGGCAGATGGCCGAGTCGGCGGCCACCATTCCCCATTTTACCTATTGTGATGAAATTGCGCTGAACGAACTGGTCGCCCTCCGGGAGCGGCTCAAGTCGCATTCGGCCCTGCAGGATATCAAGCTGACGATGCTGCCTTTTTTTATCAAGGCGTTGTCGCTGGCCCTGAAAGACTTTCCGATCCTCAATAGCCGGGTGAACGACGCCTGCAGCGAGCTGACCTATCTGCCGGAGCACAACATCGGGGTAGCGGTGGATGCCGACGCCGGCTTGCTGGTGCCCAATATTAAGCAGTGCGAGCACAAGTCCATCCTGGACATCGCCCGGGAGCTGGCGCGGTTGACGGCGTCTGCCCGCGAGGGGCGAGTCAGCCCGACGGATCTCCGGGACGGTACCATCACTTTGTCCAATGTCGGTGCCATCGGCGGCACAGTGGCGACGCCCATCATCAACAAGCCGGAGGTCGCCATCGTGGCCCTGGGCAGGATGCGGACGCTACCCCGCTTCAATGAGCAGGGTGAGGTGGTCGCCAGTCGGCTGATGCAAGTAAGCTGGTCCGGTGATCACAGGGTCATCGACGGTGCTACCATGGCCCGTTTCAGCAATCTCTGGAAGCAGTACCTGGAGCAGCCCGAGCTGATGCTGGCGACCTTGGTGTAACCGGACATCTGCGGTGATGTATAAACACAGCCTGCATAATTTCTATATCCCTGAAGAGCAGTCCATCTACCTGCTCAATGCCAACGATGCCAAAAAGCTGAAAGACTGGATAGCCCTCTGTATTTCCCAGCTGGAGAAACTGGGCTATCAGCAGATTGAACTGGTCGGCAAGGGCGCCTATGGCTTCGCTTTTGCCGGTACCGGCAAAGGCGGTGAGCAATACGCCTTTAAATTTTCCCGGATCAATCTGCCCCAGCATATCCAGGACCGCCTGGCGGACGAGGCCTATATGCTGTCTCAGGTCCAGCATCCCAGCGTGCCTCGCTATATCACCTATCAGCTGCTGAAAAAGCAGGGGATCCTGATGATGGGCAGGGCCAGGGGGGAGGATCTGGAGCATTACGGTCTGAAGCTGGGGCGGTTGCCGGCCCGGTTGTTGCTCGATATCGCGGCGCAATTGGCCGATATCCTCAAGATGTTGCGGGAGCACCGGCAGGCTGGGCTGCCGGCGCCCATTGTGCATGGTGACATCAAGCCCTCCAATATCGTTTTCGATCCCGAATCCAACCGTATCAGCCTGGTGGACTGGGGCTCTTCGGTCTTTGCCCAGACCGATATCCACGGCCAATATATTGCCAACAATGTGATGCAACTGATGTCGTCGGATCTGCAGACCTCCAATGCCCGGCTGGGCGATGTGTATTTTATTGGCCCCGAGCAGCGAGCCGGACAATTATCCAGCCCCCGTTTCGATGAGCAGGGGGTCGCCAGCACCCTTTATGCGCTGGCTTCGGGGCAGTCCTGCCGTTTTGGCAGCCGGGCCATTCCGGCCAGCAGCCTGGGGCTGCCCAGAGAGTTCGCGACCTTGCTGGATGGGCTGCTGGCGGAGGATCCCCGGCGGCGACGGCAGGCCGGGGATTATTTTATCGCCCATATGTCCAGGTTGAAGCGGCTGGTCTTGCCCGAGTTGCCGCTGTTTGCGGATGAGCCCCTGTTGCCGGTGTGGGTCAGTCCGGAAAAACACGAGATGGACACAGTGGTCTATTCGTCCCGCAAGTCCTTCTTGCGGGAGCACAGTGAAGAGGAAGACATTCATTTTGTGGATGACGCCCAACTGGAGCGCTACTACAAGAATTACCTCGAAGGCATGGGTGAGACGGAGAAAGCCTTTGTTGCGGCGGTCAGCCGCCTGGGGCGTTATCCGGCGGTCGGCGGGCTGGCGATCCATTGGCAGGAAAACGGCGTCTATATCGACTCCAACCTGAACCTGTACGACGAGACATTGAGCCGCTCCTTTGCCATTGCCGTCAACAACGTGGTGTTCCTGGCACAGGCGATCAATAAGGTGGGCATCTTCAAGGCCTGTCTGTTCAATGCCCGTAATACCCTGCACCTCAGCCGGAGTGCGTCCGATGAGCCATTCAGGGTCCCTGAGGGCACCCATATTCCCTATCGTCTGGCACCGGTGTTAAGCAATGAAGACGCCAGCAGGCAGCATTCCTATTTCGAGGATGGCCGGGATCCGGACGAACAGCTGGTTTTGCCCTATGCCATCATGGACAGCATTGCCAAACTGAACCAGATCCGTCACACCGGCTGCATCATTTTCGAAGTCACCGGCCTGTATATGAAGCTGCATACCTATTATCGCCTGCTGGATGTCGAGGCAGAAGCCGAGTTTTCGCGGTTGCTGCAGACGATTGTAGAAAAGATCCCCCTGATCACCGGTGAAGGGGTGGGGGGCTTTATGAAGCTGCCCTATAAAGATACCCGTTATTTTGGTCATCAACCGGTACGGGATGCGTTTTATTATCCGGCCAACCCGTATCGTTACCGGGCGGACGCCGTCTGTTCAAGCACAAAGGATATCAGCTCGGGATAAAACGCCAGGAAAGCCTGTTCCATGGTCGAGTACTGTTCGATCAGCAGCGGGCCGCATCGAGGAAGAGGGGTAGGGCGGCGGAAGCGGCTGTCCATCCGCTCCAGGGCCAGGGTGATACCGGGCAGGGTGGCGTACTGCTGCAGCAGCCGATACTGTTTGATTCGCGCCACCAGGGTGACAAGTGGATCCGGCCAGTGCCGATTCGGTTGCAGTTTGCTGTGGCTGTAGTCGATAAAGTCCTGCAGGGGCCAGGCATGGTACTGCCGCCAGTAACGGGACAGGAAGTGGTCGAACATCATGTCCATGATGATGCTGCCAAAGCGGCGGAATGGACTGGGCAGGGCCCGGACCGCGCCCAGGTGTTGGGGATGCCGGTCGGTAAAGCTGTCAATTTTCCGGTGCAGCCGGATGCCGGTTTGCAGCTCGGTCGGCAGCGTCGGGTCTATTGCTCCCCGGGCGTATTCCCCCAGCAGGGCGCCGGGCAGGCTGGTATGGCTGATATGGGCCAGGTGCAGGTGGGCCAGATAATTCACTCCGGGGACCCGCTATCCGTATCTTCCCGTGATTGATTCAGCTCTGTCTCCATATCGTCGATGTCCGTATCTATCTCTGCTTCTCCGGCCAGTTGGTTATCCAGCACTTCCAACAGGTTGATGGCGACGGCGACAAAATCGCTGTCGGTGACTATGCCCACCAGCTTGCCCTTGTCGACCACCGGCAGGCAACCGTATTTATGCTTCTGCAGATACAGGGCGGCTTCGCGTATTCCGGCCCGGGGGCTGATGGTGGTCACCGCGCGGGTCATGATATCGGCCAGGGTATGGCTATTTAAAAAATCACCATTGGTGCCGCTTTCCAGGCTGGATTCCTGGGCGGCCAGGATATCCCGCTGGCTGACCAGGCCAAGCAACCGTTGCTGTTCAACCACCGGCAGGTGGCGGATATGCCGGCGTTGCATCAGGGTCCGGGCCTGTTCCAGCGTCGCCGCCGGCTCTAGCCCGATGACCTGGCGAGACATGATTTCGGATACGATGGCGGCCATGTTTTTCTCCACTTTTATTATCAAGATAGTTCACCCTGCCGGATGGGGAGCGTAACAAGACCAATCCGGACGCCAATTCCCTTGATCCCGTCGGGTATGCTCACTAGACTAGCGCCCGTTGTCCAGTGAGGTTGATATGCAGGTACGTGATTTTTCCTTTGAGCTCCCCGATGAATTGATTGCCCGTCATCCCATGGCGGAGCGCACCGCCAGCCGTCTGCTGCAGTTGGACGGCCCAAGTGGCGCCATCACACACCGCCACTTCAGCCAGATACTGGACCTGATCCATCCCGGCGATCTGCTGGTATTCAACAATACCCGGGTGATCCCGGCCCGGTTGTTCGGCCGCAAGGCCAGTGGCGGTAAGCTGGAAGTGCTGGTTGAGCGGATGCTGGATGACAAGCGGATACTGGCACATGTACGCGCCTCCAAGTCCCCCAAGCCAGGTACCCGGCTTATTCTGGAGCCGGATGTGCAGGCCGTCATGCTGGCCCGCCACGACAGCCTGTTTGAAATCGAGTTTGATGATCCACGGCCTGTGTTGGAGATCCTGGAGGCGATTGGCCATATGCCGTTGCCCCCCTATATCGACAGGCCCGATGACGAGGCGGACAAGGAGCGATACCAGACCGTCTACAATGCAAAGCCCGGTGCCGTGGCGGCCCCCACCGCCGGCCTGCATTTCGATCAGCCGCTGCTGGCGGCCTTGCAGGCCAAGGGGGTCGAACTGGCCTTTATTACCCTGCATGTGGGCGCCGGCACCTTCCAGCCGGTGCGGGTCGATAATGTGCTCGAGCACCAAATGCACGCCGAATATATCGAGGTACCGCCCGAGGTGGTAACGCAGATTGAAGCGACCCGCGCCCGGGGTGGCCGGGTGGTGGCAGTCGGCACCACCTCGGTGCGCTCGCTGGAAAGCGCGGCCCAGGCCACGCTCACCAAGGGCCAGCCGCTGGCGCCTTTTTACGGTGATACCGATATCTTTATCTATCCCGGTTATCGCTTTCAGCTGGTGGACGCCATGGTCACCAATTTTCATCTGCCCGAGTCGACGCTGATCATGCTGGTCAGCGCCTTCGCCGGACATGGCCACATCATGGAGGCCTACCGTCAGGCGGTGGCCGAGCGTTACCGTTTCTTCAGCTACGGTGACGCCATGTTTATTACCCGGCAACCACAGCCATAGGCGTCAAGCCTGACACCCGGTCACAGGTCCCGGTTGCCAGACTTGTGTAATTAAAGAGGCAACAGCGTTGCCTTCTCCGACACGCTGCAAGTACATCCATGTAGGCTCGCACATGCCATCCATGGCATGTGACGGTCGGTTAAGGCAATCCCTGTTGCCTCTTCATGGTATCGGAGTGGGCTGCTGGCGGCAGCAGACGGTGCCGGGGCTTAGAGGAGGACAAAGGGATCCGCTCCACTGACCGTTGGTGCCATGGATGGCGCCGCCGAGCCCCCAGGAAAGGGTTTACGGCGTGTCGGTGGAGTGGACCCTTTGGCCGATTTTCAGCGTGGTTGAAGCGCTGTTGTTTTCAAGAAGGCTGGACTGTTTCTCCGGCCAGTGAGGTAAATAATGAAGTTTGAACTGGACACCACCGACGGTCGCGCCCGTCGCGGACGTATGATTTTCGAGCGGGGCGTGGTGGAAACCCCGGCTTTTATGCCGGTGGGCACCTATGGCACCGTCAAGGGCATGACGCCGGAAGAAGTGGCCGGCACCGGCGCACAGATCCTGCTGGGTAATACCTTCCACCTGTGGATTCGTCCGGGCCAGGAAATCATGAAGCTGCATGGCGATCTTCACGATTTCATGAACTGGCAGGGGCCCATTCTCACCGACTCCGGCGGCTTCCAGGTATTCAGCCTGGGGGATATCCGCAAGATCACCGAGGAAGGGGTGCACTTCCGCAACCCGGTCAACGGCGACAAGATATTCCTGACTCCGGAAACCTCGATGGAGATCCAGTACGATCTGGGCTCCGATATCGTGATGATCATGGACGAGTGCACGCCCTATCCCGCAACCTGGGAGGAAGCCAAGAAGTCGATGGAAATGTCGCTGCGCTGGGCCAAACGCTCTCGGGATCATTTCGACAAGCAGGAAAACAAGAACGCCCTGTTCGGCATCATTCAGGGTGGCGTCTATGAGGATTTGCGCGACCAGTCGTTGGAAGGGCTGCTTAATATCGGCTTCGACGGCTATGCGGTCGGCGGCCTGGCGGTGGGTGAACCCAAGCACGAGATGCACAAGGTGCTGGAGCATACCTGTCCGAAAATTCCCGTCGACAAGCCCCGTTATTTGATGGGAGTAGGCAAGCCGGAAGATCTGGTGGAAGGGGTACGCAGGGGCATCGACATGTTCGACTGTGTGATGCCGACCCGCAATGCCCGTAACGGCCACCTGTTTACCACCGAAGGGGTGGTGAAAATCCGTAATGCCAAGCACAAGACAGATACCGGACCCCTGGATGCGGATTGCGACTGCTATACCTGCAAGAACTATTCCCGCTCATATTTGCACCACCTGGACAAGTGCAACGAGATCCTGGGTGCGCGTTTAAACACCATTCACAATCTCAGATTCTATCAAAGGGTTATGGAAGGTTTACGCGGAGCCATAGAGCAGGGTAAATTAGATGACTTTGTAGCCGAGTTCTATGGCCGGCAGGGCAGGTCCGTGCCGCCATTGGGTCAGCAATCAGTTGAAAACGGCGAAGAGTCGTAGCGACGAGAGCAGGAAACAGTTAAGCCGAACGTCGGTAGCAGGGATGCTGCCGTTGAGCCGAGATGGAGGTAGTCATGGCGTGTTGGCGTACTGTGCCTGCCATCGCCGGTGCACCGTGCCGAATAACCGCTTTTAACCATAAACGAGGAAGTAAAACGAATGGATATTATCTCCAAAGCCCATGCCCAAGGTGGCGCCGCCGGTGGCGGTATGGAAATGATCATCATGCTGGTGGTATTCGGCCTGATCTTTTATTTCATGATCTTCCGTCCCCAGTCCAAGCGGGTCAAGGAGCACAAGAACCTGATGTCTTCCCTGAGCAAGGGTGACGAGGTGCTGACCAACGGCGGTCTGGTGGGCAAGATTGCCAAGATCTCTGCCGAGAACGACTATGTGGTACTGAGCCTGAGCGAACAAACCCAGGTGACCATCAAGAAGGACTTTATCTCTGCCGTCCTGCCCAAGGGCTCCATCCAGTCCCTCTAATTCCTTACCAAGGAGCACAGCGTGTTAAATCGCTATCCGCTGTGGAAATACTTGATGGTGATCCTGGTGATCACCATCAGTTTTCTTTATGCAGCACCCAATCTATTTGGCGAAGATCCCGCGCTACAGATCTCCGGCACCCGGGGAACCGAGGTTGCGCCAAGTACCCTGACCCAGGCCCAACAAACCCTTGCCGACGCCGGCATCAGCATCAAGAGTGCCGCCCTGGCCGACAGCCAGCTGCTAATCCGATTCAACAATACCGATGACCAGCTCAAGGGAAAAGATCTGGTTTCCCAGGCACTGGGTGACCGTTATGTCACCGCCCTTAACCTGGCACCCGCGACCCCCGCCTGGCTGTCCGCCATCGGCGGCAGCCCGTTGAAGCTGGGCCTGGATTTGCGCGGCGGCGTGCACTTCCTGATGGAAGTGGATATGCATGCGGCCCTGAGCCGGGTGCAGGAGCAGATGGTACAGGATTTTCGCACCGATCTACGTGAACAGCGGCTGCGCTACTCCGGTGTGCTGAATCAGGATGACGGTGTGCTGGTGGTATTTCGTGATGCGACTGTCCGTGACCAGGCCCTGAGTCATTTGCGCAAGCGCTATCCCGAGCTGCTGTTCAGCGAGCGGGACAGGGGTGAAAGCGCCGGCCTGTACGCCACCATGAGCGAGCAACAGCTGAAGGAAACCAAAGAGTATGCCCTGCAGCAAAATATCACCATTATCCGCAACCGGGTGAATGAGCTGGGAGTGGCCGAGCCGCTGGTACAACGTCAGGGTGCCGAACGCATAGTGGTGCAGTTGCCGGGCATCCAGGACACGGCCCGGGCCAAGGAAATTCTGGGCGCGACCGCGACTCTGGAGTTTCGCCTGGTCGATGAGCGTGCCGATGTTGCCGCCGCGACCGCCGGTCGGGTACCCCCCAACAGCGAGCTGTTCAGTGATCGGGACGGACGTCCGGTGGTGCTGCAAAAGCGTATCATCCTGACCGGTGAGCATATTGTGGATGCCAGCTCGGGCATGGATGAATTCAGCCGTCCCCAGGTCAATATCAACCTGGATGCAGCCGGTGGCAGCCGGATGGCGGATTTCACCAAGGATAACGTGGGTCGGGCCATGGCCACCGTATTCACCGAATACAAGCCGACCGATGAACTGGGCCGTGATGGCAAGCGCCTGTTCCGCAAGGATCAGGAGGTCATCAATGTGGCGACGATCCAGTCCCGCCTGGGGCGCAGCTTCCGTATTACCGGCATCGACTCCATGTCCGAGGCCCAGAATCTCGCCTTGCTGCTGCGTGCCGGTGCCTTGATCGCACCCATCCAGATAGTGGAAGAGCGGACCATAGGCCCCAGCCTGGGTCAGCAAAACGTCGAGAACGGCCTGCAGGCCATGATCTACGGTATGCTGGCGGTGGTGGTGTTTATGGCCATCTATTATCGCAAATTCGGGTTGGTGGCCAACCTGGCCCTGCTGGCCAATGTGATTATCATCATTGGGGTGATGTCGATGGTGCCGGGGGCGACCATGACCTTGCCGGGAATCGCCGGTATCGTGCTGACCATCGGCATGGCGGTGGATGCCAACGTGCTGATCTTTGAGCGCATCCGCGAGGAATTGCGGGGCGGGCGAGGGGTACAGCAGGCCATTCATACGGGTTACGAGCGGGCCCTTGGCACCATTGCCGATGCCAATATCACCACGCTTATCACCGCGATCATCCTGTTTGCCATCGGTACCGGTCCGATCAAGGGCTTTGCCGTGACCCTGATTATCGGCATCCTGGCCTCGATGTTTACCGCATTGGTCGGCACCCGGGCGCTGGTTAACCTGATCTGGGGCGGTAAGCGTCTCAGCAAATTGTCGATATGAGGAAACTGATCGATGTTTGAAATCCTCAAGACCAAAGAGCCTATCGCCTTTATGCGCTATGCCAGGCCAGCCAGTGCCCTGTCGCTGCTGCTGATCGCCTTGTCCTTTACCAGCCTGTTCATCAAGGGATTGAACTGGGGCCTGGACTTTACCGGCGGTACTGTGGTGGAGGTGGCCTTTGAACAGCCGGTGCAACTGGATGCGGTACGTGACGGCCTGGTCGGCGCTGGCTTGCCGGGGGCGACGGTACAGCACTTCGGTACCAGCCGGGAGCTGTTGATCCGCCTGGCGCCCCAGGCCGATGCCAATGTACAGCAACAGGGAGAAGCGGTGCTGGCCGCCATGGCGGACATATCAAGCTCGGCCGAAATGAAGCGGCTGGAGTTTGTCGGTCCTTCCATCGGTGCCGAGCTGGCCGAACAGGGGGGACTGGCCATCCTGGTGGCGCTGCTCTGTATCCTGCTGTACGTCGGCATGCGTTTCGAGTGGCGTCTGGCCTCCGGTGCCGTGTTATCCCTGGCCCATGATGTGATCATTACCCTGGGGGTGTTTTCCTGGCTGCAGCTGGAGGTGGATCTGACCATAGTGGCGGCCCTGCTGACGGTGGTGGGTTACTCACTCAACGACACCATAGTGGTGTTTGACCGGGTCAGGGAAAATTTCCGCCGGCTGCGCAGTGACTCTACCGCCGACGTGTTTAACGAGGCGATTACCGAGACCCTGAGCCGGACTCTGATCACCTCGGTGACGACACTGGTGGTGGTGGTGGCTTTGTTCCTCAAGGGGGGAGCACTGATCCATGGTTTTGCTACCGCCTTGTTGCTGGGGATCGGATTCGGTACCTATTCGTCTATCTATATCGCCAGTGTCTGGGCCATGTTCCTCGGCGTAAAACGGGAACATATGCTGCCGCCGCAGGTAGAGAAGGAGGGAGCGGACCAGGATCCGTTGCCATAACCATTTTTCAAAGGGGCCTTGTGTGCCCCTTTTTATTACCCTGTGTATTTGCAGCATGACAAATGTCATCAGGCTGCATAACATGTGTTGACAATAAGACAAGTTCGGAGCCATCTTGAAACACAGGTTTTTGCTCAGTTCGGCGATATCTTTACTTGGGCTGCTGGTGACAGCATGTTCGGCCCCCCAGGTGGTGACCCCTACCCTGATTTTGCCGGTACCGATGCAGGTATCCTACGAAAGTGAGCTGAGTCTTGCCCGTCTGGGGCAGATGTTGAACTACCCGGATTTAACGGCAGAGCAAAGGGCCGAGCTGTTTTTCCAGCGCGGTGTGGTGTTCGATCGGGTGGGACTCAGGGCTATGGCTCGGCTGGATTTCAACCGGGCCCTGCGAGACAAGCCCGACTTCGCCGATGCCTATAACCTCAACGGAGTCTACCTGACCCAGAACCAGGAATTCGACGAAGCCTATGAAGCCTTCGATTCGGCTCTGGAGCTGGCGCCGGACTATCATTATGCCCACCTCAACCGCGGGATTGCCCTCTATTACGGTGGCCGGCCGACACTGGCTGCCCGTGATCTGAAAACATTCCTCGATGAAGATCCCAGTGATCCCTACCGTCTGCTGTGGTGGTACCTGGCGTTGGAACAGGTGGATACCGACGAGGCACAGCGACTCCTGAGCACACATCTGGCGCAATATGGCAACGATGAATGGGCCTGGGATATCGTCAAGGTGTACCTGGGGCAGAGTACGGATGAAGCCCTGCTTAACCGCATTTCCAACGAAAGCCAGGATAACCAGGAGCTGGCCGAGCGTCTGTGCGAGGCCTATTTCTATCTGGCCAAGCAGGCTCAGCGCAATGATCAGCCCGAGCAGGCCGCTGCCTACTTTAAATTGACCCTGGCGACCAACATCCATGACTTTGTCGAGCACAGATACGCCTTGCTGGAGCTGGACCTGGTAGGGGAACAAGCCATGTTGCGGCGTTGACCTCCGGTGATACAAAGCAGGGGGACGCAAATGATGGTCGATGCTCTGATCCCGACACCAAGCTGTCTGGTTGCGCCGGTCACCGGCGCAGATGACCGGCATGGCGCATCAGGCCGATATGACGGCGCAGACAAATCCGGGCTGGGGGGGAGGATAACACCTGAATCCGTGTTGCGTCTGTGCTAGTATCCTGCGCCTTAAGCACAATTGAACCGAATGGATATGCTTGAGCAAGTACGTATTGTATTGGTAAATACCTCCCATACCGGCAACATCGGCTCCGCCGCGCGGGCTATGAAAACCATGGGGCTGAGTGATTTGTGCCTGGTTGATCCGGTCAGCCCGCCCGATGGTCAGGCGGTGGCACTGGCCGCCGGTGCCAGCGATATCCTGGCCCGGGCCCGGACGGTCTCGACCCTGGCCGAGGCGGTGGCCGACTGTGGCCTGGTTATTGGCACCAGTGCCCGCTCGCGTACCTGGTCCTGGCCCATGCTGGATGCCCGCGAGGCGGGGGAAAAGGCGATGGTCGAAGCCCCGAAGCACAAGGTGGCCCTGGTCTTTGGTCGGGAACGCACCGGCCTGACCAATGATGAATTGCAGCAATGCCATTTTCATGTGGCCATCCCCGCCAATCCTGAGTACAGCTCACTCAACCTGGCGATGGCGGTGCAAACCTTGAGTTACGAAGTGCGCATGGCCTGGCTGAGCCGGCAGGCGATCGACTCGCCGGAGCCCGTCGAGCAGGATTATCCCCTGTCCGCGGATCTGGAACGTTTCTATCAGCATCTGGAACAGACCCTTTTGGATACCGGATTTATCATCAAGCCCCATCCTGGCCAGGTGATGCTCAAGCTGCGCCGCTTGTTCAACCGGGCCCGTCCCGAAGATCATGAGCTGAATATACTGCGGGGCATCCTCAGCTCGGTGCAAAAGCGCCAAAAGCGCGATCCAAGTGGTAATACCTGAGTGAATTGCCCGGACATATACTTGACTGAAATACTCGGGTATGACACTCTGGCCGCATGTAAAGACACGGTTTAATCCCATGAGATTGACATCAAAAGGGCGCTATGCCGTTACTGCCATGCTGGATGTAGCACTGCATGGCAACGACAGCCCTGTATCTTTGGCTGATATTTCAGAACGTCAGGGTATTTCCCTCTCTTATCTGGAGCAGCTGTTTGCCCGCCTGCGTAAGCAGGGCCTGGTGAGTAGTGTACGAGGTCCCGGCGGCGGTTACCGCCTGGGAATGAATGCAACGGCGATATCGGTCGGCTCCGTGATTGCCGCAGTCGACGAGTCGGTGGATGCCACCAAGTGTCAGGGCAAGGGTGATTGTCAAAGTGGTCATCAGTGCCTTACCCACACCCTCTGGTGTGCGTTAAGCGAACGGATCAGCAATTTTTTGGACGGTATCAGCCTGGCCGAACTGGTGAGCCAGAACGAAGTCAGGCGGATTGCCGAGCAGCAAGATAACAATGTGAGCCTGTTGACCCTGGACGAACCCGGGCAACAAAAAGTGAGCTTAAAAGTCTAATTTTAAGTGTCGATGACAAGACTGCCTGTTAGGGCAGCGTTGTAATGGAGAAGATGATGAAACTGCCCATTTATCTCGACTATGCGGCTACCTGTCCGGTAGATCCCCGAGTAGCCGAAAAAATGATGCAATACCTGACTATGGACGGTATTTTCGGTAATCCTGCATCCCGCTCGCACCGTTTTGGCTGGCAGGCCGAGGAAGCGGTCGATGTCGCCCGTAACCAGATTGCCGAGCTGATTAATGCCGATCCGCGCGAGATCGTCTTTACCTCAGGTGCGACCGAGTCGGATAACCTGGCCATCAAGGGCATTGCCAACTTCTACGGCAAGAAAGGCAAGCATATCATCACCTCCAAAACCGAACACAAAGCCGTGCTGGATCCCTGCCGCCAGCTGGAGCGGGAAGGTTTCGAAGTGACTTATCTGGAGCCTCAGCCCAACGGTCTGTTCAGCCTGGAGCAAATCGAGAACGCCCTGCGTGACGACACCATCCTGGTGAGCCTGATGCATGTCAACAATGAGACCGGCGTAATCCAGGATGTCAAATCCATCGGTGAGCTGTGCCGCAGCCGCAAGATCATGTTCCATGTGGATGCCGCCCAGAGTGCCGGCAAAATCGCCATCGACGTGCAGGACATGAATATCGATCTGCTGTCGCTGTCTGCCCACAAGGTTTATGGCCCCAAAGGCATCGGTGCCCTTTATGTCTGCCGTAAACCGCGGGTACGTCTGGAAGCCCAGATGCACGGCGGTGGTCATGAGCGGGGCATGCGCTCCGGCACCCTGGCCACCCACCAGATCGTCGGCATGGGTGAAGCCTTCCGCATTGCCAAGGAAGACATGCAGGCCGAGGCAGAGCGTATCCTGACCCTGCGTAACCGCCTGTACAACGGCCTGAAAGGTATTGAGGAAGTCTATGTCAATGGTGACCTGGAGCAACGGGTCCCGGGCATTCTCAACATCAGCTTTGCCTATGTAGAAGGTGAGTCGCTGATCATGGCGCTCAAGGATCTGGCGGTGTCTTCCGGCTCGGCCTGTACCTCCGCCAGCCTGGAGCCTTCTTATGTACTGCGTGCCCTGGGCCTGAACGACGAGCTGGCACACAGCTCCATCCGTTTCAGCATCGGCCGCTTCACGACCGAAGAGCAGATTGATTACGCCGTGCGTCTGGTCAACGACGCCATCGGCCGTCTGCGTGACATGTCTCCCCTGTGGGAAATGTTCAAAGACGGTGTTGATCTGGAATCAGTTGAGTGGGTGCACCATTAAGGTGTCTATGGATTTGCGAGGATAAAGAATCATGGCATACAGCGAAAAAGTAATAGAACACTATGAAAACCCCCGTAACGTCGGTGGTTTTGACAAGAACGATCCCAATGTGGCGACCGGCATGGTGGGCGCGCCCGCCTGTGGCGACGTGATGAAACTGCAACTGAAGATCACCGAAGAAGGCATCATCGAGGATGCCAAGTTCAAGACCTATGGCTGTGGCTCCGCCATTGCCTCCAGCTCACTGATCACCGAGTGGGTCAAGGGTAAGAGCCTGGACGAGGCGGCCAGCATCAAGAATACCGAGATCGCGGAAGAGCTGGCCTTGCCGCCGGTGAAAATCCACTGCTCGATCCTGGCAGAAGATGCGATCAAGGCCGCGATTGACGATTACAAGAAGAAGAAAAACATAGCGTAAGGCAGAGTAGATATGGCGATCACCATTACCGATGCAGCCGCCAACCGGGTGCAGACATTCTTAAACAACAGGGGCAAGGGCCTGGGGTTACGCCTGGGGGTTAAAACCACCGGCTGTTCCGGCCTGGCCTATATACTCGAGTTTGTTGACGAGTTGTCCGAAGGCGACAATGTGTTCGAACATGAGGGTATCAAGGTGATCGTCGACAGCAAAAGCCTTATCTATCTGGATGGCACTCAGCTGGATTTTGTGAAGGAAGGCCTCAACGAAGGCTTTAAATTCAACAACCCCAATGTAACCGGGGAGTGTGGTTGCGGCGAGAGCTTTAACGTTTAAGGATATCGGCATGAACTACTTTGAGCTGTTTGGCTTGCCCGAGCAATTCGTTCTCGACAAACAGGCACTGGCCGATACCTACCGCCAACTGCAGATGCAGTTCCATCCCGACAAGTTCGCCTCCCGCCCCGAGCGGGAGCGTTTGCAAGCGGTACAGCGTGCCGCTCAAATCAATGATGCCTTTTCCACCCTTAAACAGCCTCTGACCCGAGCCGAATACCTGCTTTCTCTGCATGACGTCGATATCCGGGCGGAGCAACAGACTCTGAAGGATCCGGCTTTCCTGATGCAGCAGATGGAATGGCGGGAGCAGCTCGAAGAGATTGCCGATGCCGCCGATATCTTCGGCGCCATCATGGCATTCGACAGGGAATTGCAGCAGGAATACCAGTCGCTTATCGGCCTGCTCGAAGCCCAGTTGGCCGAGCGGGAATGGAGCCAGTCTGCCGATACGGTACGTAAACTCAAGTTTATGACCAAATTGCAGTCTGAACTGGAACGGTTGGAAGAAGCGCAGCAGGAATTCTGAATCCAATGGCATTACTACAAATCTCCGAACCGGGGCAAAGCAGCGCGCCTCACGAGCACAAGTGGGCCGTGGGCATTGATCTGGGCACCACCAACTCATTGGTCGCCACGGTGCGCAGTGGTCTGGCCGAGTCTCTGGCCGACGATCAAGGCCGCGAACTGTTGCCCTCTGTGGTCCATTACGGTACCGACGGCATCCGCGTGGGCTATCAGGCCAAGGCCGATGCCGAGCAGGATCCCCATAACACCATCATGTCGGTCAAGCGCCTGATGGGTAAAGGCCTGGCCGATATCAAGCAACACAGGTTGCCCTATCGCTTCAGCAGTTCGGACAAGGGGGTACTCCAGCTGGAAACCAGCCAGGGACTGGTCAATCCGGTTCAGGTCTCCGCCGAGATCCTCAAGACCCTGGCCCAGCGGGCCGAGGCCAGCCTGGGTGACAGCCTGCAGGGAGTGGTGATAACTGTTCCCGCCTATTTCGATGATGCTCAGCGTCAGGGCACCAAGGATGCGGCCCAGCTGGCCGGGTTGAATGTGCTGCGGCTGCTCAACGAGCCGACCGCCGCGGCCATCGCCTATGGCCTGGACTCGGGCCAGGAGGGGGTCATCGCCGTCTATGATCTGGGTGGCGGTACCTTCGATATTTCCATCCTGCGTCTGCATAAAGGGGTGTTCGAAGTGCTGGCTACCGGCGGTGATTCCGCCCTCGGCGGCGATGACTTCGATCACGCCCTGGCCGACTGGATCCAGTCTCAGGCGCAGCTGGCCGATCCGACGCCGGCCCAGCAGCGCAACCTGCTGGCCCTGGCCTGTGATGCCAAGCAGGCTCTGACCTCGCAACAGACGGTGGCCCTGGCCTGGCAAGGCTGGCAGGGAGAGCTCAGCCGCGATGAGTTCGATGCGCTGATCCAGCCCTGGGTCAACAAGACCCTGATGTCCTGCCGGCGAGCGATCAAGGATGCCGGCGTCAGCCTGGAAGAAATACAGCAGGTGGTGATGGTCGGTGGCTCTACCCGAGTGCCTCTGGTGCGTGATCGGGTGGGCGAGTTCTTCGGTCGCACACCGCTGACCAGCATAGATCCGGACAAGGTGGTGGCCATCGGTGCCGCCATCCAGGCCGATGTGCTGGTGGGCAACAAACCGGACAGCGATATGCTGTTGCTGGATGTGATCCCCTTGTCACTGGGGCTGGAAACCATGGGCGGCCTGGTGGAGAAGATCATTCCCCGCAACACGACTATTCCCGTGGCCCGGGCCCAGGAGTTTACCACCTTCAAGGATGGTCAGACTGCGATGGCGGTGCATGTGGTGCAGGGTGAACGTGAACTGGTGTCCGATTGCCGCTCCCTGGCGCGTTTCAACCTGACTGACATCCCGCCCATGGCCGCCGGCGCCGCCCATATCCGTATCACCTTTCAGGTGGATGCGGACGGGCTGCTGTCGGTCAGCGCCATGGAAAAATCCTCGGGCGTGCAGGCGTCCATCGAAGTGAAGCCATCCTACGGCTTGAACGAAGAGGATATCGCCGACATGCTCAAGGCCTCCTTCGAGTATGCCCAGGCGGATATGCAGGCGCGCATGCTGGCCGAGCAACAGGTGGAAGCGGCGCGGGTGGTCGAGAATATCGAAAGTGCCCTGGCAGCCGATGGCGACAGCCTGCTCGAACCGGAAGAGCGTGCCGCGATCGAGGCCTGTGTGCAGTCCCTGAAGACCATAGCCGCCGGTGAGGATATTCAGGCGATCAAGCAGGCGATTGAGGATACCGACAGGCTCACCGCCGATTTTGCCGCGCGTCGAATGGACGCCTCTATTCGTCAGGCCCTGGCCGGCCAACGTGTTGATAAGGTTTAACCATGCCAAAAATCATTTTTCTGCCCCATAACGAGCTGTGTCCCGAAGGGGCGGCTCTCGAAGCCAGTCAGGGCGATACCATTCTGGATGTGGCGCTGCGCAACGGCATCGATATCGAGCACGCTTGTGAGAAGTCCTGCGCCTGCACCACCTGCCATGTCATCGTGCGGGAAGGTTTTGATTCGCTGAACGAGAGCAGTGAACTGGAAGACGATATGCTGGACAAGGCTTGGGGCCTGGAGCCGGAGTCCCGTCTGGGTTGCCAGGCACGGCTGGCAGACGAGGATCTGGTGGTCGAAATTCCCAAGTACACCATCAATATGGTTTCCGAGGGGCATTGAGCTGGGAGGCAAAATGAGTCTCAAATGGACTGATAGCCAGGATATTGCCCTGGCCCTGCTGGAGGCGTACCCAGAGACGGATCCCAAGACCGTCCGTTTCACCGATCTGCATCGGTGGATCTGCGAGCTGGAGGAGTTCGAGGATGATCCCGAACATTCCAACGAGCGCATCCTGGAAGCCATTATTCTGGCCTGGATGGATGAATATGATTAAGGCTTGAGGCGTAAAGCCTAAAGCTGGAAGTCATGAAGGAAAACCGAGGCGTCTGACAGGCAGAAGGCATATCTGCAAGAATTGTATTCCGCCATTGTTTGTGATCGATGCGTTTCAGTTGTTCCAAGCCACAGTGTAAGCTGTGGCTTTTGTCGTTTTATCTGATTGCAGTATTTAAGGAAGCACTATGTCCGCAGCTATGAAGGTGATTCTGTGTCATGAGCCCGCGCCGGCCCAGTGGGGCGAGCAGGCAGGCTTGAGTTTTCAGCATGACGAGGCCAGGGTGCATCTGTCCGATACCGATGATACGGTGCGCCGGGCGCAGCAGGCGGGCCGCAGGCTGGATGCCATGGGTATCAAAAACGTCAGCCTGGAAGGGGACGCCTGGGCACTGGAAACCCGCTGGGCCTTTGCCCAGGGCTTTTACAATGCCAAGGGTGGCCAGCAGCTGGACTGGGGCACCCTGTCTGAAGATGAACAGGCCGAGTTGAATGCCCGGAATACCGCGTGTGGCTGGGTACGGGAGATGATCAATGGTACGCCGGAAGATGTGTATCCGGCGGCGCTGGCCACCGAAGCCGGCAAGTTTATCCAGGGTCTGGCACCGGATCAGGTCAGCTACCGCACCTACAGCGGCGAGCAGCTGAAAGATCTGGGCTATGTGGGTATCTATGAAGTGGGGCGGGGCAGTGTGCGTAGTCCCACCCTGCTTGAGTTGGATTTCAATCCGACCGGCGACCCGGATGCTCCCGTGGCCGTGGCCCTGGTGGGCAAGGGCATTACCTTCGATTCCGGCGGTTACAGCATCAAGTCGTCGGACGGCATGGCGGTGATGAAATCCGATATGGGCGGGGCCGCCACCGTGACCGGCGCCCTGGCGCTGGCGATTCAGCGGGGACTGGACAAAAGGGTCAAGCTGTTCCTTTGCTGTGCCGAAAACCTGGTGTCCGGCAATGCCTATAAGCTGGGCGACATCCTTACCTACAAGAACGGCGTGACCGTGGAGATCCTCAACACCGATGCCGAGGGCCGGCTGGTTCTGGCCGACGGGCTGCTGGCGGCCAGTGACACAGGGGCCGCCTATATTCTCGATGCAGCCACCCTGACCGGGGCGGCCAAGATGGCACTGGGGCGGGACTACCACGCGGTATTCAGCTTCAATGACGAGCTGGCGGGTGAAGTGCTGCGGGCGGCCAGGGAGGAATATGAAAAGGCCTGGCCCCTGCCGCTCGAGCCGTTCCATGTCGGTCAGCTGTCTTCCGCCTTTGCCGACATGGCCAATGTACACAGCGGCGAGGGCATGGCCGGTGCCTCGACCGCCGCGGCTTTCCTGTCCCGTTTCGTGCCCGATGGTGGCAGCTCATGGGTGCACATGGACTTGTCAGCGTCTTACCAGAAAAATGGCAGCGACTTGTGGGCTCCCGGCGGCAAGGGGCACGGGGTGCGTACCATCGCAGCCTGGCTGGCCCGGGTCGGTGACCAGGCCTGATAGGGCGGACGCCAGCGCCCCGGGTTAATTTCCGGGGCACACCCTGTCACCGCAATAAAAATGCCTGACAACAGTGTTAACTTGGTTGCTGTTTACGTATAATTCCGCGCGTTTCATTCACTGACTGATTAACTTAAGGAACACCCATGGCTCTCGAACGTACTTTTTCCATCATCAAGCCTGATGCCGTAGCAAAGAACCTGATCGGTGCCATCTACCAGCGTTTTGAAGCCGCCGGTCTGAAGATCGTTGCTTCTAAAATGGTGCACCTGAGCCGCGAGCAGGCCGAAGGTTTCTACGCCGAGCACAGTGAGCGTCCTTTCTTCAAGGCTCTGGTTGACTTTATGACTTCCGGTCCCGTTATGGTACAGGTGCTGGAAGGTGAAGACGCCGTACGTCGCAACCGTGAAATCATGGGTGCTACCAACCCGGCCGACGCCCTGGCCGGTACCCTGCGTGCAGACTATGCCAACAGCATCGACGAAAATGCCGTACACGGTTCCGATGCCGCTGCTTCCGCTGCTCGCGAAATCGCCTATTTCTTCAGCGACGAAGAAATCTGCCCCCGCACCCGCTAAGCGACGGCTGCACTAAGCTAAAAAGGAGCTGCGGCTCCTTTTTTCATGGGCGAATGGTATGCAGGTGCCGGCGGTAGCGCTGGCAACCGGCAGGTAAACTCTGTACAATTTTGCGCCCTGTGGGCTCTGATAAGTCAAGTAAGAGGCAACCGATGAGTGAGACAAAGATAAACCTGCTGGATCTGGATCGTGACGGCATGCGCGGGTTCTTTCAGGAACTGGGCGAGAAGCCGTTTCGCGCCGATCAGGTGATGAAATGGATCTATCACTTCGGTTGCGATGACTTCGAGCAGATGACCAATATCAACAAGGTGCTGCGTGCCAAGCTGCAGACCAGGGCCGAGATCCGCGCTCCTGAAATCAGTGTCGAGAAAATCTCGGCCGACGGTACCATCAAATGGGCCATGCAGGTGGGGGGGCAGGAAGTGGAGACCGTCTATATTCCCGACGGCGACCGGGCCACCCTGTGCGTGTCCTCCCAGGTGGGCTGTGCTCTGGACTGCAAGTTCTGCTCTACTGCGCAGCAGGGCTTTAACCGTAACCTCAAGGTATCGGAAATCATCGGCCAGGTATGGCGGGCCGCCAGTCGGGTCGGTTTTGTGCGTGACTCCGGACGCAAGCCGATCACCAATGTGGTGATGATGGGCATGGGCGAACCACTGTTGAACCTCAATAATGTGGTGCCGGCGATGCGTTTGATGCTGGAGGATTACGGCTTCGGTCTGTCCAAGCGCCGGGTGACCTTGTCTACTTCGGGGGTGGTCCCGGCTCTCGACAAGCTGGGGGATATGATAGACGTGGCGCTGGCGGTGTCGCTGCATGCGCCCAACGATACCCTGCGCTCGGAGATCATGCCAATCAACGACAAGTATGATATTGCCACCCTGCTCGACAGCGTACGGCGTTATATCTCCAAGTCCAATGCCAACCACGGCAAGGTGACCATCGAGTATGTGCTGCTCGACCACGTCAATGACGATATGCAGCATGCCCATGAGTTGGCCGAGTTGCTGAAAGACCTGCCCTGCAAGATCAACCTGATCCCGTTTAATCCCTTCCCCGGTAACCCCTATGGCAAGCCGAGCAACAGCCGCATCGACCGCTTTAACAAGGTATTGATGCAATACGGCAATACCGTCACCATCCGCAAGACTCGCGGTGACGATATCGATGCCGCCTGTGGCCAGTTGGTAGGGGATGTTATCGACAGAACCAAACGGACCCTGAAAAAACGGATGCAGGAGCAAAATATATCCGTCACAATGGTTTAATAGCCAAGCAATGGGTATATAAGGGAATGCAGAACAAGGCGCTGTTACCGGGAGCGGCTTTGCTGGCCGCCTTGTCCGGATGCGTAAGTGAAACCAGTTATGTGGGAGCGGGGCCCCAGCCCCGTGATGCCGTGTTCACGGCTTCCGATGCGGCGGTTACCAGGATGAATCTGGGGCTGGAATACCTGCGTAGGGGAGATGTGGAGCAGGCCAAGTTCAATCTGGACAAGGCGCTGTTTCAGGATCCCGGTAATCCGGATATTCACCTGGCGAAAGCCTGGTTCTATCAGTCAGTCTCCGAGTTTGATAACGCCGAGAAGAGTTACCGGAAATTGCTAAAACTTTCGCCAAATCATGGTGATGGATTGAATAACTATGGCGTTTTCCTCTGTGCCCGGGAACGATTTGACGAAGCCGATGTCATGTTTAGGAAGGCGGTGGTGGTGCCCGGCTATGTCCAGGTTGCCGACACTTATGAGAACGCGGCCCTCTGTGCGATGCAGGCCGGTCGGCAGGAACAGGCATTGGGTTATTATCAACGCGCACTGGAGTATAATCCGGCCAAGTCCAGATCCTTGCTTGGCGCGGCTGAAATTTTAGTCATACAGGGGGATAATGTGGTGGCCCGGGAGTATATCAACCGATATCAGGCCGAGCATCAACCCAGTCCCCAGAGTTTATGGTTGACCGTCCGTACCGCAGAAGAACTGGGCATGATAGCGCAAGCTCAACAAGCCGGGGCAGACTTGGTGCGGTTATTTCCAGGTTCAGAACAGGCCAAGCGATTTTTAGCAAATGACTACTAACGATGTAGAACAACAAGATGAAGCCGGAGCACCTGAGTCCGCGGGCCCAGGGGCCATGTTGCGCCAGGCGCGGGAAGCCAAGGGATGGACCCAGTCAGAGGTCGCTCGCCGATTGAATTTGCGACTGGCGGTGATCGAGTCGATTGACGAGGATCATTACAAGGCTGGGGTTGCCCTGACCTTTTTGCGCGGTTACGTAAAGGCTTATGCCAAGGTGGTGGGCGCGAATGAACAGCAGGCCCTGGCCGCCTTCGACAGCATGAGCGGTATCGGGGCCATGAGTGCTGCCGCTACCCCCATGCAGAGCTTTTCCAAACGCACGCGACAGCAGGCCAGCGACAAATGGCTCAAGCGCATCAGCTGGCTGGTGGTGCTGCTTTTACTGGGCTCACTGGTATTTTGGTGGTGGCAGGACAGTGATTTCAATTATCCCGAGCGCCGCGAGGAGCCGGTAGTTGAGGGCCAAACGGAGCCGGAAGCCCAGCCCCTTGAGTTAAGCTCGTCGGAGCCGGCCGCACCAATAGCGGCAGAGCCCTCAGCCAGGGTGGAGAATGACGCCACGGCCGTGCCTGCGGCGAACCAAGACGAGTCTCAGGCCGAAGCCGCGAATCTGACGGAGGCGGCCGCTGCCGAACCGGAGCAAGCGCTTCAGCCGGGTGTGGAAACGACTCCGCCTCCGGCGGAAGAGACAGCGCCCGAGCCCGGCAATCCCAACCAGCTGGTGATGCGGTTTGTTGACGATTGCTGGATCAAGGTGACCGACAGCCAGGGCAAGGTGTTGGCACAGGGCGTCAAGAAGGCCAGCGACACCCTCGAGCTGGATGGCACGGCACCGTTTCGGCTGGTATTGGGGGCACCACAGGCTGCCCGTATCGAATATATGAATAAGGAAGTGGATCTGTCACGCTTCAGGGCCGGGCAGGTTGCCCGACTGACAGTGCCGCAATCCTGAATACGTTTAAGAGTGAATCATGTCCCAACACGCTTCTCCCATCATTCGTCGTAAATCAAAGCAAATCCGTGTTGGTTCGGTATTGGTCGGGGGCGATGCCCCCATCAGTGTGCAAACCATGACCAATACCCTGACCACGGATGTGGCCGCCACCCTGGCCCAGATCCGGGCGGTGGAAAAAGCCGGTGCCGATATCGTGCGGGTGTCCGTGCCCACCATGGAGGCGGCAGAGGCCTTCAAGGCCATCCGTGCCGGCACCACCATGCCGCTGGTGGCGGATATCCATTTTGACTATCGCATTGCCCTGCAGGTGGCCGAGTACGGCGCCGATTGCCTGCGTATCAATCCGGGCAATATCGGCCGGGAAGACCGGGTGCGTGCGGTGGTGGATTGTGCCCGGGACAAGGGCATCCCCATTCGCATCGGCGTGAATGGCGGCTCCCTGGAAAAGGATTTGCAGGAAAAGTACGGTGAACCTACGCCCGCCGCCTTGGTGGAGTCCGCCCTGCGCCATGTTGAGATACTCGACCGACTCAACTTTGATCAGTTCAAGGTCAGCGTCAAGGCCTCGGACGTGTTCCTGGCAGTGGGTGCCTATCGAGAACTAGCCAGGCAGATTGAACAGCCGCTGCATCTGGGCATTACCGAAGCCGGCGGCTTCAGGAGCGGGGCAGTGAAATCGTCGATCGGCCTGGGCATGCTGCTGGCCGAAGGGATAGGCGACACCCTGCGTATTTCTCTGGCCGCCGATCCGGTGGAAGAGGTCAAGGTCGGTTTCGATATCCTCAAATCTCTACGCATCCGTGCCCGGGGCATCAACTTCATCGCCTGTCCGTCCTGCTCCCGTCAGGAGTTCGATGTCATTGGTACCGTCAATGCCCTGGAGAGCCGCCTTGAAGACATCATCACGCCGATGGACGTGTCCATTATCGGTTGCGTGGTTAACGGCCCCGGCGAGGCTCTGGTCTCGGACCTGGGCCTCGCCGGCGCCCAACGCAAGAGTGCCTTCTATGAGGGAGGCGTACGGGTGGACAGGCTCGATAACAATGATCTTTTGGATGTGCTTGAGTCCCGCATTCGTGCCAAGGCGGCGATGATGGATCCCGCCGCCCGTATTCCGGTACAGGACAAGGAGTAAGCCGCTTGCTTTCATGCGCCAGTGAGAACCGGAATACGCTGCTCTCATGCCGACACGCCGTAAACCCCTCCATGGGGGCTCGGCTACGCTACTGACCGCCATGGAGGGCGGGAATGCCGGAACGGCAGGAGCATTTTCCGGCCCTGGCGTAGACGGTTGGCTTGAAGCACAACGGATTCCGCTCCCTGAACAGTGGCGGCAGTAGTCCATTCGCATTCATTTATTTTAAGCCGTTAAACATAGAGATATTTTCGTGGCCAAACAGATTCAAGCAATTCGTGGTATGAACGACTGCCTGCCGGAGCAGACCCCGGCCTGGCAACAGGCGGAAGCGGTTCTACGTGACCTTATGAGCGCCTATGGCTATGCCGAAGTGCGTATGCCTATCATGGAGGTCACCGGGCTGTTTAAGCGGGCCATCGGTGAAGTCACCGATGTGGTCGAAAAAGAGATGTACACCTTCGACGACCGCAACGGCGACAGCATGACCCTGAGGCCCGAAGGCACCGCCGGCTGCGTACGCGCCGGGATCGAACACGGCCTGCTCTATAACCAGGAACGCCGTATGTGGTACATGGGCCCCATGTTCCGCTACGAGCGTCCCCAGAAGGGCCGTTACCGCCAGTTTCACCAGTTCGGTGTTGAAGTCTTCGGCCTGAACGGACCCGATATCGACGCCGAGCTGATCATGCTGACTGCCCGCCTGTGGAACAGGCTGGGAGTCAGTGAGCACCTGACGCTGCAGCTTAACAGCCTGGGCCAGCCCGAAGAGCGGGCCGAATACCGGCAGGCCCTGGTGGCCTATCTGGAGCAGCATCAGGACAAGCTGGACGATGACAGCCGCCGGCGCATGCACACCAACCCATTGCGGGTACTGGACAGTAAAAATGCCCAGGTGCAGGCATTGCTGCAAGATGCCCCGGTACTCAGCGATTACTTCGGTGAGCAGACCCGGGCCCATTTCGCGGGGCTCCAGTCGCTGCTGACGGCGGCCGGCATCGCCTTCGAGATCAACCCTCGCCTGGTCCGTGGTCTGGATTATTATAACCTGACCGTGTTTGAGTGGGTCACGGAGAGTCTGGGCGCCCAGGGTACCGTCTGTGGCGGTGGTCGTTACGATGGCCTGGTAGAGCAGCTGGGCGGCCAGCCCACACCGGCAGTGGGCTTCGCCATGGGCATGGAGCGGCTGGTTTTGCTGTTGGACACCCTGGGGCTGGTAGAGCCGCAACCGGCCCTGGCCGATATCTATATCGCCATGATGGGTGATGGCTGTCTGAGCGCGGGGTTTGCCCTGGCCGAACGGCTGAGAGATGCCCGTCCGCAATGGCGTGTCATGAGCCACTGCGGCGGCGGCAACTTCAAAAAACAGCTTAAGCGGGCCGACAAGAGTGGCGCCGCCGTAGCATTGATCCTGGGTGAAGACGAAATCAGTCGTGGCGAAGTCACGTTGAAGTACCTGCGTGGCCAGGGCGAGCAAGAGAGCCTAAAAGTCGACGATATCGTCGGTCATTTAACACAGAAGGGGTTCTGAGTGGATATTTACAGCACCGAAGAGCAGCAACTTGATGCCCTGAAACGTTGGTGGCAGGAATATGGCAAGGCTATCCTGCTGGGCTCGGTCATCGGCCTGGGCGGCCTCTTTGGCTGGCGTTATTATCAGGACTACCAGCTCGATAGCCGCTCGAGTAATGCCGAGGCCTTCAGTCAGGTGACCGAACAGCTGGCCGAGCAGGGCCGGGCCGCCTTTACCGATACTGCGGCCTTTGCCGAACAAAATCAGGGTAACAGCTATGGTGAGCTGGCCGCCCTGATGCTGGCGGCGGAAGCGGTTAAAGCCAATGAATTGCCGCTGGCTCGTCAGCAGCTGGAACTGGCCCTGTCCGGCATTGAGGATACCGGCCTGGAAGCTGCAGCGCGTTTGCGTCTGGCCCGGGTGCTGCTGGCCCAACAGCAATACCCGGCAGCGGAGGCTGAACTGGACAAGGTAAGTGAGCCTGCCTTTGATGCCCTGAAGCAGGAGATCCTGGGAGATCTGTATCTTGCTCAGGAGCAGCAGGCAGCAGCCGGTGAGGCCTACCGGGCGGCGGCGGCCGCCGGTGGCTTGAGCAACAACCCTGGTTTGCAGCTGAAAATGGACCATCTGGCCGTTTCTTCAACCGATGCGGGTAAACATGATAATGGCTAATCGTTTCACCCGGGCCTTGCCCCTGATGGCGGGCCTGCTGCTGGCGGCCTGCTCCAGCCAGGAGTCGGTGATGCCGGTCAATCCGGTCCCGGAGATCAGCAATGAATTCACTGCCGAGTCACCCTGGTCATCCTCGGTAGGCAAGGGGGTCGGTGAGTATTATTCACAGCTTTCGCCGGTGGTGGATGGCTCACGGATTTTTGCCGCCTCACGGGATGGCGTCCTGCAGGCCCGGGATAAAAACTCGGGTGAGCGGTTGTGGCAGACCCGGCTCGATAAGCTGGAGATCAATGAGAATCAGCGCAGCCCACGGATTTCCGGCGGCCTGACCGCCGCCTATGGCAACCTCTACTTCGGCTCCGAAAACGGCCTTGTGTATGCGGTATCCCAGGAAGATGGCAAGCTGCTCTGGACCCAGGCGGTCGCCGGCGAAGTGCTGGCCGCGCCGGCGGTGGATGAAGGCAAGGTGGTGGTGCATACCAGCGCCGGTAACCTGATTGCCCTGGACGTGATGACAGGTGCGCAGCGCTGGCTGTTACGCAATGAGCAGCCGGCACTGACCCTGCGCAGCATGTCGACGCCGGTCACCGCCGGTGGAGCCGTGCTCTACGGGCGGGCCGATGGCCGGCTGGGTATAGTGCTGCTGGCCGATGGCCAGCCGGTGCGAGATGCCCGGATCGCCAGTCCGAGAGGGGCAACCGAGCTGGAGCGGATGGTGGATGTGGCGGCAAGCCCCTTGATCCTGGGAGAGGTTCTCTATGCCATGGCCTATAATGGCCAGCTGACTGCTCATCAGCTGATTTCTGGTCAGTCCCTGTGGAAGCGCAAGTATCAGGGCTCGCGGGATCTGAGCAGTGATGGCCGCCGCTTGTATATCACCGACAGCCGCAGCCACCTGTTTGCCCTGGATGCCCGCAGCGGGACCGAATTGTGGTCTAATACCCAGCTGGAAAACCGCCGGTTGACTGCGCCGGCTGTGTTTGGCGATTACCTGGTCGTGGGGGATGCGGAAGGTTATCTGTATTGGTTTGACCGCAGCTCCGGTCGCCTGCAGTCCCTGCAGCGGTTGGACAGCGACGGCCTGTATGTGGCGCCCGTGGTTGATGGTGATACCCTATATGTGCAAACCCGTAGTGGCGATCTGGTGGCCCTGAGCCACCCTTGATCCCCTGATGGCGGCGCCCGGCTCCTGATCCCGGATCAGGAGCCGTTATTGTTTTTTGGAGAGTGATATATGATGCCTGTTGTGGCCCTGGTAGGGCGCCCGAACGTTGGCAAGTCCACCCTGTTCAACCGTTTGACCCGCACCCGCGATGCATTGGTGGCTGACTTCCCGGGTCTGACCCGGGATCGTAAATACGGTCAGGCCAGCATCGGCGAGCTGGAATTTATCGTGGTCGATACCGGGGGTATCGACGGCAGCGAGGAAGGCATAGAGCTGAAAATGGCCGAGCAATCCCTGGCGGCCATTGATGAGGCAGATGTGGTGCTGTTTATGGTCGATGCCCGGGCCGGTTTGACCGTTGCGGACGAGGCCATTGCCGCCCACCTGCGCCGTTGCCAAAAGCATACCCTGCTGGTCGCCAACAAGACCGATGGTATTGATGCCGACTCGGCGGTGAGTGAATTCTACAGCCTGGGGCTGGGCGATATTTATCATATCGCCGCCGCCCATGGCCGGGGCGTATTGAGCCTGCTGGAAACGGCACTGGCCCCACAGCTGGAAGAGCTGGCCGAACAGCGTCAGGCGGCGGAGCAGGCCCTGGCGGAAGAGGGGGACGGCCTGGCCCTGGATCCGGAACTGGGCTTCGAGGACGCCCTGGCCGCCCTGGATCAGCTGGATGAGGAAGAAGCGGAAAGCGCCACGCCTTTCGAGGATTTGCCGATCAAGCTGGCCATCGTCGGTCGCCCCAATGTGGGCAAATCGACCCTGACCAACCGTATCCTGGGTGAGGATCGAGTGGTGGTCTATGATATGCCCGGCACCACCCGCGACTCCATTTATATTCCGATGGAGCGGGACGGTCAGGAATTTATCCTGATCGATACTGCCGGCGTCCGCCGGCGTGGCAGAGTCCATGAAACGGTCGAGAAGTTTTCGGTGATCAAGACCCTGAAAGCCATCGAGGACGCTAATGTGGTGTTGTTGGTGCTGGATGCGCGGGAAGGTATTTCCGAGCAGGATCTGAGTCTGCTGGGGTTTGTGCTCAACGCCGGTCGCAGTATTGTACTGGCGGTCAACAAGTGGGACGGTCTGAGCCTGGATGTGAAAGAAGACATCAAACGGGAACTGGACCGACGGCTGGGCTTTATCGATTTCGCCCGCCTGCATTTTATCTCGGCCCTGCACGGCAGTGGCGTCGGCAATCTGTTCGGCTCTGTGGCCGAAGCCTATGAGTCGGCGACCAAGCGGGTGAATACTTCCATGCTGACCCGCATCATGCAGATGGCACAGGATGATCATCAGCCGCCACTGGTGCGGGGGCGTCGGGTCAAGCTGAAGTATGCCCACGCCGGTGGTTACAATCCGCCGCGCATCATAGTGCATGGCAATCAGGTTAAAGATCTACCCGAGTCCTATAAGCGTTACCTGATGAACTACTTCCGACGCTCCCTGCATATCATGGGCTCACCTATTCGTATCGAGTTCCAGGAAGGGGATAACCCATATGCCGGTATCAAGAACAAGCTGACCGAAACCCAGTTACGCAAGCGCAAGCGGTTGATGAAGCATATCAAGAAGAAATAACTGACGAGGCAAGGGGTATCCCTTGCCTTTTTTATTCGGCGGCCTGGATCAGGAAGAAGGTGCTGCTGCGGCGCAACATCTTGCGATGGGCGTTGTGCATCAGTATCTTGCGTCTGGGTGACCAGCTGCCTTGTTTACGTTGTTTTATCACAGTGCGTTTTCTTTTAATCATTTGAATATCCTCGACTCAAGCGATCAGGCACATGGTATGGCCTGATCGCTTTGTTTTTAACAGTTTGCCACTACCGGGTAAAGTGACAACTTGGTTAAATCTCCGAAGGCGGCAAAGACGCGGCGGGTGGTTCACTCCGGACCGTGTTGATAGCCGGGTCGGTCTGTGGGCCAATCAACCATTGCAGGCTGTGGTAGTACTGGCGGATATTGTTGACATAATGGAGGGCTTCCCGCCCGCGGGCATAGCCATGCCGGGTCTGGCGATACCACTTGGGTTGATGCAGCAACACCAGGTTTTCCTTTACCTCGGTCCAGGAATTAGGATCCTGTCCGCGCTGCCTGGTCAGGCGGCGTACGTCCAGCACATGGCCCAGGCCCATGTTATAGGCGGCCAGGGCGAACCAGATACGTTCATCTTCCGGAATACTGTCGGGTAGCCGGGCCTTCAGTTGATTCAGATACCTGGCCCCTCCCTCTATGCTCTGCTCAGGGTCAAGTCGGTTTTCCACGCCCAGCAGGGCGGCGGTATCTTCGGTCAGCATCATCATGCCGCGCACGCCCGTATAGGAGCGGGCCTGGGGATCCCAATGGGATTCCTGGTAGCTGACGGCAGCCAGCAGACGCCAGTCCAGCTTGCCTGCATGTCGCTTAAACAGGGGACGGTAGCGCGGCAACCGGTCTTCCGTTCGCCGTAAGAAGGTTCGGGTATCGACATAATCAAAGTCCTGGATATGGCCGAAGTATTTTTCATTGAGCCGGGCCAGGGTACCGTCGTCCTGACGAGCATCAAAAAAGTCCAGCATGCTGCTGTAGAGGCTGTCATCGGCCTGCTGCTTCAGCACCCAGGCAACCGGCAGAGGCTCGGACAGGGTAAAGGCGGCGGCGATATTGGGATAGTAGCGTTGGGTACGAGCCAGCAGGGTGTCTTCCACCAGGGCGAAATCGGTATCGCCTTCGGCTACCTGGCGAAGCAGCTCTTCTGCATCCGCGTCGCGGCGGGTCTCCCAATGTAACTCCGGATGCTCCGGGGCCAGCCGATGCAGCCATTCGGCCTGGCTGGAGCCGGCCAGAACCCGGATTTCGCCTGTTACCTGGCTCAGCTCGGTGGGCCTGGGTTGACCCTTGCGGTAGACCAGGGTCTGGGCCACCTCATAATAGCTGGGACCAAAACGATAATGCTGTCGTCGCAGGGGGCTGTTGACCAGCCCGGCGGCCAGCATATCCACTTTGCCTTCGTCCAGCAGGTTGAACAGCTCATTCAGGTGGTAGGCGGGCACCATGGTGAGCCTGACACCCAGTTGTTCGGCAAACTGCCGGGCCAGTTCGTAGTCCAGTCCATCCTCTCCCTGTTTGCGTAAAAAATAATACAGGGGATGATACAGGGTGCCGACCCTGAGCTCGCCGCGGGCAAGGATCCCGGCCTGTTGGCTGGGCATATTTTCCCTGACATCACAGGCGCTTAGCAGCAAGGCGCCGAGCAGCAGTGTGAGTCGTGACAGTCGGTTGATACAATGCAAATGTGATACCTCGGCCGGAATTACCGGGATTTTATAGCAGAAGCCGGCCTATTCGTCATATGGGTTCGGGAAATCGCCGTCGACAGGGCAGGGGGGGAACCCTATAATACCGCCAATTTCTCAACCCCCCATTCACTCAAGCTTTGAGAATAGCCACTATGGAAATACTGAGAGGTTCTCCGGCCTTATCCGGTTTCAGAACTCAGGCATTAGTTCGCCGCGCCCAGGAGCAGGGGTTGCCCCTGGTCGAGATAGCAACCGAGTACGTGCATTTTGTGGCTCTGGCCGGTGCCCTCGAGGCCGACACCAAGCAGACCCTGAGTCGCTTGCTCGACAGCCCGGAACAGGGCATCTCCGTACCTGCCGACAGTCAGTTGATGCTGGTGACCCCTCGTCCCGGTACCCTGTCTCCCTGGTCCAGCAAGGCCACCGATATCGCTCATAACTGCGGTCTGTCCCAGGTCAAACGTATCGAGCGGGGTATCGCCTATTACCTGACTTTCGACGGTCAGCCCGGCGACGCCGAGTTGGCTGCGGTCAGGGCACTGATCCATGACCGCATGACCGAAGCGGTACTCGACAGCCTGGATGCGGCTGTCTGTCTGTTCCAGCAGTCCGAGCCGGCGCCGCTGCAGGCGGTGGACATGCTGACCGGTGGTCGTCAGGCCCTGGCCGAGGCCAACCAGCAGATGGGCCTGGCGTTGGCCGAAGATGAAATCGACTACCTGTTTGACGGCTTTACCAGCCTGGGACGCAACCCCAACGACATCGAACTGTGCATGTTTGCCCAGGCCAACTCGGAACATTGCCGGCACAAGATCTTCAACGCCGACTGGACCATCGACGGCGTCGTGCAGCCCAAGTCCCTGTTCAAGATGATCAAGAACACCTTCGAGCAGGAGCCGAGCCATGTGCTGTCGGCCTATAAGGACAATGCCGCCGTAATGGTGGGCTCGCCCGCCGGGCGCTTTTTCCCCAGCCCGACGACTAACGAGTACCTCTATCATCAGGAAGATATTCATATCCTGATGAAGGTGGAAACCCATAACCACCCCACCGCCATTTCGCCCTATCCGGGGGCGGCCACCGGCTCGGGCGGCGAAATTCGTGATGAAGGTGCCACCGGTCGCGGCTCCAAGCCGAAGGCCGGCCTGGTGGGCTTCAGCGTGTCCAACCTGAAGATCCCCGGCTATGCCCGCCCCTGGGAGCAGGACTTTGGCAAGCCGGAGCGTATCGTCAGCGCCCTGGATATCATGCTGGAAGGTCCGCTCGGTGGTGCCGCCTTCAACAACGAGTTCGGCCGTCCGGCACTGCTCGGCTATTTCCGTACCTATGAAGAGCAGGTGAGCAGCTTTAACGGTGAGGAAGTGCGTGGTTATCACAAGCCGATCATGATCGCCGGTGGCCTGGGTAACATCCGCGGCGAACACGTGGAGAAAGGCGATATCGCCGTCGGCGCCAAGCTGGTGGTGCTGGGTGGTCCGGCCATGAATATCGGCCTGGGCGGCGGCGCCGCCTCGAGCATGGCGTCCGGCCAGTCTTCCGAGGATCTGGATTTTGCCTCGGTACAGCGGGAAAACCCGGAAATGGAGCGTCGCTGCCAGGAAGTCATCGACCGTTGCTGGGCCCTGGGTGAAGACAACCCCATTCTGTTTATCCACGATGTGGGTGCCGGCGGCCTGTCCAACGCCATGCCCGAGTTGGTCAACGACGGTGGTCGCGGCGGACGCTTCGAGCTGCGCAACATCCCCAACGACGAACCGGGCATGAGTCCACTGCAGATCTGGTGTAACGAATCCCAGGAGCGTTATGTGATGGCGGTGGCCAGCGACCGCATGGCCGAATTCGAAGCCATCTGTCGCCGGGAGCGGGCCTTGTTTGCGGTGTTGGGCGAGGCGACCGCAGAGCGTCACCTGAGCCTGCACGACAGCCACTTCGACAACCAGCCGATCGACATGCCACTCGATGTGCTGCTGGGCAAGCCGCCCAAGATGCAGCGGGACGTGGCCTCGGCCGGTCATCAGAGCCCGGCGCTGGAACTGCATGGCATCAACCTGAAGGAAGCGGCCGAGCGGGTGCTGACCCTGCCGACCGTGGCCGACAAGGGTTTCCTGATCACCATAGGGGACCGCAGCGTCACCGGTCTGGTGGCCCGGGATCAGATGGTCGGGCCCTGGCAGGTACCGGTGGCCGACTGTGCGGTCACCGCCGCCGCCTTCGATACCTATGCGGGCGAAGCCATGTCCATGGGCGAACGGGCCCCGGTGGCGCTGCTCGACTTTGCCGCCTCGGCCCGGCTGGCGGTGGCAGAGGCCATCACCAACATTGCCGCCACCGAAATCGGCGAGCTGAACCGCATCAAGCTGTCGGCCAACTGGATGTCCGCCGCCGGCCACCCGGGCGAGGATGCCGGCCTCTATGAAGCGGTGAAAGCCGTGGGCGAGGAGCTGTGTCCGGTACTGGGGCTGACCATACCGGTGGGTAAAGACTCCATGTCGATGCAGACCCGCTGGTCCGACAACGGCGAAGACAAATCGGTGACCGCACCGCTGTCGCTGGTGATTTCCGCCTTCGCCCGGGTCACTGATGTACGCGCCACCGTCACCCCCTGGCTACGCACCGACCTGGGTGAAACCGACTTGATCCTGGTTGACCTGGGTAATGGCAAGAACCGCCTGGGTGCCTCCTGTCTGGCCCAGGTGTATCGCCAACTGGGTAACCAGCCGGTCGATCTGGATGATGCCGAACAGCTGAAAAGCTTCTTCTATGCCATCCAGGCATTGCTGGCCGACAACAAATTGCTGGCCTATCACGACCGGGCCGACGGCGGCCTGTTCGTGACCCTGGCGGAAATGGCCTTTGCCGGCAACACCGGTCTGGATATCGAGCTGGATCTGCTGGGTACCGATGTGCTGGCTTCCCTGTTCAGCGAGGAACTGGGCGCCGTGCTGCAGGTACGCCGTGAAGACAAGGAAGCCGTGCTGACCTGTCTGGCCGGCCATGGCCTGGCCGCCTGCAGCCATGTGCTGGGTAGCCCCAACGGCGACGATCAGCTGCGCTTCTTCCATGACGGCAAGGAAGTGTTCGCCGAGTCCCGGATTCAGCTGCGCAAGCTCTGGTCTGAAACCAGCTACCGCATGCAGGCGCTGCGCGACAACCCGGACTGCGCCCTGTCCGAGTTCGAGGCCAAGCAGGATGCCACCGATCCGGGGCTGTCCGTATCTCTTAGCTTCGATCCCAAGGAAGACATAGCCGCGCCCTTTATCGCCAAGGGTGTGCATCCCAGGATGGCCATCCTGCGTGAGCAGGGCGTCAACTCCCATGTGGAAATGGCAGCGGCCTTCGACCGGGCCGGCTTTACCGCCGTCGATGTCCATATGAGCGATCTGCACAGCGGTCGCTATCGCCTGGACGAGTTTGCCGGCCTGGTGGCCTGTGGCGGCTTCTCCTACGGGGATGTGCTGGGTGCCGGCGGTGGCTGGGCCAAGTCGGTGCTGTTTAACGAAGCCCTGCGCGCTCAGTTCTCCGCCTTCTTCAAGCGCCCCGACAGCTTTGCCCTGGGGGTGTGTAACGGTTGTCAGATGTTGTCTCGCCTGCGGGAGCTGGTGCCTGGTGCCGAGCACTGGCCAGACTTTGTACGCAACACCTCCGAGCGTTTCGAAGCCCGCTTCAGCCTGGTGGAAGTGCAGGAGTCACCCAGCCTGTTCCTGTCCGGCATGGCCGGTTCCCGTTTGCCGATTGCCGTGTCTCACGGTGAAGGGCGGGTCCAGCCGTTGCATGCGGATATTGCAGCCATCGAGGCCAGCGGTACAGTGGCACTGCGTTATGTGGACAACCGGGGCCAGGCGACCGAACGCTACCCGTTCAATCCCAACGGCTCGGCCAACGGCATTACCGGTCTGTCGAGCAAGGACGGCCGGGTGACCATCATGATGCCGCATCCGGAGCGGGTGTTCAGAACCGTGGCCAACTCCTGGTATCCGGAGACCTGGGGAGAGGACGGCGCCTGGATGCGGATCTTCCGCAATGCTCGTCGCAATCTGGGATAACGTCTCATTTTCAAAAAGCCCGCAGCGATGCGGGCTTTTTATTTTCCATTTGGGTCTATATGATGACTTGCCCGAAAAATAATCAGCGCTACTCTCGGCCTCTACGCCACTCATGACAAGCGGGCAATGAACAAAGCTTCCTCTCCTTTATTTAACCTATAGAGCATGAATATGGATGAGTCCTCTCTGTCGACGGTCACCCGGGGTGATTCGCAAGCTGATGGTGCCAAAGGCCTTCCGGCAACCAATGCCATCGAAATGGCCCTGACCGAGCACATCATGGCCCATACCCGGGAAGGGATAGTGGTGATGGATGCCCGGGGTCGGGTGGAGCAGGTCAATGCGGCGTTTTGTCGCCTGAGTGAACGGGAAGCCGAGCAGATTAAGGGGATGCATATCACCGGCATCGATCATGATCTGCACGGACGTCGCCATTATCGCCAAATCTGGCTGCAACTGCAGCGACAGGGCCATTGGCAGGGGGAGGTTCAGCATCAGACCCGGCAGGGGCGCCTGGCGGCTCATTGGCTGGTGCTGCGCCTGATAAAAAACCACCACCAGCAGGTCGTGAAGATCATCGGCATACTGGACGATATCAGTCGACTGCGCCAATCCGAAGCCCGGCTCAATTTTCTGGCGCATCATGATGCGCTAACCGGCACCGCCAACCGTACCCAGCTGTTGGCGTGGTTTGCCAATGCCCGTGGTGCCTTGCCGGTCGGGCAGCAACTGGCTTTGCTGTTTATCGATCTGGATCGATTCAAGCCGATCAATGACAGCTTTGGACATGGGGTGGGCGATCGGGTGCTCAGGGCATTGGCTCAACGCCTGCTCGGGCTGGTCGGTGAGCATGAGCTGGTGGCCCGCATCGGCGGTGATGAATTTGTCATGATCTGGCAGGGGGAGCATACGGAAGCCTCGTTGTTGGACAAGGCGCAACAGCTGCTTGGACAGCTGGAGGCGCCGGTCCCGGTGGATGACTATGAACTGAGCGTGGGTGCCAGCATAGGTGTGAGCCTGTATCCTCAGCACGGGCTGGAGATAGAGTCTTTGCTGCGCTATGCGGATACCGCCATGTATGAGGCAAAAAAACTGACCAGTGCCAAAGTCTGCGTATTTGACAAGGCTCGGTTCACCCGTCTGGAGCAGCAGTACCTGCTGACCCGTGAGTTCAGGGAGGCCATCGCACAGGATCAGCTGTTCCTGGAGTACCAGCCCGGGTTTGAACTGGGCTCCAGCCATACAGGCAGCCTGGAGGCGCTGCTTCGCTGGAACCATCCTCGCCTGGGTATCCTCTACCCGGAACAGTTCATGTCGGCAGCTCAGGGCGCCGGCCTGCTGTGCCGACTGGCAGAGTGGGTATTGCGTCAGGCAGTCCGACAGGTACACGACTGGCAGCAAATCCACGGCTGGCAGGGGAGGGTCAGCCTCAACCTCACCGGGTTGGAACTGGAGCAGCATTGGGCCTCGCGCCTGCTGCAGTTGCTTGATCAGCTGCAGGTGGCGCCGGAGATCTTCTGCCTGGAATTGAGCTGTGATTTTATCATGCGCCGCAGTGAGTCGCTGGGGGGAGCCCTGACCATGTTGCGTCAGGCCGGCCTCTCTATCTACCTGGATAATGTGGGGATCGGCAGGATACATTTCGACAAGCTGCGGCAATTGCCGCTGGACGGCATAAAACTGGATCGGAGCCTGTTTTCCGACCGCTTCGATGACACCGATCAGGCCTTGGTGAAAGCGCTGATGCTGCTGTCAGATTCCCTCGGGCTGAATGTGGTTGCCTGTGGCGTTGAAACCCGGGAGCAGCTGGCCTTCCTGCGCCGCCATGGTTGTCATACCGCGCAGGGCTGGTTGCTGGCCAGGCCGATGGCGGCACACAGGGTGGCCAACCTGTATGCCGGTGATGACCGCCATCATTGTTGAAAGACCGGATACCATTCCCTCTGAACATATGATCATATCCGGGTCATTGTTTCAAAGGTCTCCCCCGACAGGTCACAGGTAAAGGCCATCAGCGCTTGGCAACGACTGCGAACATTCACAGGATTTTCGCGGTTCGTCACCAAGCTGTCCTGGGCCCGGTATGATAGTCACTAATCGCTTCCCTGCAGGAGCAATCGGCCCGGCTGGACTTCAAGCCGGACCAGCCGTTGCTTGATCCGGGCTTGCAGGGGATCGGCCTCGTCGAGCACATATACCGGATAGCGTGACAAATACTGTGCCAACCCCTGTAACAGGTAGGGCATGAACATACTGGCCTTGGGTTGAGAGCTACTTTCAAGCCGGTATTCCAACAGCTCGAATTCGTCCAGGAACAGGGCGCCCAGCTGGTTGTCATATCGGGGCCTGGCCGAAAAGTTGCCGTCCAGTAGCCAGCTGTAGCGGGTATCCGGTTGGGCCAGCTGGATCCAGAGCTTGCCGCTGATCCGGACCTTGTCGGCCTCGGGCCGCCCCAGCGTCATGGCAATCTGTTGCAAACGTATGTCCGCGTTCAGCCAGTCGCCTAAGGTAAAGGGATACTCCTTATCCAGGCTGTTATTCAGCCGTTCATTCAGTTGCTGTTCGGTCAGGATAAGCGTTTGCGCCTGGGTGAGCTGACTTATCCCAAAGACAATTAAAAAAAGTATAATTTTCATAAGCCTGTATAACCGATATTGGTTCAGTCATGGTGGGGACTATAACCCGGCCAAGAGGAGTTAGGCATCATTGAGTGATTATCTTTACACATTACTGGGGTGGTTGCTATTTCTTGCTCATACCAGCCTGGTGATAGCCGTGACGCTCAGGGTCATCATGAAGCGCCGGCCGGTGGGGGTCTCCCTGGCCTGGCTGGCGCTGATTTTCGCCATTCCCATTCTTGGGGTTGCCACCTATGTCCTGTTTGGCGAGGTGCGCCTGGGCCGCAAGCGGGCGGAGCGGGCCAAGTCCATGTACCGGCCTTATGCCGACTGGATCAATGTGCTGGTGTCTCGTTTTCCCGGCCAGCAGTTTCAGGTTAATGATCAGGTCAAACCCATCCACGAGCTGGTGAAGGCGCGCCTCAACATGCCGATGCTGAACGGCAACGAGATGAGCCTGCTGCAACAGCCTCACGCCATATTGGCCTCTCTGCTGGCCGATATTTCCTGGGCCCACAGTTCCTGTTATATGGAGTTTTATATCTGGCATTCGGGCGGGCGGGCCGATGACATCGCCTTTGCCCTGATGGCGGCTGCGCGGCGGGGGGTGGACTGCCGGCTGTTGTTGGACTCGGTCGGCAGCGCCGATTTTTTCCGCAGTCGATGGCCCAAGCGGATGCGGGATGCTGGGGTCAAGGTGGTGGAAGTGTTGCCGGTGGGTGCCTTTCGGGTACTTCTGGAACGGCAGGATCTGCGCATGCACCGCAAGCTGGTGGTGATCGATGACGATGTCGCCTATACCGGTTCCATGAACCTGGTCGATCCGGCCTGTTTCAAGCAGGATGCAGGGGTTGGCCAGTGGGTGGATATCATGCTGCGTATTCGTGGCCCCATAGTGCCGATCATGTGGTCGTTGTTCGTGTGGGACTGGGAGATGGAAACCGGTGAACGGTTGCTGGAGCAACTGGAATATCATCCGGTGTCTTTCCTGGACAAGCAGCTCAGGCTGCAGCTGTTGCCTTCCGGTCCCTTTATGGGCGGTGACGCCATTCAGCAGAGCCTGCTGACTGCCGTGTATCAGGCTCGGCACCGGCTGGTACTGGTTACCCCCTATTTTGTACCCGATGACCCCCTGGTGGCGGCACTGTGCTCGGCGGCGGATCGGGGAGTGCAGGTGCAGCTGGTACTGCCGGCCAGAAACGATTCGCGGATGGTGAATTATGCCTGCAACGCCTTTTTTGACGAGTTGCTCGGCGCCGGGGTTGAGATCCATCTCTATGGCACCGGCCTGTTGCATTCCAAGTGCGTACTGGTGGATGAGCAGTTTGCCCTGGTCGGCACCGTCAACCTGGACAGGCGCAGCCTGTGGCTGAATTTTGAGATGAGCCTGCTGATCGACGATGGCGACATGGTCAGGAAGCTGTTGTGGCTGGCCGATACCTACCTGGCCGAGGCTGAGCCGGTATCCTGGCTCCACTGGCGCCAGCGACCACTGCGTCAGCGGGTGCTGGAAAACCTCTTCTACCTGCTCAGCCCTCTGCTTTAATGCGGGGATTAGGCCTATTCCCCACTCCCTATACCGGGGAGTACCGGATTACTTGAACACCACGGTGCGGTTACCGTAGACAAATACCTTTTCTTCCACTATCAGGGCCAGGGCCCGGCTCAGCACCGACTTCTCCACATCCCGTCCCGCCTTGGCCATGTCATGAGCCGAAAAAGTGTGATTAACATGGGTCACATCCTGTTCGATGATGGGTCCTTCATCCAGATCGTCGGTGACATAATGGGCAGTGGCGCCGATCATCTTTACACCGCGTTCATAGGCCTGGCGGTAGGGGCTGGCTCCGACAAAAGCGGGTAAAAATGAATGATGGATATTGATCAGGCGCTGGCGATAGCGGGCCACGAACTCGGGGCTCAGTATGCGCATGTACTTGGCGAGGATCACGTAGTCGGGCTGGTAGCGGTCGATGGTTTCTGCCAGCTGTTGCTCGTGTTCGGCCCGGTTAAGGCCTTCATGAGACACACTATGAAACGGAATATCGAACTTGTCGGTCAGGGATGACAGCACATCATAGTTGCCGATCACGGCGGCAATATCCAGATCCAGGGCCCCGGCGTAGCGTTTCATCAGGATGTCACCCAGGCAATGGGCCTCTTTGGTCACCAGAATCACGATACGTTTGCGGCCGGCCGGCACCAGGCGCCGCTGGCTGCCAGCCGGTAGGGCGCCATCCAGATCGGCCAGCAGGGTGTGATCGTTGAAATGGCCTTCCAGCTCGGTGCGCATAAAGAAATGGCCATTTTCGTAATCGACAAATTCATCATTACGCATGATGTTGAGCTGATGCTTGTAGCAGATATTGGTGATTTTCGAAATCAGTCCCTTGGCATCGGAACAGTGGGTCAACAGTACTTTTTTTTCCATTTTGGCGGTCTGATTAAATTAACAAGAAGGGATCATGCCCGGCGTTGGGCACAGCATTGTTTATATTTTTTAGGGCTGCCGCAGGGGCAGGGGGCATTCTTACCAATCTTGGGCGGATTGAACCGGCCGGAATGGTACTTCCAGTGGCCCTGGACGCGCAGAAATAAAGAACGCTCGTGGAGCAGATAGATGCGCCCCTGGTCTTTATGGCGTGCCTTGAACTCGACTTCTCCCTGCTCATCCTCGGCTCCACCGTGGGAAAAGACAATTTCCAGGCCGAGCCATTCGCTCTCTCGGGCGGATTCGGTGAGCAGCTCCGGTGTCAGCTCGTTACGGGTCTCCGGATGCCAGGTGTGATACAGGTACTCGCCCAGTCCCAGACGATAGGCGCTGTAACGGGAGCGCATCAATGCCTCCGGGGTGGCGGCCTGTGTCCGGCCCTGTAACAGGGGGGCACAGCATTGTTCGAAAGCGGCTGAATGTTGACAATAACAGGGTTGCATAACAGATACCTAACCTGAGGGTCAGCCAGTATGCCATGGCACTCGGCAAGCGAAAAATAAAAACGGCTCCGCAGAGCCGTTTTACATGCCGTATTCAGGCTGGGTTACTGGGCCATTTCAACCTGGATGGTGGCCTGTGCCTTGGCATCGACCCGACGGTCCAGTTGACGCTCGGCATCGGTAACACCCTGGGCTAGCTCGTTACCGTACCAGGCCGTCTGGATGTTTTCGCCGGCTACACCGCGCTGCATCAGGTATTCACGGGCGGCCATGGCACGACGCATGGACAGGTCACGGTTGTATTCGGCGCTACCGATACGATCGGCGTAACCGGCCAGCTCAACCTGGTATTCGGGGTTGTCGTTGGCGAAGCGGGCCACTTCGTCCAGGGTGGCGCGGGATTCGGCGGACAGATCCGATTTGTCAAAACCGAAGTAGATAGCGGCATCGGCTGTCACGGTGCGGGTTTCGTAGGTGGTTTCAGCCTGGGGCTGGGGTGCGACCGGGGCAACAGGGGGCGGTGTGCTGTCACCACGGTTGGGGTGCAGCACCAGTTCCAGCATCAGGTTGTTGACATCGGTTTCAAAACCGTTGTTTTGCAGATCGCCCATGTCTTCGATGCGGCGATAGCGGGCCTGCACGTCGACCAGATCGGAAACCTGATAGGTTAGGCCCAGGCCGGCCAGGGGGGCAACGCCATCATCACCGGCTTGGGCGTCGGAGTCCCAGCCCAGTGCGCCCAGCTCGCCGAACAAGGATACGCGCTCACTCAGGGGCAGGCGGCCGATGGCCGACAGGTTGAGGGCCTGGGTATCAACCGCACCGCGATAATTGTTGAAGCCCAGTTCGGCACCGAAGTACCGGTTAAAGTTGTAACCGCCGAACATGGTCACGGCAGCTTCATCGTTATCGGCTTCAGGCTGGTCACGTTTGATATCTTCGTACTGGGCATAGCCTGCGCCAGCGCCCAGGTACCAGTCGTTTGCCTGTACACTGGTTGCTACACCCGCGGTTGCCAAGGCAACGGCAATCAGAGAAGGAGCCACTGTTTTTTTCATCTCATCGTCCTCATTTATGAAAATTCGGTAATGCCGAAATGTACGTAACACCAAGCCAGGGACGGAATGTCGATGGGGTTGGTGTAATGCGGGCGAGTCCTTTTCTTATCTCGTTATTATAACCGGGAGTGTCCATCATGCTGCTAACGCCCGACTAGTGTACCCGCACGGAGCCTAGACTAGCGCTTTTCCATATGCCGGACAAGGAGTGGAATCAATGGCAGGGCCGAATCTGTCGCAGGTTTTACCGGTTCAGACCCGGTGGTCAGCGTTATTTGGCTTGGCTGTTGACTCGGATATTGCTTCACACGAAGCTTTTTAAGCGTGTGATGACAAAATTTGTCAAGTTCATAACGAGTCTCTTTGTCAAATATTAACTAGAATTAACCAATAGAAGTAATGAAGTAATGATGTTATCGGTATCCCCTATAGGAGTAGCCAGGTTATGAATCCTGATACCAGTCTGGTCGGAAAGAAAATCCGGCAAATTCGCGAGACCATGGGACTCAGCCGCCCCAAATTTGCTGAGCTGCTCCAAGTTCCGCCTACCACCCTGAAGAATTACGAGCTTGGCTACCGGGAGGTGGGAGGTGCCTTTTTGGTGGCGCTGGCCCAGCATCCTGAACTGCATAAATATACTCTGTGGTTGTTGTCCAACAAGACCCTGAGTGAAGTGGGACAGGTCAGCCCGGAGCAGTTACACTGAACCGTCAGCGAGTCTGGGGCTGCCTTCATCGCCTGCTTTATGCTAAAAGGTGCGGCATACTAATTTTTCGCAGGTGAGGTGTGTTGTGCGTATTATCCGTTCAATGTCTGTCATGCTTGTTTCAGGGCTGCTTTTGGCCTGTACTCAGTCGCCGACCGGCAGGAGTCAGGTGCTGTTGTTCTCCGAAGCGGAAATGGCCTCCCTGGGCCAGTCCTCATTCGAACAAATCAAGGGCGAGGAAAAGCTCAGCACCAGCCGCAGTGACAATGCCTATGTCCAATGTGTGACCAACCAGCTGGTGACCGTATTGCCCTCCTCCTATCGTCAGAGTCCCTGGGAAGTGGTGGTATTCGACTCTCCGGAGGTGAATGCCTTCGCCTTGCCCGGCGGTAAAATCGGGGTCTACAGTGGCTTGCTGAAAGTGGCCAAGACCCAGGATCAATTGGCGTCGGTGATTGGCCATGAAATGGCTCATGTGTTGGCCAAACACAGCAACGAGCGGGTCTCCCGCTCTCAGCTGACCAACATGGGGCTGGGGGTTGCCGATGCGGCCCTGGGACAGTCAGGCCTGCGCGAGCCGGCGATGGCGGCCCTGGGACTGGGTGTGCAGGTGGGGTACCTGCTGCCCTATGATCGAGAGCAGGAAGTCGAGTCCGATCGCCTGGGCCTGCAGTTGATGGCCCAGGCCGGCTTCAGGCCGGAAGAAGCCGTCAACATGTGGCAGAATATGTCTGCCGCCTCATCGGGCCGGCAGCAGCCTCCCGAGCTGTTGTCTACCCACCCTTCCCATGGCTCCCGTATCCAGGAGCTGAATGCCCTGATGCCCGAGGCGCAGTCTGTCTATCAACAGGCACGCAATCAGGGCAAAGTGCCTGCTTGCCATCGTTAAGGCTGGTCCATGTATTACGGTTTTGATATTGGCGGCACCAAGGTTGCCTTTGCTGTTTTCGACGATGACTTTAACGAGCGGGAGCGGGAGACCTATGCCACTCCCGGTGAGGATTACCCGGCGTTTGTTGAGCAAGTCGGCCAGCGTGTGGCCGCCGCCGACCGCCGGTGGCACTGTCGGGGCAAGGTCGGGCTGGGCTTTCCTGGTATGCTCAGGCCGGACGACGGCCAGATACTGGCACCCAATGTGCCGGTGATCCATGGTCAGACATTAGTGGCCGACGTGCAGCATCGCCTGGCGCGACCTGTTTATGCCGGTAATGACGCCAACTGTTTTTTATTGTCGGAGTATCACCAAGGCGCCGCCGCCGGTACCGAACTGGTTCTGGCCCTGACCCTGGGGACCGGTGTGGGTGGTGCCCTGCTCCATCAGGGGCGCCTGCTCGGTGGTTTGCAGGGCGGGTGCGGGGAGTTTGGCCATGGGGGGATTAACGCAACCCTCTTGCTACGTTACCCCGAGTTACCCCTCTTTTCCTGCGGTTGTGGTCGGCAGGCTTGCCTGGAGACTTATGTCTCGGGTACCGGCCTTGGCCGGCTTTACCTGCACTGCAGCGGTCGTTCACTGTCGGGGCGGGAGATTATCCAGGCCTGGCAGCAACAGCAGCCCGAGGCGGTCCTGTGTCTGGATATGTATCTGAATATTCTGGCTGCGGGGATAGGTGATCTGGTTACCCAGCTGGACCCGGGGAGGGTGGTACTGGGCGGCGGGTTAAGTGATTATCCCTGGCTGTATCGACAGCTTGCGGAGCGCCTGCCCGGCTATTTGATGCACGGTGCCCGGCCACCGACCATCGTCGCTCCCCATTTTGGTGGTGCCGGCGGGGTCCGTGGTGCCGCATTATTGGCCAAGTACGTCGCTTAAGCGTTTAGCTCGCCCTGTTAATTTGTTAGCATGACTTTTTTGTACCCAAACAGAGGGAATGTCATGTCGTCATACGAGACAATTGAGCAACAGGCGAGCTACGGAATTGGTCGCCAGATTGGTGACCAGCTGGCCCAGCAATCATTTGAAGGGCTGGATATCGCTTCCGTACAGCAGGGTCTGGCAGACTCCCTCAATGGGATCGACTTCGCCGTATCCCGTGAAGACATCAATGCGGCCTTCCAGGTTATCGGTCAGCGCATGCAAGAGCAGCAGGCGGCCCAGTCTGCCAAGGCGCAGGAAGAACAGGCGGCGTTTCTGAATGCCAACGGTGAGCGGGCTGAAGTACAGCAAACCGCTTCCGGCCTGCAGTACGAAATCCTCAGCGAAGGTACCGGTGCCAAGCCGGCCGCCACCGATACCGTACGCGTGCACTATCACGGCACCTTTATCGACGGCTCCGTATTCGACAGCTCTGTGCTGCGCGGCGAGCCTGCCCAGTTCCCGGTCAACGGTGTGATCAAGGGTTGGGTCGAAGCGCTGCAGCTGATGCCTGCCGGCTCCAAGTGGAAGCTGTATGTGCCTTATGAACTGGCCTATGGCGAACAGGGTGCCGGCTCCATTCCGCCCTGCTCCACCCTGGTATTCGAAGTCGAACTGCTCGAAATCGCATAAATACTCAAGCCGGCAACCGCCGGCTTTTTAATGAGTGAGGGTGGGGATATCGAGCTTCGCTTATCCCCGGTACTCATTTCAGTCAGAGAATTTGCAAGCATCGGCTTATCTGGCAAACTTTGGGTCTATTCTTCATCAAAAGTAAGTGAAAGGAAAACAGCATGACAAATCCGGTTCGCATTGCCGTGGCTGGCTGTAATGGCCGCATGGGCAAGGTACTGGTTGAATCCGTTACCAACACCGACGGGGTGGTGCTGACCGCCGCCATCGAACATGCCGGCTCAAGTGTGCTCGGTGCCGACGCGGGTGAGTTGGCCAATGTGGGCAGGCTGGGCGTGATCGTTCGCGATGATCTGGCAACCATCATAGATGACGTCGATGTGATCATCGACTTTACCCGTCCCGATGTGACCCTGGGCAATATCGCCCTGGCCAGGCAATACGGCAAGCGACTGGTGATCGGCACCACCGGTTTTGATGAAGCCCAGAAGGCCGAAATCCAGGCCGCCACCCAGGAGACGGCCATGGTGATGGCGTCCAACTACAGTGTGGGTGTGAACCTGGTATTCAAGCTGCTGGAACAGGCCGCCAAAGTGATGGGCGATTACACCGATATCGAAATCGTCGAAGCCCATCACAGATTCAAGGTCGATGCCCCATCCGGTACCGCCCTCAGCATGGGTGAGGTGATCGCCGATACCCTGGGACGAGACCTGAAAGAGTGCGCCGTCTATGGCCGTGAAGGGATTACCGGTGAACGGGATCGCAATACCATCGGTTTTGCCACAGTGCGGGCCGGCGACATAGTCGGCGAGCATACCGCCATGTTCGTGGATATCGGTGAACGGGTCGAAATTACCCACAAGGCCTCAAACCGGCTGACCTTCGCCAATGGTGCCGTACGGGCCGCGGTCTGGATTGCCGGGCAGCAGCCTGGCTTGTATGACATGCAGGATGTACTGAACCTGAAGTAAACTGAAAATATTCACTGAGGCAGGGCACAATTTTAGTTATTCAACGATGAAAAAACGTTTTTGTGGCCTGCTTTATTTCGTTTTTATTTCTTAATTTATTGTTTTTGTTGAATAAAACTCTCTATTTTTTGTTTTTGTTATTTTTTTCGTAAGGTTAGGGTCAATAACAGCTTTTTTATCTTCAGTTAGAGTTTTTTGACTTTTGTTGTTGATTTTTTGAATAAAAATTCAATTTTTATGTTGCCCTTGTACAGAACAGCAGTAAAGTACGAAAAAGTTTGTCGAAAACACGGCTTTTATATAAAATACGCAGAATTTGCCCAGTATTAGGCCGAGATGCAGTAAATTTTTTTTGTCTGTAACTCGGGACAGCCAGGTAAATTGTTGATTTATAAGAATTAACTTGGAGGTTGTCTTGACTCATTCAGCGCTGCTCGTATTGGAAGATGGTTCTGTCTTCCGTGGTACAGCAATCGGTGCCGACGGTTGTTCCGTTGGTGAAGTGGTATTCAATACGTCGATGACGGGATACCAGGAAATCCTCACCGACCCATCATATTCCCGTCAAATTGTAACTCTTACTTATCCACATATAGGCAATACCGGCACTAATGCTGAAGATGAAGAGTCGGCTCAGGTTCATGCCCAGGGTCTGATTATCCGCGATCTCCCCATTATCGCCTCCAACTTCCGTAATCAGCGCTCCCTGTCCGATTACCTCAAGGCCCATAATATAGTGGGTATTGCCGATATCGATACCCGCAAACTGACCCGTATCCTGCGTGAAAAAGGCGCTCAGGCCGGCTGTATCATTGCCGGCCCGGCACTTGACGAAGCCAAGGCACTGAACGAGGCCAAGGCGTTTCCCGGCCTGAAAGGCATGGATTTGGCCAAGGAAGTCACTACCGCCAAGGCCTATCCCTGGTGTGAAGGAAGCTGGACCCTGGGCGAAGGCCACAGCCAGCCTGCCGAGGGGGAGCTGCCCTACCATGTGGTGGCCTACGACTACGGCGTCAAGCGCAACATACTGCGCATGCTGGTGGATCGTGGCTGCCGGCTGACCGTGGTGCCTGCCCAGACCCCGGCTGCCGAAGTGCTGGCGCTGAATCCGGACGGCATCTTCCTGTCCAACGGACCGGGCGATCCAGAGCCCTGTGATTATGCTATCGAGGCGATCAAGAGTTTCCTGGAAACCGATATCCCGGTATTCGGTATCTGCCTGGGTCACCAGTTGCTGGGCCTGGCCAGCGGCGCCAACACCGTCAAGATGAAGTTCGGCCATCATGGCGCCAACCATCCGGTTAAAGACCTGGACAAGAATGTGGTGATGATCACCAGCCAGAACCATGGTTTTGCGGTGGACGAAACAACCCTGCCGGCCAATGTGCGGGTCACCCACAAGTCGCTGTTCGACGGTAGCCTGCAGGGCATTCATCGTACCGACAAACCGGCATTCAGCTTCCAGGGCCACCCCGAGGCGAGCCCGGGTCCCCATGAAGCGGCCGACCTGTTCGACCATTTTATCGATTTGATTAAGCAGTACCGCGCGTAAGGAGTAGGGAAGAGTCATGCCAAAACGTACAGACATACAGAGCATTCTGATCCTGGGCGCAGGCCCGATTGTGATCGGTCAGGCCTGTGAATTCGACTACTCCGGCGCCCAGGCCTGTAAAGCCCTGCGTGAAGAAGGTTACCGCGTCATCCTGGTGAACTCCAACCCGGCCACCATCATGACCGACCCGGAGATGGCCGACGCCACCTATATCGAGCCGATCCACTGGGAAGTGGTGCGTCGTATCATCGAAAAAGAGCGTCCCGATGCCATATTGCCGACCATGGGCGGCCAAACCGCACTGAACTGTGCCCTGGAGCTGGAAAAGCACGGCGTGCTGGCCGAATTCGGTGTGGAGATGATCGGTGCCACCGCCGATGCCATCGACAAGGCCGAAGACCGCCACCGTTTTGACCAGGCCATGAAAAGCATCGGCCTGGCCTGTCCCCGCGCCGGGATTGCCCACAACATGGAAGAGGCGTACAAGGTACAGGAAGAAGTGGGCTTCCCCTGCATCATCCGGCCAAGCTTCACCATGGGCGGTACCGGCGGTGGTATCGCCTACAACCGGGAAGAGTTCGAGGAAATCTGTACTCGTGGCCTGGATTTGTCGCCGACCAACGAACTGTTGATCGATGAATCCTTAATCGGCTGGAAAGAGTACGAGATGGAAGTGGTGCGGGATCGCAACGACAACTGCATCATCGTCTGTGCCATCGAAAACTTCGATGCCATGGGCGTGCACACCGGTGACTCCATTACCGTGGCCCCGGCCCAGACCCTGACCGACAAGGAATACCAGCTGATGCGCAACGCCTCCATGGCGGTGCTGCGCGAAATTGGCGTGGAAACCGGCGGTTCCAACGTGCAGTTCGGTATCGACCCCAAGACCGGCCGCATGGTGATCATCGAGATGAACCCGCGGGTGTCCCGCTCTTCCGCCCTGGCCTCCAAGGCGACCGGCTTCCCGATTGCCAAGGTGGCGGCCAAGCTGGCTGTCGGCTACACCCTGGACGAGCTGCAGAACGACATCACCGGCGGCCTGACCCCGGCTTCGTTTGAACCGGCCATCGACTATGTGGTTACCAAGATCCCGCGCTTCAACTTCGAGAAGTTTGCCGGTGCCAACAACCGCCTGACCACCCAGATGAAGTCCGTGGGTGAAGTCATGGCCATCGGCCGCAACTTCCAGGAGTCGCTGCACAAGGCCCTGCGCGGCCTGGAAACCGGCCAGACCGGCTTCGACCCCGTGGTTGATCTGAATGACGCGGACAGCCTGTCCCGCATTCGCCATGAGCTGCAGGAGCCGGGTGCCGAGCGTATCTGGTACATCGCCGATGCCTTCCGGGCCGGCATGAGTGTCGACGGCATCTTCAAGCTGACCAATGTGGACCGCTGGTTCCTGGTACAGATCGAAGAGCTGATCAAGCTGGAAGAGCAGGTCAAGGAGCTGGGCTTTGCCGGCCTGACCGCCGACTGGCTGCGCGCCCTCAAGCGCAAGGGCTTTTCCGATGCACGCCTGAGCAAGCTGCTGGGTGTGGCCGAAGGCGAGGTACGCAAGCAGCGCCATCGTCATGAAATCTTCCCGGTATACAAGCGGGTGGATACCTGTGCCGCCGAGTTCTCGACCAACACCGCCTACATGTATTCCTCCTATGATGAGGAGTGCGAAGCCCAGCCCACCGACAAGGACAAGATCATCGTGCTGGGTGGTGGCCCCAACCGTATCGGTCAGGGCATCGAGTTCGACTACTGTTGCGTACATGCCTCGCTGGCGCTGCGTGAAGACGGTTACGAGACCATCATGGTCAACTGTAACCCCGAGACAGTGTCTACCGACTACGACACCTCCGACCGTCTCTACTTCGAGCCGGTTACCCTGGAAGACGTGCTTGAGATCGTGCGCGTCGAGCAACCCAAGGGCGTGATTGTCCAGTATGGCGGTCAGACCCCGCTGAAACTGGCCCGTGCCCTGGAAGCGGCCGGCGTGCCGATCATCGGCACCAGCCCGGACGCCATCGACCGCGCCGAAGACCGGGAACGCTTCCAGCAGGCGGTGGATCGTCTGGGCCTCAAGCAGCCCCAGAACGCCACCGTGACCGCCCTGGACCAGGCCGTGAACCTGGCCGTGGATATCGGTTATCCGCTGGTGGTGCGCCCCTCCTACGTATTGGGTGGTCGCGCCATGGAAATCGTCTATGACGAGCAGGATCTGCGCCGCTACTTCAACGAGGCGGTGAGCGTGTCCAACGAGTCGCCGGTACTGCTGGATCGTTTCCTCGATGACGCCACCGAGGTAGATATCGACGCCATCTGTGACGGCAAGGACGTGGTCATCGGCGGTATCATGGAGCACATCGAGCAGGCCGGTGTCCATTCCGGCGACTCCGGTTGCTCCCTGCCGCCCTACACCCTGAGCAAGACCATTCAGGACGAGATGCGCGAGCAGGTGCGCAAGCTGGCCCTGGAGCTGGGCGTAGTCGGCCTGATGAACGTGCAGTTCGCGGTCAAGAACAGCGACATCTACCTGATAGAGGTCAACCCGCGTGCCGCCCGTACCGTGCCGTTCGTATCCAAGGCTACCGGCATCCCGCTGGCCAAGGTGGCGGCTCGGGTGATGGCCGGCAAGTCGCTGGTTGAGCAGGGGGTGACCAAGGAAATCATTCCGCCCTATTACTCGGTCAAGGAAGTGGTGCTGCCGTTTAACAAGTTCCCCGGCGTTGACCCGCTGCTGGGCCCGGAAATGCGCAGTACCGGCGAGGTGATGGGCGTGGGTGAAACCTTCGCCGAAGCCTTTGGCAAGGCTCAGCTGGGCGCCGGCAAGGGCGTGCCGAAAGAAGGCCGCGCCCTGCTGTCGGTTCGCCACAGCGACAAGCAGCGGGTGGTCGACCTGGCCGCCAGCCTGCTGGAAGCCGGCTATCAGCTGGATGCCACCCACGGTACTGCCGTGGTGCTGGGTGAAGCCAATATCAACCCGCGGTTGGTGAACAAGGTGCATGAAGGTCGTCCTCATATTCTGGATCGCATCAAGAACAATGAGTACACCTACATCGTCAACACCGCCGAAGGTCGTCAGGCCATCGAGGATTCCCGCCAGCTGCGTCGTGGCGCCCTGGCCCAGAAGCTGGCCTACACCACCACCCTCAACGGTGCCTTTGCCACCTGCATGGCGATGGCTTATGACGCCACCGCTTCCGTGATCTCCGTACAGGAAATGCACGAGCGGGTCGCCAACGGCAAGTAATCAGCGGCCAACCGGCCAAACGAAAAAAAGGCGCCTGTGGGCGCCTTTTTTTTGTTTGGTTATCAGGAGCGATCGACAATCTTCATCAATGTTTGCCCTTGAAGCTCTCGGAAGGCAGCTCACCGAAGCGCTGCTGATACTCTTTGGCAAAGCGGCCCAATTGGGTAAAGCCGCAGTCCATGGCGATGCTGGAGACACTTTCATTGGCGGCCGCTTGTTGCAAGCGGATCCTGACCTGTTGGAAACGCAGGTTGCGGAAATAGGCCATAGGCGAGCAGTCATAGAAGGTGCGGAAATCCCGATAAAGTTTTTCCCGGCTGACCCCGGCGGCCTTTTCGAAATCATTCACCGACAGGGCCTGGTCGAGATGGGCTTTCATCATCGACTCAAGCTCGGTCAGGTAGGTCGGCCGGTTAAGCTGACGATCTTCCAGCTCGCGCGAATAATTATGGGGTTGGGCATAGAGCAATCCTGTGATCAGGGTGTCCTGGAAAGATGACCAGACATCGGGAAAATCGAACAGGCTGCTTTGATTCTTCAGCATTCCCTGCAGGGTTGCGACCGTACTCCACCAGTCGCCCATGCCTTCGTTCAGTCGGATGCCGGGATCAAAAATAATCGGGGCAGAGATGTCTCTGTGCAGCAGGGACGCCAGTTTTTGTTCCACCGCCGTACGGGAGATACGCACCAGTTGCTTCCGGCAGTCCGCCCCCAGCGTCAGACTGACCGGGTTGCCGGGAGAGACGATCAAGCCCGTCTGGGCGTTCGATTCAATCCTGTTTTTTTTATGCTCTATGTACTGGGAGCCGGTCAGGGGCAGGCTGATGCTGTAACTGTGTAACAAGTCCTGGGTCTTGACATGGGCGGGGGTGGAATATTCGATTACGCCAAAGGAAATTTGGCCCAAAGAAGCCCCCTGATGACGGAACAGCAGATCCTGGGGCCTGCTGATCTCGAGGTTATGGGGACCACATATTCTACCCATCCAATCGCGGGCCGAGCCGATGCTGCTCAGCTCTATCGCCAAAAACTGCCTCTGTACCCTGTTATGGTGCTGGTTCATATGCTTCCCTTTCGACTGTGTCCCTATCGTCAGCCGTATCCGCTGTTGTTAACCCTGACATGGGTTGACAGCATTTGACTCACATCCCTCACGCCGAATCCCGTGCCGTGTGCCGCTCTCCTGAGATAGTTCCGTGGAGAATCGGATAATGCGTTTTACCATAAAGAGCGACCTGTTAACAAATGGTCTACCAGGAAGTGCATATAGTTAACATCTAAACTGCATATCGACCCTCCGGCTTGAGCGCTAGATTGATTCCATACCAATCAGGCTCAAAAGGAGAGGACCCCATGACCACCCACAGAAGCGTTGCCCAGTGGCAGGAATTTGTCCAGGGCTGTCTCGATTTCAGGCCAGAGCAAGGTGTTTATCGTATAGCTCGGGACATGTTCACCGATAAGGCGCTGTTTGATCTTGAAATGGAATTGATTTTCGAGAAGCAGTGGATCTTTGCCTGTCATGAAAGCCAGATAGCCAATCCCAACGATTTTATTACCATGCAGGCCGGCCGTCAGCCGATGATCATCACCCGCGACGGCAAGGGCGAGCTGCATGCCCTGGCCAATACCTGTCAGCACAGGGGGGCCACCCTGACCCGGGTATGCAAGGGCAACCAGTCGACCTTTACCTGCCCGTTCCACGCCTGGTGTTACAAGTCGGACGGTCGGCTGGTGAAGGTCAAGGCGCCGGCCGAATATCCCGCCGATTTCGACAAGTCCAGCCGGGGCCTGCGTGAGGCGCGGATTTCCAGCTATAAGGGATTTGTGTTTATCAGCCTGGATTTGGAGTCAGAGCTGAGCCTGGAAGACTTCCTCGGCGATACCCGGTTATTTTTCGACATGATGGTCGAGCAATCGGTCGATGGAGAACTGGAAGTGCTGCCCGGCCAGTCCACCTACACCTTTAACGGCAACTGGAAGCTGCAGAATGAAAACGGCCTGGATGGTTATCATGTCAGCACGGTGCACTACAACTATGTGAGCACGGTACAGCATCGCCGGGAGCTGGAGGCCAGTAAAAACGGTACCGGCGGCGATACCCTGGATTACAGCAAGCTGGGCGCCGGTGACAAGGATACCGACGATGGCTGGTTTTCTTTCCATCATGGTCACAGCCTGTTGTTCAGTGATATGCCCAATCCCAGGGTACGGCCGGGTTATGACAGCGTCATGCCTCGCCTGCTGGAAGCCCATGACGAAGAGCGGGCCAAGTGGACCATGCACCGGCTGCGCAACCTGAATATCTATCCCAGCCTGTTCTTTATGGATCAGATCAGCTCCCAGCTGCGCATTATTCGCCCGGTTGCCTGGAACAAGACCGAAGTGATCAGCCTGTGCCTGGGGGTGAAGGGCGAGTCGGCCGCCGACCGGGAAAACCGTATCCGCCAGTTCGAGGATTTCTTCAATGTGTCCGGCATGGGGACACCGGATGATCTGGTTGAATTCAAGGAATCCCAGCGCGGTTTTGAAGCGCGAATTTCACCCTGGAGCGATATCTCCCGTGGCTACGAGACCTGGCAATACGGTGAAACGCCCAACAGCCAGGTACTGGGTATCAAGCCCGTGATAACCGGGGTCGAGTTTACTCAGGAAGGGCTTTATGTGAATCAGCACGGGGCCTGGCAGGAAATGATGTTGCAAGGGCTGGAAAAGAAATCACAGAAGTCTGAAGAGGTGTAATCCATGGAATACCAACACTCACTCGAACAGTTTTTTTATCAGCTTTCGGCGTTGTGCGATGATCAGGATTGGGACAACTATCTGGAGCAGTTCTCCCCCGATGCCGAGTTCCATATTCCCCAATGGGAAACCGAACATCAGCATACCAGGGATCCCAAGCGTGAAATGTCCCTGATGTATTATGCAGACAGGGGAGGAATTGAAGATCGGGTATTCCGTCTGCGCACCGGCAAGTCGGCGGCTTCTACTCCCATGCCGCGCACCCTGCATCTGATTAATAATTTGCGCTATCAGGAAGATGGCAAGGGTCTGTTTACGGTTCGGGTTAACTGGGTCACCCATTATTATCGTTTTGGTGAAAGTCATCATTTTTTCGGTACTGCCAATTATCGGCTGCGCCGTGATAATGACAGCTGGAAAATAACCTATAAACAGACCATTTTGCTCAACGATAAAATAGATTCCGTACTGGATTTTTATCACGTTTAAACTGATTGGGGTAATTATGTCTTATACCGCTGCTATCGTTTTTCGTGATGGTAAGACTCGATTCATCGAGGTTAAGGAAAACGAGTTATTGATGGATGCCTCTTTACGACAGGGAGTTAATTTACCGGTTGACTGTCGTGAGGGGGTCTGTGCCACCTGTCGCGGGCTTTGCGAATCCGGCGAGGTTGAACTGGATTATATAGACGAAGAAGCGCTGTCTGATAAAGAAATAGGTTCCGGCCATATACTGGCCTGTCAGACGCGACTCAAATCGTCCGGATCATTTTATTTTGATGTGGATTCCACCCTCTGCAGTGTTTCCAGCGAGAGCTTCAAAGGCACTGTCAGCGTCTTCAAGCAGGTATCGGATGCCGCCGCGCTCATCGAGATCAAGCTCGAAGGTGAAGGGAGTCGGTTGCGCTACTTGCCCGGACAATATGCCCGTATCCAGATTCCGGGAACGGATCAATGGCGCGCCTATTCCTTTGCCAATCATTCGGCTGCGGAAGGTTATGTCCGCTTTTTAATTCGGCTGCTGCCCAATGGCGTAATGAGCGACTATTTACGTTACCGGTGCCGGGTCGGGGATGAAATAACCTTTGAGGCGCCTATGGGATCTTTTTATCTGCGCGAAGTAGAAAGACCCTTATTGATGGTGGCCGGTGGAACTGGGCTGTCGGCTTTTCTTGGCATGCTGGAAGATCTGGCCGCACGGGGGGACTGTCATCAAACCGTCCGTTTATGCTATGGCGTGACTCAGGATATGGATTTAAGCGAGCTGGATCGGCTTGATTCATTTAAGGCACAACTGGCCGACTTCGATTATGACGTCATCGTGATGAAGCCGTCTCAATATTGGCAGGGCAAGCAGGGTGTGGTTTGTGATCTGTTCGACAAGGAGTATCTGCAGCAGCCATTCGATACCTATTTGTGTGGTCCGCCACCCATGATAGACGCAACCCAAAACTGGCTGGAAGTGAATCAGGTGGCCGAGCACCAATTATATTTTGAAAAGTTTGTTTCCAGCTGATGCCGCATAACTGTTTCGAATAGCACTGAAATTTTTAAGACTGCTCCGATGATTTTCCTGACTGCCCTTGTCTTGGAAAAAACAGCGTGCCCGGGTACAGCAGTTATTTATTGGGCGGTTTACAGCAAAAAGAATAGGGGAGTGATCACATGAAAAAACTCAAGGCAGCTATTATCGGGCCGGGCAACATCGGCACCGACCTGCTGATGAAGATGCTGCGCTCGGACTGGATAGAGCCGGTGTGGATGGTCGGCATCGACCCTGCATCCGATGGCTTGAAGCGCGCTCGGGAGATGGGCATCAAGACCTGCGACACCGGCGTCGACGGCCTGCTGCCGCATGTGCTGGAAGACGACATCCGCATCGCCTTCGATGCCACCTCGGCCTATGTCCACGCCGAGAATAGCCGCAAGCTCAACGAACTGGGGGTCATCATGATCGATCTGACCCCTGCCGCCATCGGCCCCTTCTGCGTGCCGCCGGTCAACCTCAAGCGGCATGCCGCCCAACTGCAGCTGAACGTCAATATGGTCACCTGCGGCGGCCAGGCCACCATTCCCATGGTTGCCGCCGTCAGCTGGGTGCAGCCGGTGGCCTACGGTGAAATCATCGCCACCGTGTCCTCCCGCTCGGTCGGCCCCGGTACTCGCCAGAATATCGACGAGTTTACCCGTACCACCGCCGGCGCGGTGGAATCCGTGGGCGGCGCCCGCCAGGGCAAGGCCATCATCATCATCAACCCGGCCGAGCCGCCGCTGATGATGCGCGACACAGTGCATTGCCTGGTCGAGGGCGAACCCGATAAGGAAGCCATCACCCGCTCGGTGTTGGACATGGTTGAGCAGGTACAACAATACGTGCCCGGCTACAAGCTGGTCAACGGCCCTGTGTTCGACGGCAACAAGGTGTCGATGTTCATGGAAGTGGCCGGCCTGGGCGATTTCCTGCCCACCTATGCGGGCAACCTGGACATCATGACTGCCGCCGCCCTGCGCACCGCCGAGCTGTTTGCCGAAGAGGCGGCCAGTGGGGCGATTCAGTTACCGGCCCGGGGCTAAGGAGACAAACGAAATGAATCTGAAAGACAAGAAGGTCATGCTGCACGACATGAGCCTGCGCGACGGTATGCATGCCAAGCGGCACCAGATTTCCCTGGCGCAGATGGTGGACATCGCCACCGGCCTGGATGCCGCCGGTATGCCACTGATCGAAGTCACCCACGGCGACGGCTTGGGCGGCGCCTCTGTCAACTATGGCTTCCCCGCCCACAGCGACGAGGAATATCTGCAGGCGGTGGTGCCGCAGATGAAGCAAGCCAGGGTCTCGGCCCTGCTGTTGCCCGGCATCGGCACCGTCGACCATTTGCAGATGGCCCGGGACTGCGGTGTGTCCACCATACGGGTGGCCACCCACTGCACCGAGGCGGATGTGTCCCAGCAGCACATTGGGCTGGCCGCCAAACTGGGTCTGGACACGGTCGGCTTCCTGATGATGGCGCACATGGCCAGCCCGGAGAAGATCCTCGAACAGGCACGGCTGATGGTGGATTACGGTGCCAACTGTATCTATGTCACCGACTCCGCCGGCTACATGCTGCCCGCTGACGTTACCGCCCGCATGGCGTTGCTGCGCGGCGAGCTGCCGGCGGCGGTGGAGCTTGGCTTCCACGGCCACCACAACCTGGGTCTCGGCATCGCCAATTCCCTGGCGGCCATCGAGGCCGGCGCCACCCGCATCGACGGCTCGGTTGCCGGGCTGGGTGCCGGGGCCGGCAACACCCCGCTGGAAGTGCTGTGTGCCGTGCTCGACCGCATGGACGCCGAAACCGGTATCGATCTGTACCGGATCATGGATGTGGCCGAGGACCGGGTGGTGCCGATGATGGACCAGCCGATCCGCGTCGACCGGGACGCCCTGACCCTGGGCTATGCCGGTGTGTATTCCTCCTTCCTGTTGTTCGCACAGCGGGCCGAAGCCAAGTACGGGGTGTCCGCCCGGGACATATTGGTGGAGCTGGGGCGCCGCGGCACCGTTGGCGGCCAGGAAGACATGATTGAAGACCTGGCACTGACCATGGCCAAACAACAAGGACTGAACTGATGGGAAACCTGAATAAAGACCAGATCGCCCGGCTTGCCGAACACCTCGAAAACGCCGAGCTGGAAGCCTTTGAAGTAACCAAAATCACCGACGAGTACCCCGAGATGTCCTATCAGGATGCGTTCGACATCCAGTGGGAGATCCGCCGCCGCAAGGAAGCCCGCGGCACCAAAATCGTGGGCATGAAGATGGGGCTGACCTCCTGGGCCAAGATGGCGCAGATGGGCGTCGAGCAACCCTGCTACGGCTTCCTGGCCGACTATTTCAGCGTGCCGGAAGGGGGTGACATCAAGCACGATGAGCTGATCCACCCCAAGATTGAAGCCGAGCTGGCGTTCGTCACCAAGCACGAGCTCACAGGGCCGGGCTGTCATATCGGCGACGTGCTGCGCGCCACCGATTTCGTGATGCCGGCGGTGGAAGTGATCGACTCCCGCTACAAGGACTTCAAGTTCGATCTCAAGAGCGTGATTGCCGACAACTCGTCATCCAGTCGCTTTGTCACCGGCGGGCGCATGGCCGATGTCGCCGAGCTGGATCTGAAGAACCTGGGGGTGGTGATGGAAGTCAATGGCCAGGTGGTGCAGACCGGCGCCGGTGCGGCGGTGCTGGGTCATCCGGCGGCCTCGGTGGCCATGCTCGCCAACATGCTCGGCGAACGAGGCGAGTCTATCCCCGCGGGCAGCTTCATCATGATCGGCGCCATCACAGCGGCGGTGCAGATGAACAAGGGCGACAGCTTCGTGGTGCGCTATCAGGGCCTGGGGACGCTCAGTGGCCGCTTTGTATAAGGAGAGTCGGACATGCCGATTGTACAGGTGAACATGATGGAAGGCCGAACCGACCAACAGAAGGAAGCGGTCATCGAGGAGGTCACGGCCGCGCTGATGCGCAGCCTGGACGCGCCGCGTGAGTCGGTACGGGTACTGATCAACGAGCTGCCCAAGCAGCATTTCGGCATCGGCGGCCAATCGGCCAAGGCGCTGGGGCGTTAGCCATGAGCAGGCAGGGAGACCTTACCCGTCCGCCGACACGCCGTAGGCTAAGGCCACCTTCGCTTTGTCCCTGCTGCGAACATTCACCGGATGTTCGGTCAGGTCCAAAGCTCGGTGCAGGCGGCAAGCCGCCCTCTGGGGGCTCGTCCGCACATCCGACCGCCATGGATGGCGGGAATGCCGGAACGGCAGGAGCATTTTCCGGTCCTGACGCAGACGGTCGGCTTGCCGGGCAAGGTTCCCTGCACCTCAACAAGGTGCCTGACACAAAACAAGCAACAGGAGGCCAGGATGCACAGTTACACCATCACCCTGCATCGTGAAGGACAGCCGCCGGCGGCCTTTACCGTGCAGTCGGGTCAGTCCCTGCTGGTCGGGGCCGAGGCCGATCCTCGGCGACCGGTGCCGGTCGGCTGTCGTGGCGGCGGCTGCGGCCTGTGCCGGGTACGTATCCTGACCGGAGACTATCAGCGCGGACGCATGAGCCGCACCTATATCAGCGCCCGGGACGCGCAGCAGGGCTATGCCCTGGCCTGCCGGGTGCTGCCATTAACCGACATGGACATAATGCCGGCACCGCTGACGGTACCGGCACCGGCGATACCGCCTAAGGAGACAGCATGAGAAAAGGTGTAATGAGGCCCGGTCACCTGCAACTGCGGGTGTTGAATATCCAGGATGCACTGGCCCACTACCGGGATCTGTTGGGGCTGATCGAGGTCGAGACCGACGAACAGGGCCGGGTCTACCTCAAGGGCTGGACCGAAGTGGACAAGTTCTCGGTGGTGCTGCGTGAGTCCGATACCCCGGGCATGGACGTCATGGCGTTCAAGGTGTTGAATGACGCCACCCTGCAGCAGTTGCACCAGGACCTGCTCGCCTATGGCGTGGATGTGGAGGTGATCCCCGCCGGCGAGTTGAACGGCTGTGGCCGTCGGCTGCGCTTCGTGGCCCCCACCGGCCACCACTTCGAACTGTTCGCGGAGAAGGAACAGCCCGGCCGCTACGGCGTCGGCAACCACAATCCGGAAGCCTGGCCGCGTGACCTGACCGGCATGAAGGCCCAGCGCTTCGACCATTGCCTGCTGTACGGCGACGATCTGGACGGCACCTTTGCGCTGTTCAACGAGGTGCTCGGTTTCGACCTGTGCGAACAGGTCTTGACCCCGGACGGCGAGCGGGTGGCCCAGTTCCTCACCGTGTCGATGAAGTCCCACGACGTGGCCTTTATCAAGCACGCGGAAAAGAACAAGTTCCATCACGCCTCCTTCTTTCTGGAAACCTGGGAGGACGTGTTGCGCGCCGGTGATCTGATTTCCATGACCGATACCGCCATCGATATCGGCCCGACCCGTCATGGTATCACCCATGGCCAGACCATCTATTTCTTCGATCCGTCGGGCAATCGCAACGAGGTGTTCTGCGGCGGCGACAGCTTCTACCCGGACCATGCACCCATTACCTGGGATGCGGACAAGCTGGGCAAGGCGATTTTTTACCATGATCGTCAGCTCAATGAGCGTTTCCTGACCGCGCTGACCTGAGCCGGAGACGGGTAGCTCTTGGCACCACTACCAACATGCAGTGGGCCCGGAGGAGACCGCAGGAAGCGACAGCGCCGACCGTGACATGCCAGGGATGGCAGGTCACGAGCCGACAGGGATGTACTTGTGGCGTGCCGGTGGTGCCGGCCTTGTGGTCGACCGGCACCGCTATCAGCAGGATCCATATTCATATCGGATGAACAATGTCATGAACGAATTCAAACATTTTATTAACGGCGAGTACGTCGCCTCCCAGAGCGGCAAGACCTTTGAAAACCGCTGTCCGGTGGACAATGGCCTGATTGGCCTGGTTCATGAAGCCGGCCGCGAGGAGGTCGACGCCGCAGTCAAGGCCGCGAAGGCCGCGCTGAAAGGCCCCTGGGGCAAGTTGACCCAGGCCCAGCGTACCGCCTTGCTGCACAAGGTCGCTAACCGTATCAATGCGCGTTTCGACGAGTTTCTCGAGGCCGAATGCCGCGATACCGGCAAGCCCTACAAGATAGCCAGCCATATCGACATTCCTCGCGGGGCGGCCAACTTCACCGCCTTCGCCGAGACCCTGGCCAACCACCCCACCGAGAATTTTCGTTTGGATACCCCGGACGGCAAGGGTGCGCTCAATGTCGGCCATCGCACCCCCAAGGGGGTGATTGCAGTGATCTCCCCCTGGAACCTGCCGCTGTTGCTGATGACGTTCAAGGTCGGTCCGGCGCTGGCTTGCGGCAACACGGTCGTGGTCAAGCCCTCGGAAGAAACCCCGGCCACCACCACCCTGCTGGGCGAGGTGATGAACGAGTGTGGCGTGCCCCCCGGAGTATTTAACGTGGTGCACGGCTTTGGTCCGGACTCCGCCGGCGAGTTCCTCACCACTCATCCGCTGGTCGATGCCATCACCTTTACCGGTGAAACCCGCACCGGCGAGGCGATCATGAGGGCGGCCTCGGTGGGGCTGCGCAATGTCTCGATGGAATGCGGTGGCAAGAACCCGGGCATAGTATTCGCCGATTGCGATATTGAAAAAGCGGTCGAGGGCACCATGCGTTCTGCGTTCGTGAACTGCGGCCAGGTGTGCCTGGGTACCGAACGGGTCTATGTGGAGCGCCCCATCTTCGATCGCTTCCTGACACGGATGAAAGAAGAAGTGGCCCGGCTCAAGCTGGGCCGGCCGGAAGACGCGGAAGCCAACTTCGGGCCGCTGGTCAGCCAGTCGCACAGGGACAAGGTGCTGTCCTACTACAAGCTTGCCGAACAGGAAGGCGCCACCGTGGAAATCGGCGGCGGTATCCCGGACATGGGGCCCGAGCTCAACGGCGGCGCCTGGGTCGAGCCGACCATCTGGACCGGACTCGCCGACGACGCCCGGGTGATCCGCGAGGAAATTTTCGGACCCTGTTGCCATATCCGTCCGTTCGATAGCGAAGAAGAAGTGGTTGCCTTGGCCAACGACACCGACTATGGCCTGGCCGCCGCTATCTGGACCGAGAACAGCAGCCGGGCGGTGCGGGTGGCCGAGCAGCTGGAGGCGGGCATAGTGTGGGTCAACAGCTGGTTCCTGCGCGATCTGCGCACCGCCTTCGGCGGCGCCAAGCAGTCCGGCATCGGCCGCGAGGGCGGGGTGCACGGCCTGGAGTTCTACACCGAGCTGAAGAACATCTGCATCAAGCTGTAAAAGCCTGGTTACGTTCTTTTTCGGCCCAGCCAGGAGGCAACAGGCGGCACTGGCGCTTTGGCCGAGTACACCATTTTACGGCGTGTTGGCGAGCAGCCCCTGCGGACTAACACCCCGATGGACCATATAGCAGGAAAGACCATGAACCAAGAACAGATTATCCAGTGCGGCAACGAGCTCTATCAGGCCCTGCGCCAGCGCGAAACCCTGGCACCGCTGACCAGTCGCTTTGCGGACATCGGCATGGATGATGCTTATAACATCTCGATGCAGCTGCTCAACCGCCGGCTGGCGGACGGCGAGCGTATCATCGGCAAGAAAATTGGCCTGACCTCCAGGGCGGTACAGACCATGCTCAAGGTCGACCAGCCCGACTTCGGCTATCTCACCGACGCCATGGTCTACAGCCAGGGCCAGGATGTGCCGGTCAGTGAGCTGCTGATCCAGCCCCGTGCCGAGGGCGAAATCGCCTTTATCCTCAAGAAAGATCTGATGGGCCCGGGGGTAACCAGCGCCGATGTACTGGCCGCTACCGAATGCGTGATGCCCTGCTTTGAAGTGGTCGACTCACGCATCGACAACTGGCAGATCAAGATCCAGGACACCATTGCCGACAACGCCTCCTGCGGGGTGTTTGTGCTCGGCGATACCGCCGTCAGCCCCCGCCGGGTGGATCTGGCGACCTGCGGCATGGTGGTGGAGAAGAACGGCCAGCTTATCAGCACCGGCGCCGGCGCGGCGGCGCTGGGCAGCCCGGTGAACTGCGTGGCCTGGCTGGCCAATACCTTAGGATCCTTCGGCATCGGCCTGAAGGCCGGTGAAGTGATCCTGTCCGGCGCCCTGGTGCCGCTGGAGCCGGTCAAGGCCGGCGACCATATGACGGTGTCCATCGGCGGCATCGGCAGCGCCTCGGTTCGTTTTAGCTGAGCCGTCACAACTCGCAGTAACAGGCGGCAGCCGCTGCTGTCGCCCACCCGTATCTGGTTAAGCAATGAATGGATTGACCATCACCACAATGGAGTTGAACATGACCAAATTTAAACGCCTGCTGATTGCCGCCACTGCAGCGTCCCTGACGCTGTCATCGCTTTCCGCCCAGGCCCGGGATTTTCGTCTGGGGCTGATCACCCCGCCCCCCCACATCTGGACCCAGGCCGCCAACGACTTTGCTCAGGAATTGAACGAAAAATCCGCCGGCCAGCATAAGGTATCCGTGTTTCCGGCCCAGCAGCTGGGCAACGAAGCACAGATGGTGCAGCAGTTGCAGACCGGCGCCCTGGATATGGCCTTCTTGACCATCGCCGAGATCTCCAACCGGGTACCGGATTTTGGTGCCCTCTATGCCCCCTATCTGGTGGATGACATTGACCAGGCCGCGGCGCTGTTGCGCTCCGACACCGCCACTCAACTGCTGGAGCAACTGCCGGGCGGGGTCGGCATGGTCGGCATCGGCTACGGCATGGCGGGTATGCGCCAGGTGCTGAGCCGGGAAGAGGTGACCAGTCCGGCCGCATTGCAAGGCAAGAAGCTGCGCATCACGCCGTTCGAGCCGATCCGTGACTTTTATACCGCCCTGGGGTCGGCACCAACCCCACTGCCGCTGCCGGGAGTTTATGATGCCCTGGCCAATGGTCAGGTCGATGCCATCGATATGGATTTCGATTCTATCCTGATCCTCAAGTTTTATGAGCGGGCCAACAACCTGCTGATCTCCAACCACATGATGTTCCCCATGGTCGGGGTGGTGTCGGGCCGGGTATGGCGCGAGCTGAGCGAGGATGACAAGACCCTGGTACGGACCCTGATGAGATCCCACCTGGATTCGGTTATCGACCGTTTCCAGCAACAGGAAAAAAGCCAGGAGCAGCAACTGAGGGCGCTGGATATCCGAATCACCGAAGCCGACCGCAGCACCTTTGCTGACGCCATCAATAGCTGGGAAACCACCTGGTCCAAGAAAGCCGGTTCGCTGGACGCCTTACGTCAGGCAGCAGCCGACATCAAAGGCAGCTGATCATTCATCGATAGGGTAGGGCCCGGTGTTAAAGACACCGGGCCGGAGGGTATTTGATGTTAAAGCGTTTTTCGGATGGGATGGCCTCGGCGGAGATGTTTGCCGCTGCTGTTCTGGCCGCGACCGTGACCCTGCTGGTACTGCTGAACATAGTCAGTAGGGCGCTGGGGCAGGCGATTTACTGGGTGGACGAGTTGGCCATCTATAGCATGGTATGGATGACCTTTTTGGCGACCTCGGCCGTTTTGAAAAAACGCCAGGGTGTTGCCGTGACTATTTTAACCGACTGCCTGCCGGCCAGGAGCCGGCGCTGGCTGGTGGTGTTCAGCGACCTGATGATACTGGCGTTTGCGGCCGGTCTGTTTGCCCTATGTTGGCGCTGGTACAGCCCGGCGGCCCTATGGCAGGCCGGTTTCGACGTTCAGACTTTTCAGGCCGAGACCTTCAATTTTATGTACTCCGAGAATACCAGCACCATAGGGATCAAAAAGTTCTGGGTATGGTTGGTGTTGCCGGTATTCGCCTTGTCTCTGGCCCTGCATGCCCTGATCAACCTGTATGACAGCCTTCGGATGGCTGGAACCACAGCGGGAGAGCCGCTATGACCTTGCTGATTTTTTTGTTGCTGCTGTTTACTGCCGTACCCATAGCGTTGGTGCTGGCGCTGACCGCCATCTGGTATATAGGCTCATCGGGGAATACCGTGTTATTCGAGTCTTACCCTCAGCAACTGTTCGGCGCCATAGAAAGTTACGGTCTGCTGGCCATCCCGCTGTTTATGCTGGCCGGCGAGCTGATGAATGAAGGTGGGCTGACCAGGCGGCTGATCGACCTGGCGCGGATCCTGGTGGGTGGTTTTCGCGGCGGCCTGGCCTACATTAACCTGGTGGCCAATATGATGATGGCGGCCATCATGGGCTCGGCCGCTTCCCAAATCGCCATCATGTCCCGGGCCATGGTGCCGGCGATGGAAAAAGAGGGCTACGACAAATCCTATTCGGCGGCCATTACCGCCGCCGGGGGGCTCTTGTCACCCATTATCCCGCCGTCCATGCTGTTTGTGCTGTTCGGCGTACTGGCCCAGGTGCCGATCGCGGAAATGTTTATCGCCGGTATCATTCCCGGCCTGATCATGTCTTTGTTGTTTTTTCTCACCATCAGCCTGATGGGGCTGATACATCAGTACCCGAAAGGGGAATGGCCGAGTCGCCGGCAGGCCCGGCATTTCCTGCTGATGGGCATGCCCGCCGGTTTTATTCCCCTGGTGATCATCGGCGGTATTCTGACCGGACTGGCAACCCCGACGGAATCGGCGGCCATGGCCTCGTTGGGCGCCTTGCTGATCGGCAAGTATGTGTACAAGGATCTGCAGTTTTCCCAGCTGTTCGGCATTCTCAAGCGGACCGCCATCAACTCCGGCATGGTAATCATGCTGATCGCGGCGGCCGGGGTGTTCGGCTGGGTGATCGTGTTTGAACAGATACCCCAGAGTGCCGCCGCCTGGATTGCCGAGCAGACGTCGGATCCCTTCGTATTCCTGCTGATGGTGGTCGGTATCCTGTTGTTGGTAGGCATGGTGATCGATGGCATTGCGGCGTTGATCCTGGTGGTGCCTATCCTGTTGCCCATTGCCCAGTCGCAGTTCGGCATCAGTCCATTCCAGTTCGGGGTGGTGGTCTGTCTGACCCTGGTGATGGGGCTGCTGACGCCGCCGGTCGGGGCCGGACTGTTTATCGCCTCGTCCATGACCGGCGCCTCGCCCATGCGTATTTTCCGCTCCCTGCTGCCTTTCCTGGCCGCCACCCTGATCACCCTGGTGCTGCTTAGCTGGAAAGGCTCGCTGGTAACCATGCTGCTATGACCCCAGCCAGGGGGGATGCTGTCGTTGAGCAGATCCGGGAGTGTTCCGTCGAATGGACCCTTTGCTACGGAAAGGGTCCATCACCCCAGGAGCGAATCGGATTGCTTATTACCGCTGATGGAGAGGAAGGGGACCGGCTCAGCCGTTTGCTTTGACGAGGCTGAGGACACTGGCGCAGAGGCCGCTGGCGGAGTAGGAAAAATAAGCATTAATTTCACACATAAATGTTTTAAGTATTAAATATATTGGTGTAAAGTAAATTAACAAAAGGACTCCCGGGCCAGGAACCATCACCTGTGAAACGAGGAGGCCAACACCAGCAGCAATCTTTGTTTCGAGAGAAAGTGGTAAAGGTATGAAAGACGAAATCGCACTCAAGGCCTGGTTCAGGATGTTGTCCAACACGGCGCTGATTGAGCAGGAATTACGCACGCTGTTTATACAGAAATTCAATGTCACCCTGCCTCAGTTCGACCTGATGGCGGCATTGCATCATGCGGGCGGGACGGAAAAAATGTCCGCCCTGTCCCAACGGATGAAAGTATCGAACGGCAACATTACCGGCGTGGTGGATCGCCTCGAACGTGACGGCCTGGTAGAGCGACAAGCTCAGGTGGAAGATCGCCGGGTCAAGTTGATCAGCCTGACGGAACAAGGTGCCGAGACCTTTGCACGCATGGCCTCGGCCCATAAAAGCTGGATTTCAGAGGTGCTGGCGGACATGAGTGCCGAAGACCTGGATGTCCTGTATCAGCATTTATTCAAAATGAGCAGGATCCTGAAAGAGAGAACAAAATAACATGACGTCGTCGATAATCCGTGGGGTGAGTGCATGGCCTTTCATAAAGAAGAGATAATACGATTCAGGCACTGCGACCCGGCTGGTATTGTATTTTATCCAAGGTATCTGGAAATTCTCAACGATATGGTTGAGGACTGGTTCAAGGTAATGGGATACCCATTTGAAGAAATGGGAAACCGTTTGGGGGCAGGGGTTCCTACCATCAATTTGAATATCACTTTCATGCATCCCTGCCGCCAGGGGGAAACACTTTCTCTGACACTGAGGTGTTTGAAGGTGGGGGACAGTTCCTTTGAGATTAATATCAGTGGCGAGCAACTGGGTCAGCCTATTCTTGACGCGCAGATAGTGCTCTGTTTTACCACCATTGGCAGGCAGGTAAACAAGTTATCTATTCCGGATGGGATCAGAAAAAAAATGCAGGAATATCTAACGGACCCTACGGCGGCCACTATCTAAATATCATCACTAGCCTGATGGCGCATTCGGCGTCCATCAATCGAAATAATGGAATCGATAATAATTGAATGGAGTCATTTATGGATAAGGTAATTGATATCCCCAATACCGTTGCTTTTGATCGCTATTACCATTGCCTGCTAACCGGTTGTGGTCTGTTTGCCGCCATCATGTTTGCCGGAATGGCGGTATTGGTATGCAGCGATATTGTGTTGCGTAACCTGACTCATATCTCACTGCCCTGGACCATGGAAGCCTCGGAGTATCTGCTGATGTCGGCAACCATGTTGGCTGCTCCCTGGCTGTTATATTGCGGCGACCATATCCGTATCGATATCAGCCTGCGGATGATGCCTCCCCGCTGTCGGATGTTTTTTGAACGGGGCAGTGATCTGTTAGGCAGTATTATTTGCGCCGTGCTGACCTGGTATAGCGTCATGGTAACCCTGGACAGTGCCGAGCAGGGCGGTTTGATATTCAAGGTGCTGGTATTTCCCGAATGGTGGCTGAACCTGCCGATGATATTCGGATTTACCCTGTTGACGCTGGAGTTTATGCGGCGGTTACTGAAACAGCCTGACGTCGAGTCGGAGGTACAGTAATGGAATGGTATATGGCGTTACTGATCATGCTGGGCTCCCTGTTTGGCCTGATGCTGGTCGGGGTCCCGGTGGCGTTCAGCTTTCTCAGTGTCAATCTGCTGGGTGCCTGGTTATTCATGGGGGGAGAGGCCGGCATCGGCCAGCTGGTGCGCAACTCGGTCGGCTCGGTCTCCAGCTTTTCACTGACCCCTATCCCGCTGTTTGTGATGATGGGCGAGCTGCTGTTTCATACCGGACTGGCGTTTCGGGCCATTTCCAGCATCGAGCGCCTGATAGCGCGGGTACCTGGCCAGTTGTCGATCGTGTCTATTCTCGGTGGCACCACCTTTGCCGCCCTGTCGGGATCGACCATTGCCAATACGGCGATGATGGGCAGTGCCTTGTTGCCGGAAATGCTCAAGCGCGGCTACCACCCCACCCTGGCCATGGGACCCATCATGGCTGTCGGCGGCATCGCCATGCTGATCCCGCCCTCGGCGCTGGCGGTGATGCTGGGCAGCCTGGCCGGTGTTTCCATTACCGGCCTGCTGGTCGGGGGCATAGTGCCCGGTTTGCTGATGGCCATCGGTTTTCTCGGCTATGTGGTTATCCGTTCGTCCCTGGCTAAAAACGACGCCGGTGAGCAGCAGGAAGAGCGGGAACCCTTGACTCGCCGGCAGCGCTGGTGGCCATTCTTGCGTGACGTAGTGCCTTTGCTGGGTATTTTCGTGGCGGTGGTCGGCAGCATGCTGGCGGGCTGGGCTTCACCCACGGAATCGGCGGCGATCGGCGCCCTGTCCGCGGTGCTGGCAACCCTGGCCTATGGTGTGCTTACCGTAAAGAACCTGGCCCGCGCCTTGCTGGAGACCGCCCGTATATCGGTAATCATACTGTTCGTGCTGGTGGCATCCACGGCCTTCTCTCAACAGCTGAGCTTTTCGGGTGCGACCGGTGGCTTGCTCTCGGTGGTGTCCGATTATGGCCTGACTCCCTTCTGGCTGGTGATCGGCATGCTGGCGATTATCCTGCTGATGGGCTGTGTCATCGACCAGGTGAGCATGATGATGATCACCTTGCCGTTTTTTATTCCACTGGCCAATGCCGCCGGCATAGAACCTATTTGGCTGGGGGTGATGATGTTGATCACCATGGAAATGGGCCTGCTGACCCCGCCCTTCGGCCTGCTGTTGATGGTGATGCAAAGTGTCGCCCCCGCTTCTGTACGCTTACCGCAAATCTATGCCTCTGCCGTGCCTTTCCTGCTGATTGAAGGCGTGGTGCTTGCGTTTATTTTATTGCTGCCATGGTTGGCAACCGGGCTCCCCGGCCTGATGGGTTAATTCGCTCCGCCCCCTAATAGGAAGCGGTTAAAAATCACATGGAGAAAGTAGATGAACAATAAATTTAAAACAGTCATCTGTTGTAGTGTGCTGACACTGACCCCCGCCTTGGTGCAGGCAGAAGAAATTACCTTGAAAGCGGTGACCGCATTTAGTCAGGACACCTATTTCAATCAGCGCTTCAATCAGTTTGTTGAAAAGGTCAATGCCGAAGGCAAGGGGCTGCTTCAAATTAACGTTATCGGCGGGCCAGAGTCGATGCCGCCATTTGAGGTCGGTAATTCGGTGCGGGCCGGTGTGGTTGATATGGCCAATACCACAGGGGTGTTTCACGCCAATATGGTGCCGGAAACCCTGGCAATGACCTTGACGGATAAACCCATGTCGGAGCTCAGGGATAATGGGGGGTATGCGCTGATGGACAAGATTCATCGCGACAAAGCCAATATGGTGTGGCTGGCGCGGCTGTCCGATGGCCTTGAATATCATGTTTATACCAATAAAAAAATCGACTCTGTGGATTTCTCCGGCCTGAAACTAAGAGGCGTGCCCGTATACCGTTCTTTCTTCCAGGAATTGGGAGCCACACCGCTGCAGGTGGCGCCGGGCGAAGTCTTTACCGCCCTGGAGCGGGGCGTGGTGGACGGTTATGGCTGGCCATCGGTGGGTATATTTGATTTGGGTTGGCAGGAGAAAACCCGGTATCGGGTTGAGCCCGGTTTTTACAATGTGGAAGTGAGCCTGTTTATGAATCAGAACGCCTGGGAACAGCTGGATAACGCCCAGCGTGAGTTTCTGAACAAGCAGGTAGCCTGGGTCGAATCCCTCAACAGCGGGGCGGCGGCCGACGCCGAGGCGGAGAAACAGCAGCAGGCTGCAGCCGGAATCGAGGCTGTCGTCTTGTCGGGCGAGCAGGCGAGGCGTTTCAGGAATATCTCGCAGCAGGCCGGCTGGCAGGCGGTGGAGCAATTGAGCCCCCAATATGTGCAGCAGCTGAAAGCCAGTTTCGGCGGTTAACAGCTCACGTTAACCGGTATTAACCACAGCGTTTTACGTCACTGATCCTAATTATGTCACCAAAGTCAGGGCTGAATGCCGATGGGCAGCCGACGGTTTGTTTGCCGGCTCCTGACTTTGTACTGCCATCCGCCAAATGTAGCGGTATTAACATCAGTTATTTAACGCCGAGCCAATGGATTTGAGCATGTCTGATAATACCTTGATGCGACGCTTTCCTTCTTCGGGGTACCTGGAACAGCAGGCAGCGGCGCGGCTGCCTAATTTTGTATTTGACTATCTGCAGGGCGGCAGTGGGCGGCAATGCAGTCTGGGCCGCAATATGGCGGCGTTTGAACAAGTGACGCTGACGCCGCGCTGTTTCAACGACTGCCAGGAGGTTGACCTGGGGACCACTTTATTCGGTCGACATTACCGGCTGCCGTTCGGCATCGCCCCCATCGGCCTGGATGGGCTGATCTGGCCCAGAACCGTCGAGTTTCTGGCGCAGGCGGCCAGGCAGGCCGGCTGTCCGGTGACGGCCAGCACGTTCGCGACCAGCAGCCTTGAAGAGGTGGCGAGGCTGGCCGGGGAAATGGCTTGGTTCCAGCTCTATCCCTTCAGTGATGGCGCCATAGAGCAGGACATAATGGCGCGGGCCGGTGCAGCCGGCTATCAGGTGCTGATGGTCACCGTGGATGTCCCGGTTGGCGGACGACGCGAACTGGATATGCGCAACGGACTGTCGCTGCCGCCCCGGCTGGGGGGACGTGTCCTGCTGGATATGATGCGCCACCCCGTCTGGACACTGAGCCATGCCCGCCGGGGGCCGCCGGGTTTCAAGAACCTGCAGCCTTATCGGCGTCATTCGAATGACTATTTGCCGGCAAAGATTGCGGGACGAGTGCCCTGGGCACGGCTGGTGCAATACCGCCAGCGCTGGCCCGGCCGACTGCTGGTAAAAGGGGTGCTGCGCGCGGAAGACGCGCTGCGCTGCCGAGAGCTGGGGATCGACGGTATCGTGATTTCCAATCACGGCGGCCGTCAGCTCGATAGCTGTCCTTCGACCCTGGGAGTATTGCCGGATATCCGCCGGGCAGTCGGGAACGATTTTCCGCTGATCATCGACAGCGGCCTGCGCTCCGGCCTGGATGTGGCACGGGCCATCGCCCAGGGCGCCGATTTTGCCCTGCTGGGGCGGACTTTTATGTATGGGGTGGCGGCCCTGGGCCAGGTGGGGGCGGGGCACGCAATAGATATGCTCAGCGATGAACTGGAAAACGCGATGCAGATGATGGGGTGCCCCGATATCGCCGGGCTGAAGCGCTGGCATACCGGTTCCACGGCACAATCAGGTTACATTAAGGGCGCAGGAGAATAGCGGTTATGGCAGAACGTTCGTTTGAAAGGGAAGTAAAAAAGCTGCACGCAGGCCAGGGGGAGCTATTTCATGGCGAGGGTATCCTGGCGGTGACCAAGGCGTTGCTCCAGTCGGGCGTATCCTATGTTGGTGGCTACCAGGGTTCGCCTATTTCGCACCTGATGGATGTCCTGGCCGACGCCAAGGAAGAGATCCTCGATGATATGGGGGTTCACTTTGAGACCAGTGCCAGCGAAGCAACCGCCGCAGCCATGCTGTCCGCATCGGTCAACTATCCGTTGCGCGGTGCCGTGACCTGGAAGTCGACCGTGGGGACCAATGTCGCCTCCGATGCCCTGGCGAATTTGGCATCGGGCGGGGTGACCGGTGGTGCCGTGATCATCATCGGCGAAGACTACGGTGAAGGTTCTTCCATCATGCAGGAGCGCACCCACGCCTTCGCGATGAAATCCCATATCTGGCTGCTGGATCCGCGGCCCAATCTGCCCAGCATAGTGGATGCCGTCGAAAAGAGTTTCGAGCTGTCGGAGGCGAGCAATACTCCGGTGATGGTACAGCTGCGTATTCGCGCCTGCCATGTGCACGGCCAGTTTATCGCCAAGGACAACATCAGACCGGAATTCACCCTGCAACAGGCATTGACTAACCCCCAGCGGGATCTGAGCCGCATCGTGTTGCCTCCGGCTACCTTCGTACATGAACAGGAAAAAGTCGAACAGCGGCTACCGGCGGCGATCGCCTTTATCAAGCAACATAAATTGAATGAGTTTTTTGCGGGGGAGCGGGAAGATGTGGGCATAATCGTCCAGGGCGGGAGCTATAACACGACTATCCGCGCCCTGGAGCACCTTGGCCTGGCCGACGCCTACGGACGTTCCCAGCTGCCCATGTATGTGATGAATGTCGCCTTCCCGCTGGTTGAGGACGAGCTGCTGCAGTTTGTCGCCGGCAAATCGGCGGTGCTGCTTATAGAAGAGGGCAATCCCGAGTTTATCGAGCACGAGCTCAACAGCATTCTTGTGCGTTCGGGCTGCAAGACGGTGCTGTGCGGTAAAGCCGTGCTCCCGCGGGTAGGAGAATATAGCTGCGATGTGCTGAAAAAGGGGATCCGCAACTTCCTGCAGCAGCATACCCGGGATCTGTTGCAGGATGAGGTATCCATCTCGTTTGTTCCCCGTCAGCCGCTGTCGGTGGCGGCACTGACCGAGGTGGTACCGGCACGGCCCGCCGGTTTCTGTACCGGTTGTCCCGAGCGGCCGATTTTTTCCGCCATCAAGCTGCTGGAAAAGGAAAGGGGTGACTTTCATATCAGCTGTGACATTGGCTGCCACCTGTTTTCGATACTACCGCCCTTCAATCTCGGCGCCACCACCATGGGCTATGGCCTCGGCGGCGCCTCGGCCTCGGCCTTCAATGTCGAGTCGGACAAGCCGCCCATTGCCATCATGGGCGACGGTGGCTTCTGGCATAACGGCCTGACCAGCGGCGTGGGGAATGCGGTTTTTAACAAAAGCAACGGCGTCAACCTGATCATCGATAATGCCTACACGGCGGCGACGGGCGGCCAGGATATCCTTTCCTCCAAGGCCAGTAACCCGAACCGGGCCACCAATAATCCCATTTCCCGGGCGGTGGAGGGGGTGGGCGTCAAGTGGGTGAAAACCCTGACCAGGACCTATGATGTGTCCGCCATGCTTAAAACCCTGCGTGAGGCGGTCACCACCAAAGGGGTCGGCCCCAAGGTGATCGTGGCCCAGTCCGAGTGCATGCTCAATCGGGAACGGCGGGAAAAACGCGGCCGCCGGGCCGATATCAAGGCGGGAAAACGGGTCACCGAAGCACGTTTTGCCATCGATGAACAGACCTGCACCGGGGATCGAGCCTGTGTTCGGCTGTCCGGATGTCCTTCGCTGACCATTAAGCCCAATCCGGATCCCTGGCGCGCGGATCCTGTTACCCGCATCGACAACAGCTGCGTCGGCTGCGGTCTGTGCGGCGAAAATGTCCATGCGGATATCCTGTGTCCATCCTTTGTCCGGGTCGAGGTGGTGCATAACCCGGGGCGCTGGGAAACCGTCAAAAGACGGATAGCACAGCGCATCATTCACTGGCTGCAACAGCGAGACCTGAAACGCCATGCCAGCTATCAGCCGGAGGGAACATGCTGATGAACAACTATAAACGGATCAATATCGCGATCACCGCCATGGGCGGGCAGGGCGGCGGCGTGTTGGCCGACTGGATAGTCGGTATGGGTGAAGCTGCCGGTTGGCAGGTACAGTCATCTTCGGTGCCGGGGGTGGCCCAGCGAACCGGCGCCACCGTCTATTACCTGGAGCTGTTCGATGGCTCCCAATCGCCAGGGGAGCCGGCTCCCGTCTTGTCCCTGTCTCCGGCCAGCGGAGATGTCGACCTGGTGGTGGCCGCCGAACTGATGGAAGCCGGTCGCGCCATCCAGCGCCAATTCGTCACTCCCGAGCGCACCACGCTGATCGCCTCGTCTCACCGTGCCTATGCGGTGTCCGAGAAAGAGGCTCTGGGCAATGGCATCGCCGATTCCGACGCCGTGCATGCGGCGGCGCGGGAAATGGCCCGTCGTTATATCAGCTTCGATATGGCGGCGGTGGCGGAGCAGACCGGCAGTGTCATCAGTGCCGTCCTGTTCGGCGCTATCTTTGGCAGCGGCGCCCTGCCCTTTCCCCGTGAGGCATTTGAACAGGCGATTCGTGAGGGAGGCATAGGGGTCGACAAGAGCCTGGCCGCTTTCGCGGCCGGGGCTTTGCAGGCACAGGGGCCCGATGTCGTGGCCGCCGACGCGCTCGCTACTACCGCTGAAGGGTTCTCTGGCTGGGATTACCGGGGTAACGATGCCGGGATACAAGGGCTGGTGGAGGCCGTCCGGCGGGACTTTCCCGATGCCCTGACGGCAACGGTAATGGAAGGGGTGCGCAGGATGCTGGATCACAGCGATCTGCGCTATGCCCGGCTTTACGTCGAGCGCATGCTCAGGCTTCTGGCCCTGGATTATGCTCACGCGGGCGGTGACCAGACGGATTGGCGCTTCAGCCGGGAGGCGGCCTCCAGGCTGGCTCTGTGGATGGCCTATGAGGACACTATCCGGGTAGCCGATATCAAGACTCGCTCCCGGCGCTTTGCCCGCCTGTACCAGGAAGTGGGCATCAATGCGGACAAGGTGTCCTACTTTACCGAGTTTCTCCATCCCCGCCTGGAAGAAGTCGCCGAAACCCTGCCGACCAGGCTGGGGCGCTGGGTGCTGCGTACCAGCTGGGCCGGCCGGCTGCTGGAGATGCTGTTTGCCGGGCCGAAAAAGCTCTCTACCCAAAGCCTGGCGGGCTTCCTGTCATTGTATCTGGTGGCCAGGATGCGCCCGTTGCGTCGTTATACCCTAAGGGACTCGCTCGAACAGGCACGGATTAATGACTGGCTGCAGCAGCTGGAGGAAACGGTGTCGGTGGACTATGCACTGGCCTGCGAACTGGCGGTATTGCCGGAGCTTATCAAGGGCTACAGTAAAACCCGCGAGCGGGGCTTGGGAAGCTTTAATATCCTGTCTGCCGCGGCCAGGGCGTTGCTTGGTAGCCTTGATAGGGTCGATATTATGCGTCAGCTGAAAGCAGCGGCGCTGGAGAGTGAGCAGGGGACCGAGTTGTCTGCCGCGTTGAGCCGACATCACCTGACCCATCTGCTGCAGCCGCAAGCGGGTAAGTTTGCAGTGGAGGCCGAGGGGATTACGCCGCTGCCCTGTGGTCGTTGATCCTCGGCAGGCTGGCCCCGGCTTTGCGGCGAGACATCATTGGGTTTTGTTGATGCTCTGTATCAATACGAATGTGAGCCGGGTGTTGAGTGGCAAGAGGAGCGGGCTTTTGCTGGCGGTGGCGCATCGCACATCAAGTATCTGTTGCCCAGTATAGGAGCCGTGAGGGAGCTGGTTATTGATGCCACCGGCTCCTGCTCAAAAAAGCAGTATTGCTGCCTTTGCGGCAAGAAAGAATGCCGGCTCTTGGGAGGACGGTCATCCCGGCAATGTGGCTGAATGGAAAAGCGCATCTGGCGACCATCAGCGGACGTTGGCGAAAACGGCGATGGCCAGCTTCAAGCAACAGTTCACTCCAAAACCGAGTTTACAACGGTCAGGTAGCTAAAATCCTGGCTGGGGTGAAGGTGATGAACAACGTCATAGGGCGTGGAATGCCCATTCGACAGCCGGTCAGCCAGCCGCGTTAAGCCCAGTAGCAACGGGCTGCCCTGGCTCTGATTTGAACAACAACTCCCCGTACGACAATAGGGCGCCATGCCGAATACTGTTCAGTTAGGGGGAGCCCTCCTCTATCACGCCGACCGTTGGCGTCATGGCCGAAAAGTGCTCCTGCCGTTCCGGCATTTCCGCCATCCATGGCGGTCAGTGACGCCGCCGAGCCCCCAGGGACGGGTTTTCGGCGAGTCGGCGTGTAGAGGAGGACGCCCCTTTTCATCTTAAGTGAACGGCATTGGGCGCCATGCCCTCTTTTCCTTTCAAATATCAGGTGGTTTTTTTGTTTGCCTGTCCCTAAAGGGACATGGCACCGGAACCAATGATAATGGATTATTTCAATTGTTTCTTGGTTGTTAAATTCGTTGTTCGGCATGAGGTTATTGCTCAATGCCGGCATAAAGGAGAGGGAAAATGACTGCATTCACCGATATCCAGCAATTAGAAAAACCATACTGGCACCCAATGGCTCACCCGGCAGTCGCCCGACAGACCGCCGCTACCCGTATCATCTCGGGAGAAGGGGTCTATGTCACCGATGACAAGGGGCAGCGAATGATCGATGGTGTGGCAGGCCTGTGGAACGTCAACCTGGGGCATGGACGACCAGAAATCAAGAGCGCGATCATGCATCAGCTCGATGAACTGGCCTATTACCAGAGCTTTGATGGTGTCAGTCATCCCCGGGTGGAAGAGTTGTCGAACACGTTGACAGCCATGCTGGCTCCCGAGCAGATGGCCCGGGTGATGCTGAGTTCCGGAGGATCGGATGCGGTGGAAACCGCGCTGAAACTCAGCCGGCAGTACTGGAAGCTGGCAGGGGAGCCCGAGCGAACCAAGTTTATTTCTCTCAAGCAAGGCTATCACGGTACCCATTTTGGCGGGACGTCGATCAATGGCAGCCTGGCATTCCGGCGCAATTACGAGCCACTGTTGCCCGGCTGTATTCAGATAGATACGCCCTGGTCTTATCGCAATCCCTGGAATGCCACCGGTGAAGAACTGGGCGCTCTGTGCGCGGCCCAACTGGAGCGGGAAATTCTGGCTCAGGGGCCGGATACAGTGGCGGCCTTTATCGCTGAACCGGTGCAGGGCGCCGGCGGGGTGATTGTACCTCCGGCCAACTTCTGGCCTTTGGTGAGGGCGGTCTGTGACAAGTATGGGGTGTTGCTGATTGCCGATGAAGTGGTCACCGGTTTCGGTCGCAGTGGCAATATGTTCGGCAGCCGGGGATGGGGTGTCAGCCCGGATATTATCTGCCTGGCGAAGGGGATTACGTCGGGTTATATCCCACTGGGGGCGACGCTGGTCAACCAGCGGATTGCCGATGCCTTCGAGCAAAATGGCAACTTTACCGGTGCGTTGATGCACGGTTATACCTATTCCGGCCATCCGGTAGCCTGCGCCGCTGCGCTGACCTGCCTGGATCTGGTTGAAAAGGAGCAGATTCCCGCCAACGCCGCCAGGCAGGGAGAGTATCTGCTGCAGGCGCTCAAGCCGTTCGAGCAGAAGTTCTCTTCGGTCGGCGAGGTGCGTGGCAAGGGACTGATGCTGGCACTGGATCTGGTGACCGACAAGGCGAGCCGGGAGCCGGTCGATCCGATGAACGGATTTGCCAATGAAATCGCCAAGGTGACCCGAGAGCATGGTGCCATGGTACGTCCCGTCGGTACCAAGATTATCTTGTCTCCCCCCCTGACCATTCAGCAGCCGGAACTGGACATCCTGGTCAATGCCCTGGATGTGGCCTTTAGCCGGACCAGCCCGATGCGTTAAGGGTGTTGATCCCTTGTCGATGATTGATACCGCCCGGGCAAGCAAGGCTGGCTGAGAGACCGGGAAACCCGGTTAAACAGGGGGGCTTGGAGTCATCGGAGGCGGTATCAAGCTGGGCGTTTGCGCCTGTATTTAAAGTGTATTGAGGAGACCAGGATGTCCCGAAGTGAAACTCTTTCCATGGCCAGTCCCGCTGGTTTGACTAACCGACCCAGGTTGGGTCTGATGTCCCTGTTTGCCGTGGCGGTGGGCGTGGTGGTGGTGCAAGGCACCATGGTGTCGGTGCTGCAGGGGGCGGGAATTGGCGGTTATGGCTTTATGGTGGCCATTATCCTTGCCGCCTTATTAGCCCTCTGTTACGTATTCTCCTTTTCCGAGCTGTCGCTGATGCTACCTGGGGCCGGCAGTGTCAGTGTTTATACCGAAGCGGCGCTCGGCCATTTCCCCGCTATTGTTGCAACACTGGCCGGCTATCCAATCGTGGCCATGTTTGCGTTGTCGGCTGAATTGCTGCTGGTGGAGTTTATCCTCGGCCAGCTCTATCCGACGTTATTCGGATTTCCCGGTATCGGTCTGGGGCTGCTGGCTTTGCTGGTCGGCCTTAACCTGCTGGGCGTGGATATTTTCGCCCGGGTACAAAGCTTGCTGGCGTTTGTGATGCTGACAACACTGCTATTGATAGGCTTTTCCGGTGTGAGCGGGCAGGGGGCCATGGGGTCTGTGGTCTCGGTGATTGAGCTCAATCCACTGGGAATGGGAGTGTTTTCACTGGTAGCACTGGCCATCTGGGCCTTTGTCGGTCTGGAGTTTGTCTGCCCACTGAGCCCGGACTGTCAAAACCCCAGGCGGCATGTGCCTTTGGCCATGATCCTGGCGCTGGTGGTGTTGTCCCTTATTTACCTGTTGCTTGTCTGGGCCGGGCTCAAGTTTGTGCCTATGGTGACCCTTGCCGGATCAGAACTTCCCCATATGGAGCTGGTTTTAACCTTGTTTGGCGATAACGGCATGCTGTTGCTGGCAGTGGCCGCCATTACCGCAACCTGCAGTACGGTCAATACCGTATTGGCCACGGTACCCCGCATGCTGGCAGGGATGGCCGACAGTGGTCAGTTACCTGCCTGCTTTGCTAACCGCCGTGCCAATGGTACACCCTGGGTCAGTACATTGGTTCAGGCGCTGATGATTGCTGCACCCGTCATGCTGCTGGGTCATAACCCTCAGATCATCATCCTGTTGCTGATCTCGGCCGCGGCGGCCTGGATAGTAACCTATATGATCGCCCACCTGGATGTACTGGTGTTGCGTCGACGCTATCCAGAATTGTCCCGCCCGTTCAAAACGCCCTGGTGTCCAGTGCCCCAGATTCTGGGGGTGATGGGCATGGGTTATGTCTTTTTCAATAACTCACCCAGCCCCGAATTGACGGCACAGGTTTACGGCAATACCGCCCTGGTATTGGGGATGGTTTCCCTGTTCGCCGTGCTCTGGGTACGACTCAAAATGAAAAAAGGTTTGTTTGAAGCTACCCCTTTGTCTCAGCTGCCTTTGGAACGATAAGGCAGGTATCTCGATGTTAAGGAAGAGAAACATGACCCAGTTTACCGATACCCGACTATTTCCCAACTTTTCCCAGTTCTTTGATGGCCACGCCAGTCAGGGAGAAGGAGCCTCATTGACGGTGGTTAATCCGGCCACCGGAGAGCAACTGACCAGCTGCCGAGCGGCGAGTCAGGTGCAGCTTGAACGAGCCATATCCAGTGCCAGGCAGGCATTCCGTGTGTGGCGTGACAGCACTCACCAGGAGCGCAGCAATCTGCTCAATGAGATCGCCGATACCATGGCAACCCATGAAGAAGAGCTGGCCCGCTTGATCACCCTGGAACAGGGCAAGCCGCTGACCCTGGCCCGTTTTGAGGTGCAGGGAGCGATAGCCTGGACCCGCTACACGGCGGGTCTCGATCTGCCGGTCAGTGTGTTGGAGCAGAGCCCGCAACGACGCGTCGAGCTGCAACGCAAACCGTTGGGCGTGGTCGCTTCCATCCCCCCCTGGAATTGGCCCCTGTTGATTTGTATATGGCATATCATGCCGGCGGTACGGGCGGGGAACGCTGTGGTCTGCAAGCCTTCCTCCCTGACCCCCTTGACGACGCTGCGGTTGTTCGAGCTTATCAACAAGATTGCACCTCCGGGCCTGTTCAATATTGTCACGGGATCAGGGGGCGAGCTGGGACGGGCCCTGAGTGAACATAAGGATATTGCCAAGCTGGTGTTTACCGGATCCACAGGGGTTGGCCAGGATATCATGGCGCGCAGTGGTGCCAACTTGAAGCGGCTGACGCTGGAACTCGGCGGTAATGATGCCGGCATTGTCCTGCCTGATGCGCAACCGGCACAGATCGCAGCGGCCCTGTTCCAGGGCGCCTTTATCAATATGGGACAGACCTGTGCCGCACTCAAGCGCCTTTATGTACCCGATGCGCTCTACGATGAGCTCTGCGACCTGTTGTGGGAGCAGGCAAAGGCACAACATGTCGGTGATGGTATGGAGGAAGCGGTGAATTTCGGTCCGGTGCAGAATGCACACCAGCTGAAGTTTGTACAGACGCTGTTATCGGCGGCGAAAAATGAAGGCGCCACCGTGCTGGATGGCGGCCAACCGTTGCCAGCTCAAGGGTTTTTTATGGCACCTACCCTGGTGCGGGACATTGCCTACGACAGCAGGCTGGTTCTGGAAGAACAGTTCGGTCCGGTACTGCCTATCGTGCGTTATAGCACCCTGGAGCAGGCGATAGAGTGGGCCAATGCATGCGAGTTCGGACTGGGGGGATCTGTCTGGGGAACAGACCCGGAGCAATTGCGTCTGGTGGCGGACCAACTGGATTGCGGTACCGTCTGGATAAATGGTCATGCCGAAGTCTTGCCTCACGTGCCTTTTGGCGGAAGCAAGATGTCCGGTATTGGCTGTGAGTTTGGTCTTGAAGGGTTGCTGGAGTACACCCAAATGCAAGCGGTTAATATTCGGGGTGAGTGAGCCCTGAATCCATGGTTTTATGGGAGTAATGATTCCACTGGCAATTCCGCTCGCCACAGCCCCTGTGTTTATACCGGGAGTGTGACCTTCTGTCGAGATGGATTGTCAGTATTATCAATGCAATAGCCGGTATTTTGATACTATTTAAGGCAGGAGGCCTTGTTGTTATGCTGATTGATTTTCTTGAAAGAATGTCTGGTAACAGAGAACGACGTAATATTGCTTGCAGGGCTGTTTTGGGCAGGATTTCAATATTCCACCCCTGTTCACTTTCTTTTTTAATTTTATTTTCACTTCTTCAGGTGATCAGCCCGGTTGCGCTGTCCGATGAACAAGGTGCCAAACAGGGTGAGAAGTTTGACCCCGCACAATTGGTTTCCCCTACGCGGGTGGTTACCCTGGGAACGGGAACCCCCAATATTTTGCCCGGGCGAAGTGGTACGGCAACTGCCGTGGTGGTTAACCAGGACCAGGTTTATCTTTTTGATGCGGGCTCAGGGTTTATGGAAACATTGTCTCAGTTTCTCGAGCCGGGAAAGCAAAACATATTTCCGACATCTCCCTCTTACCCTGAGTTCATGTATCCCACTTTTCTCAATAAACTGTTTCTGACTCACCTCGACTCGGATCACATACTTGGGATCCCTGAATTACTCCTGAGAGGATGGGTGCTCGAACGTAACGAGCCGGTAAAAATATGGGGCCCAAAAGGAACCGAGCAGGTGGTAAAAGGCGTCGTTTCCGCCTATCAGCCTGATATTCAGCATCGTCTGCAGAGCCTTCCCATCAGTAAAGGCGAGCCTTATTCAGGGGTCGTCACTGAATTTGATAAGTCAGGTGTGGTCTACCAGGACAAGTACGTCACCATTACCGCATTTACAGTAGAGCATGGTTCCTGGAAAGAAGGGGAAGCGTTTGGATATAGAATTGACGCGCCGGATAAATCGATTGTTATTTCGGGAGACACTTCCTATTCGCAAAATCTGATAGAAAACGCCAAGGGTGCTGATATATTGCTGCATGAAGTCATGTCGGAAGAAGGCTTGGCAAAACTGCCCGAAAAGTGGCAGCATTATATGCTGGCGGCTCACACGACAACAAGGCAGCTGGCTGATATCGCCAAACAGGTGAAGCCAAAATCCCTGGTCATGATCCATCCATTGCTCTTTGGAAAGCCGGAAGAGTCCCTGGAGCAAGAACTGGCAGGCCATTACTTCGGAGAATTCAGCCTGGCTAATGATGGCGATGTATTTGAGTAAAGTGGTATTGTTATGCAGATAGTGACTTAATAACTCGGTGAGACTTTTTATTATATTGTCAATAACCTGGTGATGAGGACCCGGCTTGCCGCTTTGACGTGGCAAGCCGTTCAAGTATCAGCTTTTAATATGAACTGAGTTCGGCATGCGCTGATACCGGAGGCGTTATCCGGATCGGAGTAGAAGTGCCCATGCTGTCTTTTTGTAATACAGCCGCCCCGCAAGGCCCTACAGGTGTTTCGGCGTGGTTTGCTCGATCAGCTGGTGACAGGCTTTAACGGGTATGAAGCGTCATCCCCATTCTCCAGGGTTATCAGATGATTGAGGAACATAAGAAATAAATCTGCCTGAGACCCCAGACTTAGCTTGGCATAGGCCCGTTTACGATGATTCTTGACCGTGCCTTCGCCTATTCCCAATCGTGCCCCGATTTCTCGTGAGCTGTGACCGAGGAGCACCAGGCGCAATATTTCCTTTTCACGGGGAGTGAGCAAGCTTCCTCCCAGACTGGAAAAGGCGCGGTCTATCCGGCCTTTAACGTCTTCTTGCTCCGGCGGCGTCGCCGATAATTCACCACTGAGGCTTCCCCAGTGCTGCAGGCACAGGTTCTGGATCAGTGGTTCGAGCTGACGTAGCGTGACCAGTTCCTGCTGACTCAGCATGTTCCGCTTACCAAGTCGACCGAGAGAAAATACGATTGTGACGTCGTCATTAACCCGGCAGATGATACCCACTTCATCGCGCCAGCCGGTATTCTGGTAGAACCCCTGGAAGTAATCGCTGTTGCTCAAGAAGCGAGGATGAAGTTCTGACAACAGGTAAATGCCTGGTGCTATTCCCGACTTTATCGCTTGATAAAAGGGATCCTCCCGGTAGGCCTGGTGAAGATAGTGCTCAAACAGCACTTGTCGCTGTTCGGTCAGGGTGTCGTATAGATAGATGGGTTTATGGTGTCGGCTATAGCCCAGCACCAGGGCACAGTCGAAACAAATACCGCTGTTGATAAATGACAACAATGCCTTGGGAAATGACGGGGTATGGATGGCGGCCACGGTATCGGAAATAAGCGGTAACCAGGGGGGGGGAGTGCTATCCCACATTCATTTTCTCCAGCAGCGTCTGGCGAGGTTTTCCAGGGCCCGAGCATAGCCTTGCCAGTAAGTGAGAACAGAATATCAGCTTCTCATTTATTTGGCACGAGCAGAGCGCAGCACAGGGAAAGTCAATAACGGATCCTGATAGTGCTATAAATTACTGATACAAATACCGCACCATTTCGAGACAGAAGTCAGGATTCGATAAGCAGACCCCCTTTGCTCTCCTTGGGGTCATGGTCGTCTACTGCTCTTTAGTCCGCAATAACCCATCGGCAAACTGGCGATTAAGACAGCTTTTCCGCTTGCAGTGCTGTTATTCCTTCAGCAGCCAGGAATTCACATACTCGATGTTCTCCACCCCCTCCGGCAGCTCGGCGACGTTAAGGGGCCGCCGGGTGTCGATCATCACCGCCACTTCATCGGTTTCGGTGCGGGTATGCTTGGCGCCGGCGGCGAAGGCCTTGGGATGGGGCCCATGGGTAACGCCGCAGGGGGGCAGGATGATCATGCCGGCATCAACATTGTCCCGGCTGAAGAAGCTGCCCTTGTAGTCGAAGGTGAATGGGGAACTGGAACCAGTTACGCATTCACTTGCTCTCCTTGTCTCTCCATCGCATCGGCGATGTCAAACGCCTGCTCGAGTACCCGGGTATCACCAATATGATTGGCGAGTAAAAGGATCAGCCGCGCATTGATCCGCAGACTGCGCTCCACGTCATCCACCCGGTGCAGGTCGATCAGGCGGGTATAGATATGGTCCGGATCCTGGCAGTTCAGGGTCTGTTTCAAGTCACTCATGTTCGCATTCCTCCAGGTTGGCACAGGCTTTGGCCTGGGCTCGACGAATATCTTCTACACTCCACTGGCGCCAGCGGGCACACACATGCTGGTCCGGACGGAACAGGTAGAGACTGCCGGGTGTGGCATCGAAGCGCTCGAACAGTACGCCTTCCTTGTCCTGCATGATTATCAGGTCATTACAGCTTCCCCGCGCGCCCTGGGCCAGTATCACCAAAGGCCGGATGGGAATGGCTCCCTGCCGCAGGGACTGCAGGGTCGTCACCGGGATTCGGGCGACGTTCTCGGCAAAAAAGACGGCGCAGAACTCATTGCCCAGTTGGTTTAGAAGCCAGCTATCTTCGCCAGTGTGGATACGCACGGGGCCATCGGTAGCCACCACGCCCGGTGCCTGCCGGTCACTGAACATGTCCCGATCCGCGGTGTTGAGCTGCGAGTCCAGCAATTTGCTGGGCAGTGAGAGCCGTCCCGAGTTAACGAAGGCACGGGCGAAGGGATAATCCCTGGCCAGTGCCAGTGTCTGATCCCGGAAGACTCGGCTGACCTTGTTTTTAGGGCTGATAAAGTCGGTTGAGCGGGTGGAATTCAGAATGTTTTCATCCGCGGCCAGGCTGCGCTCATGCTGATAGCTGTCCAGCAGCCGGCGGGGGGCTTTGCCATCCAGCACCAGTTTCAGCTTCCAGATCAGGTTGTCTGCATCCTGTACACCGGAATTGGCGCCGCGGGCACCGAACGGACTGACCTGATGGGCCGCGTCACCGATAAAGATCACCTTATCATGGATAAACTGCTCCATGCGCCGGCACTGGAAGGTATAGACGCTGACCCATTCCAGCTCGAAGTTATCGTGACCGAGCAGGGCGCGTACCCGGGGAATCACCTGTTCCGGCTGCTTTTCAAATTCCGGGTCTGCATCCCAACCCAGATCGAAGTCGATGCGCCACACATCGTCCGCCTGCCGGTGCAGCAGCGTGGACTGTCCCTGATGGAAAGGTGGGTTGAACCAGAACCAGCGTTCGGTCGGAAAATTGCCCTGCATCAGTACATCGGCGATCAGAAACCGCTCCTGAAATACCTGGCCCTTGCTCTCCAGCCCCATCAGGGTGCGAATGCCGCTGTTGGCCCCATCGGCTACGAGCAGGTAGTCGCAGCGCAGGCGATAAGGACCATCCGGGGTATTGATATCCAGGCATACTCCCTGCTCTGTCTGGCTCAGATCGGTCACCCGGTTCTTCCAGCGCAGATCAATCAAAGGCTCATCATGGATCTGCTCTGCCATATACTGCTCAAAATAATACTGTTGCAGATTGATGAAGCCCGGTCGGCGATGATGGTCTTCCGGCTGAAGGTTGAAGTCATACACTTCACCTTCACCGGCGAACACGCGACCATGGTTCCATGTGATACCCTTGTCGACCAGTCGCTGGCCCGGCCCCAGCCGATCCATGATCTCCAGGGTGCGTTTTGCATAACACACGGCCCGGGAACCGACGCTGACGGTATTGTTGTCGTCCAGTACCACGACCGGCAGTCCCTGACGTGCACAGTCCAGAGCAGCGGCCATGCCCACCGGGCCGGCACCGATGATCACCAGCGGGTGATGTACCGGCTGTTCCGCATGTTGATCCGGACTGGTCCGGTAGTCGTAAACCGGATTCTGATAGGTGGCTTGCATCCTTGGCCCCTCTTAAAAAACGGATATGAAAGTGGATATGTTCCGGCCGCATGCGACGCCTTGACCCCGGTGGCTCAGGCTGATGACATGAACGAATCGTGAGTCGCGGCCGGGGTCACTGACTTAAGATTGTTGTTCCAGTACCTGCTGCAGGCTGTGCCACATGTCGGTATCCCGCTCGGCGGTCCAGATACGCGGGTCGGGATAGTCACCGGCCTCGTCGTAGCAACGGGTAATATCGAATGGCAGGCAGTGATCGAAAATCACCCAGTGGCCGTACCGGGGCGCCAGCAGTGCATAGGTTTCCCGGTAACATTCACCCAGACTCAGGCCCCGGGAACGGCCATCGGCCACGCTCTGGTACATGGTCTGAATAAAGTTACGGGTACCTTCAATGGCTTCGCGGCACTGTTCGGGGGTGATCAGGGCATCGCCCCGGCCGGGCACCAGCTGCTTTGGCTTGAGTGCCAGCAGGTTATCCAGGGTCTGGGGCCAGTCTTTATGGTAGGCATCGCCGCTGTAGGGCGTGGCACCGAACTCCACCAGATCACCGGCGAACAATATGCCTTCTTCCGGCAACCAGGCAATGGTGTCACCCTTGGTGTGGCCACGACCGACATGCATGATCTCTACCCGACGGTTACCCAGATCCAGCGTCATGCGTTCGTCGAACACCACATTGGGCCAGGTCAGGCCGGGTACCGATTCCACTCCGGCGAACAAACGGGGGAAACGGCCAACCTCCGACTCGAAATCCTGCTGGCCGCGTTCCTGGATCAGTTCGAAGGTCTGCCGGCTGGCAATGATGTTTTCCGGCTGGTAGGCGGAAGCACCCAGTACCCGCACCGCGTGATAGTGGCTCATTAATACGTGCTTGATGGGCTTGTCGGTCACTTCGCGCACCCGGCGGATCACATCCTCGGCCATGATCGGCGTGGCCTGGGTATCGATCACCAGGGCGGACTGCTCACCGATAATGATGCCGGTATTGGGATCGCCTTCGGCGGTATAGGCATAGACACCGGGGGCCAGCTGCTTGAAGCTGACCTGCTTTTCTTCTACGTCGGCGTGAGAGGCGAATTTTTTGCTCATCATCTGTTCCTTTGTTCCTTATCAATTACTGAATGGTGGTGTTGAGTAACTCTGCCTTACTGTGCTTATTGTTTCATATGCAACTAATATGAAGGGGTTCTCCGTTAGTTTCAAGTGTTATTTTTGTTAATATTTTGATTTAAATGGGTTGGTTATACCAGTTATTGCTTATTTTTACGGTTTCGTTGTGCTTGTTCTGGTTTTCAAGGCCTGGAATCAGAAAATTTAAATGGATTTAAATTTCATTGGAAACTAATTTTGGTTTGTGGTGGCCGGTAATCTGAATGCGTTTGCGCCAGCGGAGGCGCACCATCCTGTATCTGTGCACTTCGGGCCCATGCGAGGCGGTAGAGGGAAGTGACACAGGGTACAGACCGGAAAACCTTTACCTGTATAATGGCAATGGACTTTTTTGTTGCCCTGTTAAGTGGAATTGACGTGAAAGAATTAAAGCATTTTGTGCTGGATGATTTTGTCCCCTACAAGCTGGTACTGACGGCAGAGCGGGTCAGCAGCAGACTGGCTGAACTGTATTCCAGCGAGTTTGGCATCACGCGGCCCGAATGGCGGCTGATTGCCGCCATTGGTCACAAGGAGCAGGTGATAGCCCGAGAGTTGGCTGCGCTCAGCAGCATGGATAAGGTCAAGGTGTCTCGTGCACTGCAAGGAATGGAGGACAAGGGGCTGATCGTCCGAACTCCCATGCCTGAAGATCATCGCGCCGCCCTGGTCAGCCTGACCGAGGCCGGACTGAGCCTGTATCAAAGGATGGTGCCCCGAGTGCAGGAATGGGAGTCAAGCCTTATCGACTGCCTGTCGGCCTCTGAATACCGGGATCTGATCAGTGGACTGGATCGGCTGCTGAAACGGCTGAACGAGATGTAAAGCCTGGAATGGTGACGGGACTGTTTCAATTGGCTGATCGGCCTCGGCTGGGTCAATGTGTGCACCCCCAGGCCAGCGGGCCCAGTCGGCGTGGTCATAACGGCTGCTGTCCGCATCGTTCTGGTATAACCCGATTCGCCTGCTGTTAACGGCAGGGCCAGTCTTGGAATAGGGGCAAGTCAACCCCGTGCTTGAAGGCATGGAAGCGGACTTAGTGGTGGCAGATAAGGTTATGACTCCCGTCGCATCGCGACTCGATATGAGCGTTTGGCCAAAACGACGCCGTCATGCGCAATCAGCTCTCAACGGTGACAGGGACCGCATGATTGAGACCCTCCCTGATATTTACGTTTGGTTTCGCTGGGGTTTTCGCCAAACAGCCGTCGGTATTCCTGGCTGAAGCGCCCCATATGACCAAAGCCCCAGCGAGTGGCGATATCGGTGACCGATCGCTCAGCGCTTTGTTGACACAGTTCTTCTCTGACCCGCTGTAGCCGTACACTGCGTAGATACTCCATCGGGCTGATATCCCTGAAGTCCTTGAAGCCGGCATAGAGGGTGCGCAGGCTGACACCGGCCAACTCGGCAAGCAAGGCGGGGGTTATCGCCTCATCTGCATGGGCCTGAATATATTCTTCGACCCGTTTTACATGCCGTGGTGCCAGTCGCTTGTCGTCATTCGCCAGTGCCTGGGAGTAACAGTGGGGCTGGATATTCAGCAGGGTACCGATCACCAGTTGCTCCAGTTGCGGGTACAACAGGTGGCCGGGTGTTGTCTGGGTCAGCATCTGGCTTAGATAGGTCATCATGCTGTACCAGTGGGGGTTGGTCTGCCAGGCCAACCCCAGCTCGAATACCACGGGTTTTTTTATCGGTCGGCCCAGGTAACTACTGCAGGTCTGCTCCAGGGCCTGTCGGTCGATCCGGAGGATCAGCTGATCGCAGACGGTGTTCCAGCGCATATCCAGGGTCTGGGTGGGGTTGAGCACCGAGGCGGTACCGGCTACCGAGCGGAGCGGCTTGCCATCGCTGATGATATGGGCCTCTCCCTGGAGCGGCATCTGGATCAGATAAAAGTCTTCAAGGCGCTCTGGCCTGATGCGGACTTCGCCTCCGTATTTCAGGCGGTTGAACGACACCTGGCCGATGGGCACATGATGCAGGCGGGAGTGCAGCCTGGTTGAGCCGTCGGTTATCTCCAGGCTGTGAGGCTTGAATATGGAAGATACCTCCCCCTCTACTTCCCTGAGGTCCCGAGAGGTAAACAACAGTCGCTCGTCATTGTCCAGCAGGGACAACGCCAGCGCTGAATGTGGATGACTGAGTGATGACACCGAAATCTCCATGTGCATGTTGCTTGCGAGAGTCAAGTTCTGCTACGTCAGCAATGTCCTGCCACCAATATATGTTGCTCCTTTGTTAATTAGAATGGTTTTTTGTTGACCCGGGTCATGGCGGGCACTTTTTTCTCACCCATCGGATCCTCATTGCACTAATCGGATAATGCCGACATTCCTGCCAGTATTATTCGTTCCGCTCCCGCTCGTTGGAGAAATCCGAGCCACCAAAATAGTTGCACGCAACGGATAGCCGTCGCATTTGGCGGTGCGACGCTCCGCCTGTTCCTTGTCTAGCATGGCGTTACATCAGCCCAAAGGTGACAAGGAGAAGCAAGATGGGAACTTCAATTGAGATCAGTGCCCGGGACGGCAGCGGGGTATTCAGCGGTTACCTTGCGGTGCCGGCCAGTGGTTCGGGCCCCGGCCTGGTGCTGCTCCAGGAGATTTTCGGGGTCAACGCCAATATCCGTGACATCGCCGATTACTATGCGGAAGAAGGCTATGTGGTACTGGCTCCCGACCTGTTCTGGCGGCAGCAGCCGGGGGTCGAGTTGGGATACAGCAGTGAGGAGTTTCAACAGGCATTCGGTTTCTATCAGGGATTTGATCAGGACAAGGGCATCGCCGACATAGACGCCGCTCTGGGCGTATTGAAGGAGCGTCCAGAAGTGAACGGCGGGTTGGCGGTACTGGGTTTCTGCCTCGGTGCCCGGCTGGCATATCTGACCGCCTGCCGCTGTGATGTCGACGTGGCCATCGGCTACTACGGCATGGGCATGGAACAGCATCTCGATGAGGCCGACAACATCAAGGGTCGCCTGGTGCTGCATTTTGCCGGCGCCGATGAATACTGCCCGGCTGCCGCCCGCGAGCAGATCTATGCCGGACTGGAGGCGCGGGACAATGTCGAGCTCTATCTTTATCCAGAGGTCGATCATGCCTTTGCCCGGGCCGGCTCACCGCATTTTCACAAGCCGTCGGCACTGATGGCCCACCAGCGCTCGGTCACGGCGCTGCGCCGCCGGATTGGCCCCCATTACGATCTGTCCGCCTTGTGGGACAAGCACTGCGAGTACGAGTTCGACACCCGCAATGTCGAGGATACCATGGCGACCATGGTCAGCGAGCCCTATGTCAATCATATCCCCACCATGACCGGTGGGGTCGGTTACCGGCAGCTGTACCGCTTCTACAAGCACCATTTCGTCGACAGCAATCCGCCCGATACCAGGCTGACGCCGATTTCCCGCACCGTGGGCGATACCCAGATAGTGGATGAGCTGTTGTTCAGCTTTACCCACAGCTGCGAGATCGACTGGCTGTTGCCCGGTGTGGCCCCGACCGGGCGTTTTGTCGAAATTCCCCTGCTGGCGGTGGTCAAGTTCCGCGGCGACAAGCTCTATCACGAGCACATCTATTGGGATCAGGCCTCCTTGCTGGTGCAGGTTGGCTTGCTCGACCCGACCGGTCTGCCGGTGGCCGGGCGGGAAACGGCGGCCAAGCTGCTGGATGAATCACTGCCGTCCAACACCCTGATGGCCAGTTGGGCCGGCAGTGCGGGCAGGGACTGAATAATGGGAGCGTCAGTGATGAAAGAGTTCGAAAGCCGTACAGTGCTGATCACCGGCGGGGCCACCCTGATCGGACAGGCCGTCGCCGACAGCTTTGTCGCGGCCGATGCCAATGTGGTGATCCTGGACATCGATGCCGGGCAAGGTTCGGCGCTGGCCCGGCGACTGGGCCCCCGGGCCCTGTTTCTGGAGGTGGATATCACCGATGACCAGCAGCTTAGCCGCGCCATACAGCAGGCCGAAGCCCGGTTCGGTGGCATCGATTACCTGATCAATCTTGCCTGCAGTTATCAGGATGACGGGGTCGGTTCCGACCGGGACACCTGGCTCAAGGCCCTCGATGTCAACCTGGTCAGTGCCGCTATGGCGGCCAGGGCGGTATTGCCGGCGATGCGTCGACGCGGGGGAGGGGCCATCGTCAACTTCACCAGTATCTCGGCCAAGGTAGCTCAGACCGGGCGCTGGCTGTATCCGGCGAGCAAGGCGGCGATGCTGCACCTGACCCGTAGCATGGCGCTGGATTTTGCCGTCGACCGGGTACGGGTGAACTCGGTATCCCCGGGCTGGACCTGGTCCCGGGTGATCGAGGAAGTCAGCGGTGGCGATCGTGCCAGGGCCGACCGGGTGGCGGCGGACTATCACCTGCTCGGACGCTTGGGAGAGCCCCGGGAGGTGGCCAACGTGGTACGCTTCCTGTGCTCGGAGCAGGCCAGCTTCGTGACCGGCGCCGACTATGCGGTGGATGGCGGCTATGGGGTCATGGGACCTGAGCAGCAGCAGCCGGCCATTCCTCGGCTGGCAGAGCAGTAACGCCCTCAACGAATACTCAACGACAACAATGACATGGAGACAGTTATGACCCGACGTATTGCCATAGTGGGGGCGGGCCAGTCCGGCCTGCAAACCGCCATCGGCCTGCTCGATCAGGGCTATCAGGTTACCCTGATGTCCAACCGTACCGGCGAGGAGATCCGCAACGGACGCGTGATGTCCAGCCAGTGCATGTTTAACAACGCGCTGCAGACCGAGCGTGACCTGGGACTGAATTTCTGGGAACAGGAATGCCCGCCGGTTGAGGGGATCGGCCTGACGATCGCGGATCCGGGCAAGCCTAATGTCAGCCTGATCGACTGGGCTGCACGGCTGCACAATCCGGCCCAGTCGGTGGACCAACGGCTCAAGATGCCCATATGGATGGAGATTTTCAAACAGAAAGGCGGAGAATTGATCATCAGGGATGCGGGACTGGAGGAGCTGGAAGAGCTGGCCGCATCTCATGATCTGGTGATGCTGGCCGCCGGCAAGGGAGAGATAGTCCGCTTGTTCGAGCGGGATGCGCAGCGTTCCGCTTTCGATAAGCCCCAGCGGGCACTGGCGTTGACCTATGTACAGGGCATGACGCCCAGTGAACCCTTTTCCCGGGTTGCCTTCAATCTGATACCGGGCGTGGGCGAGTACTTCGTGTTCCCGGCGCTGACCGTCAACGGCCCCTGTGAAATTATGGTGTTCGAAGGGATCCCCGGCGGCCCCATGGACTGCTGGCAGGATATCAAGACCCCCCAGGAACACCTGCAGCGCAGCCTGGAGATAGTACGGCGTTTCACACCAGCCCAGGCCGAGCGTTGCAAGCATATCGAGCTGACCGACGATAACGGCGTACTGGCCGGTCGCTTCCCGCCCACGGTGCGCAAGCCGGTTGCGCGACTGCCTTCCGGACGCTGCATCTTCGGCATGGCGGATGCGGTGGTGGTCAACGACCCCATTACCGGCCAGGGTTCCAACAACGCCGCCAAGTGCAGCAAGGTGTATCTGGACGCCATAGTGGCGCACGGCGAACAGGACTTCAGTGCCGACTGGATGCAGCAAACCTTCGAGCGCTACTGGCATTACGCCGGTGACGTGGTGACCTGGACCAACAGCATGCTGCGGCCGCCTGAGCCCCATCTGCTTGAACTGTTGAGCGCGGCCCAGGTTTCTCCCGAACTGGCGTCAACTATCGCCAACGGCTTCGATAATCCGCCCGATTACTTCCCCTGGTGGGTGGCCCCCGATGCCTGCCGCTACCTGATTGGCCAGCACCTGAAGAAGGAGGCTTAAGATGAGCTCAGCAACAACCGCACTCAGGCAGGCGGAGCCGGTGACCGAGCTTGCTCCCCCTGTGGACACCAGGGCATTACGCAATGCCATGGGCCACTTTGCCACCGGCGTCACCGTGGTGACCGCCCCCGGCGAGGGCAGTGCCATGGTGGGCATCACCGCCAACTCCTTTTCGTCCCTGTCCCTGGATCCGCCTTTGATACTCTGGAGCCTGGCATTGAGTTCGCCCAACCTGGCCTCGTTTGTGGAAGGCAAGCCGTTTGCCGTCAACGTGCTTGGTCAGGGACAGGAAGCGGTGGCGATGCAGTTTGCCAGCGCCCGCGACAACAAGTTTGCGGGCATCGACTATCGGCTCAATCAACAGGATGTGCCCTTGCTGGCGGATACCCTGGCTCGATTCGAGTGTCGGGTAGAGTTTACCCGGCGACTGGGTGATCACCTGCTGATTGTGGGACGTGTCAAGGATTTCAGTACGGATGAAGGAGAGCCCATGCTGTTCTTCAAGGGCCGCTTTGGCACACTGAACGCCGCCGCGTCCTGACCTGCTCACCGGCCGGCGCCGCCGGCCATTCATAACTGAACAAGGAACCTCAGATGAATAACCGACCAACGCATCAATCCAACCTGCTATCGGGCATGGCCCTGACGGCTGCCCTGACCCTTTCAGCGGGGGTTGCGGCGACCGAAGGTGGCGGATCCATCTATCCCATGGGCGCGGAAAACTTCGGCATGGGCGCATTACCGCCGGCGGGTGTTTATCCGTTGCTCTATGCCAGTCGTTACTCGGCCGATCGGCTCAATGACGCGAATGGCGATGCCTTGCCGGTAGACTTCAAGCTGCAGGCTAACGTCATTGCCCCCAGGCTGCTATGGGTTACCGAACAGCAGCTGTTGGGAGGCCAGCTGTTCAGCGCCCTGTTGCTGCCGCTGGTGGACCTGGATGTGACCGTTAACGGCACGAACCAGCGCAAGCGGGGATTGGGTGATATCGATCTTACCCTGGGGGTGGCCTATCATCACAGCACCAAACTGCATACCGCCTTCTCCATCGACGTTTTTGCTCCCACCGGTCGCTACCATCCCAACGACCTGGCCAATATCGGCCGCAACTACTGGACAGTGCAGCCGGTGTATGCGGCCAGCTACCTGGATCCGCATGGAGTCAATGCAGACATCAAGCTGATGTACGACTATAACTTCGACAATCCGGATACCGACTACCGATCGGGACAGGAGTTTCATTTTGACTATGCGCTGGGCTACAGCCTGACCCCGAACTGGATAGCCGGGATCGGGGGCTACGGTTACAAGCAGCTTACCGACGATGAGCGTCATGGCATCACCATTGCCAACAACAGGGGACAGGCATTTGCCATTGGGCCCTCGGTGAAATATGACAGCGGCAAGGGGGGTTCCGTGAATCTGAAGTATCAGCACGAGTTTGCCGTGGAAAACCGCCCCGAGGGCAGTGCTTTCTGGGTAAAGGCGGTGATCCCGCTCTAAATAACTGTTCCTAATTGTGCTACAGAAATCAGGATCGAATGCAGACTCGCCATAAAGGCATGACACGCGATGCTTCAACCCGCTGCGAACCGTCACTGGATGTTCGGTTGGGTTGAAACCGCTCGTGCCAGCGAGCAAGCTCGCTCCTTGGGGGCTCCGCCACGCCACCTGACCGCCATGGATGGCGGGAATGCCGGAATGGAAGGGAACATTTTCCGGCCCTGGCGCGGAGGGTCTGCTTATCGAATCCTGACTTCTGTCTAACATGTGGCGGTATTTGTATCAGTTATTTAGTTCCGGCACATCATGATGCTTTCCGGCAGCCGCTCAACGTGCGGCTGCCGGTTTATTTTATGGCTGGCCGGGCTGCCGATAGAGGCCGGCCAGGCAGTCCGTGAACCTGCCGGTGGGGGAGTCCGCCGGTTCATCCTTGCGGGTCAGCAAGTGCCAGTCGATATAGAGTCCTTGCTCGGTAACCCGGGCCGTGGTCAGTCCTCCTTGCTCCAGGTAGGGCTGCAGGGTCCAGCTCGGCATTATGGTCAGCCCGAACCCCTCGCGTACCAGCGCAATCACCGCTTCCGTGACCCCGGCCCGCAATACCCTTACCGGCAGCATCCGGTAGCGGCTGAATAGTTGCTCGTATTCCCGGCCCTTGCCGGGGGTGGTGTGGTAGGTCACATAGGTGCCGGCCGCGACCTCTGCGGCTTCGACCCAGGGTTTGCCGGCCAGGGCATGGCCTTCGGGCATCACCAGCCGCATCTCGTCACGAAACAGCAGGCGATGTGCAAAGCCTTCGGGAGTATGGCCGCCGGAAACCAGCGCCACATCGATGCGACCACTGCGCAGGGCCGTATAGGGGTCCAGGGAGACGTCGGGGATGATCTCCACACTGATGGTGGGGTAGTCCCGGTTGAAAGCGGTCAGGCAGGCGGGCAGCCAGTGATAGCCGCCGTAGGATTCATTGCCCAGGCGCACCACATGCTCGATGCCGACCGACAGCTTGTTGATGTCCTGTTCGGCCCGCTCTATTTCCCCCAGTACCAGCCGAGAAGAATACAACAGCCGTTTCCCGGCACTGGTCGGCGCCAGTTTCTTATGCTTACGGTAGAACAGCTCCGTGTTCAGCAGCCGCTCTGCTTCCTTGATCCTGTGGCTCAGGGCCGACTGGGTCAGGCCGAGCGTTTGTGCCGCCTCGGCGACGCTGCCCGCATCGGCGATGGCGACCATCATTTGCATATGACGAGTGCTTATTCGGGTATTCATGTATGAATTAATTTCATCAAAAACTTAATTTTAATGAAATTTACAGAGATATATCTCCGAAGTAAACTCGTATGAAACTTAAGGGTTAATGAGGTGTTTAACTATGGTTAATCGTGGTTCGGATAAAGCAACCGGCAGCATGGTGGATCTGGAAGGCGAAGGCGTGCACTGGGAACAGGACATGAGCTACGGCCAGTATCTGGCTTTGGAGCGGATACTGGATTGTCAGCATCCCAGATCAACCCAGCACGACGAGATGCTGTTTATCGTGATCCATCAGGTGTCGGAATTATGGATGAAGCTGTGTCTGCACGAAGCCTACGCCGCCGCCCGACATATAGAACAGGACAATCTTGCGCCCGCCTTCAAGATGCTGTCGCGCATTGCCCGTATCCAGGAGCAGTTGATCAAGGCCTGGGAAGTGTTGGTGACCATGACCCCGGCGGATTACGCCAGCTTCCGTGACACCCTGGGCCAGAGTTCCGGGTTCCAGTCCTTCCAGTATCGGGAGCTGGAGTTTCTGCTCGGCAACAAGAACCCCAAGATGGTGGAAGCGCACCGGGCCCATCCCAAGCATTATCAGCATCTGACCCGGGTGCTGCACGCCCCGAGTATCTACGACATTAGCCTGCAGCTGCTCAAGCGACGCGGTTTCGACATTCCCGATCATTGCCTGGCGCGGGACTGGTCCCAGCCCTACCAGGCCTGTGCCGAGGTGGAGCAGGCCTGGTCCCGGGTTTACCAGCAGACGGATGAACACTGGGATCTCTACGAGCTGGCGGAGAAGCTGGTCGACATGGAATATAACTTCCAGAAATGGCGTTTCAGTCATATGAAGACGGTTGAACGCATCATCGGCTACAAGAAGGGCACTGGCGGCACCGGCGGCGTCTCCTACCTGGTCAAGGCCCTGGACCTGCAGTTTTTCCCCGAGCTCTGGTCGGTCAGGACTGCCATCTAGGAGACGATAATGAGCAAGATCTGGGATATCTCACAGACCCTCAGACCCGGTATTCCGGTGTGGCCCGGTGATACCGAATACCAGTCCGAGCCCAACTGGGTGCTGGAAAATGGCTGTCCGGTTAACGTGGCCCGCTTCCGGCTGTCGACCCACACCGGCAGCCACGCGGACGCCCCCCGTCACTATGATGCCGAGGGTCTGTCCATCGCCGAGGTGGGGCTGGATCCCTACATAGGTCCCTGTGTGCTGATCGATGTGACCCAGGCCGATGGCCTGGTGTGCCCCGCCCATGTTGCCCCCTTCCTGCCGGCGCGGGTTGAGCGGGTATTGCTGAAAACTTACCAAGAGTTCCCCCATAACCAGTGGCGGTCAGATTTTACCGCTGTGGCGGCCGACACGGTGGCCCTGCTGGCGGAGCGGGGCGCCATGCTGATCGGCATCGACAGTCCCTCCCTGGATCCCCAGGACTCAAAAACCCTGGCCGCCCACCAGATGGTACGCCGCCATGGCATGGCCATTCTGGAAGGTCTGGTATTTGACCAGGTAGCCGCGGGGCACTACGAGCTGATCGCCCCACCATTGAAATTGGCACAGCTGGATGCGTCCCCTGTGCGCGCATTACTCAGGAGTATTGAACAATGACCCAATTGACCCGTGATTCCCTGGCCCGGCTGGATCAGGATGATGCCTTGGCACCGTTCAGGGAGCAGTTTGAGTTGGAAGCCGGGCTTGTCTACCTCAACGGCAATTCTCTGGGGGTCCTGCCCAAGGCCGCCAAGCACAGGGCCGCCGAGGTGGTGGAGCAGGAGTGGGGCAGGGGCCTGATCCGTAGCTGGAACACCCATGACTGGATTTCCCTGCCTGAGCGGGTCGGTGACAAAATCGCCACCCTGATCGGGGCCGACGCCGGAGAAGTGGTGGTGGCCGACTCCACCTCCGTCAACCTGTTCAAACTGGCGTCGGCGGCGGTGCGCATGCGCCCGGGGCGGCGCAAGATAGTCTCGGAGCCGGGTAATTTCCCTACCGATCTCTATATCTTGCAGGGGCTGGAAGGTTTCCTGGAGGGGGAGGTCCGGCTGGAAACGGCACCCCGTGAACGGCTGGAAGAAATCATCGACGAAGACACCGCCCTGGTGGTATTGACCCATGTCCATTACAAATCAGGCCAGCTGTTCGACATGGCGGCGCTGACGGCCCGGGCCCATGAGGTGGGGGCCCTGATGCTGTGGGATCTTAGCCACAGCGCGGGGGCGGTACCGGTTGAGCTGAACCGGGTGCAGGCCGACTTCGCCGTGGGGTGTGGTTATAAGTACCTCAACGGCGGCCCGGGGGCACCGGGTTTCCTGTTTGTGGCCAAACGGCACCAGGCCGAGCTCCGCCAGCCCCTGAGCGGCTGGTTCGGGCATGCCAACCCCTTTGCCATGAGCGATATCTATGAGCCGGCGGACGGTATCAAGCGTGGCCTGTGCGGCACCACCGGAGTGCTGGCGACCAGCATCCTGGATGTGGGGGTGGATATCATGGCCTCGGCCGATATGGATGCAATCCGCTCAAAGTCCCGGCAGTTGGGTGACATCTTCATCGAATTGGTGGAGCAGCATTGCGCCGGTTACGGTTTTACCCTGGTGTCGCCGCGGGATGCGAACCTGCGTGGCAGCCAGGTGTCTCTGGCGCATGAACAGGGCTTCGCCATCATGCAGGCATTGATCGCCCGCAATATCATCGGTGACTTCCGGGCGCCGGACATACTGCGCTTCGGCTTTACCCCGCTTTATACCCGGTATGTGGATTTGTGGGACTTGGTACAGGCGCTGACGGAGATCATGGCCATGAGAGAGTGGGACAAACCCGAGTTTCAGAAGCGGACGGCGGTGACCTGAGCGGGGTACGGCCAAGACAGTAAAGTTCGATGATCCTCTGGGCGTTTGCTGTCGAGGGCTGGCTCAGCCGCTCCGCGCTGATTGTGTAACAGGGGTCGTTTATGGGGAGGCAGGAGTTCTCCCCTTATTTTGATTATTATCAGGAGTCTAGGTTATGGAAAACACGGGATTGGCGGACAATGGCAACACTGTGGTCGAAGCAAGCGGGGGACGTCCGGCTCAACTGCAATGGTCCAGCCGCCTGACTTTCATCCTGGCCGCAACGGGATCCGCCGTCGGCCTGGGCAATATCTGGAAATTTCCCTATGTGACCGGGGTGCATGGTGGCGGCGCCTTCGTGCTGATCTATCTGGCCTGTATCCTGGTGATCGGGCTGCCCTTGTTGATGGCGGAAGTCATGCTGGGTCGCCGAGGAAGGCAAAACCCGGCTAATTCCATGGCCAACCTGGCCCGGGAGTTCAAGGTTTCCCGCCACTGGCGGCTGCTGGGATGGCTGGGAGTGGTGTCCGGCTTCCTGATCCTCAGTTTTTATACGGTGGTGGCCGGCTGGGCCCTTTCCTATATCTTCGACTCGGCCCGCGGCGCGTTCGATGGTCTCTCCGGCGAGCAGGCCGGTGCCCATTTCGGCCGCTTGCTGGCCGATCCCGGCGCCTTGATATTCTGGGGAACCCTGGTGTTGCTGATTACCCTTGGGGTGGTGGCGCGGGGAGTCAAGCAGGGGCTGGAGAAGGCGGTGAACGCCATGATGCCCGGTCTGTTTGTCCTGCTGCTGGTGCTGGTGGGCTATGCCATGACCACAGGGTTCTTTATGCAGGGCCTGAACTTCCTGTTCAACCCGGACTTCAGCAAGCTCTCCGGGACCAGCATACTGGTGGCCCTGGGCCATGCCTTCTTTACCCTGAGCCTCGCCGGCGGTGGCATGATGACCTATGGCTCCTACCTGCCACAGCATGTGTCTATCGCCAAGACTGCTATTACCATCGGTATTCTGGACACCCTGGTGGCCCTGCTGGCGGGCATGGTGATCTTCCCCCTGGTTTTTGCCAATGGCCTGGAGCCGGGCTCCGGTCCCGGCCTGTTGTTTGTGACCCTGCCGATTGCCTTCGGGCAGATGCCTTTCGGCGCCCTGTTCGGCATGATTTTCTTTATCATGTTGTCGGTGGCGGCGCTGACCTCGGCCATCTCGCTGATCGAGCCGGCGGTGGCCTGGATGACGGAGAAATATCGGGTATCCCGTTTTAAGGCATGCCTGATGTCCGGCCTGGTGATGTGGGTACTGAGCCTGGGAACCGTGTTTTCCTTCAATATCTGGGAGCAGCATACCCTGTTCGGCAAGACCTTCTTCGGGGTGCTTGACTACCTGACATCCGGCTGGTTCCTGCCCCTGGGCGGACTCTTTATCGCCATCTTTGCCGGCTGGGTCATGACTCGCAGGGCGACGGAACAAGAATTGGGTCGGGGACTGGGTTATCGGCTCTGGTATTACACCATTCGTTACATCAGCCCGGTCGCCATCGTCATCATGTTCCTCAACGCCATTGGAGTCATTGGATAGCTATCAATATCGGCTGTGAATGAGGCTGCCCACTGGCTTTGGGCGGCCTTTTGTCTGTTCTTGGTATTTTATTGTATTCGTTTATCGATATTGTTTGACGAGACAGTGCCGCTGCCGTATGGTGTCTGCAACATGATTTCCAAGTTAGCGCGGCCCTCGTATATTGTTGGTTCCTTACGGCACTTCAGTCACTTAGCTTCCCTTCTTTGATTGTTATCGTGTATTCCCGAGCATTGCTCATTATTTGAAAAAGGTAAGATTAAAATGGCTAACGGTACCGTAAAGTGGTTCAACGAAGCGAAAGGTTTTGGATTTATTACCCCGGCTGACGGCGGTAAAGATCTGTTTGCTCATTTCTCTGAAATCGTCGGTGGTGGTTTCAAGACCCTGGCCGAAGGTCAGCAGGTCACCTACACCCCGGCCGAGGGTGCCAAGGGTCCTCAGGCCTCGCAAATCCAGGTTGTCTGAATCCGGTTCACCCGGTATTCTGAAAAAGCCCCGCGATGCGGGGCTTTTTTATTTCAGGTGAGGAATCGCCATATCCGACAGCGGTGCTAACGGCTGACGGACTGGATAAACCATGAGGCTTTTTCCCAGTGCTCATCGGGTTCCATCTGGAATTCAAATGGCCGCAGCTTGGCTTTGGATTGTGTCAAGTTCTGTAAATAACTGTTCAGCGGCTTAGGATCGTATATGCGATAGACCAATTCACGCCGACCGTCGTGAGTCACGCGGGCCAGGAACAGGGCGTTGCCATTGGCTTTGATCGTGGGCTCTATCGTATCCTCGAAATCATAAAGCAGCTTTTGTTCAAGAGGTGTGGGCATTCTATAATCGCCAAGCTCTTTGGCCTCGATCATGATGGACAGATGCCATGCGAAAGCCTCTTTGGGCTCGAAGCTGACCAGGGCGGAATTAATGGTCGCAACGCCCGGCAAGTCATTTTGGTTGAATTCAACCAAGGTATGCGTTTCCTCCGGAATCACTACCCGGTATCCCTTCACATCTGCAGAATGTGTCATCGGAGCTCCTGAGACCTACTATTGAAAATGCTGATGAACCGGTTTGTTGACCACACCAACCCGGTTATCGGGCAGAGGATAGTGCTTTCCTTTTCCCGTCTACATTGAACAGGACTAGTTTGGCGCTATTTTGTTCAAAGTTCAATACTAATACCCATTGGATCGGGATAACAGAAAAATGGTTCAGCAGAAATAAAAACCAGGTTACACAGTAACCGGTATCGGCAGTGGCTGATGCGTCCTGCATGATGCGGACAGGGCGGGGGCCGCGAAAAGGTACCAGCCGGCAACCCCCTATTCGATATATAAAAGGTGGGGTTAATAGCGGCTTTCCATCCACGATTCGATGATCAACTGGGCTGAGACCGCATCCACCGCATCCTTGCCCAGTGCCTTGTATCCGCCGGCTTCAAACAGGCGGGCGCGGGCGTCCGTGGTGGTCAGCCGCTCGTCCTGCAGCTCGACCCGAACGCCAAAGCGACCGTGCAATCGGTTGGCGAACTTGCGGGCACGACGGCTGATCTCCTGTTCGGTGCCGTCCATATTGAGCGGCAGGCCGACGATCAACAGTTCCGGTTGCCATTCCTTGAGCAGTTTTTCAATCTGCTGCCAGTCGGGAACGCCGTCATTGGCTTTCAGCGCCAGCAGCGGACGAGCCGAGGCGGTGACCTCCTGGCCGATGGCGACACCGATGCTTTTCAGGCCATAATCGAATCCGAGCAGGGTGCGGTCGCCACTCATGCGTGTCCCACCTGGGAGGACAACTGACGGGAGTCGATGCCCAGCCGGCCGATGGCTTCATGCCAGCGCTGTGACAGGGGGGTATTGAAAATAAGATCGGTATCCGCAGGAATGGTTAACCAGCTGTTTTCCACCAGCTCCTGCTCCAGCTGTCCCGGGGTCCAGCCGGCGTAGCCCAGCGCCACCAGATATTTCTCCGGCTGTTGCTCGGTGCCCAGTACTTCCAGCACGTCCCGGGAGGTGGTGATCATCAAGTCCTCGGCCAGCTGCTGGCTGGAGCTGAAGCCATCCAGCGGACTGTGCAGTACAAAGCCCCGGTCGGCGGCCACCGGACCGCCCTGCAGCACGGGTTTTTCCTTTAGCGCAGGGTTGTCCTCCGGCTCCAGCTCCAGCTGATCAAGCAGCTCCAGCACCTTCATATCGATGGGGATATTGATCACCAGACCCATGGCGCCTTCTTCGTTATGTTCACAAATATAGGTGACGGAACCGGCGAAAAACGGATCCTTCAGTGTGGGCATGGCGATTAGAAAATGATGTTGGAGTGATTCCATAGTGTCTCGGGGTCTTGGTTTCAGTTTATATCGGGACGCTGGTCTGTCAGGCCAGGCGCTTTTCAATGGCGTCCATCAGCATGCCGGTGATATTGACCGGGAAGGCGGCTTCTATCTCACGTACACAGGTGGGACTGGTGACATTCACCTCGGTCAGTTTATCACCTATGATATCGAGCCCGACAAAAATCAGCCCTTTTGCCTTGAGTATAGGTCCCAATGTCTCGGCAATGCGGCGATCGCTGTCGCTCAGGGGGCGCGCCTCTCCTCGGCCGCCGGCAGCCAGGTTCCCTCGGGTTTCACCGCCTTGGGGGATGCGTGCCAGGCAATAGGGTACAGGCTCGCCGTCCACCACCAGCACCCGCTTGTCTCCGTCGGTAATGGCCGGCATAAAGACCTGGGCCATGCAGTAACGGCTGCCGTGTTCGGTGAGGGTTTCGATGATAACGCCGACGTTCGGATCGTCTTGCTTGATCCGGAAGATGGAAGCCCCGCCCATGCCGTCCAGCGGTTTGAGAATAATGTCCTTGTGCTCGCGGTGGAAACCGCGGATATCCTCGGCCGAGCGCGTCACCAGGGTGGTGGGGGTGAATTCCGGGAACCAGGCGGTATAGAGCTTTTCATTGGCGTCGCGCAGGCTCTGAGGCTTGTTGACGATCAGGGTGCCCTTCTCCTCGGCCTGTTCGAGCAAATAGGTGGCATAGATATATTCGGTATCGAAGGGCGGATCCTTGCGCATCAGGATCACGTCCAGCTCGGCGAGCGGGCAGGAAACGGCGGGCGCCAGGGTAAACCACTGGTCGGCGTCTTCTTTTACCGTCAGCCGGGCCATACGGCCGAGGGCCTCACCCTGCAGCATGCTGAGGTCGCTCATTTCCATATACCAGAGCTCATAGCCCCGGCGCTGGGCTTCCAGTAGCATGGCGAAGCTGGTGTCTTTCTTGATATTGATGGACTGGATAGGGTCCATCACGATTCCCAATTTAATGGTCATGCGAGATCTCCGAAACGGCATTGCAAGGCGGTGATGGCGGTCATGGCCGCGGTTTCTGTTCTGAGTACCCGGGGGCCCAGCAGCATGTCGATAAATCCCTGCTCGCGGGCGAGGGCGATTTCCTGGTCGGACAGGCCTCCCTCGGGCCCTACCAGCAGCCTAACGCCCTCGCCTGGTGGCGGCAAGGTGTTGACACTGAATTGGGCTCTGGGGTGCAGATTTAATTTCAGTTCGCGGGTCTGTTCGGTCAGCCACTGCTCCAGAGGACTGGCCGGACGGATTTCGGGAATCCGGTTGCGACCACATTGCTCGCAGGCGGCGATGGCGATTTTCTGCCATTGGTGCAGCTTTTTCTCAAGGCGTTCACCGCTGAGCTTGACGCCGCAGCGGCTGGAAAACAGCGGTGTGATCACATTCACTCCCAGCTCGACGGATTTCTGGATGGTGAACTCCATCTTGTCGCCCCGGCTGATGACCTGGCCAAGGTGAAAGTGCAGGGGGGATTCTGTTTCTTTGTCTTGAAAGTCCGCTATTTCAACCGTCACCGATTTTTTATCCACGGCGGTAATGGTGGCCGGATACTGACCACCCCGGCCATCAAACAACATCAGCGTCTGGCCGGGCTGCATGCGCAGCACCCGGCCCACGTGGTTGGCGCCATCTTCCGACAGCAACAGGGTGCGGCCCGGAGTTAAGGGTTGAGGCTCATGGATGCGAGGTATACGCATAATGTTCGCATTGCTCCTTGACGAAGGGATTGAAGTTGCCCTGCAGTTCATTGATACGGTGATCCCGCTCGCATTCCCAGTCGGTAGGTGGATGCATGCGGTTCCAGGCTTCAAACAGTCGCAGCTGCTGACTGGCTATCTTCAGTTTGTATTGCTGCTGCATGTATAGATAGGTACGGGCTATGGTTCCCCGGCTGGCGGCCGGTGGTTGTACCTTGCGGCCCTTGAAGTCGACCAGCATCTGGCAGCGGCCATACTGGGTAGGCGTGCCGTTCCACTCGGAAAAACGGTAGTTGGAACGGTCTCCGTTTACCTCACCGATGGTGGGAACCAGGTTGTGCAAATCACCTTCCATCGATTTGAACTGGGCATCGGTGCGGGTGCAGTTCTTGCGCCCGCCCTGCTGCCAGCATTGGCGTTGATGGCCCAGTTCCCAGGCGGGCACTATGTGCTCCCACTCGATGCGACTGGCCCGGCGCTGCTGCTTGCGTACCTGATAACCACAGCTGGCCAGGTCGGGTACCAGCTGCTTGCCATTTTGCTTGATATCACAGCCACAGTAAAAGGTAACGGGGTTACCCTGATAGATTTGTGGGGCGACTTTCTTGGCCTGCCGAAAAGACAGGGGCTCGGCCTGGGCAACCCATGAAAACAGGCCCAGTAAAATGATGAGGTAGCGCACGACTCGTTGTTCTTTTTAATGATTTATAGGCGACGAAAGCTTACCACCCATGGCCGCAGAGGCAAGGGGGAGATACTTGGGATTGGGTATTGGGGGCAGTCGAGCCGCCCCCCGCTTCTGCTTACAACAGGGCCAGCATGGTCTCGGCGGAAGAGACCTCGAATTTTCCCGGCGCTTCCACATTCAGTGCCGTGACCACACCGTTTTCTGCAACCAGTGCGAAGCGCTGGGCTCGTAACCCGCCGAACTCGCCGGTGTCCTTGGCCAGGCCCAGAGCCCGGGTAAAGGTGCCTGCGCCATCGGCGAGCATGGTGATGGCGTCGGCCTGCTGATCTTGCTGCCAGGCCCGCATCACGAAGGCATCATTGACCGACAGGCAGCAGATGGCATCGACGCCCTTGGCCTTGAACCGATCGGCCTCTCCCACAAAGCCGGGCAGGTGGCTGTTGGAGCAGGTGGGGGTAAAGGCACCGGGCACAGCGAACAGTACCACCTTCTTGCCCTGGAACAGCTGATCGCTGGTGGCGGTGGTTTTACCCTCGTCGGTCAGGATGGTGAATTCGTGGGCGGGCAGGGGGGAGCCTATCTTGATCATCTTGTTCTCCTTGATAAATGGATAAAACAGAGTCGGTAACACCGGATTGGCATTACATTTTCAGCGGAAAAAACCTACTTGGCCAGGGTAAGCAGTTTGCCACAGTGCATGCATAAATACCGGGTCTGGCCCCGCTGAATTTTATTGTGCCGCCTCAGGCTGAGTTTGTGCAGCCGGCAGCCGCAATCGTAACTGAAGGTCGGCGCTACCTTGCGGGTGTCCAGCCGGTGCCGGGTATGGGGTTCGAGGCCGAATACCGAACGCATCACCGTCTGCCATTCCCGGCCATGGGGCCTGGTTTTGCCGAATTGGGCGAACACCACCAGATGGGCCACCTCGTGGGGGATGATTTCGGTGATAAAGGCCTCGATATTGTCGGCCAGCAGCACAGGGTTGAATCTCAGCTCCCAGCGTTCCAGCCAGGCTGAGCCGGCGATGCGACCGCCCTGGTTGAAGCAGACACGGGGAGGGGGAAACTCACGGCCGAGTTGCTGCCCGGCCAGCATCAGGCAGTCGGTGACCCGGGCGTTGACCCGGTTAATCAGGGACGGGGAAAGTGCCACGCTGGCGGATGTAAAAAGGGGAAGCTCATGCTTCCCCTTTAATGCGGTTATTTCAGGCCGGCGGCGTCGCGCAGCAGCTCGGCCTTGTCGGTCGCTTCCCAGGGGAATTCCTCCCGACCGAAGTGGCCGTAGGCGGCGGTGGACTGGTAGATGGGACGGTTCAGGTCCAGCATCTCGATCAGGCCATAGGGGCGCAGGTCGAAGTGTTCGCGCACCAGGGCGTCGATCAGTTCTTCCGCTACCTTGCCGGTGCCGAAGGTTTCCACGCTGATGGAGGTCGGTTCGGCCACGCCGATGGCGTAGGACACCTGGATTTCACAGCGGTCGGCCAGGCCGGCGGCGACGATGTTCTTGGCCACGTAGCGGGCGGCGTAGGCGGCGGAGCGGTCAACCTTGGACGGATCCTTGCCCGAGAAGGCACCGCCACCGTGGCGGGCCATGCCGCCGTATGTGTCGACGATGATCTTACGGCCGGTCAGGCCACAGTCGCCCATGGGGCCACCGATCACGAAGTTGCCGGTCGGGTTGATAAAGTACTTGGTGTTCTTGGTCAGAAACTCGGCGGGCAGCACCGGCTTGATGATATGTTCCATTACCGCTTCGCGCAGGGTTTCCTGATCGATGTCCGGACCATGCTGGGTAGACAGCACGACCGCATCGATGGCCACCGGCTTGCCGTCGTCGTAGACGAAGGTCACCTGGGATTTGGCATCGGGACGCAGCCAGTCCAGTTCGTGGCTCTTGCGGATATAGGCCTGACGCTTGACCAGGCGGTGAGCATAGGTGATGGGGGCGGGCATCAGCACGTCGGTTTCGTTTGAAGCATAACCGAACATCAGGCCCTGGTCGCCGGCACCTTGTTCTTTCGGGTCTTTACGATCCACACCCATGGCGATATCGGGAGACTGCTTGCCGATCGCGTTCAATACCGCACAGCTGTCACCGTCAAAGCCCATGTCGGAGCTGGTGTAACCGATGTCCCGTACGGTTTTACGAGCCAGGTCCTCGATATCAACCCAGGCGCTGGTGGAAATTTCACCACCGACGATCACCATGCCGGTTTTGACATAGGTTTCACAGGCGACACGGGCCTTGGGATCCTGGGCCAGGATGGCGTCAAGAACGGCGTCGGAGATCTGGTCTGCAATCTTGTCCGGATGACCTTCGGATACGGACTCGGAGGTAAACAGTCTGGCCATGGGTGCTTCGGTTTCCTACATTACGGGCCACAGGCACCAATTGCGTGTGGCGGTATTAACATCTGGACGGCTATTTTAGTTACCCACCTGCCCGATTGCCAGCAAAAAGTAGCAGAAATTTGGCGAAATAGAATGACAGGCGAATAGATTTGCGCTCACCCCCCAGTCTTTGGGACAATACGCCGTCATTTAACCCCATTGAAGATTGAGATTCCCAGGAGATGTCGATGCCTTCTCGTAAAGAGCTTGCCAATGCCATTCGCGCATTGAGTATGGATGCAGTACAAAAAGCCAATTCTGGCCACCCCGGAGCCCCCATGGGCATGGCGGATATTGCCGAGGTATTGTGGCGTGATCATCTGAATCATAACCCAGCCAACCCCAACTGGGCCGACCGGGATCGCTTTGTGTTATCCAACGGCCATGGTTCCATGCTGTTGTACTCTTTGCTGCACCTGACCGGCTACGAGCTGTCCATCGAGGATCTCAAGCAATTCCGCCAGCTGCATTCCAAGACCCCGGGCCATCCGGAATACGGCTATGCGCCGGGCGTGGAAACCACCACAGGCCCGTTGGGTCAGGGCATCACCAATGCGGTGGGCATGGCTATCGCCGAAAAATCCCTGGCGGCCCAGTACAACCGTCCCGGTCATGATGTCGTGGATCATTACACCTATACCTTCCTGGGTGACGGCTGCCTGATGGAAGGTATTTCCCATGAAGCCTGCTCCCTGGCGGGTACCTTGGGATTGGGCAAGCTGATTGCCTTCTGGGATGACAACGGTATCTCCATCGACGGCCATGTCGAAGGCTGGTTCAGCGACGACACGCCCAAGCGCTTCGAAGCCTACGGTTGGCACGTGATCCCCGCGGTCGACGGCCATGACAGCGCCGCCATCAATGCCGCCATCGAGGCCGCCAAGGCGGAAACCGGCAAGCCGACCCTGATCTGCTGCCGGACCGTTATTGGCTTCGGTTCTCCCAACAAGGCCGGCAGCCACGACTGTCACGGCGCGCCCCTGGGTGACGCGGAAATTGCCGCCACCCGCGAGCAGCTGGGCTGGAGCCATGCGCCGTTTGAGGTCCCCGCCGATATCTATGGCGAATGGGATGCCAAGACCAAGGGCCAGGCTGCCGAGCAGGCCTGGAACGACAAACTGGCGGCCTATGCCTCGTCTCACCCCGAGCTGGCGGCCGAATTCAAGCGTCGTATCAATGGTGAGCTGCCGGCCAACTGGGCCGAGCAAAGCACCGACTTTATCAATACCCTGCAAGCCAACCCGGCCAAGATAGCCACCCGCAAGGCTTCCCAGAATGCTCTGGATGCCTATGGCGCTATCCTGCCCGAGCTGCTGGGCGGCAGCGCCGACCTGGCACCCAGCAACCTGACCATGCACAAGGCGTCCAAGCCGATCAGTGCAGAAGATGCCTCCGGCAACTACCTGCACTACGGGGTGCGCGAGTTCGGCATGAGCGCCATCATGAACGGTATTGCCCTGCATGACGGCTTCATTCCCTATGGCGGCACTTTCCTGATGTTCGTTGAATATGCCCGTAACGCGGTGCGCATGGCGGCCCTGATGAAGCAGCGTTCCATCTTCGTCTACACCCATGACAGCATAGGCCTGGGTGAAGACGGCCCCACGCATCAGCCGGTAGAGCAGATTGCCTCCTTGCGGCTGACGCCCAACATGAGCACCTGGCGCCCCTGTGATCAGGTGGAAGCCGCCGTTGCCTGGAAAGCCGCCATCGAACGCCAGGATGGTCCTACCAGCCTGATCTTCTCCCGGCAGAATCTGGGCCAGATGGAGCGCAGCGCCGATCAGTTGTCCGATGTAGCCAAGGGCGGCTATGTACTGAAAGACTGTGCCGGTACCCCTGAGCTGATCATTATTGCTACCGGCTCCGAAGTCGAACTGGCCATGGCCGCCTGTGAGCAACTGAATGCCGACGGCAGGCAGGTACGGGTGGTGTCGCTGCCCTGTACCGATGTGTTCGACGCCCAGAGCAGCGAATATAAAGAAAGCGTGCTGCCTGCGGCGGTCACCAAGCGTTTGGCGGTAGAAGCGGGTATCGCCGACTACTGGTACAAGTATGTGGGCTTTGGCGGTGACATCATCGGTATGCGCAGCTTCGGTGAGTCGGCACCCGCCGGTGATCTGTTCAAGCTGTTCGGCTTCAGCGTCGATAATGTGGTCGAAAAAGCCAAGGCACTGCTGGGGTAATCCTGGCAAGTCACTGAGTGCCCGGATATCGGGTCGGGCGGAGGCCGCTCTTGCAGCAGCTGGCGTTCGGACCCGATAGCGTGCCGCTCAGTCAGAAAGCCGGCTCTTAGTAGCCGGTTTTTTTTATGTAATCCAGGCTCGGGGCCATCGGGGTGAAACCATTCCCCTGACCCTCAATCCCCGTTAGACTTGGTCCATAGCGGCGGCAGATGACGGCATATCTGATGCGCCATTATCAGCCCAATTTGCATAGCGAGCAGGAACCTTAACTTCATGATCCGAGTTGCCATTAACGGCTATGGCCGTATTGGACGTAGTGTCTTACGGGCCCTCTATGAAAGGGGCCTGGATAAGCAGATGAAAATCGTGGCCATCAATGAGCTGGCCGAACCCGATGCCATCGCCCACCTGACCCGGTATGACTCCAGCCATGGCCGTTTTCGCCACGAGGTGAACCTGAAGCCGGGCTGTCTTGACATAGAGGGAGACAGCATTCGTCTATGCCATGAGCAAAACGCGGCCAATCTGCCCTGGTCCGAGCTGGAGGTGGATCTGGTGCTGGATTGCACCGGCGTGTTGTCGAGCCGGGCCGATGCCGAGCTGCACCTGCAGGCGGGGGCCCGTAAAGTCTTGTTTTCCCACCCGGCCGATGCCGATGTGGATGCCACCATTGTCTATGGGGTTAATCATCAGCAACTGACCGGAAATGAAGTCATAGTGTCAAATGCCTCCTGCACAACCAACTGTGTGGTGCCGGTAATTGAGACATTGCACAAAGTTTTTAATATAAAATGTGGTAATATTACTACAATTCATTCGGCGATGAATGATCAGCAGGTGATCGATGCCTACCATTCGGATCTGCGTCGGACCCGTGCCGCCAGCCAGTCCATCATTCCGGTGGATACCAAGCTGGCCAAGGGAGTAGAGCGCATCCTGCCCCATTTTGCCGGTAAATTTGAAGCCATATCGGTGCGTGTGCCGACCATCAATGTGACGGCCATGGACTTGAGTGTGATCGTGGAAAACAAGGCCACGGTAGAAGAGGTCAATCGGGTGTTGAAGCAGGCCGCGGCAGGGGCGCTCAAAGGTATTCTTGACTATACAGAAGCGCCGTTGGTATCGGTGGATTTCAACCATGATCCTCATTCTTCCATTATCGACGGCACCCAGACCCGTGTCAGCGATGCCAACCTGATCAAGATGCTGATGTGGTGTGATAATGAGTGGGGCTTTGCCAATCGCATGCTGGATACCAGCCTGACCTGGATGGCGGCGGGAAATAGTCAGCGTTAATCGTTTTTTTACAACACTTTGTACTTACAGAAAGAGGACCATATGTCTGTAATCAAGATGAATGAGTTGGATCTGGCCGGCAAACGCGTGCTGATCCGGGCCGACCTCAATGTACCGGTAAAAGACGGCAAGGTGACCTCCGATGCCCGTATCCTGGCTTCCCTGCCGACCATAGAAGCCGCCTTGGCCCAGGGCGCCAAGGTGATGGTGACGTCTCACCTGGGACGGCCCACCGAAGGCGAATATGCCGAGGAGTTTTCTCTGCAGCCGGTGGTGGCCTACCTCAAGGACAAACTGTCCGCACCCGTGCGCCTGGCCAGGGACTACCTGAATGGCGTCGATCTTGCCGCCGGCGAGCTGGTGGTGCTGGAAAACGTACGCTTCAACAAGGGCGAGAAAAAAGACGACGAGACCCTGTCCCGCCAGTACGCCGCCCTCTGTGATGTGTTCGTGATGGATGCTTTTGGTACCGCCCACCGTGCCCAGGCATCGACCCATGGTGTTGCCAAATTTGCTACCGTGGCCTGTGCCGGTCCCTTGTTGTCTGCCGAGCTGGACGCCCTGGCCAAGGCACTGGATAATCCGGCCCGTCCCATGGTTGCCGTGGTTGGCGGCTCCAAGGTATCGACCAAGCTGACTGTGCTTGAGTCTCTGTCGGGCATTGCCGATCAGCTGGTGGTCGGTGGTGGTATCTCCAATACTTTTGTCGCCGCCGCCGGCCACAATGTGGGCAAATCCCTGTACGAGGCAGACCTGATCCCCGAGGCCAAGCGACTGATGGCCAAGTGTGATATTCCCCTGGCCACCGATGTGCGTACCGCCTCCGAGTTCTCCGATACCGCCCCGGCCACGCTCAAGGATGTGTCCGAGGTGACCGATCAGGAACAGATCCTGGACTTGGGCGATGCGTCTGCCGAACGTCTGGCCGAGATCCTGAAAAGCGCCAAGACCATTATCTGGAATGGCCCGGTCGGCGTGTTCGAATTTGAGAATTTCCGGCGCGGCACCGAAATTGTGGCCAAGGCCATTGCCGAGAGTGATGCTTTCTCCATTGCCGGCGGTGGCGACACCCTGGCGGCAATCGACCTGTTTGGTATTAAGGATAACATTTCCTATATCTCTACCGGTGGCGGCGCCTTCCTGGAGTTTGTCGAAGGCAAGACACTGCCTGCCGTGGCCATGCTCGAACAAAGGGCCAACGGCTAATTGAAACGATTGATTTCACTCATCCGGCCACTCGCCCTGGCCGGTTATGGGAATAAAACAACAGGAGCTAGATAATGTCTCAGAAGATTTTTGATGTGGTTAAGCCGGGTGTGGTCAGCGGTGATGACATGCAAAAGATTTTTGCCATCGCCAAGGAAAATGCCTTTGCCCTGCCGGCGGTTAACGTAGTGGGTACCGATTCCATCAATGCGGTAATGGAATCTGCCGCCAAGGTAAAAGCGCCTGTGGTTATCCAGTTTTCTAATGGCGGCGCCGCTTTCTTCGCCGGCAAGGGCCTGAAACTGGAAGGTCATCAGGCCGCTGTGCTGGGCGCCATTTCCGGTGCTCACCATGTACATGCGTTGGCCGAGGCTTACGGTGTGCCTGTGATACTGCATACCGACCATGCCGCCAAGAAGCTGCTGCCCTGGATCGACGGCCTGCTGGACGCCGGTGAACGGCACTTTGCCGAGACTGGCAAGCCGCTATTCAGCTCGCACATGATCGACCTGTCCGAAGAGAGCCTGGAAGAAAATATCGAGATCTGTGCCAAGTACCTAGAACGGATGAGCAAGATCGGCATGACCCTGGAAATCGAGCTGGGTTGCACCGGCGGTGAAGAGGACGGGGTGGACAATACCGGCATGGACAGCTCCATGCTCTATACTCAGCCGGAAGACGTGGCCTATGCCTACGAGAAGCTGAGTGCCGTCAGCGACAAGTTCACCATTGCTGCCTCCTTCGGTAACGTACACGGCGTGTACAAGCCGGGCAATGTCAAGCTGACCCCGAAGATCCTCGACAACTCCCAGAAGTATGTCTCCGAGAAGTTCGGCCTGCCCGCCAAGTCCCTGAACTTTGTGTTCCACGGCGGCTCCGGCTCTTCTGCCGAAGAAATCAAGGAGTCCATCGGCTACGGTGTGATCAAGATGAACATCGACACCGACACCCAGTGGGCCACCTGGGCCGGCGTCATGGACTACTACAAGGCGAAGGAAGCCTACCTGCAGGGCCAGATTGGCAACCCGGACGGCGATGACAAGCCCAACAAGAAATATTACGACCCCCGGGTCTGGCTGCGCGAAGGTCAAAACGCCATGATTGCCCGTCTGGAACAGGCTTTCACCGAGCTGAACGCGGTAAATGTACTGTAATACCCCTGTCTGTTTCTGCTGATGATGGATACCGGCCTTAGGGCCGGTATTTTTTTGAGTAATCCGACGCTGACTGCTCCCCCTCTCCGATTAAAATTTGTCTTATAACTCAATATCTCTGACTAGACTTAGGTTTAACATACAGGACGTGAACGTGGACAGGGATGCAGGAACTCCACATCAATTGCCAGGATCCGCTGCTGGAGAGCCTGGTGTTTTTGAGCAAATATTACGGTCTTCCCCATCAGGGCGAAGCGCTGACCGCCGGCTTGCCCCTGGCCGACGGCAAGCTGACCCCTTTGCTGTTGTCCCGGGCGGCTGAGCGCGCCCAGTTATCGGTTCGTTTTAGCCATCAGGCCCTGACCGGGCTGTCGGAGTTGTTGCTGCCCTGCATCCTGTTGCTTAACGACGGCGACGCCTGTGTGCTGCTGGCGCTGGATGACAACAAGCGGGCCAAGGTGCTCTTGCCCGAGTCGGGCGAAGGCGAGCAGTGGCTGGCGTTTGAACAGCTGGAACAGTGTTATGGCGGCAGCCTGTTTTTTATCAAGCCCAAGTTTCGTTACGACGAACGTTCCCCCCAAAGTCTGCATCATCATGACGGCCATTGGTTTTGGGGGATTCTCTGGCAATCGGCATCTATCTATCGGGATGTGCTGATCGCCTCCCTGTTAATCAACCTGTTTGCGGTAGTGGTGCCCCTGTTCACCATGAATGTCTACGACAAGATAGTGCCCAACCTGGCCTTTGACTCCCTCTGGGTGCTGGCCACCGGGGTGTGTCTTGTGCTGCTGTTTGATTTTTTAATGCGCATGCTGCGCAGCTATTTTATCGATATTGCGGGTAAAAAGTCGGATGTGCTGCTATCGGCCAATATCTTTTCCAAGGTGATGGGGATGAGAATGGAGGCCCGACCGCCCTCTACCGGCGCATTTGCCAGGCACCTGCAGGAGTTCGAGACGGTCAGGGATTTTTTAACGTCGGCGACCGTCTCCGCCTTGGTGGATATTCCCTTTTCCATGCTTTTTTTACTGGTTATCTGGATTTTTGCCGGCAATATGGTGCTGGTTCCCATCATTGCCATCCTGGTTCTGGCCTGTTACGGCCTCCTGGTACAAAGACCCCTGAGTAAAAGCATAGAGGAAGGTGCGCGGCTGGCCTCTCAAAAAAATGCCAACCTGGTAGAAGGCATCGCCGGCCTTGAGACCATCAAGTTGTTCGGCGCCCAGGGCACCTTTCAGCACAAGTGGGAGCAGGCGGTCAGCCATATCGCCAACTGGGGTATCACCACCCGCAAACTCACCAATTCGGTCTCCACCTTGGCCAGCATCACCCAGCAATTTGGCACAGTGGCCCTGATCCTCTACGGTGTTTATCTGATTGCCGAAGGTAACCTGTCGATGGGGGGGCTGATTGCGTCGGTGATGCTCAGCGGTCGTGCCATCGCTCCCATGGTGCAGTTATCCGTGCTGTCTACCCGTTATAACCAGGCAAAGTCGGCGATGATCATACTCGAACAGATTATGTCTTCGCCCGACGAACAAGAACCGGGACGACGCTATATCCACCATCCCCTGTTCAGGGGAGATATCCGATTTAACAAGGTGTCCTTTACTTACCCGGGCAGCGAGCACAGGGTCATCAATCAGGTCTCTCTGCAGATCAAGGCGGGAGAGAAGGTGGCCATTATCGGGCGTATCGGCTCCGGCAAGACGACCCTGGAACGCTTGCTGGTGGGCCTGTATCAAACCACCGAGGGAACCATACAGGTGGACGGCATCGATATCGGTCAGCTGCAACCGGCGGCATTGCGGCGTAACGTGGGCTGTGTCCCCCAGGACGTTACCCTGTTTTATGGCTCTATCCGCGACAATATCGTGATTGCCAACCCCCTGGCCGATGAAAGCCGGGTGCTGCGTGCGGCCCAGCGGGCCGGGGTCACCCTGTTTACCAATCAGGATCCCGAGGGGCTGGACAGACAGGTGGGTGAGGGCGGCAGGCAGTTATCGGGGGGGCAGCGGCAGGCCATTGCCATTGCCCGGGCCCTGTTGAATGATCCTCCGATCCTTATTTTCGATGAGCCCACCTCGAATATGGATAACCGCTCGGAGTTTTATATCCGCAAAGAACTGGCCAAACTGGCGGCGGAAACCACCCTGATCCTGATTACCCACAGGACCTCCATGCTGGAAATAGTGGACCGGCTGATCGTATTGGAGCAGGGCGCCATCGTTGCCGATGGCCCAAAAGAGCGGGTACTGCAGCAGCTGAGAGCCGGCAAGGTCAGGGCGCAGGAGGTGAGCAATGGCTAGCAGGCAGAAAATGAAACAGAAGGCCATTCCTCCCGAGCTGCTTGATTACAGCAATGATACGGCGGCGGCGGTGTTGCTGACTACCCCAAGGGGGGCACGGGTTTTGCTCTGGTGCATGCTGCTGTTTGTTGCCGTCGCCATTGGCTGGGCACATTTTGCCCATCTGGACGAAGTGACTTCCGGTGAGGGGACCGTTATTCCGTCACAACAAATCCAGGTGGTGTCCAACCTGGAAGGCGGCATAGTACGCGAACTCTATATTCATGAAGGTCAGCAAGTAGAGAAGGACCAGCCCCTGTTGTTGATCGATGACACCCGTTTTCGCTCCGATTTGCGTGAGCGGGGACAGGAGATTGCCTCCCTGCAAGGCGATATCATCCGTTTACAGGCCGAAGTAAACAGCATCAGCGTTTCAGATGACGCCAAGCTGGCCTGGCGAGAACAGGTCAAGCTGACCCGGCAGCCATTGGTGTTTAGCGAGGCATTTCAGCGGGACTACCCGGGACAGGCAGAAGTGCAGCAGGCGGTATTCAGCGAGCGTATTGACTACCTCAACAACCAGTTATCCATTTTCGGACAACAGATAGCCCAGCGCGAGCAGGAAGTGATCGAGACCAATGCCCGGATCAGGACCTTACAGCGCGGCGTGTCCCTGGTTGCCAGGGAGGTGAATATCAGTCGTCCCCTGGCGCGGGAAGGAGTGGTTCCCGAGGTAGAAATACTGCGGCTGGAGCGCCAGTTGAACGAGCTGCAGGGGGAGCTGGAGTCGACCCGGTTGTTACTGCCCAAGCTGGATGCCTCCCTGCGGGAAAATATTTACAAGCGTAAGGAAGTGGCCCTGACGTTTAGATCCGATGCCCAGAAAGAGCTGAGCGAACGTCGCAACCGTCAGGCGCAGTTGCAGGAGGGGGCCGTGGGCTTGCAGGACAGGGTGAAACGTACCCTGGTCATCTCTCCACTAAAAGGCACGGTAAAAACACTCAACGTCAATACGGTGGGCGGAGTAATCCAGCCGGGAATGGCATTGGTAGAAATCGTCCCCTTGGAAGACACCCTGTTGATTGAAGCACGACTTTCCCCCAAGGATATTGGTTTTTTACGGCCGGGATTGGAGGCAATGGTCAGGTTCACCGCCTATGATTTTACTATTTATGGAGGCTTGAAGGGGGAGGTCGAAAAAATAAGCGCCGACTCAATCCAGGATGAAGAGGGCAACACCTTTTACCTGGCTACCATTCGTACCTATGAGAGTTTTTTGGGTGCCGAGGACGCGCCATTGCGGATTATCCCGGGGATGCAAGCGGGAGTAGACATTATTACAGGTAAAAAAACGGTATTGGATTACCTGTTGAAGCCTATTTTAAGAGCCAAACAAAGTGCCTTGAGAGAACGCTAAAAATAAAAAGGAGTTTAAGATATGAGAAAGTACTCTATCGTCGCTGCTGTGGTGGCAACAGCTCTATGGCTGCCAGGCCAAGCACAGTCTCAGACGCTGGAAGAGGCGGTAACCCAGACCCTGATGACTCATCCCAGGGTCAAGGAAGCCTTTCATCTCTACCAGTCAAAGCAATATGAAAAGGATGTGGCGTTTGCCGGTTATTTACCAAAAGTGGATGCCGATGCCGGCATTGGCTATGAATATACCGACAGCCCGGGTGTGCGTGATGGCAACCCTCGTAGCGATAAAACCCTGACCCGAGAGGAGTTGGGTATATCCTTGCGGCAGATGCTGTTTGACGGCTTCAAGACTCCCAGCAATGTGAACCGGACCCAGGCCGAGGCCGATGCCCAGCGGTATGCGCTCTTGGCCAATGCCGAAGACATAGCCCTGCGGGTAACAGAGGTCTATCTTGATTTACTGCGGCATACGGAAATCGTCAAGTTGTCGCGGCGGAATCTGGAAACCCATGAACAGATCATGGCGGATATACAAAAACGCACGACCTCCGGACTCGGCTCCAGTGCGGATCTTACTCAAATACGGGGTCGGGTCGCCCGCGCCTACTCCAATATGACGGCAGCGGAAAACAATCAGCGTGATGCCGAAAGCCGTTTTATTTCTTTGGTGAATCAGGTTCCGTCGGAATTACGCCAACCCAAGCCCGATGCCGACTATCTGCCTGCTACCCTGGATGATGCCCTGGCCAAGGCACAAGAAAACAATCCGACGGTCATATCGGCAGTGCATGACGCCGAAGCGGCCCGTTATCAGCATCAGGATGCCAAATCCGGCTTCTATCCTAATATTTCCATCGAACTGGATCAAAACTGGGATGAAGATATTGACGGGGTTCGCGGACATTATGAAGATTTTACCGCCATGGTTCGCTTGCGCTACAACCTGTTTAACGGTGGTGCCGACTTGGCCCGTAGCCGTTCAACATCGGCACTGGAAATGCAGGCAAAAGACATTCATATGAATGCCCTCCGTCAGGCAAATGAGGGGACTCGACTGGCATGGGTTGCGTATGAGGCGTTGGGCCTGCAGAAAGAGTTTTTACGACAGCATGTCGAGTCCGGCTTTGATACGGTGGGTGCTTACAAGAAACAATTCAGCCTGGGCAGCCGAACCCTTTTGGATGTACTGAACACCGAAAATGAACTGTTTGAGGCCCGTCGTTCTTATATTAACGCCGAGTACGATCAGTTACTCGCCGAATACCGCATCATGAATGCAACCGGTCAGTTGTTGGACTCGCTGCGGTTTACCTATCCGGAACAATGGTTAGCCAGCAATGAAAATGAATAAGCAAAGGGAGAATTGCGATGAAATCATGGATACTGATGTTGCTCTTGTTGCCATTGGTCGGTTGCTCTTTGACAGCAGAACCAGAACGGGAAACGGTTGCTGCCTTCGATTTGACTGATCCCGACTGGGACGGCGTTGTTAATGCCAGGGAGCAGTGCGGCGACTCACCGAGTGGCGCAGAAGTCGATAATGTCGGGTGCCATCAAGGCTCGACCCAGGAGCTGAAACAGGACTTGCTGGTATTGTTCGATCATGACAGCTCTGCTATCAAACCGGAATACAGAACCGCGATCAATGATATGGCCGGGTTTATGACCAAAACCCCGGAAAAGCTGCTGCTGATCGAAGGGCATGCCAGCAAGGTGGGCAGTGAAGAATATAACCTGGCACTTTCCAAGCGGCGTGCAGAGGCAGTGAGGGCGGCGCTTATCAAGGGAGGTATTTCCGGTGACCGCCTCGATATCATCGGCTTTGGCGAAAGCAAGCCGTTAATCATGGTGGACAACGAGGAGGATGAAGAGTCCGCGGCCGCCAATCGTCGGGTAGTGGGGGCCTTGGCCGACTCCAGGGAAGGCACCAGGATGCGTTGGACTGTATATAGTATGGAAGAATGATCCCCTGTCGCCGCAAGGATGAGATCCTCTGTATTGCATATTTGGGTGGGCTTGTTTATCAGTGTATTGCTGATATTGCCCGCCCAGTCTTTGACATCGGAAGATGAGGCCATGGTCTCTGCGGTGAAAGCCTTTTATGGTGAAAGGGGCGGTCAGCGCGCCCGGGACTGGAGACAGCTGGTACGTGAAGGACAGGGAGCCGGCTGGAGTGATCAGGAAATCCTGAACAGGGTGAATCGATTTTTTAACCGCTTCCATTTTATTGATGACATCAAGCTATGGGGCAAGGATGATTACTGGGCTACGCCGTTGGAAATGTTGGGCGCGGCGGGAGGCGATTGTGAAGACTTCAGTGTCGCTAAATATTTCTCTTTGCTTGAGCTGGGTATCTCGGATGAGACGCTGAGGCTGGTCTATGTCAAGGCATTGCGCCTGGATCAGTTTCATATGGTCGTCGCCTATTACCCCACCCCCAGTTCGGTCCCCTTGATCCTGGATAACCTTGAAGAGACTATTCGTCCGGCAACCCAAAGAACGGATTTGGCGCCGGTTTACAGTTTCAACGGGCAACACCTCTGGCTGATGAAGGAAAGAGGCAGAGGGGAGTTAGCGGGGCAGGCTTCGCGTTTATCCTTGTGGAATGATCTGCGTAGCCGTTTTGGTGTCAATCGCCTAAACAGACCAAAAATAAATCTGGAACTATAATATGACATTGTATCGTCAGCTCTTGATTACAATTTTATTGCTGTTTGCGGTGTTGTTTATTACAGCTTATCTTGCGCTGTTTAAATCCACACGTGATTATTTGGCTGAGCAGCAATACACTAACGTGGTAAACACGGCGACCTCTCTGGGGCTGGCACTTACACCTTATCTGGAAACCAGCGATAAAGTCGGGGCTGAATCTGTTATTAATGCTGTCTTTGATGGTGGTTTTTATCGCACGGTCAGGCTGGATTTACTGGCTGCGGATGATCGTATTTTACGAGAGAATCTCAATTATCCGCTACGGGTGCCGGCATGGTTCGTGGGGCTCGATTTATTTAAGAGTGTCAGCTATGAAACAGTACTGACATCAGGCTGGTTGCAATTAGGAAAGCTCTATATAGAGGGGCATCCTAATCAGGCTTATTATGAATTGTGGAAGGGTATGAGCAGGCTGGCCAGCTGGTTTTTGTTCTTTTTTGTTATAGCCTGGATATCCCTAATTGTAGCTTTACGCTATTTGCTCAAACCCTTGTTTATGATCCGCCACCAAGCCAAGGAAATAGAGCTGCATCATTTTGGCAAGAAGATTCCCTTACCGGCCACACGCGAGTTGAGAGATGTGGTCAGCGCCATCAATAACATGTCCGAAAAGCTTGAGTTTCAGTTTGATGAACAGGCCAGGGAGGTGGAGCGATTAAGGCAGAAGGCATTTTTTGATGAAACCTCTGGCCTGGGGAACAGATCCTACTTTGTCTCTCAGGCCTCCTCCTGGCTGGCAGACGGTACCCAGGGGGCTGTCATCCTGGTATCTGCCGTTCTGCTCGATAAAGTTTATCAGGATGAAGGCTTCGCGGCACGTGATCACATGGTCAGAACCATCGCCGATAACTTACGTAAGGTATGTAGTCGCTATCATGAGTTTGCATTGTCGCGAATATCCGCCAATGAGTATGCTTTGCTGATACCAGAAAATGACACTGATAAACTGACAATGTTAGGCCATGAAATAAACAGGGTTATAGCCGAACTGGTGGTTAATCCGGTAGAAGGGGATGATTTTTCAGTGGTGGGGATCAGTGTCTTTCATAAAGGCGCGTCTGTTTCAAATTTACTGGCAAGTGCGGATAACGCCCTGAACAAAGCCCGGATGGAAGACCTTGGCGCTGTGGTTGTTGAGCAGCAAGGTCCATCGGCCAGACTGGGCCGATTGGCATGGAAAAAGCTTATCGCAGAGGCGATTCACCATGAGCAGCTGTTGTTTTCCTCTCAAAATGTACAAACCTTCAATGGTAGCTCTTATCATCGGGAGCTGTTTACCGCTATAAAAAAAGATGATGTATTGTTCAATGCGAGCGAGTTTATGAGCGTGGTTGAAAGATTCAATATGGGGGCTGAGTTTGACGGCTACATCATTGACAAGGCACTGGATAAACTGGAAGCCGATACATCATTAAAATTGGCGGTTAACCTGACTCAGCAAAGTTGCCATAACGACACATTTTGGAATCAGTTGTCGCTTACCCTGACACAACATAGACTGGCCGCGGAACGCCTCTTTCTGGAAATACCCGAAAGTGTTTTCGCCCATGGCAAGGTACCCATGGAGCAGTACCTCGGCTCGCTGAATGTGAAGTGGGGCATCGATCATTTTGGCCGTCACTTCGATATTCTGGGTCATCTTGCCAGGCTGCGGCCTGCTTATGTCAAGGTGGACCATGCCTATACCAACCAGATACTCGATGCGGATTATGATGATGCGTTTTTGGCGGCAGTATGTCGCGTCGCTCATAACATTGGTGCTACCGTTATCGCTACCCGAGTTGAGAATATGGAGCAGCGGGATAGCTTGTCCCGGCTGCATATCGATGCCTATCAAGGGTTCGTTAGTCCGATTGAATCCCTTGACTAATTACCATTCGATTTTTTAGGTTAAACCGTCTGTTTAACAACCGGCTGGCGCCTATTTTTTGTGCATGATGATTTGACACCTCCCCCCTAAGCTTTAGTAAAAGGAACTGTAAAGGCGAAGGGGAATGCCATGGAAACCATTACTATTAATGCCCCGGTGCGGATCTCCAGCCTGGAGGGTGCTGCCTATATTGTGTTGCAAGACGGTACTCAGCAACCGGTCAAGGTAGGACAGATATTGCCGGCGGGTACTGTGCTGCTGGTCGACACCAATGCCCAGATCAATTATATCCCTGTTGCAGATGGGGTCGAGGAGGCTCCCGCCATAGCGGATACTTCGACTCCGTTTGGCGAGATCAGTGAGTTGCAGGCAGCGATACTCGCCGGATTCGACCCAACCGAGCTGTTTGCCGCGCCCGCTGCCGGCCAGGGAGCCGATGGTGCCGTCGGGCAGGGCAGTGGTAATGGCGGTTTTATTGCGGTTGACCGGATCGGTGGCTTTACCCAGCCGGTGGCCGGCTTTGATACCAATTTCAATCCTATTTCATTCGAAAATATAGATCTGATCCAGCCAGAAGAAACCGATTCAATTCCGGAGCTGGTGATCATTTTCGATCCTCCCCCAACTCCGTCCGATGATCAACCTCAACTGCCCGACGGCGGCACCTTTGTCGAGGAAAGTGCCCTGGACGTCGGGGGGAGCAATGCCGTCAGTGACAATGAGACGGCGACCGGCCACTTTGATATTGATACCGGCACGGATAAGCTGGCAAAACTCGAAGTCAGGCTGGCAAATGGCGACTGGGTCGATGTGACCGGAGGAGGACAGATCGCAGGTCAGTACGGCACCCTGGAGGTAACCCTGGTCGAGGGGGTCTATCAATGGAGCTATACGTTGAATGGACCGGCCGATCATCCCGGTATCGATAAAGTGGCCGAAGACGATATCCTCAAGGATCTGTTCGAGGTGCGGGTCACGGACGATGATGGTGATCAGGCCTTGGCGGGCTTTACCGTTAATGTGCTGGACGATGGCCCCATTGCCAACGATGACAGCTTCCAGGTCAACGAAACCGGACTGGACAAGTGCAATCTGGTCCTGGTGATCGACACTTCGGGCAGTATGGGCTGGATCATCGATGGCCCGGGTGTGCCGGGGGAAACCGGCGTAGATGGTTCACCGAACCGACTCGAGCTGGCCAAGGCAGCCCTGATCAACCTGATCAACAGCTATCAGGGAATTACATCTGAGCTGAACATCACCGTGATTGATTTTGGCGGCTCGGTGAAAAACACGGCGACGAACATGACGGTTGAGGAGGCCATAGCCCATATAGAGTCGTTGACCGCCGGCGGCACGACCAATTATAGCGACCCCCTGGACGATGCTCAGGCCATTCTGGACGCACAGCTGGTCAGCCTGCCAGATTATGAGCACAAGGTGTATTTCCTGTCCGACGGCTACCCCAACGCCGGCACGGCGCCGGCCGGCTGGCAGGTTTTTGTCGATGCCAACGGTATCGATGTTATCGCCGTCGGTATCAGTATTCCCGAATCCGCGGTGGCCGAGCTGGATAAGGTCGGTAACAAGGGCGATACCACACTCATTATCGATGATCCCTTCGAGCTGGATGATGCCCTGCAGGATACGGTGCCGACGACCCAACTGAGTGGTAACGTACTGGCCAATGATGTGTCCGGTGCAGATGGCTTCGAGGGGGTGCTGTCGGTCTCTATCCTGGTGTCCGATGCCACCCCCTATGAGGGGCAGGACGGCGTCACCATCGAGGATCAGGGGGATGGTACTTTCCTCGTGACCTACGCCGTTCCCGAATCGGGAACAGTCGAGATCATTACCGAGCAGGGCAGCACCCTGACCATGGCACGCAACGGCGACTTCACCTACAACGGCCCGGGCAATGTCAATAAAGACACCACCGAAACCTTCACTTACACCATGGCGGATAATGACGGTGATACCAGCAGTGCCAAGCTGTCCATTACAGTCCAGGATAATGATACCAAGATTAAATTGCTGGGGCTGGATGTGGAAGGCGGCGAGCTGACCCTTGATGAACAGCACTTGCCCCTGGGTTCGGATCCTCAGCCAGACCAACTGGTTAAAAGCGGTACATTCAGCTTCGAGGCGGAGGGGACCGTCAAGGATCTGATTGTAGGTGGTGTCAAGGTACTGGATAACGGTGTCTATCAGGGAGACGCCGATGGCAAGGTGGTCATCGTCGACGATGCCGGACGGCTGTTGGTGATTACCGGGTACGATGCTCAGAACCGGACCTTCAGCTACAGCTATACGCTGAAAGACAGCACTCAGCTACACCAGGAGGCGGGTCGAGACACCTTGGTAGAACAATTCCTGGTGTTTATCAATGATACCCAAGGGGCCAAAGACACTGCCGTGCTGGATATCAACATTGTCGATGACATTACCATCATCCATGAGGTCGACAACCTGAGTGTGGCCAACGCGGCGGCCACCTACCCGGGGCACTGGGATTACAGTGCCGGCGCGGATGGCCTGTTGATCGACATGAATGATATTGATGCGGGTATCAACCTGTCACTGCTGACCGGCCTGGATGGCGTTATCCTGGAAAGGCAGGATCTGTTTAACGACGGCCAGTATTTGGGAGAGCGACTGACTGCCTATGTCGACAGCAACGGTGACGGTAAGGTCTCGGCCCAGGAGCCCATTTTCTTTACCCTGGATATGCATGTCGACGGCAGCTATGAGTTCAACCTGATAACCCCCAATCCCGTGATGACAGAATCATTGTCCTTCGACAAGCGTTTGCCCGGTAATTTTGACGAACTATGGGCAGAGCAGATATTAAAGGCGGAGCTGACCACCGATATTCGTTTCAGCGGTAGTGCTGCTATCAATCCCAGCCAGCAGGGCATCGGGGTGGGCAGCAACCTGTTCGACAAGGGAGAGACCTTAAAGCTCGAGTTTTTCCAGGGCGACAAGGATGCCAATACCAGCACCCATCCCACCGTGAAGAAGGAAGTGGACAAGCTGACCCTGACCTTTAAATTCGGTGGTAGCACCAGTAGCGCCACCATGCAGTTCCTGCTGCTCGCCGCCAATGGTGACGTGCTGTACGACTTCCAGCAGACGGTGAATGAAGCGGCGGGAGGCTTTGGCTCCATTACCATTGATGCCAGTACCATCCAGAACGTAGACGGCTTCTATGCCGTTCAGATAAACCATATCGAGGGAGATGATGTTCGCTTGTTCGGCACCGACACCTCGGTCAGCATATTGCCGGAAGATCAGCTGCTGGCATTCAGTGTCACCACGGTAGACAGTGACAACGACAGCGCCTCTCACCAGTTCAGCATCGTTATCGATGGCGATACCCAGCACCTGACCGGCACTGCCGACGGTGAAATACTCCATGCATCGGGCGGCAACAAGGCCTACATCCAGGGGCTGGGGGGCAATGATACCCTGATTGGCGCCGGTGAAAACGATGTGCTGGTGGGGGGCGATGACGATGATACCTTGAAGGGAGAGGGGGGCGACGACATCCTTATTGGCGGGTTGGGTAATAACATCCTGACCGGTGATGAAGGAGCCGACGTCTTTGTCTTCAATCAGCCTGATGCCGGCTCCCTCAATATCATCAGTGACTTTGAAAAAGGCATAGATACCCTGGATCTGCGCGATCTCCTGAGCGGCGAACAAAACGGAGTCATTACCGATTATCTCAGCGTTACCAAGAGTGGCAATGATACCCTGTTCACCGTGTCTCCCGGCGGAGACGGGGGACAACTGCAGCAGATACAGCTGCAGGGGGTGGACTTGCTGAGTCAGTACGGAGCGAGTGACAGCGCGCACTTGCTGCAATTGATGCAGGAAGATCAGTCATTGATCATCGATAAATAAGCCTGAGGCAGCCTGATGGCTGCCTTGCTTGCTTTGGAGCAGTGAATATGGCCAGGGTCACTATGGTAGAGCTTCAGGGGATAAATTATCGCTGGGATGGCCAGGATATTTTGGTGCAGGCCGGTCCAGGGCGTGATTGGCGGCTGGCTGGCTCTCAGCTGGAGCAAGTCGAGATCCTCGATGAAGAAGGCGACTTGTCCGGGCTGTTTTCGATTGATTTTGAACGTCAGAGCTGGTCCTACAGTGGTGAACCGGGGCCTGACGATATTCGGTTGATTGACGATCACGGGGACCCGATTGCCCTGGAGAGCGCTGTCTTGGCCCATGACATACTCAATGATCCTGCCGGCCTGTTTGAACAGGATAATTTGAACATAGAGTCAGTTCTTGACGTGGTAGTAACGGATCCCCTGGACGATTTATTAGGGGAAGAAAAGCCGCTGCTGGCCTTGTTGGGCGATGCCCCCGAGCCGCTCCCTTTGGGGGATGAAGTGATCAATGATGTCATCAGCTGGCTGGACTTTTATTCCCATTATGAATGAAGCTATTGGTGCCTTTCAGGTCTTCATTATCACGGGAAACAACATGCGTTCATTCAAACTAGCCCTTCTCCCCCTGTTATTCAGTACTGCCAGCTTTGCCATCAGTGTGCCGGATGTGCCCCATTTGGTGACCCAGGGCGAGGCGGAAATCAAGGTTGCGCCCGATATGGCCACCCTGTCGGTAGCGGTTACCGCCGTGAAAGAAGACAGTGGTAAGGCGAAAGAAGAGGTGGATACCAAGGTCGCCGCCCTGTTCAGCAGCTTGAGCGCGCTCGGCGTAAAAAAGGAAGATGTGGACGGAGGAAACCTGATGACCCGTCCGGATTACCATTACCCCAGGGAAGGAAAACCCGAGCTAAAGGGGTATCTGGCTGAGCGCAATATCACTATCCGGTTGTACCAGTTGGAGCTTTTAAGTCAGGTTCTGGACCAGGTACTGGAGCATGGAGTACAGAATATTCAGCAGATAACCTATGGCGCCCGGGATGCCGAGGCTTATCAGCAGCAGGCCCGGGCGGCGGCGATGGAAGATGCGAAAGCCGTCGCCGCCGAATTGGCGGCGGGATTTGATCATGGGCTGGGGGATATCTATGCCATTGAATATACAAATTCATCTCCTTCAGTGCCACGACATTACGGGGTAGCCAAGATGGCGATGGCAGACAGTGCCGATGCGGGTTATGTGCAGAATGAAATCCTTTTCAAGGACAATGTTCAGGTGGTTTTCCAGCTCAACTAAGCCGCTTGTTACCAGCCTGTCGCCAGCGGCAGGCATTAAAAAAAAATTTATAACTTAAAAAAACTTGAGTTTAGTCACAAAAATTTCCTAAAGCCGCCGTTTTTGATACTTTATATCTAATCTCGCAGTTGTCATAAAGGATCAGGTAATGGCTAGTTATTCTTTAGAAAAGGATAAAATCAAGGTTTTACTGCTGGAAGGCGTTCACCCAGGAACAGTTGAGTCTTTCAAGCAGGCTGGTTACAGCAATATCGACTATGTAAAAACATCGCTGAGTGATGCGGATCTGAAGGAGCGCATCAAGGACGTGCACTTTGTGGGTATCCGCTCCCGTACTCAGTTGACCGATTCCGTGCTGGATGTTGCCGATAAATTGGTCGCCATAGGATGTTTTTGCATAGGTACTAACCAGGTAGACCTTGAAGCCGCCGAAATACGTGGTATTCCTGTGTTTAACGCGCCCTTCTCCAACACCCGCAGTGTAGCGGAGTTGGTACTGGGTCAGCTGCTGTTGCTGCTGCGTGGTATTCCCGAGCGTAATGCCCTGGCCCATCGCGGCATCTGGCAAAAAACCGCCACCCACTCTTTCGAGGCCCGTGGCAAGCGGCTGGGTATTATCGGTTACGGCCATATCGGTACCCAGCTGGGCATTATCGCCGAAGGCATCGGCATGCAGGTGTTCTATTACGATATCGAGAACAAGCTGTCCCTGGGTAATGCTACCCAGGTGGCCAGCCTGGAAGAATTGTTGAACATGTCTGATGTGGTATCCCTGCACGTGCCCGAGACTCCGCAGACCAAGAACATGTTTGGTGCCGCCGAACTGGCCATGATGAAGCAGGGGTCCATCCTGATTAACGCCTCTCGTGGAACCGTGATCGACATTGATGCATTGGTTGAGACCCTGGCCAGCAAGCATATCGCCGGTGCCGCCATCGATGTGTTCCCGGTTGAGCCCAAGTCCAACGATGAAGAGTTTGTGTCTCCGTTGCGCGAGTTCGACAATGTGATCCTGACTCCCCATATCGGTGGCTCGACTCAGGAAGCCCAGGAGAACATCGGTTACGAGGTGGCCGGCAAGTTGATCAAGTACTCCGACAATGGCTCTACCCTGTCGGCGGTCAACTTCCCCGAAGTATCGCTGCCCGAGCATTCCGGCACCAGCCGCCTGCTGCACATCCACCACAACAAGCCGGGTGTGCTGAGCCAGATAGCCCAGGCTTTTGCCAGCGACGATATCAATATTGCCGCCCAGTACCTGCAAACCACAGCCAAGATCGGCTATGTGGTGATCGACGTTGAAACGGCACAAAGCGAACAGGCCCTGGCCAAGCTGAAGGCCATTAGCGGCACCATTCGGGCCCGGATCCTGCACTGAGCGGTGTGATTGCACAGGGTGAGGATAACGAGAGGGGGCGTCAGCCCCCTTTTTAAATTGTCTCCGGATGAATATCCAACTCGTCGACAAAACGCTCGACACTCAGCTCCGCCTGTTTTACCTCCTCAAAGGTGGCGATATGGACCACGGCGTCGCCTTCGTTCACCAGCGGCATGGTCAGGCAGCCGATCACTATGCCCGCCTTGGGGGCGATCACGTCACAATGGGCCACCCCCAAGGGCGCATTGATGGTGCCCAGGCACTGTCCTTTCGCTACCCTCTCTCCCAGCCTGGTTTTCAGCTGTAGCAGGCCATCCTGTTCGGCCCGGATCCAGCTGCTGGACTTGGCTATCATGGGCATTGAGTGAACCTTGCCGGCCTGTCCCTTGAGCATTTCCAGGCGGCGCATCACATTGAGGATCCCCCTTACGCCACCCTTGATGGCCAAGGGATCAAAACGCAGTGCTTCTCCGGCTTCATAGAGGATGACCGGCTGTCCCCGGGTCTCGGCGACAGCCCGGAGCGAGCCGTCGCGTATGCTGGCATCGAGTATCACGGGGGCACCAAATGCCTCGGCCATCTGGCGGGTGACGGTACAGTCCAGCTTGGCCCTTATCTGGGGCAGGTTGGCCCTGTGGATGGCCCCGGTGTGCAGATCGATGATATGGGTGCACTTGCTGACCACCTCATCGATAAAGAAATGGGCAACCCTGGAGCCTAATGAGCCTTTTTCCGAACCGGGAAAGCAACGGTTGAGATCACGCCGGTCCGGCAGATAGCGGGACTTATGGATAAAGCCGAAGACATTGACCACCGGTACGGCCACCACGGTTCCCCGCAGCCGTGCCGGGTTGATCCTGGCCAGCAGCTGGTTGACCACTTCGATGCCGTTGAGCTCGTCGCCGTGAATGGCGGCACAGATCAACAGTACGGGCCCCGGCTGCTTGCCGTGGACCACTTCCAGCGGCACCGTCAGGGGGGACTGGGTGTACAGCTGTGCCAGGGCTAGCTGCATGATCTGCCGCGACCCCGGGGGAGTAAGGGTATTGGCAATCTCGAAAGCCTGTTGCACCATCAGCCCCGCTCCCGGGTCTGGATCTTCTTGTGGTGATTGTTTTCGATGTACTGGATCAGCATATCGGCCACATCCTTGCCGGTCGCCAGTTCAATGCCCGCGAGACCCGGTGAGGAGTTGACCTCCATGACCAGGGGGCCCCGTTCGGAACGCAGCAGGTCGACGCCGGCCACATGCAGGCCCATGGCCTTGGCCGAGGCGACGGCCGTTTTGCGTTCTTCCGGGCTGATGCGGATCAGCTGGGCCTTGCCTCCCCGATGCAGGTTGGAGCGGAATTCGCCTTCCTTAGCCTGTCGTTTCATGGCGGCAATCACCTTGTCACCGATCACGAAACAGCGGATATCGGCGCCCTTGGCCTCTTCGATAAATTCCTGCACCATGATATTGGCTTTCAGGCCCATAAAGGCTTCGAGCACGCTTTCCGCCGCCTTGCGTGTTTCGGCGAGCACCACGCCGATGCCCTGGGTGCCTTCCAGCAATTTAATCACCAGCGGGGCTCCCCCCACCATATCGATCAGATCCGGTACATCACCTGGCTTACAGGCAAAACCGGTGATCGGCATGCCCACCCCCTTGCCGGACAGCAGCTGCAGGGAGCGTAGTTTATCCCGGGCCCGGGTGATGGCGGCGGAGGGGTTGAAGGTGTAACAGCCCATCATTTCCAGCTGGCGTAGCACCGAGCAGCCGTAAAAGGTGACGGAGGCGCCGATACGGGGAATGACCGCATCGAACTGCTCCAGTTCCTGACCCTGGTAGTGGATAGACGGCCTGTCGGCGTTGATGTTCATGTAGCATTTCAGTACATCCAGTATCTTGACCTCATGACCGCGCTGTTCGGCAGCTTCTTTCAGGCGGCGGGTGGAATAGAGGGATGCGTTGCGGGAGAGAATGGCAATTTTCATGGTCTTGGTTCGGCTCTCTGAATTATCGGCCTGTGCAGGCTATATCTGTGAAAAGGCACACTATCTACTGGAAATAGCGTCGTTTCACCAACGAGAAAAACCCGCCGTGAAGCTAAAAAAATTAATCCGTTATTCCTAAGCGTAGTGCAAGGCCATCATTCGTCAGGTCATGGTCGGCGTTATTCTTATCAGTATTCCGGAAAGGCCGTTAACCATATGGATAATGTTTAGCCGATAGCTTTCTTTGTGTGCATATCTATGCCTAAATAATTGATCTCGGGGCTTGCAACGAGCCGCTGGCTTGCCTGTAAGCTCAATGATCCACGATCAGGAGGAATCCCATGTCTTCCCCAGCCAAGAGCACCTTCACTGATACCCTTATCGTCGGCGACCAGCAGTATCGCTATTTCAGCCTGCAACAATTACCCGACCAGCAGGCGCTGAGCCGGCTGCCCAAATCCCTCAAGGTATTGACCGAAAATCTGCTGCGCAACCTGGATAACGACAGCGTGGTGATGGCTGATATCCAGGCCATGAGTGACTGGCTGAAGGCCGGACGGACAGATCGGGAAATTGCCTTCCGTCCGGTACGGGTGCTGATGCAGGACTTTACCGGTGTGCCGGCGGTAGTGGACTTGGCCGCCATGCGTGAGGCGGTCAAGCGCTTGGGGGGAGAGGTGGAGCGGGTCAACCCCTTGTCGGCGGTGGATCTGGTTATCGACCACTCGGTGATGGTAGACGCCTTTGCCAGTAAAGCGGCCTTTGCCACCAATGTGGATATGGAGATGGCCCGGAACCAGGAGCGATACGCCTTCCTGCGCTGGGGCCAGCAAACCTTTGCCAATTTCCGGGTGGTGCCGCCGGGCACCGGTATCTGCCACCAGGTTAACCTGGAATACCTGGGTCAGGCCGTCTGGCGGCAGCAGCAGGATGGCGTCACCATCGCCTGTCCCGATACCCTGGTGGGCACCGACTCCCACACCACTATGATCAACGCCCTGGGCGTACTCGGCTGGGGGGTCGGCGGCATAGAGGCGGAGGCGGCCATGCTCGGCCAGCCGGTGTCCATGCTGATCCCCGAGGTGGTGGGCTTTAAACTGACCGGCAAGCTGCGGGAAGGGATTACCGCCACCGATCTGGTATTGACAGTGGTGCAGATGCTGCGTGAGCAAGGGGTGGTGGGTAAGTTCGTGGAATTCTACGGTGACGCCCTGGCCGATCTGCCGCTGGCGGATCGGGCCACCATCGCCAATATGGCTCCGGAATATGGCGCCACTTGTGGTTTTTTCCCGATAGATGAGGAAACCCTGCGCTATATGGCGCTCACCGGCCGCGATCCGCAACAGCTGGCGCTGGTGGAAGCCTATGCCAAGACCCAGGGACTGTGGCGTAATCCAGGCGATGAGCCGGTCTTTACCGACACCCTCGAGCTCGATATGGATGAGGTGGTCGCCTGTCTGGCGGGGCCCAAGCGGCCTCAGGACAAGGTAGCCCTGGATGGGGTGCCCGCCGCCTTCGAGCTGGCCATAAGCCAGGACGGCAAGCAGCCGGATCAGCTGCAGGAAGAGCACCTTGACGAGGAGGGATGCCAGACCGCTGTCGGTGCTGAGGATGCGGTCAAGGGAGTGCGTTTCGAGCTGGATGGCGAGCATCATCATCTGGAGGAGGGGGCTGTGGTGATCGCCGCCATTACCTCCTGCACCAATACCTCCAATCCCAGTGTGTTGATGGCTGCGGGCCTGCTGGCCAAGGCGGCGGTGGAAAAAGGACTGACCCGGGCGCCTTGGGTCAAGAGTTCGCTGGCACCCGGTTCCAAGGTGGTCACCGATTATTTGACCAAGGCCGGCTTCATGCCCTACCTGGAGCAATTGGGGTTCTACCTGGTCGGTTATGGTTGCACCACCTGTATCGGCAACTCGGGGCCGCTGCCCGCACCGATAGAGGCGGCCATCAATGAAGAGCAGGTGAGGGTCGCCGCCGTGTTGTCGGGCAACCGCAATTTCGAGGGACGCATCCACCCACTGGTACAAACCAACTGGTTGGCGTCACCGCCATTGGTGGTGGCTTATGCCCTGGCGGGTAACATGCGTGTGGACCTGACCCGGGATCCCCTGGGCATGGACAAGCAGGGCAAGCCTGTCTACCTGAAGGATATCTGGCCGGGCCAGGCCGAGATCAACCGGGCGGTGGCCCAGGTACAAAGCGAGATGTTCAGCAAGGAATATGCCGCCATCTTCGACGGCGACGATCGCTGGCGGGGTATCAGGGTGCCCTCGTCCAGCACCTATGACTGGCAGCCGGACTCCAGCTACATCCGGCATCCGCCTTTTTTCAGCAAGATGGGCAAACAGCCCGAGGCGATAGCGGACATCGAGGATGCCCGCCTGCTGGCCTTGCTGGGGGATTCGGTTACCACCGATCATATTTCCCCGGCCGGCAATATCAATGCCAACAGCCCGGCCGGCAGTTATCTGCAGTCATTGGGGGTGGCGGTCAGGGATTTCAATTCCTACGGGTCCCGTCGTGGCAACCATGAGGTGATGATGCGCGGTACCTTCGCCAATATCCGCATCCGTAACTTGATGCTGGATGGCGTGGAGGGAGGGGAGACCCGCCATTTTCCCTCCGGTGAGCAGCTGTCCATCTATGACGCTGCCATGCGCTATGAGCAGGAAGGGGTACCCCTGGTGGTGGTGGCCGGCAAGGAATATGGCACCGGATCCAGCCGCGACTGGGCAGCGAAGGGTACCCGGCTGCTGGGGGTGCGTGCCGTGCTGGCCGAGTCCTTCGAACGGATTCACAGATCTAACCTGATCGGCATGGGTGTGGTACCGCTGGAGTTTACCAACGGCGACAATGCCGGCAGCCTGGGGCTGAGGGGGGACGAGCTGATCAGCGTTAGCGGCCTGGACGAGCTTGAGCCGGGCAAGCTGCTGGCGGTACAGATCACCGGGGGCGATGGTCAAAAACAGTCCATCCAGGCCCGCTGTCGCATCGACACCGGCAACGAGCTGACCTATTACCGGCACGGCGGTATATTGCACTATGTGATCCGGGGCATGCTGGATTAAAGCAGGCAAACAGCCTTGAGAAACAGGCCGCAGCCCCCCGAGTATTAGCGGACTTTGGTTGACGGCCGTTATCAGGCGCAGGCCTTCGTCCGATCTTTGCAGAACAACCAACGAGATCCGTTGGTTGTTCTGTCTGATGACTGACAGCTGACCGCTGTTTCTCAGTTCAGGGTAGCCAGTATCACCTGGGAAGGGGCGAATCGGGCCCAGGCCCGATCGCCTCGCTTGAGGTGCAGCCCGGCGCTGGTCTCCTTGGTCAGCAGGGCACAGAGGCTTTCTCCCTGCTCCAGGCGCAACAGGTATTCGTCAAACTCCTCGCCCGGGATGATGTCGGTGATGGTCCCCGCCAGCTGATTGTCCCCGGCGGTGGGCGCAATAGGTCGCTCTCCGAGCCCTATCCAGGGCGCCTTGATCAAGGCCAGCACTTCCTTGCCCGGCGCCAGTTTCAGCCGGCGGCAACTGGACTCGGTAATGTCCGCATAGAGGGGAATATTCCCGGTCATGCTCAGGGTGACCTTGCGACTGATATCGATGGGGTCCAGGCTGACTACCCGGGTAAAAAACTGGTTGCGGGCACTGGTCTGCAGCGAAAAACGGGCCACCACCGCCAGCAGGCTGTCGAGGGAGGCATCATCATCTTGCAGGGCGGTAACCGCCATGCGTTCAATCTGCCCAAGCAAATCATATATCTTGAGCAGGCGCAGGCCGTAGGGGGTTAGCACGGCGCCGCCGCCGCCCTTGCCGCCGGTTTCGCTGCTCACCACAGCTTGCTCGGCCAGCTCGTTCATGGCTTTTATCGCATCCCAGGCGGATTTATAGCTGATACCCGCTCCCCGGGCGCCCTGGCTTATCGACCCCTGTTCATGGATATGTCGAAGCAGGCGGATACGCTTGGGGTTGATGAACAAGGTGTCCCGGCGGTTGAGGCTGAGCAGTATGTCCAGATCCATCGGAAGGTCCTCTAAGAAACAGCGCCTATTGTGGCGTGAGTGGGCGGCCAGTACAAATAAGGAGGCCGCCATCAACCGTTGTGTTCTTTTGTATATAACGGTAGGGTATCAGGATGACTGAGGGGCAGTCGCTGTCGTTATCGTTATGTAATTAAATATATAAGCCTTAAGGACGAGTATTCATATGAAGAAATTATTTCTGCTGGGCTGTCTGTTGGGTTGCACCACACCGTTGGCGGCGGATGAACTCAGGGTGGCGGTAGCGACCAACTTTATCGAGGTGATGAAGCAACTGGCCACCGACTTCGAGCAGCAAAGCGGTCACAGGGTGCTCCTGTCTTCGGGGGCGACCGGCAAGCTGTATGCGCAAATCAAGAATGAAGCGCCTTTTGCGCTGTTCTTCGCCGCCGATGAACAGCGCCCCCAGCTGCTGGAGCAGGAGGGCATCGCCGTGCCCGGCAGCCGTTTTACCTATGCCCTGGGCAAACTGGTGCTGTGGAGCCCGGATAACGGCTATATCGACGACACCCAGTCGGTGCTGAAAGAACAGCCGTTTCGCTTCCTGTCCATCGCCAACCCGGCGACCGCTCCCTATGGGCGGGCGGCCCGGGAGGTGCTGGAAAAACTCGGGCTGTGGGACGGGCTGCAGGGCCGGATGGTGCGCGGCGAGAATATCGGCCAGGCCTATCAGTATGTCTACAGCCGCAATGCCCAGCTCGGCTTTGTGGCCAAGGCCCAGGTATACCGGGATGGGGAGTTCAGTGACGGCTCCTATTGGCAGGTGCCCGATGACTTCTATTCGCCCATCGTCCAGCAGGCGGTACTCTTGCAGGATACCGCAGCGGCCCGAGCCCTGCTCGAGTATGTGCGCAGCCCGGATGCCATCGCCGTGATTGAATCCTACGGCTATGGCGTGGCCGGTGAGCGTGCCTTGCTTTCCCGGCACGAGTAAGGGGGACGCATGGCGGTTTCTCCCCAGGACATGGCGGCGCTGTGGCTGACCCTGCGGCTGGCCGGCGTGACGGTACTGGTGTTGCTGGTGCTGGGCACTCCGCTGGCGTGGTGGCTGAGCCAGAGTCGCTGCCGTTTCAAGACTGTGATCGAGGCCATGGTGGCCTTGCCCCTGGTGCTGCCGCCGACCGTTCTGGGTTTCTACCTGCTGCTGGCACTGGGGCCGGATGGTCCGCTGGGTGCCCTGTCCCGTACCCTGGGGGGCGGTTCCCTGGCCTTTACCTTTACCGGCCTGGTGATCGGCTCGGCATGCTATTCACTGCCGTTTGTGGTGCAGCCGCTGCAGGGGGCCTTTAGCGCCATCGGGCAGCGGCCGCTGGAGGTCGCGGCTACCCTGCGCGCCTCCAGGCTGGACTGTTTCTTTACCGTGGTCGTGCCGCTCGCCCGCAATGGTTTCCTGACCGCCATCGTGCTGGGCTTTGCCCATACCCTGGGGGAGTTCGGCGTGGTGCTGATGATCGGGGGCAATATTCCCGGGCTGACCCAGGTCATCTCGATTGCCATCTATGACCATGTGGAAACCCTGCAATATGCCGAGGCCCACCTGCTGTCGGGCATGTTGCTGGCGCTGTCCTTCAGCATTTTGATGCTGGTCTACGTACTGAATCGGCGTTTCTCGGTGGTACATCCATGAACATACGGGCCGCTTTTCATCTGCAGCGTCGCAATTTCACGCTGGACGTCGACATGGCACTGCCGCTCGAGGGGGTGACGGCCCTGTTTGGGCCTTCCGGGTGCGGCAAAACCACGCTGTTGCGGGCCATGGCCGGGCTGGAACGGTGCCGGGGCCGACTCCACCTGGGAGAGCAGTGCTGGCAGGATGGCAACTACTTTATGCCGACTTACCAAAGGGAGCTTGGGTATGTCTTCCAGGAGGCCAGCCTGTTCACACATCTGTCGGTCCGGGGCAATCTGGAATACGGCTGGAAACGGCTGCCACCCGCCGCCCGCAAGGTGTCCCAGGCGGAGGTGATCGACTGGTTGGGGCTGGCTCCCTTGCTGAAACACAGGGCGACCGAATTGTCCGGTGGCCAGCGACAGCGGGTGGCCATCGGCCGGGCGTTATTGACCAGCCCGAGGTTGCTGCTGCTGGATGAGCCGCTTTCCGCCCTGGATCGCCAGGCCAAGCGGGAGATACTGCCGCTGCTCGAAGGGCTCGCGGCCCGCGCCCGGGTACCCATCTTCTATGTGACCCATGCGCCGGAGGAGGTGGAGCGGCTGGCCGATCGGGTTGTCTTTATGGAGGACGGCCATATTCGCCGTATCGACAGCCTGAAGCAGGCCCTGTCCCGGCCGGACTCCCCGCTGTTTATGGAGGAGGGGGCGGTCAGTATTGTCGAGGGGCAGGTGGGTGAAAGCCTGGCCGATGGCCGGACCCCCTTTACCTTCAATGGTCTCTGTCTGTGGCTGATAAAGCCCGTACGCTCGCCCGTTACCCGGGCCCGACTGCGGATCCTGGCCTCGGATGTGAGCCTGTCGCTGCATCCTCTGCCCGATGTCTCCATTCTAAACCAGTTGGCCATGACCCTGACCCGGGTGTACCCGGCTCGGGAGGGCAGGGTACTGGTGGCGGGCACGCTCGGCGACGGTCAGCCGCTGCTGGCGGAAATTTCTGCCTATTCGGCGCAACAGCTTTCGTTGACGGAGGGGAAGCAGGTCTATGCGTTGATCAAGGCGGTGGCCCTGCTGACCTGAAACAGCCACAAAAAAGCCGGGACAGGTCCCGGCCGGTCAGCATGGTTAAGCTTAAACGCCCTGGCGGACCACGCCGCTAGGCGAGCCAATCAGCAGCACATCGGCGCCGCGGTGGGCGAACAGGCCGCTGGTGACCACGCCGACGATGGCATTGATGCGGGTTTCCAGCGCTTTGGGCTCGGTTATCTCGAGGCCGTGTACATCCAGGATATGGTTACCGTTGTCGGTGACCACGCCTTCCCGGTAGACGGGGCGGCCGCCCAGTTTGGCCAGCTCCCGGGCGACATAGGCCCGTGCCATGGGGATCACCTCGACCGGTAACGGGAAGGCGCCCAGCACGCTCACGGTTTTCGAGCCGTCGACGATACATACAAACCGCTCGGCCACCGCCGCGACGATTTTTTCCCGGGTCAGGGCTGCGCCGCCCCCCTTGATCATTGCCATGTTGCCGTCAATCTCGTCGGCACCATCCACATACACCGCCAGTGCATCGATATCATTGAGATCGAATACCGGAATCTCCAGCGCCTGCAGGCGAGCGGTGGAGGCCTCGGAGCTGGATACCGCCCCTTTGATCTGATCCTTGATGGTGCCCAGGGCATCGATAAAGTGGTTCACGGTTGAGCCGGTACCGACACCGACAATGGTATTCGGGGTCACGTAATCCAGCGCGGCCCAGCCGGCCGCTTTTTTCATTTCGTCTTGTGTCATGACTGTCTCCTGCAAAATTGCCGGCATTATAACAAAGGCCTGTCACCTTGCATGCGGCTTTTGCCTGCGCCTTTGGGGTTGCCGGGGGCGGCGACCGCGCTGTTGTGAGCTTGATGGCAGGTGAGGATGCCAGATGGCCTGGCGGCCATATCGCCGCGGGGTCGCGCCTCCCACGGGAGAGGTGATCAGCTTTTCAGGAAACGGCTACCAGCGCCAGTGTTGCTCCGGCGTGATCAGCTCGGGTAGGGGGACATCCCAGCTGTCTACCGGGATGCTGTCTACCTGCTGGCAGTTATGGGCCAGCCCCACCGGGCGAGGTCCTGGTTCGTTATGCCAGCCGGCCAGGGTTCTGTCGTAGAAACCGCCGCCCATGCCCATACGGTTGCCTTTGGCATCGAACGCCACCAGGGGGGTGAAGATCAGCTCCAGCTCAGACTTGGGCAGGATCAGCCGTGAGTCGAGCCTGGGTTCGGGAATGCCGAAGCGGTTGGCCTGCAGGGAGGTGTCCGGGGTGTAATGCAGAAACAGCAAATGGCCCGGGCTGAAGGGATGCAGCACCGGCAGATATACCCGGGCCCCCCGGGACCAGTACCATTCGATCAGCGGGTGAGGATCCAGCTCGCCGTCGTTGGACAGGTACAGGGCCACGGTGCGGGCCGAACCGAGGTGATCGGCCCGGCTGACATGGTCGATCACGGCCCGGGCGGCGTCGGTTTGTTGCTGCGCGGACAGCTGATTACGGCAGTGGCGAATATGTCGGCGAAGTGTAAGTCTGTCGGTCATCCGTCGGGCTCTCGTAAATTGGGTCAGGATAGGGTCAGCGGTTCCAGGGGCTGTTCTTGAGCCGCAGGTAGAGCTCTTCCACCTCTTTGCGGGCCCAGGGGGTGCGGCGCAGAAATTTCAGGCTGGACTTGATGCTGGGATCTGACTTGAAGCAATTGATATTGACCCGGCGCGCCAGCTCTGGCCAGCCATAACGCTGTACCAGCTCGGTGAGCAGGGCTTCGAGGGTAATGCCATGCAGGGGATTATTGGGCTGAGATTGAGGCATCCTGATTCCTGAGTCATTGTTTGGCACAATTGTACCGCCTTGCGGTAGCGATAACAGGGGTATTTGACAGGATAAATAGATGAGTAGGGGTCCCCAGGATGCCGTTGCAGGTGTTAGTCCTTGAACCCGTTGGTTCAAGGCGGAAATCCGGTATCAACCGCAGGCGTCTCGGTCGGGCCGAGCATGCTCAATAGTTAATAACGCGGCTTTCCTGTGCTGTTGATATCGGCTCAGGGACGCCACCTTACTGACGAACACCCCAGGGAAAGCAAAAACGGTTTTAAATTTTCTACCCGGGCAGTCTAACTAAAATGGTGCCCGGGGTGTAGCGTTAACATCAAAAATTCCGGCAAATTCAGTTGGCGCTGGCCAAGGCTGATTCTATGGTCTGCTGCAGCATCTTGATGCGCTTATCCATGGCATCAGCATATTGATGATTCTTGTCCTTTTCAAGCTCCAGCTCGTGGCAAACGTTCAGCGCCACCATAATCGCCATCTGCTCGTTGGCGGAAGACTTGCCGCCTTTTTTCATGGTATTGATGCGCTCGTTGAGCATATCTGCCGCCCGCTGTAATGCCGCTTCTTGTCCTGGAGGACAGGCTACCTTGTAGGGGCGCCCGAGAATAACGATGTCGATTGCCGCTCTGGTCATGTGTTCCTCAGGTGGCGTGCACGATGGGGCGAAAAAGTTCTGGCGACTATATAGGGGCCTATTAGAAGTTTCAAGGGGTTGTACTGGTTTGGCGGGGGTTGCGGTGCTAGGATCAGCGATATTCTGGACAGTATTCTGCATATTCGAGTAAATAATGAACGACAAGGCCCGACTTGATTACGATGCATTCTCCGAGTTGCTGGAGCAGCACAACATGGTCATCACCCCCGCCGAGGTGCACGGCGTCCTCTGCGGTTTGATCAGCGGTGGCATGGCCAAGGACGATGTGCGCTGGCAGCAACACTTCAATGCCCTGCTCAACGACGACTTCGGCCTGCCGGCGGAACTGAAAAAAGCGGTCAACATGCTGTTTTACCGTATCTATGATGATCTGCTGAGCCAGGGCCAGTTTGAGCTGTTACTGCCCCAGGACGACACCCCCCTGGATGAGCGTATCGATGCCCTGATTGAATGGGCGGGCGCCTTCCTGGCCGGTTTCGGTGTGGTGCAGCAGGAGCTGAACAAGGCATCCGCCGAACTGCGGGAAATGATCCAGGACATCAGCGGGATCACCCAGCTGTCTTCCGAGTTCGATCAGGAAGACGAAGAAAACGAAGCTGCCTTCGTGGTTTTGTACGAGCATCTCAAACTGGGGGTCACCCTGGCCTTCGAAGAGTTCGGCAAGGGCCAGCCGGTTCCCAAGCGCCCGACCCTGCACTAAGTTAGATCCCGGTATTCCGCTTGCCTATGTCTCAATATGATGTGGTTATCAATGGTGCCGGCATGGCCGGTGCCGTGCTGGCCTTAAGCCTGGCCAGGCTCCACCGGCTTGATGGCCGGCCGTTGCAAATCGCCGTGATAGAAGCGGCTCCCCCCGATTTGGCGGCGCACCCGGGCTTTGATGCCCGGAGTATCGCCCTGGCCTGGCATAGCCGGGAACTGCTCGAAAGCCTGGGACTCTGGTCCCGGCTAGCGGAGCTTGCCACTCCCATTACCCATATCCATGTCTCGGATCGGGGCCATTTCGGTCAGCTACAGATGCAGGCCGCAGAATACCGGTTGCCGGCGCTGGGCTATGTGGTTGAGCTGCAGCCGGTCGGAGCCGTGCTTTATCAGGCCATGAGCGACATGGCCAATATTCATCTCTATTGCCCCGCCCAGATCGACCAGCTGGAACAGCAGCCACAGCAGGTCAGGCTGGTATTGAGCGATGGCCGTTCGCTGTCTGGCGAGCTGCTGGTGGCGGCCGACGGGGTTCAGTCGCCCGTCCGACGGCGACTGGGGTTGCAAAGTGAGCGGCTGGATTACGGCCAGAGTGCGGTTATTGCCAATATTGAAACCGGCGTCATGCCGGAAGGCCGCGCCTTTGAACGCTTTACCGAGCAGGGGCCGGTGGCGCTGCTGCCCATGTCCGGCGGGCGTAGCTCCCTGGTGTGGTGTGCCCACCCGGAGCATGCCGCAGCCATCATGCAACTGCCGGATGACGCCTTCCTGGACCGGTTGCAGCAGCTCTTTGGTTACCGGCTGGGGCGTCTCAAGCGGGTTGGGCAACGGCACCTCTATCCCCTGGCGTTGGACCAGTTGCTTAAGCCCTGGCATCACAGGTGTGTTCTGGTGGGCAATGCGGCCCACCTGTTGCACCCCATCGCCGGCCAGGGTTTCAACCTTGGCCTGCGGGATGTAGCGGATCTGGTCGACAGTATTCAATGCGCCCTGGCACAGGGGCAGGATATCGGCAGCTATCCGGTGCTCAGCGGCTATGGTGCCAAGCGACAGGCGGATCAAGCCACGACCACCCGACTGACCACGGGGCTGGCACTGATGTTCTCCAACAATCACTGGCCGCTGGTGGCCGGTCGTAACCTGGGGCTGATGGCCATGGCCGGCATCCGCTCCTGGAAAGACAAGCTGGCGTGGCGCGCCATGGGCAAGAGGTAATTCATGCAAGCAGTAGATGTGATTATTATCGGCGGCGGGCTGGTGGGGTTGACCCTGGCCCTGGCCCTGAAGGACACCGGGCTGACGGCGGCGGTGATTGAAGGTCAGATGCCGGATGGCCATGTGCCCGAGATCCCCGACAATCGGGTCAGCGCCATTAACCTGGCTTCCCAGACCCTGCTTGAGCGGCTGGGCGCCTGGCCCGGGCAGGGTGAACGGCTCGGCCCTTACAGCGAAATGGAAGTCTGGGAAGCGGACAGTTTCGGACGCATTCATTTCTCCGCCCAGGAGGTACAGCAACCCAGGCTGGGCCATATCGTTGAAAACAACCTGCTGCAACAGTCTCTGCTGGCGGCAGCCCGGGCCAGCGGCCACATCCGGCTGCACATGCCTGCCCGGGCCAGCAAGATGGCGGCGGGCGAGCAGGGGGTATTTGTGCTGCTGGAAGACGGTACTCCCATTACCGGACGCCTGCTGGTGGGGGCCGACGGCGCCCGCTCATCGGTGCGTGAACAGCTGAACCCCGGGCTGGTGGAGTGGGATTATGATCATGCCGCCCTGGTGGCCACCATCAACACCGCCGAGCCCCATGATCAGACCGCCCGACAAATCTTCCGAGGTCAGGAAATCCTGGCCTTCCTGCCGCTGGCCGATGCCCACCAATGTTCCATCGTTTGGTCCTGTCCGCCGGAGCGGGCCGAGGAGCTCACCCGGATGGATGACGCCGCCTTCAACAAGGCGCTGTCTCACGCCTTTGATCTGCGTATGGGCTTGTGCCGGGTACTGGGGCCGCGGCAGAGCATCCCGCTGCGGGCCCGCTACAGCAAGCAATTTTGTGGTCCCCGCTGGGCGCTGGTCGGCGATGCGGCCCATACCGTGCATCCCCTGGCGGGACAGGGAGTGAACCTGGGCCTGCTGGATGCGGCCGCCCTGGCGGAAACCCTGGGCAAGACCCAGGCGAAAGGGGGGGATATCGGCCAGTATGATCAGCTGAAACGCTTTGAACGTTGGCGTAAGGCAGAGGCCGCGACCCTGCTGGCGGCCATGGAAGCGTTAAAGCGGCTGTTCGGAGTGCGCCTGCCCCTGGCGCCGGTGATCCGCGGCCTGGGCCTGGGCATCACCAACAGTTTGCCGCAGGTTAAACGTGTCTTTGCCGAGCATGCCCTGGGTACAAGCGGACAGCTACCCGGGCTGTGTCAGCCTGAAAAAAACTAATCCGATGATGTTTTTTGATTAGTTTATCTTGGCCTTTTCCAGGCTGTGCATCCGTGAACTAATCTGCGTTTTGTCCATTTTTATATAATTTGTTTTGCTCTATAGCTGGACTTATAGGTCTATTTGGATTTTTAATCTTCATATTCTTTATTTTGTGGTTTAAGACTCTGTTGTTTTATTGGTCACATTATTTTAACCTTCGGCTAATGATTAGTTTTTTTTGAGTGCGTTCCGGTTCTATCGGCGGCCCGCTTGAGTATAATCAAGGGGCAATATCGGATTATCGCTTACAGGCCAGGCCTGAAGAAAAGGATAGAGCCATGACTCAGCAAACAGTTTTGCATCCCCAGCACCTGGAAGCCGGTGCCAAGATGGTGGATTTTCACGGTTGGGATATGCCCATCAACTATGGTTCCCAGCTTGAGGAACACCATGCCGTCCGTCAGGATGCCGGCATGTTCGACGTCTCCCACATGACCATCGTCGACGTCAAGGGCGGCCAGGCCAAGGCCTTCCTGCAACGACTGCTCGCCAACGACGTGGCTCGCCTGACCCAGCCCGGCAAGGCCATCTATAGCGGCATGCTCAACGAGCAGGGCGGCGTCATCGATGATCTGATCACCTATTTCTTCTCTGACGACAACTATCGCATGATCGTCAACTCCGCTACCCGTGACAAGGATCTGGCCTGGATGAACAAGCAGGCGCAGGGCTTTGATGTCACCCTCACCGAGCGTCCCGAGCTGGCGATGATCGCGGTACAGGGCCCCAACGCCAAGGCCAAGGCCGCCCAAGTATTCACCGCTGAGCAGAATGCCGCGGTCGAGGGGATGAAACCCTTCTTCGGCGTGCAGTCGGGCGAGCTGTTTATCGCCTCTACCGGTTACACCGGTGAAGACGGCTACGAGATTGTGGTTCCTGCCAGCGCCGCCGCCGAGCTGTGGAATGCCCTGCTGGCCGCGGGCGTGCGTCCCTGTGGCCTGGGTGCCCGGGATACCCTGCGCCTGGAAGCGGGTATGAACCTCTATGGCCAGGACATGGACGAAACCGTGTCCCCGCTGGCCGCCAACATGGCCTGGACTATCGCCTGGGAGCCGGCCGAGCGTGACTTTATCGGTCGCAGCGTGCTCGAAGCCCAGAAAGCCGAAGGCAGTCAGCCCAAACTGGTTGGCCTGGTAATGAAAGAAAAAGGCGTGCTGCGCGCCGGCACCCAGGTGCGTTTTACCGATGAACAGGGTAATGAGCAACTTGGTGTTATTACTTCCGGCACCTTCTCGCCTACACTGGGACACAGCATTGCCCTGGCGCGGGTTCCCCGCGGTATAGGTGCCAATGCGGAAGTCGAATTGCGTAAAAAATGGCTGCCGGTTTCTGTGGTCAAGCCCTCATTTGTCCGGTTCGGTAAAGCAGTCGCCGAATTTTAAGAACCAGTTTAAGAATTAAGAGGAACAACGAAATGAGCAATATCCCCAGCGAATTGAAATATGCCCAGTCTCACGAGTGGGTGCGGGTTGAAGAGAACGGCGAAGCGGTGATCGGTATTACCGAGCATGCTCAGGACCTGTTGGGTGACATGGTGTTCGTTGAGCTGCCTGAAGTGGGCCGTACCGTTGATGCCGGCGAAGATTGCGCCGTGGCCGAGTCCGTTAAGGCTGCTTCCGATATCTACTCCCCGGTGAGCGGCGAAATCCTTGCCGTGAACGACGCGCTGGAAGACAGCCCCGAGCTGGTCAACTCAGATCCGTTCGGTGACGGCTGGTTGTTCCGCATCAAGCTGGCCGACGCGTCCGAGCTGGACGAGCTGCTGAATGCCGAAGGCTACGAAAACAGCATCGACGAAGAATAAGCACAAGCCCCCGAACAGGGGGCTTTGTTGATGTTGATTCATCCGGGCAGCATCCGTTGCCGGATGGACGGTAAGGGGACCGCTTCGGCCACGGCATGTGGGCGAAGCAGGCCCCTTGACCGACGTGCAATAATCCAATGTCAGACCTTGCCGGTAAATGAATCCCCCAGGGCCGGTAGTCTGTATGGCTCCAGGCTGCTGGCCTGTTAAGGAAGTTAAGAATATGACCCAGTCTTTGTTTGAACTTGAGCAGAATAATGCCTTTATCGGTCGCCATATCGGCCCGACCGACCAGGACGTGGCCGAGATGCTGGCCGTGGTCGGCGCCGAGTCGCTGGATGACCTGATCCACCAGACCGTGCCCGCCAACATCCTCAACGACCAGCCGCTGGGCATCGGTGCCAGCCGCACCGAAGTTGAGGCCCTGGCCTACCTGAAATCCCTGGCCCAGCAAAATAAGGTCAACAAGAGCTATATCGGCATGGGCTATCACAATACCCATGTGCCCCTGGTTATTCAGCGCAACGTGCTGGAAAATCCGGGCTGGTATACCGCCTATACGCCTTATCAGCCGGAGATTGCCCAGGGTCGCCTGGAAGCACTGCTCAATTTCCAGCAACTGACTCAGGATCTGACTGGCCTGGACTTGGCCAGCGCCTCGCTGCTGGACGAAGCCACCGCCGCCGCCGAGGCCATGTCCCTGGCCAAGCGGGTCAGCAAGAACAAGAAAGCCAATATCTTCTTTATCGGCGATGACGTGCACCCCCAGACCATCGACGTGGTCAAGGAGCGCGCCGTGCACTACGGTTTCGAGATTGTGGTTGCCCCGGCCGAGGCCGTGGTTGAGCACCAGGTGTTCGGTGCCCTGTTCCAGTACCCGTCCACCACCGGCCAGATCCGTGACATCAAGGGCCTGATCGAGAAGGTTCAGGGCCAGAAGGGCATCGCCTGTGTGGCTGCCGACATCCTCTCCCTGGTGCTGCTGAAAGCCCCGGGCGCCCTGGGCGCCGACGTGGTACTGGGCAACGCCCAGCGCTTTGGCGTACCCATGGGTTACGGTGGCCCGCACGCCGCCTTCTTCGCCACCCGCGACGCCCACAAGCGCTCCCTGCCGGGCCGGATCATCGGCGTGTCTAAAGACACCCGTGGCAAGCCGGCGCTGCGCATGGCGATGCAGACCCGCGAGCAGCATATCCGCCGCGAAAAGGCCAACTCCAACATCTGTACCGCTCAGGTGCTGCTGGCCAACATGTCCAGCTTCTTCGCGGTCTACCATGGCCCGGAAGGCCTCAAGCGCATCGCCAACCGCGTACACCGGCTGACCGATATCCTGGCGCTGGGCCTCAAGGCCAAGGGTGTGCAGCTCAAGCACGACACCTGGTTCGACACCCTGACCGTGGTTACTGCAGACAAGGACGCCATCATCAAGCGTGCCCTGGCCAAAGGCGTGAACCTGCGTACCGATCTGGACGGTGCCTTGGGCGTGTCTTTGTCGGAAACCACCACCCGCGGTGACGTGGCCGAGCTGTTCGATATCTTCCTGGGTGAAAGCCACGGCCTGGACGTAGAGGCCCTGGACACCAAGGCCGCTGCCGGCACCGGCTCGATCCCGGCCGAACTGCAGCGCGACAACGCCATCCTGACTCACGAAGTGTTCAACAAGTATCACTCCGAAACCGAGATGCTGCGTTATATCCACAAGCTGGAAATGAAGGATCTGGCGCTCAACTACGGCATGATCTCCCTGGGCTCCTGTACCATGAAGCTCAACGCCACCGCCGAGATGGTGCCGGTGAGCTGGCCCGAGCTGGCCCAGATCCACCCCTTTGCGCCGTTGGATCAGACCCAGGGTTATCAGCAGATCATTGCCGAGCTGGAAGACTGGCTGGTGAAGGTCACCGGTTACGATGCCATTTGCATCCAGCCCAACTCGGGCGCCCAGGGCGAGTACGCCGGCCTGCTGGCCATCAAGAAATACCACGAGTCCCGTGGTGAAGGCCATCGTGACATCTGCCTGATCCCGAGCTCCGCCCACGGCACCAACCCGGCCTCTGCCCAGATGGCCAACATGAAGGTGATCGTGGTGGCCTGCGACAAGAAAGGTAACGTCGACATGGCCGATCTCAAGGCCAAGGCGGCGGAAGCGGGCGAGAACCTGTCTTGCATCATGGCCACTTATCCGTCTACCCACGGCGTATACGAAGAGAGCATCCGCGAAATCTGCGAGGTGATCCACAGCTACGGCGGCCAGGTGTATATGGACGGCGCCAACATGAACGCCCAGGTGGGAATTACCTCGCCCGGCTTTATCGGCGGCGATGTCTCGCACCTGAACCTGCACAAGACCTTCGCCATCCCGCACGGCGGCGGCGGCCCCGGCATGGGCCCCATCGGCGTGAAGGCGCACCTGGCGCCGTTCGTGGCCGGTCATGCGGTGGTAAAAACCGATAAGGACAGCCGTGACAACGGCGCCGTGTCTGCCGCCCCGTTCGGTTCGGCCAGCATACTGCCGATCAGCTGGATGTATATCGCCCTGCTGGGCGACGAAGGTCTGAAGCGCTCTACCCAGCTGGCCATTCTCAATGCCAACTACCTGATGAAGAGCCTGGCCGAAGACTACTCCGTGCTCTACACCGGCCGTAACGATCGGGTGGCCCACGAGTGCATCGTGGATCTGCGCCCGCTGAAAGAGGCCTGTGGCATCAGCGAAATGGACGTGGCCAAGCGCCTGAATGACTTCGGTTTCCATGCGCCGACCATGAGCTTCCCGGTAGCCGGCACCCTGATGATCGAACCGACCGAATCCGAGTCCAAGGCCGAGATCGACCGTTTCATCTTCGCCATGAAGCAGATCCGTGAAGAAATCCGTCAGGTGGAAAACGGCACCTGGACCCTGGAAGACAACCCCCTGGTCAATGCCCCGCATACCCAGGATGACGTGATGGATGCCGAGTGGAACCGTGCCTACAGCCGCGAGCTGGCGGTATTCCCCTCCGCCGACGTGCGTCGTTCCAAGTTCTGGCCCACCGTCAACCGTATCGACGATGTGTTCGGCGACCGCAACCTGTTCTGTAGCTGCCTGCCGACCGAAGCCTACGGCGAGTAAGCGGACTATTACAGACCCTGAGTTGAGTAAGTAAATAAAAAGCCCCGCTGAGCAGCGGGGCTTTTTTATAATGAGCCAGTTGCAAATGACAGATGGTATTTTCTCAAATAACGCCGATAAGACAATGTAATGCCCAACCCATTATATTTTCGTAATTTATCTATGGAGAAGAACTAACTGGGTTATGGGTTAACTTTCCTTTTTGGATATGACCTACTCACCGACCAACCATTGCCCAATTGCTTTTCGGTAACTTTAGGGCTTTTTTGTGAAAATAGCCTAAAAATCAATCATCACTGTCGCAAAGACACCCAATATCAGTATTTTCATTACAACTTCTATTTACCTGTAAACCGTTTTTCTGATGCATAACGCGAAGTTCAAGTGTCAAGCTATTGCGCTAATTTGGGGAACCAAAAATCGTGATAGTATGAGGTCAATTGGATCGTATTGTTAGCAAGTTTGGCTCTGTATTAGAACACTTCCATTATCCTCTCTTAAATTTCCAGCGAATGGCCAGCCCAGACAGTGTTAAACATGTTATTGAAAGAAGACTATTTAAAACACCAACGATTATAAATAAATCATTTAATTGGGGGTTTTTAATAGAAAGTGGTGCAACACTCCTTAATGAAGAAAATGGTTGAAGTGTTTGCTTTAGTGTAAAAACAAACGAATTTACAAGTAATTTCCAGTCAATCGGAAGTTGTGGTGATATTCTTGGAGATAATAAACAAGAGTAAAGTAGAGTAAATAATAATACCAAGATAAAAAGAATTACTAATGGTCTTCTATAATTTGTCCCATAATTTGAGATTTTAGAATAAAAGTAATTAAGGCTTAAATGCTTTTTAAAGCCCTCAAACTTATTTAATAAACTTTCTTGTTCTAAAGTGAAAAAGACACCCTCCAGTTCTCGGTCTCTTTGTGATTCCATAAAATATCTAAGTGTTCGATAGCAAGATGCGTCAGCATCTCCTTTTCTACTCAAAAAATTCTCTTTACTAGGAAAAATACTTCCGTGTGGCATGTTAGCGCCAAACATTTGTGGCGGATTATTAAATGTACTGTCATTAAAGCGCAAAGAATGAACAATGTATCGATTATTTAGAAGTAATTCATCGATATAAGAATTTATTATGCTTATACTATAAATTCTCTTGGGAGCATCTATATCGTCTACAGTATATAATTCCAATCGATTAATTTTAGATTTTAAAATATCAATCATCTCTATTTCCTTTCGAAATAGATTGAAGTTTACATATTCTAAATTTGAGTTTTTTATTGCTAGGCTTTTAATGTTTACGTCATTAAAGTAAAAATTAATCGATGGATTATAATCTTTATCTTTCGATACAGCATTGCAATCATTAATATGTATCGATAGTCTATTTGTGTTGAAAAATTTAGCCTCTAAAAAATCAACAAAAACACAATCATTAAACCATATATTTTCTTCATTGCGCCGATTAAATGATGCATAAGTGAATTTATCTATAAAATATACTTTCTTAAATACAGGAGCATCAATTGACGTATATAAGCAATGATGAAATACACTATTTTCTATGTTGGGCGAAACATATAAACTTTCGTCAATATTTTTATACTTTGGTTTTTCATCACAAAATTCAAAAAATCTACAATCTACATTTTTTATGTTAAGGCTACTGAAAAAATCACCTCTAGAGCAATATTTTATAATTAAATAACGGCCACGTTCCAAGCCAGACAAATCTGTGCGCATTTTAAACACACATTTTTCAATATGAATACCACTAATAGCTTTAGGTATATCCCAATTAGTTAGTTCAATATTTGCATTAGAGATATACAGTCCCACATCATCATTGTTATGAACTAGCTGTTTTACTTTTCCCCAAACATCTTCAGTGATATCAACATTTAACTTTATTTTATTATCTTTAATTTCCATTGAGATCTCTAACCTGTTTACGAAATTTTTTTGACTTTCCAACACGTTTAATAATACGAATGCACATTTACACTCTTAATTATATGTAATCTAAGCACTCTAAGTACATGATTTTAATCGCGTTTTAAAAGAGCGGAGATTTCTCGCCTGCTGTCAGTTGGGTATTAAATAACCTGAATATCCATAGCCTTCTGGATAGCCAATTGCTCGGCTCTGTTATGCCATTTGGCCAAGCTACCGCCCGGGCGTTTTGGCTGCCATTGCCTGTTACCATGGTTTTCAAATGTGTCTATTTTGGCTGTTGGTACGGGGGAGGGCAATGGCAAAAGTGAAAAAGAGGGATGCAAAATGCCAAAGGATGATGTTGTCGGTGTTTTGGAGAACAGCGCCCTTGTATGTCCGAGCAAGCTAAATAACTGTTCCTAATTGTGCTACAGAAATCAGGCTCGAACGCAGACTCGCCATAAACCCGTCCCTGGGGGCTCCGCCGCGCCATCCCTGGCGCGGAGGGTCTGCTTATCGAATCCTGACTTCTGTCTCGAGATGTAGCGGTATTTGCATCAGTTATTTAGTGACCGGGCCCGGCACGCCACCGGCCATAAGGCCGGTAAAAAACTGTCATCAATGAGACACGGAGCAGTAACAGTGTTGCGCTAGCTTGCCCTGCAACGGGCTGGCCTGATTGATGGGGTTAGAACAGCCGTTATGTCGGCCCGCGCCAGGGCCACCCAATTGCTCACTGTTAAAGGGTCATGGTTTCGATGAACATAGCAAAAGTAAAACGTCTGGTTGCCCATGGGGTATTTTTCGCCCTCACCGGCTGGAGCGGCACCGTTGTTGCCACAGAGGCGGCTACGCACAGCCTGGCGGGCTGGGCGGTGCTGGATCAGTCCGCGCGAGAAGCGGGCCCCACATCCGGCCAGTTTATCAGCGGCAAGTTTGGCGTGACTCCTCCCTTTATCAATAGCCAACCCGTGCCCGGATGGTCGGGCCTGCTCAATAACCATGACGGCACCTTCACCGCCCTGCCGGACAACGGCTACGGCGCCAAGGGCAACTCGGGCGATTTCGTGATTGGCTTCTATCAGGTCAGGCCGGAGTTCAGGGAGCGGGGTGACGGCACAACCACACCGGGGCTTATCAAGAACGAAGGCTTTACCCCCTTTAATGATCGCAACAACATCCTGGGCAATGGTCAGGGAGTGGATCTGTTGATCACGGCCGATCTGGAAAATTACCGTCACGGTGAGGGCATGGGTAAGAATTCGGGCATTCCGGTCGCCGCGGAGATTAGGGAAAAGCGCTTGTTGACCGGTTACGACTTTGATGTGGAGTCCATTGCCCGTGCGGATGATGGCAGCTACTGGGTGGGCGAGGAGTTTGGCCCTTTCCTGCTGCACTTCGGCCCCGATGGCACCCTGCTGGAAGAGCCGGTACCCCACCCGCTGCTGGTGAGCCCGAATCACCCCCAGGCCATTGCCCTGCCGGCCACCGCCACCCAGGGCGCCAGCCGCGGCTTTGAAAGCCTGGCCTTTGACGAGCATAAGGAATTCCTCTATGCCGTTCCGGAAGCCGCCCCGGTGGTGGACGCGCTCAGGCCGGTGCCGGGAGACGAGCGGGTGCTCGAGATTTTCCAGTTCGACCCCAAAGCTTCTGCCTATACGGGCGTCAACTTCAAGTACCGCAAGGATGGCCCGGCCACGGGCAACGACATCGTGATTGGTGACATGACCAATGTCGGCAAGGATACCTATGTGCTGATCGAGCGTGACAGCAAGTTCGGCAGCCAGGCCGAGGTCAAGCGGCTGTATCTTGTCGATCTCAACGAGACCGACCAAGACGGCATCCTGAAGAAGCGCCTGCTGGTCGATCTGCTGGACATCCATGACCCCGAGGATATCGGTGGACCCTTGCCCGGTTTGGCAGAGAAGAGATTCAACATGCCGTTCGACTCCATCGAGTGCGTCGTGGTCATCGATGACCACACCCTGGGCGTCGCCATCGATACCAACTTCCCCTCCGAGGATGGCCGCCTGGCGGGGGTGCCCGACAGCACCGAGTTTATCAAGCTGACATTCGGTGTGCCTATGGCAGAGCTGGCGCCGCGTAGTTAAAACAGATGCCCTTGTCGACAGGCCCATCAATAAGGGGATGACCAAGCTGGTAACACCGTCTGCTATTCTCGTTCCAGCGCCATTCAATGTGATGGTCGCTGCAGCAGATCTCTTTGTCCTATTGGGATCGATATCAGGCTGCATTGGATCTGACTGGGTGGCGCCATTGACGCAACCGGGCCAGTTGCTTGCGGGACATCAGCATCAGCAGGTTGCCGGAAAACACCAGGGCGACACCGAGGAGGGATTCGGCTGACCACTGATAGCCCTCGAACAGGGTGGAAATACCCAGCGCGACAATGGGAAACAGCACCATGGTGTAGGCGGCCTTCTCGGCACCGATACGACCCAGCAGGGTCAGGAAGCTGCCGAAGGCAAATACCGATCCGAACAGCGCCAGGTAGATCAGGGAGCCGGTATAGCTCCAGCTTGCCTCATAGGTAAAGTTGGCCCCCTGAGCCAGGGCGAGCCCGCCGAGTGCAACGGCGCCGTATGCCATGCCATAGGCGTTGGTCTGCACCACGGGCAGGCTGGCCATTTGATTGCGGGTCGAGACCATATTGCCCAATGAGGCGATAAAGGTACCCAGCAAGCTCAGCAGCATTCCCTGCAGGGCACCATTATCCACATCCAGATGGGCCAGTTCGGGCAGGAACACCAGACAGATGCCAACCAGCCCGACCAGAGCCCCCGCCAGTACTGATGTTGTGGGGCGTTTGCCAAAAAAAAGCGCGCCGTTGGCAATATTCATCAGCACAATGGTGGAAAATATCACGGCGATCAGGCCGCTGGTGAGGTCTGCGGCCGCCCAGTAGACCAGGATGTAGTTGAAGCCAAACAGCGTCAACCCCTGGATCAGCATCCACAGGTGCTGTTTTAACCCGAATCGCAGCGGCAGTTTCCTCAGCCGGCACCACAGCATCAGGATGAACGCGGCCAGCGCAAACCGGTAGGCGACCGAGACCTCGCTCGGTACATCTCCCAGCTGAAATTTGATCGCGAAAAAGGTCGAACCCCAGATAAATACCGTAGACAGGTAAAGTGTGGCCGTGTGCATCGGCGGGCATCCTTGTGGTGTTGATATCAGCTGTTGCTGTTATACGTCGCCCGTATGTATTATCAAAACGAATAATTGTTATGCCGTCAATTACAAGTCCTAATGGAAGATCGTGATGCGAGATATCGATATCAGCCTTGTTCGTACCTTTTTGGCGGTCGCCGAGTCCGGCGGTATGACCTCGGCCGCCCACGCCCTCAACCTGACCCAGGGGGCGGTCAGTCAGAAAATCCGGCGGCTGGAAGCCCTATTCGAGGCTCAACTGTTTGAGCGCAGCAACAAGGTGATCCGTTTGACACCGGAAGGAGAGCGCTTGCTGGCACGGGCTCATCGTTTGATTTCCCTGAACGATGAAACCTGGCAGATGATGAGAAAACCGGCCTTTACCGGCGAGATCAGGCTGGGTGTTCCCGCTGATATCATTCGGCCGATGATGCCTCCCATCATGCGTCGCTTCAGCCGGGAGCACCCCAAAATTCGACTCACCCTGGTCAGCGACATGACCGAAACCTTGTTGGCCGCGTTGAAAAATGGCGAGATTGATCTGACCCTGACCACCGAGGGCCGGGCGGGTACGGGAGATGCGCTGCTGCTCAGGGACCAGTTGGTCTGGATGGGGGCACAGAATGGCGAAGCCTGCCACAAGACCCCCCTGCCGGTGTCATTGGGTTCTGAAGCCTGTGCGTTCAGGGCCGCGACCCTCGATGCCTTGAGCAAGGCTGAGATCGACTGGCTGACGACCTGTGATGTGGGTAATCTGGAGTCTATCCTGGCCACCATAGAGGCAGATTTGGCGGTGTCGCCCTACCTGTCGACCCTGGTACCCGAGAACCTGATAACGATTCCTCCCGAAGTCGGACTGCCTGCGTTGCCCCCCTATTATATCAACCTGCGAATGCCTGATTCGGGAGGCTCGCTGATTGCCCGGGAGCTGGCCAGGTATATCCGGCAAGGCTTTGCCGCGTTGCAAACACCCGCGGCGACTAAAGGGCCAGCCTCAAGGCTGCCGTGCAGTTTGTGAAGAATCGACGATACTTAGTAAGCTCAACAGATCCCGATTTGTTCCGATAACCAGAAAGAGGTGCTGTATGCCAGACTGGATCGTAGTTGCCGATGCCGCCAAAGCCGTTGTCTACCGCCAAGACTGGGTTGAAGACGTATGCGAGGAGGTCATGGACCTGGTCCATCCTGAGGCGCGTCTCAAGGCGAGTGAGCTTGTCAGCGATGTACAGACAATTCCGGAGAAAAGCGACCCCTGTCATACCGAGAATCAGCGCTTTGCGCGCGATATTATCGGCCGGGTCCGTCATGCACTGGACACCAACGAAATACGCGGTTTCTACCTGGCGGCGCCGCCCCAGTTTCTCGGTTTGCTGCGCGAGGCCATGGATGATCGGCTGCGTAAGGCGCTGTACAAGGATCTCGATAAAAACCTGAACGGTTCATCGCGCAGCGAGGTGATCGCCGCCTTTGCCAACTCCGCCCCCAAACACTGATCCCCTGCCTTAAGCCGGAGCCCGCGGGGCTCCGGCTGGTGCCAGGGCACGGACGGCCCGCGAACAGCGAGGCGGCGTGCTCGATGAATCTGGCACCCTGCCATCCTGAGTCAATCGCCGTTCCTGATAGTGCCCCAGACTCGGGCCAAAACGCAGACTCGCCGTCGTCTGCGGCTCTGCTTATCGCATGCCGACTGCTGCCGCGACAGCTAGCGGTGTTTTATCGGTGACCTACATCCTGGGGTTAGGGCGAAGGGACAATGCGTCGACATATATTGAGGGATGAGCACAGGGAGCGTCCGTACGGGAACAGCCCCTCCACAAGGTAGCTTGTGGGGGGCCGTCTCTTGTTATTTTTGCTGCGAGGCGTAGCTCTGCATCAGGTTCGAATAGTGGGGCAGGTGGCTGGCGAGAATACCGCCGAAGCCCTCGATATCGTTTCGCCAGTCGCGGTGCAGCTCACCCGCAACGGCAAACCAGTTGACGAGCTGAGCACCGGCAGCCTGCATCCGGCTCCAGGCACCGTCCCGGGTGACGGGGTTGAAGGTTCCGGAAGCGTCGGTCACCACGAACACCTCAAAACCTTCTTCCAGTGCGGATAGCGCCGGGAAAGCCACGCAAACTTCGGTAACAACGCCGGCGATAAGCAACTGCTTCTTGCCGGTTTCCTTAACGGCCTTCACAAAATCTTCGTTGTCCCAGGCGTTGATCTGGCCAGGACGAGCGAAGTAAGGCGCGTTCGGGAAGGCGGCCTTGATCTCGGGGACCATGGGTCCATTCGGACCATCTTCGAAGCTGGTGGTCAGTATGGTTGGAATGTTGAAAAACTTGGCGATGTCTGCCAACGCCAGCACGTTGTTTTTGAAATCGTCTGGCGAGAAGTCCCGGACCAATGAAAGCAAACCTGCTTGATGGTCGACCATCAGCAGGGCGACGTTATCTTTATCCAATCGCTTATATTGAAAAGCCATGATCTATCTCCTTGTGTCTCTTGGTTGGTTGTGACCCGCTCGATTAGCCTGGAATTGCCGTCGCGTCTGATGCTGAAGGCTAACGGCTCAGCCGACCGAACTTTCCGCTCTGGAAATCGGTGATCGTCTGCTGTCTTTCCTCTTGCGTGTTTATGGCGAAGGGCTCCAGTCCCACCACAGGTTCGTCAATGGGCTCACCGCGGAGCAGCAATAGGTGAGCGTTCTTGTTGGTTTCCTGCGGCCACCCTTTTCGGAAAAGGAGCGCGACACCGGTTTCATATTCCCTGCCATCAAGTCGTCCTGGCGGGTTTAGTAAAGATAGGGGAGGGGGATTGGTATGGGTAGCCGCCGGAATCTATCCTCAGAGTCTCAAAAATAGGACGATCCCTCCATGCAAGATCTGAACGACCTCTACTATTACGTTAAAGTGGTGGACCACGGCGGGTTTGCCCCGGCAGGGCGGGCACTGGGCGGGTTGGGGGGTGAAGATGCCGCTGATGATTGGCGGACGGGACTTGCTGGAGGGGAGCCTGGTCAGTGTATTGCCCGACTGGAAACCGCGCGGCGGGATCTTCCACGCGGTTTTCCATCACGAAGGGGACTGCTGTCGGCGGTACGGGCTTTCCTCGAGGTCATCGCCGACGCCATGGACGATGTCGACTTTTCCATGGGGGAGCAGTAGCCCAACTGCCGTTGCCCCCATCATGGAGGGCTAGCCGGTATATTTACGCCGAAAGCGATGATTAACATGGATACCGGCGACAAGGCCCAGAGGGTCATAGCCCGATTTTCATCGCGGCTGAAGCCCGCGGCCAGGTTGTCATCAGGGGACGACACCCCCGAATTAGCCCCGACCGGCGCCTTGTGTATAATCGATGCCGATGTGTCCGCGATTCGCGGGCTGGAGGTATTCACGGTACGAGGGGCGGTTGATGGAAGGAAAAGCACGGGCATTTGCTGCCCTGCGCCAGGCCCTGGCTGGCTATTACCCCCTCGGTGACGACACCTGGGCGGCCTTTAGGGCCATCTGCCGGTATCGGGAGCTGGCCCGGCACGAGGTGCTTTACCGGGCGGGCGAGCTGCCCGACTCCTTCGCCTTCGTCCATGCGGGGTTGTTCCGGGTCTATGTCGTCGACGACAAGGGTAATGAATACAACAAGAACTTCTTCGACGAAGGCCGCTTCCCCGGCGCCATGACGGCGCTGCTGAAAAACGAGCCGTCGCGGTTCACCATAGAGGCGCTGGAAGACGCCGCCATCATCGAAATCCATTTTCAAAAATACCGCCGGCTGCTGCTGGCGCGGGATGATCTCAAGCTGTTCCAGATCCATTACCTCGAGCAGAACTGGCTGTTGGCCAAGGATGCCCGCGAGGTGGAGCTGGTCCAGGAAGGCGCCACCCAGCGCTACCTGCGTTTCCTGCGCGAATATCCGTCCCTGGCCAACCGGCTGCCCCAGTACCATATCGCCTCCCACCTCGGCATTACCCCCACCCAGCTGAGCCGCATCCGAAAAAAGTGCGGTTCTCTCAACCTATGTAAATGAGGCCGCCCGCGCGGCACCTTATCCTGACTCTCATATAGCGGGGAAACCGGCCATCACCCGGGCCGGTTTCCCATTACGAGCCGATGAAGATCAAGGAATAAGGAGACAGCGATGAGCATATTAACGGCCCTGGATTGGCGCTATGCGGTCAGGCGCTTTGCGGAGGAACGAATTGACGAGCAGCAGCTGGAGGAGCTGTTGACGGCGACCCGCATGAGCGCGTCTGCCTATGGCCTGCAGCCCTATCGGCTGATCGTGGTGGCTTCGGCCGAGGTTCGCCGGCAGTTGTTGCCCTATGGGATGGGGCAGGAGAAAGTTGCCCAATGTTCGCATCTGGTGGTACTTGCCGCCCAGACCGAGGTGGGCGAGCAGACGGTGGCATCGTATGTAGCGCAGTTCGCTCGGGTGCGCGACGTGCCGGTGGCCGATTTGCAACGGATGTCCGATCACCTGAATACAGCCTTGGCGGTCAAGACGCCGGCACAGCGGCTGGCGTGGGCACATCAGCAGGCCTATCTGGCCCTGGGGACCTTGCTTACCAGCGCGGCGCTGATGGGGATAGACAGCTGCCCCATGACCGGCATCGAAGCCGACGGGTTCGACAGGGTGCTGGGGCTGACCGAACTGGGTCTGACCACCTCGGTGGCCTGTGCCCTCGGTCGGCGACACCCGGATGATGCCAATGCCCGGCTCAAGAAGGTGCGGCTCGATCATCAGACCATGGTCAGGGTGATCTAGCCATGAGCTATCTGTCGCTGCTGGCGTTGATGGCGGGGGCGGCCATTGCCGTGCAGGCCGGCATGAACGCGCAACTGGGCGTGCTGCTCAGAAACTCGCTGCTGGGGACCGCCGTCGCCTTTTCGGTCAGCTGCCTGCTGTCGCTGCTGGCGGTGATGGTGTCGACCCGCCAGTACCCGCAGCTGGCGTCTATTCAGGCGGTGCCTCTCTATCTGTGGTTTGGTGGCGTTTTGAGTGTCTTCGGGGTTGGGATGTTCTACTTCCTGATCCCCAGGATGGGGGCGGGGCCCATGATGTCTTTTGCGCTCACCGGCCAGATTGTGGTGGCCATTATTGCCAGCCATTTCGGTTGGTTCGATCTGCCCGTCAAGCCCATCACTCCGCTGAAGGCGGCCGGCGTGGTGGCACTGGTGGCCGGGATCCTGCTTATAAACTGGGAGTAAGTCATGGACAGCAACATACTGGATAAAGCGAATATCGATAATCTCACCGCCCTGTGGCGCACCATGGGGGCCGAGCCTGCGGTCGGTGGCGACCTGCCCGGCTGGCATGCCTGCCCCGGCTGGCCGCACCGTTATTGGTTCGACTGGGGCCACGAGCCGGCATCGAACTGGCTCTTGCCGGCCCGGCTACCAGACAGGGCTATGGTGCCCATTTGGGCGGCAGGGCGAGACAGCAGCCCGTTCGAACAAACGCTGATTACCCGGGGCTTTGGCGTCTGCCTGGAGCAGCGGGCAATGCACCTGAGCCTGTCTGACTGGGTGGTTGAGCCCGGGGATGCGTTGCGGATCAGGTCGGTTACCACCTCCGGACAGGTAACTGACTGGACCCGGATCTGCAGCCGAGCCTTCGGCTATGCCATAGACGAGACGGTGATCCGGCGGATAAGCGAGATGCCCGGGGTGCGCCTGCTGCTGGCCGAGCGCGAAGGGGAGGCGGTAGCCACGGCCCTGCTCTACAAGACCGGGAGTGTGATCGGGGTACACCAGGTGGGGGTGCCGCCGGAGCACCAGGGCCAGGGCATTGCCTACGGGTTGATGCACAGGCTGATTGCCGTCTGCCAGGGCTGGGGAGGCCGTTATATCACCCTGCAGGCCTCGAGCGCGGGCGAGGGCCTGTACCGGCGGCTCGGCTTCGAGCCCAGATTCATGATCAGGAGTTACCGGCGCGCCGAGCCGGAACGGCAGACGGCCTAGGCGTTTCTATCGCAATCAAAGGGCAAAAACAGCCCCGATTTTCCGCATACAGCCATGGCCGGTATTTTTTTGCCTCTTGTGCCGGTCATTGTCATCAAGGTTCCTGAACGTGCGGAGCCAAGTTCATGAATATCCATATAAGCCGGACATCACAGAGGTAAATACCATGAACACATTCCTTGTTTCCTCCTTTTTGCGTGCGAGTGTCTGCTCACTGGTGCTGGCGGTGCCCGTTACCGTGCAGGCAGCTGAGCCCGAGGTCATTGAGCTGACCCAGACCGGCTGCCAGTTTATTGAAAGTGAAAATGGCGTCGATCATGGCTATGTCACCCGTTCCAAGGCCGACTGCGAGCGTATCAATCATGATACCGCCGACCAGCGGCTGACCCAGGCCCGGGTACTGGAGCTGAAACCCGGTCGCTATATCTTCAGGGTGACCAACAGGGATGTGCCCTATGAGCTGGGCTTCTGGCTGCGGGGCGCCAGCCTGGTGGACCGGGCCCTGTTGCCCAGTGTGTCCGGCGGAGGCCTGGTTACGGGAAGCAGCCGGGATTATGCCATCGAGCTTAAGCCCGGCAGTTATCTCTACTCCTGTCCGCTGAATACCACACCCGATTATCGCCTGCAGGTGCAGGACTAGTCGGTGGCGATATAGGTGCCGGGCGGCTGGTAATAGTTGAACAGGGTGGCCGTCTTGTTATAGCCCGCAAGGCGAAACAGCTCGGACAGGTTAATCCCCAGGCCCAGATACAGGTTCCGCTCCCTGATCTGGGTGGGATCATCAAAGCCCCTGGCGTAATAGCCAAGGTGAAGCTCAAGGTATTTTAACGGGCCCTGCCGGGTGGCGTCGAAACCGGCGAGTTTGAGTGCGACCAGATATTTCGTATTTTCGTAATCGGTAAAGACGTCGGCTTGTTGCGGCTTGAGGCCGTATTCCCAGCGGATGTCCATTTTTTCGGCCAGTGCCGGATAGCTACTGAAATAATAACTGGCGGCGCTGCCCGCGGCATTGGCTATAAAGTCCTCGTAGGAAAAGCCAAAGTCGCTGAAGGCATCGCCGAGCTCCATATAGCCGAAAATAGCGAAGGAGGTAAGGGCGCCGTAGCGGGCTGTATCCTCGGCATTGAAACACCAGTGTTCATAAAGGGAGCCGAGCGCCTGTGAGGTGACATAAACGCTGTACAGGTGGCCCAGTTTGTCGACACCCCCCTCGTCGGTGTTTGGGCCAAACCAGCCTTCCGACTGGGACTGGGGCGAGCGGCTGAAATAATCCCAGTTGGTTACGCCCCACAGGGTGATCAGGCCGGTGCCCGCCAGCACCATTGTCTTCAGGCGCTGTTGTTGTTGGGCTGCGGGCAGCGGCTGATCGCACGCGGCCCTGGCTTGGCTTAATACGGTGGGGGCATGCAATAGCATCGTCAGCAGCCAGGCCCGGCGGCAAGCCTTGCCAATTATCAGCGTCACCGTCATTCCGTATGTATAGGGTTATACCAAAAGCCTAGCAGTCGCCTGTCTATCCGCGACAGGTGATACCAGACGCAGGCCATACCCTGCCGACCCGTCGATTATCCGGTTCGGCGTGAACAATTCGAAAAATAAGTCTCTTTTGACTCCAGAACTCATTTGTTTTATTTGCAGTTCTTGATTCAAATCAATGGAGACGGTTTTCTGTTGATTACAATTTAATCCCTGATTAAAGACGATGTCGTCATCATGACTCGGTGTTGTTCGGCAGCCCGCGTGTGCTTTTTATATGGGGAAGGGTAAATGGACGAGGCGTTTTTTGACGTGGAGGGAGAGGAAGGGAAGGGGTCGGAGCAGCGCCGGGAACTGATCCTTGTCTGCGATGCCAAGGGACGCATCAGCCATTCCAACGAGGGGCTCGATTGTCATCTGGGCATACTCCCGGGGTTAACACTGGCGCAGTGGCATAGGGTCTGCCCCTGGTTCGCCGCTGATGGCATGACGCCTTTAACCTTGCAGCAGTTTCCGCTCTATCGTGCCTGGCAGGGAGCGGTGCTCGAGGGTGAAAAAGTGATAGTCAGGGATCTTTACGACCATGTCGCCCATACCCTGTTGGTGAGTGCCAGACCGGTTTATCATGGCCAGAGCGTGTCACAGGGAGCCATGATGAGCGCGATTGATATCAGCCCTCTCAAACAGCAGGCGTACCGGCGCTGAGCCGGGCAGCTGTGGGTGGCCGTTTTCGGGCACTCCGCGCCATAAGTCTGCTAGCCAGCGACCCTCCCTTGCAACCTGAAGCACAGCAGATCCCGGGCTGACCATTACAATTAAGGTCATCACTGGCAGTCTCCTCCTGGAGACCTGCCACCAACTGGTTGAGCCGCCCTGTCAATCACCTTCGCCAGGAGGGAGCACCTTGGAAAAGAAACATCAGATCAACCTCTGGTATCTGCTGACGGTCATGATGCTGTTCATTGTCTTTCAGAGTGCCTATACCAGCTGGCGTACCCTGGAACCCATTCCCTACTCCGAATTTGTCCGCCTGGTGCAGAATGATCAGATCGCGTCAATCAAGGTGGGGGCGGATAAAATCTCCGGTACCTTCAAGTCGCCGCTGCCCGACGGCCGGACCGGATTCATCACCAACCGTGTCGATGCCGAATTGGCCGATATGCTGGCGCAGTACGACGTTACCTATGACGGAGCGGTGGAGAATACCTTCCTGAGCACACTGCTTTCATGGGTGATACCGCTGGCGTTTTTCTTCCTGTTGTGGTCGTTTTTTATCCGCCGCATGACGGGCAGCCAGGGGCTGGGCGGCATGATGGCGCTGGGCAAGTCGAAGGCAAAAATCTATGTCGAAACTGTCACCAAGGTGTCGTTTGACGATGTGGCCGGTGTCGACGAGGCCAAGGAAGAGCTGAAGGAGGTCGTCGATTTTCTGCGGGATCCAAAACACTACAGTCGGCTCGGCGCCCATGTGCCCAAGGGCATTTTGCTGGTGGGGCCGCCGGGCACCGGCAAGACCCTGCTGGCCCGGGCGGTGGCGGGCGAGGCGGCGGTGCCGTTTTTTTCGATTTCCGGATCCGAGTTTGTGGAAATGTTCGTCGGGGTGGGTGCCGCCCGGGTGCGGGATCTGTTTGAACAGGCCGGCAAGATGAAGCCGTGCATTATCTTCATCGACGAGCTGGATGCCCTGGGACGGGCGCGTGGTGCCGGTATCACGGGCGGTCACGATGAAAAGGAGCAGACCCTGAATCAACTGCTTACCGAGCTCGACGGCTTCGATGCCTCCGAAGGCATAGTGCTGCTGGCCGCCACCAACAGGCCCGAAATTCTCGATCCGGCCCTGTTGCGGGCGGGACGCTTCGATCGCCAGGTGCTGGTGGACAGGCCGGACCGGCAGGGGCGTACCGCCATCCTGAAGGTGCATATCGGTAAAATCCGCCAACTGGACGCGGATGTGGAGCTGGCGCATATTGCCGCCCTGACCCCGGGCTTTACCGGTGCGGACCTGGCCAACCTGGTCAATGAGGCGGCCTTGCTGGCCACGCGTCGCAACAGCGAGACGGTGACCATGGCGGACTTCAATAATGCCATCGAGCGCATCGTCGCCGGGCTCGAGAAAAAGAGTCGGTTGCTCAATGCCCATGAACGCCGGGTGGTGGCCCACCATGAAATGGGTCATGCCCTGGTGGCCGCCTCGCTGCCCGGTATTGATCCGGTGCACAAGGTGTCGATTATTCCCCGGGGGGTGGGGGCGCTGGGCTATACCATACAGCGGCCGACCGAAGACCGCTTCCTGCATACCACCGATGATCTGCAAAACCGGATGGCGGTGCTGATGGGCGGACGGGCCGCCGAAAAGCTGATTTTTGATGAAGTGTCGACCGGCGCGGCCGACGATCTGGCCAAGGTGTCGGAAATTGCACGCCGCATGGTCACCCATTTCGGCATGGCGGAGGTCGGCGGCCAGGTGGTGTACGAGGAAGACCGGCAGGCATTTCTGGGCAATGCCCTCACCACGATCCAGCCTCGAAGCTATTCCGAAGCCACGGCCAGGGAAATCGATCTGGCGATCCGCAATATGGTCGATGGCGCCTACCAGAAGGCGCTGCACATTCTATCCGAACGCCGCCGGGAATTGCTGGAGGGCGCGGCCCTGCTGCTGGAGCGTGAAATACTCACCGCCGACGAGTTTCCGCCGATGCAGCCCCGGGCCCGACCGGAAGCAGCAGCGCCATCTCCGGAACGGCCCTGATCTGCCGGGTCATTGTTGAGGAGTTTCGCTTGCCAAAATGTCCCCCTGCACTGGCTACTTCGGCGGTGGCTACTATGTTGAACAGGTATTGTGCAGTGAAATGCAGGGTGATATCACTTGTCGATCAGGAGGCATTATGAGCCGGAAATATGAACAGGAAAGGGAAGCACTGCTGGAAGACGTCAAGCAGGTACTCAAGGATGCGGAAGCCCTCTATCAGGCGGCCGTCGATGACGGTACCGAGGAAGGCAGGGAGCTCAAGAGCAAGCTCAAGGCCCAGCTGCGCCGAGCGAAGCAGCAGTTTTCCGAGCTGGAAGACTCCATGGTAGAACGTACACGCCAGGCGGCGGCTCAAACCAATGATTTGGTGCATAGCAATCCCTACCAGGCAATGGGCATCGCGGCCCTGATCGGGCTGGTACTGGGGGCCTTGCTGAGCCGTAACAGCCGCTGAACGGGCGGGTTGCCGGGCACCGGCTGTCATGTGCGCAATGGCGGGTGCGTGGCAGCGATATTGTTCACAAGGATGGGTTAATGAGTGGCCAGATCAATTCACTGAAAGAACTGTTGCATACCGTTACCGAGTTGCTGTTCGTCCGCTTCAAGATGGCCCGCATCGAGTTTGTGGCACAGAAAGAGCGCATGGTGCAGCTGGGCATGCTGGCGGCACTGGCGGTCATGCTGTTTTTCATGTCCTATATCAGCCTGTTGTTCGGCCTGAGCCTGGTGCTTTCCGATCCGATCAGGATCTGGGTGTTTTTCGGGCTGGCTGCCGGCCTGTTGCTATTGATGTGCTGGGCGGGATGGGCTATTCACCGCAACCTGGCCAGCCAGCGTAGGTTTCTGGCCCAAACGCTGAATGAGCTGCAGGAAGATATTGCCTTTATTCAGGGCAAAAAAGGCATGTCGGATCTGTCTTTAAAGGAGTGAGCCTATGCACAAGTCATTACGGCAGGAGCATGAGCTGTTGCAAATGCAGGCGGAGACCCTGCGGCTCAAACTGGTTGTCAATCAGGTGCGGCGCCAGCAGCAGGCCAGACCGGATCTGCTGGAGTTGGCCAGCAAGCTGCCCCAGGCCGGGCTAGTGTGGCGGCTGGCCAATATGCCCCGCAAGCTAAAGTACAAGCTGCTGCTGGGCGGCGCCCTGCTGGCGGTTATTTATCTGCGTTCCTGAATTCCCGACAATCTCCTGTTTCCGCCTTGTCTTAACCCAGGTGATCCAGGGGCAGGGCGGTTTCCCGCTTGATCCGGCGCAGCACAAAGCTGGAGCGCACCCCGGTCACGCCTTCCAGGCGGGTCAGCTTGCCCAGCAGAAACTGTTGGTAATGTTCCATGTCGCGCACCACCACTTTCAACTGATAATCGGCATCGGTGCCGGTGATCAGATCGCACTCCAGCACCTCGGGAAAATCGGCCATGGCCCGATCAAAGGCTTCGAAGCGATCCGGGGTGTGGCGATCCAGGGAAATATGAATATAGGCCTGCAGGCTCAGCCCCAGCCGGGCGGCATCGAGCAGGGTGACATGGTCGGCGATCAGGCCGGCTTCTTCCAACGCCTTGACTCGACGGGAGCAGGGCGAGGGCGACAGGCCAACCCGTTCGGCCAGCTCCAGGTTGCTGATACGACCGTTGCGCTGCATCAGTTCAAGGATCCGGCGATCGGTACGGTCGAGTTGAAGTAGATTGCTCAAATTACCATTACCTTGCAATAATTGTATTTATTTTATTATAAATGGAGATAGTTGTTGTTTAAAGAGCGTTTATTAACGTCATCTTTGCAACCACTCACCCGTCATTTCCGGGTATTATGTATTCATCTTCTGGGAACAGGCAGACCGATATCCTCGGACCCTGCCGCAAACCGGTTTATCCGACCGGCAAGCACCCCTAACGCCTTTACCCAACCAGGTACAGGCGGGGAGTCGGGGCCACAAGCCCGGTACAAGGGAAGACAAAAGCCAGCAGCAGGCAGAAACAACAAGAGCGCCAATCGGCGCTCTTGTTGTTTCTGTCAGTGACTATCCGGGGCAGGCCCCGACGGGTGTCGGGGGCCGGGCTCAGGCACTTTCTCCTTGCGCCGTTGCGCCCTTGGCAGGACGGAACCTGAGCAGGAAGGCGACGGTAAACACCAGGGTCACCGCCAGGCCGATATAGCTGGCCGGCTGCAGTGACAGGCCGAAGCCGATTTCCGCATTGGCCAGGTAGGTGAAGGTCACCGCCGTCATGAAGATGGCGGGAAGGGTGCAGACCCAGTGCAGCTTGCCTTCTTTGGCCAGGTAGGCGGCGGCGGCCCACAGCATGATCATGGCGGTGGTCTGGTTGGCCCAGCCGAAGTAGCGCCAGATAACACCAAATTCCGCCTGGGTGATCAGGTAGCCGAGCACGAACATGGGCACGGCAATCAGCAGCCGCTTGGGCAAGGCCTGCTGGCCCAGCTTGAGGAACTCGGCCACGATTAGCCGGGCGCTGCGAAAGGCGGTGTCGCCCGAGGTGATCGGCAGTATCACCACACCCAGGATGGCGAGGATGCCGCCGACCGTGCCCAACAGGCTGGTGGATACCTCATGGACCACGGCTGCCGGACCGCCGTTGGCCAGGGTGGCGTTCAGCGCGTCGGTACTTTCATAGAAGGACAGACCCAGGCTACACCAGATAAGCGCAATGATGCCTTCGCCTATCATGGCACCGTAGAAGATAAAGCGGCCGGAGCGTTCGTTCTGCATGCAGCGGGCCATCAACGGCGACTGGGTGGCGTGGAAGCCGGACACGGCGCCGCAGGCTATGGTGATAAACAGCAGCGGCCACAGGGGCAGTCCTTCGGGATGGAGATTGGCGAAATCGATGCCGGTCTGGTAGAAGCCCTTGCCACTGAAGGCCTGGCCGAGCAGCAGGCCGACCGACATAAAGACCAGCAAGGCGCCGAACAGCGGATAGAAGCGGCCGATGATCTTGTCGATGGGAACCAGGGTGGCCAGTATGTAATAGCCGAAGATAATGGCGACCCAAATGGTGACCGTCATGCCGGACAGGTTACCGAGCAGTTTGGCCGGACCCAGCACAAATACCACGCCCACCAGCAGCAGCAGGATGACGGCAAAGATATTCATGAAATGTTTGGCGGCAGAGCCCAGCTGCTCGCCGACCACGGTCGGTATCGAGGCGCCTTTGGCGCGAACCGAGAGCATGCCGGAGAAATAGTCATGAACAGCGCCGGCGAAGATGCAGCCGAACACGATCCACAACATGGCCACGGGGCCGTAGAGGGCGCCCAGGATGGGACCGAAGATGGGACCCAGGCCGGCAATGTTGAGCAGTTGCACCAGGTAGATTTTTTTATCCGACATGGGCACATAGTCAACGCCGTCGGCCATGGTGATGGCCGGGGTATCCAGCTCCGGGCGGGGCCCGAATAACCGCTCAATAAACTTTCCGTAGCTGAAGTAGCCGGCAACCAGCAGGCCGGTACAGAGTAAAAACCACAACATAAGCGCAACTCCTTGGCTGAATGGGGGTGTGGCGCCAGTGTAGGGAGTCGGTTAAAAAAAGCCCGTTCTGTTTGGGTAAGCGGTCATATAGGATGTTAAGCGGTTGTGATGCCGGTGTTGGTGTGGCGCAGATAAAATGGTTACGACTGTTGCAGGCCCAGCCGGCTTTTCAATGCCTTCAGGTAGCGGCGGCTGACCGGCAAGCGGTGACCCAGACGGGTTTCCAGCTCGGCGCTGTGATTCTCCCGCAGGGTAATTTCCCGGATGGCCTCCACCCTCATCAGATACTGGCGATGGACCCGCAGCAGGGGAGTACGCTGCTCCAGCACCTTGAGGGTCAGCTGGGTATGATATTCTCCTTCCGGGGTAACCAGATGGACGCCGCCGAGATCGGAATAGATGTATTCCACGTCGGCCAGCGGCACCAGCCGGATGCGCTGCTGCTGGTAACCGGGGATGGTAGTCAGGGGCGGGGTCACCGGTTCGAGATCCTGAACCGGCAGCGCCTCCCTGAGTCGGTCCAGGGTCTTCTGCAGCCGGCTTTTTGACACAGGTTTGAGCAGGTAGTCGAAGGCATTGTCCTCGAAGGCCTGGATGGCATATTCATCATGGGCGGTCACGAACACCACCCGGGGCAGCCGTTCGGGTTCGACCATGGACAGCAGCTCCAGGCCGCTGATCTTGGGCATCTGGATATCGAGAAACATCACGTCGGGCTGTTGTTGCTGCAACAGGCCCATGGCCTCGAGGGCGTTACCGGCCTCGGCCTGGATGGTTACGCCACCCAGTTCGCGCAACAGTTCGGCCAGTTCGGCACGGGCATAGGGTTCATCGTCGACGATCAGGGCGCTGATCATGGTTGAGCCTCCTGCTGTGGAAGTGACACTGTCACCTGGGTCCATTGGTCGGGTTCAACGCGGATATCGATCCCGAAGGCTTCACCATAGAGACACTTCAATCGTTTGTCGACCAGACTCAGGCCCAGGCCGTCGCCGTCGGCCCTGGTCCGGTAGGTGCCGGCATTGTCGGTTATCCTGAGTCTGACCACTCCAGCCTCGGCCTCGGCGGTTACCTGGATACGTCCCTGCTCGAGCAGGGTAGAGATACCGTGCTTGATGGCATTTTCTATGATGGGCTGCAGGGTAAAGGTGGGCAGCCGCAACCCGAGCAGCGGCTCGGGAATATCAAAGCTCACCGCCAGCCGGTCATTGAAGCGGGCCTGCTCGATGGCCAGGTAGGCCGCCACATGCTCCAGCTCTTCCGCCAGGGTGGTCTGCTCGCCGGAACGTTTGAGGTTCTTGCGGAAGAAATTGGATAGATGCAGCAACAGCTCCCGCGCCTTGTCCGGCTCCCGGCGGGTGATGGCGCCTATGGTGTTGAGGGCATTGAACAGGAAGTGGGGGTTGACCTGGGCATGGGCCAACTTGAGTTCAGACTGGATCAACAGTTGTTGCTGCTGTTCCAGGCGACCGGTCAGCAGCTGGTGGGTCAGCAGGCCGGCGATACCCTCGCCCAGGGTGCGGTTGATCTTCAGAAACAGGCGTTTCTTCGGCTCGTAGAGCTTGATGGTGCCGAGAATGCCGCTTTCCCCCCGGATGGGGATCACCAGTACCGAGCCGAGCTCGCAGTCATCGGCCAGGGAGCAGGCATAGGGCACCTGATAGCCGTCGGCAAACTTGATCTCCTGATCACGGATGGCCTCCAGGGTCAGAGGAGAGGAGATGACGGTGCCGGGCCTGTGGTGCTCATGGCCCAATCCGTTGAAGGCCAGTATCTGTTCCCGGTCGGTGATGGCCACGGCGGCCACCCCGGTTTCTTCGTAGAGGATGCGGCAGATCTGTCGGGCGGACTCGGCATTCAGCCCTCGACCCATGATACCAACGGTGCGTTGGGCGATGTTCAGGGCCTTGGCGGAAAAACGGCTGGAGAACTTCTCGTACATGGCCTTCTGGTCGCGGATCATGCTGATAAACAGCGCAGCCCCCGTGGCGTTGGCGAGCAGCATGGGCGCGGCGATCACCTGGACCAGGGCCAGGGCCTGATCGAATGGCCTGGCCACCAGCAGTATGGTGGCCATCTGCAGGGCTTCCGCCGACAGGGTGGTGGCAAAGGCGACCGAGGGCGAAAACAGGGTTGCCATCTCGCCCCGCTTGACCAGCCGGTAATGGACCAGGCCGCCCAGCAGGCCTTCGAGGGTGGTGGAGATGGCACAGGCCAGATCGGTAAAGCCGCCCATGGAATAACGGTGCAAGCCGCCGGTCAGTCCAACCAGCAGGCCGGTAACGGGGCCGCCGAGCAGGCCGCCGAGCACGGCGCCCACCGCCCGGGTATTGGCAATGGCGTCCTGCACCGCCAGGCCAAAATAGCTGCCCATGATGCAGAAACCGGAAAACACCAGGTAGATAACTATCTTGTGCGGCAGACGGATGGAATAGTTCACCATCGGCTTGAACAAGGGGGTCTTGGACAGCAGGTAGGCGATGACCAGAAACACGCTCATCTGCTGCATCAGAGAGAAAATCAACGACATCGACAGGATCCCGGAATGCGTTCAGTACCACGGTACCGACAGGTACAACTACAAAACATGGCCGCTGGTGAGTCGATAGGGTAGGGCAATGGCGGTAAGGGGGCAAGCTACACATTACCGGATTTGGCTTGGCCGGAGGGTGACAGAAAGGCTGTCGACGAACCGGGCGGGGGCTGCTATTGCTTAAGGGTGTTTGTGTCCGCTGCCGGTAACTCGCCGGTGGTAACTGTCATTCTGAATACGAGGTATGCCATGTCCAGTCATGTCTACAAGCTGATAGAAGTTGCCGGTACTTCCCCCCTCGGCTACGACGATGCCATCAAGCAGGCGGTGGCCAAGGCGGCCAAGACGGTGGAGCATCTGGACTGGTTCGAGGTCACGGAAATGCGCGGCCATATCAAGGATGGCCAGGTTGCCCACTTTCAGGTAGTGGTGAAAATCGGTTTCCGGCTCGACTGAGCCGGAGGATAGGCGTTTAAACCGGTAGCGCAGGTTACCGCCTGACGGAACAGGGGCGGCCCTGGGCTGCCAACATCGGCGGGTAAGGAAGGAATGTGCTGCGATCCTCAGCTGCGGTAGTCGCCGATATCGGGACGGCGACTGGGACCGTTCAGTGCCAGATCGACCGGATGAAAGGCCTTGATCGCCTCAAAGCAGAAATCACCCACTGCCCGGTGCAGGGCCTGGGGATCATGGTTGGTAATGATGATCACGCTTTTGGACAGGTTGCGGCGCCGGCGCAACAGGTGACCCAGGAAGCTGGACTGGCTCTCGGCGAGCTTGCTGCGGTTGGCGGCGACTTCGTCCAGGATCAGCAGGTCGACTTCCTCCAATGCCCGACGGTACTGGTTGCGGCTGTCCTGGTCTTCGATCACCCCGAAAAACAACCGATCCACCACCGAGGCCCACTGTTGGAAGATCACCGACTTCTGATGGCGCTGGATCAGCTCATGGGCAATGGCGCCGGCCAGGGTGGATTTGCCGGTGCCAAAGCTGCCATAGATGAGGATGGCGGTGCCGCCCTTCTGCTCCCAATGGTCGAAGGCATTGATAAAATGGTGCGCGGTTTCGATATGATGGGCCAGCACGGGATCGCCCTGGTCCATGTTGTCGAAGATCCAGTCCGGGTTCATGTCGGCCTGGGCCAGCAGGCGTTCGGTGCGTTGCCGGCGCGCCTCGATCTGGGCCTGGCGCACCTCTTCATTGGCCTGCTGCTCGTAGCGTTTTTTGAGGGTGTCGTAATCGTAGTGCGGCAGATTGCCGTCGGCACGCAGGCGCTGGAGCCGGGCCAGCAGGCTGTGCACCTGCCCCTGGCTGATGGCGTCCGGCGACAGGTCTTTTTGTGGACGTTGTCGGCGGCGACGGGCGATATCGGCCAGGTCGGCGGCAATTTCTTCAGGCGTCTTTTTCATTGCTGTCTCCATCGGCCTGACCACTCAGACGGCGGGCCTCTTCAATCATTTGCCGGGCGCGTTTACTGGGCTCGGCATCGGCTTTGGCAGGCTGTTGCTGATAGCCCTCGGTGGCGGTTACCGGACGCTTGATGCTGCGCTTGTTTTTCAGGGTACGCACAAACTTCAGGGTCCATTGATGCTGGTTTTCAAATACTTCGGGCCGACCAAGCCAGTAGGCGATAAATTCCCCCAGCTCGGCCTCATCGAACCGGCTGTCGAGCAGGCCGCACAATCTGGCCAGCCCCTCGAACTGCTGGTCCGGCCGCCAGTCGCCATGCATGGCAAATTGCCGGGCGGGCAGGGGGGCAAGCCCGCTCATGCCCTTGAGCGGCAGGTTGAAGCGGGCCCCGTGATAGTGTTGGGCCTGGGGTCGCTCCACCAGTTGCAGCAGGCCCGCCTGCTGTAGCTCGTCGAGCAATTCGGTCAGCGCGACGGGTGTCACCCGGTAGCGATACTCGCCGTCGACGCTGACCGCCAGGGCCTTGCCCAGCTGCGGATAATCCAGCGGCTCGGTCTGATCGCCCCGGGCCCTGTGCCTGAGATACAGGATATACAGGCTGCGTGCCGGGTGGGCAAGTCGGGGAGAGGTCAGCGCTTGGTATTCTGCCGGGGTCATAAAGCCAGTATTGATGCATTGGACCCCCATTATCCAATAAAGAGGCGGCAGAATACAGTAAAGGGCCCTCGAGCTTTCACTCCGACCATAATCAACTAGGCTCAGGGTATGACTTTTTATTAACTGAAGCCCTATCCATGTTTGACTCCGCTCCCCTGATATTATTGATAGAGGACGACCCGGTGTTCCGTCGCCTGATGGTGGCGTACCTCGAGCTGTGGGGGGCCAGGGTGATGGAGGCCGAAGACGGCGCCGAAGGACTGAACATGGTGGCCAGGCAGCGGCCCGATCTGGTGCTGAGTGACTTGTTGGTTCCCAATATAGACGGCCATGAGGTGGTCGCCAGCCTCAAGCGGCTGTATCCCGACTTGCCGGTAATCGTGATTTCCGGGCAGCAAAAGATGGCGGATGTGGCCCGGGTGCTTCGTTCCGGGGCCGAGGATTATCTGATCAAACCGATCAGAAACTGGAGCATGGTGGCCGAGGTGATCGCCGCCAGCCTGCGCCCGGAGCCGGGACGGATGAACGCCCAGTTCATTGAGCATCTGGCCTATTATCGTCATCAGGATATTGCCGCCAGCCGGCTACTGCTGTCATTGCAGCCCAGCCAGGATCTTCAAATGGGGCCCTGGCATCTGCATTGCCAGCAAAGCTCCCCCTGGGTACTGACCGAATGCGTGGTGCTGAACAACGACCTGCTGCTGCTGCTGGCGGAGTTTGATCCCCTGAATATGGATACGCCGGTGGTGATGACCCTGGTGACTTTTCTGCTCAACGGCCCTCTGCGCCAATACCAGCGCGGCGAACACCGGCTACTGGATAGCCCGGCGCAAACCCTGGAGTATATCAACTGCCTGATCCTGGACGCCGGTCTGGATACCCGGGTCAGCCTGGCATTAATCAAGCTGAATGCGGACAAGGGTATTGCCAATATCGCCAACGGCGGCATGCGCGGTACCGACTGGCTGGAGGCCTGCAATGTGGGTCCCCTGGGGTGCCCTCATCTGGTTGCCAGCCAGAGCAACCGACCGTTTTCCCTGCCCTGGAAGCTGACCATAACCGGCGCTTTTGGAAGCGAGCTCCAGCTGACCGCCAGCCACCAAAGCCGGCCTTATGCCCATGCCGGATAGTGCCCCTGTGCCAGTTGATCCCGTCTTCAGCTCACCAAACAGCAACGCCTTATTGATGGTTCACCGCGGGTTAGCGGGAAGAGAACTGTTCCAGGTAGCGGCCAAAGTCGGCTCCCAGTTCCGGGTGGCGCAAGCCATATTCCACTATGGCCTTGAGGTAGCCAAGCTTGCTGCCGCAGTCGTGGCTTTTGCCCTTGATATGGTGGGCAACCACTTGTTCCTGTTCCATCAGCAAGGCAATGCTGTCGGTCAGCTGAATTTCATTGCCGGCACCCAGCGGGGTTTTCTTCAGCAGCGGCCAGATGCCGGATGACAGCACGTAGCGGCCGACCACAGCCAGGTTGGAGGGGGCTTCATCCAGGGGTGGTTTTTCTACCATGGAGTGGATCCGGGCATGTTCTCCTTGCAACAGTGTGTGTCCCTGTATATCGACAATACCAAACTGATCAACCTGGGAGGCAGCCACCGGCTCTACCAGGATCTGGCTCTGGCCGGTTTCACCGAAGGAGCGGATCATGGCTGCCAGGTTATCCTGCTGCAGGCTGGCACTGGCATCATCGAGCAGCACATCGGGCAGCAGCACGGCGAAGGGGGCATCGCCGACCAGGGGGTGGGCACAGCAGATGGCATGGCCCAGGCCTTTGGCCTCGCCCTGACGTACATGCATGATGGTGACATCGGGTGGGCATATCCCCTGTACTTCGGCAAGCAGTTGACGCTTGACCCGCTTTTCCAGGGTGGCTTCCAGTTCAAAGCTGGTATCAAAATGGTTCTCAATGGAATTTTTACTGGCATGGGTTACCAGTATGATTTCCTTGATACCCGACTGAATCGCCTCGTTTACCACATACTGGATAAGGGGCTTATCCACCACGGGCAGCATTTCCTTGGGGATGGCTTTGGTGGCGGGCAACATGCGGGTTCCCAGGCCGGCGACGGGAATAATGGCCTTTTTGATAATTTGCTGGTTTGGCATGACTAGGACCTGGATTGGAAAATGCCATATCATAACCAAAGCAGCCCCATCCGGCCATGGCCGGTGGGGCCGGAGCATCAATGACTCAACAGATGCCTGTTTTTCTCAACGGTTGCCGTACCTATCCCCTTGACCTTGCTCAGGTCATCGACTGACGTAAAGGGTCCATTGTTTTCCCGATATTGGACTATCGCTGCCGCCTTGGCCGGCCCCACACCCGACAACATGGCCAGTTGTTCATGGCCGGCGGTGTTGATATTGATACTGCTGACAGCGACCGCTTTTGTGGTTTGTGGCTGGGTCTCTTCACTCAGGGCCGGGCCGCCGGCGGCCAGTAAACCGGCCAATAATGCGGTTAACAAGGGTCTGTTCATTCCCGTTTCTCCTTGTTGCTGGAAAATACTCATCCTGTGCTCCAGGACCATCAAAGCCTTGGATACAAATGGGAACTTATCAACGGAAATCAGCGGAGTTCACCCATTTGGGTGAATAAATCGGACTTGTCAGTCAGGCTTGGAGGGTGAGCCGGCCCCAGGGCCGGCAGGTGTCAAGGCAGGACCTTTTTAAAGGGTTTGATGGTGACCGAGGCGTAAACACCGGCAGCCACATAGGGGTCGGCATCGGCCCAGGCCTGGGCGGCGGCAAGGGAGTCGAACTCGGCGATGACGGTGCTGCCGCTAAAGCCGGCCGCGCCCGGATCTTCTGCATCTATGGCCGGGTTGGGGCCGGCGACCAGCAAACGGCCTTCATCGGCCAATGCCTGCAGGCGTGCCAGGTGAGCGGGTCTGGCTTGCTGGCGCAGGGCCAGGCTGTCTGCAACATCTTCGGAATAAATCAGATACCACATGCAATTATCCTTTTAAGTTGGTTTTATCTGACGCCGGCATGTGCCGGTATAAATAGAGGGCGGTGGCCAGGGTAAAAAGGAAGGTCAATCCCAGCAGGCCGAACACCTTGAAGTTGACCCACACTTCCTGGGACAGGCTGAAGGCCACATAGATATTGAGCAGTCCACAACCGGTAAAAAAGGCCACCCAGGCCAGGTTGACCCTGTCCCAGATACTGTTTGGCACCGTCATTTCCTTGCCCAGCATCTGTTTGATCAGATTCTTGTCAAAGCCGTAACGGCTGACCAGCAGGGCCAGGGCAAACAGGCCGTTGACCGCCGTTACCTTCCACTTGATAAACGCATCATTCTGGAAAAACATGGTCAGGCCGCCGAAAAAGAGCACCAGCACCAGGGTGACCAGGTGCATTTTTTCCAGCTTCTTGTGTTTAACCCACTGGATCAGTAATTGGATACAGGTAGCAGCCATCAGGGCGCCGGTGGCGGCGTAAATATCGACGGTTTTATACACCACAAAGAAGATAATGAGGGGAATAAAATCGGCAAATTGCTTCATAAGGGTTAAACCTGAACTGAAAATGAGTGCCCAGTTTACCCGTCAGCTTGTCGCCAGGCAAAAGATTGCGCCGGCAATACAAAAGGGAGGCCAACTGCGGCTCATTGCGTGTCTTGGGTGCCTTTCTTTCCTGGGGCTGCCGCATACGGTCAAGATTAGGTAAAATGGCGCCTCAATGGCACCCGTCTCTGCCACCACCTTCATTATTTTAGTTTGGAATCCAGTCCCTTGAATACAGAGTTTAGCCAGTTGTTGGCCCCCATTCATGCCTTCCTGCACTGTGCCACCCCCGATGCGTGGATAGCAGAGGCTCGCAAGCCCGAACACCTGACCAGCCTGCTGGTGGATCACGCCAACTGCGAGATGAAGGCGGCGATGAGCGCCCACAGCCTGGTGCGCCGCTATTGTCTGCCCAGGGAAAAACGCAAGCTGCTGCCCAACCTGGATTTCTACAAGTCCCTCGAGGCATTGCCCGACAAGGCCGAGGTGCTTGGCAAGCATGCGCTGACCGAGGACAGTCAGCGGGTATTCGATGAGTTGGAAAAAAATGCGCTGCTGGTGAAAATGGTGCGGCTTATCCAGGAAGAGTTGCACCATTTCGAGCAGGTGCTGGAAATCATGGCAGCCCGAGGAATAGAGTACAGTACCCTGTCGGCCTCCCGTTACGCCCAGGGTCTGCTCAGGCATGTGCGCACCCATGAACCGGCGGCGGTGGTCGACCGCTTGATTATCGGCGCCTATATCGAGGCCCGTTCCTGTGAGCGCTTTGCCCGGTTGGCGCCGCACCTGGATGAGGAACTAAACCGCTTCTATGTGTCGCTGCTGCGTTCCGAGGCCCGCCATTACCAGGACTACCTGACCCTGGCCGCGGACTACAGCGATCGGGACATCGGCGAACGGGTGGCATTTTTCGGTGCCCGGGAAGCCGAGCTTATCCAGGCTCCCGACGAGGTGCTGCGTTTTCACAGCGGCGTGCCGGCCGACTTACGATTGGGTTAGCGCCCGCTGCCGGGGGCATGCCAGCGGTATTCATTACTGTAGCTCTGCAACAGGCGCAGGCCCTGTTCGCTCTGGGGGTTACTCAGCACCCTGGCGGTGGGGCCGGCTTCGACCACATGCCCCTCGTGCATTAAAATGACCTGGTCACTGATATGACGCACCACGCCCAGATCGTTGGCCACGATGATGTAGGACAAGCCCAGGGTACTCTGCAGGCCGAGCAGCAGGTTGATGATGTGCGAGCGAACCGAGACGTCCAGATCGGAGATGGCCTCATCGGCAACGATGATCTTGGGCGAGAGGATCAATGCCCGCGCCAGGGCGACCCGCTGTTTTTGGCCGGTGGAGATCATCTGCGGGTAAAAATGGATATGATCCGGCAGCAGGCCCACCATGCGCAGGGTATTCAGTACCAGGGTTTCCCGCTGCTCCGCGCTCAGCTCGGTATTGAGCAGCAGGGGCGTTTCCAGTATCTGACCGATGCGGCTGCGGGGGTTGAGCGAGGTATTGGGATCCTGAAAAATCATCCGCATCAGCTGGCAGCGCTTGCGATCGTCACCGGGCTCGATCTTGTCGCCATCGATATAGACGCTGCCCTGGGTCGGGGGTAATACCCCCGCCAGCACCTTGGCCAGGGTACTCTTGCCCGAACCGGCTTCGCCCATCAACGCCAGGGTCTGGCCCCGCTCCAGGGTAAAGGACAGGGGATAGAAGGCGGTCTTCTTCTGGCGTCGGAACAGCCCGGTCTGGTTGATGAATACCTTGCTGAGATTATCGATCTTTAGCAGGGGAACCTGGCTCACTTGGTCTTACCTTTCTTCATATTCAGCGGAAAATGACAGTAGTAAACATGCCCCTTGACCTTGGCCAGCGGGGGGGTGATCACGCATTGTTTCTGGGCATTGGGGCAGCGGGGCCCCAGCCGGCAGCCGATGGGCAGGTTCTGCAGCGGAGGGATCACCCCGGGCAGGGTATTCAGCTTGGACTTGTGGGGCAGGTTGCCGTCCAGATCCGGCATCATCTGCAACAGGGCGGCGGTATAGGGATGATGGGGGCGGGTCAGGATCTGCTCCCGGGTGCCCGATTCCACCGTCTGGCCGCAATACATGATATTGATATGGTCGGTGAGTCTGGCGATGGCGGTGATGTCCGTGCTGATCAGCAATATGGTGGTGTTGGACAGCTTGTTCACCCGCTCCAGCAGCTTGAGTATCTGCGCCTGGTTGCTGGCCTCCATCGCCGTGGTGGGTTCGTCGGCCACCAACAACTTGGGCTGGTTGGCAATGGCCATGGCGATCATCACCTTCTGGCAGATGCCCTCGGACAACTGATAGGGATAGGCGCTCATCACCGTCTTGTGGTCACGGATGCCCACCCGGTGCAACAGGGCGATGGACTGCTGACGACGCCACTGCCAGCGCTGCCACCATTTTCCCTCGAAGGCCCAGTCCGGTACTGCTTCTTCCAGCTGGGCACCGATGGTCTCGGAGGGGTCCAGGCAGCTGGAGGGTTCCTGGAATACCATGGCGATATCCCGGCCCATGATGCGTCGGCGCTCCTTCGGGGACAGGCTCAGCAGATCGATGTTGTTCAGGTGCATGCGGTCGGCGGTAATGCGCCAGGTGTCTTTTTCTATGCCGACTATGGTCTGTGCCACCAGGCTCTTGCCCGAACCGGATTCGCCGATCAGGCCGCGGATCTCGCCCTCGGCCAGGGTCAGGCTGAATTTGTCGATGGCCTTGATCGTGCCCTGAGGAGTGTCAATCTCTATGGTCAGGTTGCGGATATCTAACAGCGGCATCAGTTCATTACCTCATTGATCGCCTGACGCAGGCCTTCACCCACCATGTTGATGACCAGCACACTGAGCACGATGGCCATGCCCGGCAGGGTCACGGTCCAGGGGGCCAGGTACACCAGATCGATGGCATGGGACAGCATGGCGCCCCATTCCGGCCTGGGGGGCTGGGCACCCAGGCCCAGGAAACCGACGGCGGTGATATCCAGGATGGCGGAGGAAAGCCCCCGGGTGGTCTGGCTGACCAGGGTATCGCTCAGGTTGGGCAACACCCCTAACTTAAGTATATGCCAGCGGTTGGCGCCATCGAGCCGCAGGGCGGTGATGTATTCCTTCTGCATCTCGTCCGACACCGCATTGTAGGTGGCGCGGATAAACTGGGGAATCAGCGCCAGGGTGATCGCCATCAGGGTATTGAACAGCCCGGGTCCGAGGATGGCGACAAAGATGATGGCCAGCAACAGGGAAGGGATCGACAGCAGGGTATCGAGCAGGTGGTTCAGGATACTGGACTTCAAGCCCTTGCTCATGCCGCCCAGGATACCGATACTGCCGCCGAGCAGCAGGGCGACCAGCACCACCAGCACGGCGTTGCCGACGGTCAGGCGGGCGCCGCTGATCAAGCGGGAGAGCATGTCCCTGCCCAGGTCATCCGTCCCCAGGAAGAAATCGATATTGCCCTGTTCCGCCCAGGAAGGGGGGAGCAGCAGGGCCTGGGTAAATTGCTCGGCGGGGTGGTACGGGGCCAGCCAGGAGCCAAACAGAATCAACAGGGCCAGGATCAGCAGGCCCCAGAGCCCGACCATGGCCATGAAGTTGTTCTTGAACAGCTGCCAGGCCAGCATCAGGGGAGTTAAGACCCGGACTTCGGGATAGATGTTAGCCCTGTTTGACATAAAACGCCTTTCTGCGGGTGGGGTAAATCAGGGTGGAGAAGATGTCCGTCAGCACGCTGGCTGTCACGGTGAAGGTGGCGATGGCCAGGGTACCCCCCCTGATGGCCATATAGTCTTGCTGCGCGATACTGGTCAGCAGCCAGCGCCCCAGACCGGGCCAGTCGAAGACGATTTCGGTCATCATCGCCGAGGTCAGCACGGGGCCCAGCTGCAGCCCCAGGGTGGGCACGGCCAGCGGAAAGGCATTGCGCAGCCCATGACGCAGGGCGACCTGGGTCTTGCTCAGGCCCTTGGTCAGGGCGGCGCGGATATAGTTTTGTTTGAGCACCTCCACCAGCGCGCTGCGGATCTGGCGGATCACCTCGGTGGTGGGCACGATGGACAATACCAGGGCCGGCAGTATCAGGTGGCGCAGGGCGTCGAGGAAGGCAGACATCCGGTAGTCGCTGTCGGCCAGCAGGGTGTCGATCAGCATGAAACCGGTTACCGTGGGAATGTCGTAGAGCAGGCTCAGCTGGCCGGACACCGGCAACCAGCCCAGGTTGAGCGAAAAAAACATTACCAGCAGCAGCCCCAGCCAGAAGACGGGTATCGAATAGCCCAGCAGGGTGCTTGAGAGGATCAGCGCATCCTGCCAGCGGCCCTGACGCAGCGCGGCCAGGGTGCCGACCGGGATGCCCACCACCAACGAGATGATAAAGGCCGCCAGGCACAGCTCGAGGGTTGCCGGGAAATACTGGTTCAGCGCATCCAGCACCGGCATGCCGGTGGCGCTGGAGATGCCGAAATCGCCCTGCAGCAGTTGCCGCATAAAGACCAGATAACCGGCCCAGAAATCAGCGCCGGGCCCCTCGGCCAGCAGGTTGTATTCAAGTACATAGGCCAGCAGGGTGAGCACCAGCAGGGTGGTCACCAGCAGGTTGAAGCGGCGTAAAATATAGTTCAGCATAAACACGCCTTCTGGGTTGATGGGCTGCGCATGGTTATTCCTTATGAACCTGGTGGAAATCTACGCCCCCGAAGGGAGGTAGGCGCAAATCCTGTACCTGCCGGCGATAGGCCTGCAGTTTCAGGCTGTGGATCAGCGGGATCACGGGGACCTCCTGGTGCACCAATTGCTGGGCCAGCTGATAAAACCGTACCCGCTCGGCCAGTAGCGGGGTTTGCAGCGCCAGATCCAGGTGTTGTTCAAATATCGGCTGACACCAGCGGCTGGTATTGGTGCCGGCTGCAATGGCCTGACAACTCAACAGGTTACGCAGCATGTTGTCCGGATCCGGTGAGTCCGCGTCCCAGCCGGTCAGCACAGCATCCTGATCCCCCTCGGCCAGCCGGTTGCGCATCACCTGCTCTTCCAGGGGCACCAGCCTGACCTGGATACCCAGCTCGCTTAGCTGGCGCTGGATCAGCTGGCCGGTCTTGACTCCATCGGGATTGAAGGAATGGGCGGCGGCCGACACCCATAGCTCCATGTCAAAGCCTTCGGCCAGGCCTGCCTGCTCCAGTAACCACTGGGCCCGAGACAGATCCGGTATCGGTGCCAGCAGGTTGGGGTGATTGCCCCAGGATACGGGGGGCAAGACGGCTTCGGCCATGGAACCCACATCAAAATACACCGCATGCAGTATATCCTGTCGGGACAAGGCCAGATTGATGGCCTTGCGAACCCGGATATCATTAAAGGGCGGCTTTTCGGTATTCAGGCTCAGCAAGGCCACATTCATGCTGGTTTCCTGGTTGAGCCGTAATGCGGGATCTGCCTTGATCACCGGCAACTGGCTGGCTCCCGGGTAGGCCATCACGTCACATTCTCCGGTTAACAACTTGGCCAGCCGTTTGGAAGACTGGGGAGTGATGTCAAACACCAGCTGTTCCAGCCGGGGGCTGCCCTGCCAGTAGTCGGGATGGCGCAGGTAGCGGATATACTCGTCGGTACGGTATTGGCTGAGCTTGAACGGGCCCGAGCCCACCGGTTGCTGATCCAGTTGCTCGGGTGTGCCCAGGTCAAGCAGATGTTGACCATATTCTGCCGACAGTATCACCGCATAATCGGTGGCCAGATAGGTCAGGAAGGAGGCATCGGGGTGGTTCAGCTCGAATACCACCTGATAGTCGCCGTCCGCCCGTACCTCCTTGATAAGATCCGCCAGGCCGATGCTGTTGAAGTAGGGATACCCCCCGCCTGTGTCATGGTAGGGGTGATGCGGGTCAGTCAGGCGGCGGAAGCTAAAGAGTACATCTTCGGCGGTCAGCTTGCGGCTCGGGCTGAACCAGTCGGTCTGATGAAAGGCGACGTCCTGGCGCAGGGTGAAGCGATAGCTCAGCCCATCCGGACTGCGTTGCCAGGCACTGGCCAGTGCCGGAATCGGCTGCAGGCTGTCCAGATCCAGGTCCAACAACCTGTCATACAGCTGGTGGGCGGTTGCGTCCAGGGTGACACTCGAGGTGACCAGCTGGGGATTAAAGGTCAGCGGGGCGCCCTCGGCACAGTAGAGCAGGCTCTGTTGTGCCAACTGGGTGTTGCTTGTATCACAACCGCTTAGCAGGATAGTCAGCAGCAGGCAGTGAAGCCATGAACGCATGGTGAGTCCTTAATCTTCAGATCCTTCGCCCGACGGCAGGCGGGTGGAGTATTTACGTAACAGGCCGCGCAACTGGTGATAACTCAGGCCCAGCAACTCCGCCGCCTGCCGCTGATTATACCGGGCCTGGACCAGGGCCGCCTTAATAAATGCCACTTCCTGCCCGGCCAGCTGCGCCTTGAGATCGGTCGGTAAACGGAGCTCGTTTACCGGGGCCGGCATGTTGTCGGTGGTTGGTCGCCAGGGCGAGGCAAAAGGATCCAGGCACAGGCTGGCCAGGGGCTGATCGGGACTGCCCTGGCGGTACAGGCTGCGCTCCACCACATTTTTCAGTTCCCGCACATTGCCCGGCCAGTCATGGGTCAGTAACTGTCGGCGTACTTCGGCGCTGAAACCGGCAAACAGCGACCAGCCCAGCTCGGCACACATCTTGATGGCAAAGTGCTCGGCCAGGTGCAGTATGTCATGCTCCCGGGCGCGCAAGGGCGGCAATGTAACCACATCAAAGGCCAGCCTATCAAGTAGATCGGGCCGGAAATCCCCGCGCGCGACCAGGGCCGGCAGATCCTGGTTGGTGGCGCAGATCAGGCGTACATTGACCCGGATGGAGCGGCTGCCACCAACCCGCTCAAACTCTCCATACTCGATGACCCTTAACAGCTTTTCCTGTACCCGACTGCTGGTGGTGGCCAGCTCATCGAGGAACAGGGTACCGCCATCGGCACGCTCGAAGCGGCCCTGATGGCGCTTCTGGGCGCCGGTAAAGGCACCGGGGTCATAGCCGAACAGCTCGCTTTCCAGCAGGCTTTCCGCCAGGGTGGCGCAGTTGATGGCGACAAACGGTTGTTGCCAGCGGGGTGACAGGTAATGCAGGCGATGGGCGATCAGCTCCTTGCCGGTGCCGCGCTCACCCACCAGCAGCGCCGGTTTATCGAGCGGCGCCAGCCGCGAGACCTGTTCCAGGGCGGCCAGCAGGCTGTTGGACTGACCGATCAGCTCATTGTCTGTCATTGAGGAATAAAGTTGGTGAAATTTACCAAATATTAGTCTTTTTGTTTATGACCGCCAACCGCTAACCTCGATATAAACTATTTTTATTTTTTAATATCAATGAATTAGTGTTACCTGAACAGTTGGCATATAACTTGACTATGGATAAGGGTAAGCAACACCGATGAATAGGTGTTTCGAGCTGTGCTACAGCAGTAAGGTTCGAACGCAGGCTCGCCGTAAACCCTTCGATGGTGCTCGGCAGCGCCATCCCTGGCGCAGACGGCCTGCTTCTCGGATCCTTACTGCTGTCTACAGACGGTCGTCCTATTCTGGAATCGTATTTTAGCTAGACCCGAAACAGGAGACGATGATGAGTATCTTTTCACGCCTGGCCGATATTATTAATGCCAACCTGAATACCCTATTGGACAAGGCCGAAGATCCGCCCAAGATGGTGCGCCTGATCATCCAGGAGATGGAAGATGAGCTGGTGCGCGAGCGTTCCAACCTGGCCCGTTTTCTGGCCGAGAAAAAAGATCTGTTGCGTCAGACCGAGCGCCATCAGGAACGGCTGGATGAATGGCAGAACAAAGCCGAACTGGCCTTGAACAAGGGACGCGAGGATCTGGCTCGGGCCGCCTTGCTGGAGAAAAGCAAACAGGCAGGGCTGCTCAAGGCCCTCGAACAGGAACAGCGGGCGGTGGAAGAGGGCATGGACAAGCTGGCCGAGGCCATCAGTGCACTCGAGGCCAAGCTGGCCGACGCCCGTGCCCGTCAGCAGGCCATGCAGCTGCGTGAACGCAGCGCCCAGAGCAGAATCAAGGTGCAGGAGCAGATGCGCCGCAGCGAAAGCCAGTCGGCCATCGATAAATTCGATCACATGGAGCGCAAGATCGACGAGTTGGAGGCCAAGGCCGATCTCTACAGCCAGAGCAGGGGCCTGGATCAGGCCTTTGCCGAACTGGAGGTGGATGACGCCATTAACAAGGAACTGGCCAAATTAAAAGCCAAGATGAACAAGGGTGAGGATAGCTGATGTCGGAACTGGCCTGGGCCCTGGTGGCCCCGTTAAATATCTTTCTGTTTCTGGTGGTGCCCATCTGGCTGGTGCTGCATTACCGCAGCAAGCGGCGGCTGGGAGAGGGGCTTGATGAGTCAGCCCGCCAGCGCCTGGAGCAGGCCCTGACCGAGGCCGACCGACTCGGTCAGCGCATAGAAACCCTGGAACGGTTGCTGGATGCGGAGGTGCCCGGATGGCGTCGACCCTGATCAACCTCTATCGCGATAAAAAAAACGGCAGGCTGGGTGGCGTCTGCGCCGGTATTGCTCATAAGCTGGGTGTTGAACCCTGGCTGGTGCGTATCTTTGCCTTGACCGGGCTTGTTTTTGCCAGCTTCCTGACCCTGGTGGCCTATATCGCCGCCTGGTTGCTGCTGGACACAATGCCCGACGAGGCCGAGTCTTCACCGGCACACATCAAAACCACCGGCTGGCAATCCGGCCTGTCTCCCCAGGAGGCGCTACAGACACTGGAGCAGAAACTGCGGGCCCTCAACGGCCGGGTCGCCGAGCTGGAGCAGCTGGTGGTGTCGCCGGAGTTCAGGCTGCGCCGGGAGTTTAACGACCTACGCGAGGGTAAATGAGCAAGGCAACACTCGAGCAGTGGCGGCACAAGGCGGGGGCCTGGGTGCAGCGTGGACTGGATCAGCGTCTGCGTCTGGCGGTGACCGGCCTGAGCCGCAGCGGTAAAACCGCGTTTATTACCAGCCTGGTCAACCAGCTGGAACACGCCGGCCTTGATGCCCGGCTGCCACACTGGGAGCCGGCGGCCGAAGGGCGGCTGCTGGGTATCAAGCGGGTGCCTCAACGGCATCACCATATCCCTGCCTTCGGCTATGAGGCGGCGCTGAGTCAGCTGTCGGCCGCGCCGCCCCGCTGGCCCGAACCGACCAAGGGCATCAGCGAAATTACCCTGGCCATCAAATACCGGCCCAGGAGCCGGTTTAAGCGTCAACTCAATGACAGCGCCACCCTCTATCTGGAAATTGTCGACTACCCGGGAGAATGGCTGCTGGATCTGCCGCTGTTGTCTCAAAGCTATGCCCAGTGGAGCCGGCAGCAACAGGCATTGGTGAATGAAACGGCCCTCGGCGGGCTGGCCGAGGAGTGGCGGCGGCTGGGAGCGGATATCGCGCCCGACAGCCCGGCCGATGACACGCGCATCGCTCCGCTGGCCGAGTCCTATACCCGTTGGTTGCACGCCATCAAGCAGCAAGCGGGTGCCTATCTGGTCCAGCCCGGTCGCTTCGTGTTGCCGGGGGAATACCAGGGGGCGCCCATGCTGCAGTTTGTGCCCTGGATCTGGGGGGAGGTGCCCGATGGTCTTAACGAAGGTCATCACTACGGCATGATGGCCGCCCGCTTCGAGCATTATAAAAAGTATCTGGTGCAGGGCTTCTACCGGGAATATTTTGCCGGTTTCGATCGTCAGATAGTGCTGGTGGACTGTCTAACTCCCCTCAACCAGGGGGCCGCCAGCTTCGACGATTTGAAAAGGGCGCTGACCGCCATCCTGTTGAGCTTCCAGTATGGCAAGAGTCGCTGGTGGCACCGGCTGTTCTCGCCACGGATCGACAAGCTGCTGTTTGCCGCCACCAAGGCGGATCACCTGACGCCGGAGCAACATGGCAAGCTGAGTCGGTTGCTGGAAACCCTGGTTAAGGGCGGGCATAAGCATGCGCGCCTCGCCGGCATCGATATCCACACCCTGGCGCTGGCGGCGGTCAAGGCCACCCGCTCGGGTCAGGTGGCCTATCAGGGGGAACAGCTGCCCGCCTTGCAGGGGGTACGCCTGGCCGACGGCGAGCCGGTCACCCTGTATCCCGGAGACGTGCCGGAACATCTGCCTGGTCCGGAATTCTGGCGGCAACAAGGCTTCGATTTTACCGAATTTGCCCCGCCGGACTGGCATAAGGAGGTGCCCCTGCCTCATCTGCGCCTGGATCAGGCGCTGGCGTTTTTACTGGGAGACAAATTATTGTGAAACTAAAAGGCAAGGTAATGCTGGATTCCTCCCTGGATGACCCGGCGCCCGATCCCATCCGGCCGGGCCGAGATTTCAGCGCCGATGATTTTATCCGGGTAGATGATGCCGAGGTGGTGCCGCCAAGTGATCTGAGGCCCGGGCGTCGTTACCTGCTGTGGTGGTCAGGCTTCGGTTTGACGTTGGGATTGCTGGTGCTCCATTCCGCCATCGGTCTGTGGCAGACCTGGCAGCAAAATCAGTGGCTGGGGGCAGCATGGAGCCTGGCGTTGGGTCTGCTGGCCATGGCGGCTCTGGGATCTGTGGTGCGGGAGCTGCGGCTGTTGCGGCGACTGGCCCGGGTATCTCGGCACCGGGCTCGGGCCGAGCAGCTGCTGCAGCAACAGGGATCTGGCCGGGCGCGGACCTTTTGTGAGCAGCTGGCCCGGGAGACGGGCCTGAACAATACCGATGCCTATCAGGGCTGGCAGGCGGGCCTGACCGAGCATGAGCTGGATGTGGAGGTACTGACCCTGTACAGCCGTCAGGTGCTGAGCGTGCAGGACCGGCAGGCCCGCAGCCGGGTACTGAAGTGGTCCGGTGAGGCGGCGGTGATGGTGGCTGCCAGCCCGCTGGCGGTGGTGGATATGCTGCTGGTGCTGTGGCGTAACCTGAAGATGATTGAAGATATTACCCATTGTTACGGCATTCGCCTGGGCTATTGGAGCCGGCTGCGGCTGATCCGCCAGGTGTTGCATCATATGCTCTATGTGGGGGTGAGCGAGGCGGCGGTCGATATGGGCATGGATCTGCTGGGCCTGGAGCTGGCGGGGCGGCTGTCAGCCCGGGCCGGGCAGGGGGTGGGTGCCGGTTTGCTGACCGCTCGCCTGGGACTGCAGGCCATGGATCTGTGTCGCCCCATACCCTGGCAGGGAGACGAGAAAAAACAGCTGGGCGGTATCCGCAAGGCGTTACTCGACAAGGTGAGCAGGATGCTGACCGGTAACAGGGAATAGATAGCCAACAAGGAGCTTAACAGGGGAGATATTGGGGTGACCGACGGGGCTCGAACCCGCGACAACCGGAATCACAATCCGGGACTCTACCAACTGAGCTACGGTCACCACAGAAAATGGCGCGCCCTGCAGGATTCGAACCTGCGACCATCCGCTTAGAAGGCGGATGCTCTATCCGACTGAGCTAAGGGCGCTTTTCTTGTAACGGGGCGGGATAATACCGATTTGATGCTATGGGGTCAACGGCTTTATCCCGAACCGGGAGCGGCCCGCCCAGGGATTAAACGGTAATTAAACACCGGGCGCCCAGCTTATCAAGGGCTCGAAAAAATGCGACAATCCGCGCAGGTTTATCAAGGTGAGAATTAACGCAGATGTCAGCTCAAATAATCGACGGAAAAGCGATTGCGCAAGCGGTACGTAAGCAGGTGGCCGACCGGGTTGCTGAACGGGTGAACCAGGGAAAGCGGGCACCGGGCCTTGCAGTAATCCTGGTGGGAGCCAACCCTGCCTCTCAGGTATATGTGGGTAGCAAGCGCCGGGCCTGTGAAGAAGTGGGCTTCGTGTCCAAGTCTTTCGATCTGCCCGAGGAAACCACCCAGCAACAGCTGCTGACTCTGATCGATGAGCTGAACCAGGACGCGACGATCGACGGCATCCTGGTCCAGTTGCCGTTGCCGTCCCATATCGACAGTACCCTGATTGTCGAGTCCATCCATCCCCACAAGGATGTGGACGGTTTTCATCCCTACAATGTCGGCCGCCTGGCTCAGCGCATTCCGGCCCTGCGTCCCTGTACGCCCAAGGGCATTATCACCCTGATCGAACGCAGCCATATCAAGACCCATGGCTTGAATGCGGTGGTGGTGGGTGCGTCCAATATCGTAGGACGCCCCATGACCCTGGAACTGTTGCTGGCCGGTTGCACGACGACCACCTGTCACCGCTTTACCGAAGATCTGCAAGGCAAGGTTGCTCAGGCCGATCTGTTGGTGGTGGCGGTCGGCAAGCCCAATTTTATTCCCGGTGACTGGATCAAGCCCGGTGCCGTGGTGATTGATGTGGGGATCAATCGCCTGGACGATGGCCGACTGGTGGGGGATGTGGAATATGCGGTAGCCGCCGAGCGGGCTTCTTATATTACTCCTGTTCCCGGTGGTGTGGGTCCCATGACGGTGGCTTCCCTGATTGAAAACACCCTGATCGCCTGTGAACGGTACCACGACAACTAAACAGGATCAGGCATGATGCGATGGCCCGACAAGGATGTGCTTTATACCGTTATATTTGGAACCGAAACTCCGGCGGGCCGTCGCTTCGATCTTCTGCTGATTGTCACCATACTGCTGTCCATAGGGGTGTTGTTTCTCGATTCGATTGGCTGGATCCGGGAAAAATACGGGCTGTTACTGTCTTCCCTGGAATGGTTTTTTACCCTGCTGTTTACCTTTGAATACGGGGTGCGAATCTATTGTTCGCAGAACCGGCCAGCCTATATCAAAAGCTTTTACGGTATCATCGACTTATTGGCGGTGCTGCCTTCCTACCTGATGCTGCTGATGCCGGGGGCCAGCTACCTGATGGTGGTGCGGCTGTTGCGGGTACTGCGTATTTTCCGCATCCTGAAGCTGATGCGCTACGTCAGTGAAGCCCAGGTGCTGATGCGTTCCCTTAACCAGAGTCGGCGCAAGATACTGGTGTTTTTCAGCGCCTTGTTTACCCTGGTCACCCTGTTTGGTTCTCTGCTTTATATGGTGGAAGGGCCGGAAAACGGCTTTACCAGTATTCCGATTAGTATTTACTGGGCTATCGTGACCATCACCACGGTGGGCTTTGGGGATATTACCCCGCAAACGCCGTTGGGTCAGGGGATTGCCGCCATTACCATGCTGATGGGCTATGCGATTATTGCGGTGCCGACCGGGATCATTACCGCCGAGCTGGGGCGTGAAATCCGCCGCGAGTATGACTTCCGCCATTGTCCCCAATGCGACCGGAGTGGACACGACAGGGACGCCAGCTTCTGCAAATATTGTGGCGGAGCAATGGAAGATCCCGACCAGGACAAACAGGAAAACAAATAAGGGAGCCGAGGCTCCCTTTGTTTTAATGCCGATTATTGTTCAGTGGTTTCTTCCATGATCTCATCCAGCCGTTGTTCGGCTTCCTCGGCAACTTCATCCATTGACTGTTTCATTTCTGCCGATTGCTCTTTTGCAGCATCCATGGTCTCGCCGGCTTTTTCTTCTATCACGTCCATGGCGTCACCGGCCTGCTCCTGCATATTCTCTACGGCCTGGTCCATACTTTCACCCATTTCTTCCATGGTGCCTTGCTCTTCAACACCCATGCTCTCCTGAGCCTCATCGGCCATTTGCTCGCCTTGTTCCTGTACGGCTTCGACCGTCTCATCAATCTGCTCACCGGCTTGTTCGGCAGGGCCTTTGTTGTCACAAGCCGCCAGGCCAAAGGCGGCGACAGAAGAAAACAGCAGGGCTTTAAGCAATGACGTGTTCATACAAACTCCTTAAATGGTACCGTAACGGCATGGCCATCGTTTATTGAGATTAACCTCTATCAGTAATAGCCCAGGCGGGAATAAAAATACAGGGGGAGTATGGTGGGTAAAAATAAGTCTTTTAATATTTTATCTTTTAAAATCAGATAATAATAAGATTTTGCGAAGCATCCTGACGTGATGAAATAGGGCTTTTCCATGAAAGATATGTCTAACCCTGTCATTGCCTGAACAAAAAAGGGGCCGACCGCCCCTTGTTGTTATCAGCGTATAAATAACTGTTCCTCATTGTGCTACAGAAATCAGGCTCGAACGCAGACTCGCCATAAACCCATCCCAGGGTGCTCCGCCGCGTCACTGACCGCCATGGATGGCGGGAATGCCGGAATGGAAGGGAGCATTTTCCGGCCTTGGCGCGGAGGGTCTGCTTATCGAATCCTGACTGCTCTCTCGAAATGTAGCGGTATTTGTATCAGTTATTTATTATTTGCGACGCCAGCGGGTGCCTTCGGGGCCGTCTTCCAGCTCGATCCCCATCTGGTTGAGCCGATCCCGGGCGGCGTCGGCGGCGGCCCAGTCTTTGGCCTTGCGGGCGTCCAGGCGAGCCTGGATCAGGCCTTCGATTTCGGCGACTTCATCATCGCTGCCGTTATCACCGCGCAAGAAGGCTTCCGGATCCTGGTACAGCAGTCCCAGCACCCCGGCCAGTTCACGCAGACGCCCGGCCAGGCCGGCCGCCTGGGCCTGATCCGTTGATTTCAGCCGGTTGATCTCCCGTGCCAGATCAAACAGCACCGAGTAGGCCTCGGGGGTATTGAAGTCATCGTCCATGGCATCCTTGAAGCGCGCCACAAATTGCTCACCGCCCCGGGCATCGACCACCGGCAGGTCACGCAGGGCGGTATAGAAGCGTTCCAGGGCCGTGCGCGCCTTGTTCAGGTTGTCGTCGGAGTAGTTCAGCTGGCTGCGGTAGTGGCCGGACAGCAGGAAATAACGGATGGTTTCGCCGTCATAGTGCCCCAGTACATCGCGGATGGTGAAGAAATTGCCCAGGGACTTGGACATCTTTTCCTTATCGACCATGACCATACCCGAATGCATCCAGGTGTTGACGTAAGGGCTGTGATTGGCACAGCAGCTCTGGGCAATTTCGTTTTCGTGATGGGGGAACTGCAGGTCGGAGCCACCGCCATGGATGTCAAAATGCTTGCCAAGATGCTTGCCGTTCATGGCCGAACATTCGATATGCCAGCCGGGACGTCCCGCCCCCCAGGGTGACGGCCAGGACGGCTCGCCGGGCTTGGACTGTTTCCATAACACAAAGTCCAGCGGATTTCGCTTGGACTGTTCCACCTCAACCCGGGCACCGGCCTGCAGTTGCTCCAGGTTCTGACCGGACAGGCGGCCGTAGTCAGCGAAACTGCTGACCTCGAACAGTACGTCACCATTGTCGGCAATATAGGCATGGCCGTCTTTGATCAGGGTTTCTACCATGGCGATAATGTCGGGAATATGCTGGGTGGCCTTGGGCTCCAGATCGGGGCGGGCAATATGCAGGGCATCGAAATCCCGGTACATCTCAGCCGTCAGTCGTTCGGTCAGGGCATCGCAGGATTCGCCGTTTTCAGCGGCTCTTTTGATGATTTTGTCGTCAATATCGGTGATGTTGCGTACAAAATTAAGATCATAACCGAGGTAGCGCAGATAACGGGTGACCACGTCGAAGGCCACAAAGGTGCGGCCATGACCGATATGACAGAGATCATAAATGGTGACACCACACACATACATGCCGACTTTGCCGTCTGTCAGGGGTTTGAAGGTTTCTTTTTGTCGCGTCAGGGTGTTGTAAATTTTCAGCATGGTGTCTATGTCTTGATAATGAGTGTGAGCCTGTGCGTATTGAACCTTCATTGGAGGCCGGGTGCAAGCCTTGGCACGACAGGGTTTTGTTAAAGGGGGTGCATAGGCTAGAATCAGGCTCTGATTTTTATTTTCGGGTAATTCATTATGGTCACACTGCACACTACTTACGGCGATATCACCCTGACGCTGTTTGCCGACAAGGCGCCGGAAACCGTTGCCAACTTCCTGCAATACTGCCGCGACGGCCACTATGCCAACACCCTGTTCCACCGGGTGATCGACGGCTTTATGATCCAGGGCGGTGGCTATGGCCCCAACTTCGAAGAAAAACAGACCCGTGCGCCGGTCAAGAACGAAGCGAACAACGGTCTGTCCAACAAGGTCGGCACCATTGCCATGGCCCGCACCATGGAGCCCCATTCAGCGACCGCCCAGTTCTTTATCAACGTCAACGACAATGACTTCCTGAACTTCAAGGCCGCCAATGCCCAGGGCTACGGCTACTGCGTGTTCGGCGAAGTGACCGATGGCATGGATGTGGTCAACAAGATCAAGGGCGTGGCCACCGGCACTCGCGGCCATATGCATCAGGATGTACCGGTTGACGATGTACTGATCACCGGCGTGACCGTTAGCGAATAAGAGCTGATCGCCGAGGAGTATCGGTTCTGATACTCCGCAATCTGGCCAGGGAAAATACAGCGTACCGACTTGCGTAACAGGTCAGCACCGTATCCTTCCCTGGCCAGTCTGTTCTGAATGCTCAGTCTTTCCGTCCATAAGCAATAGGTCCCATTCCCTTGACACCGGCAACCCTGTTTATCGCCGATCTTCACCTGAGCCAGGCCCGGCCGGATATTACCGCCGCCTTCCTGCGCTTTATGGCCGAGGAAGCTCCCCGAGCCGATGCCCTTTACATACTGGGCGATCTGTTTGAATTCTGGATTGGCGACGATGAGCCTAACCCGCTGCACACCAGTGTTTCCGAGGCTTGCCGGGCCTGTGTGGAGCAAGGTACGCCCATCTATTTCGTGCATGGCAACCGGGACTTCCTGCTGGGCCGGGAGTTTGCCGGTCGGGCCGGCGTCACCTTGCTGCCCGAGCATTCCGTGGTCGAGCTATACGGCAAGCCCGCGCTTGTGATGCACGGTGATACCCTCTGTATAGACGACCGGGACTATCAACGTTTTCGGCGCATCACTCACTGGCCCTGGCTGCAGTGGCTGTTCCGGCGTCTGCCCCTGAGCTGGCGTCTCAAGGTTGCCGACTGCATGCGCAATACCAGCCAGAATGCCAACCAGGCCAAATCCATGAGTCTGATGGACGTGACCCAGCTGGAGGTGGAACGGCAGATGGCCCAATATCATGTTGAGCTGCTGATCCATGGTCATACCCACAGGCCTGCAATCCATCAACTGACCCTCGACGGCAAGGCCGCCCGGCGCATCGTACTCGGTGACTGGTATACCCAGGGCAGCGTGCTGGAAGTGACCCCGACCGGGGTGGAGTTGCAGACTCGCGCCTTTGAGGAGCAAGCATGAAACCAGGAAAGACCGGACTCGGCCGCATCGTATCCGCCATCGGCTATTCCTGGCAGGGTATCAAAAGCGCCTTTCAGCATGAGGCGGCGTTTCGCCAGGAGTGCCTACTGGTGTTGCTGTTGCTGCCGGTGGCGCTGTTCTGGGATGTGACGGCGGTTGAAAAGGTCATCCTGATCGGCAGCCTGCTGCTGGTGTTGATCGTGGAGCTGCTCAACTCCGCCGTTGAGGCGGTGGTGGATCGCATCGGCCATGAGCACCATGAGCTGGCCGGCCGAGCCAAGGACATGGGCTCGGCGGCGGTGCTGCTGTCCATGCTGTTGTTGGTGCTGGCATGGGGGATTATTTTGGTCGACTATGTTTCCCGATCCCATACTCCCTGAGCTTGTTGGCGATGGCAGTATGGGAAATACCGAGCCGCTTGGCCAGCTGTCGGCTGGAGGGATGCTGGGGGTACAAGCGTTCCAGCAGCATGCGCTCGAATCCCTTGACCGCCTCTTCGAGCGAGCCATCGCACAGGGCGTCCAGTTCCGGCAAACCGGCCTGCTCGGGAAGCGCCAGGTGGGCCAGGGTGAGCTCGTCGCCCTCCAGCAGGCTGATGGCGCGGTACAGGCTGTGTCTGAGCTGGCGCACATTGCCCGGCCAGGGGTAATGGCACAGGTAGTCGGCCAGCTGCTTTGCCAGCCTAGGGCGGGGGCGTTCCAGCTCGGCGGCGAACTGACCGCAAAAATGCAGGCTCAGCGGTAAAATATCCTTCTGCCGTTCCCGCAGGGGGGGGAGGCGCAGGTTCAGTACATTCAGCCGGTAAAACAGATCCTGGCGGAACTGACCCTGCTGCACCAGGGCTGCCAGATCCTGCTGGCTGGTGCAAATCACCCGGATGTCCACCTTGACTTCGAGCTCGTCGCCGAGGCGGCGGAACACCCCGTCCTGCAACACCCGCAAGAATTTGAGCTGCAACAGCGGCGACATCTCGCCAATTTCGTCCAGCACCAGGGTGCCGCCGTTAGCCTGTTCCAGCACCCCGTGCTTGCGATCCCGGTTATGGCCAAAGGCGCCGGGTCCATAGCCGAACAGTTCGTTTTCGGCGGCCTCGTCGGGAATAGCGGCGCAGTTGAGCAGGATAAAGGGCCCTTCACCGCGCAGGCTGGCGGCGTGGCAAGCCCGGGCCAGCCGTTCCTTGCCGGTGCCGGTTTCTCCCTGGATCAACAAGGGAGCATCCAGGGTGGCAAGCCGGCGGGCTTCCTTGAGTAATTGGGCCATGGCCGGACTCTGATTGATGAAGCCGTCAAAATGCGGACTTTCCTTGCTGCGCATGACCTTGAAGTGCTGACCCACCCGGTGGGCCGATTTGAACACCACCACGGCGCCGGCCAGGCTCTGCTCGCCGCTTTCGTCGGTAACCCAGATAGGCAGAAAGTCGGCCAGGTAGGGTTCATCGGCCATCACCACTTTTTCACTGAGCGGCTTGGGGTTGGCCTGCTCCAGCCAGCGGGTGACGTGCACCCCCTTCAGTCTGGGCCCCAGGTGTTGGTGCTGCAGGTTTGCCTGGCTCTCTGCCAGCAGGCTGCAGGCTGCATCATTGGCCAGGGTAATGCGGCCCAGGGTATCCACTGCCACCACCGCATCGGGCAGGGCGGTGAGCAATGCCAAGATGGCGTTGTGCTCCCGCTCCGAAGGCATGCAGGGAATGGTCTTGACGTCATGTACCCCGGGAATACGGCGGATGGCCGGCATCAGATGCTGCAGGGTAGCGAAATCGAGGGTAGGAAAGTTGAGGTAGATGATGCCGCTGATATCGATTTCTATGCCACGCAGATCTATCTGGTGCTCCAGCAGAATATCGAGCAGCTCACGGGTCAGGCCCAGGCGATCTTCACAATTTACCTTTAAACGCATTTATCCTGTCTCGGTAATGCAAAGTGTAAATAATACCTTACAGAAGCAAGTGATTCGAGTCCGTTGTCACTAACCGTTTGCAGAAAGCGAAAAAGTCATACATTCTAATCACAAATTGTTTAAATAGCGCCTTTGGGTGCAATTTGAGTCACCAACGCCCATAAAATAGAGTGAATATCAGAAAACCATGAACGAGCCGAGCTTCAGAACAGTCAAGTCTTCCCAAGTTATCCTGAAAGAACTGATGGTGCCTTCCTACGCCAACTTCGGTGGCAAGGTGCATGGCGGCGTGATCCTGTCACTGATGGACAAGATTGCCTATACCTGTGCTGCATCTCATGCCAAGGCCTATTGCGTGACCGCCTCGGTCGACTCGGTGGACTTTGTCAACCCGGTGGAAGTGGGTGAGTTGCTGACCCTTTATGCCTCGGTCAATTATGTGGGTACCAGCTCGATGGAAGTGGGCATCAAGGTCGTGTCGGAAGACTTCAAGAACGGCATCGTCAAGCATACCAACACCTCTTATTTCACCATGGTGGCGGTAGATGAAATTACCCGCAAACCCGTGCCGGTGCCCGGCCTGATCCTCGAAGATGATCAGGAGATCAAGCGTTTCGCCGTCGGCAAACTGCGCAAGAAGCTGAACCGCAACCACAGACGGGAAATGACCGAGGCCAGGCAGGCGATCGATTTTGCCCAGGAGATACGCATGCTCGAAGGCGAAAACTGCCAAATTGCCCGAGGCTGATCCCCCGATTTCCCTTCTATCCGGCCCCGTGCATCCGCATGGGGCCGTTCTTGCCTTCCTCTTGAATATCCAGTTGATATGACTGTTCCCGATGAGGGGTATCCGGCCATGTGATTTCTGCTGCTTCGGCCCCCTTGCGCAGACACATGGCATTAACATAGTTAATGATATTATTTAAAGTATTCATTTTTATTATGAGGTGGCCGGGGCTAGCATCAGGGTCATGCGTTAATCCGGACGACGGTTTCAACCGGACGCATTGATCCAGTCTCAACAAGGAAGGAGTGTTACGATGCAAATGCCACAGACCCTGACCATTCCCAATGGCGACAAAGTACAAGGTATGTTTACCAAAGAAGAAATGGCCTCCCGCCAGTCCAAACTGCGCAGCTACATGGCCGCCAACGACGTGGACGCGGTGCTCTTTACTTCCTATCACAACATCAACTACTTCAGCGACTTCGTCTACTGCCGCTTCGGTCGGGACTATGGCCTGGCGGTGACCCAGGATATCCATACCACCATCACCGCCAACATCGACGGTGGCCAGCCCTACCGCCGCAATGCCCTGGGTGACAACCTGGTCTATACCGACTGGCAGAAGGACAACTTCTTCCGCGCGGTGCAACAGCTTATCGGCGGCGCCAAGCGCGTGGGTGTGGAGTTTGACCACCTGAGCCTGCAGAACCTGGACAAGCTGAAGGCGGCGCTGCCGGATGCCGAGTTCGTCGATATCGGCGTGCCCACCATGAAGATGCGCATGATCAAGTCGGCGGAAGAAATTGCGCTTATCAAGCAGGGGGCCCGGGTGGCCGATGTGGGCGGCGCCGCCATCCGCGACGCCATCGCGGTCGGCGTGCCCGAATACGAGGTGGCGCTGGCGGGCACCCAGGCCATGGTGCGCGAGATTGCCCGTACCTTCCCCCATGGCGAGCTGATGGACACTTGGGTCTGGTTCCAGTCCGGCATCAATACCGACGGTGCCCACAACCCGGTCACCAGCCGCAAGATTGAAGCCGGTGATATCCTCAGCCTGAACACCTTTCCGATGATCGGCGGCTACTACACCGCCCTGGAGCGGACCCTGTTCAGCGAACATGTCTCCGACCGCCACCTGGAACTGTGGGAAATCAACTGCAAGGTGCACCGCCGTGGCCTGGAGTTGATCAAGGCCGGCAACCGCTGCAGCGACATCGCCGCCGAGCTGAATGAGATCTTCGCCCAGCACGACGTGCTGCAATACCGCACCTTCGGTTACGGCCACTCCTTCGGTACCCTGAGCCACTATTACGGCCGCGAAGCCGGCCTGGAGTTGCGCGAAGACATCGACACCGTACTGGAGCCGGGCATGGTGGTGTCCATGGAGCCGATGCTGATGCTGCCGGAAGGCCTGCCCGGCGCCGGTGGCTATCGCGAGCACGATATCCTGGTGATCAGCGACAGCGGCGTGGAAAACATCACCCGTTTCCCCTTCGGTCCCGAGTACAACATCATCAAAGGTTAACCCTCCCCAGGCCCGCAGTCATGCGGGCTTTTTAACAGAGCGGCACAGTGTTGCCGGCGCAATTAGACGGAATATTAATTGCCGCACTGCGTCCGTGCGAGCGCCCGGACAAGCAGCTGCACTCAGGGAAACAAAGACCAGTCGCTATACGGACTGCTCCAAGAGGTAGAAGCTATGTTATTTCAATCATGGACCATGGAATGGTTCACCTATCTGAATGCCACCATCATCGGCTGGTCCGCACTTGTTTATTGTTATCGCGAGTTTATGAAAAAGGCCTCGGACGGTTGAATACCTGCGCCGATAAAGCTGCAACGTCATAACAAGGACAGAGACAAGGATTAAACATGGAAAATTATGAATGGTTAAACTGGACCCTGTTGCTGGGTTCATTCGGAATATTGATCCTGATCGGCTATCTATCCAGCCGGGCGATCAAGGACAGCGATGCAGCCGGCTTCCTGGTGGCCGGCCGGAGCCTGGGTCCCTTTGTTGGGGCGGGCACCATAGTGGCCACCGGCTTCAGCGGCTGGGGCTTTATGGGCTCCCCCGGGGTGGCCTATGAATTCGGCTCGATAGAAGTGTTGGGCAATTTCTTCTTTGCTCCGGCGATGGTGATCGCCGTGCTCTATTTTGCCAACTTCCTGCGTAAGCGGGCAGATGAGCTGGGTAGCTGCACCATTCCCGAATACGTGGCCCAGGTGCATGGTGAGGGTCTGATGGCGCGTTGGGTCAAGGGCGTGGCGGCGGTCATTACCATAGTGCTGCTGCTGGTGTTTCTGACCAGCCAGATCAAGGCGGTCGGCTTGCTGGGGGCTTCCTGGCTCGGCATTTCCCTGAACGACAGTGCCCTGCTGATGATTTCGGTGATCATCCTCTACACCATGCTGGGTGGACTGGCGGCGGTGGCCTGGACCGATACCCTGATGGTGTCCGGCATGGGCATCGGCGCCCTGGTGATGATGGTGCAGATCTTTACCGATATCAGCCCGTCCGAGCTTATCGAGCGACTCAATGCCATCAACCCCGAGCTGCTCAATCCGACCACCTCGGATCCCTACGGGGAGAGCAAGGGATCCGTGTTCCTGGTGCTGCCCTATGCCTTCCTGTTTACCGCTGTATTGCCCTATATGGCGGTGCGCTTCCTGGCCTTCAAGCCGACGGTCAAGATGCATCAGGTGGCGATCTGGGTCGCCCCCATGGGCTGCCTGCTGAGCCTGGTACCGATTGTGGGCATGTATGTGCGTGTGGCGCATCCCGAGCTGGCCCAGCCGGATCAGGCGATGCCGGTGTATCTGTCGACCTTCCTGCATCCCGCCCTGGCCGGCGTGATCACCCTGTTTATCCTGTTCGCCATGAAGTCGACCGCCAACTCCCTGCTGCATACGGTATCGAGCGCCGCCTCTCACGATTTGAGAACCGCCCTGTTTCCCGAAAGCAAGGCGTCCAATAGTCGGATCCTGTGGATCAACCGCAGCTGGGTCGCCATCCTGGGCCTGGTCGGTTTCCTGATGATGCTCTATGCACCGCCCTTTATGCTGTCCTGGCTGGGGATCCTGGGCTCGGGCACCTTGCTGGCGGTGATGATAGGTCCGGTGTTTATTTCTTCCTTCTGGCGCGGTAACAGCTATGGCGCCCTGGCGGCCATGCTGACCGGTCTGGTCACCAGCGGCAGTTTCCTGCTGTTCACCCAGGTTGGCTGGGTTGAAGGGCCCCTCTATGGCTGCCTGGCATCGTCCGTGGTTTATGTGGCCGTCAGCAAGCTGACCGCCTCCGCGACCGCCGCCCAGCCGGTAGGACGATACAGAACAAACTGAGTATCAAAACGGCGTCATGGTCTTTAGCCCGGTTCGTCCGGGCTTTTTATTGTGGGAGCAGGGACGGACTCCGCCTACAACCTGTTCAGTCCGGTTTTCAAATAATCCAGCAGCATGCGTCCGGCGGGGCTGAGCTCGGCCCCGTTGTAGCAGAATCCGACGGAGACGCTGCCCAGGCTGGGACAGCCGTTATATTCCATCGAGGCCTCCAGCCCGTCGGGCACCGTGCTTTTGGCCAGGGCGCTGATGCCGAGGCCGGCCTTGATCGCCGCCTGTATGCCGAGCAGGCTGTAAGAACTGTAGATAATGCGCCAGGAAATATTGGCATCGGTCAGGGCACGGATCATCGACTGACGATACAGGCAGCCCTTGGGATAGAGGATCAGCGGCAGGGGAGCATCTGCGTTCAGCACCAGGTTGTTGCTGCGCACCCACACCAGGGGCTCCAGGATAAAGTCGCTCAGCTGCCCCTGTTGCTGGTGGCTTTCTTCCATGGCCATCACCAGGTCGTACTCCCCCTTCCGGTAGTCATGCAGCAGGTTGACGCTGATGTCACTGCTCACATCCAGGGTGACATCGGGGTAGGCCTGGGCAAAGCGCCCCAGGGTGGTGGCGAGGAAAGACACTTCAAAATCGTTGGGGATCCCCAGGCGAACCGTACCGATGACCTTGGGCGAGTCCAGCCGGGATACCACGGCATCGTTCAGATCGAGCATTTTCTGGGCGTAGCTCATCAGCAACTGGCCTTCCTCGGTCAGTTGCAGGCCATGGGCACGGTTAAACAGGCGCACATTGAGCTGCTCCTCCAGGCGTTTGACCTGCAGGCTGATGGCGGGTTGGGAGCGGCCCAGCAGTTCGCCGGCCTGGGTAAAGCCCCCCAGCTGATTGATGGTGACAAAGGTACGCAACAGATCCGTCGGCAGATTTTTCATCCCATATCATCCAGGTAAATTTGGTTTATTAATGATTGCATTATTTCTATTAATTTAACAAATGAAAAGCCTTGTCTTACGATTGTTTTACAACCACGAAATGATGAATGGGAGCTCCGGGCGACCACCGGGGATTGGCCGGACAGGATGCCACCCTCCCGCTTCCAGCAAGCCAGAAGGAACAGGTGACAGCATGTCAAAGTATTCAAAAAACCCCCATAGGCACCCGACCGGGGCTGGCAGCTGCAAACCGCAGTGGTGGGATGCCCTTATCGGCGTCGTACCCGGTGTGACCGACTGGCAGCCACAGCTGGTGGACAGCCATCCTCCGTTCCCGCTGCCGGCTGCAGGCCATGAGAAGTTCGGCATCGCTCCGAGCCGGAACGACCGCCTTCCAGAAAAAGGCGACCTTCAGCGCCGTCCCGGAACTCCCCCTATGGCCTGCGGGTCCCGCACCGGACGCGATGGGCGTCTCTTGTTCGAGCCGGCACGTGTGACTCCCCTGCACGCCTGGCATGTTCGGCGGGGCGCCGAGTTCGAAGATACGGGTCTGTGGCGGCGTCCCTGGTTTTTCCCAAAACAAGGCGAGAACCTCCACCAGGCGGTCGCACGGGAATGCCAGGCAAGCCGCCGTAGCGTGGGGATCATGGATACCTCGGCCAGGGGCGGTATCGTGATACAGGGCGCGGATGCCCGGACCTTGCTCAACCGCACCTACACCCACACCGGCCTGGATGTGGGCAAGTGCTGTTACGGTCAGCTGCGCAAGGAAGATGGTTCTCTTATCGATGATGACGTGATCACCTGCCTCGGTGATAACCGCTTCCTCATCACCCCCCACGACGATACGGAAGGTGTATTGCAGTGGCTGGAGCTGTGGCAGCGGAGCGAATGTCCGGAGTTGGAAGTATCCTTGACCGATGTCACCGATCATTGGGCGACCATGACGGTATCGGGCCCCGCTAGCCGCAAGGTGTTGGAGAAGGTGGCCGAGGATGTGGAGCTGTCCGGCAAGACCTTCAGGCCTATGGACTGGCGACCGGCCACCCTAGCCGGGGTAGAGGCGCATATATTCCGTATCTCCTTTACCGGTGAGTTGAGCTTTGACGTTAAGGTGCGGGCCAGCTACGGGCTGTATGTGTGGGAGGCGTTGATGGAGGCGGGAGACGAGTTCAGCATTACCCCTTGCGGCACCGAGGCCATGCAGGTGCTGATGGCCTAGAAGAGTATTATCATTGCCGGCCGCGCCGCCGAGACCCAGCCATTATCTCCAACCATCCGGAACTGCAACGGTTGGCGGATTGGCGCCATATTCCCTTCTACCACCTGCCGGTGAACCTGGAAAACAAGGCCGAGCCATCCAGTACCCTATCGAACAGCGGGTATTTATCCACCAGGGGAAGACGGTGGTGCTGGGCAGCTGACCGCTAAGCCTGGCCTTTACCGGCATCCGGCGGGTCCCTGTCTTGCTATGCTGAAGGTACCGTGATTGAAAGCCTGCCCTGGCGATGGTGATGCCGGAAACGGGGCAGGGGCCGGGTGCATGATGGCGAGATACAAGGGCTGGTTACTGGGAGTGGCGCTGCTGTTGGCGGGCCCTGCCTTGTCCGCCCCCTTGACGGCCACGATAGCCGCAGACGGGGTGCAGCGTGTGCATATCAAGGGAGGCAGTCATTTTTTCAACCCGGATCATATAGTGGTGAAGGTCGGCGTGCCGGTGGAGCTTGTGGTCAGCAAGGAGCCGGGGCTGGTGCCTCACAGCCTGGTTATCTGGTCGCCCCGGGCGGGCATCGATGTCGATATTACCCTGGGCGAAAGAGAGACAAGGGTGAATTTTACCCCTCGGGCCGTGGGCAGCATCACCTTCTATTGTCAGGAAAAGCTGTTGTTTTTTGCCAGCCACAAGGAAAAGGGCATGGTGGGGACGCTGGAGGTGGTGGAGTAACCATGTTGACAGAGCTGTTACTGGTGATGACCCTGGGATGGATGGATGCCGATCCGGTGGCCGAGGCACGGGCGCGCTTCGAACGATTGTCATCCTACCGGCTGACGCTGCGCAGCCTGGGCCCGGGTGACATGCAGATCATGCGTTATGGTTATCGCAAGCCCGGATTTGTCCGCATGGATCTTGTCTCGCCATTCAAGGGGGCCGTGCTTATCTACAGTCCGCTTAGCCGCCGGGTCCGTCTGTGGCCGTTTGGTTCGCCCCACCGTCACCCCGGTTTTTCCCTCAGCCCGGATAATCGTCTGGTGCGCAGTGCCAAGGGACACAGGGTCGATCAGTCCGATGTCGGTACCCTGCTGGCCAACCTGCAGGCGTTACAGCGGCAGGGAGAAGTCGGGCTGCTGGGAGAAACCGCCATCGGCGAGAAAAGTGCCCTGCACCTGATTGTCGATGGCAAGGGGCGGACGACGGTGGGCGAGGTGGCCCGCTATGAAATTTGGCTCGACAGCGACAACCTGTTCCCGCTCAAGGTGGTCAGCTTTGACCGGCAGGGGCAGGAAATCGAGACTGTCCTGATGGAGAATATCGAACTTGATCCCCGGTTACCCGATGACTTCTTTACTCCCTGAGCCGGGTGGTCAGGAAGGGTGGCGTTGATGGCGACATTCAGTATGGTGAGCATCTGGCAGATAGTCGCTCCTATCGAGGAGGTATACGGGGTGATCCGGCATTCCACACACTGGCCCGCCTGGTGGCGGGGACTGGAGGGGGTAGAGCAGTTGGCCCCGGGTGATGCTAACGGTATCGGCAGGGTATACAGATACCATTGGAAAAGCCGGTTGGGATACCGTCTCTGTTTTGATATACGGGTGACTCGCCATCGGTCACCCCGGCTGATCGAAGGGGTAGCCAGTGGCGATCTCAGCGGGCTTGGTCGCTGGCGTTTGTCTGAACAGAGCGGGGTGACAAGCATTCGGTATGAATGGCAGGTGACTACTACCCGGCTGTGGATGAACCTGACGGCGCCCATCGCCCGGCCGATATTTGTATGGAGCCATAATGCGGTCATGGCCGATGGCGCCCTGGGCCTGGCCCGGCAGCTTGATGCCCGGCTTATTGGTACCGGGCGGTGCTGACGGGGTCATCATGGCCGCGATTGAAATCGGTAGGCCGGCTATCGCGTTAATCTTAAATACAGGGATTGGGCCGGGACAGATGAATGGCCTCGATAGCCTGCAGCAGCTGGTCGCTCAGCGTCAAGTGGATGCTTTCCAGGTTTTCCTGCAGTTGTGTCAGGTTGGTGGCGCCGATCAGGTTGCTGGTAACAAAAGGCCGGCTGTTGACAAAGGCCAGTGCCAGCTGAGCCGGACTCAGGTCATGTTCTCGGGCGAGCGCCACATAACGAGTGGCTGCCGCCCTGGCCTGGGGATCCAGATAGCGTTTAAAGCGGCTGTACAGGGTCAGGCGGGCATTGGCGGGCAACGCCTCTTGGTCATATTTTCCGGTGAGCAGGCCGAAGGCCAGCGGTGAGTAGGCCAGCAGTCCGACCCCTTCTCGCAGGCTGAACTCGGACAAACCGACCTCGAAGGTGCGGTTGAGCAGGTGATAGGGATTCTGGATGCTGGCCGGGCGGGGTAAACCATGGCGTTCGGCCTGCAGCAGGAATTGATGCATCCCCCAGGGGGTCTCGTTGGATACCCCGAAGTGACGGATCTTGCCGCTTTGTTGCAATGCCTGCAGTGCCTGCAGGGTTTCCTCTATGGGCACGGTTTGTTCGTCCACCATGGCCTGAAAACCCAGCTGTCCGAAGACATTGGTGCTGCGATCGGGCCAGTGCAACTGATACAGATCGATATAATCGGTTTTCAGCCGGCGCAGGCTGTCATCGACCGCCTGAAACAGGTTGGCCCGGTCTAGTTTTGCCTGGCCGCCACGGAAATAGGAAGGTCGAACGGGGTTGCGGGAGGGGCCCACCGCCTTGGTGGCCAGCACCACCCGGTCACGCTTGCCCGAGGTACTCAGCCAGTTGCCTATCATGCGCTCGGTGGCCCCCTGGGTGTCCTGGCTTGGCGGGATCGGGTACATCTCGGCGGTATCGATCAGGTTGACGCCGTAGTCGAGTGCCATCTCCAGCTGGGCGTGGGCCTGCTGTTCGTTATTCTGTTCCCCCCAGGTCATGGTCCCCAGGCCGAGCAGGCTGACCTTGAGGTCAGTGGTACCCAGTTGTTGGTATTTCATCGGTATATATCCCTTGTCGGTGAGCGTAGGGTGAGTCAGGCGGCGGAGTGACTTCAGGCTGTCTCGATGCGGTTGCGGCCCCTGCGTTTGGCCCGCAGCAGCGCCTGGTCGGCCCTGCCTATGGTCTGGGTGTATTCCTCCCGGCCCCGGTAGGCGGTCAGGCCGATACTGGCGGTGATATTCAGTGGCTGGCCGGTCTGTTCCAGCTTGATGCCGGCCAGGGCCCTCTGCATCCGGGTACAGATATCCCCGGCTTCCTTCAGGCTGGTGTGGGGCAGCAATATCATGAATTCCTCACCTCCCCAGCGGGCCCCGAGATCATAGTTTCTCAGATTGCTGTTGATGGCCTCGGCGATGGAACACAGCGCCCGATCCCCCATTTCATGGCCATGGGTATCATTGATTTTCTTGAAATAGTCCACATCCAGCATGGCAAGGGTGAAGTCGGTGTGCCTACGCCTGGCTCTTTCCTGTTCTTCCGCTATGCGATCGGTCATCATCCGCCGATTGGCCAGGCCGGTCAGGGGATCGCGCAAGGCGGCCTGTCTGAGGTGTTCGTTCAGATCGAGCAGGGAGCGCTGATAGCGATCCGAGATACGGCTGATTTTTTCGAGGCGACGGATGTGCCGGTCGCAGCGTTCAAGCAGCGACTTGCTCTCGGCCTTGGCCAAGCTGTAATAGCCATCGGAAATGCGCAGCAGGCGGGTCAGGCGTTTTTTGTGCTCCAGCTCTCGCCGGCAGAGCAGTTGCAGGGCCGGCAGCAGGGGATTGTTGCCATTGGCCGGATCCTGGAGCAGGGCTTCGAGCCAGGCATCCTGGTCGGCGTCGTCTTCGGGTATGGGCTGGTGACTACTCATCGACGCTGCTGATGGTAAATGGGAAAGTTAAATCTTCCCTGAACTCTTCCGCCAGTTCAACCACCCGTTCATTTTCCGGGTCGTAATGCCAGTGAACGGCGACGTCTTTTCCCTGTTGATGGGCCTCTTCGAGCATGTCGAAGATATCCATCATCGCCTTGACACTGCTGGTGTTCATATAGACCAGATGCAGCTCCAGCATCAGGGGATGGCTGGTTTCGGCAAGGTATTGGGCAACCCAGTCAATCAGTCCGTTGAAAAACTCGAATGAGTTTTCCGGGTAAGCATCCCCCCGCATGGTAATCACTCCGGTGTCGGCATCGCAGCGGATCTGGGGGGTCGAGCGACTACCTTCGATATTGAGAGAGTTCATGGTCATGGTTAATTTCCGTTGTACTTTCATATGACAGCCAGCAGGCTGAAAAAAGCTCGGTTGTCTCCGATTTCAGTCAGTTTGGAGACCAGGGGGTGAGACGTCTTGCGAGCGACCTCCAGCAGGCCCAGCCCGGCGTCGCCGTGCTGGTTGTCGTTCCGTGGCCGGCGTAGCTGGGCCTTATAGGCGGCTTTCAACTCCGTCTTGTCCATGGCGGCCATGGTGGTTACCCGGTCACACAATGCCTGGCCGTCGGCGAGCTCCACCAGGTTGCCGGCAAGTACCCGGTAGTGGTTGTCCTTATCCTTGGCGACGACCACGGTGGCGGCGCCTTCCATTTCACTATAACCCCGCCTTTGGGCGTAGTGACGAATATTCTGGGTCAGCTCGATATAGACGGCGAAGACATCCATGGCTGCCGAGGGCTTGGCCTGGTCTTCGTGCAGGTAATTTTTCAGGGCATTGCCGATTTCTTCAATCAGGCTGTGGGAGATGGCGCCGTTAAAACAAATTAATATCCGGTTTTGGTTAAATTGTTCTCGTAACGAGAGCAGTTCGATATGGTGCATGGCATTGTCCTCGGGTCATTCTGCTCTGAAGGCCAGTAGGGTAATGTCGTCTCGCTGGGGATAATCGCCGCTGTATTCATCCAGCGCCTGTGTGAGGGCGTCCGCTTGCTCCGCCAGCGGTTTGGCGGCATGTTCCTTCAGCAACTGGTGGAAACGGGTATTGCCCAGGCCAAAGCCTTTGTCTCCACCGGCCTGATCCAGATATCCGTCGGTGGTCAGGTAATAGATGCGCTCGGGCCTGAAATCGAGGCTGACATCCTGATAGTCGCCACTATGTCGGCCCACCAGTGGCCTGCGATTGCCCTTGATTTCCTCCACCTGCCGGCCATCGCTCCAGTACAGCGACATTTTGGCGCCGGCAAACACCAGCCGTTGTTGTTCTGGGTCGATGAAGGCCAACGCCGCATCCATGTTGGTGGCCAGACTCCGTGGCAGCTCACAGTCCTGCAGCATGCCTCTCAGGGTAAGATCCGCCTGTTTCAGTACGGCCGCCGGTGACCGGATGCCGGATTGGGTGATGGCATGATCCAGGGCAGCCCGGGCCAGCATGGTCATTAGGGCACCGGGTACACCGTGTCCTGCGCAGTCGACCAGGCCCAGCAGGAAACGGTCACCGTCCTGCTGAAACAGGTAGAAATCACCGCCGACCACGTCCCGGGGCCGCCATATGACAAAGTGGCTCTCCCCCAGCACCTGGGTCAGCTGGCGGTCGGGCAGTATGGCCCGCTGCAACAGGCTGGCATAGTCGATGGAGTCATTGATTTGTCGGTGGCTTTTTTCCAATTCCCGGGTACGGGCGACGATCTTGTCTTCCAGCTCTGTCCTGTGCTGCTTTATCTTTTCAGCCATGACCCCGAAGGCCTGGCTGAGATCACCTATCTCATCTTTGGAAGGCGGTGGCAGGCTGACATCGAAGCGACCTTCGGCAATGGCCGACGCCGATCCCTGCAATCGTTGCAATGGACTCAGCAACAGCTTGTCCACCGCATAGACCAGGGCCAGCACCAGCAGCGCCAGCATCAGCATTAGGACGAACAGCGCCTTGTGTAGCCAGGGGCGCTCCAGGATATTGGCAACCGCCACATCCACGGCGGTGACCACATACCACTGCAATTCGGGAATATACGCCAGCGCCAGTAGCTGGCGATGGCCGTTGAGGGTGACCCACTCCAGTATGACCTGTTCGGGAGACCGTTCGGCCCGCGCCAGGGCCAGGCGCAGGCGGCTCTGGTCTTGCTGCGGGCCGACCATGGCGAACAGATGATGCCCCTGCAGCTCGGCGCCGGTGGTGGCGCCGAAGGCGATAACGCTGGTGTCGGGGTGGGCCTGTATGGCGCCTTGCTTGTCGATGATTATCGGCGTTACCCCGGGTTCGTCGGTGCGGATAAACTGGTCGATAAAGGCACTCAGATCCATGCCGGTGCCGGCCATCCCCAGCGGTTGCTCCCCGTCCCGGATCAGTACATTGATCCACACCCGGGTCAGCCCGAGTTGGGTGTCCGGGTTGACGTTGATATTGTAGGGGGCCTTGCCGGCCATGGAATTGAAAAACCAGGCGTCATCCGTCTTGTCCGGGTCAAGCTGGTAGCGGGGGGCCGTGCTGAATACCTTGTCGGGATCATTGAAGTAATACTGATTCGAGCGGGCGCTGGCAATAAAGTAGGAATGGCTGCGAAAGTCATCGGCATAGCCCTGGGCTTCCTCGAAGAAAAGGGCGGTTTTGTCGGTGTTGGCTTCATCCCGCAGCCAGCTGCGGGTAATCACGGAGCCGGCCAACCGCTGGGCCAGGGCCAGTTCTCGGGATACGGGGGCCAGTATCTGCTGGCGGCTGAGCAGGGTGAAGTTGCGGGCATACGCCTTGCCGAAATGGTCCTGTACCGCACCGAGTACCTGCCAGCCGATCAGGCCCGAGGGAAGCAGGGCTACCAGGCAGGCAATCAGCAGGGCCATAATGGATTTCGCCCTGAGCCCATGCCCCCAAATTGCCATGCCGGAGTTCCTTATGATCTATCTTGTTTGATGCCAGGGTGCCGTTCGCGACCCTGACCCGCTAATTTATCTTTTGTCCCTGTGAAATGCACGGACATTTTGATAAAGGGCATGGGACCGAATCGGCGTGTGATGCGGGTGGCGATATATTGAGCCATCTGCAGGGCGGGGAAAGGGATCCGCTTGGGTTCCATCAAGGTGGGGGCGGCCAGGAGGCGTGGGTGGCCCGGCGATACGCCGTAACCAAGGTAACGGGTCAGCGCAACCACATGGCTGACCCGTCCGGCGATTTTAAACCTGTTCCTGCTTCGGAGCGCCGGCAGGGACCTTGCGGTTAAACAGGCTGTACAGGCCGAAGGCACTCAACACCGAAACCGGCGCCGACCAGTGGGCCCAGTCGCCACCCGCTTCGAGGCAGCCGATACCCAGGCCGGCGGCGACAAACCAGGTGCCGACCCCGGCCCCGCGAATGGCCGGCGCCTGCTCGCCATGACACAGGGTATCGCCATCGAAACAGATATGGCTGAGCGCTATGCCTACCCAGGCCACCACGAAAATGCCCTGATAGGCCAGTGCCTGCAGGATAAAGGCGAACACGTCGGTCAGCATCAGCAGATAGACGATGCCGCCCACCAAGCCACCGCAGACCAGCTTGGAAAGCCGCAGCGTCAGCCCTTTCTCGACGCAGCTCTGCAGGTTGACGGTGGCAAGATAGAAGTTGGCGGTGTTGATGCGGGTCTGGCTGACCCAGACAAACATCAGGCCGGCAAAGCCCATCAGTTTCAGCAGTGCCAGCACCACGGACACCTCGGTAACAGCGCCGTCGGTGGGAATGCTGGCGGCGAGAAAGATGCCCACGACGCCGTTGAGCACGAAGGTAAACAGGTAGAAGGGCAGGCCGAAGTTGAAGCGGGCATGGTAGCCGGTGTCTTCGGTCTTGCCGAAGCGGGCATAGTCCCAGGTGTACATCATCAGGATCCACACCCCCATGAAGGTGGTAAAGCAATGCCACCAGCCGTCGGCCGGGGCGCCGCCTTCCGGTCCCAGTTCGAGCCAGGCATGGCTGTAGCCATAGGTGTTCAGGGTCATCACCACGGCGGTGGCCAGGCCAAGCAGATAAAAAGGCAGCAGCACGCCGTTCAGCTTGTCCAGCCAGCGTTGCACGCTGCCCAGCACCAGCGGCACGCTGTACAGCACTACCAACAGGTAGGCCTGGTTGAGGGTCAGCGAGGGGAAATAGGCCTGGATCGCCACGGCGATCACCGAGCCTTCGAACACCCCGTAATAGATGGCGGTGGCGAAGAAGATCAGCGTCGCCAGCGCCGCTCCGGAGCGGCCGAACAGGGTCTGGGAAAACAGCCCGACCGACAGTCCGGTGCGGATGGCGTAGCGGCTGATCACGCCGTTGATCAGGCTGAAGCAGGCTGCCGACAGAACGAGCCCTGCCAGGGTATTGAGGGTGCCGTAATGCAGTGCCAGGGTGGCGGATACCACCAGCCAGAACATGGCGCTGCACACCGACCACCAGGCCATGGTCAGGCCGAAGCGAGGCATGCGTGCGTGGTTGGGGACCGGCGACCGGGTAAAGTCCGGATCGCTGCCTTGCGATTGTGGTTGATTGAGTTGGGCCACGGTGAACTCCTTGTCGTGTGATGACGGGCTTAACCCCTGTTAAGCCCGGGTAAACCAGGCATCAGCATAGGGATACTGTGGCTGCAGGGGATTGCATCCGGGTGCACCGGTTCTTGTCTTTTAGTGCATTGGGGGAGTCGGGGATCTGCCATCAGCGGCCTGTTCCCTCAGGGTCAAAACCCGGTGCACCCAGCGTCAATTATTCGGGCCAACGCGGATTTTATACTGCCCCTGGCATACGACCTGGTAACAAGTCGTTAAAAACTCATTCAAGGCAGTCATAAAACGGAAGGTAGACGATGGCCACACATGTAGATCCCATAACCCTGGCGGTGGTGCGCGGAGCGCTGGAAACCACCCAACGGGAAATGACCCTCACCCTCGAAAAAACCGGGCGCTCCAGCGTGTTCAACCTGGCTCATGATTACAGTAACGCCCTGTTCGACCATTTTCCCGAGATGATCCTTCAGGGCCAGGACATTCCCATTCATCTGGGGTCATTGATCCCGGCGATGAAGGCGGTGGCCGAGTTTTATGATGGCGACGTTCAGGAAGGGGATGTCATCTACCACAATGATCCCGCCTACAAGGGCAGCCATATCCTCGACTGCTGTATGTACAAGCCGGTGTTCTATCAGGGCGAGCTGGTGTTCTGGACAGTGTGCAAGGGCCACCTCACCGATATCGGCGGCCCGGTACCGGCGGGATATAACCCGGATGCCAAGGAAATCTATGCCGAGGGCCTGCGTATTCCACCGGTCAAGCTGTGGGAAAAGGGCAAGCGCCGGGACGACGTGATCAACCTGCTGCTCACCAACATGCGTGCCCGCCGGGATCAGGAAGGCGACATCAACGCCCAGTTCGGCGCCTGCCGGGTAGGGGAGCGCAACCTGCTCGCCCTGCTCGACAAATACGGGGTGGAGACGGTCAAGGCCTGTATTGCCGAGCTGAAGGACATGGCGGACCGGCAGATGCGCTCATTGATCCGGGACGTGCCCGACGGTGTCTACCAGGGCAGTGCCGTGCTGGAAGACGCCGGTCACGGCTTTGGCGAGCTGGAAATATCCAGCACCATCACGGTCACCGGCGACCAATTGCATATTGCGGTGCAGAGTCCGCCGCAAATCCCCTATTTTATCAATTCCTATGAGGGCAATTCCCTGTCCGGTGTCTATCTGGGCCTGATGATGTTTGCCCAGCTGCCGCCCCCCTACAACGAGGGCCTGTATCGCTGTGTGACTGTGGATCTGGGTGAGAAAGGCACCCTGTGCAATGCGGTGGAGCCGGCGCCTCACGTCAACTGTACCACCACGCCGATGGAAACCCTGACCGACGCCGTGCGCCAGGCCCTGGAGCAGGCGGCACCCGAGCGGGTCACCGCGTCCTGGGGCCATGCCAGCGGCATTAACATTGCGGGCATGGATCCGCGCAGCGGCGAGCAGTACGTGACCATGGTACTGGCGTCCATTATCTCCGGTGCCGGTGCCACCCAGGTCATGGATGGCTGGCATGCGGTGGGCCCCTTGTGCTGCTTCGGTGCGCTCAGCTCCGGCGACGTGGAACTGCTCGAATACACCTATCCCATCATCATTCACCGCTACGGCCTGCTGCAGGACAGCGGCGGTGCCGGCAAGTACCGGGGGGGCTCGGGCACGGCCTGGGAAGTGGAGCCGAGAGATCACGAGATGCAGGTGATTGCCTTCGGCGAAGGCCGGCAGATCCCCACCATGGGCGCGGCGGGGGCCGAGAACAGGCTGCTGGAGCCCAAGCTGGGCAAGTTGGTGGTCAACACCCCGGAGCAGGAAATCGTACACAAGCACAACACCATCATCACCATCAAGCCCGGTGAGCGGGTGACCAATGTCAACCCGGGCGGCGGCGGTTACGGGCCAGCTTTAGAGCGGGATCCGAAGGCAGTACAACAGGACGTGCGCAACGGCCTGGTATCACTGGAAGCGGCCGAGCTGGAGTACGGCGTCAAACTGAACCCCGACGATCTGAGTATTGACCTGGCTGCAACCGAACACCTGCGTGGCTGACACTGTTTTAAGGAAGGAAACCGATTATGCGTAGTAAATATCGTCTGGGCGTGGATGCCGGCGGCACCTTTACCGACTTTGTACTGGCCGAGAACGACGGCAACATCCGGGTATTCAAGAGCCCGTCGACTCCCGAGGACGGCACCATTGCCATCCGTAACGGCCTGGGCCAGATTGCCGAGGCCCTGAACAAGCCGGTGAGTCAGATAGTGCAGGAATGCGATCTGTGCATCAACGGCACCACAGTTGCGCTGAACGCCCTGATTGAAAAGAAGGGGGTCAAGGTGGGCCTGCTGTGCAGCACCGGCCATGAAGACAGCATAGAGATACGCCTGGGTCACAAGGAAGAGGGGTATCGTTACGAGGCCGACTTCCCGCCGGCGCACATGATAGTGCCGCGGCATCTGCGTCGGGGTATCGATGGACGCTTTCTGGCCGACGGCACAGAGCACAGCCCGCTCAACGAAGAGCAGATCCGCGAGGCGGTGGCTTGTTTCAAGGAGCAAGGCGTCGAAAGTGTGGCCATCTCCTTCCTGTGGGCGGTGCGTAACCCGGCCCACGAGCGGCGTGCCAAGGAGCTGGTTGAGCAGCTGATGCCCGGGGTCTTCGTGTGTACCGGCAGTGAGGTGTATCCGCAGATCCGCGAATACACCCGTACCTCCACCACCGTTGTCAACGCCTACCTGAGCCCGGTCATGCGCCGTTATGTGGAGCGTATCGACGATTACTTCAAGAGCCTGGGCGCCAAGTATCCGGTGCGTTATTTCCAGTCCAACGGCGGTCTGGCCATCGGCGAGGCCATGCAGGGGCGGGCGGTCAATGCCATCAACTCGGGTCCGGCCTCGGCGCCCCAGGCCGGCTTGTATGTCGCCAAACCCTTCGGTATCGAGAACGTGATCACCGTCGACATGGGCGGCACCTCATTCGACATCACCCTGACCAAGGACAGTCAGACCAACCTGAGCAAGGACATCGACTTCTTGCGTTACCGTATCGGCGTGCCCATGATCCAGGTGGAAACCCTGGGTGCCGGCGGCGGCTCCATCTGTCAGGTGGACGAATTCGGCATGCTGCAGGTGGGCCCCGAAAGTGCGGGCGCCACCCCGGGCCCGGTGTGCTACGGCAAGGGCGGCACCCGACCGACGGTGACCGATGCCAACCTGGTGCTCGGCTACCTGAACCCGGACGCCGTGCTGGGCGGCACCATCCGACTGGATCGGGAGGCGGCCTGGCAGGCGGTGAAAACCCAGGTGGCCGATCCGCTCGGCATCAGTGTGGAAAAGGCCGCCTACGGCATCAGCACCATCGTCAACCTGAATATGGTCAACGGTATTCGCCGGGTATCCATCGAGCGGGGCTATGACCCCCGTGATTTCGCCCTGATCTGCGCAGGTGGCGCCTCCGGCATGCACATTACCGCCCTGGCCGAGGAAATCGGCAGCCGTACCGTGCTGGTGCCCAAGGTGGCCTCGGTATTCTGCGCCTTCGGCCAGATCATCTCGGACGTACGCTACAACTATCTGGCCTCGGAGCCCATGCCCATCCACCGGGAAGCGGAGCTGAAATTCCTCAACGAGCGCTTTCACGAGCTGGAAAGCCAGGGCACCGAGCATCTGCTGGCCGATGGCTTCAGGCTTGGCGATATCAGCCTGTCGCGCAGCGTGGAAATGCGTTATCAGGGTCAGATCCACGAGTGTCCGGTGGAGATCCCCGGTGGCAAGATCACCCCGGAGACGGTGGATGTCATGCTGGAGGCTTTCCACCAGCGGCACGAAGAGCTGTATACCTACAGCGAGCCGAACAACCCGGTGGAGCTGGTGAACATCGAATCCACCCTCACCGGCAAGGTGAGCAAGCCACCGGTGCAACAATTGGATGCCGCCGGCCATACCCTGACCGACGCCCTGGTGGGTCACAGGCCCATGTTGTTCGATGCCGACGGCCACTGGATTGAAACCGGCGTCTACAGCGGCGAACGGCTCGACGTGGGGCTGGAGATCATGGGCCCGGCGGTGGTGGAAGAGCCGACCACCAACATAGTGGTGCGCCCCGGCTGGTGCCTGGTGCTGGAGCCCAACAACTGCTACCGGCTGACCCGCCTCAAGTAAAAGCGCGATAAGACTTTAGTCACACGTGCCTTGTGAGCACCGCCGGGCCCGGTTTATCATGGGACCGGCGGTTTTTTTAGCTGCCGTCACGCAAAGGAATTGCGAGGAAGCTCATATGCACTCTTGTCATCAGACCACCCTGTTGCCGATGGCCGAACGGCAAGATTACTGGAAAGGCGTTATCGGCAGCACCTATTTCGATATGGCCCTGCGCTTCAACCAGCAGGAGCGTTTTTTCGGACAGCTGTGGCGCTGGGAAGTGCCGCCGTTCAGCATTTCTTTTCTCAGCAGCTCGCCCACCTGTTATCAACGGCTGAAACAGCATATCCATCAGCACGAAGATCACCATTATCTGATCACCATACCCGAACAGAGTGAGGTCAGCTTCAGCCAGGATCGGCGCAGCGTGCGCTGCCGCCCGGGGGCTTTTATCCTCGAACGCAGCGACAAGCCCTATGAGTTCGAATACGGCCGGGACAATAGCCTGTGGGTGCTGCGGGTGCCGGGTTCCTTGCTGCGTTCGCGCCTGCGCCTACCCGAACGTTACCTGTTTGCCGAGTTCGACCGCAGCCAGGGCCTGGGCGCGGTATTTTTTGATTACTTCCGCAGCATCACCAACCAGGTTGCCTATCTCGACGATCAACAGACGGCGGTGCTGCTGCGTCAGCTGATCGAACTGTTTTCGCTGGCGGTCGAGGGCGATGAACGGGCCATCGCCAGTGAAGACAGCAGCTTGCGCCAGGTGCATGTGCAGCGGGTGGAGCAGTATATCCGCCAGCATATCCGCAGTTCCCAGCTGTCGCCGGAGAGCATCGCTCATGCTTGCGGGATCTCGGTTCGCTACCTGCACAAGCTGTTCGAAGGCGCCGAGCTGAGCGTGGGCCAGTGGATCAAGGAAATCCGCCTGCAGTCGGCGCTGGCCGACATCAGGCAGCCCGGTGGCCGGCGTACCCTGGCGGATATCGCCTATAAATGGGGCTTCAACGACCAGGCCCATTTCTGCCGGTGTTTCAAGACCCGCTTTGGGATCACGCCCAAGCAGGCCAGGCAGGAGGGTTAATCCTCGGCCCGGCGAGCCAGCAAGGCGCTCAGGCGCGGCGGCAGCATAGCGAGCAGTCGTTCGGTCAGTCGCCGCTGGTGGCGCTGCCAGAAGATGCCGAGTCCCATCACCGCCAGGCCAATGGCCGTCAGCGCCAGCGGGAACAGCAGGCTGTCGGCAAATACCTCCCAGGCCAGATATCCCAGATACCAGGCGGTGCCCAGGCCGCCGAGCCCGACCAGGATACGTCGTACCAACAGGGTGCCGAGCAGGATCATCAGCAGGTTGCCCACCAGATACTCGGGGCCGGGTTCATTGCCGCCCAGCTGGAGCAGGCTCAGCCCGGCCCAGAAAGTGGTGCCCCCCCAGAGATACAGCCAGAAGGCAAAGTCCTGGCGTGAGTCGTTGGCCAGCTCGATCCGGATGGCGGCCATCGTCATCAGCAATCCACACCAGAGCGAGGCCCACTGTTGAACCTCCGGGCGTTCGTCCAGCAACCAGCCGCTGGTGTCGAGAACGAGAAACCAGAGGGTGGCGGCCAGGGGTAACATTAGCAAGGGCAGCCGGTAACGCCACAGCATGATGGCGGCAACGGCCAGGGTCGCCAGTTCCAGGGAAAGTGGGCGCCAGTGGCCCGATCCGAATAACATCGGATAAGGACCACCGGGCTCCCACCAGCCCTGGGCATATTGCCAACCGTAGAGGGTGAGGGGAGTGAGCACCACGACCAGAACGGCACAGATACCCGTCGGGATAAACAGACGGCGGGCCCTGAACCACTCGGTCAGTCCCAGGCCGGCGAGGGCGTACAACAGGCCTGTTGTTACCAGCGCCCAGCCCCCGAATTGTTGCCAGCCCAGGGTCATGAACAGACTCATGGCGCCGATGGCCATCAGCCCGCCCAGGTAGTAGAGAATATGGGAAAACTGAAACCGGGTCTGCCGCGGGTCCTGGGCCGTTAAAAAACGCCACAGGGGCTCGACCTGCTCCGGTCGCAGCAGCCCCCGGTCGGCGGCGCGCTTCAGCTTGTGTTTATCCAGATGCATAGGGTCGGGTCCTGCGTTGTCACCCGGGTCCGAGTGTGTCTGCTTTGCTGCTTTGTCGAGCGATATGCGCCAGCATGAGCTCCAGCTCGTTGCGGATATAGCGGGGGTCGATGCAGCGCGCGAGATTATCATTGATATAGTGCACAAAGTTGGCCGCCGCATAGGGCAGCCGCCGGTTTTTGTGACACACCAGATACCAGTGGCTGTGAAGCGGGAATTCCTCCAGGGGCAGCACGGCCACCTGCTGTTGCCCCTCGGCCAGGGTATGCTCGGACAGCACCGCCAACCCCAGCCCCTGCTCCACGCTCATGCGGATCACCTCGTTGCTTTCAATCTGCATCAGTTTGGTCAGCTGCAGGTTGCGCTCCCGGAGCCATTCTTCAAACACCATACGGGTGGCGCTGCCGGGCTCGCGCAGCAAAAAACGTTCCTGCAGCAGATCGCTAAAGCGGCCCGGTGGGCGGCGGGCGGCCCAATGATCAGATGGCGCTATCAACACCAGCGGGTTACGGATAAAGCGGCCGTTCAGGGTGTGCTCTCCCGCCGGCGGATGACTGAACAGGTACAGGTCGTCCTGCTGGTGCTGGTGGCGCTGCAGGATATGACCCCGATTACCCACATGAATGGTCACCTCTATACCGGGAAACTGGCGGTTAAAGGGGCCCAGCAGGCGGGGCAGTATGTACTTGGCGGTGGTCACCACACCGATGCTGAAGTTGCCGCGAATGCCCTGACGGGCATCGACCAGGAAACTGTCGAAATCCTCGAAGCGGGTCAGCGCGTCCAGGGCCGCATGATACAGCTCGGTGCCGACCAGGGTCGGTTTGAGCCGGTTATCCTGAATGTCGATCAGGGGTTCACCGACCGCTTCGCCCAGGCGTTTCAGTTGTTGGGATACGGTCGGCTGGGTCAGGTGCAGCTGGCGCGCAGCCTGGGAAACGGAGCCCAGTCGGACCACTGCAACATAGACCTGCAACAGGCGGAAGGTGAGATGACGAATGTTCATAGATAATTGTCTATGCTGGTTGCTGTTAACATTTATTGGTAACTATACTCCGTGATCCGCACAATGTCGCCATCACAACGTCTGCCGGCCTTCGGGCCCGTCGATGAACAAGCGAATTGATGAACAGTGGGGAGAGGTTATGCCGGATGTGGTCGTGGCGTTTTTTGCATTGGGGGTGGCGGCGGGGCTCGCCAAGTCGGATTTAAAGGTTCCGCAGGCGGCCTACGATACCCTGAGTATATTGCTGATGCTGACCATCGGCTTCAAGGGGGGGCTGGCTCTGCATGGCCATATGAGCTGGCGGTTGGTACCCGAACTGCTGATGATTGCCGGACTCGGCGTGCTGATCCCGCTGCTGTGTTATCCCCTGTGCCGCCGGTTGCTGCGCCTGAACTCGGCCAACAGTGCCAGTATCGCCGCCCATTACGGTTCGGTCAGTGCCGGTACCTTTGCCGTGGCCCTGGCCTATGCAGAAAGTCGGAGCATGACCATAGCTCCCCAGACCACCCTCTATCTGGTGCTGCTGGAACTGCCCGCCATTGTGGTGGCCATCTATCTGTACAAACGGTTGGCAGGACAGGGAGTCATGGCGTCCAATGGCCATATCTGGCATGAGGCCCTGACCAGCCGGGGCGTGGTGCTGCTGGCCGGCGGGGTGCTGATCGGCTATTTTTACGGGCCCGAGGCAGCGCCGGTCAGTACCCTGTTCCTGACCGCGTTCAAGGGCCTGCTGGCGCTGTTTTTGCTGGAGATGGGGTTGTGCGCCGCCAAGGCCCTGAGCCCGGTGCCCTGGCATCACTGGCGGCTGATGCTGTTTGCCGTCCTTGCGCCCCTGACCCTGTCATTGCTGGGCATCATGGCCAGTGCCGCATTGGGTCTGCCTTTGGGCACGGCATTGATATTGACCGCTCTGACCGCCAGCGCCTCCTATATAGCGGCACCGGCCGCCATCGGCGGGGCGATAAAAGAAGCAGATATCGGCCTGGCGATGCTGGCAGCACTAGCGGTGACTTTCCCCTTTAATGTTATACTGGGGGTCCCCCTGTACCACCAAATCTTGAATGTTGTTTACTAGGAGTTGTCATGCAAGCAAAAGTCGCCGTCATCATGGGCTCGAAAAGTGATTGGCCCACCATGCAGGCCGCCGCAGAAATCATGGATAAACTGCAGGTGTCTTATGTCGTGGACGTGGTGTCGGCCCACAGGACCCCGGACAAACTGATGCAATTCGGCGAGCAGGCGGTTGACCGCGGCTTTGAAGTGATCATCGCCGGTGCCGGCGGCGCCGCCCACCTGCCGGGCATGGTTGCCGCCAAGACTCGTCTGCCGGTGCTGGGCGTCCCTGTGCAGAGCAAGGCATTGAGCGGTATGGACAGCCTGCTGTCCATCGTGCAGATGCCCAAGGGCATTGCCGTAGGCACCCTGGCCATTGGCACCGCTGGTGCCTTCAATGCCGGCTTGCTGGCCTGTCAGATCCTGGCTAATAACGATCCGGAGCTGGCCAGCCGCCTGGAAGCCTTCCGTAAAGAGCAGACCGATGCCGTGCTGGAGCAGGCTGACCCCCGGGAGGAAGCATGAGTCGTATCTGGGTACTGGGTGCCGGCCAGCTGGGCCAGATGCTGGTTCATGCGGGCATGCCACTGGATTTGCAGGTTTGTCCTGTTGATATCGAATCGCAGGATACCCTGCCGTTGCAACCCCACGAGCAGGTGACCGCCGAACGGGAGCAATGGCCCGATACCCCGGCGACCCGCCAGCTGGCCAGCCACCCGGGCTTTGTCAACCTGGGGACCTTTCCCACCCTGGCCGATCGTTTCACTCAGAAGAGCCTGATCGACCAGCTGGATCTCGCCACCGCGCCTTGGCGTCTGGTTGAAGGCGAGATGGATGCCGCCGAGCTGCACCAGGCGCTGGGCGAGCGGGTGCTGCTCAAGCGCCGCAGCGGCGGTTATGACGGCCGTGGCCAGCATTGGCTGAAGGCCGCCGAGCAATCCGAGGTACCCGACGGCTGGCATGACCACTGCATTGCCGAGCAGGCCATCAACTTCGATGAAGAAGTGTCCTTGGTCGGCATGCGGGGTGATGATGGCCGGTGCTTTTTCTATCCGCTGACCCTTAACCTGCATGTCAACGGCATATTGCTGGCGTCAGTTGCGCCTCTGGCCCGGCTGGCTGGCCTACAGGCTGAAGCCGAGCAGATGCTGGGCAAGCTGATGGACTCCCTCGACTATGTGGGGGTGATGGCCATGGAATGTTTCCGGGTTGGCGATCACCTGCTGATCAACGAGCTGGCGCCCCGGGTGCACAACAGCGGGCACTGGACCCAGGCCGGCGCCAACGTCAGCCAGTTCGAAAGCCATCTGCGGGCCGTGGCGGGTTTACCGCTGGTCACCCCTGCGGTGAAAAATACCTGTTTCATGGTCAACCTGGTCGGCGTGGAGCGGGACAACGCCTGGCTGTCGGTGCCCGGCGCCGAGCTGTACTGGTACGGCAAGGAAGTCCGTCCCGGCCGCAAGGTAGGGCATATCAACTTCTGCCTGGGCACTACTGCCGAAATCAAACAGGCCCTCGCGCAGCTGGAGCCCCTGCTGCCGGACAACTACGGCGAAGTACTGGCCTGGATCGGTAACGAACTGGCCTGATGCCACCGGTTGCCCGGCCGCGCCCGGGCAATCTCTTTCCTCCTGCAAACATCATATCGTTGTCATCTTGCACCGCTTGTATTCTGCTATCTTTATGAGGCTTTTTCACTTGCGGGAGACGGGAAGATGGCTGCGAAAAAAATTCTGATGCTGGTGGGCGACTACGTCGAGGACTACGAAGTCATGGTGCCGTTTCAGGCACTCTCTATGGTCGGCCATCAGGTGCATGCGGTATGTCCCGATAAACAGGCCGGGGAGCAGGTACGGACCGCCATCCACGACTTCGAAGGCGATCAGACCTACAGCGAAAAGCGTGGCCACAACTTTACCCTTAATGCCAATTTCAACGAGATTCAGGAAGCGGAGTATGACGCCCTGCTGGTGCCGGGCGGACGTTCTCCGGAATATCTGCGTCTTAACCCCAGGGTGCTGGAGATGGTGCGCCATTTTGCCGATGCCGATAAACCCATTGCCGCCGTCTGCCATGGTCCCCAGTTGCTGGCCGCCGCCGGCGTGCTCAAGGGCAAGTGCTGCTCTGCCTATCCGGCGGCGGGCCCTGAAGTGGCGTTGGCCGGCGGTGAATGGATGGATATCCCGGTGGATCAGGTACATGTCGACGGCAACCTGGTCACGGCGCCCGCCTGGCCCGCGCACCCGGCCTGGCTGGCGGCCTTTTTACAGGTATTGGGGACCCGAGTTACCCTCTGATGCCGTTGCCTCCCACCGTACCGGGTGGGAGGGTAACAGTTCTTTCAGCCCCATAGGCATGTTGCCCGGCCAGGGTTGGCAAAACACCAGACCAGCCTTACCCTGAGCAGGCTTATTCTCATCTTTCGAGGAAATCCCCCCCTTGGCAGTCGCGCCTGAACTCCGTTTTTCCATCCGCTCCTATACCCTGACCGTGAGTGCTCATCATCATGCCTATGCACAGCTGGTGTTGCCGCTGCAGGGACGTATTGATATCGAACTGGCCGGGCAGCGTGGTCGGGTGGGGCCGTCCCGGTGCGTGGTGATCCCGGCGGGGGAACTGCACAGCTTTGCCGCCGAGCAGCAGGCGCGCTTCCTGGTGGTAGATCTGCCGACGCTGCCCGTCGCCATGCAACGGCTCGAGACCCCCTTTGTGGCATTGTCTCCGGGTCTGCAGCGTTACAGCGAATTTGTCGAAACTCAGCTGCAACAGAAAAGCAACCCGGACCTGATCCGGGACATGGGTCGGCTGTTCTACCGGCTGCTGGAGGAGCAGGACTGGCAACCCCGGCTGGACCCGCGCCTGCAGCGGGCGGTACAGCATCTGAAGCAGGATTTGGCACGGACCCCCAGTCTGAGCGAGCTGGCGGCCATCAGCTTCCTGAGCGTCAGCCAGTACAAGACTCTGTTCAAACAACAGCTGGGCATGACTACCGGCCAGTATCTGCAGCAGCTGCGTATGGAAAAGGCCCGCTCGCTGCTGTCTTTTACCGACATGCCCATCGCCATTATCGCCGAACGGGTGGGGTTTCAGAATGCCTCGGCATTCAGCCGCCGTTTTCGTGCCCACTTCGGGCTGTCGCCCCGCCGTTTACGCTAAAAGCATCCGTCCGGGCAAGTCTATCGGCTTCTTGGCACAATTTGTCAGGCCATTAGCTTATACACTCTGCTGCAATATATTCCTATCGAGCAAAGAGTCATGGCCACATTACAAGGGATAATGGCGATCAGCCTGTGGAGCCTGCTGGCGCTGCTGGGTGCCCTCACCACCGCCATTCCGGCTTTTCAGCTGCTTTTTATCTGTTTCAGTGTTTCGACGCTGTTGATGTTTGCAGGGCGGCTGATCCATCGCCGGCCGATGCTGAGTCCGCCCGACCTGAGCCCCGGTCAGTGGCTGGTGGGCATCACCGGCCTGTTTGGCTTTCACTGGTGTTATTTTACCGCCCTGAAGTGGGCGCCGGCGCTGGAAGTCAGCCTGATTGTCTACCTGTGGCCCTTGCTGCTCAGCCTGCTGGTGGCCGGTCGCGGGCGACGGCACCTTGCCGGCCTGGGCAGCCTGCTGGGTTTTGGCGGGGTGGCGGTGCTGATCGCGCCTTCAGGAGATGCTGGCCCGAGTAACGCTGGCCTGGTGGGCTATGGCCTGGCATTGTGTTGTGCGCTGATCTGGGCCGGTTATTCCTGGTATTTGTCTCGCACCAAGGGCAAGGCCGAGGATATCGGCTGGGTGTCGCTGGCGGTGGCCCTGCTGTCGCTGCTGGTGCATCTGGCCACAGAGCAGGGGCACTGGCCGCTTTCGGCCAGGGAGGGACTGGGAGCCCTGCTGTTGGGTCTGGGGCCGGTGGGTGGCGCCTTCTACCTGTGGGATCGGGGTCTGAAGCAGGGCAACCGGCCATTGCTGGCTTCCCTGAGTTTCGGCACGCCGCTGCTGTCGTCCGTGGTGCTGGTGCTGGCGGGAATCAATGACTGGCGACCGGCCACGATTGCGGCCCTGATGCTGGTCATGCTGGGGGCCGGGGTGGCTAATCTCAGGCCGCGTAGGTCGGCGATGCTGAAGGAGGAAGGGGTATCCGGATAATACCGGCTGCCTTTGCCTGTCCTGGCAAGGCAGCCGACGAGGAAAATCCTTAGAGCAACCGGCTGAGGCCAACCATCATCAGCGGCAGGGCGAAGAACACGCCGCCGATATAGGCTGCCACATAGCCCTTGTTGCGCTGGGCCTGCATGGCCAGAGTTTCGGCCATGCGCACCGGCACCTGGCGCAGCAAGGGCAATACGTAAATCATGCCGATGGCCAGCAGGTTGAACAGCAGATGCACCAGGGCGATTTGCAGCGCAACCGTTGCCGCGGCACCGTTGATGGCGGTGGCAGCCAGCAGGGCGGTGATGGTGGTACCGATATTGCTGCCCAGGATAAAGGGATACACCTGCTTCAGGGAAAATACACCTGTGCCGGCCAGGGGGACGATCAACGAGGTGGTGGTGGAGGATGACTGCACCAGCACGGTGATCAGGGTGCCGGAGGCCATGCCCGAGGCGGGGCCGCGGCCCACGGCGGTGTGCAGTATGTTCATGGCGCGCCCCACCATCAGGGTGCGCAGTACCTTGCCTATCTGGGTGACCACCAGCAGGATCAGGCCGATGCCGATCAGGATCAGCGCCACGCCGGACCAGATACCGGGCAGCCAGGCCACGCTGGCCTTGAGCATGTCGGAAGCGGGCGAGAGCAGCACCTTCATGAAGTTCATGCCGCTCATGCTGACGCTGGCGTCACTGACCAACAGACCGGCAAGGAACTCGGAAGCGGTGGCCAGAGGGCGGAACAGCAGCTCCAGCGGCAGCAATATGGCCACGGCGAGGATGTTGAAGCTGTCATGCACGGTGGCGGCTGAAAAGGCTCGCCTGAATTCTTCGCCATTGCGAATATGGCCCAGGCTGACCAGGGTGCTGGTGAGCGAGGTGCCGATATTGGCGCCCATTATCATGGGAATGGCGATGGCAATCGGCAGGCCACCGGCGACCATGCCGACGATAATGGAAGTGACTGTGCTGGAGCTCTGGATCAGGGCGGTGGCCACCACCCCGATGATCAACGCGATACCCGGATTGGAGGCGAAGGCAAACAGTTCCTGGGCATTGCTGCCGGCGGCGGCCTTGAAGCCGGAGCCGATGGCGCCTACGGCGGCCAGCAGTACATAAATCAGGAATGAAACCAGCAGCCAGGACAGCCAGCTGGACTGGCTGCGCTCGTTTGCGGTGCCGGGAATGGCGGTGGACTCAAGGTTCATCATGTTTCCTCATTTCTGGATTGGCGGCACTATGCCGAGGAAAGATGACGGTTTTATTACAATGCGACAGTTTTATGACTGTTTTATTGCAGGGCCGGCGTAACAAGGTCCATACGAAGCTATTCCTGTCGCATTAAGTGGGTGGTTTCCGAAGCAGTTGTCATGATGGCGGTGAAAGGGCGTGCTTAACCGCATCCTTGACGGCAGCTGTAACACCGGCGAGTTTGCGATATGCTGCCCCCTTCCATGTAAAGGAAATGAGGATGCGAGTGGAGCCGAGCCGGCCACCGATGACAGCAAAAACCGCCGATCGTTTTTATCGCAACGGGCCGGAGCACGGTGCCGGGCAGGAAACCGATTTTGTGGCGATTAGACGACGCTTTGACTTTCGCAGCATCGAAATCGGGCGCTGGGTGACCCGGCCCGAGCGGGAGCAGGCGGCGGGACTGTTCTATAACGCCCTGTGCGACTTGATGCTGATCCTGCAGGGACCCGAACTGCTGATTTCCCTGCGCGGCAGCCTTTCCCTGCAATACGGCATCGGTGGCCGGCCGGGGGTATCGGCCCACTACAATCCGGCCAGCCGCTGTTTTTCCCTGGCCAAGAATGCCGGGCCCGGCAGCATCGCCCACGAATGGTTTCATGCTTTCGACCACTACCTGGCCGACAAGGCCTTCAGCGGGGTCGGCAAGGGGATATTCGCTTCCAGGGCCTGGCTGGATGAGGCCAGGGCTGTGCCTCATCCGCTCAACGACCTGCTGTTCCAGTGCTTTCAGGCAATCCTGCTGGATAGCAGGGGTGAGCAGCCGAGCGAACTGTTCCATGTCTCTGCCCGGGCCGATCGGCGCCTGGGAACCCTGTATTACAGTCAACCGGAAGAAGTGTGCGCCCGTGCCTTCGAAGCCTTTGTGCAGGATGCGGCCATCAAGAACCGCTTCCTGGTCAGGGGCACCCGGGCGTCGGGCGAGGCGGAGCTGGGCCTGTATCCACAGGGGGAGCAGCGGGAGCGGATCAATGCCGCCTTCGGCCGTTATTTCCATCGGCTGGGCGGGGCACTGCAGCGGCAGGGTTAGCCTGGCCCGAAGCGACCGGAATAACAGGCTGCAGGTACAAGACTACGACGCCGGCCTGACATGACATCAAGGTGGCACGCAATCGACAGTATGCAAACAAGGAAACACGCATGAGCCAGAGCAACGACAACAATCGGGAACAGATCAGGGCCGAGCGTCACCAGCAGCGACAGCAAAAACTGAAAGCGGCGGTCGACGCCAAGATTGCCGAGGCCCGCGACGAGCGAGGTGTGCTGATGGTGATTACCGGCAACGGCAAGGGCAAGAGCACCGCCGGCTTTGGCACTGTGGCGCGGGCCGTGGGCCATGGTAAAAAGGCGGCGGTGGTGCAGTTCATCAAGGGCGGCTGGGAATGTGGCGAACGCAACCTGCTGCAGCAAGTGGGTGTGCCTTTCGTGGTGATGAACACCGGCTTTACCTGGGAAACCCAGAACCGGGAACAGGACATCGCCGCCTGCGAACAGACCTGGCTGCCGGCCGAGCAGATGCTGGCCGACCCGAGCATCGACCTGGTACTGCTGGATGAGCTCACCTATATGGTGGCCTACCATTACCTGGACGTGGAACGGGTGCTGACCGCGCTGAAAAACCGACCCAAACACCAGCACGTGATTATCACCGGTCGTGGCTGCCACAGAGCCATCATCGAACTGGCCGACACAGTGAGCGAGGTGCAGTCAGTCAAGCACGCCTTCGAGGCCGGGGTAAAGGCCCAGCCGGGATTTGATTACTGAGGGCTGTACCGCTGGTGCGGCAACAAAGCGTGATTGAGCCGCAACGCCATACACGCCTTGTGCTGGCAGGCAGCCCGTCCACCACGGCTCAGGGCTGAACGGCCGACAATAACATATGCAGGCTCAGTAGCAGGGAAAGCAGTGCAAACACTTTTCTCAGGCTGGACTCCGGCAGGCGGTGAGAGCAACGAACACCATAAGGGGCTGCCAGCATACTCGCCACCGATAACACCAGGAAAGCGGGCACATACACGTAGCCCAGGGTGTAGGGAACACCTGAGGTGTCTGCCCAGCCGCTGAGCATGTAACCCGCCGCCCCGGCAATGGCAATGGGCAGTCCAATTGCCGCCGAGGTACCCATCGCCTTTTTCATGGTGATGTTTTTGTAGTTCAGATAGGTGATGGCAAGAAAACCGCCACCTACCGCAGCCAGTGCCGATACAGAGCCAATGCCGATCCCTGCGCCCACCAGCCCCGTGGCGGTGAGCCGTGACCGGGGGGCGGAGGGCTGCCAGTTAATGAACATCTGTATCGCGACCAGGGCCATGAACAGGGCGAAAAACAGGGCGATGTAGACGGGAGCGAGATGGGCGGCGAGTTGTGAGGCCAGGAAGGCACCCACCATGATCCCCAGCGCCATACGAGCAACAAGGTGCCACTCTACTGCCTTGCGGGACGCATGGGCCCTGACGCTGGCCGCCGAGGTCAGGATCATGCAGGTTAATGCGGTTCCCAGTGACATGTGAATAACATGCTCAGCCTCAAACCCCTGGTGTGCAAAAATAGCTGCCAGCAGGGGCACCAGAATCCCGCCACCACCCACACCCAGCAAACCTGCCATAAAGCCGACCAGGGTACCCAGCAAGGCATATAGCAACAGCCATTCGATGCTCAGCATGGGGATACCTCAGCGGTGCCTGTTGTGATGAGCAGCCAGCCAGCCTGGTGGGCATGGACCTGGCCCTTGAGTCCGCCGTCGACGGTTTCTCTGGCAACCGGCATGACCCGATAGACAGTGCCGTAATGGGCTTTGACTTCCTCCGCGTCGACCGAAAATGGCGGACCGGCAAACTCGCTCTGCACGTATTCATAGGTGATCAGTAATTGCGGGGCGGCCAGGGTGATGTTCATCAGGTGCCTAGCATAACGCCTGCGCATGCCGGCGGGGAGGGCGACCAGCGCCGCCCTGTCATAGACGGCATCGACCGGGCTAAGGTATTCCTCGGTCACATCAAAAATATCCCCCACCAGGATGTCGATATTGTCGGCGCTGTAGTGGCGCAGGAGGCCCAATTTCGTGATCTGCGGCGACAGGCCCAGCTCGGCAAACAGCTGGATGATGGCCGTTTCACTCAGTTCTGCGCCCACCACCCGAAACCCCGATTTCAGCAGCCAGGCCAGATCCCGGCTCTTGCCGCACAGGGGCAGAAACACCCGGCTGCCCTGCTGCAGATGCAACCGGCCAAGATGGGCAACCAGCAGTGGATTGGCTTCCCTTTGATGAAAACCAATGTCGCCCGTCTGCCATTTCTCGTGCCAGAAACTTGAATCCATATCCCATTCCCTCTATTCGTCATCGTTAACCTTGTTCACGGCTCCGACGATCAAGCTGTTGTTCCTCTTCATCTCCTGGGCTAGCATACAAATTAAAGTCGACTTTAAGTCAAGTGTCCGCAGATCGGGGAAACAGGATGGATATTGCAGAGGTTGCCAGGGCCTCGGGGCTGCCGGCCTCGACGCTCCGTTATTATGAGGAAAAGGGGCTGATCCACTCCGTTGGCAGGAACGGCTTGCGCCGCCAGTTCGGTGAGCAGGTGATAGAGCGACTGGCGTTAATTACCCTGGGCAGCCGAGTGGGATTTTCGCTGGACGAGATGGCGGACTTGTTCACCGGCCGGCGGCCCGATATTGACAGGGATCTGCTGCTGGCCAAGGCGGACGAGCTGGACAGAAAAATCAACGAGCTGACCGCCATGCGCGATGGTTTGCGTCACGCTGCCGCCTGCAAGGCGCCCAGTCATTTTGAATGTCCGAAGTTTCTACGTATCCTGCGCATCGCCGGCAAAAAGCGGGTGAGGCGGCCGAACAAGCTGAAATAGCGTCGGCTTGGGAGAGGGGATGGATTAGGGGGGATGATTGCGGGATACCCTTAATCAGCAGCGTCCGTGCCGGCTGTCGAGAGGTTTTAATCCGGGAGCAAGATGGAGCACGGCGCACTGCAACTGGGATGTGCGCGCCGCTTGCCGCCCCCGGCCGAGGCGTGCTGCGCCAGGACTCAAGACTGGTGTTCGGCATGACCGGCCTGCCACTGGTGGTACAGTGCGTCAATTCGACCCGAGCACAGCAGCGGCATGGCGGCCTTGAGCTGTTCCAGCGGCCAGTCCCACCAGGCCATTTCCAGCAGCCTGGCGATATCCTGGTCGGGAAAGCGCTTGCGGATGGGCTTTGCCGGGTTGCCGCCGACCAGGGTGTAGGGAGGCACGTCCCCGGTGACCAGTGCCCGGCTGCCGATCACGGCGCCATCACCGATATTGACGCCGGGCATGATCATCGCCTCGGCACCTATCCACACATCGTTGCCCACTATGGTGTCTCCCGCCGGGCGGTAGCCATCGGCCGCGTCGGCGAAGGCCGGCTCTTCATGCATATAAAAGAACGGGAAGCTGCTGATCCAATCGTGGCGATGGCCCTGGTTGCCGGCCATTATAAAGCTGACGCCGGTGCCGATGGAACAGAAGCTGCCGATGACCAGCTTGTCCACGTCATCCCGGTCGGGCATCAGGTAGCGGGCGCAATCATCAAACGAATGGCCGTGGTAATAGCCGGAGTAATAGCTGTAGCGGCCGACCCGGATATTGGGGTTGGTAACCTGCTCAGCGAGGGGAACGCCTCTGAAGGGGCTGCTGAAATAATTGCTCATGGTGCTCTTTCCCTTATTGGTTATTCAAGGCGGTGTGCATTGGTCGTGCATCCCGGCCGCCGTCATACTCGGACAAGTGGATGACGGCTTTATTTCATTTGAGAGCATTCTGAGCATCTGCTACGCAAAAGCAATCGCAACAGGCCGCTCTAGCCGCGCAATGGTGAATAAGGGATGGGGGTATTGCTGGCGCTTTTTTGATTATAAATTGCTATTTTTTAAATAAAAATTCAATATCTTATTGAGGGATGAATTATGGTATAACTTCTCTACTTAAAAGCTCGAAACCTGCCGGAACTTCCCTTGACCAATATTGAACATCTGTTTTTGCTCTCCGGGGTTTTACTGTGTTTGAGTGTGCTGGCCACCCTGTTGTCTGCCCGCTCTGGTATTCCTATCTTATTGATCTTCCTCTTTATCGGCATGTTGGCGGGAGAAAGTGGTCCGGGTGGCATTGAATTTGAGAGTTATTCCCTGGCCTACGGCATTGGTAACCTGGCGCTGGCGATCATCCTGCTCGATGGCGGCATGCGCACCCGCATGGAAACCTTCCGGGTGGGCCTCAAACCGGCCCTCAGCCTGGCCACCCTGGGGGTGCTGATCACCAGTGGGATAACCGGGCTGCTGGCGGTCTGGATACTGGATCTGAGCTGGCTGCACGGCCTGTTGCTCGGAGCCATTGTCGGCTCGACCGATGCGGCGGCGGTGTTTTCCATGCTTAGCGGCAAGGGCGTGCACCTTAACCAGCGGGTCGCCGCTTCCCTGGAGATAGAGTCGGGTACCAACGATCCCATGGCCATCTTCCTGACCCTGACCCTGATTGGCATGATCACCGGCGAGGTGGAAGGGCTGACCGATGCGTTGATCTTCTTGCTGATGCAGTTCGGCATTGGTTCGGTGGCCGGCCTGCTCGGCGGCTGGTTGCTGATACACCTGATCAAGCGGGTGGAACTTGCTGCAGGCCTGTATCCCATTCTGGTCACCGGCTTTGGCCTGGCATTGTTTGCCCTGACCGCCAGCCTGTCGGGCAGCGGTTTCCTGGCCATCTATCTGGCGGGGCTGGTGCTGGGTAATGCCCGCTTGCGGCACATGGAGTCGATCCTGCCGATGTTCGACGGCATGGCCTGGTTGAGCCAGATCGGCCTGTTCCTGGTGCTGGGCCTGCTGATTTCCCCGACGGAGATGTGGGCCATGGCCATTCCCGCCACCCTGATTGCCCTGGCGCTGATTTGTATCGCCCGGCCGCTGGCGGTGCTTACCTCGCTGCTGCCGTTTTTCCGGTTCAACGGGCGCGAGCTGGGCTTTATTTCCTGGGTGGGGCTCAGGGGGGCCGTGCCCATCGTGCTGGCGATATTTCCGCTGATGGCGGGGATCCCCGAAGGCGGCATGCTGTTTAACGTGGCCTTCTTCGTGGTGCTGATCTCCCTGCTGGTGCAGGGCTCCAGCCTGCCGCGGGTAGCCCGGCTGCTGGATCTGGAAGTGCCGCCCGAACCGGCCCCCAAACGGCGCTCCATGCTGGGGATCTTCCCCGAGGATGATTTCGAAATGTTCCTCTACCGGGTCGAGAGCGAATCCATCGATGGCGTAGTAGTACGCCAGCTGACCTTTCCGCCCCATTGCCGGGTGGCGGCGGTATTCAGGGGGGAGTACCTGCTGCCGGCATCGGGCAGCACCCGGTTGGCGCTCAACGATACCCTCTGTGTTATTGGACGCAGCAATCACCTCAAGACCCTTAACAACATGTTCGGCGGCGATCTGGATGCGGCACGCAGCAAGGCCCGCGCCTTCTTTGGCGACTTTATCCTGGATGCCAAGGCCGGTATGCAGGATGTGGCGCTGATGTACGGCGTGGATGTGGATGACAGTGAGGCGGGGCTGACCCTGGAAGCCTTCATGCAGCGCCATAACAGCGGTCATCCAGTAGTCGGGGATCACTTTGCCCGTTACGGTATGGTATGGACGGTGGCTGATGTGGACGGCGATCAAATACTGAAGGTCGGCCTGCGGGAGCAGGAAACCGACAAACCGGGAGACTGACCGCGAAAGTACCGGGGTGGCTTCAGGGTTGGGCGGTAAGCGCCTCCGGATTCACCTGGTTGCCCTCCGTGGGCATACCCCCCTGTTTCAGCTGGTCGAGCCCGCCCCGGTTCACAACTTGGGTATAACCCAGGGCCTGCAGTGCCTCGGTGGCCAGCTGCGAGCGACGGCCGCTGCGGCAATACAGGTTGAGCGGCGTATCCCGGTCCGGGAATCGTTTGCTGACACCTTTGGCTATCTGGGTATGAGGAATATGGATGGCCCCAACCAGGTGCTCCTGCTGATATTCCTCTGTACTGCGCACATCGATCCAGATCTCGTCGCCGGCCCATGCCAGCGAGCTCAGGGTCAAGAGCAAAAGTGCGGATATCCACGAATACATGTTACTTCCTCCGGTTGACGGTAACCCGAGTGTAACCCAGACACCGGCGAAAATTCGATCCGGAATCGGGGGAGGGGAGACAGGGTTTGCCGCAGTCGGGAGCCGGAATCCGGCTCCCGTGGGCATCAGGAAACCAGGTAGGACAGGATCTCTACCACCTGCTCAGGGTGACGGCAGGTGGCCTTGGCGGCTTCGTCCACTTCCTTCAGGGCGTGATCGTGCTCGGCGTCATGCAAGGTGATGATGGGCTTGTCTGATGCCACCGCAAAACCGGCATCGAAGGCGGCATTCCATTGTTTGTACTTGGGTCCGAAACGCACCACCACCAGATCGGCCTGCTTGATGCCGGTCGAGGTGCGGATGCTGTTGATGCCGGACGCCTTGCGATCGCGCCAGAAGGGATCTTCTTCCTGGCCCAGGATATTCACCCCGACCATGTCGCTGGCATCGTGATCGGTGACCGCCGAGCTGAAGCTGACCGGCAGGTTACGCTCTCGGGCACCGGTGATGATGCGCTCGCGCCAGTCGCTGTGGATCTCGCCGGACAGATAGATTTGCCATATTTTTTGAGACATGAAACCCTCTTTATTGTTTACAATTTATTCGATCAATTTAAACAGTTTTAACAGGATAACTCAATCTTTCAAAAAAATCAGCCTATTGCGCCGGAACCAGCCTCAGTAGCTGGCCATTTTCCTCATCGGTCAATACATAGATGGCACCATCACGACCCTGACCGACGGTGCGGATCCGGGCGCCGAGCTCGGTCAGCAGATGGTTTTCCTGGACAATGGTGTCGCCGTCCAGGGTCAGGCGCACCAGCTTGCGGCTTTTGAGCGCACCGATAAACAGCTGGCCTTGCCATTGGGGGAACAGCTTCCCGGTATAAAACAGCATGCCTGAGGGGGCAATCGAGGGCACCCATACCCACAGGGCGTCCTCCATGCCGACCATGCTGCTACCCAGGCCGATCTTGCCGCCGCTGTATTCTTCGCCAAAGGTCACCAGCGGCCAGCCGTAGTTGGCGCCTTTCTTGATGAGGTTGACCTCATCACCGCCCCTGGGACCATGCTCATTGATCCACAGGGCTCCGCTTTGAGGGTGAATGGCCGCGCCCTGTATGTTCCGATGACCGTAGCTCCAGATTTCCGGCAGCGCACCCTCCTGATTGACGAACGGATTATCCTCCGGGACCCGGCCGTCATCGTGCAGGCGGACTATCTTGCCCAGGTGGTTATCCAGCTGCTGGGCCCGGTTGCGGGCATGGTAGCGCTCGCCGGTGGTGATAAACAGGAAGCCGTCCTTGTCGAAGACCAGCCGCGAGCCAAAATGGCCTCGACCACTGAGTTTGGGTTGCTGGGCGAACACCTGTTTTCGGCTGGTCAGGTGGTTTTCAACCAGCCGGGCTCGGGCCACGGCGGTGCCGGCACCGCCCGGGCCCGGCTGGCTATAACTGAAATAGAGCCAGGGATGATTGGCAAAGTCCGGGTGCAGGGCCAGATCCAGCAGGCCACCCTGGCCACCGACGGCGATGCTGGGCAGGCCGCTAATCTCGGTACGTGCCCAGTCGGGACTGATTCGCCACAGCCGGCCGCCCCGTTCGCTGACCAACATGTCACCATTGGGCAGCTCGGCCCATCCCCAGGGATGGGACAAGCGGTCGGCGACCACTTCCACCCGGTAGTCCAGGGCGAGGGCATGCAGGCTGAACAGCAGTAACAGGGCAAGGACAGACCTCATCGGCGGCTCCGTGTGCGGTATCTGACTTAAGGCTAAATGCACAGGCCCGGCGACGCCAGTCGAAGGTCGAAGAAGGCGCCATGGCCGGGACCGGCCATGGCGTAGGGGGTATTACTCGAAATAGGAACAGCAGTAGTCGACCAGGCTGTGCACCTTCAGCTTGAAGATGGCGTTGGCGGGCACATTGAAGGACTCGCCGCCCTTGATGGCCTGCCAGTCTTCGCTGCCGGGCAGCTGAACGTCCAGTTCGCCGGCCAGAATTTCCATCAGCTCGGCGGCCTGGGTATCGAAGGTGTATTCACCGGGCAACATGATGCCCAGGGTCTTGCGGCTGCCATCGGCGAACTTGACTACTCGGCTGGTGACCTTGCCGCCATCGTAGACGTTGGCTTGCTTGATGACGGTGACGTTTTCAAACTGGGACATGGATACTTCCTGTATTGATGCGAAAAATGGGCCCCGTTTATAGCATAAAGCCCGCCGGCTGAAACCGATTTTTTAATCGTCCAGTGCCAGCCGCACCGCCGCCTGGGCATGAATACGGGTGGTGTCGAACAGGGGTTGGCCGGTATGACTGGGCTCCACCAGCATGCCGATTTCGGTGCAACCTTCCACTATGCACTCGGCTCCGGCCTGTTCTAGCTCCGCCATGATGTAGAGCAGTTCCCGGCGTGACGGATCGGTGAAGCGTCCCAGACACAGTTCTTCGAAGATAATACGGTTGAGCCTGTCCTGGGCCGTTGACATGGGTACATGTACGGTCAGGCCATGGGTCGTCAACCGGTCGGTATAGAAAGGGTCGTCCATGGTGGTGCGGGTGCCGAGCAGGCCCACCGAGCTCAGGCCCTGAGCCTTGATCGCCTCGGCGGTGGCGTCAATCAGATGCAGCAGGGGAATATCGATGGCGGCGGCGATATTGTCGGCCACCTTGTGCATGGTATTGGAACCCAGCATCAGGAAGTCTGCGCCGGCCGCTTCCACTTGTTTTGCCGATTGGCACAGGTGGCGGCTGACGGCGTCCCAGTCGTCCTCCTGCATCCATCTGGCCAGGGGATCAAAGTCGACACTGACCATGGCGATGGGGGCGGAGTGCAGTCCGCCTCTGGCCGCCTTGATACCTTCGTTGAGCAGCCTGTAATAATGGCCGGTGCTTTCCCAGCTCATGCCACCGAGTAAACCTATGGTTTTCATAGTTGTCCCCTTGTCGTCGCCGTGTGAAGCTAATATCAGAACTAAGCCTTGGGGCAATACCGGAAAAAACAAGTCGATATGTCAGATATATTGATGGCGTTCATGGATGTGGCTACGGACTGAAATGGAATATGGCGGCTGTCCGGGTCTGTTACCCTACCGGCGGTGACGGCAATTTTCTCTTCAAATCGGCACCTCGGCACGCTAGTTTATTTTTATATCAACAGATATCAGGGATGTGCATATGGAACAGCTTGCCCGGATAGTGACCAGGACTCCCCTGTTGACCGGCACCTCGGTCGACGCCAAGCGCGAAGAGCTGCGTCGTTATTTCCATCAGACTTGCGATCTTTACGAGGCCCTGTTCGATTGTCTCGCCGATGACGAGGCATTTTATATCCGGGCCGAACCGCTGCGTCACCCGCTGATCTTCTACTTTGGTCATACCGCGGTATTTTTTATCAACAAGCTGATGCTGGGTAGGTATGTCACCGAGCGGCTGGACGAGCGGCTGGAGTCCATGTTTGCCATCGGCGTGGATGAAATGTCCTGGGACGATCTCGACAGCGCCCACTACGACTGGCCGACCGTGGCCGAGACCCGTAGCTACCGTCAGCAGGTACGGCAACGGGTTGATGAGGTGATAAGCCGGATGCCCCTGAGCCTGCCCATCACCCAGGACTCACCGGCCTGGGTGGTGCTGATGGGCATAGAACACGAGCGAATTCACCTGGAAACCTCCTCCGTGATCTTGCGCATGCTGCCGCTGGCCTGTCTGCGGCAGCACCCCCTGTGGAGCCCCTGTCCCGATGCCGGCCCCGCCCCGCAGAATACTTTACTGGCGGTCGCCGGAGACACCCTCACCCTGGGCAAGCCGGCCGCCGCCAATACCTACGGCTGGGATAATGAATATGGCCGAAAAACGGTTGAGATACAGCCGTTCAGGGTAGCCCGCTATCTGGTGTCAAACGGGGAGTTTTTGCCCTTTGTGGAGGCGGGCGGCTACCGCCGGCCGGAACTTTGGAGCGAAGAGGGGGCCCGCTGGCTGGCGTACAGCAAGGCGACCATGCCCCGTTTCTGGTGCCGGAGCAAGGGGGAGTATTATCAACGTAACCTGTTGCAGCAGGTGCCTTTGCCCCATGACTGGCCGGTGGAAGTCAATTACCTGGAGGCCAAGGCATTCTGCAACTGGAAGGCACAGCAGACCGGCACCTTTGTGCGGCTGCCGACCGAGGCCGAATGGACCCTGCTGAGGCAGCGCCTGGATCAGGATCAGCCCGACTGGCCTCGGGCCCTGGGTAATGTGAACCTGGAGCATTATGCCTCTCCCTGCCCGGTCAACCGCTTTGAGGTGGCCGGCATCTACGATCTGCTGGGCAATGTATGGCAGTGGACCGAGACCCCGATAGACGGCTTTCCCGGCTTCAAGGTGCATCCTTTGTATGATGATTTTTCTACCCCGACCTTTGATGGCCGCCATAATGTGTTCAAGGGGGGCTCCTGGATTTCCACCGGCAACGAAGCCACCCGCTATTCCCGCTATGCATTCAGACGGCATTTCTTCCAGCATGCAGGGTTCCGCTATGTTGAATCCGATGCGGGCGAGGTTCCGGTGGAGCCCGTCAACAGCTATGAAACCGATGAACTGGTCGCCCAGTATCTGGAGTTCCATTACGGTGCCCAGTATTTCGGGGTGGCCAACTTTCCGGTGGCCTGTATCAGGACGCTGCTGGAACTGCTACCCGATGTTAACCGAATCAGGGCACTGGATCTGGGCTGCTCGGTCGGTCGTGCCAGTTTCGAGCTGGCGTGCACCTTCGAACAGGTGGACGGCATCGATTTTTCCGCTCGTTTTATCCAGCACGGCTTCCAGCTCAAGGAAAGCGGCCAGACCCGATACACCATTCCCATCGAAGGAGAGCTGGTGGAGTTCAGGGAGACCAGCCTGGCGGATCTGGGCTACGACGGGTTGGAACACAGGGTCAACTTTGTGCAGGGAGACGCCTGCAACCTCAAGCCCGGCTTTACCGGCTACGATCTCATCTTCTGCGGCAACCTGATTGACCGCCTCTATGATCCGGCACTGTTTCTGGGTCAGGTGCACGAGCGGCTCAACGACGACGGTTACCTGGTATTGACCTCGCCCTATACCTGGCTGGCGCAGTACACGCCGAAAGAGAAATGGCTGGGCGGCATCAAGATCAACGGCGAGAACGTCACCACCCTGGATGGCCTGAAACATACCCTGGGCCGCCGGTTCGAGCTGGTGGGTGTGCTCGATATTCCTTTTGTTATCCGCGAGACCCGGCGCAAGTTTCAGCATACGATAGCCGAGATGACCATCTGGAAGCTGAAACGATAGGGGAAAAGCGATAAAGGGTGGTTGCCGTTGTTGTGTATTTACGCTGCAACAACGGCGCCCACCGCATTTGTTATCAATACTACGGACAGGCCGTTTCGGAGTACCTTATCTCCCTTTGAGGCCGTCCGGATCATGGCCGAAGGCCCCGTCTGGACCGCTTAACAGGCCGGGTCCATCGGGGATTTCCCGGTCACTGTGGTATTGCGCGGGCGTCCCGTTACAGGCAACGAGCAACAGCATCAGCGACAGGGCCAGGACGGTTTTCGTTCTCATGCATGCTCCTGCTAAAACTTGACCCGGGCACCGGCGATCACCGCATCGACTTCATCCAGCGATGCGCCCGCCCGTTCGAGATCATAGTTGCGGTAACCCACATAGACTTCGGTCGCCCAGTTGTCGATATTCTGAACCATCTGCACACCGATGGATTTACCTTTGTCACCTCTCTCTACCGCATGGTTGGTGACATGGTAGTCGGCGGACAGGGCTGTGGTACCTGTGCTCAACCACTGGTTCTGGTACCCCAGCTTGCCGTATACGAAGTTGGGATCCTCGACGTTGTCCCGCTCCCCGGCCGCCAGGGTCACGCTGACCCCGCTGTTGTGCAGGAAGGAAGCCGAGCCGTTAACCTGGCCGCTGTTGTCTTTCTGGTCCGAATAGGCCACGGCGGCGGCCATGCTACCCATGCCGTAGTCGGCGGAATAGCTCAGGGCCGTATCCCAGGCACCATCTTCTACCGCACTGGCCGCGAGCTTGGCACCACCCACTGACGGGGTGTCATAGCGCAGGCGGTTTTGCCGTCCCAGGCCATCCAGGTTGATAAAGGTATCGCCCACCGTGTTGCCGGTCAGGTTGCCGGCGCCATCCCGGAACTTCATGCCGCCGGCAATATCGGCGGTGGATGAATAGCCGGCCAGGGCGGTGCCGGACAGATCCATTTCGGAGCTGTCTTCACTGGCGGTCCAGCCTTTACCCATCCACAGCTTACCGGCTCTGTCGTGGTCGAAATACACCTCGAGACGACGATCGGAAATGCTGTCGCCATCAGCGGATTCGTTATCCTGGCTGACTGCGAAGGACGAATTGGACTCAAGCTGCACCTCGATGGCGGTACCCACGGTGAGGTCGGGGCTAACATCGCCTTCACCAATTACCCTCAAGCGGGTGGATGAACTGTCGTTATCGACGTGGTACAGATCGGTTTCTTCACCATCATCGACGACCAGCAGTGCCCGGTTGACATGGCCGGACACGGAAACCCGAATCTTGTCGTTACCGGAACCGACGGCGGCGGGTGCCATGGCGTCGGCCCTTGCTTCTGCCGCTTCGGCCCGCGCCTCTGCATCCTGTGTCTTGGCCTCAAGCTGTTCGACTCGTTCGAGCAGGGTACCTAGCTGGCTTTTCAGCATCTGTAATTCCTGGGCGTCGGTCTGGGCTAAAGAGGGAGTGCTTGCCATTGCACAGACAACAGCCGTTGCCAATAGTGTTTTTTTATGTGCCATGATTGTTCTCCTCTTTCTCCACTGCAATCTGAAATACCAGACACCCGCCACCGAAAATCGATGGTGGCTGGTGTTGTCCAAGGCGTTGTACAGGGCAGCTGATTTCAGAGATGTGACTTGGTGTTTGCTCCTCTTGTCCTGTTGTTCATCCGTTGAATTGGTTATTTTTTGTACAGCGTCTTCACGTTAACCATAGTCAAGCACAGGTCGGATGACCACTGTGTATTGCTGCTTTTTAGAAAAGTTCAAAAAAATATTAAAAAAATCAAGATGTCGCCAAAACCCGTTTTTTCGCTGGCGGGGGAGGGCAGTTTGGCAGGGCGATGTCGTGTTATCCGGGCATTACAACTACTGTCGGCTTTGGCTAAGATGGAGCGAATGACTAGGTAAGGAGGAAGACACACATGGATATTATAGCCCAGCTGGCGCTGTGGCAGATCTGTCCGCCGGTTATCGAACACCCGCCCCTGTTCACCTGTGAAGACGCGGATCGGTTGCTGGTCGACAGGCCGGGGACCCGTATCAAGAACCTGTTTCTGCGGGACAACTATGGCCGGCGGCATTTCCTGTTGCTGACCCGGCCCGGCAAGCAGGTGGATTTAAAGGCATTGTCGATTCAGGAGGGGATTTCCCGGCTGGGGTTTGCCTCCAGTGAACGGCTGGGCCGCTACCTGGGCGTCGAGCCCGGCCATGTGTCGGTGTTGGCGTTGATCAATGATGTGCGCGGGGAGGTGGACCTGTGGCTGGATGAAGAGCTAAGCGCAGGGGATGACTTTCATTGCCATCCCCTGCGTAACACCGCCACCCTACTGCTGAGCCGGATCGATCTGCTGCGCTTTGCCGAGCAGACCGGTCATCGGCCCCGTTGGCTGGCGGTGCCGGAGCTGGGTTAGCTGCTATCAGGCACCGATCACGCCACCGTCGGTGCGGGTGATCATCATTACGCTGGAGCGGGGGGTGCTGTCTCCGCCAAGAGGGAAGTGGGACGGCGCCAGCTCTTCGCCCGGGTGCTGGACACCGACGAACAGGGTCTTGTGATCCGGGGTAAAGGCCATGCCGGTGATTTCACAGGCAACCGGACCGGTCAGGAAGCGGCGGATTTCACCGGTCTTGGGATCGGCGCAGAGCATCTGGTTGTTGCCCTGGCCGGCGAAGTCGCCTTGGTTGGAATAGTTGCCGTCGGTTTGGATCCACAGGCGCCCGCCCTGGTCGAAACATATGCCGTCCGGGCTGTTGAACATGTTGTCGGTATTGATGTTGTCCGAGCCCGCATAGGGGGTGCCGTTATGCACGTTCGGGTTGCCGGCCAGCACAAACAGATCCCAGTCGAACTCACGGGCCGTATGGCTGCCTGCGGCCGGTACCCAGCGCAGGATCTGGCCGTAGTGGTTTTCGGGGCGGGGATTGGGGCCGCCCACCGGTTGCTGGTCGTTGACGCCCCGGTTCTTGTTGTTGGTGAGGGTACAGAACACCATGGGCTCGGTCGGGTGAGCCGCTACCCACTCGGGTCTGTCCATGGTGGTGGCGCCCACCTGGGTGGCCGCCAGCCGGGCATGGATCAGTATTTCGGCCTGGCTGTTGAAGCCGTTTTCGGCGGTGAGGCCGTTCTTGCCGTGGGTCAGCTCCAGCCATTCGCCCTTGCCCTTGGGTTCGTCTTCGGCACCCTCATGGAATTTGGCCACATAGAGGGTGCCGTTATCCAGCAGCTTTCGGTTGGCGGTCATGTCATCCGGGTTGTATTTGCCTTCGCTGACAAAGCGGTACAGATGCTCACCGCGCTCGTCGTCGCCCAGATAGACCACCACATGGCCGTCCTGGTTTACCACCAGTTCGGCATTTTCATGCTTGAAGCGGCCGAGGGCAGTACGTTTGACGGGAAGGGACTCAGGATCGTGAGGATCGATTTCCACCACCCAGCCGAAGCGGTTCGCCTCGTTGGGCTCTTTGCTCAGATCAAAGCGCTCGTCAAACCTGTACCACTGATAGCCGGCGTCGCTCGCGCCCACGCCGTAACGGGCCAGGGCAGACGAGATCTCGACCTTTTGGTCGGCGCCGAAATAGCCATTGACGTTTTCTTCGCAGGTCAGGTAGGTACCCCAGGGCGTCATGCCGTTGGCGCAGTTGTTGAAGGTACCCAGCACCCGCTCGCCCCTGGGGTCAGCCTTGGTTTTGAGCAGTGCATGGCCCTTGGCCGGGCCGCTGATGGCCATGGGAGTATTGGCGTCGATACGGCGATTGTAGTGGCCGTCTTTCACAAAGCGCCAGCCGTCGGCCTGCCGCTTGAGGGTGAGTATGGAAACGCCGTGCGCTGCCTGGGCCTTCTTGACATCGTCGGCGGTCAGTTGCCGGACGGGCGTGGCGGTGTCCTGTTGGTCGTCTCCGGTCGTCTGTGGTGGCGCCAGTGGAGGGAACAGCAGCTCGTAGTTGGTATATTCATTGTTGACGGCCAGGATGGCGGTGTTGTCATTCACCATAAACAGGCTCATGCCGTCGTTGTTGTCACCGAACTGGCCGGCCTGATCGGCCGCCGAGTTGCCGCCATGGTTGATAAATTCGGCCACGTTGGAGAACAGGGGATCGCCCCAGGAGATCAAACGCTCTGCCCGGTAGCCTTCCGGCACTATGAAGCTGTCGGCGGTGCTGGTCGGCACGGCCGTGAATCCCAGCAAGGGGCTGTTACCGGCGGCGGCCAGCGCGCGGGAAACCGGAGACAGGCTGAAAAAGGCGGCAGCTCCCAGGGCGGCGGCCCCCCCCAGGAAGCGGCGGCGGCTCAGGCCTTGCTCTACCATCTGAGTAAACTCGGGGATCTGGGGGCGGGGATTATTCAGTTCATCCTGTTGCTCAAACTGACTCATTTTCACTTATCCTTTGCTTACATGGGGTTGTATCGCAGCCATGTTAGGACCTGCTAATGGCAGTTTGATAAATTTTAGATGACAGAAATAAGACAATGCGCAGAGAAACCGCCGATACCATCGCCAGGCTGATCATCGGCCTGCAGGCAGTGCTGGTCAGCATCATGTTGCTGGGCATGGGGTGGATGATGTACGGCGGCCAGATGCCGGGCATGCAGGTCCCTGCCATGCAGGGCTCCAGCCTCTGGCTGCTGATGGGGGCGCTTGCCCTGGCCTGGTTATGGCTGTGCCGCCGTGCCTGGGATGGTTACCTTGCAGAGGGGGGCCTGAAACAGCAATGGCCGTTCTGGCTGCTGGTGGTTATCCAGCTGCCGTCCTTCCCGCTTGGCACCCTGATGGGAGCGGGGCTGATCTACCTGAAGCTCAGGTATCATCCCCGACACTAGGCGAAGCCGGTTTCATTTGCCTGCCGAGGGTGAAAACGCCCTCGGCAGGCTGCTTACATATCGACGGCGCCGCCGGTCACCACTATGCCTCCGTCGGCAGGAATGTCGACCCGCAGCAGGCTGGGTCGTCCCATGACCTCGCCCTGGCGGATCTGCAGGCTCATCGGGGTCGTTACCAGCCCTGCATCGCGCAGGTAGCCGCCCAATGCCGCCGCCGCCGCGCCGGTGGCGGGATCTTCAACCACGCCGCCGACCGGAAACGGATTGCGGGCATGGAACAGCTGATCCCGGTCTCGGTAAACCAATTGCAGTGTGGTCAGCTGTTCCCTTTGCATCAGCGCCTTGAGCCGGTCGAAATCGTATTCGAGGCGGTTCAGCCGCTCTTCTGTGACCACCGCCAGTACCAGGTGCCAGGCGCCCGCATAGGCCCGGGCCGGGGGCAGGTTCGGATCGAGATCGTCCGGGCTCCAGCCCAGACAGGTGAGTACCTCGTTCAGCAGGGCTGCGGAGGCCGGCTGATGCCGGGTGGCCACGGACACCAGCGAGGCTTCCAGTGTCCCCTCCCGTTCATGCACCGTTACCGGTACTTCTCCGACCCTGGTCGACAGCCGGTAGTCGCCCACACCGGCGGTACGCCCGAGTACCACCCCGGCGGCGATGGTCGCATGGCCGCAGAAGCTCACTTCCGCCTCCGGGCTGTAGTAGCGGATGGTTCTGGCGGTGCCGGTGAGCGGAGCAATAAAGGCCGTCTCGGAATAGCCGACCTCGGCCGCGATGCGCTGCATGTTGGCGCTATCCGGTAACCGGTCGCCGAGCCAGACGCCGGCCGGGTTGCCGCCGGAAGGGTGGGTGCTAAACGCCGATAAGCGATATAGGGTGCCGTCCATCTAGGTTACCTCTGTTGCGTGTTTACAATAGGGCTATTCTGGCATTAGCATGATTAATGACAATGGATATTAATTTGGCCTAAGGCTTAGCTGTTTTTGCCCAATGAACCGACCGCGAACGCCCTCACTCAATACCCTGCGCGCCTTCGAGGCGGCGGCGCGCCACGGCAGTTTTGCGGCCGCTGCCGGCGAATTGAATGTGACGGCAGCGGCCGTCAGCCACAGGGTCAAGGAGCTGGAAGGCAGCCTGGGCGTGGCGTTGTTTGTCAGGCAGCCGCGGGGGGTAGAACTCACCGAGATCGGCCGCCGCTATCGGGACAGCGTCGCCAGCGCCTTTCAAATCATCGAGCGGGCCACCGCCGGCATCGACCGGGGCGCGGTCGACGGGCCGCTTGTCGTTTCCACCCCGCATTCCTTCGCCCAGCTGTGGCTGGCCCCCAGGCTGGAGCGGCTGATGCGCCGCTTTCCCGGGCTGGAGTTGAGCCTGGTGGGCGACAGCCGGTTGGCTGACCTGCGTAACGGGCAGGCAGATCTGGGAGTGCGTTTTGGCAGCGGTGGTTACCCGGGCTTGCAGGCCGAATATCTGATGGGCGATGCGGTCACGGTACTGGCTCCGATACAGGCGGTACGTGCACGTGCCGACAGCCGACCCCGGGCCCTGATGCAAAGCATGCCCCTGCTGGAAGACATGGGGATCGCGGCCGGTGAACCCTGGAACGGCTGGTCGCCCTGGTTGCGCGAAGCCGGCCTGCGTCCGCAGGGGCTGCAGACGATCCGGCTGTCGGACAGCAGCATGACGCTTGCCGCCTGCCAGCGGGGCCTGGGCCTGTGTGTCGGCCGGTTGTCGGTAAGCCTTGAGTTGTTACAGGAGCGCCGGGTGCAGGCCCTGTTTCCCTGGCGCAGCACGGAATACGGCTATTACCTGGTGAGCCGCTCGGCCGAGCAGGACAACCCCAGGGTGATGGCCTTCAGGCGCTGGCTGCTGGCAGAAATAGACACCTATGTGGCCCAGGTAAAAAGCACCCTGGCCGTCGAGCTGGGCCGGCCGGTGCCGGAGTGAAGAGGGGGTGAAACAGCTGGTTGCGTCGGTCATACCAATCCCAGTAAACAATTGATCTATCTCATCCCTGTGTAAATATCGGACAAAGAGTCTGCTCCGCCGCCACACCGTGAATACCTATATGGACACCTCGCTTTCTGCAAGTGAGGTTGTCGTTGTTGTGGTAATCAGGATAAAACTGCATACGTATATCCGGCCTGTGTTGCCTCTGTACTCCCGACCCAAAAGATGATCAGAACTTTACTGGGATTGGTATAACAGCGGCCGTTATCCGGAAGATTCCTTCAATGCCAGCTCGTGGATGTCCATATAGGCCAGCGGATCGGCGCTGCACCTTGAATAGGCAAGGATGTCGATGCCTTGCGCAAACCCTGGCCCGTCAACCACCATGGTGTGGTATTCACCCTGCTCACCGCACAGATCCAGCTCGCCCAGCCCACCCAGGATGCGCAGCTCGGCAATGGCCGCCTTATTCAACTCCCGGCCAACCCAGCCGGCATCAAGCCAGCGGGTATCGACGCAGGAAAAACGCACCTTGAAGCCCAGCTCCACAAGCTGTTGCAGCAAGCGGTGTCGATCGCGTCCCCACAAGGGGGTATACACTGCCATGCCGACGGGGCGGCTCCGTTCGCGTATCCAGTTGGGACTGCCATTTACCGCCGCTATGTCGCCGGTCACCACGCAGTCGATGCCCATTTCCTCTTTCAGCCGGCGCAAGCCGGCTTCGTAGCCTTGCTCAAAGGGGGCACGAATGGTCAACACATGATGGGGCAGCCCCAATGCCCGGGCCTGCATCCTGATGAGCGCCAGGGGATGGGCCAGAAACCTGGGTTCCGGCGGCGCGAAGGTGACCAGGCAGCGAATGTGATAACCCTCCCGCTCTGCCTCGTAGAGGGCCATCGCGGAATCCTTGCCGCCGGTCCAGAGTATGGCTGCGTTTTGCATGGAATTACCCTTTGTCATGATGTCCGATTGCTTGATGTCCGGAACAATCGGTCGAGGTCGGATTGTCTGCATCCGGAACCGGCCGCTGTTGCATAATCCACATCGATTATTTAGCGGGTCTCTATGATAAAGGGGATCTCTCTATGGTGCTCGGTATCGAACTGGGATCGGCCGGTATGGTTCAGGTGGCGGCCATAGACGTGAAAGGACAGGGTGGTTTCGGTGCTATCGTTGACTACACTGTGAATGGCGCCGGTGGGCATGGTGACGACTTCCCCTACCGATACCGTCTGTTCCCGCAGCTGACGTAATCTGGCATGGCCTGGCCGGGTGCCGTCGTCGACCCGCTCCCAGAAGGTATTTCGCTCCGGTCCGGTCACCGCCACCACCACCGCCCAGGTGCCGTGATCGTGAGGTTGGACGCCGCGCCCGGGCAACCAGCTATCGACCACGATAAACAGGGAATGATCCGGCTGGGCATGCAAGAGGGTGGAACCAAAACCGAGTTCGGGGTCGGCAAGATACATCTCCGGCGTACGCCAGCTCGGATCGGCGGCGGCACGCTGGGCCAGGGGGGCGACTTCGGCCAGCAGGGCGGCTTCGCTCCCGGTGCGGGACATGATGCGTAACACATCGTCGACAAACTGGGTGATGGAATAGGGCGCTGTGTTCATATCGGTCTGCTTTATCCTGTGAATTTTCTCTGATGTATCCTGGCTTATCGTGCCAGAGGCAGGCACGGGATCCCAGTATCGGCGTGCGTGATTAACCGATCTCCTTGTCCTGAAGTCCATCGGGCTTCTCCCCGCCCTCCTACGGGGAAGCTGTCTTCGATACCCACACCAGGGTGCGCAAGCCGTTCTGGCCGTAGCGGGCCAGGCGGTCGAAGCGGCTGCGTTCGATGGGCAGGTATTGTTTGTCCACCGGGCTTTCGCCCGCCTCTTCATCGATGTCCGGATCGTGGATATAGACGAACTCCTTGTCCATGGCGCATACCAGCACCCAGTGGGGCGCCTTGCGGCCATCGAGGTGATAGGTGCTGATCAGTACCAGTGGTAACCGGCCCCGGGCCAGTCCCTGTTCCAGATCGGCAAGGGTAAAATTGCCGTATTGGGGCTCTATACCCAGCAGCGCCATCTGCGCCAGGAACTGGCCATGCACCCGCTCCAGGATCCGTTTCTTGTTCGGGGTGCGCACGCTGTTGACGAACAGGGGGCCCGGCTGGTTGAGCATCAGTCCCACCTCGAAGCCGCGTCGGTGGGCTGCCAGCGCCAGACCGTGGGGGCCGCAGCCGCCGTGTCCCTGAGTCATGAAGATGGTGGTGGCTTCACGCCACAGTTGCAGTTCTTCATCGATTTCCGGCTGGTAATCCGGGTTCAGTGCGCTGACCGCCATCATCAGCGAGGCGGGACCACAGGTGAATTCGGTGGTCTGGCGATAGTAGGGCACCTCCTTGGCCCCGGTCAGCGGATGATAGCTGTGGATCCGTTTCTGAAAGCGCAGGGCGTCCTGATGATCCTCATAGTAATCATGGTGGACACCGAACTGGCGGTAACCCAGTTGCTGATAAAGTCCCTGGGCCGCCTGATTGTCGGCACGTACTTCCAGGCGCATGAAGACGGCGCCTTTTTCCAGTGCGCCGGCTTCGGCGGCCAGCATCAATTCCCGGGCGATGCCCTGGCCACGGGCAGCCTGGTCCACCGCAATGGAATATACCCGGGCCAGGCGGGTATTGCGGCGGAACAGTACCAGGATATAGCCCAGCAGCTGCTGTTGTCGCTCGGCGACCAGCAGCAGGTCCCGGGGATGTTCAATAAAGCGTTGAAAGCTGCGCCGGCTGATCCTGTCCTGGCTGAAACTACGGTTTTCGAGTAATTCCAGCGCCGGCAGATCGATCTTGAGGGCGGGACGGAGTGCAAGATCTGACATATGCGACCTTGGTGCAGATGGGTCACTTCAACATACGTCAAAAAAAAACCGGCGGCGAGTGAATTTCCATGATCCGGAGCGGACTTTGAGTATAGTGTTAGGCTATTCCAAAGCGTTGTGACTCAGGAGCTGTCATGGCCCAGCTGATACTGGTGGTGGATGAATTAAGCGCGTGGGAACCCTATTTTCCCAGTGAGGACCTGGTGGACTTTCAGACCTATCTGAAACAAAGCTCAGGCAGGGACGCCACCCGAACCCGGGTGATCAACCTGTGCAGAACCGACAAGTATCTGTCCAACGGGTATTATTGTTCGCTGCTGGCCGAGGCCAGGGGGCAGCATGTCATTCCCTCGGTGGCCACCCTCAACAGCCTGCGCAACAAGGCGCTGTTCGCCTTTGGCTTTGACGGCGTGGGCGAGGCGTTGCAGCGGCTGGCGGAGTCGGGCGATGAGCCGGTGCGCGAACTCAGGCTCAAGAGTTATTTCGGTCAGTGCGCGCAGCCGGGACTGCTGCCCCTGTGTCGGGAGCTGTTCGAACGATTGCCGAGCCCGATCATGGAGCTGACCTTCAAGCTGCGCAGCCGCTGGGAGCTGGCCGGGCTGAGAACCCTGTCGCCCAGGGAGCTGAAGGGGGAGGAGGAAGATCAGTTCGCCCAGGCGCTGGAAGCCTATTCCCGCATCATCTGGCGCAAGCCGAAATCGGTGAAGCGTAGCCGCTACGATCTGGCGATGCTGGTCAATCCGGACGAAGCATTGCCACCGTCCGACCCCAAGGCGCTCAAGCGTTTTATCAAGGCCGGCGAGCGGGCCGGGGTCAATGTAGAAATCATTACCCGTAAGGACTATCAGCGGCTGGCGGAATACGACGGCCTGTTTATCCGTGAGACAACCGCCATCGACCATCACACCTTCCGCTTCGCCCAGAAAGCCGAACACGAAGGCCTGGTGGTGATGGACTCGCCGACATCCATACTGCGCTGTGCCAACAAGGTATTCCTGGCTGAAAGCTTTACCAAGCACGGCGTGCCCACCCCCAAGACCTTGTTGGTCAGTCCCCGCCAGAAAGACGCCGCCGACTGGCTGGAGCAGGATCTGGGCTATCCACTGGTGCTGAAGATCCCCGACGGCGCCTTTTCTCGCGGTGTGTACAAGGTACAGGACAGGTCCCAGCTGCAGGATACCCTGACCAGGCTGCGCAAGGCCTCGGCGTTGGTGCTGGCGCAGGAGTATCTGTTTACCGAGTTTGACTGGCGCATCGGGATCTTGAATCATCAGCCAATCTTCGCCTGTAAGTATTTTATGGTAAAAGGACACTGGCAGATCTACCGCCATAATGAAGAGAAGGAGGCGGATTCCGGCGCCTTTGTCACCCTGCCCACCTACGAGGTGCCCAAGGCGGTAATCAATGCGGCGCTGAAGTCAGTCAAGCCAATCGGCGATGGCCTGTACGGGGTGGACATCAAGGAGGGCAAGGGCCGGGTGGCGGTGATCGAAGTCAATGACAATCCCAATATCGATCATGGGGTGGAAGACGTTTTCCTCAAGGACAGGCTCTACGATATCGTCATCGAGGACTTTGTACGCCGTTTCGAGGCAGGCTGAACGCGCCTGCCCGGGAATCGTGAGAGAGGGAAGAGCAATGCCGCATAAACTTTTGTTGAACTGCGATCTGGGGGAGAGTTACGGCGCCTGGACCATGGGCCAGGATGAGGCCCTGATGCCCTGGCTGGATCAGGCCAGCATCGCTTGCGGCTTCCATGCTTCCGATCCGGATACCATGGCCGGCACCATCGCACTGGCCAAGCGGCACCAGGTCACTATCGGCGCCCACCCGGGGTATCAGGACAAAGAAGGCTTCGGTCGGCGCAGCATTCCCCATGCACCGGCCAGCATCACCCACCTGGTGCTGTATCAGGCCGGGGCCCTGACGGCCTTGGCCGGCTTGCCCGCGCTCGACTATGTTAAGCCCCACGGGGCCCTGTATAACGACATGATGCGCGATGAAGCCATTTTTCGCGCCGTGCTGGAGGCGCTGGTCCGCCTGCCCGGTCATCCCCGGCTGATGTTGCTGGCCACCCCCAACCATGGTCACTATACCCGGCTGGCGCAATCGGCCGGTGTCGAGCTGCTGCGCGAAGCCTTCGCCGACAGGGCCTATCTGGACGATGGCGGCCTGGCGCCCCGGCATCTGCCCGGGGCCGTACTGGATGATGTGGAACAGATCCGCGAGCGGGTGCGCCACTTGCGTGACACCGGCGAAATACTGAGCGTGACCGGCAAGGTGCTGAAGCTGGCCCCCGACACCCTGTGCGTGCATGGGGATAATGCCAATGCGGTTGCTATCGCTCGTGTAGCCAGGCAGGCCTTGTCAGCCTGAGGGCGAAGCCGGAATTGAGACGGCGGCGTGATTGCGTCGGGGACGGGGGAGTCGAGGGGGCGGGGCAGAGAGACCGCATGGAGAGTATTGGATAAGTCTCAAATGAGAATTTTCGTCCATGGTGTCATCCGACTCGGGCTGTTACTATCCTGTTTAATAACATGCTTCCGCCCATCAACAACGCAGGTCACGAAATCGGCAGCGGGACGCCACCAGAATAAAGAGTACAGGGATGCCACTCGACACCAAGCTTATTGCTCGCCAGGCCTACCTGCTGATGGCCATCGGTTCTTGTATTATCATGGGGCTGACCGGCTTGCTGGCCGGATTACGGCTTGCTCCCGATAACCCGCTGAGCCTGATCATTTCTTATGACGGCGCGCTGGCCGCCATCTTTGCCGGGCTGGGCCTGTGGTGCGCCGTGACGGGCCGCCGGTGGCCGGGGAGGTTGGCCGGCCTGGTTATTCTGGCCATCGCCGGAAACAGCCTGCTCCTGCCGGCGGGAGCCGATGACTACAACCGCCTCTATCCTCCTGTTGCCGCTGTGTTTATGCTGATTGCCGCCTGCCTGTTGCTGGGCAGGGTGCACCCCGCCGCCCGGCAAGGTTGGCGAGTGACGGGGGCTGGTTTGCTGTTAGCGGGTCTGACATTGGTGGTGGCGCACTGGTTTACCGAGGTGTTTTCCTGGCTCGGCCCCCACCCTGCCACCTCTACCATAGCCAGCCTGTTTATGGTGGTATTCGGGCTGGCCATGTTGTTGGCTGAAACGGGCGCAGCCGAGCAACCCTTGATGCTGGGACGCCACTCTCTGCTGGCCGGCCTGTTCGGCATTTTCTTGTCCTGCCTGAGCTGGTATCTGCTCAGCCTGGAGCACAATCAGGGCTTGCGCCAACAGGGCGAATATACGGTGGCGAATATTCAGGCGTCGGTGTCGCAGCGGCTGGAAAGCCGGATTCGGCTCTTACAGCGCATGGCCGATCGTTGGCTGTCGTTTGACAGCATGCCGCCGGAAAGCCTGTTGCTGGCCGATATCCGTTCGTATTTGCGCGATATACCCAGTATCGAGCGGCTGATACTGCTGGATTCACGGCATCGATTGGTCTGGGAGCACGCGCGGGAAGCCGGTGGTCGGAGCGGGCAGCAACTGCTGAGCGCCCCCGGAGTAGAAGACTGGCTGGCACAGCCGAGCTCCCAAACGCGGATGATGATCCGCGATTCGGCCAACAAGACCCTTGCCCTGGTGGCCCTGCCGCTGGATGGACTGGGAGATGAGGCCGGCTACCTGGTGAGCATCGTCAACCTCGATATGCTGCTGCAACCGCAGATTCAGCTTTCCCCCTTCAGGGTGTACACCTCGCTGGTCAATCATCCGTTGGTGGAATGGGGGGAGGCAGGGCCTCAGGGACATCACCTGCTGCTCGCCAAATCCGGCGTGCGGCTGCCCTATGGACCCGAACTGCGCAGTGTCGGTTACCTTGACGATTTTCAGGCGCTGAACCGTTCTGCAAACCTGCTTTTGGGGATGGCACTGATCGGTTTTACGCTCAGCCTGTTGCTGGTGATCTGCCTGGAGCTGATCAAGCTGACCCTGATCCGCAGCCGTGACTTGAGCGCAGCCAAGCTGCATCTGCAGAGTCAGCAGCAGATCCAGGACATGATTGCCCGGGATACGCCACTTAAGGGCACCCTGGAGGCGATCTGCCGACTGGTTGAACAACAGTTGCCCGATTCCCTGTGTGCTACCCTGCTGCTTGACGAGAGTGGTCAGGTCCTGAACCTGGCGGCCAGTATCAGCCTGCCGGTCGGTTACCAACAGGGGCTGGGCGCCGTTCCTCTGGGATCCGGCATCTGCGGCAGCGCCGCCTACCATCGACAGCCGGTGATCTGCGACAACATAGCGACCGATGCGCGCTGTGCCGATTATCGGGAGCTGGCCCTGGCCCATGGCCTGCACGCCTGCTGGTCGCATCCGGTGATAGCCACCGACGACACTGTACTGGGTACCTTTGCCCTCTATTACCGCCGAACCGGTTCACCCGCAGCGCAAGAGCGGCGCCTGATTGAAAATGCGGCCAGCCTGTTTGCCCTGACACTGGAGCGATATCATGATCGTCGTCAGCTGGCCGAGAGTGAACAGCACTACCGTTCCCTGTTTACCTATAATCCCGATGCGGTATTCTCCCTGGATCTGAAGGGAGTCCTGGTGACCGTCAACGGGGTCGGCTGCGAGTTGCTTGCGCTCAGGGAAGAAGAGATTATCGGCCGGCATTTCTCCGAACTGGTCGAGGCCGAACACTTGCCCGACGGCGAGCAGATGTTCAGGGCATTGATGTCCGGAACGCCTCAGCGCCACGAGCTGCGCAGCCGTGGGCGGGCAGGCGAGCAGAGGATTCTGGATGTGACCAGCCTGCCGATCGTGATCGATGGACGGATCACCGGTATCTATGGCATCGCCAAGGACATTACCCGGCGCAAGCAGGACGAGGCCTGGTTGCAGATCCTGCAGCGCAGCGTGGAAGCCAGCAGCAATGGCATTATCATCGCCGATGCGCGCCGACCGGATTTGCCCATCGTCTATGCCAACCCGGCGTTCGAGCGCATCAGCGGCTACCCTGAGGCAGAGGTCCTCGGGCAGAATTGCCGTTTCCTGCAAGGCCCCGACACCGATGTCCGGGAAGTGGCCAAGATCCGCCAGGGCCTGGCTGCTCAGCTGGAGATCCATACAACTCTGCGCAACTACCGCAAGGACGGCACCCCGTTCTGGAATGATCTCTATGTTGCACCGGTACGGGATGAACAAGGGCAGCTCAGCCACTTTATCGGGGTGCAAAACGACATATCCGATCGCAAGGCACAGGAAGCCCAGCTGGCCCATCATGCCAATCATGACGCCCTGACCGGCCTTCCCAATCGAGTCTTGCTGGAAGAACGCCTGGTGCACTATTGCCGGTTGGCCAGCCGTCATGGCAATCAGCTGGTGGTACTGTTTATCGACCTGGATGGCTTCAAACCCATCAATGACAGCCTTGGGCATATTGTTGGCGATCGGCTGCTGATCGAGGTTACCGAGCGCCTGCTGGCGCTGATGTCTCCGGGGGATACGCTCGCCCGTTTTGGTGGTGATGAATTTGTGGTGCTGCTGACGGGTCTTGCTGATCCCGCCGAGTCGGTGGCGGTCATCGACCGTATCCTGGCTACCCTTGCCCGTCCTTACCTGATTGAGCAGCATGAACATTCGATTACGGCCAGCATCGGGGTGACCGCCAGCGACGGCAAGCATCCCAACCCCATGCGGCTGATCCAGCAGGCCGATATGGCCATGTACAAGGCCAAGCGACAGGGCCGCAACCATTACCAATGGTATACGGATGATATCAATAAGAAGCTGGGCCAGCTGGTGGTGCTTCGAAACGAATTGCAGGAAGCCATCGACCATCAGCACTTCGAATTACACTATCAGCCGCTGATAGGCCGGGACGGTCGCGTGTGCAGTTTTGAGGCCTTGCTGCGCTGGCGGCATCCGGTAAAGGGCTATATCTCCCCGGCCGAGTTTATTCCGCTGGCCGAAGACACCGGCCAGATTATCCCCATCAGCCAGTGGGTGCTGGAGCGGGCCTGCCGCGATACCCGGGCCTTGAGCCCGGATGGCGAATATCGGGTGGCCGTCAACCTGTCTCCGCTGCAATTCCACCGTTCCAACTTTCTGGAGGCGCTGCAAGGCACACTGCACGATACCGACCTGCCGGCTCGCTGCCTGGAACTGGAGCTGACCGAAGGGATCCTGATGGATAATACCCAGTACGCCATCGGCATACTGCAGTCCCTGCGGGAAATGGCGGTCAGTGTCGCCATCGACGACTTCGGCACCGGCTTCTCCAGCCTCAGCTACCTGAAGATCCTGCCCATCGGCAAGATCAAGATAGATCGCAGCTTTATCCGGGAAGTAACCAGCAATTCCCATGATGCCGCCATTACCCAAGGTATCATTGCCATGGCCCATCAGTTGGGACTCGTGGTGGTGGCGGAAGGCATAGAAACCCGGGAGCAACAGGCGTTTTTGCTACACCATGGCTGTGATCTCTTCCAGGGATTCTACTTTGCCAGGCCCATGCCGCTTGAACAGTTGCAGGCTTTCCTGCGCGAGCGCCAGGTCGATGGCCTGAAAACCGCCGAACAGCTGGCCGTATAGGTGCGGCTGTTCGGCGGGTCGCTATGGTGAGTCGGTATGCTCGACAGGGGGAATACGTCCTTCCATCACGTCCTGGGCCCAGCTGAGCGCGGCCATCACCGACGGGAAACCGATGGTGCTGGTGAGCAGGATCAGCGCGTGGCAAATTTCTTCTACGGTCGCGCCCGCGTCCAGGGCACGTCGGGTATGACTGTGCACGGCCCCTTCCGAATGGCTGGCGGCGGCCCCCGCCAGCTGGACCAGCTGGGTCTGCTTTTCATCCAGCGGTCCGGCCTGCTTGGCCGCCTTGCCCATGGCTTCGAGTGCCGAAAACAGATCGGGGTACAGTTGTTTGAACTTCAGATACTGGGGGGAAGGTTTGCTGTTCATGGTTATCTCCTGCTGAGGCCTAGCCTTACTATGGCCTATCTACAAGAGCTTGCCAGCGAGGAGGGGGAGATGCTTGTCCCCGCGGTTCAGGGCAGGGACAAGCGGGTTAGCGTCAGTCGACTTTCTTTTGCTGCTGAGCTTGCTTGCGGGCCTGTTTTTCCGCCCGTCGCTGCTCGGCCATCTTGACCGCGTCGCTGCCGATATGGACCTCGCCGCGGGTCCTGGCTAGCTGCAACTGGTGCTCCCGTTCTGCATAGCGCCGGCGCTGTTCAGGGGTTTGCTGGTCGTGACAGTGGTGGCAGCTGACCCCGTGCCGGTAATGGGGGGATTGCTTGTCTTCGACCGACAGCGGCATACGGCAGGCGGAGCAGAGTTCGTAGTGACCCGGTTGCAGAGCGTGATCGACGGTGACCCGGTTGTCGAACACGAAGCACTCGCCCTGCCACAGGGATTGTTCCTGGGGCACTTCTTCCAGGTATTTGAGGATGCCGCCGTGCAGATGATAAACCTCGTCGAAGCCCTGCTCCTTGAGGTAGGCGGTGCTTTTCTCGCAGCGGATACCGCCGGTGCAGAACATGGCCACTTTTTTGTGTTTGGCCGGATCCAGGTTTTCTTTCACATAGTCGGGAAATTCGCGAAAGCTGTCGGTGTTGGGGTTGAGGGCTCCCTTGAAGGTGCCGATACCCACTTCGTAGTCGTTACGGGTATCAACCAGTACCACCTCCGGATCCGAGATCAGCGCATTCCAGTCTTTCGGTGCCACATAGGTACCTACCACCCGCTGGGGATCTATGCCTTCGACGCCAAGGGTAACGATTTCCTTTTTCAGCTTGACCTTGGTGCGATAGAAGGGCTGTTCGTCACTGAGGGACTCTTTGTAATCTATACCGGTAAAACGCGGGTCATCGGCAAACCAGGCTTTCAGGCGGTCAATGGCCTGACGGGAGCCGGCGACCGTGCCATTAATGCCTTCGCCGGCGAGCAGCAGGGTGCCGCGGATCTGCTCGGCGTCGAGCAGCTCGGCCAGCGGTTCGCGCAGGGCAGCGTGGTTTTCCAGGGTCACGAATTTGTACAGGGCGCAGACGACAATCTTGGTCATATTTCCTCCAGCACCGGAGACCTTGGTCTGGCGCTGACTTGGTTAACTGGGTTCGAATACAGGGCGGCGATCATAGCAAATTTTCAACGAGTGCGCATGGCCGTTGCTGAGCGGATGCCTTGTCTGCCGGCCCATCGGCCATGACGGGAGGAATTCAGTGCTAACCCTGCTGGCCTTTTGATGGATGCATAAAACAACCATAGGTATTGTGTCAATGAGTCCCGAATCGCCTCTGTGTCCCCGCGTCGCGGCGTACTGCAAGAGCGCGGTTTTCTGCCTTTTCTGATCGCGCGGTCGGTGGCGGTGTGGGATGGGATTGCAACCCGTGCGGTGGCGGGCGCCTGGATGTGGGGCTTTAAAACCCTGCGTCGGGTCGATCGTTTCAGCGAGGTGGAGGCGCTTGCGTCTCGCTGAACCACCAGTCCAAATACCGCTACATATCAAGACCGAGACCCGGACACCCGGCGGCCAGGCCGGTAGCGCCTGGCATCCCTGGCGGTCGGTGGTGCGGCGGAGTTCCCGGGAGCGGTTTTGACGAGTCCGGATCCAGGCCGGGGTCCAGTCTCGCACCATAAGGCACAGCTATTGGGCTGCGACACGCCGCCGGGCACGATGAGAGGCGCCGTTGCGTATCGACCATCTCAGCAGGGGGACCACGCCGTTCATGCCCAGCCGTATCAGCCGGCGTCTGCCGTTGCCGAGCTGCAGGCCGGTGCGGGCGAGTGCCCAGGGGGGCAGTAGATCGATGCCGGCGTGGGCCATCAGCCGCCCGACTGGCTTGGTCAGCAGGTTGGGCGAGGGGGCCGTCAGCAACAACGTGAATAATTCTGCGGTACGGGCATCGAATACCAGCTGTGGACGTATCTTGTCCAGGTAGGCTGCCACTGCCCGGCGCGAGCGTGGCACATTCCGTGCGCCCAGCGCTTCGGCAATGCGCGCCACCTCGTTATAGTATCGATCCTGGGCGGCACCACTCAGCTGCGGGTTGCAATAACGCAGGTGCGCGGCGAGGAAGCAACGCACCTCGGCGACATGTACCCAACCCAGCAATTCGGGATCACTGGCGGCGTAGGAGCGGCCATCGGGGGCGGTCCCGGTTACCTTGGCGTGGATCTTTCTGACCCTCTCTATCAGACGCCAGGCATCGGCGGTAGGGGCGAAGGTGGTACCGGCGATAAATTGGCTGGTGCGGCGCAGCCGGCCGAGCATGTCGTTGCGAAAGTTGGAGTGCTCCCAGACCCCCGCCAGGGCCAGGGGATGCATCATCTGCAGCATCAGGGCGCTGATGCCGCCACACAGCATGGAGGGAAAATCGCTGTGTACCTGCCAGCAGATGCTGTGCGGGCCAAACAGGCCGGGATCGCCCAGGGGACGTTCGTAATCGATGCCGCCCAGCGCCAGACCGGTCAGACCCATCACCTGCCGCTCGATATGTTGTCGAATGACTTCCATATTGCAATGATAACCGAAAGGGGAAACGGGTAAGTGCCGAAGTACCACTATCTAAGCATACCTCCATCCTTTTCATGGCAGCAATATCGAGGGTGCGAGTCCCTGGGAAGCGAGCTTGCTCGCTGAGACGAGGTGTTTCAAGCTAACCGAACATCCAGTGAAAGTTCGCAGTGGGTTGAACCATCGAGCGTCATGCGCTCACGGCGAGTCTGCGTTCGAGCCTGATTTCTGTAGCACAATCAGGAACAGCTATTTAGTTACTGGCAGGTGGAATTCAAAAGCAAGTACCGGAATGTTTCACCCATGGCCAGTGGGTATATGGGTGTTGTGTTCAGCAGAGCTCGTAAGGAGTGGCAGATGGCCACCAAAAAAGACATGCTCGCCGGGGCAACCCTGGTCGATCCCAGGGGGCCGTTGCCAATGGCCCCGATGTTATGTGAACACCTCCAGTCTGAGCGGGCAGGGTTTGCCCAGCCAGTAGGCGTATCGGGTATGATCGGCCAGGTCATCACCGGTCCGGCCGTGGATCAGTATGTTCAGGCCGTTGCGGTGGCGCTCCAGCCAGGGGATCAGATCGTCAAACTGGGCCCGGTCGAAAGACAGCTGGCAGCTCCAGTAGAGATGGGGACCGACCCGTTGCCGATGCATTCGGCCGACGCCGACCCCGAACAAGTCACCCGCCTGCAGTCGCAGGGAATCGGCCTGCTCGGCTGTGGCGTTATCGAAGTAAATATGGGCATGATAGTGGTCATGCACATTGGCGGGTTGTTGTGACATCTTGAGTTCCGGTGTTTGGCCATTGTGCGCCGAGGGATGCGCTTTCCTGCAGTCCCTTATGGTAACCATACCGAGCGGAATTGAACATTATTATTAACCGATGTTTCCAGGCGGAGCCCCGGTACAGCAAGGGCTGCCGGCCTGTCCGTGCGCGCGGCCGGTTGGCCGCGGCACGGGTAGCGAAAACCGGGGCTTACAGGAAGCCGGTTTCACCCCGGTTAAGGGGATCGGGCTTTTCTTCGTTACTGGGGCAAAAGCTCAGGGAGGCGGAGTTCAGGCAGTAGCGCAATCCGGTCGGGGCCGGACCGTCGGGGAATACATGGCCCATGTGGCTGTCACAGCGGCCGCAGCGGATCTCCACCCGGCGCATGCCATGACCGGTATCGATCAGCTCGCGGATGTGGTCCGGGTGGTAGGGCACATAGAAGCTGGGCCAACCGGTGCCGGACTCGAATTTGCAGGCCGAGGAAAACAGCGGCAGAGCGCACAGCCGGCAGAGGTAATTGCCTTCCTGCTTGTTATCCAGCAGGCCGCCGCAAAATGGCGGCTCCGTGCCCTGATTGAGCAGGATGCGCCGCTCTTCGTCGCTCAGGCCGGCGGCCAGCCGGGCCAGCTGTTGCGGCTCGGGTGGGCTTAGATCGTAGGGGCTGGGGGTCTGTGCCATGATCGGGTGTCCTTATTATTTCAACCGGCTTTTAAAGTAATGCTGCACTTTGGCCACCTTGGGTTGAGCCACGGCGGCGATATAGGGCTGGCCGGGATGCAGCGCCGCATAATTCTGATGATAGTCTTCCGCCGGGAAAAAGGCGGTCAGCGGCTCCAGGGTGGTCACTATCGGGGCGGTGAATACCGAATCCTTTTCAAGCAGGGCGATATAGTCGGCGGCCAGCCGGCGTTCGTCATCGTCCTGATAGAATACAGCAGAGCGATACTGGCGACCCTGATCATTGCCCTGGCGGTTGAGCTGGGTCGGATCGTGGGCGATGCCGAAAAACACCTTCAGCAGGGTGGCTGGGCCTATCAGGGTACTGTCGTATTCGATGCAGATGGTCTCGGCATGATCGGTCCGGCCGGTGCACACCGCATCATAGTTGGCGGTGTCGGCGCTGCCACCGGCATAGCCGGAAGTGACCGAGAGCACCCCCTCCAGTTGCCGGTACACGGCCTCTGTGCACCAGAAACAGCCACCCGCCAGGTACAGCCGGCGCTGTCCGGTGTTGATAAAGGCGCTGTCGTCGGCCTCGGGAAAATCGCTGGGCAACAAGCTTAAAACGGAGTCGGTCATCGCACTTCTCCTCGTTAATGTTAGCGTTACGTTACCATAGACGAGGGGCCAGGCTAAACGATTAGCACGATTTGCCTGAATGATGAATAAAAGGAATGGGTTGCAGTCTTTGCTTTCCCTGTCTCTGGCGGGACACTCCTGTTAGGCTAGCGCCCGGATGAATACCTGAGAAACGAATATGGAACTGGATTTACTCACCCTGGGGGGCTTGGCGCTGGTGGCGCTGGTGGCCGGCTTTATCGATGCCATCGCAGGTGGTGGCGGCCTGATCAGTTTACCCGCCTTGCTGGCGACCGGCATGCCGCCGACCATGGCCCTGGCCACCAACAAGCTGCAAAGCAGCTTCGGCTCGTTTTCCGCGACCTTCTATTATTGGCGACGAGGGTTGATCGACTGGTCCGGAATGCGCTGGGCGGTGGCCTGTACCTTTATCGGCAGCATGCTGGGTACCCTGCTGGTACAGTGCATCGATGCCGCCCTGCTGCAGCAGGTCCTGCCGTTTCTGCTGGCGGCATTCGCCCTGTATTTTATATGTTCTCCCCGAGTGGGCGACCAGGATCGGCAGCGACGACTGGGGGTGATCCCCTTCGCGCTGCTGGTAGGCACCGGCGTCGGCTTTTACGACGGATTCTTCGGTCCGGGAACCGGTTCTTTCTTCGCCCTGGGTTTTATTGCCCTGGCGGGATTCAGCATGGCACGGGCCACCGCCCACACCAAGCTGCTCAACTTCACCTCCAACTTCGCTTCCCTGCTGTTTTTCATCCTGGGCGGCCAGGTCGTGTGGACGGTCGGGCTGGCGATGGCCGGGGGACAGTTTCTGGGGGCCCGGTTGGGCTCCAGGGTAGTGGTCAGTCAGGGCACCCGCATCATCAAACCCATGCTGGTGACGGTGTCGCTGCTGATGTCGGCCCGTCTGCTGTGGCAGCAGCACCCGGAGTGGTTTGCCGGCTGGCTCAGCTGAGCCAACCCGTGTCGAAGGTCGGCTTCAGGGTACCGAAGTGGTGTTCCAGGGCGCTGATCAGGCGGGCAATCCGCTCGCGTTTGCGCGCGCTGGGCCGGAAACACAGGCTGACCGGACGGGTTAACCGGCTGCCGGCCGGCGGTAAATGGCAAAACGCCGCGGCTATGCCCATCAGGCGGGCGACCCCGAGCGGCACAGTAGCGGGCGCCAGGCCGGCGCGTCCCAGCTCGGCGGCGGCAAAATAGGAGTCCATCTGCATCCAGGGGGATAATTGTGCCTGGCTGAGGCGGGCATCCAGGTATCGGTTGGCCGGGTTTCCCAGATCGATGGTGATCACCCGGAGCGGGCGACCGAATTCGGGTCGGCTGGGGTAAATCAGGCAAAAGGGCTCCTCCAGCAGGGTCTGTATTTCCAGTCCCTGGGCGCCGATGATTTCGCCGGCGCAGATCCCCAGCACCGCATCGCCGGCACGGATCTGTTCGAGGATGACGGGGGTGTGGTGGGTGGCCAGATCGAGGTGCTGATCCCGCTGCATGTAGTCGCGTAAAAAGGGGCCCAGGTAGCCGGCAAGGATGGTCTCCGAGCAGGCAATATGCAGCCTGCTGTCGTCGGTCAGCTGCTGGCTGTCGAACAGTATTCCCTTGAGTTCATTCAGGTTGGGGCCGATACGCGTCAGCAGAGCGATGGCCTCCGGTGTCAGCCGCAGATGGCGGCCGTCCGGTTCGACCAGCTTCTTGCCCAGGCGGGCTTCCAGGTTACTGATGCGTTTGCTGACCGCCGACTGGGTGATGTACAAACGACTCGCCACCTTGCCCATGGTTTTTTCCCGGGCCAGCAGATAGAGGGTTTCCAGTCCTTCGAGCAGCATAATGAAAACCTATTCCTGGGTGGAATAGGGAGCTTACCAGTATCTGCGGGGAAAGAAAAAGCCCGGCTGAAGGCCGGGCTCGGGAGGCTTATTTAATGTCCGGCAGGTTGCGGCCGTAGTAGATCTCCTGCATCTCTTTGTAGAGGCGTTCGGTGATCACTTCGGCTTCCTGTTCGGACAGGCTCTCCGGCTCCACGTCGAACAGGTACAGGGACAGATCGAAGTCCTTGAGCATCATCTTGGTGTGGAACATGTTTTCCGAGTACACGTTCACATCCACCATGTGGTACAGACTCTTGATGTCGTCGGTCATGAAGTTCTGGATCGAGTGGATGGCGTGGTCGATGTAATGCTTGGTGCCATTCACGTCGCGGGTAAAGCCGCGTACCCGGTAGTCGATGGTGACGATATCGGAGTCCAGCTGGTGGATCAGGTAGTTCAGCGCTTTCAACGGAGAAATAATGCCGCAGGTGGACACTTCAATATCGACGCGGAAGGTGCAGATGCCGGTGTCCGGGTTGCTTTCCGGATAGGTGTGCACGCAGATATGGCTCTTGTCCAGGTGGGCGACCACCGACTCGGGGGTAATGGGACCCGGCGTTTCGGTCTTGTCGACCTGATCCGATTCCTTGATGGGCTCTTCGCTCACCAGGATGGTGACGCTGGCGCCCTGGGGCTCATAGTCCTGGCGGGCGATGTTGAGCACATTGGCCCCTACGATATCGCAGGCTTCGGTCAGGATTTCTGTCAACCGGTCGGCGTTGTACATCTCATCTATGTAGGCTATGTATTCGTCGCGCTTTTCCGACGTCGGCGCATAACAGATATCATAGATACAAAAGCTCAGGCTTTTGGTGAGGTTGTTAAATCCCTTGAGCTTGAGTTTTTTGGTCGATAGCACTTATTCCAATCCTCAACTGCACCGGTTCCCCGGTATCAAAAATGTCCCCACCTGCGCCCGGCAGGTGGGCTTAGCCCATGAATGCGGGCAGCCCCCTGGGCAACCGCACCATTCTCGTTGATGTTAGCAAGACAAGGGTCTTACGCATCCTGATTACCATGTAGAGTCGCTCTCACCCAACAACGGGCAAGAATAGGGGGCGAATTGTAGAGATTCAGTCCCCCAATCACAACCTTGTTATCTGTCATTTTAGCAAGCCCACGACATTTTCAGGGGATAAACTTGTCGTCCCCGGCAGGCTTGTGGTGGCGCATCAGGATGGTACCATGCCCTTTTTTCCAATCGGTGTCCGCCGTTGCTCGCACTTCCTCTTCAACGACAGCAAGACAGACAAAAACGCTGGCTATGGGGACTGGCCCTTGTCCTGTTTTTCAGCGCCGCACTCAGCCTGCACCTGGGCGCCTTCGACGTCGGGCTGGACGCCCTGTGGCGAGAGCTGTCGCCCTTGGAGCGGCAGGTGTTCTGGCAACTGCGGTTGCCGCGTACCCTGCTGGCCATCCTGGTCGGGGCCAGCCTGGCCCTGTGTGGCGCCGTGCTACAGGTTTTGCTGCACAATCCGCTGGCCGAACCCGGCCTGATCGGTATTTCCAGCGGCGCCAGCCTGGCCGCGGTGAGTACCCTGGCGCTGGGCGCGCACCTGGGATGGGTGCTGCCGCACTGGAGCCTGTCATTGGCAGCCTTTCTTGGTGCCTGGCTGGTGACCCTGGCCCTGTTGACCCTGGCGCGCCGCCAGTGGCTGGGAGCGGGCCAGCTACTGCTGTTCGGCGTGGCGGTGGGTATCTTTGCCAATGCCATCATGACCTGGCTGCTGTATCTGGCCGATGATGCCTCCCTGCGCACCTTCCTGTTCTGGATGATGGGCAGCCTGGGCTATGGTCAGCAGCTCAGCCTCTGGTTATGGCTGGTACCGCTGGCGGTGCTGTTATGGCTGGGCAGGCAGGGCGCCAAGCTGGATCTGCTGGCCCTGGGTGAGAATCAGGCGCGTCTGCTGGGGCTCAATACCCGACGGCTGCGCCCCCTGCTGGTGCTGGCGGTGTGTTTGCTGACCGCCTTTTGCGTGGCGATGGCGGGGGTGATTGGTTTTATTGGTCTGGTGGTACCGCACTTGCTGCGCCTGCGGGTGGGGGGCCAGCAGCGTTTTTTATTGCCCGCATCCATGCTGGCCGGCGGTTGCTTCCTGACCCTGGCCGATATCGCCGCCCGTCAGGGGATCAGCAACGGTGAATTGCCCATCGGGGCGGTGACCGCTACCCTGGGGGCGCCTCTGTTCCTCTATTTACTGGTACGCCGCCATGCTGGCGTTTGAAGGTTTTGCGGTGCCCGGCCGTATCGGTCCTGTCAGCGGACATTTTCAGCCGGGCAGGCTGACCTGCCTGTTGGGACCCAATGGCAGCGGCAAGTCCAGCCTGTTGGCGGGGGCGGCGGGCCTGTTGTCCGGGCAGGGTAAAATCAGCCTGGACGAACGGCGCCTGGAACGTTATGGATTGGCCGAACTGGCCCGGCGGCGGGCCCTGCTCGGCCAGCAGCAGACCATGCCCCTTGGGCTGCGCGGTTTCGAGCTGCTGGCGCTGGGCGCCGAGCCCATCGGCGGGGTGAGCGAGGCGGTGTGCCAGGCCATTGCCGACCTCACCGAACCGCTGGGGTTGGCCAGCCTGTTAGAACGCACTGTCAGCAGCTTGTCGGGGGGCGAACAACAACGGCTGATGATTGCGAAGACCCTGGTGCAGGTAAGCCCTTCGGTGAATTCACAGGCCCGCCTGCTGTTGCTGGACGAGCCCTTGGCCAGCCTGGATTGGCAGCACCAGCTGAGCGTATTGCGGGTGTTGCAGCAACTCAGCCGGCAGGGACTGGCAGTGGTGGTGTCCATCCATGATATCAACCTGGCCTGCCATTACGGTGATGAACTCTGGTGTCTGCAACAGGGACAACTGGTGGCCAGGGGCGGGCCAGAGGTGATCACCTGCTGCTTAATTGATCAGGTGTTCGGGGTGCGCACCCGGCAACTGGAACAGGACGGCAGCCAGGTGTTTGTGCCGCTGGATTAAATTGGCTATAGCCAATCAGTTTCGTAGATCAGGTTTTAACCCGGCGCCGGGTTGCTTCGGTGTTTTCACCTCATTGATTAAACTGCCGATACAGCAGGGGAATGGCGAACAGGGTGAGCAGGGTGGACACCGACAGCCCCCAGACAATGGCGGTGGCGACCGGCCCCCAGACCAACGAATGGCCGGCCAGTCCGGTGGCCAGGGAAAACAGCCCGGCGATGGTGGTCAGCGACGTGATCAGGATAGGTATCAGCCGCCGCCGGGCGGCGAACAGGGTGGCGTGGAGCAGACCCATGCCCGCCTGGCGGCGCTGGTTGGCGGCACTGATCAGCACGATGGCCGAATTGACCGCGATACCGGCCAGGGCCACCACCCCGTACAGGGTATAGAGGCTGAGCGGGTTATTGCTCAGCAGCAGGCCGAATACTACCCCGGTAAAGGCCATGGGCACGGTCGCCAGGATCAGCAGCGGTTGGAAATAGCTGTTGAACTGGGTGCCCAGAATCAGGTACATGACACCCACCCCCAGCAGAAACAGCCGGCCCATGGCATCCAGGCTTTGCTGTATGTCGTCAAGTTCGCCGGAAAAATCCAGATCGATATTGGCGAACCTGGCCTGATATTGCCGGTCCCAGCGTTCCTTGATCAGCCGATTGGCCGTCAGGGTATCGGGACCGCCCTCGGCGAGCGAGGCCTCCACCGTGATGGCCCGCCGGAAATTGTAATGGCGGATATTGGCCTGGCTCTGGCGGTGCTCGGCGTGCACCAGCTGGCTGAGCGGCGTGGCGCCCGCGGGGCCCGGTAACTGAAAGTCCAGTAGCTGGCGGATATCCGTTAGCCGGGCTGCTTTGGCCTGTACCCTGATTTCCAGTTTCTGCCCCTGGTGCTGCAGATCGGCGACCAGCTCGCCGTCCACCAGCAGGTTGAGGGTGCGCAGCACCTGCAGCGGGTCAAGCCCGGCCTGGATAATCGCTTCGTAATCGGGGGTCAGAGTCAACGCCATGCGTCCGCCACCGGCGTCATTGCCGATGTCCGTCACTCCCTCTATTTCGGTCAACATTTGCTGCAACGCCCGGGCTGCCCGGGTGACTTCGTCGACCTCGTTACCACGCACCTTGATGCTGATCGGGCGGGACACTGGCGGCCCGCCGGCCAGGGTCAGAAAGGTCAGATTCAGGGGGCCGGGCAGGCTGGCAACGGGCTGGCGCAGGCTGTCGATGATCTCGGCCACTTCCCTGCCATCCGGCGGCTTGGGTCTTAGCCCCACCAGCAGCTGGCCGTAGTGGTCGCCGAACAGGGGCTCTCGATCGGTAAACTTCTGGCCGCCGTAACCGGCGATGGCGCGGATCTCGTCGTGATCCAGGTGTGCCCGCACTATCCGCTCCAGCTGCTGCACCTTGGCCTGGGTATCCTGCACCCGGGTATGGGCCGGCATTTCCAGGGTGATGTAGAACAGGCGCAGGGGATCCGAGGCAAAGAAGTCCATGCGGATCAGCCCCAGGGCCAGAGACAGCAGGGCGGCGAGGAACAGGCTGCCGATCAGGCCAAAGGTCAGCCAGGGGTGTCGCATGGCCTTGAGCAGGTAGCGCAGATACAGCCGCTGCAGCCGGCGAGCCATCCGTCGGCGAAAACGTGCCCCCCGGCTGTGCCGGTGAAAGCGGACCCGGGCCGCCAGCACATGGGCGGGCAGCATCCAGAAGGCTTCCAGTAGCGAAATGGCCAGGGCCAGGCTGACCACCATGGGGATCACCTTCATAAACTGGCCGAGGATGCCGGGCAGCAACATGAGTGGCAGGAAGGCCGCCATGGTGGTGAGCACGGCGCTGAGTACAGGCCGGCCGACTTCGGCAATGGCGCCCAGGCAGGCATCCAGAGGCGCCGAGCCCCGGTTAAGGCGGTAATAGATCGATTCAACCACCACCACGGCGTCGTCCACCAGCATGCCCAGAACGATCACCACCCCCAGCAGCACTACGACGTTCAGGGTTTCGCCGCCGACCCAGAGCACGAGGAAGGTGCCGGCCAGGATAAAGGGAATGCCGATGGCAGTGAGCAGGGCGATGCGCAGGCCCAGAAACAGCCAGGCGACCAGCAGCACTAGGCTCAGGCCGATTAGTGCATTGGTCTGCATCACCCGGATGGCATTGCGGGTGGGAATGGTCTGGTCATCGATCAGGATCAGTTCGACACCGGTCTGTACGCCGAGCCGGTTGCGGCTGTGCAGATAGTCCTGGACGCGAGCCACCAGTGCCAGGGTATTGGCGTCTCCCTGTTTCATCACCGACATCAGGACTGCCGGCCGGCCGTTTACCCGGGCCAGCTGGCGGGGATCGCGCCGCGCCTGGCGCACCTCGGCCAAATCCGCCAGGCGGAGATGCCGGTCCAGGCCCACCAGGGGCAGTTGCTTGAGGGCATCGGCATCGGGCTCCCGGCCGATCAGCCGTACCAGCCAGGCCTGTTCCTCGACCGACACCCGGCCGGCGGCAATATCCCGGAACCAGAGCGCCACGGCGTCGGCCAGTTGCACCGGTGACAGCCCCTGGCCCGCCAGCCGCTCGGGATCGAAGCGTACCTGAAGCTCTGGCCTGTGCAGGCCGATGGGATCGACCCTGTCCACTCCATTGAGGCGCTCCAGGTCCTGGCGGATGGCAAAGGCCTGGCGGCGCAGGTTTTCGTCGTTGGCGGTGCCTACCACCGCCAGGGTTACGGTGGGGAAGGCGTTGGCCGAGGTGATTTCCAGCACAAAGGGGGAGGAAGCCAGTTCGGGCAGTTCGTCTTCGGCGTTGCTCAGCTCCCGGCGCACGCTCTGTACGCGCTTGTCGTAGGTGCGGCTGTCTATGTCCTTGAAGCGGATCAGCAGGCTGGAGACATTTTCCCGGCTGTTGGAGGAAACGAACATGGTGTCGGGAATGGTGCGCAGGGCCTCTTCCAGCGGATTGGTTACCTGACGCTCTACATCTTCGGCAGCGGCTCCGGGCAGGGCGGTGGTAATCGCCAGCCAATTGAAGTTGATGGTGGGATCCTGTTGACGCGGCAGTTGCCCATAGCCAATGGCGCCTACTACCAGCACCAGCAGGAAGGTCAGATTGGCCAGGACATGATTAGTGAGCAGGCGCTGTATCATCGAGGCTGCCCTCGACCCGGATCGGGTCGTCGTCGCGCACGGTAAATTGTCCTTCGATGATCACCCGGGTGTCGGCCGGCAGGGCGATGGTACTGGCCTGGCCTTCGATGGCATCCGGCAAGGGTACGAAACGGGCCCGATCCCGATTTACCACCATGACGCCCAGCCGGTTATCGTGTCTGACCAGCAGGTTGGCCGGCAGCAGCGGCTCGGCTGCCTGCCAGATCAGTACCCCGGCGGCACCCGTGAGGGGGCGGTTATGGGTAAAGTCGAGGCGCAGCTCCTGGGTGCGACCGGCCTTGATCTGATCGACTGCCCGGCGCAGCCGCACCGGATAGGCCCGGCCGGCAAACTCGAACCAGAGGCGCTCGGCCCGACGAACCCGGACCACCCGCTCGGGGGGCAACTGCACGCTCAGCTCGGCGCCCTGTTCCTGCTGTACCCGGAACAAGGGGGCGCCGGCCTGCACCAGGGTACCGGTGGCAGTCAGTTGTTCCAGAATGGTGGCGTCGAAGGGGGCTGCAATGCGGCAGCGTTCGATATCCAGTTCGGCCCTGGCCAGGGTGGCCTGGGCGGATCTGATATCGGCATTGAGCACCGCCAGCGCGCTGCGGCGCTGATCCAGTGTTTCCTCGGGCAGGTTGTTTTGGCTATACAGGGAGCGGGCGCGGGCCAGACGGCGGGTCAGCAGTGGATGGCGAGCCTGTAGCTGTTCCAGGGCTGCGGCCAGCTGCCGGCGGCTCAATTCTTGATCCCGGCAATCCAGTTCGAGCAGCAGCTGCCCCTGTGCGACTCGGTCACCAACCCGGACCAGGACTCGGCTGATTTCCCCGGAGATGCGGGCGGCCAGCAGGGCTTGCTGGTCGTTGACTACCCTGGCCGGTGCGCTGTGTCGCTGAGGCTGGGTAAGGGCGGACAGGGGAGCGATCCTGACCGGGACCTGCGCCAGTACCGGGCAGGCCAGCAGCAGCAGTATCCCGGTGATTAGCTTCATCCATGCCTCCTGCTTGTTGATGGGTTACCACAAGCATAGAGGAAAGCCGGTCGTCGATGAGGGTGACACAGGCCCTGATCCGGGCCTGTTAACGATCAGGCTAGCGCGTCATGCAGCATGGTCAGCAGGCGTTCGCTGTCGCTCCAGCCCAGGCAGGCATCGGTGATGCTCTGGCCGAACACGGCGGCCTTGCCGTCTACCACCGGCTGGTTGCCTTCCACGATAAAGCTTTCGGCCATGATACCGGCAATATGCCGGCTGCCCTGACGGAGTTGGCGGCAGATATCTTCGGCCACCAGCAGCTGGCGGCTGTGCTGTTTCAGGCTGTTGCCGTGGCTCAGATCCACGACCAGTCGTGGGGTCAGGCCGGCCTGGCTTAAGCCCTCGGCAGCCAGGGCGATGCTGTCGGCATCATAGTTGGGGGCCTTGCCGCCGCGGAGGATCAGGTGGCCGAAGGGATTGCCCTGGGTCTGGTAGATGGTCATCTGGCCGTCTTTATCGGGAGAGCAGAAGATATGGCCGTAGCTGGCGGCGCGCACCGCGTCCAGGGCGATCTGGATATTGCCGTCGGTACCGTTTTTGAACCCGACCGGGCAGGAGAGGGCCGAGGCCATTTCCCGGTGTACCTGGGATTCGGTGGTGCGGGCACCGATGGCGCCCCAGCTGATCAGATCGGCAATATACTGCCCGGTCACCATATCCAGGAATTCGGTGGCGGTGGGCAATCCCAGGGCATTGATATCGCACAGCAGCTTGCGGGCCAGGCGCAGGCCGGTGTTGACATCGAAACTGCCGTCCAGGTGCGGATCGTTGATTAGGCCCTTCCAGCCGACGATAGTGCGCGGCTTTTCAAAATAGGTGCGCATCACGATGCACAGCCGATCCCGATAGCGCAGACGCAGGGCGTTCAGTCGCTCGGCATAGGCCAGGGCGGCCTCGGTGTCGTGCACCGAACAGGGCCCGACAATAACCAGCAGGCGGGGATCTTCACCCTTGAGGATGGCTTCTATCTCGGCCCGCGCCCCGAGCACCGTCTCGGCCATGGCGTCGGTCAGCGGATAGGCCTGGCTCAATGCCTTGGGCGTGATCAGGCGGTCCAGTCGGCGGCTTCTTAATTCGTCTGTGTGTATCGACATAGTGTTCTCAAAAAGATGGAAAGTTGGCGTGCGGGCGCACTATGTCACTACCATAACGGAAAGCCGGCAGGCTGAAAACCTGCCGGCTTTATTATCATCGGATGGGGTACTCAAAGGGAGTCAGTTACCCGGGGAACTGAACCGCTGTCCGGAAATGGCAGGATGATAGATGGGCTGGATCACATTGCCGGCGGGGTCCGTAATATGAAAACTGCGGGCGCCGTCCGAGTGGTCATGAGGCTGGTCGAGCAGTGGCACGCCTTTACTTTGGAAATAACGATACCAGGCATCCAGCTCCTCCCTGGTGTCGACCACAAAGCCGAAGTGATCCATACGCTGTTGGCCGCCGGTTGTCGCCTCACCGCGACCGAGGGACAGGTTGTCGTTGCCGCAGGTCAGGTAGACCAGGTTTTTGCTGGCCCGGTTCAGTACTTCCATCCCCAAAATGTCTACGTAGAAACGTTCACACTCTTCCAGGTTGGGCATCACGAAGGCGATATGGCGCATGCCGTTTAAGCGTCCAGGTCTTTCCATGGGGACTCCTTGTATATTTATTGAAAATATTGTGTACTATTTTTATGTTTTTTGGAGCATTTGTTAAGGAGTCTACCTTGTATTCGATTATTGTCAAAACCAGGCTCAAGGCCGGTACCCGGGAGCAGTTCCTGCCGGTCATGCAGGAAAATGCAGCGGCCTCGGTGCGGGATGAGCCGGGCTGCCATGTATTTGATGTGCTGCAGGATAAGGCGGATCCCGAGCTGTTTTATCTGTATGAAGTCTACGAGGATGAAGCCGCGCTGGCCGCCCATAAGGAAACCCCCCATTATCAGCGCAGCCGGGCCCTGGTGAACCCGCTGATCGCCGAGCAGTCGGTGATCCGGGCCGAGGTACTGGCGCTCAATCCGGGGCGCTGATTGCCTGTTTTTGTCGTTTTTGGCATAAAAAAGCCGGTCATGGGACCGGCTCTATAGTCGTGGACCGGGTTGGCAGCCGGGTCAGTGGGTGGCTTTCACTTCTGCGGCCTTGTTGTTAAAGGCGGGCTTTTTTCCTTCCTCGCCGTTCATTTCCTGTTCAATTTGTTCCCGTTCCCGGGCCTCGTCCAGCAGCGTCTTCTTCGGCAGTGCCATGTTGAGGGTAAAGGCCATGACGGCGGCCACGATCACCGGTGAGCTGACCAGCATATTCAGGGTGTCCGGCAGTTGCCCGATCGCCTCGGGCACCGCCTTGATGCCCATGGCCAGTGCCAGCGACAGGGCCACTATGGTGACGTTTCTGGAAGAGAGTTCGTCCTTGATCAGCAACTGGATGCCGGTCATGGTGATCATGCCGAAGACGATGATGGTGGCGCCGCCCAGTACCGGATAGGGAATGGTGGTCATCAGGGCACCGAACTTGGGCATAAAGCCGGCCAGGATCAGGAATACCGCCGCCACCCCCAGTACATACCTGCTGATCACCTTGGTCATGGCGACGATACCCACGTTCTGGCTGAACGAGGCGGTCGGCAGTGCACCGAACAGAGAGCCGAACAGGGTACAGACTCCATTGCCCAGCAGGCCCCCGGACAGTTCCTTGTCTGCCAGCTCGCGATTCATGCCGCCGACCGTGGTGGCCGACAGATCACCGATGGTCTGCACCGAGTTGACGACACAGATCACCACCATGGAGATGATGGCGGTGGTGTGAAATTCAATGCCCAGCGCGAAGGGCGTGGGCACCAGCAACCAGGGGGCGTCGGCCAGCCTGGAAAAATCGACCATGCCGAACACGAAGGCCATCACATAGCCGACCAGGATGCCGCAGATGATGGCCGCCAGGCGCAGATAGCCCTTGGCAAACTGCGAACAGCACAGCACCACGGCCAGGGTGGTCAGACCCACCAGCCAGTTTTCACCGCTGCCGAACCCGGCGGCATTGATATTACCGCTGCCGGCCATGTATTTGATGGCGATATCATACAGGGACAGGCCGATCACCAGTACGACTGTGCCGGCCACCACGGGGGGAAACAAGTGGCGGATCTGTTTGATAAAGATACCGACCACTATCATGGAGATACCGCCGGCTATCTGGGCACCCAGGATACCGGGTACACCATAGACGCTGCCGATGGCGATCAGGGTCGGTACATAGGCAAAGCCGACGCCGAAGATGGTCGGCAGTCCGGCTCCCAGCCTGCCGACGGGGTAGAGTTGCAGCAGGGTCGAGATGCCCGAAAACAGCAGGGCGACCTGGATCAGCAGCATCGTCTCATAGGCATTGGCACCGGACACCCCAGCAACGATAAGGGGGGGGGTAACGGCCCCCATGATCATGGCGAGTATGTGTTGAAAAGACAGCGGTAAGGCCTTGCCCAGCGAGGGTTTTCCATAAAAATCGAATACCGATTTGTTCTGGTTGGTGGTGTTCATAAAGACGAGTCCCTGATGATTTCTTTTGTCGTTGGCTTCTTCAATCCATATTGAGCTGGTTACGCATCGGCGTATCAGTTGTGTTGAGCTGCTGTTGTATCTCTGTTATCGAATGATTGATGTGATTCATTATCCATTAATGTGTACATTTCTGTAAACAAAAAATTAATATGTTGTGTTTTACATAATGCAGGAGGTTGAACAACAAGGGAAAGGTAGGCGAGAGCGAGGCTGGGAAAGGGCCGGGCAGGGATGGCCCGGCCAGGCAGGCATTAGAAAATACGGCGGCGGATACCGGCACGCTCCAGGATCTTGACCGATATTTCCTCGACCGAGTGGAAGGTGGTGTCGATAAAGGGGATGGCCTCCATACGGAACAGCCGTTCTATCTGGTTCAGCTCGTAGCGGCACTGCTCCGGATCCGCATAGCGGCTGTCGGCCCGGCGGCGCTGGCGAATTTCCTGCAGCCGGTTGGCGTCTATGGTCAGGCCGAACAGCTTGTGGCGGTTGGCCTTGAGCATGGGCGGCAGGGTCAGGTGCTTCATGTCCTGATCGATAAAGGGATAGTTGGCGACCCGGATGCCGAATTGCAGGGCCAGGTACAGGCTGGTGGGGGTCTTGCCGCAGCGGGACACGCCCACCAGTATGATGTCTGCCTCGTCGTATTCCTTGGTGTTGATGCCGTCATCGTTGTCCAGGGCATAGTTGACCGCATCGATGCGCGCATCGTAATGCTGGCGGTTGTCCATGCCGTGGGTCCTGTGGGTGCGTGGCTCGGCCTTGACCCCCAGCTGCTGTTCGATGGGGGCGACGAAGGTATTGAGGAAGTCATAACACATGGCGTCGCTGTCGGTGATGATATGGCGCACCTTGTCGTCCACTATGGTATGGAACACCAGTGGCTGTTTGCCGCTTTGATGGTAACACTGATTGATGCGCTCCTTGACGGCCAGCGCCTTCTCCTGGTCTTCGACAAAGGGCATGCTGAATTGTTCAAAAGGCAACGGGAACTGGCTCAACACCGCATGGCCGAATACCTCGGCTGTGATCGCCGTCCCATCAGAAACATAAAAAACCGTGTGCATGGGACCTCCAGGTCTCACTTTTAACATTTGCCTTGGGTAAACCGTTTACCCGCTTTTTGGCGCCATTGTAGAATCATCTCGTGCATGCGCCCATAAGCGAACGTAAATAATAAAAGAGTGAAACCAGGCATGTGCATTTTCGCAGTAAGATTGAACGGAACCTTCGGCTAATTAATGGAGACGTCGCAGTGCAGGATAATGTGATTTGGTACGAACAGCTCGGTATGCACGATGTGGACCGGGTGGGTGGCAAGAATGCCTCTTTGGGCGAAATGATCAGCCAGCTGGCCGGTGCCGGTGTATCCGTGCCCGGTGGCTTTGCCACTACGGCCCATGCTTTTAATGAGTTTCTTGAGCAAAGCGGCCTCAATGATCGCATTCATGCGTTGCTTGACAGCCTGAATGTGGACGATATTGCGGCCCTGGGAGAAGCCGGTCGTACCATCCGTCAGTGGGTGATCGACACTCCCTTCCTGCCCGAGCTGGAGCAGGCCATCGCCGATGCCTATCATCAGCTGGCCGGTCAGGCCGGTGATCAGGCTTCGTTCGCCGTGCGCTCTTCCGCCACCGCCGAAGATATGCCCGATGCCTCGTTCGCCGGGCAGCAGGAAACCTTCCTCAACGTGCGTGGCCTGGATGCCGTTATGGTGGCTATCAAGCACGTATTCGCTTCTCTGTTCAACGACAGGGCCATCTCCTACCGGGTACACCAGGGCTATGATCACCGAGGCGTGGCGCTGTCCGCCGGTATCCAGCGCATGGTGCGGTCCGACATCGCCGCCTCCGGCGTGATGTTCACCCTGGACACCGAATCCGGCTTCGATCAGGTGGTGTTCATTACCTCCTCCTGGGGCCTGGGCGAGATGGTGGTGCAGGGGGCGGTTAACCCGGACGAATTCTATGTGCACAAGCCGACCCTCCAGGCCGGTCGCCCGGCGGTGGTGCGCAAGACCCTGGGCTCCAAGCTGCAGAAGATGATCTATGCAGAGGGGGTCGAGTTGGGCAAGCAGGTCGACATCAAGGAAACCAGCCTGAGCGAGCGTCGCAGCTTCTCTCTGACCAACGACGAAGTGATGGAACTCGCCAAGCAGGCGATGATCATCGAACAGCATTATGGTCGCCCGATGGACATCGAGTGGGCCAAGGACGGGGTCGACGGCAAGCTGTATATCGTACAGGCTCGCCCCGAAACCGTGCGCAGCCGCCAGGACGCCAATGTGCTGGAGCGTTTCGCGCTCAGCCAGAAAGGGGAAGTGATTGCCGAAGGCCGGGCCATCGGCCAGAAGATCGGTGCCGGTGCCGCCAAAGTCATCGCCTCCATCGAACAGATGGATGACATCAAGGCCGGCGACGTGCTGGTCACCGACATGACCGATCCGGACTGGGAGCCGATCATGAAGCGGGCCGCGGCCATCGTCACCAACCGTGGCGGTCGTACCTGCCACGCTGCCATCATCGCCCGCGAGCTGGGGATTCCCGCCGTGGTCGGCTGTGGCGATGCCACCGACCGTATCCAGACCGGCCAGGAAGTCACTGTGTCCTGTGCCGAGGGTGACACCGGCTTTATCTACCAGGGCAAGTTGGATTTTAATGTGTCCACCTCCGAAGTCGGCTCCATGCCGGTATCACCGGTCAAGGTGATGATGAACGTGGGTAACCCGGATCGGGCCTTCGACTTTGCCCAGCTACCCAACGCGGGCGTGGGCCTGGCGCGCCTGGAATTTATCATCAACCGGATGATCGGCGTACACCCCAAGGCGTTGCTGGAATACGACAAGCAGAGCCCCGAGCTGAAGGTGAAGATCGACGAACAGATCGCCGGTTACGACAGCCCGCGCGAATTCTTTGTCGGCAAGCTGACCGAGGGCATCGCCACCCTGGCCGCCGCCTTCTGGCCGGAGCGGGTGATTGTGCGCCTGTCCGACTTCAAGTCGAATGAATATGCCAACCTGATGGGCGGCGATGCCTTTGAACCGGACGAAGAAAACCCCATGCTGGGTTTCCGCGGCGCTTCCCGCTATATCTCCGACGACTTCCGTGCCTGTTTCGCCATGGAGTGCGAGGCGGTCAAACGGGTGCGTGACGATATGGGTCTGACCAATGTCGAGATCATGATCCCCTTCGTGCGTACCCTGTCCGAAGCGGCCTCTGTTATCGACATTCTGGCGGAGAACGGCCTCAAGCGCGGTGAAGCCGGCCTCAAGGTGATCATGATGTGCGAGCTGCCGTCCAACGCCCTGCTGGCCGACAAGTTCCTGTCATACTTCGACGGTTTCTCCATCGGCTCCAACGATATGACCCAGCTGACCCTGGGCCTGGATCGGGACTCCGGTCTGGTGGCCGGCTCCTTCGATGAGCGTGACGACGCGGTCAAGGCGCTGTTGTCGATGGCCATCCAGGCCGCCCGCAAGGCCGGCAAGTACGTGGGCATCTGTGGTCAGGGTCCGTCCGACCACGCCGACTTCGCAGCCTGGCTGGTGGAACAGGGCATCGACTCCGTATCTCTCAACCCGGATACCGTGGTCGACACCTGGCTGTACCTGGCCAAGCAGTTCGGCGAAGAAGCATAAGCCGACACGCTGAGTAACATAGTTGAACAAGGGCGCCTGCGGGCGCCCTTGTTGTTTTTCATCTGTCTGTGGTTGTTTAGCCAGCGGCGGCATTAATGCCAGTCTACCAGCATTTCCAGTTTTTCCTGGTTGATGTCCGAGCCGCACATTTCGTCATAGGGCGTGGCTTGTTTCAGCCACACTTCGTCAAACGTTTGGTGTGCGAAATGCTCCTTGATTTCATTCAGGCAATGAAAGGCCATGGGGTGGTTGTGTTTATCCCTGACCAGTTTTTTATCCTGCCCGTCGACCATGCTGGCGAGATAGGTGCCGCCTTCAATCGATTCAATAAACAGATTCATATTGCCTCCGGGGTTGTGCCGAATGTGAACGAAACGGGTCGTCATCGCTGTCAACACACTCATACAGAGTATAGTCAGCCGGAAAGCGGTTAGAGCCTGATCCCGGCTCGGGGCCGGCACCTTCGATGCGCGTCAGGGGCCGGTCAATGTGCGGCTGTCGATGGCCGCACATTGACCGGCAAGTATCGACAAAGTCGGGCGGTTCCATTTTGTTACTTCCAGCCATGAAGTAACCGTGAGGCGATGGGGCATAGCCTGGTCTTTGGCTGGGTAGAAAACCGCAGAAAATGACAGTGATCTGCCAGCCATCCATGTAGAATGCGCTTTTTAACGATCATTCAGCTTTTACTGTTGAGTGTGCTTCTGTAGGAATTCCATGAAAAAGACCATCGCTTTAACCCATCCCAAGCTGAAACCAGCCCGGCTGGTAGACTCAATCAAGCATGATATTAAAAAGTACCTTAACAGAGAGCGCCGCAAGACGCTGCCTGCAGGTATGGACTACTGGACTTTCGATTGTCGCTTTGGTGCGTCAGAGGATACAGCAGTAGAGATCTATACGTCTGAAATCAATAAACATATCGATGCCGCCGTGGCGCAGGAACTACCCGGCTTCTATGTAGAGATTCTGGCCAGAGCCTGTAACCACGCGCCGCGGCCGAATGCTGCAGTCGAGGAGCAGGATTAACAAGCGCCATGTTGCCTGAGAGCTTTCTGCCTCTCCCGTGAGCCTGGCTCCTGACGAACGGGCGCGGGAGCAGACGAATGGATAAGGCAGACACAATCTCAGCACCTGGCGACAATACAAGCGGGCCTCGCTTGATCACGGCTCACTCATCGGTTGGATGAACAGCGCATCGAGCAGTGGTATTGCCACGGGCATCATGGCCCCGGGCCGCGGTTTCCAATCCTGCCATAGCGCAATCGACACGGATGCTGCCGGGTGGGTCGCGGATCCCGTCGGAGTACCCCGAGGAGCGGGGCCGTTGTTGCGCTTAAAACAGCAATCCTGGACGAGTGGAGCTCCATAACTGGCGAGCGTCGGCAGCAACGGCGATGTTGCGATTCCAACGGCAGTTTACTCAAAAGCACAATCAATCCTCACCTCGACCGCCAAAATACTGTATATTCTGCCCTCGATTTTTTGACTGTAGCGACTCTACAGAGGATAACTCATGCAATTTTCATCTTTAGATTTGGCTCCTGAGCTGCAACGAGCTCTTGTTGGATGTGGCTACAGTGTTATGACCCCCGTACAAAAGCAGGCCATTGTGCCCGCCCGCCGCGGTAAAGACTTGCAAGTGACCGCACAAACGGGAACAGGTAAAACCGCTGCCTTTGCTATTCCTGTTTTACAACGCCTGCTGGATAAACCCAAAAAAGCCGTCGAACGGCGCCCGCGTGCATTGATCCTGACGCCCACCCGAGAATTGGCAGAGCAATTATCCGACGCCATCGGTGCTTATGCGCAGTTTTTGCCTCTCGGTGTGACGGCACTCTATGGCGGCGTTAAAATGGGTGGCCAGGCCAACAAACTAAGAGCGGGCGTTGATATCGTGATTTCCACCCCCGGCCGTTTGTTAGAGCACCTTACCCTGGGTAACGTCGCATTAAGTGATGTCGAGTTTGTGGTGCTGGATGAAGCCGACCGTATGTTGGATATGGGCTTTATCACCGATGTGCTGAAGTTGATGCAGTTGACAGCTCCGACCCGTCAGACCCTGCTGTTTTCAGCCACCACGTCACCCGCCGTAAATGAGTTGTCACATAAGATTCTGAACAATCATCAGCACATCCGTGTGACTAAAATCAATAGTACGGCTGATACCGTAAGGCATGCGGTGTATCCGGTAGAAGAAAGTCGCAAGATCGAACTGTTTGAACAGTTATTGGCAGAGAATAACTGGTTTCAGGTTTTGGTGTTTACCAGTACCAAGGAGCAGGCCGACCGACTATTGGCCGGCCTTAAAAAGAGCAAGATCGAGGCAGCGGTTTGTCATGGCGATAAAAGCCAGGGGTCGAGACGTCGCGCTATCGCTGATTTTAAATCCGGCAAATTGCAAATCCTGATCGCCACCGAGGTTGCCGCCCGGGGGCTGGATATTCAAGGCCTGGATTATGTGGTGAACTTTAACTTGCCATATCTGCCGGAAGATTACGTCCATCGTATCGGTCGCACGGGACGGGCAGGGGCGAAAGGTACTGCCATTTCATTCGTCAGTCGTGAAGAAGAGCAAGCCCTGGTACGCATTCAAAAGCTGATTGGTACCGACATCAAACGCATTATCAAGCCGGGCTTTGAAGTGAGTAGCCGTGGCTCACTGTTAAAAAGTATCTCGCTTAAGGTCCTGTCCGGCCGCTCGAACAGAGCCAGTGAAACCGTTATCGAGCTGGAAGGTTCACATGATACCCATCACAAGGGTAAGCAAGGTCGCGCCAAGCCGGGTGAAGGGACGAGCAATAAGACCACGGCGAAGCCCGTGCGCTTGAAAAAGACGAACGCGCAAAAAAATAGCGGCCCGAAGAAGAAAATTTTACGGGGGAAACGCGCCGAGCAATATTCACGTTAACTAAAAAATCGGTGCCACTTGGCGAGGCTGCGTGCTGCCCTGACCTGTGCAGCACGATGAGGAACGCTTAAATAGGAAGCCCCGGACCATGATGTCCGGGGCTTTCCTTTTTGGGCAAGGCGCGTTACAGATCCGGCAGCAAGCCAAAGCCGGAGGGAGCTGGCTGCCATTGAGTATTCAGCAGGAATGCCGGATGGTCTAAGCCTGCTTCTTTACCGGTTCGGCTTCTATGCCGAGGGTGATGTTACCCACCGGCCGGCAGCAGCAAGGCAGGATTTCGTCCTTGGCCACGCAGGCCAGGGGGATCTCCTGGTAGCGCACCTGGCCGGCCAGCAGGGTGGTGCGACAGGAGCCGCAGTAACCGCTGCGGCACTGGTATTCCACCGCATGGCCGGTGCGCTCCAGCCCGTCGAGCAGGGTTTCCCCCGCTCGCAGGGTAAAACTCGCATGCCGGGTGTGGATTTGGCTCACAGCTCGAAGTCACCCAGATCGTCGTGGCTCATCTGGGAGTCGATCTGGCCGACCAGGTAGGAGCTGACCTCCACTTCCTGTGGGGCCACCTGTACGTTGTCGGACGACAGCCAGGCATTGATCCAGGGAATGGGATTCTGCTTGGCGCCGTCAAAGGCCGGGGACAGGCCCACCGCCTGCATGCGCAGGTTGGTGATGTATTCCACGTACTGGCACAGTATGTCTTTGTTCAGGCCGATCATGGAGCCATCCTTGAACAGGTATTCGGCCCACTCCTTTTCCTGAATGGCGGCGGCCTTGAACAGCTCGAAGCACTGTTGCTCACAGTCCTTGGCCACCTGGGCCATTTCCGGATCGTCCTCGCCTGCGCGCAGGATATTGAGCATATGCTGGGTGCCGGTCAGGTGCAGGGCTTCGTCGCGGGCGATCAGCTTGATGATCTTGGCGTTGCCTTCCATCAGCTCGCGTTCGGCGAAGGCGAAGGAGCAGGCGAAGCTCACATAGAAGCGGATCGCTTCCAGGGCGTTGACGCACATCAGGCACAGGTAGAGCTTCTTCTTCAGCTCGTAGCGGTTGACGGTGACCTTGCGGCCCTTGATCTCGTGCTCGCCTTCTCCGTACAGATGATAGAAGTTGGTGTATTCGATAAGCTCATCGTAGTAGCCGGCGATGTCCCGTGCCCGCTTGAGGATATGTTCGTTGGCCACGATATCATCGAACACGGTGGCCGGGTTATTGACGATATTACGGATGATATGGGTGTAGGAGCGCGAGTGGATGGTCTCGGAAAACGCCCAGGTTTCAATCCAGGTTTCCAGCTCGGGGATCGACACCAGCGGCAACAGCGCCACGTTGGGGCTGCGGCCCTGGATGGAATCCAGCAGGGTCTGATACTTGAGGTTACTGATGAAGATATGCTTCTCGTGCTCGGGCAGGGCCTGGTAGTCGATCCTGTCCTGGGACACGTCCACTTCTTCCGGACGCCAGAAGAAGGACAGCTGCTTCTCGATCAGTTTCTCGAAGATATCGTATTTTTGCAGATCATAGCGGGCCACGTTCACCGGATTGCCGAGGAACATGGGTTCTTTCATATGATCGTTCTGAACTTGACTGAAAGTAGTGTAAGACATTTCTATTATTCCGCGCATAAGGCGCAATGCTAGCCAGAAAAGAGGGATAAGAGGGGCCCCAGGCCAACCGTCGACGGCAGGGGTGCCGTCGCCGAGCATAGATGGGCGAGCTTGCTCGCTTGTACCGAGTTTTTTACCTGACCGAACATCCGGTGAATGTTCGCAGCAGGTAAAAACGAAGGTGACCATTGTATGCTGCGTGTTGGCATGGGGTTCTCTTCTCCCGATAGCACTTGACTGACGGGCATTACGCATCAAGGCGGGGCTTCACCCCGCCGTCATGACTTAAATTTTGCAGGCGCCGCCGGCACAGCCGTCGTCTTCTTCCTGCATATCGTTCTGGGCGTCAGCGGCACCATCACGGGTGTTATGGTAATACAGGGTCTTGAGACCGAACTTGTAGGCGGTGAGCAGATCTTTCAGCAACTGCTTCATCGGCACCCGGCCTCCCTCGAAACGGGCCGGATCATAGTTGGTGTTGGCGGAAATGGCCTGGTCGACAAATTTCTGCATGACCCCAACCAGCTGCAGGTAACCGTCGTTGGAGGGCATTTTCCACAGCAGTTCGTATTGATCCTTCAGCTCGGCATAGTCGGGCACCACCTGCTTGAGGATGCCGTCTTTCGAAGCCTTGACCGACACCAGGCCACGGGGCGGCTCTATGCCGTTGGTGGCATTGGAGATCTGACTTGAGGTCTCGGACGGCATCAGCGCGGTCAGGGTGCTGTTGCGCAGGCCCACCGTCTTGATCTGTTCGCGCAGGGCTTCCCAGTCCAGGTACAGCGGCTCCTGGCAGATACCGTCCAAGTCTTTCTTGTAGGTATCGATAGGCAGCACGCCCTGGGCATAGGTGGTTTCATTAAAGGCCGGGCAGGGACCGAATTCCTTGGCCAGCTTGACCGATGCTTTCAGCAGGTAGTACTGGATGGCCTCGAAGGTCTTGTGGGTCAGGCCGATGGCGCTGCCGTCGGAGTACTTAACCCCGTGCTTGGCCAGGTAATAGGCATAGTTGATCACGCCAATACCCAGGGTGCGGCGGTTCATGGAGCCTTTCTGGGCAGCCAGCAGCGGGTAATCCTGATAGTCGAGCAGGGCGTCGAGGGCGCGAACCGCGAGCTCGGCCAGCTCTTCCAGCTCGTCCAGGCTATCGATGGCGCCCAGGTTGAAGGCCGACAGGGTACAGAGTGCAATTTCGCCGTTTTCGTCGTTGATGTCCATCAGTGGCTTGGTGGGCAGGGCGATTTCCAGGCACAGGTTGCTCTGGCGCACCGGGGCCACCTTGGGGTCGAACGGGCTGTGGGTGTTGCAGTGATCCACGTTCTGGATGTAGATACGGCCGGTGCCGGCCCGCTCCTGCATCATCAGCGAGAACAGTTCCAGCGCCTTGATGGTACGTTTGCGGATGCTGTCATCCTGCTCGTACTGCACATACAGCTGCTCGAACTTTGCCTGATCCTCGAAGAAGGCGTCGTACAGACCGGGCACATCGGAAGGCGAGAACAGGGTGATGTCGCCGCCCTTGATCAGCCGCTGGTACATCAACCGGTTGATCTGTACGCCGTAGTCCATATGGCGGACCCGGTTTTCTTCCACGCCGCGGTTGTTTTTCAACACCAGCAGGGATTCCACTTCCAGGTGCCACATGGGGTAGAAGAGGGTGGCGGCGCCGCCGCGCACGCCGCCCTGGGAGCAGCACTTGACCGCGGTCTGGAAGTGCTTGTAGAAGGGGATACAGCCGGTGTGGAAGGCTTCGCCGCCCCGGATGGGGCTGCCCAGGGCGCGGATGCGGCCGGCGTTGATGCCAATGCCGGCACGCTGGGACACATAACGCACGATGGCGCCGGAGGTGGCATTGATGGAATCCAGGCTGTCGCCGCATTCGATCAGTACGCAGGAGCTGAACTGACGGGTAGGGGTACGCACGCCGGACATGATGGGTGTGGGCAGCGACACCTTGAACTGGGATACCGCATCATAGAAACGGGTCACATAGTCGAGCCGGGTCTCCTTGGGATACTTGGAGAACAGGCAGGCGGCCACCAGCATGTAGAGGAACTGGGGGCTTTCGTAAATGTCGCCGGTTACCCGGTTTTGTACCAGGTATTTGCCTTCGAGCTGCTTGACCGCCGCATAGGAGAAAGTCAGGTCGCGCTCATGCACCAGATGGGCGTGCAGGGCTTCGAACTCGTCGCGGCTGTAGTCGGCCAGGATATGCTGGTCGTACTTGCCCATCTCGGTGAGCCGGACCACATGGTCATGGAAATGGGGCGGCTCGAACTGGCCGAAGGCCTTCTTGCGCAGGTGGAAGACGGCCAGGCGGGCGGCCAGATACTGATAGTCCGGGGTCTGCTCGGAGATCAGATCGGCGGCGGCCTTGATGATGGTTTCATGAATATCTTCGGTGCGGATACCATCATAGAACTGGATATGAGAGCGCAGCTCCACCTGGGAGACGGAGACATTGTCCAGTCCTTCGGCGGCCCAGGTGATTACCCTATGGATCTTGTCCAGATCGATAGGCTCTTGGGCGCCACTACGTTTGGTAACCAGCAGATGTTTATTCATGGAACGGACCGTCTCCCATTGTTATTGCGCAGGGCTGTGGGCGGTTGAGCGGCCCAAGCCTCACCTCTCATTATTGTGGTCCAATATTGAGAGGAATGCACAACATATAGTTGTAGTATTGAAGATGGACTACAAGATAGTGGGTGCCCCCCTTATTTTCAAGCCGAGGGATCTGCATACTCTGTGGATAATCTGTGTGGATCTTTTCGGGGTTTGTGCTCACTAACTGCTACTGCGTTTCCTATGAGGAGCTTACAAAACTGCGGTGATTTTATGGCCTCATCGAAACTTTTTTTCAAATAAATGGCTTGCCAAAACGGGCCAATGGAGATCCTGCTCGATCCCTCAGCAGTTGGTGCCGAATGTATCTTCCAGCCAGCGGCCGAAGTCCTGTACCGAGTCGATGATATGGTCGGCCTGCCACTGGGGCAGGGCGGTGTCTGCTGCAATATAGCCCCAGGCGGCGACGGCGGTGGCCATGCCCGCCGCTCGGCCGGCTTCGACATCCCGTTGATGATCGCCGATATAGAGGCAGTGGCCGGGCGCCACCGCCAGGCACTCGGCGGCATACAACAGGGGATCGGGATGGGGTTTCTTGCGGGGCAGGGTATCGGCGCTGACGGTGACGCCGCAACGGGCAAACTGGGGAAGGGTGGCCAGCAGCGGCAAGGTCAGGGCGGACGGCTTGTTGGTGACGATGCCCCATGGGATCTGCCGGTTGTCCAGCCAGTCGATAACCGCCGGTATGCCCCGGTAGGGACGAGTATGGACGCACAGGTTGAGGGCATAGTAGTCGAGCATACGGCGGCGCAGTTGTTCGAGCCCGAGTTGTTCGATCAGTGCCGCATGAATGCCGGCCTGCAGCAGAGCATAGGAGCCGTCCGAGGTAGTGGAGCGGATAACGTCGTCGGACAGGGGCGGCAGCCCCAGGCTCTGGATCACATGATTGGCCGCCGCCCCCATATCCCCTGCGGTATCCAGCAGGGTACCATCCAGATCGAACAATACCGCCTTGGTCTGCATCAGAGCTCCGGTTTGATGGCATACACCATATAGTTTACATCCGCGTCCGGGCTGAGCGTGAAACTGTCCGACAGCGGCCGGTAGACCACACCGCTGATGTCCCTGACCACCAGACCGGCCTGTTCGATATAGTGGCACAGTTCGGCGGGGGTGATGAATTTGCGGTGATCATGGGTGCCCTTGGGCACCATCTTGAACAGGTGCTCGGCGGCGGCGATCATCATCAGCCAGGACTTGGGATTGCGGTTGATGGTGGAAAACACCAGGGGCGCACCGGGCTTAGCCAGCGTGGCACAGGCCTGCACTACAGAGGCGGGCTCGGGGACATGCTCGAGCATTTCCATACAGGTGACCAGATCAAATTGCTCCGGCTGTTGCTCGGCCAGCTGTTCGGCGGTGGCCTGGCGATAATCGACGCTGACCCCCATCTCCAGGGCATGCAGGCGGGCGACCGTCAGCGGTTCCTTGCCCATATCGACCCCGGTGACCTCGGCGCCTTCCCGGGCCATGCTTTCGCTCAGGATGCCGCCGCCGCAGCCGATGTCCACTATCCGTTTGCCAAACAGGCCGCCGGCCTTGTCGGCAATCCAGTTCAGGCGCACGGGGTTGAGTTTATGCAGGGGTTTGAAGTCGCCTTCCAGATCCCACCAGCGGGAGGCCATGGCCTCGAATTTGTCTATTTCCTGTTGGTCTACATTCACGGGCAACGCCTTAAATGATTGGCAAAGTTAAGAGCAGCCATTATAGCCGACTCCTTTTTCGCTGCCAGCATGACTGCTGTGGTTTGTCATTTGTGTGTTAGAATGATGCGTTTTTTATTGCCGTATAAACAATAAATTGGGGATAAGGCTTGCTATGACCGATCTGGCCCGAGAAATCATGCCGATAAACATCGAGGAAGAGCTGAAACGCTCCTACCTGGATTACGCCATGAGTGTAATAGTAGGGCGCGCTCTGCCGGATGTCCGTGATGGTTTGAAGCCGGTGCATCGCCGCGTGCTGTTCGCCATGAACGAACTCGGCAACGACTGGAACAAGCCCTACAAAAAATCGGCCCGTGTTGTGGGTGACGTAATAGGTAAATATCACCCCCATGGTGACAGCGCCGTCTACGACACCATAGTGCGCATGGCCCAGGATTTTTCCATGCGCTATACCCTGGTCGACGGCCAGGGCAACTTCGGCTCGGTGGACGGCGACTCCGCCGCCGCCATGCGTTATACCGAAGTGCGTATGGACAAGATCGCCCACGAACTGCTGGCCGATCTGGATAAGGAAACCGTCGACTGGGTGCCCAACTACGACGGCACCGAGATGATTCCCGCCGTTATGCCCACCCGGGTACCGAACCTGCTGGTCAATGGCTCGTCCGGTATCGCCGTGGGCATGGCGACCAATATTCCGCCCCATAACCTCAATGAGGTGGTGGACGGCTGCCTGGCGGTGATCGACAACGAACACATCAGCATTGACGAGCTGATCGGGCTGATCCCGGGCCCGGATTTCCCCACCGGCGGTATCATCAACGGTAAATCGGGCATCATCGATGCCTACCGTACCGGCCGCGGCAAGATCTATGTACGTGGCCTGGCCGAGATCGAGGTGGATGAAAAGACCGGCCGGGAAACCATCATAGTGTCCGAGCTGCCCTATCAGGTAAACAAGGCGCGGCTGATCGAAAAGATTGCCGAGCTGGTCAAGGAAAAGCGTATCGAGGGCATCAGTGCCCTGCGTGACGAGTCCGACAAGGACGGCATGCGCATCGTGATCGAGATCCGCCGGGGCGAAGTGGGCGAGGTGATCCTCAATAACCTCTATGCTCAGACCCAGATGCAGACTGTGTTCGGCATCAATATGGTGGCTCTGGATAACAACCAGCCCCGCACCTTCAACCTCAAGGACATGCTGGAGTGCTTTATCCAGCACCGCCGTGAGGTGGTGACCCGGCGCACCATCTTCGAGCTGCGCAAGGCGCGAGATCGGGCCCATATCCTGGAAGGTCTGGCCATTGCCCTGGCCAATATCGATCCGGTGATCGAGCTGATCCGGCGTTCACCGACCCCGGCCGAGGCCAAGAGTGGCCTGATCAGCCAGGGCTGGTCCCTGGGCAATGTGGCCTCCATGCTGGAGCGCTCCGGTGACGATGCGGCCCGGCCCGACTGGCTGGAACCCGAGTTCGGTATTCGTGACGGCCTCTATTACCTGACCGAGCAGCAAGCCCAGGCCATCCTGGATCTGCGACTGCACCGGCTGACCGGCCTCGAGCATGAAAAGATCCTGGAAGAATACCAGAAGCTGCTCGAGCAGATTGCCGAGCTGCTGCATATTCTCAACAGCCCGCTGCGGCTGATGGAGGTGATCAGGGAAGAGCTGGAAGCCGTCAAGGAGCAGTTTGGCGATCCGCGTCGTACCGAAATCACGGCCTCCAGCGCCGAGATCAATATCGAGGATTTGATCACCCAGGAAGACGTAGTGGTGACCCTTTCCCACCAGGGGTATGTCAAATACCAGCCGTTGACCGACTATGAGGCTCAGCGGCGGGGCGGCCGCGGCAAGTCGGCAACCCGCATGAAGGAAGAAGACTTCGTCGAGCGGCTGCTGGTGGCCAATACCCATGACACCATCCTGTGTTTTTCCACCGCCGGCAAGGTTTACTGGCTCAAGGTCTATCAGTTGCCGGAAGCCAGCCGGGCGGCGCGGGGGCGACCCATCGTCAACCTGTTGCCGCTGGATGAGGGGGAGCGGATCACCGCGATCCTGCCGGTGCAGGACTATGCTGAAGACAAGTATGTGTTCTTCGCCACCGCCGAGGGTACCGTCAAGAAAACCAGCCTGTCGGCGTTCAAGCGGCCACTGGCGTCCGGTATCCGGGCCATCAACCTCAAGGAAAGCGATGAGCTGATCGGTGTGGATATCACCGACGGCAGCAACGAAATCATGCTGTTTTCCGAGGCCGGCAAGGTGGTGCGCTTCGCCGAAGGCAGCGGCCGTGCCGATGCCGATGAAGACACCGACGACGGTCTGGAAGACGGCGATGGCGGCGAAAGCAAGGGCAGCTTCAAGGGTGTGCGTCCCATGGGCCGGACTGCTGGTGGGGTGCGTGGCATCAAGCTGGCTGCCGGTGACAAGGTGGTGTCGTTGATTGTGCCGCGGGGCGAAGGGGCCATCCTCACCGCTACCGCCAATGGCTACGGCAAGCGTACCGAGCTCGAGGAATATCCGACCAAGAGCCGGGCCACCCTGGGAGTGGTTTCGATCAAGGTCAGCGATCGCAATGGTGCCGTGGTCGGTGCCATCCAGGTAGATGACAGCAATGAAATCATGCTGATCACCAACGGCGGTACCCTGGTACGTACCCGGGTTTCCGAGGTCAGCCTGATCAGCCGCAACACCGCCGGTGTACGACTGATCCGTACCGGCGAGGATGAGCAGGTGGTTGGCCTGCAGCGTATCGAGGAAACCGAGGACGACGAGGCATTGTCCGAGGGTGTTGTCGATACTGAAGAATAATGGAAGACTAATAAAAAAGGGGCGTGAGCCCCTTTTTGCTTGGTAAGACCCTCGCTTATACACAAAATCACTTTGACTCGGCAGCCCGCTGCCGTGTAAAAGCAAGTAAGCCCATTGGTTAGGATGAGTCAGGAAGGAAATGGATAAATTGGTGTATAACTTCAGCGCAGGCCCGGCCATGTTGCCGGTTGAGGTGATGAAACAGGCCCAGGCCGAGTTTCGCGATTTTAACGGTCTGGGGGTGTCGGTGATGGAGCTCAGCCACCGTGGCGCCGACTATATGGCGGTGGCGGCGCAGGCCGAGCAGGATCTGCGCGAGCTGATGCAGATCCCGGACAACTACAAGGTACTGTTCCTGCAGGGCGGCGGCCGTGGCCAGTTTGCCGCCGTGCCCCTGAACCTGATGGGAAAAAATGCCCGGGCCGACTATATCGTGACCGGTCAGTGGTCGAAGTCGGCGGTATCCGAAGCGGAGAAAGTGGGTAAGGTACGGGTGCTCGACGGCCTGCAAAAGACGGCCGACGGCCGTCAGGCGCTGGCCACCGAGTGGGATCTGGATCCTACCGCGGCTTATGTCCATTACTGCCCGAATGAAACCGTAGAAGGCATCGAATACGATTTTATCCCCGACACGGGTGACGTGCCCCTGGTGGCGGATATGTCTTCCACCATACTGTCCCGTCCGGTCGATGTATCCCGATTCGGCATCATCTATGCCGGCGCCCAGAAGAACATAGGTCCTTCCGGACTGGCGGTGGTCATAGTGCGTGACGATCTGCTGGATCAGGCTTGTCCGCAGACCCCGGCGATCCTCGATTATGCGGCCATGGCCAAGGCCGACTCCATGCTCAACACGCCGCCGACCTATGCCTGGTACCTGTCCGGCCTGGTATTCCAGTGGCTCAAGCGTCAGGGTGGTCTGGCGGCCATCGGTGAGTGCAACCGTGCCAAGGCCGAGCTGTTGTATGGTTTCGTCGATAGCAGCGATTTTTACCGCAACGAGATAGACGCCAGCGCCCGTTCCTGGATGAATGTGCCGTTCTGGCTGAAAGACGATGGCTTGAATGAGGCCTTCCTCAAGGAAGCCAAGGCCGAAGGCCTGCTGGCCTTGAAAGGACACCGTATCGTAGGCGGTATGCGCGCCAGCCTGTATAACGCCATGCCCATCGAAGGGGTACAGGCGCTGGTGTCCTTTATGGAAAACTTCGCCAAGAAACACGGCTGAAGGAGTGGCAGGGCGTAAACCTGTCACCTGGTTACACCCTGTCTTTTGAACACGGTTTTTTGTTGACGTAGATGACAGCAGTGAATCGGGCAAAGGGCACGGCTCCACCGACACGCCGTAAACCCCTCCCTGGGGGCTCAGCCGCGCCATCTGACCGCCATGGATGGCGGGAATGCCGAAACGGCAGGAGCATTTTTCGGCCTGGCGCGGGTGGTCGGTGGAGCGGACAGCCTTTGCCCTCTTCGGGGCAGCGGAGTCGTCTGATGACACAGCTCTGGGTCATGCAAGAGGCAACAGGGATTGCCTCTTCCTTCAGTCTTCGGTTAACTCGAAGTTCAAGTCATTGTCGTCGCGCCTGATAGAAAAGAGTTGAAAGGAGCCATTGTGAGTATTAACTATCTGGCCCTGGCCAATGCCGGGGTCGACCAATTACAGCCTTATCAACCCGGCAAGCCGGTGGAAGAGCTGGAGCGTGAGCTGGGCATCAGCAACAGCGTCAAGCTGGCCTCCAATGAAAACCCGCTGGGGCTGGGCCCCAAGGCCAAGGCCGCCATAGAAGCTGCCCTGCCCGAGCTGGCCCGTTATCCGGATGCCAACGGCTTTGCACTGAAGGCGAAGCTCGCTGAGTCATTGGGCGTGGATATCGACCAGCTGATCCTGGGCAATGGCTCCAACGAGCTGATTGACCTGCTGTTTCATACCTTTGTATCCGCCGGTCAGGAGGTGGTGTATTCCCAGTACACCTTTATCGTGTACGCGCTGGCTACCCAGGCGCACGGTGCCAGGGCGGTAGCCGTGCCGGCCAGGGATTTTGGTCATGATCTGGATGCCATGGCAGCGGCGATCACCGATAATACCAAGCTGGTATGCATTACCAACCCCAACAACCCGACCGGAACCTTTCTGGGCAAGGCAGAGTTGGAGGCGTTCCTGGTCAAGGTACCGGAAAATGTGCTGGTGGTGCTGGATGAAGCCTATACCGAGTATGTTGACGAAGTCGAACGGCTCCCTTCTATCGACTGGTTGGCGCAATATCCGAACCTGATCGTTTCACGCACCTTTTCCAAGGCCTATGGACTGGCGGGCCTGCGGGTCGGCTATATGGTCTGTCACCCGGAGCTGATTGGTGTGCTGAACCGGGTGCGTGAGCCCTTCAACTGCAACAGCCTGGCCCTGGCGGCGGCGGAAGCGGCGCTGGACGACAGCGAGTATTTGCAGCGGGCCGTGAACCTGAACCGGCAGGAAATGGCAAAATACGAAGCCTTTTTCGAGCAGAGAGGCCTGCACTATATTCCCTCCAGGGCCAACTTCATTACCCTGGACCTGCAGAGGGATGCCGGTCCCGTTTACCAGGCCTTGCTGCGGGAGGGGGTGATAGTACGCCCCATCGGCGGCTACGGTCTGCCGACCTGTCTGCGCATCAGCATCGGCCTGGAGCATGAAAACCAGCGTTGTATGGAGGCGCTGGCCAAGGTCCTCGTCTGACAACAAGGCCGGTGTAAACCGGCCTTGGTTTATCTTGCCCTGATGCGGCAGCCCTGTTAACGTCTAAGTAGCCCCTTTGTTTTTTCTCTCGCATCCAGGAAAGTTATGGAAAGCCTTAAGTTACTGCCTATTCACCGGGTCGAAGGCCAGGTCAACCTGCCGGGATCCAAATCTGTTTCCAACCGGGCCCTGCTGCTGGCGGCTCTGGCTCAGGGAACCACTCGCCTGACCAATCTGCTCGATAGCGATGATATCCGCCATATGCTCGATGCCCTGAAGATCCTCGGGGTTCAGTATCAGCTGTCGGATGACAAGACAGAGTGCGTGGTACAGGGACTGGGACGCGCCTTCAGCGCCCAGGAGCCGGTTTCACTGTTTCTGGGAAATGCTGGTACCGCCATGCGTCCCCTGTGTGCCGCCCTCTGCCTGGGTACCGGCGAATTTACCCTGACCGGCGAGCCGCGTATGTGGGAAAGACCGATTGGCCATCTGGTGGAAGCATTGCGGGAGGCCGGTGCCGATATCAGTTATCTGAAGACCGATGGTTACCCGCCGGTGTACATCAATGGTAAGGGGTTGTGGGGCGGCGATGTGCATATCGACGGCTCTGTCTCCAGCCAGTTCCTCACCGCCTTCCTGATGGCGGCCCCCATGGCGTCGGGAGATACCCGTATCCATATCAAGGGCGAGCTGGTCTCCAAGCCCTATATCGATATTACCCTGCAGATCATGGAGCAGTTCGGGGTCACCCTTGAGCACGATAATTATCAGACCTTCTATATCAAGGGCAACCAGAGCTATGTGTCGCCGGGCACCTTCCTGGTGGAAGGGGATGCCTCTTCCGCTTCCTATTTTCTGGCAGCGGGCGCTATCAAGGGTAAGGTGCGGGTAACCGGTATAGGCCGTAACAGTATTCAGGGCGATATCCGCTTTGCCGATGTACTGGAAGCCATGGGGGCCAAGATTACCTGGGGCGACGACTTTATCGAAGCCGAACATGTGGCGCCGTTAAAGGCTGTCGATATGGATATGAATCATATCCCCGATGCCGCCATGACCATCGCCACTACGGCGTTGTTCGCCGAAGGCACGACCCGGATCAGCAATATCTATAACTGGCGGGTGAAGGAAACCGACCGTCTGTATGCCATGGCGACCGAGCTGGCCAAACTGGGTGTCACGGTAGATGAGGGGGAAGACTACCTGGTAGTGACCCCGGCTGCCCGCCTGCAAGAGGCCGAGATAGCAACCTACAATGATCACCGTATTGCCATGTGTTTCTCACTGGTGGCACTGAGTGACACCCCCGTGGTGATCCTGGATCCCAAATGCACCTCCAAGACCTTCCCGGATTATTTCGACAAGCTGGAAAGTATCAGCCAGCGTTAATCAGTCAAGGCCTGCGAGAGCAGGCCTTGTTTACATATGGGGCTTCATTTTTTCCAGGGTTTCCCTGGCCCTGGCATCGGCGGCATCCAGCTCGGCCAGCACTTTTGCTATGTCTTCCTGCTGTTGCTGCAAGCTGGCGCGTTTTTCATCGATCATGGCAATCATGGAGTGTAGCTGGGGACGGCTGCGGTGTTCGGCATCATAGAGATCAAACAACTCGCGTATTTCGGCCAGGCTGAACCCCAACCGCTTGCCTCTCAGGGTCAGAGACAGGCGGATCCTGTCTTTATGGCTATAGATGCGGGTATTGTTGCCCTTGCGGCGTGGCAGCAGCAGGCCCTGCTCTTCGTAATGACGGATACTCCGCGGAGTAATATCAAACTCATCGGCCAATTCAGAAATGGTATAGGTGACTTCTTTGTTGGGCATATCCGAAACTCCTGATGCGCGCTACCTCGGTGGGCCAGACCATACACCCATATGGGCGGACTGTGAAGCCTTGCTTTGACTCAGGGTTATGATTGCGTCAAGATGGTTATTTTGCCGCAAATCGGAGCTGCTGTGTTTATCTTCAAGGTCAAGGATCATGATGGTGGCCATGCGGAAATTCGCATTCAGGCCCTGGACTGGAGTCAGCAGGGAGAGGTGGACTTTTCCTGTAACCGGGATCATTTGGCCGTGCTACTGCTGTCGGGCTGCCGTAGCGGCGCCGGTTTTTTCGAAATGCTGGCCGGTACCAAACCCATGTATGTAGAGCAGTGGCTGGAGTATTTGCATGAAGCCGGCTCGTTGGCAGAAGTTGATGTCGACATCAAGACACCGATGGACGTGGATTACGCTGAGTTTTGCGGCTTTTCCGATGAGCAGCTCAAAAAGCTATTGGACCTGGTTTACCGGGTTGGCGGCTTTAATCGACTGCAAATCATGCGTTACCTCAAACATCGCAGTAATCCCTCGACCATGTCCACACGTTACAACGCCGAGGAATTACTGCGCTATCGCCAGTTGGGCGAATTGATTAACTACCTGGTCAAGCTGAAGACACAGCCCGTCGGCTGAAGCCGTCCAGATCGGTGGGCCTGGCAATCAGGTACCCCTGGATACCGTCGATATACATGGTATCGAGTGTGCGTTTTTGCTCCGGAGTTTCGACCCCCTCGGCAATTACCTGACAACCGAGGCGCTGGGCCAAATCCACTATCATGCGCACAAACTGTTGATTGGCACTGTCATCCTGCAAGTGCTTGACCAACTGTGCATCCAGCTTGATGTAATCGGGCTTGAGTTCCTTGATCTGCCGGAAAGAGCCATAACCATGACCAAACTTGCTGATGGCCGAACGGGCACCACAGCGGCGGAGCATCTCTATCAGTCGTTTTCCCGCGACCAGCTGGTATTCGAGAATGTGTTCATCCAGCTCGAACACCAGGGAGGAGGTCACATTCACATCCCGCAGCAGGATGCGCTCAAGCCAGATAACAAAGGAAGGGTGTTGCAAACTGGCCGGGGTGAGGTTGATCGCCCAGCGTTGGGTCGACAGGTTTTTTGTTGCGATACGATGAATCGCCGTTTCGATGATTTTTCGTTCAAAATGCATCGACAAATCGAGCCGCTGCAGCATGGCAAAGACGGTGGAGCTGGGATACCAGCCGTCGGTTTCATTGGGGAAGCGTGACAATATTTCATTGTAGCCGGGTTGATCCGCGCGTTTGAACTGGACGGGTTGCACCATAAGGTGGATACGCTCTTCTTCCAGGATGGCTTCAAGCCGCTGTCGCCACTGGGTTTCACCGAGATCCTTGTCGTCCTCGTTCTTATGGACCACTTGCCAGCTGTTGGGCTCATTGACCTGGGCGTGGGCGAGGGCGGAATCGACACGCACCAGGACCTGTTCCGGAGATTGGCCGGGCAGCAGCTGGGTGAACCCCATATAGGCGGTACAATCCAGCCCATGCAGGTGTTGGTAGTGGTTGAAGTCCTGATGTAACTGGGTACCCAGGGATTGCGCCAATGGATCGCACTGGCCTTTGATCAGCACGGCGATGTCGGTGCCCGTGGTACGATAGGCCTTGGCACCCAGCATAGGCTGGATGGCTTTGCGCACTATGCGGGTAATGTCCTGCAGGTACTGATCGCCGGCCTGGTGATCGAGACGGTTGTTGATTTCGTTCAGGGCGGTGGCTCGAATCATCAGCAAGGTGGAAACAGCCAGCTTATTCTCATCATTCAGCAGTTGGGTCAGGTCACGCCGGAACGCATAACGATTACCCAGGTTGGTCAGGCTGTCTTGATGGCTTTGCTGATGGGCTTCGCTCAGTTGTTGTTGCAGTGTTTCTATCTGGTTTTGATAGGCTTGATGCCACTGGATAATGCTTTGTTCCAGCGGGGTATCCCCGGTGGCCAGCTCCGGATCAGTATTGACGATCAGATCGTGCAAATGCTGCTCATGCCTCTGGTGTTCTTTTGACCAGCGGACGTAGAGGCCGATAAACAACATCAGGCTGATGACCATTAACGGCAGGGACAGGGATAGCCAGTAGCGGGTGGCAAAGTGGGTGTCGAGTTGGTAAAAAAACGGAGTTTCTCCCACTATCAGCTGCTTGGTTTCTGCGGCGCTCCCAAACCACCAGGCGGAGGATTGGGGCGGCAGGGGCTGTTCGTAAGAAAATTGGGCAATACCGGGAAGGGACGAAACCCGATCCTGTTCAGCGGAACTCAACCAGGCCGTCAGGTTGGCGGCCGTTTCCTGTTCATGGTGTGCAAGGAGCCGATAACCGCCCCACCAGGGCAATAACAGGCCCGTCAGCACGGAAATAAGCGCCGCCAAGATCAATATTTGATTAAAAGTACGGGATTCCCGCATAAATATTCATCCTTGTATTCAAGTGGTGTCTCTGAGCAGGTCGCTGAATTAACAATAGAATACGGACGCAGAATATCATCCTAGTACTCAAATGACATAGCAAAGAACCGGCAGAATTAAGAATAGAATAAAAAAGCGGTGAGGCGTAAGGGGATTTGTGACTAAAATCGTGTGAGAGATGGCTCCCCCTGCTGGACTTGAACCAGCGACATACGGATTAACAGTCCGCCGTTCTACCGACTGAACTAAGGGGGAACAACTTGTAACTCTTTAAACCTGAAAAATGGCTCCCCCTGCTGGACTTGAACCAGCGACATACGGATTAACAGTCCGCCGTTCTACCGACTGAACTAAGGGGGAACAACTTGTAACTCTTTAACCTGAAAAGTGGCTCCCCCTGCTGGACTTGAACCAGCGACATACGGATTAACAGTCCGCCGTTCTACCGACTGAACTAAGGGGGAAGAGGCATCCCTTGAATGCGAGGCGCATGTTAATGTCTGCCCCTGGGGCTGTCAACACCGAAACCGGCTTTCCTTGGCAAATCAGTCTGTTTGCTGCAAGAATGTGCAGGCTCGGTCGATTTCTGCAGCAACCAGCCCGGTTTTTTGCTACGGGTTGTTACCATTACCTGTGTGTCGTCCCCTTCTCTTCCATCTGTAATTTACACAGGGGCTAGAGGGGGGATTGCCACGCTATTGGACCGCGGCGAACGAAAAGTGTTGATATTCGTCGCTGTGATGCTGGCCCATTACGGCATGACTCCGTTGAATGCCGGCAACTCACGCTCTGGCAGCCTGAGCCTCCCGAAGCTGGCCATCTCAAGGTCTTGCTGCGCCATCTGGATGCCCTGGAGAAAGACCATCAGCGTGAGCTGAACCGCCAGGAGGCGTGCGAGCAAGTAGCGACATCGGCCAGGGTGTGGAAATCCATCCACGACATGTTGGTTACGCTGCAGTGGAAAATCGTCGCGCTGGAGCAGGAGAACGACGAGCACATAGATAGCCCCCCCGTCTGCGCAAGCACCGTCAAACTCGCATCGGCATCAAGGGCGTTGGTCCTGTGGTATCCCGGGAAATGACTTGTCTGTTTCCCGGCAGAGACGACAACAGCGCTAAGCAGGTGTCCGCCTATCTTGGTCTAATCTCCAGACTGGTCGAGTCAGGCAAATACAAAGGACATACCAAACTGAGCAAGACAAGGCCGGCGAGGATCAGGGCAAAGCGGTAAATAACAGTTCCTAATGGTGCTACAGACATCAGGCTCAAACGCAGATCCACCGTGAGGACATGACGCGCGATTGTTTCAACCCACTGGGAACCTTCACTGGATGTTCGGTTGGGTTGAAACACCTTGTCACGGCGAGCATGCTCCCCCCTGGCGCGGAGGGGCTGCTTATCGAATCCTGACTTCGGTCTCGGCATGGTGCGGTATTTGTATCAGTTATGTGCATGGAGACGGTGTCAGCCAGTATCTACAATCCGGACCTAAGACAGCAAAAGAAGCGCTTGCTGACCAAAGGAAAAAACAAGATGCAGGCGCTGGGCGCAGCGATGCGCAATGGGGAGCAGATTTGTTACGGTGTCGTCAATCACCAGCAGCAATATCGGCCTCAAATATCGATATAAATAGCTGCTCGAGACTGGTTATAAGAGAGGGTCTCTACATACTGCATCGACCGGGCAAGGCACACGGACATGCCCGGGCCCCCTTGGAGGAGGGGGAGCAATGGAGCTACCAGGGAGGAGCATGGCGAGTCGCGTTCGGTTCTGATCTCGGCAGTATAATAAAAAGCAGTTATTTATTTCACGTTATCATCTGTTTGCCATATTCTCGTCGAACAGGTGCTTTCCGTTGACGGCAAGGTAATAGGTAATATCTGCACCATGGCGCGTATTTTTTATATTTTTATTGTGGCTGTTAGTATAAAAAACAGTTTAACTGAGCATGGAAGCTATTTTTTTGACTCCTTCCAGAATAATATTTCACTCTGCTAGCTGGCCAATAGGCTACCCTCCATATAATCTGCTGATGATGTGATATAAACCCCTGTTTTTACAAGATTTTAACAAACTATATTGTATATGGTTCATGACATTGTCATATAAATAAGCTTATAGTGGTTATCACCAAGGTTAATTATTTTTCTGACAAGCTTGTCAGAAATAGTTGCAGTATTGAACCATGCTATATGTGCTGCACATTCAATATCTAACAACTATTGATACAGTCTGGTATACAGTCGAGAGAGCAAAGGAGTGAATTTGATGACACAAAAGAAAATTGCATTAGTAACCGGCGCTGCCGGAGGTATTGGTACCGAAATATGTCGTCAGTTAGCTAATAATGGATTTAGAGTGGTTGCTACCCATAGACCCGGAAAGGCGGAGCAGGCACAGGCCTGGCTGCAGGAACAAAACCTCGCTGATCAAGATATCAAACTGTTAGCCCTGGATGTTGCGGATCATGAAGGCGTCAGCCAGGCACTGGGTGAATTACTCAAAGCTGAAGGGCGAATCGATGTACTGGTTAATAACGCCGGTATTACCCGTGATTCCGTTTTCAAGAAAATGACACTCGAGCAATGGCGCGATGTTATGTCCACCAACCTGGACAGCCTGTTCAGTGTCAGTCAGCCGGTTTTCAACGCCATGTGTGAACAGGGCGGCGGTCGTATTATTAACATCTCCTCGGTCAATGGTCTGAAAGGGCAGTTCGGCCAGGTCAACTATTCTGCCGCCAAAGCAGGCATGATTGGTTTTACCAAGGCGCTGGCCGCCGAAGGCGCCCGCTTTGGCGTGTGTGTCAATGCCGTCGCGCCGGGGTATACCGCGACGCCCATGGTGACGGCGATCCGTGAAGATGTACTTGACTCAATCAAGGCCACCATTCCCCTCAAACGTCTTGCCACCACAGAAGAAGTTGCCGGTGCGGTATTGTACCTGGCCGGTGAACACGGCGGTTATGTCACAGGTGAAACCCTGTCTGTCAACGGCGGCCTGTATATGCAATAAGGGTATGGACCCTCGCGATCGACTTTTTATTCCTAATTAAATAAGAGTGAGCATAACCCATGTCTGAACCTGTTTATATTGTTGCAGCCAAACGTACTCCTATCGGCAGCTTTTGCGGCGCCCTGAAATCCGTTCCTGCCGCCCAGCTGGCCGGTGTTGCCATCAAAGGCGCCCTGGAGCAGGCCAATTTGTCCCCCGAGCTGGTCAATGAAGTGATCGTCGGTAATGTGGTCGGGGCCGGCCAAGGCATGGGCGTGGGCCGTCAGGCCGCGCTGGCCGCCGGTATTCCCGTGGGTGTGCCCGCCTACAGCCTGAACATGGTTTGTGGCAGCGGCATGAAAACCCTGATGGACGCCTGTGCCCATATCAAGGCCGGTGATGCGGAGATAGTGGTTGCTGCCGGTTGTGAAAACATGTCGCAAATTCCGTTTGTTGCCAAGGGTGACCTGCGTAACGGCAACAAGATGGGTGATATGACCCTGGCTGATCTGCTGATCAGCGATGGTCTGACCGATGTCTTTAACAAATATCATATGGGCGTGACCGCCGAGAACGTGGTTGCACAGGAAGGCATTACCCGTGCCGACCAGGATGCCCTGGCTGTGGCCAGTCAGACGAAGGCCGTGGCAGCCATTGAGGCCGGTTATTTCAAGGCCGAAATCGTGCCGGTTGAAGTGAAAGGCCGCAAAGAAACGGTTGTGGTAGATACCGATGAATATCCCAAGGCCGGTACCACCACCGAGACCCTGGGCAAGCTACGTCCGGCATTCAAGGCCGATGGTTCCGTGACCGCCGGTAATGCCTCTGGCATCAACGATGGCGGCAGCGCCATCATCCTTGCCAGCAAATCTGCCGTAGAGCGTCTGGGACTGACGCCGCTGGCCGAAGTGGCCGCCTATGGCCAGGGTGGCGTGGCGCCCGAAGTCATGGGGCTGGGTCCGGTTCCCGCCATTGAGCAGGCCCTGACCCGCGGCAACCTGAAACTGGCCGACATTGAGCGTCTGGAACTGAATGAGGCCTTTGCCGGCCAGGCACTGGGTGTGGTCAGCCAGCTGTCCGCCCAGCACGATATTTCCCAGCCGGCTCTGCTGGAGAAGACCAACGTGAACGGCGGCGCTATTGCCCTGGGCCACCCCCTGGGGGCGTCCGGCAACCGTATCCTGGTTACCCTGCTGTATGAACTGCAGCGCAGCGGTGCCGGCCTGGGTCTGGCCTCACTCTGTGTCGGTGGGGGCATGGGTACCGCGGTTATTCTTAAGAAAGTGTAACCGATTGTAAATCAATGATATGAATGTCGCTAAAAACCTGAATATTTGGTTCCGTATACCGGCTCTCCTTATGAGGGCCGCTAATAACGCTGTTGTTAGGGCATCTTTCAGCCATGGCGAACAGTGGAGCCTCTAAGGAATGTAGCGTCGCCTTCTATCCAGAAATATATCCCCGGAATGGGGGTCATGGGTAGGGTCTATTTTTAATACCAGGAGTTGGCAATGTATACCGATATGTTTAAAACCTTTAACGATCAGTCTGAAAAAGCCTTTGGCCCCGTGGTGAAATTCAACCAGCTGGTCACCAAGAACTTTACCGACCTGACCAACCTGCAGTTGGATGCGGCACGCCAGTATGCCGAAATCGGCTTGTCCCAGCTGCAAGTCAGCGCCCAGGTTAAAGATGTGCAGTCGCTGATGGCCAGCAGCTCCAAGCAATTGGAAACCATGACCAGGATAAGCCAGCAAATGATTGAAGACGGTAAAAAAGTGGCTGAATTGGCACAGGAGTTTAAAGCCGGCGTCGAAGCCCTGGTTGCAGAATCCCAGAAAAAATAACGTCCTGTCATTACATTGCCCCCCTTCCTGGGGGGCCATATCAATATCAGGGAGGAACAATGGAACAGAACAGTAACCAGGGTGCAGATCCCATTCGCCATTTTTTCCAGTGGAACGAGCAGATGTGGTCTGAGATGCAGCGGGAGCGGCTGGGTGATAATCCGGTTACTCAGGCTTTATCGGAATTGAATTCTCAGGATCTTGCCGCTTTTTATGAGTCCGTGGCTTCAAACCCGGCGCATTTATTTGACGTGCAGATGCAGTGGTGGCAGGGACAGCTGGCTATTTGCCAGAATGCCTTTGGCAAAAGCATGGGCCTGGACAGCACCAGCATCGTTGAAGATCCGCCAGGAGATCGCCGTTTCCAGTACAAGGCCTGGAAAGACGAGCCCAATTTTGACTTCTTGCGTCAGTCCTATCTGCATTTTGCCAAATCATTGATGAAGACTCTGGATGCCATCGAGGGTTTGTCCGAGCCGGTGCGTCAACGTCTGGCTTTTTTCTTTCGTCAGACCATCAATGCGCTTTCGCCGACCAACTTTATCTGGAGCAATCCCGAGGTGCTGCAGCGCACCCTGGAAGAGAAAGGAGCGAACCTGGTTAAAGGCGTGCAGCTGTTCCAGGAAGATCTGGCTGCCAGCGGGGAGTTGTTGAAGATACGCATGACCAAGCGCTCGGCCTTTGTCCTCGGCGAGGACCTGGCGACCACCCCGGGCGAAGTGGTGTTCAGAAACGATATCTTTGAACTAATCCAGTATAAGGCCAGCACCGAGTCTGTTTTCCAGACCCCGTTGCTGATTATTCCGCCTTTCATCAATAAATTTTATATTCTGGACCTGAAAGAGCAGAATTCCCTGGTGCGCTGGCTGAGAGATCAGGGACATACGGTCTTCCTGATGTCCTGGCGCAACCCGGGCAAAGGGCAGGCCGATATCGGCTTTCAGGACCTAATCCATAGCGGCACCATGGAAGCCATCCGGGTGATAGAACAGATCACCAGCGAAAAAGAAGTCAATGCTATCGGCTACTGTATCGGCGGTACCTTGTTGGCCTCGACCATGGCCCTATATGCCGCCCGCCGGATGAAGCCGCGGGTGAAAAGTGCGACTTTCCTGACCACCTTGCTGGATTTTACCCAGCCGGGGGAAATCGGTGTCTTTATCAATGATCCCGTGATTAGGGCCATGGAACTGATGAACGATGCCGAAGGCTTTTTCGATGGACGCCAGATGGCGGTGACGTTCAGCCTGTTACGGGAAAACAGCCTGTACTGGAATTACTATATCGACAACTACCTGAAGGGTGAAGAGCCCTCCGATTTCGATATCCTCTACTGGAACAGTGACAGTACCAACCTGAGTGCTGCCTGTGCCCGCTTCCTGTTGCGCGAGCTGTACCTAAACAACAGCCTGAGCCGTGGCGGTGAAGTGAGGGTGGGCAACTTCGGCCTGGATCTGGCCAAGGTGAAGACCCCCAGCTTCTTCCTGTCCACCAAGGATGATCACATTGCCCTGTGGGATGCGACCTTCAAAGGCGCCGGCTTGCTGGGAGGGGAGAGCACCCTGGTGTTGGGTGAATCCGGACATGTCGCCGGTGTGGTTAATCCACCGGGCAAGAACAAATACGGGTACTGGACATCGGATCAGCGTTTCGAGGATGCCGAGTCCTGGCTGGCCGGTGCCACTCGTGCCGCCGGTTCCTGGTGGCCCCATTGGCAGCAGTGGGCGACCCCTTATCTGGGAGATCAGCAGGTCGCAGCCCGTGAAGTGGGCAGCGAGGAATACCCGGCCTTGATGGCCGCACCCGGTCGTTACGTGCAGCAGACGCTGCCGATCGAAGAATAACGATTGCTGGGACCCGGGTCACCGCCCTTGCGGGCGGTTTTTTTAGGCGCTTTGTCACCCGGGGGGCGATATTCCGTGTTCGGCTATTGAGCCCCGGACGCAGATCATGGATCATGAGCGTTTGAATTAAGTCATCCCCGAGGTGTATGAATGAGTCAGGCGGACCACAGTCCCAGCAATTTTATTCGCCAAATCATCGACGAAGATTTGGCCAGTGGTAAACATCAGTCGGTGCATACGCGTTTTCCACCAGAGCCTAATGGCTACCTTCATATCGGTCACGCCAAATCCATCTGCCTGAACTTTGGTGTTGCCCAGGATTACCAGGGGCAGTGTAACCTGCGCTTTGATGATACCAACCCGGAAAAGGAAGATGTCGAGTACGTCGAGTCCATTAAGCAGGATGTCAGCTGGCTGGGCTTCTCCTGGAGCGGGGATATCTGTTATTCATCCAATTATTTCGATAGCTTGTATGGCTATGCAGTTGAATTGATTGAAAAAGGCTTGGCTTATGTCGATGAGTTGACACCTGATCAAATCCGAGAATACCGGGGTACCCTGACCACTCCCGGGCGTAATAGCCCCTATCGGGACAGATCCGTGGAAGAAAACCTTGAACTGTTTACCCGCATGCGTGCCGGTGAATTCAAGGAGGGAGAGGCCTGTCTGCGTGCCAAAATCGATATGGCTTCCTCCTTTATGGTGATGCGGGATCCGGTGATCTACAGGGTGCGTTTTGCCCATCATCACCAGACCGGTGACAAGTGGTGCATCTATCCCATGTATGACTTCACTCACTGTATCTCCGATGCCATCGAAGGGATCACTCATTCCCTGTGCACCCTGGAATTCCAGGATAACCGCCGGCTGTATGACTGGGTGCTGGACAACATCAGCATTGAGTGTCATCCGCGTCAGTACGAGTTCTCCCGGCTGAACCTGGAATACACAGTGATGTCCAAACGCAAGCTGAACCAGCTGGTGGTTGAAGGTCATGTAGACGGCTGGGACGATCCCCGTATGCCGACCATTTCCGGGCTGCGTCGACGCGGCTATACGCCGGCGTCCATCCGCGAGTTTTGTCGGCGTATCGGCGTGACCAAGCAGGACAATACGGTCGAGATGGGTATGCTCGAAGCCTGTATTCGTGACGATCTCAACGAAAATGCCCCCCGTGCCATGGCGGTGCTGCGTCCGGTACGAGTCGTGATCGAAAATATGGCGGCAGGGGAGCCTGAAATATTGATGGCGCCGAATCATCCCAACAAGCCGGAGATGGGCAGCCGTGAGTTGCCGTTTACCCGCGAAATCTTTATCGACCAGGATGATTTCCGCGAAGAAGCCAATAAAAAGTACAAGCGTTTGGTGTTGGGCAAGGAAGTCAGGTTGCGTAATGCCTATGTGATCAAGGCCGAACGGGTGGAAAAGGATCAGCTGGGTAATATCACCACCATCTATTGCAGTTATGATCCGGATACCCTGGGCAAGGACCCGGCCGATGGCCGCAAGGTGAAAGGGGTCATTCACTGGGTTTCTGCAACTGAAGGCTTGCCCGCGACAATACGCCTCTATGATCGTCTGTTCAGCGTTCCCAATCCGGGTGCAGCCGAGTCCTTTGAGGCCGCGCTTAACCCTCAATCCCTGCAGGTGCTGGCCCAGGCGGTAGTGGAGCCATCCTTGCTGGGGGCAGATCCTGAGCGAGCCTATCAGTTCGAGCGAGAAGGATACTTCTGTCGGGACAGCAAGTCCGATGGACTGGTGTTCAACCTGACCGTGGCCTTGCGCGATTCCTGGGGTAAGGCAGAAGGCTGAGCCTGACCGTCACCGAGCTTGAAGCCAAGCCGCGCCTGTCGCGGCTTTTTTAGCGCTGCCAGTCATCCACTAAAAAGCCGCAGAGATTGCGGCTTTTTAGTGGATGACTGGCTAGTATGGCTTATTGTTATTCGTCGCTATCATTATGATCACATTGATCATTGAGGCAATGGCCATAGAGATACAGGCTGTGGTTGGTCAGCTTGATATTGTAGTGGCTGGCGATCTCGCGTTGGCGCTGCTCAATCATTTCATCGTGAAACTCAATAACCTTGCCACAATCCAGGCATACCAGGTGGTCATGATGTTCCTGGGTGGCTAATTCGAAGACGGATTTTCCTCCTTCAAAGTGGTGGCGGGTGACGATACCGGCATCGTCAAACTGGTTGAGCACCCGATAGACGGTCGCCAGGCCAATCTCTTCGCCATGTTCGATCAGCAACTTGTACAGATCTTCTGCACTCACATGCTGGGTCTCGGGCTGCTGCAGCAGTTCCAGTATTTTGACCCTGGGCAGGGTAACTTTCAGCCCGGCTTTTTTCAGCGCCTGGTTATTATCAGCCATAAAGATAAATGTTCGTATTTCGTTTGGGTATTGCTTTTATTGTGCTTGTTCAGCCACGCAAAGGCAACCCGAATCTGGTGCCGGCGCTCAGGAACTGGCCGGGATGGTCTCGTTAGGGTCAAGGGTGTGCTTGGCGCCGGCGATGTCATCTATTTTTCACGGCAAACATTTGCTAACGTGACCCGAATGATTAACTGGTCGGATGAGAAAGATGAGGTTGGTATTTGCTCGCCCTCGCCTGTTAAAGGCATTACTCAACCTGTGGCCGCCTTTTTGGGGGGCAGGAATATGTATCGAAGCCATCAGTCCGGATTATAGCTATTGTCGGGTTGCCCTGGTATTACGCTGGTGGAACAAGAATGCCAACCGGACCCAATATGGCGGCAGTCTGTTTTCGATGACGGATCCCGTCTATAGCATGATGCTGATGGCGGTTCTGGGGCCGGATTATTACATCTGGGACAGGGCGGCTCAGATCACCTTTATGAAACCGGGGAGGGGAAGGGTGTTGGCTGAGTTTCGTTTGAGTCGTGAACGTATCGATGAAATCCGTCGCGCCACCGATGGAGGAGATAAATATTTTCCTGTTTTTCGTATTAATCTAGTTGATGAGCATGGTGGGCTGGTCGCCGAGGTTGAGCGGACGCTATATGTGCGCAAAAAAAGAACAATTTCAAGGAAATCCAAGACATTAAGCAAAATTTCCTAATGTCATGCTCTATAAAATAATTTGTGGTTTTACGAGGTTTTCGTCCATACTTAGAACGCCTAATGTGGTCATTTTGACTCCCAATAAAAACAAGGAGCAGGTAATGCGTAATAAGAAAATGTTGATGGGTGGTATTGTAAGTGCTTTGTTGCTGGCTGGTTGTAGCTCCAATGATGCCCTGGAAAGCAAGGTAGATAGCCTGGCTCAGGACATTCAAGCTGTTCAGCAAGGTCAGCAGATGAACTCTTCCAAGATCGACCGTCTGGCCGCCGATGTAGCTGAAGCCCGTGCTTCTGCCGATCGTGCCAACTCCCGTCTTGACCAAATGGGCCGTTACACCAAGTAATATAATGGCTTTACGTAAAAAAGGCCTGACAATGTCAGGCCTTTTTTATTGGATAACAAATTAGTTGTACAGCTGACCGATCATCTTGGGCATGCCTTGCTGCTGTTTGATGATTTCATCGACCTGTTGCTGGTCGATACCCTGTTCAAGCAGGGAAACCACAGGGGTCAGATCCAGCGGAGCACCCGCTTCGCCCGATGGGGTCAAGGGTTCATGCACTTCCATAAAGGTCTGGCCGTATTGATCCGTGCTGACCTTCAGGGCCTGGTTGACGATTTGTACCGGGGTACCCTTGTCAACCTGGGCAAACAGCCATTCCACATGCTCCGGATACATGCGGATACAGCCGGCACTGGCACGTAAACCGACATCCAGGGGATCGTTGGTACCGTGGATCAGGTATTCACCGCGTCCGTATGCCAGGCGCATGGCATATTCACCCAGGGGGTTATCCGGTCCGGCAGGCACCACGGCTGGCAGGGGCTGGCCTTTGGCTTCATATTCCTTGCGGGTGGTGGCTGTCGGGGTCCAGGTCGGATTTTTGCGCATCTGGCTGATCTGGGTGTTCATCTCGGGAGTTTCACGCCCGACCCGTCCAATACCGATGGGGAAGACATGAACTTGTTCGCCATTGTCCGGGTAATAGTACAACCGCAGTTCGGCCAGGTTGATAACTATTCCCTTGGTCGCGGCTTTGGGCAGCAACAGCTGGTTGGGAATAGTGACCTTGTCGCCTTCCCGCAGCAGGAAGAGGTCTTTCCCTGGGTTGGCGGCCATGATTAGAATGGGGCTGACGCCGTAATATCTGGCCAGGCCAGCCAGGTTGTCGCCATCCTGGACTATGTGCGATACCACCTGGCCGACCGGCTGACCCCTGTCTTCCGGCAGGTTGAGGGTAGGCACCTGGGCCTGGGCCAGCCAAGCGGGAACCAGTAGTAATAGAAATAAACGTTTGAACATGCGTACTTTACTCTTTTTATGTTGCTTGAAAGCCTATCCGTGATGAACGGCAGTATTTTTCTTCGAAACTGCTGCGCGACTACGGGGTATTTTAAGGCCTGTTTAACTTTTAACCAAACACAAAAAAGGGACGCATTACAGCATCCCTTAAGCAGACCGGATTGTGGGTGTTATGCTTCCAGTTCTTTCAGACACATTTCTTCGTAGATCTGTTTGCACCAGGCCTTGACCCTGTCTTGGGTCAGCTCTGGCTGGCGGTCTTCGTCGATGCCCAGGCCGATGAAGTTGGCATCGTCGGCCAGGGCCCGGGAAGCTTCGAAGTCATAACCTTCGGTTGGCCAATGACCGATGATGATGGCGCCCTTGGGCTCAATGATGTCCTTCAGGGTACCCATGGCGTCGAGGAAGTATTCGGCATAGTCCTCCTGATCGCCGCATCCGAACAGGGCGACCAGCTTGTCATTAAAATCGATTTGCTCAAGCTCGGGGAAGAAGTCATCCCAATCTGCCTGAGACTCACCATAGTACCAGGTCGGGATACCCAGCAGCAGCAAATCGAAACCGGCGATATCTTCTTTGGTGCTTTTGGCGATATCGTGTACTTCAACCAGGTGCTTGCCCAGTTCTTTCTGGATCATCTTTGCCACGGCTTCGGTATTGCCGGTATCGCTTCCAAAAAACAGACCTACACTTGCCATAATTATGCTGTACCTGTCGAAAAGTGTGTTGCAGACCCTCTGGCCTAGTCTAAATCCTGTTGCTTCAGCTGTTGCAACAGGAGCGAATAAATAAGCTCAGCCCGGCTGAGTTGCCGCTTGGCTGCCAGTACATTGAGTTGACTCAGCAGTTGTTCATCGACCTTGAGTTCGATGCGACTGAGGCCACGCTCACGATCCCGTTTTAGCTGATTACGTTTATTGAGTTTTAACTGGGCTTGGCGGGGCAGGGGGTTGGTTTTTGGCCTGCCAGGCCGGCGTTCGTCGGCAAACAAGTCCAGCGTGGTTCTGTCTGTATCCTGTTTGGCCATGGGTCAACCGAGTCCGTTTCCTTCCCAGGTGAGCTCTATGATGCCCTTGGCGACAAAGCCGGCACATCCCACGAATAATACCAACCAGACAATAAAACGGCCAAACTTGGGGACATTGCCCCGTTTGAGCACATCCTGAATGGCCAAGCCGATCAGCAGAAAAATGACCACAAAAAACAGTTTGAGGCCAATGCTTTCCAGCAGCTCGATTTGTTCAAATGACATTATCTTGCCTACCCATTGAAATTCGCAGCACTATACCATAAAGGATTCGAGCCTGTTAACTGGCCTGGGCCAGGAAATCCTGTACCAGCCGGTTAAACAGCTGGGGCTTTTCCGCATGCAGCCAGTGCCCGGTGCCCGGGATTATCCGTACCTTGGCGGCGGGGAATTGCGCCAGCACCTCGGGTTGGTATTCCGGCAGCAGGTAATCCGAGTCTCCTCCCTTGATAAACAGGATGGGCCCGGCATAGCTCAGCCCATTTTCGGACCAGCCGATAATATCCTGATAATGGGCGACAAGGGCCTGTAGGTTAAAACGCCAGCTCTCCGGTGCTCCCGTCACAAAGGATTTCAGTAAAAACTGCCGTACGCCGGCTTCTTCGATATGCCGGGCCAGGATCCGGTCGGCCTCCTGCCGGTCTTTGGCACCCTCCTGCTGCACCGCCAACAGGCCCCGAAATACCGCATCGTGACGGGCCTGCCGGTAGGCGACCGGCGCTATGTCCGCCGCCACCAGCCTGCTGACCCGTTCCGGCGCCAGCTTGGCGGCCATCATGGCTATCTTGCCCCCCATGGAATGCCCGACGATGGCAGCCTTTTCCAGCTCCAGCTGGTCCATCAGTGCCAGTACATCCGAGGCCATCTCCTGGTAACTCATGGTGTCCGTTCGGGGAGACAGGCCATGGTTGCGTACATCGACGGCGATGACGTCATGCATGGTCGAGAGTACCCGGTTTACCCCGTTGAGGTTGTCCAGGTTGCCGAACAGACCATGGATCAGCAGCACTGGGCTGCCTGTTCCCTGGCGGCGATAGTTGAGTGGCGGGGTCAGTGAAGCGTTAAATGACATACCTAGTATCCTTCAAACAGAGTGACGCTATTGTTGCCTTGTCCGGGATAGGGTGCAAGCGCTTGGGCAAGGGCATAAGCCTATGTATAATTGGGCTCCATTATTGGGAGTGGACATGTCAACAAACACTATGAAAACCATAGAGGTAGATGAAGAGCTGTATCGCTATATTGCCAGCAATACCCGGCATATAGGGGAAAGTGCATCCGATATTTTGCGGCGGTTACTCAAGCTGGATGAGCAATTGGCCCGGGTTCGGCAGCAGCCGTCCTCACCGGCGACGCCATCTCAGGGGATTCAGAAAATGCTGGAGCAAGGCGAGCTGGCCAGGCAAGAAGCAGCCATCGATCGCTTTATGTTGATATTGTCCGAACTGTACAAGGAAAACCCGGCGGCGTTCGCCCAGGCAAGTGATATTAAAGGGCGTAAACGTATTTACTTTTCTGATTCAGAAGAGTCCTTGCTTGCCGCCGGCAACACCACCAAACCCAAGGCCATCGCCGGCAGTCCCTATTGGGTTATCACCAATACCAATACCGGCCGCAAGCGCAATATCATCGCCCAGCTGATGGCCGCCATGGGGTATTCTCATGGGCTGATAGAGCAGGTCTGCCAAAGTATTTGATCTCCATTAAGGACAGTTATGACTATACACCCCAGAGCAGGGATGCCGGCGAGTACCGAGGACCTGGTCAATATTCCTCGTTTGATGACGGCTTATTATCAGCTGGCGCCCGATGCCAATGTCTCATCCCAACGGGTATCCTTCGGTACATCCGGCCATCGGGGATGTGCCCTGGACGCGAGCTTCAACCAGCGACATATCTGGGCAATCTGCCAGGCAGTGGCGGAGTACCGGCAACAGGAAGGACTGAATGGCCCCCTGTTTCTGGCCATGGACACCCATGCCCTGTCGGAAGCGGCCTGGGGCAGCGCGTTGGAAGTGCTGGTGGCCAACGGCCTGGAAGTCAGGGTTCAGGCGGGACAGGGATATACCCCGACCCCGGTGATCTCCCATGCCATCCTCAACCATAACCGGCTGCACCAGAACGCCCTGGCAGACGGCATTGTGATCACTCCTTCCCATAATCCTCCCCGGGACGGTGGTATCAAATACAATGGGCCCGATGGCGGTCCGTCTTCCACCGAGGCCACCGGCTGGATCCAGGCCCGCGCTAATCGGCTGATCGCCGATGACTGCAGGGAGGTGCGCCGGTTACCCTTCGCCGAGGCCCTGGCCCGGGCGGTGCAATACGATTACATCACGCCTTATGTGGCCGAGCTGGATCAAGTCATCGACATGGCGGCCATCCGCCAAGCCGGTATCAGGGTCGGCATCGATCCCCTGGGTGGTTCCGGTATGGCCTACTGGTCACGGATTGCCGAGTGTTACGGGCTGGATATCACAGTGGTCAATCAGAGCCAGGATCCGACGTTTGGCTTCATGTCACTGGATCATGACGGCAAGATCCGCATGGACTGCTCCAGCCCTTACAGCATGACGAAGCTGCTGGCCTTGAAGGACAGTTTTGATATCGCCTGTGGCAATGATCCGGATTATGACCGCCACGGCATAGTGGATAGTGAAGGGCTGATGAACCCCAACCACTACCTGGCGGTGTGTATTCATTACCTGTTTACCCACAGGACCCAATGGCCGGCGACCCTGGCGGTGGGCAAGACCCTGGTATCCTCTTCCATAATCGACCGGGTTGCGGACAGTCTGGGGCGCTCGCTGATGGAAGTGCCAGTCGGCTTTAAGTGGTATGTGGCCGACCTGGTGGAAGGGCGGCTGGGCTTTGTTGGTGAAGAAAGCGCCGGTGCCTCTTTTCTGCGCAGGGACGGCCGGGTATGGAGCACCGACAAGGATGGCTTTATACCTTCGCTGCTGGCGGCGGAAATCCTGGCGGTGACCGGACTGACCCCGCATCAGTATTATGCCAGGCTGACCAGTGAGCTGGGCGACCCTGTCTACCGCCGTTTGGATGCTCCCGCCAACCAGGCACAGAAACAGGTATTGGCCAGCCTGAATGCCGATGATATCAAGGCTGACACCCTGGCCGGTGATGCCATCACTGCTACCCTGACCCGGGCACCCGGCAACAATGCCTCCCTGGGGGGACTCAAGGTGACTACCGAGCAGGGCTGGTTCGCGGCCCGCCCCAGCGGTACCGAACAGGTGTACAAGATCTATGCCGAGAGCTTCCGCGATAAGGAGCACCTCGAGCGTCTGATTGACGAGGCCAGACAGCTGGTGAGCGGTGCCTTTGCCAGGGCCGGCGTCTAACACCAATGACATTAACAATCTGATCAGGGTTTTGGGTTGCCCCTAGAGGCACTATAGCCGCCTCCCACGATACGCTACGAGTACATCCATGGCGGTCAGGTCCTGTGCTGAGCGTTACAGGGCGGTGTTTGAGCGTGTCGGTGCAGTGGGCCCTTTGTCCGAGGTATGGCAGTCAAATTGATCGCATGTTTAATGCGATGGGTTTAAGCCAACAGGATCAATGTCGCTGATGAGGTGCCGCTTGGAAACCAGGCGTGCACCGGGCGGCTTGATGGACCCGGAACAGTGGTAAGTCATGTTATACAACGACAGGCCGGAAACCCCGGCCTGTCGTTGTTTGGTTTTATTGCCCTTCATTTTTTTTGGTGCTGTGGCCGCCCCGGTCATCTGCATAACAACTGGCTGGAAACCGTAAAAATGGCATAGGTTTGCGGTTCTGGTGCTTAACTTGGCGCACGCTTTTATTCGCTGGGCTTGGTTGCCGTCAGTCGCCGCCGGACCGGCTCCTTAATCCGCTAGACATTGATGCTGACTTCATGTTTTATTTCAAACTGAAATGTTGCTTTTAATGGTTTAGCTGGAGGGATATATGAAGGGAAGCCGGATTACGAATTTTTTGTCACTTAGCCGTGAACATCCATGGGAGCTGGCCCCCTTTAGCGAACCCCTGGCAGGCGGCGGGACCGTGTCCGCCTGGGATACGGGGGTACTCTGTTTTGAACCGGCATCTCCGGGCAATAAAGATATCGTGATTTCCTGCGGTATCCATGGCAATGAAACAGCACCCATAGAGCTGTGCGAGCAGCTGCTGCGGGATCTGGTCGAGGGCAGACTGAGCTGCGGGCACCGATTGCTGCTGATATTTGGACATCCGGCAGCCATGAACCAGGGCGTACGCGAGCTTGAGGTCAATCTTAACCGGCTGTTTTCCGGCGCCCATGAGCGCGGGGAAAACGGCGGCCGGGAGCGGCAGCGGGCGGGCAGGCTGGAGCAGTATGTCGGCCGTTTTTTCGGCCAACGCACCGATACCGAGCGTCTGCATTATGATCTGCATACGGCCATCAGGCCTTCAAAGTACGAAAAGTTTGCCATCTATCCCTATACCCACGGCCAACCTTACAGTCGCCGCCAGTTGGCATTTCTACGGGACTGCGAGGTAGACACCATACTGCTGGCCCACGGGCCGACCACTACCTTCAGTTATTTCAGTGCCCATCGGTTCGGCGCCCACGCCTTTACCGTCGAACTGGGCAAGGTCATGCCCTTCGGCCAGAATGATATGGGCAGGTTCTCTGCGGTCGATCATTGCCTGCGCCAGCTGGTGAGCGAACCGGAGTGGGCGCCGGCACCCCTGGAGCCAGGTCAGATCCGGGTGTTCAAGGTCTGCCGGGAAATCATCAAGCAGAGCGATGCCTTTCACTTCCATTTTGGCAAGGATGTGGCTAACTTCACCGCCTTCGAACCGGGTGAGCTGCTGGCCGAAGACGCTGAGCATAGCTGGCGGGTGGGTGATCAGAGCGAGGCGGTGGTATTCCCCAATCCCGCCGTGGCCAAGGGTCAGCGGGCGGCACTGATGGTCCTTGATTATTCCCTTTCTGGCGCTGAGCTGGATTAATGTCTTGTCCCCGTCGTTGCCCGACGACGGGAAGTCTCTCTCGTCACCCTTAATATATCCGCCGCTGCCGTGCCACCCGGACCGGCGGCAGTCTCTGCCCTGACGCATCCATGACATAGCCACACAATGGCAGGACCGCTGTTACCTCCCTGCTTGCTGAGTAGCCGACGACCCTGGGTTCATTACGGCTCTACAAGATGTTCACGGGTATATGATGCAACATCACTCATTACATATGTGAACAATGTGTTGATTGTATTTAATGTATTGTGTAATCATTTTTGTATTCAATAATAGGGTGGCTTGCTTCACTCTTTTACTATGCTTCTGAACAACAGATGGAATATTATTTCTCAACGTGAAGGAATCACACATCATGAACTATGTCGGCAAACGCGCTCTTACCCTTTCCACGCTGGCACTGGTCGTCACCACGACCCCTTATGCCGCCGCGTTAAGCTGGTCTGATACCTACATTGGATACAGGTTTGGAGCAGAATTTACCGAGCCAAATAATCCAAATCATATACAAAAGCATATCATCCAATTTACCCATACCAGCGGCTATGCCTATGGGCAGAATTTCCTGAATGTGGATCTGCTGCAATCAGACAGCAATGACAAGGCAAACGGTGGCGACAAGGGGGCGACCGAAGCCTATGTGACTTATCGCCATCAGCTGCACCTGGGCAAGGTATTTGAGACCGATCTGGGCTTTGGTCCGGTGAAGGAAGTGGCGTTGTCAGCCGGCTTCGACTGGAACACTAAAAATACCGCCTTTGCACCGAAGAAGCGCCTGTTGCTGGTGGGGCCGACCCTGAAGTTTGATCTGCCCAGGGGTTTTGCCGATCTGAGCCTGTTCTATGCTTATGAGAAAAACCATTGTGGCCTGACGCCCTGTGGCTTACCGGGTAATCAGAAGGACATTAGCTTCGATCCCTATTATGTGGTCAGCGCGGCCTGGGGGATTCCGTTTATGGCGGGTCTTCTGCCGATGAAATTCCAGGGGTTTGCCAACTATAACGGCGAAAAGGGCAGGGATTACTTTAATGTGGAAACCAAGCCCGAGGTCCTGATGCGCAGCTCGCTGATGCTGGATATAGGCCAGTTGGCCTTCAACAAGCAAAATACCCTGTGGGCGGGAGTGGGGTATGAATACTGGCATAACAAGTTTGGTAACCATGGCAAGGCGGGCACCAACACCACGGCACCGACCTTCCAGCTTGAGTGGCATTTCTAGACCTGGATAGCGGGCACACCCCAGGTTCAGGCGGGAGGGCGCGTTATGGCCTCTCGCCTGCTGATCAGAATCGCCAGACCGCCAGTCCCTGGACGGCACTTTCGGTAATGTCACTGCCGAACTTGTTGTGCCAGTACTGGTATTCGATACCGACGAACAGCCGCTGAGGGTCGTTGAAGAGGGTTTTACCCAGGTCGTAACGCAACTGAGGCTGAGCCAAGAAGTGGCCCTTGACCTTGTCACCAAACTCATTGTCGCGGCTGCCGATATATTCGGCATGGCCTTCCAGGCTGAAGTCATGGCTGGCGAAGGCGAACGGAAAGGCCCAGGCGGTATCCAGCATCCAGATGTTTCCCTCCCTGGGTGCGCCGCCATCGGCGACCCCTGTGCTGTCATCGATATAGGCGGTAAGCAGGGTATTGAAGAAGGCGGCACCGGGGACCTTTAGCGCCAGCTGGAGACCGGGCAGATACTTGCGTATCTTGCTGTCGCCACCGGCATTGACACCCATGACCAGGCCCACATCTTTCACCGGCCCGAGGCTCAGCTCGGTGCCGCTGATCTTGCCCAGGCTGAAGTTGAAATAGCCCTCGCCGTACCAGTCTCGCCGACGTTGCCCGTCGTCCCAGTCGGAATAATCGATAAAGAAGAAGTTATCCCCATATTGCCAGCCGCTGGCATGCTGCAGGGTATAGACACTGGTGGTGGACTTCTGCTCGGGATCGGGGCCGAAAGGATTTTGCTTGAGTTCGCCCAGCTGGTAATGCAATTCGGTGTTGCTCCAATCTGCACCAACGGCCGGTGCAGCGGCAACGGCAATCAGCAATGCCAAGGCAGATCTTTTCATTATGACTCCCTGTCATGTAAGGAAAGGAAAGGTATCCGTGTTGCCGATAAATCGTGTTTATCCAAATGAAACATGTGGATAACACTCACGGTGCGATAATGTTACAGAACAGTCGGGGGTGGTTTTGTGATGAGTGTCACAATTTTAATTTAATCTTCATGTGAAGATTCTTCTTATGAAGAGACGTGCCGAGCAAGCAACGACAGTGGGTCTGCGGCTGTCGGCCCGCCACATACTACCGCTCAAGGGTGTGTCTTATGCTTGGCCGGGGCGTCGTTATGATGGGCTACTTTCGGTCCAAACGGGTAGCGTCGGTGGGTAAAGGCCCAGTGGTACAGGCTGGCAAAGGCGACCAGAAACAGGGTGCCGGTCAGGTTGGGCAGGATAAAGTCCATCGGCGGCAGGTGATTGCCCGACAGATAGATCAACAGGGGATTGGCGCCGGCCGGTGGATGCAGGGTATCGGTCAGCACCATCAGGGTGATCCCAAGGCCAAAGCAGGTGGCCAGGCCGAGCACGGGATCCGGCAGCCACTCCAGCCCGATCACGGCCAGACAGGTGGTCAGCAGGTGCCCCAGGATCACGTGTTTGGGGCGTGATAACGGCGCCGAAGGCAGCAGCAGTAGCAGCACCAGGGTGGCGCCCAGAGGTGCACTCAATACCATGAAGTGTGCCCAGCTCTTCAGATAGCTCAGGCAGACAATCGCCACGAAGGCAGCGATACCGGCGAAGGTGGCGTCTCGCAGACGGTGTTTGAAATGCATGGTGACCTCAAAGGGTTGGATATTATGAATGGCTATAAAGAAACGGATTAAATTGTATTCATAATGCATAAAAAATAAAAGGCAGTGTCTCCGTTAAAAGCTTATAACTTATATTGGAGGATGAAGATGCGTGAACATGAATCCCTGCGCAAGGCGCTGGCATGGTTGTTGGAGCAGGAGCAGATTACGGCAGAGCGGATCGCCGAGGCTTTGAACCATTTCGATTTGTCTCCACTGGATGAGGACTTCTTGCGACACTACTTTGCCAAGTACCCGCGTGAACCGCAGCCCGATCAGATAAAAAACACCCAGAGTGATGATTTTAAAGGCAATTAAACCTGCGGCTCTTTACAGGCACCGGCACCGGCAGTATGATGCATTCCGTTCCGGAGGGGTGGCAGAGTGGTTGAATGCACCGGTCTTGAAAACCGGCGTGGGTTTATAGCCCACCCAGGGTTCAAATCCCTGCTCCTCCGCCATAGTCGCTTTGCTAGCAAAGCAAAAAAACGCCAGGCTGTTAGCCTGGCGTTTTTTTATGCGCCCGTTGGCGCCTTCCTTTCACCCGGGCAGCGGTGTCACTCGCCACCGGGAAAGCCTTGGGGGGCTATTCCAGCAGGCCCTTTTCGTTAAAGTACCGACTGGCGCCCTCGTGCAGCGGTGAACTCAAGCCGACTTTGACCATCTGCTCTTTTTTCAGGTCGGCAAGCCTGGGATGTAGACGAACGAACCGTTCGAAGTTGTCGAATACAGCCCTGGTCAACTGATAAATGATCTCTTCCGAGATCTCGGCCCGGGTGACCAGGTTGGCGCCAACCCCGAAGGTCCTCACCTGTTCATCGACACCCCTGTACATCCCCGCCGGGATGCTGATGTAACGGTAATAGGCGTTGTCGGCCACCAGCTTGTCCACAACCTCACCACCGATCGGCACCAGGCTGACGTCACAGCGGTTGGCGGCTTCCTTGATGGAACCGTTGGGGTGACCCACGACATAGGCAAAGGCATCGATGCGATTGTCGCATAACGCCTGAGCATGATCGGCAGGGCGTAACTCAGACACCAGCTTGAAATCGTTCAAGGTCCAGCCATAGGCCGTGAACAGGTGCCCCATGGTCTGATGTTGGCCCGATCCCGGATGGCCGATATTGATCCGTTTACCTTTCAGGTCGTCGAAGCGGGTGATCCCGGCATCCTTGCGCGCCACTATGGTCACTGCTTCACCGTACAGGGCGAACACGGAACGCAGATCGCTGAACGCCGCCTGGCCGGCGAAATAACCACCACCATGATACGCCTGATACTCCAGGTCCGACTGGGTCAACGCCACTTCCAGTTCACCAGCCCGCAATGCGGTGAGGTTATCGGGGGAGCCGCCGCTACTCTCGACCGAGCAGCGAATGCCATGCTCGCTTCGACTCTGGTTGAGCAACCGGCAGATGGCCCCTCCGGTCGGATAATAGACGCCGGTAACGCCTCCGGTACCAATGGAGATAAAGGTCTGCTCGGTGGCCAGGACGTTCGGCAGGAGGGCGCTCAGGCTCAGGCCCAGGATGACGGCACCCAGGGGAGTGATCATTGACATAGTGCTCTTCCTTAGTGGCGTGGCAAGCATGTAGCTTGTGTTCAAGCCCTTAAAAGATAGTCAATAAATGCCAGTTAATGGTGCTGAATGGAGACGATTTGCGCTATGGGGGAATGTATCGGCAGTGAGCGGATGGGGAGGGGGCGTCTGTCACGCCCCTTCCCGCTACCCGTTAGCGGGCATTGATGGCCGCTATCATGCGATGCAGGGCTTCATCAAGCATGGCTCGGGGACAACCAAAGTTAAGCCGCACAAAGTCACTGCCACCGAACTGGCCACCGGGAGACAGGCCCACGCCTGCCTGTTCGAAGAAACCGATGGGATCCTCGAGCTCCAGCGCGCTGATATCGATCCAGGCCAGATAGGTTGCCTCGGGTGACAGCACCTTGACCCCCGGTACCTTGCCCAGCCGATCGACGATAATGTCCCGGTTCTGACGCAGGTAGGCCAGTTGCGCCTCCAGCCAGTCATCACCATCCTGATAGGCGGCTTCGGCGGCGACAAACCCCAGCAGGTTGACATCGGCCATGATGCCACGAGCGGCACGGGTGAAGCGGGTGCGCAGCTCGGCATTGGGGATCACCGCAAACGAGCAGCACAGACCGGCAATATTAAAGGTCTTGCTCGGTGCCATCAGGATGATGCTGCGGTCGGCGGCATCTTCGTCCAGGGCGGCATAGGGCAGGTGTTGTTTGCCTTTATCCAGAAGCAGATCGCAGTGGATCTCGTCGGAGCACACCAACAGGTTGTGGCGTTTGGCGATATCGTTGATGGCCAACAGCTCTTCCCTGCTGTAGATGGTGCCGCCCGGATTATGGGGATTGCAGAACAACAGCAGCTCGGCGTCCTTGGCCTGGGCTTCCAGCTCCTCCAGATCCAGCAGCCAGCGACCCTCCTTTTCGACCATGGACACATGGGCGGCCTTGCGGCCGTGGAAGCCGGGGGCATGCAGAAACGGATAATAGATAGGCTTGGGCATCAGGATGGAGTGGCCCGGCTCGCTGAAAGTCTGGCAGGCCAGGTTCAGGGCCGGTACCACACCCGGCATATACACCAGCCAGTCAGCTTCAATTTGCCAGTCATAACGTTCCGCCATACGGGCTATAATCAGTTCGGTCAGCGCCGGGCTGGGACGGCTGTAGCCGAAGATGCCGTGATCAACCCGCTGTCGTAGCGCCTCTATCACCGCCGGCGGGGCCTTGAATTCGGTATCCGCGACCCACATGGGCAGAATGTCGGTCCCTTCATATTTCAGCCACTTCAGTGCTCGGCTTGGCTTCCTGTCTATCCACTGATCAAAATCAAACATAGGTCATCCTGTTAACAACGAGAAGGCCAGCATAAGGAAGACGTCGGGGGCTGGCAAGTTCTCGCTGGCGAGGACGTATCCCTAAGCCGACACGGCCGAGCTGCTCAGGCCGTAATCCTGCCTGATCAGGGTCAGCAGTAGGCTTGCCGCGGGTCCGGGCGGTGTGGCCCGGGGCAGGATAAGGTGGGTAAAGCGCTTGCGCAAGCCATGATGGGCCATGGGCAAGCGCTGTAACTGACCGGCTTCCACCAGGGGGGAGATCACATCCAGCGGCAGCCAGGCGAAGCCGACGCCCCGGCGCAGCAGCGATAAGGTATCGTGCAGGTGGTTGATAATCCACCTTTGTTCGGTCCTGGCCCAGCCTTCTTCTTCCTCGCTGCCATCGGCCAGCACCAATTCCAGCTGATGTTCCAGCTCGACCTGGCTGATTTCGTCGAATTCGGTCAGTGGGTGGTTGGGGGCACACACGGGAACATAGGTGGTCGTGGCCAGGGGCAGGGCGCTCGCCCCGGAGAAGGTGCGGCTGGCCAGCACGATATCGGCGGCCTGCTTGGTGACCACCGTCTGGCAGCCGGATGGTTGGGCTTCCAGCAGATGGATGCGACAGCCCCGGGACTGATTGGTAAAGGCGGCCAGGGCATCGTATAGCGGCTGGCGCGGCAGCGATGCCTCAACCACGATACGCAGGAGCGGTTCCCAGCCCTTGGCCAGGACATCGGCCAATTGCTCCAGGCCTTCTATATCCTGGGTCAACTTACGGGAGCGGCGTAAAAATACTTCGCCGGCAGGGGTGAGATAGGCCTTCCTGCCTTTGACCTCCAACAGGGCCAGACCTAGTCCCTGTTGAAGTTTGGCAACCGCATGATTAAGAGAAGACTGGCTCTTGTTGAGGGCTTCTGCGGCCTGAGCATAACCGCCGCAGTCCACGACTGCCTGAAAAATACGCCACTGCTCTACCGTACTTTTGGGACGATACATGGCATTTCCTTTTGCGCTGAACAAGGACCTGGGCGGCCCTTGTGATGTTACTCCGATTAAACTATTTGTTTATTGTTAACCGGCTCAGCGATTCTTGCCAGTTCAATCAGTGGCGGGCTTGCTTACTTTGTCAGGCTGGGCGTCCAGTGACTGGCCGGTCACCGCCTGGCTGTCGTCGCCCATCAGGTAGAGGTAACTCGGCATGATCTCGGCCGGGGTACGCAGGCTTTCGGGATTCTCGCCCGGATAGGCGCGGGCGCGCATGGCGGTGCGGGTCGCCCCCGGGTTGATGCAGTTCACCCTGACCTGGGTATTGGACAACTCGTCGGCCAGTACCTGCATCATGCCCTCGGTGGCAAACTTGGAGACGGCATAGCTGCCCCAGTAGGCGCGGCCCTGTTTGCCGACACCGGAACTGGTGTAGATGATAGAGGAGGGGGCGCTGGCTTTCAGCAGCGGCAACAACGTCTGGGTCATCAGGAACTGGGATTTGAGATTGACCTGCATCACCTTGTCCCATTCATCTTCGCCGATCATGTCGAGCGGTCCCAGGGTGCCCAACAGGCTGGCATTGAACAATACCCCGTCGAGGCGACCAAATTGCTGTTTGATGGTTTCGGCCATATCCAGGTAGTGCTGGCGGGTCGCTCCCTGCAGGTCCAGGGGGATGATGGCCGGTTCTGGGCTGCCTTGCTCCAGCAGCTCATCATATACGGCTTCCAGTTTTTTCACGGTTTTACCCAGCAAGATCAGGGTGGCGCCGTGGGCGGCGAAGCTCAGCGCTGCTTGGCGCCCGATGCCGTCACCGGCGCCGGTAACCAGAATAACCTTGTTTTTCAATAGATCGGCCGATGGGTGATAGTCCTGCATGAAGCCTCTTTCACTTGAATGTTATGGAATGCAGGGATCAAACCAGACTCTGGCGTCGGATGCCAGTGGCTGGCTTAAAAAAGCGGAGGATTCTGAGCTGTCATGACGTCCGGGGGACCTGGTGAGCATTCAGCATCGAGCCTTGATCCCAAGGTAGCGCTATGAGGATCAGATATTTAGAATAGCGCCTGGCATAACTGAGGAGATCCCATGCTGGAATTTTTCTATGAGTACGGTTTATTTGTGGCCAAGAGCCTGACTTGGGTCTTGGCCATCGTGCTGCTGGTCGCCCTGGTGGCTGGGGTGGTGGCCAGGCAGAAGCAACAAGCCGAGCGGCTGGAAGTGGATGATATCAGTGCCCGGCTACAGCGTCAGAAACAGCGCCTGCAGCTGGCGAGTGCCGTAACAGAGGCGGAGCGCAAGGCGTTGAAACAGGAAGTAAAACGGGCCAGGAAGGAGGCCAAGAAAGCCGCTGTGACCCTCAAGCCCAAATTGTATGTGCTGGATTTCAAGGGCAGCATGGACGCCCACGAGGTCAGCGATCTGAGCCTGGAAGTCACCGCCCTGTTACAGCTGGCCCAACCCGGCGATGAAGTGCTGCTGCGGCTGGAGTCCGGTGGCGGCGTGGTCCATGGTTATGGGCTGGCGGCAGCCGAGCTTGGCCGGCTGAAGGAGCATGGCTTGAAATTGAATATCGCTATCGACAAGGTGGCGGCCAGCGGCGGTTACATGATGGCCTGTGTCGGTGAACAGATACTCGCGGCCCCCTTCGCCATCGTCGGCTCCATTGGTGTGGTTGCCCAGCTGCCTAATTTCAACAAGTTGTTGAAGAAGAAAGATATCGATATCGAGCTCCATACGGCGGGGCAGTACAAGCGTACCCTGACATTGTTTGGTGAAAATGACGATGAAGGTCGCGCCAAGTTCCGCGAGGAACTGGAAGTCATCCATCAGCGTTTCAAGGACTTTATCCAGACCAACCGCCCGGCGCTGGCGCTGGACAAGGTGGCCACCGGCGAACATTGGCTGGCGGCAGACGCCAAGGAACTGGGTCTGGTAGACCGGCTGATGACCAGTAGCCAGTATCTGCTGGACAAGGTTGACAGTCATCATGTCATCAGCCTGAGACACAAACCGAAGCAAACCCTGAAAGACAAATTGGCCAAGGCGGCGGAAGCCGGTGTCAACCGCGCGCTGCTTAAATTGTACGAGGCGGGACAGCGGCCCTTTGGTTGAATGGGCTCTTCTGCCCATTTATTGCCCACTCGCACGCGTGCCTTGATTTTATGGTTTACAAGCCAGGGTAGGCTGCGTAATATTGGCGCCCGTCGGAGGGGTGGCAGAGTGGTTTAATGCACCGGTCTTGAAAACCGGCGTGGGTTTATAGCCCACCCAGGGTTCAAATCCCTGCTCCTCCGCCATATTGAAAATGGATGACTCGTCAGCCACTTGACGGGTAAACAAAAGCCCAGCATCTTGCCATGCTGGGCTTTTTGCTATTCTATTGCTGCCATTTAACTCCCTCCAGCTTGGTGTATTTCCCCTATGACACAGATATTGTTGGCCCACCCGGACTTTTATGCTGTCAATAAAGCCGCCGGCATCGGCATGCACCAGGAAGGGCCGGAGGCCGGCCTGGTCCGCGTGCTGGGTGAGCAGCTGGGCGAGACCCTGTATCCGGTGCACCGACTGGATAAAATGACCACAGGCGTACTGTTGCTGGCCCGTAACCCTGAGGCAAACCGGGTGTTAAGCCGGCAGTTTGCCGAACGGACTATCGGAAAAACCTACCTGGCGTTAAGCGATCGCAGGCCGGCCAAGAAGCAAGGCTGGGTGAAAGGGGATATGGAAAAGGCCCGACGGGGCAGCTGGAAGCTGACCCGTACCCAACATAACCCGGCGGTGAGCCGGTTTTACTCCCATGCTTTGGATCAGGGGTTGAGGGCGTTCGTGATCCTCCCCCGGACCGGCAAAACCCACCAGATCCGGGTGGCGCTGAAAAGCATCGGCTGTCCCATACTGGGTGATGTACGCTATGGCGGCACACCGGCGGATCGGGGCTACCTGCATGCCTGGCGGCTGGACTTCCACTATGGCGGCGAGGACTTTCACTTGCAGGCATCCCTGGAGGAAGGCGCTTTGTTTGTCAAACATGGGGAGGCCATGACCATGTGGGCTGCCAGCCTGGCGCCCTGACACACTTTGTTACAAAGTGACATGTTTGTGCAGTATCAAATGGCTATGCTCTCCTGAATTTTCAACGGGAGATGACATCATGCCATGGGGTAATCAAAAACATATCTACGGGAAAACAAGCCGCCTGTTTCATCTGGGCATGGCGCTGCTGGTGTTTGTGATTGTTGCCTTGGCCTGGTATGCAGACAGCCTGCCCAGGGGGCCTGAGAAAGGGGAGCTTTTCTTCTGGCACAAGAGCGTTGGCGTACTGTTGCTGGGGCTGGCCATTGTCCGGCTGATCTGGCATCGGTTTTCTCCGGTACCGCCTGCCCTTGTGCAGGGACGGCAAGCTAAACTGGTTAAAGCGGGTCATTGTCTGCTCTATGCCCTGATGGTTGCCATGCCGGCGCTGGGACTGGTGATGTCGGTAGCCGGTGGCCGCGATGTACAGGTCTTCAACTGGTTCACCATCCCCGGCTGGGATAGCAAGGTAGAATGGCTCGGCTCTGCAGCTCACAGTGGCCATTTGCTGGCTGCCAAGCTACTGATTGCCGTTATCGTACTGCATGTGGCCGCGGCCCTGTACCACAAGCTGGTGGCTCGGGATGGGGTATGGGAGCGGATGTTCGGCCGTTAATGATAATGTAACGGAGGCATCATGCAATACTGGATTATGGGTGCGGGCGGTATCGGTTGTGCACTGTCCAGCCAGTGCCGTAGGCAGGGACATGCAGTGACTTTGCTCAGCCGGACTCAGCCAGGAGTCAGCGTTGATGAATGGGTTGAGGTTGACAATACCGATGCCGAGGCCCTGTACAGACAGACGGCCAATCTGCCCCTGCCGGACCGGGTGATCAATACGGTCGGCATGTTGCATGACGACTGTCATCAGCCGGAAAAACGGATAGAGCAGCTGGATGAGGCTGCTTTACTTGCCAGTGTTCATATCAATACCTGGCCAACCCTGGCCATGGGCCAGTTGCTTTCCCGTCGGCTTGATAGGCAGTATCCCCTGCTGTTTGCCGCCCTGTCTGCCCGGGTGGGGAGTATTAGCGATAATCGTGGTGGTGGCTGGTATAGCTATCGTATCAGCAAGGCGGCACTCAACATGGCCATCAGGACCCTAGGGGTAGAATGGCAGCGGCGTTTTCCTGCCGCCTGCGTGGTGGGACTGCATCCGGGGACTGTGGCCACCGGATTGTCGGCACCCTTCCATGCCGGTTTGCCCGAAGGTCAGTTACGGCAGCCTGCACAGGCAGCCGTGCATTTACTGCAGGTACTGGACCAATTAACGCCGGCGCAGTCGGGTTATCTTTATGCCTGGGATGGCAGCCTGATCCAGCCTTGAGCGGCTGGTTCCTGCCCATTGACTAACGCCCAATCGTGTCAACGGCGATGCAGGACCCGCGGTATCGGGTAGTGGCCGCTGCGATAGTTGCCGCGTATGGCATCCAGGGTCAGGGACAGCACCTGCTGTGCCACCATATGGTGATCCTGGGCTATGGTGCTGATCGGCGTGGACATAAAGTCCAATAGCCGGTGATCACCGAAGGTACCCAGCTTGAGCCCGGACGGAAGTCGGGCTTCATACTGGTAAAAATAATCCAGCACTCCTTCCAGTAACACGAACGCCGTGGTGACGATGGCCTGGGGATGTTGCCAGTTCACGTCCTCCAGCTCATTGAGCAGACGGAACGCGGTTTGCCGGTCGAATCGATCGCCATACAGCACCTGATAAGAAACCCCGGAGGACTCCAACGCCTTGATAAAACCCTGCTCACGCTCCAGGCTGACCCCCAGGCCTGGCGCGGCGGATATCAGCCAGACCTGCTCCAGATCCGGGGTAGCCAGGGTCTGGGCCAGGCGGAACGACGACGCCCGGTTTTCGCTGCTGACGGAGATAAGCGGCGGGGGCAGGGAGCGGTCAACGCCGATCACCGGCATGTCCTGATGAAGCCGCAGGTAAAAATCCTCTTCCGGCGGCAGGCAGGACGCCACGATCAGGGCATCGACCCGGCGTCCCTTGAGCATCATCGCCAGTTCCCGTTCTGTATCCGCGTCATCGTCTGAGCAGGTGATCAGCAGCTGAAAACCGGCCTGGCGGGCCTGCGATTCCAGCAATTTGGCCAGGCGGGCATAGCTGGGGTTGTCCAGGTCGGGCACGATCAGGCCAAAGGTATGGGAAAGGGCGCCGCGCAAGGCGGCCGCCTGCCGGTCTGGCTGGTAGTTGTGGGCCTTGACCACCGCCATTACCTTGTCCTGGGTGGCCTGGCTTATCCTGTGTTGTTCGGCCTTACCGTTGATTACGTAGCTGGCGGTCGTGCGAGATACGCCGGCCAGGCGGGCCACTTCATCCAGTTTCATGTTAAAAGTCCGTAAAAATGTGCACTGGATCATATCATCATCATCCACCTGGGCGGATAACTTGCGCGACATGCTGAAACGATTCAGTATTGGTTCAGTTATAAAATAATCATTGTTGTTTCAATCTTGATCCAGGATGTAATGATCCTTGTAAATTAGCGGGTGATGTCATGCTTTCACTGTCTACACAAGACGTACAAATAGGTATCCGGCTGGCCGATAAACACGCGGTCATTGCCGAACTGGCCAGCTGGCTGGAGCGGGATGGCCTGGTGGCGTCCGGCTATGACGCCGGTATGTTGGCCCGGGAAGCGCAAACCGCCACCTATCTGGGGCAGGGGATCGCCATTCCCCATGGTACCCCGGATACACGGCATCTGGTACTAAAAACCGGTATCAAGGCGCTCCACCTGCCAGACGGCGTGGAATGGGGTGACGGCGAAAAAGCCTACCTGGTGCTGGGCATTGCCGCCGGCTCCGACGAGCACCTTGGCCTGCTGAAACAGCTGGCTCGCTCCCTGTCACAGGATGACCTGGCCGAGCAGGTCCGTGCCGCCCGTCAGCCACAGGATATCCTACGGCTGCTGCAAGGTGAGGAAGAACAACTGGCCCTGAGCGGCCGGCAACTGGGTGTCCGGGTGCCGGCCAGCTCCCTGTCACAGCTGACCAAGCAAGCATGTGAACTGATGGACGCGGATGCGGCGGAGCAACAGGCGCTTGGCAGTGCGAGTTACCTGGGGCAAGGCTGGTGGTTGAGCCAGGTCGCCGCCAGCAAAGAGGCCAAGGCGGCACTGGTTACCCCGTCCGCCGCGTTTGAGCATCAACAGCAACCGGTGCAAGGCTTGCTTGCCCTGGCTTCACGCGGCAGTACCCATAAAAATATCCTGAATCAGCTGGCCGATTGGCTGGTGGCCGGGCAAGGCTCGGAGCTGGCCGGTCACGCATCGGCCGACGCTCTGCGGGCAGCCCTGGATAGCGGCCCGGGCGGAACCATTGGTGGTGAGCTGCAGGTACAGGTGCGCAACCCCCATGGTCTGCATGCCCGTCCCGGTGCCATGCTGGTGAAGGTAGCCAAGCAATTCAAGGCCGATATCCAGGTACGCAACCTGGACGGCTCAGGCAAGCCGGTGTCGGCCAAAAGCCTGATGAAAATCATGACCCTGGGAGTAAAGCTGGGCCATACCCTGGCCTTCAGCGCTTCGGGCGATGATGCAGATGCTGCGATAAAAGGCATGGTGGCGGCCGTGGAGTCCGGCCTGGGTGAAGATACGGTGGATCCGGTTGTCGAGCCAGTTCAGTCCGAAGCCCAATCCGATACCCAGACCTCAACCCCGGCCCTGGCTGCCAACGAGCGGCTGGTAACGGTGCGCAATGCCCATGGCCTGCACGCCCGCCCCGGCGCCATGCTGGTGCAGACCGCCAAGAAATATGAAGCCAAGATTGAGCTGCGCAATCTGGACGGCGACGGTCACAGCGTCTCGGCCAAGAGCCTGATGAAGGTGATAAGCCTGGGCGTCAAGGCCGGTCACCAGCTGGTATTCAAGGCCGATGGCGTCGATGCGGAGCAAGCCCTGGCGGGTCTGGTCGAGGCGGTGGAGTCCGGCCTGGGCGAAGAGATAAGCCCCCAGGCAACGCCTGCTGCACAGGAGGCAGCGGCGGAGGTGGGTAGCCAGCCCGAGATGCACCAGGTACACGACATCGCGCCCAATACCGAGCTGCAGGGGGTGGCCGCCTCGCCGGGCACCGCCATAGGACCGGTATTCGTCGAGGCGGCCATGGTGTTTGACTACCCGGAGCGGGCCGACGACGCCACCGCGGAGCAGGCGAAGCTGAATGCCGCGCTCAAGCAGGCCGATGAGGATCTGGCCGCCAGTGTGGCCGAGGCAACGCAGACCCAGGCGAAAGAAATCATGGCCATGCACCGGGAGTTGCTGGACGATCCCTCCCTGGCTGAAGGCGCGGTGGAACGCATTAAACAAGGCCAATCCGCCCAAGCTGCCTGGTGGTCGGAGATCGATTCCGCCGCCACCCTGCAAGCGGCCAACCCCGATACTTTGCTGGCCGAACGGGCTGCCGATATCCGGGATATCGGCCGTCGGGTGATGGCTATCCTGTGTAACACTCCTTTACTGGAAAAACCGGCCACACCCTATATCTGGGTGGCGGAGGACATAGGTCCCTCGGACGTGGTGAACATGGATCCAGACAAGGTGTTGGGCATGGTGACCGCCGGTGGCGGGGCCTCTTCCCACAGCGCCATCCTTGCTCGTTCTCTGGGCATTCCGGCCTTGGTCGGCATGGGGGGGGGCGTGATGACTCTGGCCCAGGATACCCAGGTTATCCTTGACGGCGAGGCCGGCACCCTGTGGGTCGCCCCCGAGTCGAAGGCCCTGGAGCAGGCCAAGGCCCGTCAGCAGAAAGAAAAGGAGCTGGCTGAAAAGGCTTGGGAAAGCCGCCATCAGCATGCGGCCACCCGTGATCAGCACAGGGTTGAAGTCTGTGCCAACCTGGGTGACACCGCCAAGGCAGTGGAAGCGGTGGAGGCCGGTGCTGAAGGCGTCGGTTTGCTGCGTACCGAGTTTGTGTTCATGGCCCAGAGCAGTGCCCCGGATCTGACCAGCCAGGTTGCCGAATACAAGAAAGCCATCGATGCCCTGGACGGACGCCCCCTGGTGGCCCGGACCCTGGATGTGGGTGGCGACAAGCCGCTGCCGTACTGGCCGGTGCCGAAAGAGGAGAACCCCTTCCTCGGAGTGCGTGGCATTCGTTTGTGCATGAAGCAGCCTGAACTGCTCGAAACCCAGTTGCGGGCCCTGCTGACCGCCGCAGGCAATCAGCCGATCCGCATCATGTTCCCCATGGTCGCCGACTGGTCCGAGTGGCGTTGGGCCAAGCAGATGTTCGATCGGGTACAGGCCGAGATACAAGCCCCTGATGTCCAGCTGGGCATCATGGTTGAAGTACCTTCCGCTGCCCTCAATGCCCATGTGTTTGCCGAAGAGGCCGACTTCTTCAGCATCGGCACCAACGATCTGACCCAGTATACCCTGGCGGTGGACCGGGGTAATGGCGAGCTGGCTACCTTGTCCGACGGCCTGAATCCGGCGGTGTTGCGGTTGATCAAGATGACGGTGGACGCCGCCCACGCCAAAGGCAAATGGGTCGGGGTCTGCGGCGAGCTGGGGTCCGATCCCAAGGCCTTACCCGTGCTGCTGGGCCTGGGGGTGGACGAATTGTCGGTCAGCCTGAAACGGGTTCCGCTGGTTAAGGCTCAGGTGAGGGACTGGAGCCTGGCCCGCTGTCGTGAACTGGCCGAACAGGCCCTGGTGGCACAAGATGCCGAGGCCGTGCGTGCCCTGGTAGGAGAAGCAAAATGAGTATTCTGACTCTGACCCTCAATCCGGCGCTGGATTTGACGGTTTCACTTGAGCAATTGGCGCTGGGCAGTGTGAACCTGGCCAAATCGGGACACCTGGGCGCGGCGGGCAAGGGCATCAATGTCGCCCGGGTACTGAGTGATCTGGGGCACACCCCCAAGGTCAGCGGCTTCCTGGGCCTGGACAACGACGCCGCGTTTCGGGCGCTATTCAACCAGCACGGTATCGATGATGCTTTCGTACGCCTGACCGGCAATACCCGGGTCAACGTCAAGGTCAGCGAAGCAAGCGGTCGGGTGACCGATATCAACCTGCCCGGGCTGCAGGTGTCCGATACCGAATGGAATCGGCTACTGGCCCGGCTGGAATCCCTGGCCAATGGTTTCGATACCCTGGTGGTGGCGGGCAGCCTGCCACCCGGGGTTCGTCCCCAGCAGCTGGAGGGCATGATTGAAATGTGGCGCGAGCGGGGCAAGCAGGTGCTGCTTGACGCCAGTGGCGGTGCCCTCAAGGCCGGTATAAAGGGGCTGCCTTCGTTGATCAAACCCAATATCGATGAACTGGCGGATCTGGTGGGCCGTCCGGTCAGCGAGGGTATGGATCTGGTGGCCTGTGCCCGGGAAATACAGGCCCAGGGCATAGCGCATGTGGTGGTCTCGGCCGGGGAAGAGGGGGTGCACTGGTTTGGCCCCAGGGGCTATTGGCGCGCCCAGGTACCGCAGGTCAAGGTGGTCAGCACCGTTGGTGCCGGTGATTCCCTGGTTGCCGGCCTGTGCGCCGGTTTTGTCGAGGGCTTGTCTGAAGAACAAACACTGCGCCGGGCCTGCGCCCTGTCGGTGATGGCCGTGACCCAGGTTGGGGTAGGTATTCGCAATCAGAAGGAACTGCATGGCTATGAGCAGGCCATTGTGGTCGAGCGAGTAGAAGTATGAAGGAGATTCAAATGAAAGCGCTTGTTGTTACCGCCTGCCCGACGGGCATGGCCAGCAGTTACATGGCGGCACGGGTGCTGCGCCAGGCCGCTACAGAGCTGGGCTGGGATGTGGCGGTGGAATGCCATAGCCAGCTGGAACCGATAGTACCCTTTACCGCAGAGCAGCTGGCCCGGGCTGAGCTGGTGGTGGTGGCCGCCGGTTCCGAGCTGGATTTGTCCCGCTTCAACGGTAAACGCATATATCATACCGATATCCAGTCGGCGTTGAATAACCCCAAGGACTATCTGCAGCAGGCGGTGTCGGCGGCTGAGGTTCAGCAGGTCAGCGCGGCGGCGCCAGGCAAGACCCGCCTGGTGGCGGTGACGGCCTGTCCTACCGGGGTTGCCCATACCTTTATGTCAGCCGAGGCACTGGATGAAACTGCCAGGTCCATGGGGATGGAGATCAAGGTCGAAACCCAGGGCTCGGTCGGAGCGCAAAATGCGCTGACCGCCGAGGATATTGCTGCCGCCGATTGTGTGCTCATCGCCGCCGATATCGAAGTGGACCTGAGCCGTTTCAACGGCAAGCGGTTGTATCGCACCAGTACCGGACAGGCGTTGAAAAAGCCGAAACCGACCATAGAGACGGCGCTGGCCGAGGCCCAGGTGCACCGGCATCAGGCGCAGAGCAACAATGAAAAGGCGGACGAGAAGAAAAAAGCCGGTCCCTATCAGCATCTGCTGACCGGGGTGTCCTTTATGTTGCCGATGGTGGTGGCCGGTGGCCTGATCATCGCCCTGTCCTTCGTGTTCGGGATCGAGGCCTTCAAAGAAGAAGGTACCCTGGCGGCGGCGCTGATGCGGATTGGTGGCGCCTCGGCCTTTGCCTTGATGATCCCGGTGCTGGCCGGTTACATCGCCTATTCCATTGCCGACCGCCCGGGGATTGCCCCCGGCATGATTGGCGGCATGCTGGCCAGCTCCCTGGGTGCCGGTTTCCTCGGCGGTATTGCCGCCGGTTTCCTGGCCGGCTACAGCGCTCGCTGGCTGGCGACCAGGGTGCCCATGCCCAAAGCCCTGGAAGCGTTGAAGCCGATCCTGGTGATCCCGCTGTTCGCCAGCCTGTTTACCGGCCTGGTGATGATCTATGTGGTGGGCGGTCCTGTCTCCGGCATCATGAACGGGATGACCGTTTTCCTCAATAACATGGGGTCGGCCAATGCGGTTCTGCTGGGCATATTGCTGGGGGCCATGATGTGCTTCGATATGGGCGGGCCGGTCAACAAGGCGGCCTATGCCTTTGGTGTGGGGCTGCTGGCATCGGAAACCTATGCGCCAATGGCAGCTGTGATGGCGGCCGGCATGGTGCCTGCGCTGGGCATGGGCATTGCCACCTTCCTGGCACGACGCAAGTTTAACGACAGCGAGCGGGAAGCGGGCAAGGCCTCCTTCGTGCTGGGGCTGTGTTTTATCTCCGAAGGCGCCATCCCCTTTGCCGCCCGGGATCCGTTGCGGGTGATCCCGAGCTGCATGCTGGGCGGCGCCCTGGCCGGTGCCCTGTCGATGCTGTTTGGAGCCAAGCTGCTGGCACCCCATGGCGGTATCTTCGTGTTCTTTATTCCCAATGCGGTAACCGCCCTGCTGTGGTATGTCATCGCCATTGCTGCTGGCGCCTTGCTGACAGGGGTACTCTATTCGGTGCTCAAGCGCAGCGATGCGGAACTGATCGGCACCACCGGGGTAGCGGCCAAGGCCTGAGCCTTGCTGATGTCGCACTAAGCAGAAGGGCCGTGGATTACTCCACGGCCCTTCTTTACTCTTCTTCTTTATACTCTTCTTTCAGCTTTCCTGTTCTTTGTCCTTGAGCATATGTCCCAGCTTGCCGGCCTTGGTATCCAGATAATGTTCGTTAAAGGGGTTGCGACCTTCCTGTAGGGGAACCCGCTCCACTATCTTGATCCCGAAGTTTTCCATTGCCTTCACTTTGCGCGGATTATTGGTCATCAAGCGCAGGTGGGTCACGCCCAGGCTATGCAGCATATCGGCACAAATGGTGTAGTCGCGCATGTCGGCGGCGAACCCCAGGGCGACGTTGGCCTCGACGGTATCTTTTCCCTGATCCTGCAGATGATAGGCATGGATTTTGTTTAACAAGCCAATGCCTCTGCCTTCCTGGCGCACATACAAGAGCACACCGCGACCGGTTTTGGCGATGTTTTCCAGCGCCGCCTGCAATTGAAAACCACAGTCACAGCGCAGGCTGAACAGGGCATCGCCGGTCAGACATTCGGAATGAATACGACCCAACACCGGCTCACCATCTGTTATATCGCCCATCACCAGGGCGGCATGGTCCTTGCCAGTTCCTTTTTCTTCAAAACCTACCAGGGTAAAAGTGCCCCAAGGAGTCGGCAGTTTTGAGTTTGCCATCCGGGTAACACTGCTCATGGCCTTCCTCATAAATTACGGCGAGTGATAAAATGGCGTTATTGTAAAGCGGATGGACGCCGAGGTATAGGCACAATAGCATTCCCTTCCTGCCCCCCTCATTTCCTCAAAAACTTATGTTAATTAATTGTATCTCATGCCTTTGCCGGTCAATTTCGATATAATGGGCCGGTGCGGCACCCATGAGTGCCCAATCAATCAATTTTCTGGAGGATGCAATGTCTGAACTAGCTCCCGTCATCACAGTCGATGGCCCGGGCGGTGCCGGCAAGGGAACCCTGTGTCAACTGCTGGCCGAAAAAATGGACTGGCATCTGCTGGATTCCGGCGCGATATATCGCGTGCTAGCGCTGGCGGCACTGCATCATGATGTAGCCCTGAATGATGAAAGCGGGCTGATGCCGCTTGCGGCGCATCTTGACGTGCAGTTTCCGGTAGTAAACGGGCAGGTGAAAACCATACTGGAAGGCGAGGATGTGTCTCGCCCTATCCGTACCGAGAAAATGGGAGAGGCGGCCAGCCAGGTGGCGGCATTTCCCCGGGTGCGGGAAGCCCTGCTGCGACGTCAGCGCGCATTCCGGACCAGCCCCGGGCTGATCGCCGATGGCCGGGACATGGGGACAGTGGTGTTCCCCGATGCTGAAGTCAAAATTTTCCTCGATGCCAGTGCCGAGGAAAGGGCCCTGCGACGGCTTAAACAGTTGCAAGATAAGGGCTTTGATGTTAGTTTTGACCGCCTTTTAAGCGAAATTCAGGCGCGTGACGACCGGGATAGAAACCGAGCCGTGGCGCCCCTTAAGGCAGCCGCGGATGCCCTGGTCATTGATTCCACCCATTTGTCCATTGCCGAAGTGCTGGACAAGGTGCTGAGCCATACTAAGGTTATTCTTGGTCGCTGACGCGATTTGGCAATGCCGGCCTTAAGGAACGAGGCGGCCAATGTTAATCACCCCATCGGTGCTGGATTGCCCTGTGGACGTTCAACTTTAAAGTGTATCCATTAAACATGACTGAATCTTTTGCTCAACTCTTTGAAGAGTCTCTGAAAGAACTGGAAACCCGTCCGGGTTCCATCGTAAAAGGCATCGTTGTTGCCATCGAGAACGGTATCGTTCTGGTTGACGCCGGCCTGAAGTCTGAGTCTGCCATCCCTGCCGAGCAGTTCAAAAATGCTCAGGGCGAGCTGGAAATCAGCGTTGGTGACAGCGTTGATGTCGCGCTGGATGCAGTGGAAGACGGCTTCGGTGAGACTCTGCTTTCCCGTGAAAAAGCCAAGCGTCACGAAGCCTGGCTGCAGCTGGAAAAAGCCTACGAAGATCAAGAAACTGTTATCGGCGTTATCAACGGTAAGGTTAAAGGTGGTTTCACTGTTGAAGTGAACAGCATCCGTGCCTTCCTGCCCGGTTCTCTGGTTGACGTGCGTCCGGTACGCGACACCCTGCACCTGGAAGGCAAAGAGCTTGAGTTCAAAGTAATCAAGCTGGACCAGAAGCGTAACAACGTTGTGGTTTCTCGCCGTGCCGTGATCGAAACCGAAAACAGCGTCGAGCGTGAGCAGCTGCTGGAAAACCTGCAGGAAGGCCAGGAAGTCAAGGGTATCGTCAAGAACCTGACCGACTACGGTGCTTTCGTAGACCTGGGCGGCGTAGACGGCCTGCTGCACATCACCGATATGGCCTGGAAGCGCGTTAAGCATCCTTCCGAGATCGTCAACGTGGGTGATGAAATCAACGTCAAGGTTCTGAAATTCGACCGTGAGCGTACCCGTGTATCTCTGGGCCTGAAGCAACTGGGTGAAGATCCTTGGGTCGATATCGCCAACCGTTACCCGGAAGGCACTCGCCTGTCGGGCCGCGTGACCAACCTGACCGACTACGGCTGCTTCGTTGAAATCGAAGAAGGCGTTGAAGGCCTGGTACACGTGTCCGAAATGGACTGGACCAACAAGAACATCCACCCGTCCAAAGTGGTTTCCGTTGGCGACAGCGTAGACGTGATGGTACTGGATATCGACGAAGAGCGTCGTCGTATCTCCCTGGGCCTGAAGCAGTGCAAGTCCAACCCTTGGCAGCTGTTCGCAGAAACCCACAACAAGGGCGACCGTGTTTCCGGCAAGATCAAGTCTATCACTGACTTCGGTATCTTCATCGGTCTGGACGGTGGTATCGACGGTCTGGTACACCTGTCCGACATTTCCTGGAACGCCAATGGCGAAGAAGCCGTTCGTGAATTCAAGAAAGGCGACGAAATCGATGCCGTGGTACTGCAGGTCGATCCCGAGCGTGAGCGCATCAGCCTGGGCGTGAAGCAAATCGACGAAGATCCTTTCAATAAGTACCTGTCAGATAACAAGAAAGGTGCTATCGTTAAGGGTAAAATCACTGCCGTCGATGCCAAAGGTGCCGTCGTTGAGCTGGAAGAAGGCGTGGAAGGTTACATCCGCGTTGCCGACATCTCTCGTGACCGTATCGAAGACGCTTCCACCGTTCTGAGCGTAGGCGAAGAAGTTGAAGCCCGTTACGTTGGTGTAGACCGCAAGAATCGCACCCTCAGCCTGTCTATCCGTGCGAAAGACGAAGCTGAAGAGAAAGCCGTTATGGATAACCTGAACCAGCAACAGCAAGAAGAAGTTGGTTTGAGTGCCATGGCAGAAGCTTTCAAGGCTGCAAAAGGCGAATAAGCCTATCCGAATTTAAAAGGGGGCGTTCGCGCCCCCTTTTTATTTGGTGCAGAAGGAGCAAGTAACCATGACCAAATCTGATTTAATCGAACGACTGGCCACCCACTATAATCATTTATCTGCCAAGGAAGTGGAGAGTGCCATTAAAGAAATCCTTGAGCAGATGGCATCCACATTACAGACCGGTGACCGCATAGAAATACGTGGTTTCGGCAGTTTTTCATTACATTACCGCGCGCCCCGCCAGGGTCGTAACCCCAAGACCGGCGAGAAGGTCGAACTGTCGGGAAAATATGTTCCTCACTTTAAGCCAGGCAAGGAATTACGAGAGCGTGTCAACCCCGCCTGACAATCCATAGCATTCTCCGTTTTATCTCATATTTCATGGCATCACGACTGGTAGCTCAGGCTATTTTCCGGGATAATTGGCGAACTCAAAAATAGGATGTTGAGGGGGTAAGGTGAAAATTATTCTGGTCTTGGTTATCCTGGCTATTCTGTTTGGTCTAGGGTTGACCCTGGGAACACAAAACGATCAACTGGTGCAGATTAATTATCTCATCGCCCAGGGCGAGTTTCGTCTTTCCAGCCTGTTGGCGGTAGTGTTTGTAGCGGGCTTTGTACTGGGTTGGTTGATACTTGGCCTGGTGATGTTGCGTCTTAAGATGAACAATGCGGGCCTGCGTAAAAAAGTCGATCGCCAGCATAAAGAACTGGAAGAGCTCAGGGCTTTGCCTGCTAAGGATTGACGAGTCCCATGCTGGAATTGCTGTTTCTGCTACTTCCGGTAGCCGCGGCTTATGGTTGGTACATGGGACGACGGGGCGTCCGCCAGGATGCCCAGAAACAGTCAAATACCTTCTCCCGGCAGTATGTAGCCGGACTCAACTTTTTACTTTCCGATGAACCGGATAAAGCCGTCGATCTCTTTATCCAGTTGTTGCAGGTTGACAGCGAGACCATCGACACCCATCTGGCACTTGGCAATCTATTCCGCTCCCGTGGTGAGGTGGATCGCGCCATTCGAATTCATCAAAATCTGATTGCCCGTCCTAATTTGACGCTGGAGCAGCGTCACCTGGCGATGCTGGAGCTTGCCCGGGATTTCCTGGCCGCGGGTCTGCTGGATCGTGCCGAGCATATCTTGGTTGAGTTAAAGCATGATCCCGACTACGAGCAGGAAGCGCTCAGTCAGCTGATGATTATCTACCAGCAGCTGCAGGAATGGGAAAAAGCCATCGAGGTGGCAGCTCGGCTGAAAAAGCTGCAAGGGCTCAAGGTATCTGTACCCATGAGTCATTTTTACTGTGAGCTGGCAGAGCATAAGTTACGTCAGGAGCAGCTTAAGCCTGCCATCGCCATGCTTAAAAAATCGCTGCAGGCAGATCCGGCCTGTGTGCGAGCCAGCCTCCGGCTGGCCAATCTCTATATGGATCAGGTGCAGTGGTCCCTTGCCATTGCCCACCTGATCAAGGTGACCGAGCAGGACATGGATTTTGTCAGTGAAGCACTGCCCAAGCTGAAGGTGTGTTATCAGGCGCTCGACAAGCCCGGAGAGCTGGCTTCCTTGTTGGAGCAGTTGGTCGCCAGGGATGCGGGGACCAGTGCCGTGCTGATGCTGGCCGATTGGTTGCAGGAAACCCAGGGACAGCTGAGTGCAGAGCAGCTGGTCCTGGGGCAATTAAAGCGGCACCCGACCATGAAAGGCTTTTATAGGCTGATGTCATACCACGCGACCAACGCGGAAGCAGGACGGGCTCGGGAAAGTCTTGACATGCTAAAGGACCTGGTTGAAGCACAAATTCACGCCAAACCAAGCCACCGTTGTGGTCAGTGCGGGTTTTCCAGTAATACCCTGTTTTGGCAATGCCCCTCCTGTAAGCAGTGGGGGAGTATCAAACCTGTGCGTGGCCTCGACGGTGAATAATCACGCCAGACAGACAAATAAAAGGTAGCAGATGCAAGACTCCAAGACGCAAGATCCAAAAATCATCGTTGCCCTCGACTTTGCCGATGAACGGGAGGCCAAGGCCCTGGTTGCCAGGCTGTCCCCAGAGGCATGCCGGGTGAAGGTGGGTAAGGAAATGTTTACCCTGTTCGGCCCCGAGTTTGTGCGTTATCTGGTGAATGCCGGCTTCGATGTGTTTTTGGATCTCAAGTTTCATGATATTCCCAATACGGTGGCCAAGGCCATAGCGGCATCGGCCGAGCTGGGTGTGTGGATGGTCAATGTGCATGCCAGTGGTGGTGTGCGGATGATGGAGGCGGCACGCGCAGCCCTGGTGCCTTATGGTGACAAGGCGCCGCTGCTGATCGGGGTGACCGTACTGACCAGCATGACCGGTGAGGAGTTGCACCAGACCGGCGTGTTACGCTCACCGGCAGAGCAGGTATTGTCTCTGGCACGACAGGCGCGGCAGGCAGGATTGGATGGGGTGGTCTGTTCCGCTCAGGAAGCCAGCCTGCTTAAGGCCGAACTGGGGCCGGATTTCAAGCTGGTGACCCCGGGGATCCGTCCGGCGGGCAGTGAGGCTGGCGATCAACGGCGAATCATGACGCCCGAGCAGGCCATCAAAGCCGGCAGCGACTACCTGGTGGTCGGACGCCCTATTACCCAGGCGGATGATCCGGCCATGGTGCTGGGTGACATTAACCGCAGCCTGACATAAGTTCCCCTTGTGGGACCGCGTTTATTCGGAGACTGGGGCAGGTTTGGCGACCTGCCCGAACTCATCAGGGCCTGCATGCCAGCCCCTGAATAAACATTAAAAGCTTGAAGTGAGCATGCGCTACTTCCGGCTTCTAGCTTAAGGTCTCCAGCGCATCCAGCTCCCCCCGGTACCAGAAGGCCCTGAGCCTGTCCAGCCAGGGGGTGACATCCAGTCCCTGCTCCCGACGCCACTGGGCATCGTAATAGGTGTTCAGATAGCGATCCCCCTGATCACAAATAAGGGTGATCAGGGAGCCCGCCTGACCTTGCTCCGCCATCGCCTTCAGCTTGAGCAGGATACCCATAAAGTTAGTGCCGCTGCTGCCGCCACACTTACGGCCCAATATTTCCTCGAGCAACAGCATGGCCGCCAGGCTTGCCGCATCGGGGATCTGATGCATTTCATCGATAATATCAGGCATAAAGCTGGGTTCTACCCGGGGGCGGCCTATGCCCTCTATACGTGAGCCGATGGCAGAAGTCAGCCCGGGATCCCGGTGCCGGTAATAGTCATAAAACACCGAGTGCTCGGGATCCACCACACACAGTCGGGTGCGCATCCTGGAATAGCGGATATGGCGTCCTATGGTCGCCGAGGTACCGCCGGTACCCGCGCTCATCACCACCCATTCAGGCTCAGGAAAAGGCTCCTTGGCCATTTGCTCGAACATGCTTTCGGCAATATTGTTATTACCGCGCCAGTCGGTTGCGCGCTCGGCAAAGGTAAATTGATCGACGAAATGGCCGCTGGTTTCTTTTGCCAGGCGATATGACTCGGGATAAATAAGGCTGGCGTCATCAACAAGGTGACACTGGCCACCGTAAAAATTTATTTTTGCGATTTTTTCCGCCGAAGTATGCTTGGGGATCACTGCGATAAATGGAAGCCCAAGCAGCTTGGCGAAATAGGCTTCAGACACGGCGGTGCTGCCACTGGAAGCCTCTATGATGGTTCTGCCTTCATCGATCCAGCCGTTACAGAGACCATACAGGAACAAGGAACGAGCCAGCCGGTGTTTCAGGCTGCCGGTTGGGTGGCTGGATTCGTCTTTCAGGTATATATGAAGGTCGGGCCAGGCGGGCGCCGTCACCTTGAACAGGTGGGTATCGGCACTGCGCTGAAAATCGGCTTCTATCTTGTTGATGGCCTCATTGACCCATGATCGACTCATGTCGGCTCCTGTCGCTGCAAATTTTCATAGTTTATAGGAAAGGAAAAAATATGGAATCGGCGGAGTTGCTACGTTTGCCCAGGCTGTCCAAATTGTTCGGCAGGTACCGGGACGGAACCTGAGGGCAGAATTGGCGCTGTTATATAAGGCTAAACACAGCGGCTGTTTTCATTGCCGGAGAGCAGGTCATGTACAAATATAGCCGTGTTCTGTTATCGGCTGGCGGCACGGCTTGTTGAGGATAACATCTAATACCCACCTCGCTTAAGTTCTGAGCATCTATTGGGCCAGGACCAAAGAGGCAACCCCGCTGTCTACCTCGCCCTCCATGGGGGCTCGGAAATGCCATATATGCTATTTAACGTCCATGGCATTAAACGGTCATGGGAGCCCGTCTTCGTTCTCTCTTTTTGTCCCCCGTGTTGCCCGAAGGCAGAGCCAACAGGCAACTCCGTTGCATCAGGGAGGATGAGGGGAGCTGCTCCGCCGAGACTCCGCGCCAGGGCCGGAAAATGTCCCTGCCGTTTCGGCATTTCCGCCATTAATGGCGGGCAGTGGTGCGGATGAGCCTATATGGAGGTATTCACAGCATGTCGGAGGAGTAGGCCATTTACCCGACCTTTACAGAGCAACCCAATAGATCGGTTATTTATGCAGTTGGGTATTAACCATAAAACCATGAGGTGTTGCATGCGGATCTGAGTTCAAGCCTGGTATCTGGCAGGCTAAGTGAGCGGCTATTTTGGCTAAAAGTACAGTGCTTGCGAGGGGGAAAGGAGGTATACCGGTTTCAGGCAAAACTGAGGGATAAGGAGCATAAATGAATTTCAGGGCCCGAAGGCCCTGAAATAGGGTTATTTGATTAAGAAATCGTCCAGGCTGCCGCCGTTATCCAGTGCTGCCTGGATAACAGAAGGCTTACGACCTTGGCCAGTCCAGGTTTTCTGCTCGCCATTCTCGTCGGTATAGGCGTATTTAGCAGGACGCTTACTGCGACCAACAGATTTTTTGCTTGGCTCGGCCAGTTCGACCAAATCGTTAATATCGATGCCGTCGGCGGCCAACATATCCATGTATTCTTTCAGCTTGCGCTCACGCTCGGCGGCGGCTGCGCGTTCTTCTGCTTCAGCTTCGCGACGCTCTTCCACGACTGATGTTAACTTTGCCAGGCCTTCTTCTAATTGCTCTAGGGTAAGCTCACGGCCAGCGGCGCGCAGACTACGTATATTCAGTAGGGTCTTTAGAAATTCAGTCATCGCGATTACCTGTATAAGTGATTTGCTAAGATTTTTAAGCGGGTTTAAATCAATGTAATTATTTTATATCACGTGCTTACTTAATACAAACTCAAATTAAAAATTGAGTAAGTGGCAATTCAAAAACAGTATTCGGTATTGCCTTGCAAATTGCAAAAAATCATATGTTAATGAAAGTGTTAAATGTACGCTGGAGTTGGCGCGGTGTGAGATCTATATAGCATGAAATCAAATAACCACCTCCGTATTGTGTCGCCAGCAGTATGTTCAGACAGGGGCCATGAGCGACAGACTGTTATCTCTGTATTTACCACAACATTTTCTGGAGGTAGCCAACCATCAACCAGTTGTAGGTAGTTGTACGGTGCCACCGCTGTCTTTTATTTATCCTCTGTTTCACATCATGCTATTAAGCAAGTTGCAATAAGGATACAAAAGAGTCCTTTTGTTATTGGTGAGGACTCATTTGAGTGTTTCTTTAGTTTTGCCTGTCTAGATCCCTTCCGGTAGATTAATCTGTTGATTTTCTTGCTTCAGTTAGTAAAATTCGCGCCTCGAACCTGCGTAGAGGTGCGCGTCTTATCAGTCGATCAGTTCAGGGTGATGCCGTTTATGCTGATTAAAAGGAAGTCGCGCCGAAGTGGCCATTGCCTATCGGGTAAGGTCGCTGGGATTCGATCGAATAGATCGGATACTGTCATGCATACGCCATGATGCGCTACTGCTGGGAATGTGAAGGGACCAAGTCTGACTTGCCTTTTCCTGGTGGATCTTTTGGCAAGCAAGAATAGGTGCTGTAATGGATTCCCATCCTTTTATTCAAACGTTTTGGTCTTTATTCCCGCCATTATTGGCCATTCTGCTGGCTATAGTGACCCGCCGTGTACTGCTGTCATTAGGAGCGGGCATTGTACTGGGAGGGCTGCTGGTTAATGAGTTTCAGCCGGTTGCCGCCGTTAGCCATTTGTTTAATAAGGTTTTATCTCTGTTTTGGGAACAGGGTAGCTTTAATGCATGGAACATGAATATATTGTTATTCCTGCTCTTGCTGGGGTGCATCATCAGTATCCTCAGCAGGGTTGGTGCGACCCAGGCATTTGCCGAATGGGCGCAGGGACGCATTAAAAGTCGTCGCCAGGCCAAGCTGATGACCGGTTTGCTGGTCTTTGTCTTCTTTATCGATGATTACTTTCACAGTTTATCGGTGGGAACCATATGTCGCCCGGTAACCGACCGGTTCAACATCTCCAGAACCAAACTTGCTTATCTGCTGGATTCCACCGCGGCGCCGGTATGCGTGTTAATGCCGGTATCTTCCTGGGGGGCTTATATCATTGCCCTGGTAGGTGGTATTTTGACCAGTTACGGCATTGCCGGGCACAGTGCCTTCGGTGCCTTTTTGTTGATGGGCAGCATGAATTTTTATGCCATCTTTACCCTGCTGATGGTTGTGCTGGTTATTAAGGGAGGCTGGGATCTGGGGGCCATGGGGCACCACGAATCCCGGGCTCTTGAAGGGCAGCTGTTTGACGCCAGCAAAGGCACACCGCCAGGCGTACCCGATATCGCCGGATCCAATGGGCGGGTCAGTGATTTGGTATTGACTATTGGTGCACTGACATTGGTGACGGTATTCGGCCTGTTATTCACCGGCGCTCAAAGTCTGGCGGAAAATGAGCAGCCTTTTGGCTTGCTGGCAGCCCTGGAAAATACCAATGTAGGCCGAGCCCTGGTATTGGGGGGAGTGGCCGGATTGGTCGTTTGTGTCTGGATTATGTTGCGTCAGCAGGCCGGTGCCAGCCAATGGGGTCATGTCTTATGGACGGGTATCAAGGGGATGTTGCCGGCCATTTATATCCTTTTGTTCGCCTGGACCATAGCCGGTATGATTTCCGAGCTGGAAACCGGAAAGTACCTGGCTTCCCTCATTCAACAAAACCTGCCGGTTTATCTGCTGCCGGCCCTGTTGTTTTTACTGGCAGGGATAATGGCATTTGCCACCGGCACCAGCTGGGGTACCTTCGGGGTTATGCTGCCTATTGCCGCCGATATGGTGATGGCGATTGATGCTCAGCTATTGCTACCGGGCCTGTCTGCCGTGATGGCGGGCGCCGTATTCGGCGATCACTGTTCACCCATATCAGATACCACCATATTGTCTTCGACCGGTGCGTCTTGTCATCATATTGATCATGTGATTACCCAGCTGCCTTACGCATTGTCGATTGCTCTGGTCAGTGTGATCGGATATCTGGTGCTGGGATATAGCGGTTCCCTGGCTGCAGGTTTTATCGCCGCCTTGTTGGGATTCGCTTTGATCCTCTTTGGCTGGCGTCGGTGGCAAGGGGGGAGGGCCCATGGCGTCGCTGCATTATAAATATGCTGCCATGAATTCGGGCAAGTCGACCCAGCTTATTCAGGCGCATTTTAATTACCAGGAGCGGGGCCTGTCGCCCTATGCCATGACGCCCGGTGTGGATACCCGGTCGGGGTCGGGCGTTATTCGGGCACGGGTTGGATTGCAGTTGGAAGTGGATACCTTCGGCGCTGATTGTGATCTATTCGAGCTGATCAGGACACGGGAGGAGCAGACACGGCCGGATGTATTTATTCTGGATGAGGCCCAGTTTCTTACCCGGGCGCAGGTGTATCAGCTGGCGAGGATCGTCGATGAACTCAATATCCCGGTAATGGCTTACGGTTTGAAAAGTGATTTTCGCGGTGAACTGTTCGAGGGTGCCTATCATCTGTTGTGTTTGGCCGACAAGCTGGAAGAGTTGAAAACCATTTGCTGGTGTGGGAATAAGGCCCATATGAACGCCCGGCTTGGTGCCGACGGCCATTTGCTCAGAGAGGGCGAACAGGTGGAAATCGGCGGCAACGAGCGTTATGTGGCGCTCTGTCGGCGGCATTATATTCAGGGTAAGGCCCGGCCTGAGGGTGAAGTCAAAGGCCCCTAACGGCAAGCCGTTAAGGGCCTTTAACTATTTTTGCCGGCTCAGAACCGGTAGTTTGCCTGCAGGCCAAACAGGTAGGCATCGCCACCGGAGATAAACTCAAAGTTATCTTCTCTGACCTCGACCTTTTTCCCGTCCAGGAAGGCAAACGAGGCATCGAAGCTCAGTTGCTGGTTGTAGGCGTAGGTCGAGCCCAGGCTGTACCAGATTCGGTTACTGTCGGGGATCGAGATGGAGCGGAACGCCTCCCGTACCGGCGATCTGTCGTAGGCGACACCGCCGCGCAGGGTCCACTGTTCATCAAGTAGATGTGTGGCGCCGGCACTGATTCGCCAGCTGTTTTTAAACTGCTCGTCTTTCTGGAACAGCTCCTGACCAGCCGCCCCCTCGGCTTTCAGCTCTTGAAAGCTGCTCCATTCGGTCCACAACAGGCCGTAGTGCAGCGCCCAATCGGGGGTGAGCCGATGGAAGCCGGAAAACTCCGCAATGGCGGGCAGGGTTAAATCCAGCGTGCCCGGAATACGTTGATCACTGGTACCTGCAGGTACCCCGGGAGGCAATGGTACAGCGGGCAATGCACTTGAATAATTGCCTTTCAAGGTGAGCTCAACCTCTGAACGATAGCTCAGTCCCCAGCGATGATTGTCATCGGCCTCAAAGAGCAAGCCGATATTCCAGCCGTAGCCCCAGTCATCACCTTCCAGACGAACAAATTCATCAGATGGCTGTAGACTGAAGGCACTCCCGGCTATGCCCGAGTGCCTTACCAGTTCGGCATCGGCATATACCGCGTTGACGCCGGCTCCCAGGGACAGGTGGTTATTGGCCTTGAAGGCGATATTGGGATTCAGGTTCAGGGTGGTAAGCGAGGTTCTGCCGGCGACCGTGCCCGCATAATGGTTGTCCTGATATGAGGTGGACAAGCCATAGTTGGTGAAGGCGCCGAAGCCCGCTGCCCACTGGTCATTAATGGGTTGGATGTAATAGAAAAAGGGCACCAGGGCATCGTCGGCGATGTCCTCGGAATGGGTCGGCAAGCCGGCGCTCTGGCCCGTTGTTGCTGTTGCTCCTTTACCTGCTACATCAACCTCCGGATTAACGTAGACGGCCCCTGCAGAGAGCGCTACGCTGTCAAACAGGGTCATGGCTGCCGGGTTACGACCCAATACAGAAGCATTGTCGCCGATGGCTCCCTCACCGGCATAGGCACGGCCGAGGCCGGTGGTGTTTTGCTCGGCTAGCTGGAAGGCGGCGGAGTGGGCTTGCCCGGTTGCCACAGCCGCGGCGAGCAAAGACAGTTTCAGGTTTTTTGGGCACATAAGCAGATTCCCTTACTCAACGTATCCTGCGGATGTATTTGGATTTTATTATTGGTGGTAAGTGGTATGAACTCTTACCAGATGACAAGATAGATAAGTGTAATTAAAAAGTAAAACACTTGTTTACAAAAAAAGGGCCGAAAAGCCCTTTTTGATAGTAAGATCAATGATTAGAGATCAGATTCCATTCTCCTGAAACCCAACAAGACGGCTTTTTCCGGTTCCTTGTCCAGCTTGCTGACCAGGATACAGGCCAGGCCACAAAGCAGGAAGCCGGGCACGATTTCATACAGATCAAAGAGGCCGCCGCTGAGTTGTTTCCAGCCGATCACCGTCAGTGCACCCAGGATAATGCCGGCCAGGGCACCATTACGGGTCAGGCGGGGCCAATATACGGAAAGAATAATGACCGGACCGAAGGCGGCGCCAAAACCGGCCCAGGCATAACTGACCAGGCCTAGCACTGTGGTTTGGGGATCCAGCGCCAGCAACATGGCGGAAACGGCCACTACCAGCACGGCGATGCGTCCGACCCATACCAGTTCCTGGTCATGGGCATGGGGCCTGAGCCAGCGTTTGTAAAAGTCTTCGGTCAGGGCGGAAGAGCACACCAGCAATTGGGAGTCGATGGTGCTCATGATGGCCGACATGATGGCGGCGATCAGGAAACCGGCAACCCAGGGGTTGAACACCGCATTGGCCAGTGCCAGGAAAACGGTTTCTGCATTGGTCAGCGGTGTATCGGCAAAATACACAGCACCAACCAGGCCCACGCCCAGGGCACCGATCAATGACAATATCATCCAGCTCATGGCGATACGGCGCGACAAGGGCACCGAGCGGGGTGAGTCGATGGCCATGAAACGGGCCAGAATATGGGGCTGTCCAAAATAACCGAGTCCCCAGGCCATCAGGCTAAGGCCACTCAGCAGCGAGAAATCATGGAGCAGATCAAGCTTGTTGACATCCATCTTGCCCAGGAGGTCCAGGGTCTGATCCAGCCCGCCCAGTTCATTCATGACTGCCCAGGGCATGACGATCAGTGCCAGCAACATCAGAATACCCTGGAAAAAGTCGGTCCAGGAAACAGCCAGGAAGCCGCCCATAAAGGTATAGGCCACGATCACGCTGCCACCAATAAAGAGGGCGCTCAGGTAGGGAAGACCGAAGACCTGTTCAAACAGGATGGCGCCGCCGACCATGCCGGAAGCGGTATAGAATACAAAGAATACCAGTATGGTGAGGGCGGAGATTACCCGCAGCAGGCCCGATGTATCGGCCAGCCGGTTTTCCAGGAAGTCGGGCAGGGTCAGGGAGTCATTGGCTTGCTCGGTATATACGCGTAGCCGTTTGGCCACAAACAGCCAGTTCAGCCAGGCGCCGATTACCAGGCCGATACCGATCCAGGCTTGATTGACACCAGACAGATAAACCGCACCCGGCAGGCCCAGCAGCAACCAGCCGCTCATATCGGATGCACCGACACTCAGCGCCGCCACGCCGGGCCCGAGGCGACGCCCACCCAGAATATAATCGCTCAGCGAGCGGGTTGCCCGGTAGGCTACCAGGCCAATCATCAGGGTGAGCAACAGATAGCCGACAAAGGTAATCAAGATAGGGAATTCAATATTCATTGAGGAGGTTCCTGTTGTTCCGAACAGTGTTTTCGCTTCCATGTGAGCGAGGCGGCAGCATGCTACACCAGATAGGACGCTTACTTACAGCATAGTCAGGAATTTATTTTATCAGCCCTTATGTTGTGGGACTTTGACTTAAGGTCTAGCTTTACTTTTACGGGTCAACGCGCAACAAAATAAGAACCAAAAACAAGGATGTCGAAATGATTAAACCTGTCTTAGTGGCTTCCTGTCTGGTGGCAACCGGTGTATATGCACAATCTCCTGTTTATTCCGGCTGGGATAACCCTGGCCGCCAGTTTTATATAGGGCTGAATTACGCCAACCTCGATTATGATGAAGATGGGCTGAGCGAGTCCGTTAATTGGGATACCCTCGGGCTCAACCTGGGTTATCAGCCGTCGTCCTATTTAGCAGTAGAAGGACGAGTGGGAACCGGCGTGGGGGATGACACTGTCGCGGGTGTGGCGAAAGCCGAGCTTGAACATTATTATGGCGTTTATATCCTGCCTCAATTTCCCATTGGAGAGGTGGTGTCGGTATACGGCCTGCTGGGCTGGACAGAAGCGGAAGCCAGTGTTTCGGCTTTCGGTCTCAAAGATACCGGCTCGGAAAGCGATGTAAGCTATGGGCTGGGGGTGCGTTTCTTAAACAAGCGCGATCTACGGGGAGTCGGCTTCTTTGCCGAGTATGCCAGCCTACTCGACAAGCGCGATTTTGAAATGGATGCACTGACGGTGGGGCTGACCTGGCATTTCTGAGTAAACACACAGTAATAAACCGGGGCCTGGCGGCCCCTGAATGATATGGATGCAGTTAAATGACATGTTCCAGTGATGCCCTGACGGTACCTGTAACCTGGCTCAGGTTTTCTTGCATACCGGTGACGATCACCAGACGGTAATTTTGCATCTGTACCACCTCGCCCTGGAGCCCCTGGCCGACAAACCGGTTTTCTATCCTTAAGGGCCTGTCCATGGGCACCAAAAAGATATTGATACGCTCATACTCGCCCGCTATCACCAGGTGTGCGACCGTGCCGCCGGGAAACATACAATGGTTGGCGTAGTAAATCCTGCCCACCCGGCTTATGTCACCCAGGCGTGCGCCATAGGGTTCAAGCTTGGCATTGGCGGCGATCAGCGTGACCTGCTCATCCACATTTCGGGTAAAGGGCATTTCCGTGTGCACATGTGCTAGGGCCACCTGAGCAATTGAAGGCAGTCCGGTAACGGCCTCGGTGGGCAAGTGGATAAACCGGGTAGCAAAGCCGAGGGCAAAGGCCACCGAGGCGGCAACAGCCAGGTAGCGCCAGCTGGGTCCTTCCCGGTGTTTCGGCTGCTCCGGCAGGGCGGCCAACATCAGGGTGCGGGGGAGGTCCTCGGGCAGGGGCACATTCATGGCCCGCTCTAATTTATGGTTAAAGTCTTTCATTTCATTCAGGAATTGCCGGTTTGCTGCATGATCGGTGGAAGCAGATAGAAAATCCGGATGTATATCGTTGGGGTCGGTATAAACCCGTCGGCGAAACTCTAACTCATCCATTGTTTCGACCTCTAATTGTTTTGTCATTATCCAGTGCCTCTTTCAGCTGGTTCCGGGCCCGGAATAGACGTGTCATCACCGTATTCTTGTTCAAGTCAAGAATGTTGGCTATTTCTTCACCACTAAAGCCCCCAATAACCTGTAACAACAACGGCTCCCTGTATTCGATGGCAAGCTCGCCGATATGACGCCTGAGCAATTCGTTTTCCATATCCTGCTCCGGTCCGGGGCTGTGCTTGTCGGGAACCTGCTGGTTATCCAGATCCACCAGGTCAAACTGTTTGCGTTCGAAGCGACGGGCATTTTCTCGTCTTAAAATGGTAATCAACCATGCCTTGGCCGCTTTTTCGTCCTTGAGGCTGTCGAGGGCCTTCCATGCCCGTAAAAAGGTTTCCTGCACCAAATCCTCGGCCACCTGACGATCGTGACACAGCCAGAACGCATAACGAAACAAGTCCGCATGCAGGGTGTAGACCAAGGCCTCATAACGTTTTTGTTTTACCGCTATGCCTTTAGAGACCGTATCAGCCTTGGGTTTCTTTCGCTTAAACAGGGAAATCATTGATCACCGTAGATTGGGGGCGGCTTTTCCAAGTCTAATGTGCGAATTGGGAGCACTCCAGCCTAATTGATAGGGTTTATCCGGATCCGGGAGGATTTCAATCAACTGTTTTAAACCTGCTGCAGGGTTGCTAATATCTCATTGAGGTCAGACCTCTTGATAACAAGGAACGAACATGACGCCGGCTAGCAAGTTAATTACCTCCAGGGGCGACCGCATCGCCATTGTTGACGGGCTGAGAACCCCCTTTGCCCGACAAGCGACCGCCTACCGTGGCATCCCGGCTCTGGAGCTGGGCACACTGGTGGTGGCGGAAATGTTGGCCCGCATGCCCATCCCGCCCGACGAGATAGAACTATTGGTGTTTGGGCAGGTGATCCAGATGCCCAAGGCACCCAATATTGCCCGGGAGATTGTGCTGGGCACGGAATTATCGGTAACAACCGATGCCTACAGTGTCTCGCGGGCCTGCGCTACCAGCTTTCAGGCCGTCTCCAATATTGCCGAAGCCATGATGGCGGGCCAGATCAGCACCGGGCTGGCCGGTGGTGCCGATTCTTCATCGGTGTTGCCAATCGGTGTTTCCAGGGCGCTGGCCGAAGTTTTGCTGGACCTCAGCAAGGCCAGGACGCTGGGGGCCAGGATAAAGATTTTACGTCGTCTGGCTCTGAAGGATCTGGCGCCGGTACCGCCCGCGGTAGCCGAGTATTCTACCGGCCTGTCGATGGGACAGACCGCCGAGCAGATGGCCAAGAGTCACGGCATCAGCCGCAGGGAGCAGGATGAGCTGGCCCATCGCTCCCACCGGCTGGCGAGTGCCGCCTGGCTGCAGGGGCGGCTCGCCGATGAGGTGATGGCCGCCTATGTCCCCCCATTTACGGCCCCCTTGTTGCAGGATAACACGATTCGTGCTGAGTCCAGCCTGGCGGACTATGGCAAGTTGAAACCAGCCTTTGACAAGCGGCACGGTACCGTCACCGCCGGCAACAGTACGCCCTTGACCGACGGGGCCGCCGCCGTATTGATGATGACTGAAAGCCGCGCCAAAGCGTTGGGTATCAAGCCGCTGGGTTATCTGCGCAGCTATGCCTATAGTGCCATTGATGTGTGGCAGGATATGCTGTTGGGCCCGTCCTATGCGACGCCCTTGGCACTGGAGCGGGCCGGTTGTCGGTTAAACGATATGGATCTGATCGATATGCACGAGGCGTTTGCCGCCCAGACGCTGGCCAACCTGAAGATGTTCGCAAGCCAACAATTTGCCGAGCGACAACTGAATCGCAACCAGGCTATCGGTGAAGTAGACATGAGTAAATTCAATGTGCTGGGTGGCTCCCTGGCCTATGGCCATCCCTTTGCCGCTACCGGCGCACGGATCATCACCCAGACCCTGAAAGAGCTGAACCGCCGGGGGGGCGGACTGGCGTTAACCACAGCCTGTGCCGCGGGTGGCCTGGGTGCAGCCATGGTATTGGAGGCAGCGGAATGAACCAACAGACCCAGACCAGCAAGGTGCACAGTTTCACCCTGAGTAAGAATGACGGTATCGGTATTATTACCCTGGATGTGCCCGGTGAGCGCATGAATACCCTGCGTGCCAGCTTTGCCGAGGAGATCCGGGCATTGCTGGCGGAACTGAAGGCGGATGATGAAATTCAAGGGCTGGTACTGTGCTCCGGCAAGCCGGACTCTTTTGTGGCGGGGGCCGATATCAACATGCTGGCCGCCTGTACCACAGCCGCCGAGGCGACCGCCCTGGCTAGGGCCGGGCAGCAGATCTTTGCCGAACTGGAGGCGCTGGAGCTGCCCCTTATTGCCGCCATTCACGGCCCCTGCCTGGGAGGTGGGCTTGAACTGGCCCTGGCTTGTCACGGACGGGTGTGTTCCTACGCCGATATCACCCGGCTGGGTTTGCCGGAAGTGCAGCTGGGACTGCTGCCCGGCTCCGGGGGCACCCAGCGTTTGCCCCGGCTGGTCGGCCTGACCCCGGCGCTGGAGATGATGCTCACCGGCAAACAGCTGAGCGCACGCGCCGCATACAAGGCCGGTCTGGTGGACGATATGGTACCTGAAGCTATCCTGCTCGATACCGCCATCCGGCTGGCACGTCAGGGAAAGCCCGTGCACAAGCGCCGGTTCGGGCTCAAGAGACTGTTGCTGGAAGCAAATCCGCTCGGTCGCAAGCTGGTGTTTAACAAGGCGTTGGGTCGTCTAAGGGACAAAACCCGGGGTCAGTATCCGGCGCCGGAAAAACTGCTGGAGGTGGTGCGAACCGGGTTGGAGCAAGGCATGTCATCAGGGCTGGCGGCCGAGTCCGCGGCCTTCGGTGCGCTGGTGATGAGCTCCCAGTCGGTGGCGCTGCGGCATCTGTTCTTCGCCACCACAGAGATGAAGAAAGCACATACCTTTGCCGGCGCCGACCCTTTGCCCCTGCAGCGTATCGGTGTGTTGGGGGGAGGCCTGATGGGGGGCGGAATCGCCTATGTCACCGCAACCAGGGCCGGATTGCCGGTGCGCATCAAGGACATCGACTACAAAGGCATCAATCAGGCCATGGCGACCGCCTATGGTTTGCTGATACCCAAAGTACGGAACAAGAAATTGAGTCAATCCCGGATGATGTTGCAGCTGGGACGTATGACAGGGGGGATCGACTTTAAGGGGTTTGACAGGGTCGATATGGTGGTCGAGGCGGTGTTTGAGGATCTGGCGGTAAAGCAGCATATGGTTGCCGAAATCGAAGCTCAATGCCCGGCACATACCATTTTTGCCTCCAACACCTCTTCGTTGCCGATCAATCAGATTGCCGCCAGGGCGCGGCGCCCGGAGCAGGTGATCGGTTTGCATTACTTCAGCCCCGTGGACAAGATGCCGTTGGCGGAAGTGATCCCCCATGCGGGGACCAGTGCCGAAACTGTTGCGACAGCACTGAAGCTGGCCCGGGAACAGGGCAAGACCCCGATCGTGGTCGGAGATAAGGCCGGCTTCTATGTCAATCGGATCCTGGCGCCCTATTTGAATGAAGCGGCCCGCTTGCTGCTGGAGGGTGAGCCCATTGAGGCCATCGACAGCGCCCTGGTGGACTACGGCTTTCCGCTGGGTCCCATCAGCCTGCTGGATGAGGTGGGCATAGACATCGCCGTCAAGATAGCGCCGGTGTTAACGCAAGAGCTGGGGGAGCGGTTTCAGGCGCCGGAGGTGTTTGCCGCCTTGCTGGACGACAAGCGTTATGGCAAGAAGAATGGTCGCGGGTTTTATCGCTTTGATGGCCAGCAGAAAACCAGGCCGGTGGATAAAACCGTTTATCGGTTGCTGGGGGTCAAGCCCGCCGCCAGGTTGCCCGCCCGGGAAATCGCCGAGCGTTGTGTGCTCCAGATGCTGAACGAGGCGGTGCTTGCCCTGGAGGAAGGGGTGATTGGCTCGGCCCGGGACGGAGATATCGGTGCCATCTTCGGCATCGGCTTTCCGCCCTTCCTGGGCGGGCCCTTCCACCATATACAGCAGCAGGGTATAGGGTCACTGGTAGAGAAAATGCAGGAATTCAGCCGTAAATACGGCGAACGCTTCGCACCCTGTGAGCCCCTGCAATGTCGGGCAAAGGAGGGACGGGGGTTTTACTGATAGGTGGCCAGAGCGATCCACAGCCGCTTGCCAGTGACGATTTTCTCGTTGGATATGCTTAAAAATCCACCTCTGCTGTGCTAGGCTTGCGCCATTGCGGAGGGTATTTGATGATGCTGTTGTTACTCTTAACTGCCCCTTTTTTCGGCTTGTTTTATTACGTTGCGGCGGTGCAAAGTGCACTGCCGCCGCGTCGCTGGGCATTGCTGGGGTGCCTGTTCGGACCTGCGGTATTGCCGCTGTTCATGGCCAAACGGCGTTGGTCTCTGGTGTGCGCCCGGGGCATGAAATATAGCCTGTGGCATGCCTGACTTGATCTTGCTCAAACCGGTTGCCCGGCGCAGCGGTTAGGCTTTGTCTCATCAGGATCTGTTTGGAGAGGTATGATGAGTACCCTGGAAAAATTAATCTGGAATGTATTGGGCTACGCCGCCATGCCGGTCATCTTCCTGATCGGCTTTATCGGTGTCGCCGTATTTACCTGCCTGGTTCTGTTATGGCTGGATACCGGCAAACAGGCATAAGGCGCTTTGTTGACTCAGATCAAGCAGGCCGATGAGGGGAGCGATTAAACTGGGCACTGTTGGCGTCACCTTAACAGCCTGATGGTCACCTGGGGGATCTCGGATTCGGTTTCTGTTCACTCGTTAGTATGACATCTTTTAACTGGCCCTCTCGGCCAGTTTTTTTTCTGTTTTTTAAATAAAATGTCATAAATTCAGGGTAATCTTTGGCAGCAATTGAGCCAGGGTTTGCTAGCCTTGTCGTTTGTCTCCCGCTTCCCGGCCAAAGAAAAACAGGATTTCCTGTGAAGTTGCGATCTTTATGTTATAGCTAAAAGTAGACTTGGATTTGACTCATTCGACCTCTTGGTCAAAGGGTGAGCTGGATCCTTGAGCACAGGGAAGAGCAAAGGTATGATGCCCGCCGATAGGGGCGGAGTTCGCCTTAAAGTGAGGTGGAGATGAATATCTTTATCATGCGCCATGGCCAGTCGGCGCCGGAAGCATCCAGTGATGCCCTGAGGCCCCTGACTGAGCAAGGCAGGGATGAGACCTGCTTAATGACGCAGTGGTTGGTACCCCAGGTACCAGGATTTGATCGGGTATTGGTCAGCCCTTATTTACGCGCCAAGCAAACCTGGGAGCAGATCGCCGACAAGATACCGGCGTCGCAGGTGGAATGGTGCGAGGAGTTAACGCCCAATGCGGATCCTGATATAGCAGCCAGCCTGCTAATGGCATATGCTGAAATTAACGAGGCAGGCAACCTGCTGGTGGTCAGCCATATGCCGTTGGTCGGTTTCCTGGTAGAAAGCCTGTGTCCACCGCTGATGGCCCCGATCTTTGTAACCGCGGGTATCGCCAAGATTACTCTGCGTCCGGGACAGGGTGCCGATTTTAACTGGTTGGAAGGGCCGCATAATATCCGACCCCATTATGAACACTATTATCAGAAATGCAGGTCTTTAGGGTAGAGTAAAGTAAAAAAATAGAATAAGCAGAGGTGAGTCATGCGTATTTTTAAACAGTATCAACCTTTGTTAATCGCCAAATACGTGAAAACCTTTTTCAGTGGTCGCTTATATATTCGTGGCCGGGGAGCGTTTTGGTATGCCAAAGGGATGTTGGTGATGCCTGCCCATGCAGATGAGCGTCATCGTACCACAGTGCAGGAAATAAACAGGCTGATAGATCGGCTGCACATGCCTGCAGACGCGGCTTCATAAAAGTGAAGGTTCGTGTTTCGGCGTTGCCGTACCTGAGGCGGCAGTATTTTACAGGCATGACTGCGGGACATGCTGTAGGTTCACGGTTATTCGAATAGCATTTTGCACCGAGCAAACTCGGGCCTGCTGTCTATCGCTTCATAACTCGGTTTTCAACAATACCAGCAGGGCGGCGTCACCGCCCCATTCCCGCGTCGCTTGATGAAAGGCCAACACCTGTGGATGTTGTGCCAGCCACATGGGCAGACGCTGTTTCAGAATGTGCTTGCCATGGCCATGCATGATGGACACGCAGCGCACATGCTGACGGCGGGCCGCCAACAACAGGGCCGATAACTCCTCCTTGGCCTGTTCCTGGGTCAGGCCATGCAAATCCAGAAACAGCTCCGGTACATAGTCACCGCGCCGTAATTTCTTCAATTCATAGGGCGAGGCATCGTCCTGACGGTAACGTGTAGGCCCTTCCTGATCCAGGTATGGCTCGTAGAGATCGGAAAACGGGTGCGCTTCGGCCCTGTCTTTCTTGGCTATTCGCTGTTGTGCTTTCACCTTGACCGGCGCCCGGTGCGGACTTATGGTATCCTGCTTTATTTTACGGACACCCTGCACTGCCTCCTTAAAGAGTGTTTTATCATCATCTTCGGGTGGGGTGGATGCAGTCATATTCTGATGGGGTCCGTTTGCTCAAAAACAGCCATTTTATCGAGGTGAAGGGGTTTTGGACACGGTTTTTCATGATGAGGCACTCATCGAGCTGCACACCATAGGCGATTGGCTGCGTTTTGCCACCAGCCGGTTCCAGCAGGCAGGTCTGTTTTACGGTCACGGCACAGACAATGCCTGGGATGATGCAGTGCAGCTGATTTTACCTTTGCTGCACCTGCCGCTGGATTGTCCGCCCACCATACGGGATGCCCGGTTGTTGCCGTCGGAGCGCAAGTTGCTGCTGGACGCCCTGCAACAAAGGGTAGAGCAGCGTCTTCCTACGCCTTATATCACCCATACCGCCTGGTTTGCCGGCTACGAATTTTATGTGGATGAGCGGGTGTTGATTCCCCGATCCCCCATCGCCGAACTTATCGACAACCGATTTGCACCCTGGTTGACCACTGAGCCCAGCCGCATCATGGATCTGTGCACCGGCTCGGGTTGTATTGCCATTGCGCTGGCCCATGCTTTTCCCCAAGCCGAGGTGGATGCCCTGGATATTTCCCGGGATGCCCTGGATGTGGCGGACATCAATATTCAAAACCATGGTCTGGAGCAACAGGTCATCCCGATCGAATCGGATCTGTTCTCGGCGCTCCCCCCGGGGGATAAATATGACCTGATCGTCGCCAATCCCCCCTATGTAGATGAAGAGGACATGAGCGACTTGCCCGAGGAATTCCTGCACGAGCCCGAGTTGGCGTTGGCTTCTGGCTTTGACGGACTGGATTTCACCCGCAACCTGCTGACCCAGGCCTGTGATTTTCTGACCGACGAGGGCCTGCTGGTGGTGGAAGTGGGTAACAGCCAGGTACATATGGAGTCCTGCTTCCCCGAGTTGCCGTTGACCTGGGTAGAGCTGGAGAAGGGCGGCCACGGAGTTTTTGTTATCAACCGCAATGATCTTCTCCCTTTTCGTGATCAGTTTTTAGTTTAATCAAAAGGAAACCACAATGGCAGGGAACAGTATTGGAACCCTTTTTCGTGTCTCCACTTTTGGCGAAAGTCATGGCCTGGCCTTGGGCGCCGTGGTGGATGGCGTTCCGCCGGGCGTCGAGCTGACAGAAGAGGATCTGCAGCAGGATCTGGACCGGCGCAAGCCCGGCACATCCCGTTTTACCACCCAGAGGCGGGAAGCGGATCAGGTTAAAATCCTGAGCGGGGTTTTCGAAGGCAAGACCACGGGGACTTCCATCGGCCTGCTGATTGAAAATACCGATCAGCGTTCTCAGGATTATTCCGCCATCAAGGACTTGTTCCGCCCCGGTCATGCGGATTACACCTATCATCAGAAATACGGCATCCGTGACTATCGGGGCGGGGGGCGTTCCTCTGCCCGGGAAACCGCCATGCGGGTTGCCGCCGGCGCCATCGCCAAGAAGGTGCTGGCCCAGTTTGGCGTATCCATCTATGGCCATTTAACCCAGCTGGGTCCGATCAAGGCCGAGGCCTTTGACCGGGATCTTATCGAGACCAATCCTTTCTTCTTTGCCGACGCCGGCAAGCTGGGTGAGCTTGATGAATACATGCGCGAGCTGAAAAAAGAAGGCAACTCCATCGGCGCCAAGATCCAGGTGGTCGCCAGCGGCGTGCCTGTGGGCCTGGGAGAGCCGGTGTTCGACCGGCTGGATGCCGACATCGCCCATGCGCTGATGAGCATCAATGCGGTCAAGGGAGTGGAGATCGGTGACGGCTTCGATGTGGTCGAGCAGAAAGGCTCGGAACACAGGGATGAAATGACCCCGGAAGGCTTTGCCAGCAACCATGCGGGCGGCATATTGGGTGGTATTTCCAGCGGCCAGGATATCGTGGCCAGCATAGCGCTCAAGCCGACCTCCAGCATCATGGTTCCGGGCAAAACCATAGACGTAAAAGGGGACGCGACCGAGATGGTGACCCGTGGCCGCCATGATCCTTGTGTCGGTATCCGTGCCGTGCCTATTGCCGAGGCGATGCTGGCGATCGTGTTGCTCGATCATTTGATGCGTCATCGGGCGCAAAATGCCGGAGTCAGCATCACCACGCCGTTGCTGAGGTAAGTACAGGATACCGTTTGTCACTTTGTGGGAAGGCTGACTCCAGTGGTAGGGGTGACCCGGCCGTGATGGTAGCTGAAGGTATTTGATGGTTTGTCAGCCAACTCACCACGGGGCCGTGCCTCCCACTATCGCCACGGGGTCGGACCTGTTGCAATCATCTCTTGTGAGAGCAGACCTGTTGAGTAAAATAGCGGCTTCGCACAGGGAGCCGCTTTTATCATGTCATTTTGCTACCGGGATCTGATTTCCCTGTTTCACCAAACCTTCTTTGACACGTACAATACCCGTCTGGAATTAGGCGATGACGAGCCTGTCTATCTGCCTGCCGATGAGCGGGTCAGCTATCACAGGGTGGTATTTGCGCACGGTTATTTTGCCAGCGCCCTCCATGAGATCGCCCATTGGCTGTTGGCGGGAGAGGCCCGGCGAACCCAGGTGGATTACGGTTACTGGTATCACCCGGACGGTCGGGATGCCCGGGCGCAGCAACAGTTTGAAGCGGTTGAGGTCAAACCCCAGGCAATAGAATGGGCCCTGTCGCTGAGCTGTGGCTTTTCCTTCAATGTCAGCTGCGACAATTTGAACGGTACGGTTGAGCCGGACAGGCTCGCCTTTCAGGCCAGGGTTCGGGAACAGGCCCTGACTTACCTGGATAACGGCTTTCCGCCGCGAGCCGAATGCTTTATGGCGGCACTCAGGCAGCATTATGGTCGTCCCGTGCTGACTCCCGACAACTTTGACTATCAATAGGGCAGGGCATGTTTCGTATTGGATTGATTGTAAACCCGTTCGCAGGATTGGGTGGCAGTGTTGCCCTCAAGGGTAGCGATGGCATGGCGGCAGAGGCCCTGGCCCGTGGCGCCGAGCCGCGCGCGTTGCAACGTACCCAGCTGGCCTTGGCCGAGCTGGTGGCGCTTAAGGATCAATTTTTTATCTACACAGTTGCCGGCGAGATGGGCGAAAGCGTCTGCCAGGCCCTGGATTTGCCCTATCAAACCCTTTATCAGCCGGGCCGGCCCAGCACCGCGGTCGATACTCACCAGGCGGTACAATTATTGGTGCGCGAGGGGGTCGATCTGCTGCTGTTCGCCGGGGGGGATGGCACCGCCCGGGATATCTGTGCCGAGGTTCCGGAAAGCCTGTGTGTGCTGGGGATTCCTGCCGGCGTGAAGATCCATTCCGGCGTCTATGGTGTCACCCCGGCCGGCACCGGCCGGCTGCTGGCCCGGCTGGTAAGGGGGGAGCCGGTCAGCCTGATCCAGGCCGATGTGATGGACATCGATGAAGCGGCTTTTCGGGAGGGCAGGGTGCGCGCCCGCCGTTATGGAGAGATGCGGGTGCCCGGCGAGCTGGAATATATCCAGGCGGTCAAGGTGGCGGGCAAGGAGTCTGCCGAACTGGTGCTGACCGACATCGCCGATGAGGTGATCGAGCGGATGGAGGACGACTGCTATTATATTATGGGCTCGGGCACCACGGTCGCCGCTGTGATGGAACGCCTTGGCCTCGAGAACACCTTGTTGGGCGTGGACCTGGTACACCAGGGCCGGCTTATTGCCTCAGATCTGGATGCCAGAGGCTTGTATGAATATATCAAGGATAAAAAGTGCAAGCTGGTGATCACCCTGATCGGTGGCCAGGGCCATATTTTTGGTCGTGGAAATCAACAGCTGAGTCCCCAGGTCATCAGGGCCGTGGGACCCGACAATATCTGGCTGTTGGCGACCAAATCCAAGATAAATTCCTTGCATGGTCGTCCGCTGCGAGTTGACACCAATGATCCCGAACTGGATCGGCAGCTATGCGGTCTTGTTCGGGTGATCACTGGCTATCGTGATGAAGTTCTGGTTCGGGTGGCAAACCCGGAATATGAGGCAGAATAAATGAATATTTTTGAATTTGAACGCCTGCTGCTGGCTGAAATCGACGGTAACGTCGCCCATTGTAGCGAAGATCAGCTGTTTGCCGGTGGCTATTTGCGAGGCCATATCACGTTGGCGGTGGCCCAGAGCGAGATTGCCGGCCGCAACCATATCAAGGATGTAAAGGCCCGGGTCAAGACCAGCCTCAACCAGGCCATCCTCAGCGGTGAGCTGAATGACCAGGATCAGAAACTGGTTCTCGGGTTCTGGCAGCAACTGGTCGATGAACTGGACAGGCAGCGGACGGAGCAGCCATAACCCCACCAACAGCAATAATACCACTCGGTGAGTGGTATTATTTGCCGTGTGCCAGCTCTCCTACTAAATCCTGTATCTGGTGCAAATATTGCGGGATCAAGTAGGAGGCGGCCTCCGTCCTCTCACACCACCGGGCATACGGTTCCGTACCACGGCGGTTCATGGGTGATGGCTGAGTCGATGGTAACTCTCCATCAGCGATATCAGTCCCAGTCGGTCAAACAACTTATTCGGTAACGCCTTATTCATGTGCGATGCCCCGACGTTCCACCACGGGCCGCGCCTATTGGTGGTGCTCAGCACCGCTCGCTTCTCGGCAAAACCCAATCGCATCAGCATCCGCCCCCGGGTGCGCCCTCGCTTCCATTGTCGCCACAGTATTTTACTCAGATGACGACGTAACCAGCCATCCAGTTCATTGAAGATGCCTTTGGCCCTGGCGTAGCGGAAGTTGTTTATCCAACCATGCAGTTTGGTTGCGAGCACACCGGTCGCGCGCCGGATGTTCCAGCCCATGGCCTTGCGCAGCACTGACTTCAGGTTGTCCTTGAAGCGCTTAACACTTTGAGTGTGCCACTACAGATGGACACCCTTGAGGTTCAGCCAGTGATTTCCCTTACCGGGCTCACAGAGGACTTGTACCTCCAAGCCATCCGGCCGCCACCACGCGTACCGGAACAACCCCCGTCAAGGCGCTACGCGCCATGCCTGGTGCACCTTAAAAAACCTGCTGTTAAGCCGGCTTTTCTGGCATCTCGCGGTAACGAAACAAGGCTGGTCAAGTTCGCCACTATTTACTCTCTCATCGCGAAAGAGACAAGCTTTACCGTTTATATTGCTATTGGACTGATCGAAGCGTGATCAGACTGAGCGAAAAGCAATCATGCGTCGCCCCTGGGATTATAGAGATGAAGCAGGTAATGTCGCCCTCATGCGTTCAACCGCCTGTTCAGCGGCATCGTGAAATGGCAACAGAATCAACGTCGCCCCTTTCTCTTTGAGAATGCGCTGATCATGCAATTGTTGGGTGGATATGGCTATGCCTCCGGTATAGTGCTGCAGCTTGAGTCCCTCAATCAGAGATAAGCGTGGATCTTCATGGGTCACACCAATATCATGCTGTGGCATGGCGGAAACTACCCACTTGACACCTTGAAGCGGCAAGTCACTAACGAATGCGGGATCGCTGGCGTCACCATACATGACCATATGCCCCTGGTTGCGCCAGCGGCGCACTTCATCCGGGTTAAAATCGATTGCCAGAAAACTAAATCCCTCTTTTTGCAAATAATGTGCTATGGCCTTGCCATAGCGCCCCAATCCAAAAAGGATGACATCATAGGCTTGCTTGCAGGAAGGCTGCACTTCCAGCGTTTCTTCCCGGTAAGGTTTACTGCGTTCAAAGATATTCAGCCAGGGATCCAGCTTACTGTACAGGCTGTGAGAATAGGTGATCATATAAACAGACATGGCGATGGTAATAAGGCCGACCAATGTGACCAGACCGAGAGACTCTGCCGAAACATGTCCCAGAGTCAGGCCCATGGCCATGAATATAAGTGAAAATTCACTGATCTGTGCGACAGTCAACCCTGCCAGAAAGCCGGTGCGTTTCCGGTAACCCATCATCCCCATAATTACTATGACGATCAGCGGGTTGCCAATCAGTACAAAAACAGAAAATACTAAAGCCGGGATAACTTGCGAACCAAGCAGGCCGAGATCAAGCTGAAAGCCGAGTGCAATAAAGAAAAACAGTAGTAAAAAGTCACGCAATGAAGCCAGTCGCGCCACTATCGCTTCTCTAAAAGCTGTTGAGGCAAGAGATATGCCGGCAAGCAGACCACCAAGCTCTTTGCTAAAGCCCAGCTGACTGCCTATAGCAGCCAAAAGGGCTGCCCAGCCGATGGCAAAGGTGATCAGCAGCTCCTGGGATCGGGCAACCCGGCTTACAAGAGGGGTTGCTAGGTAACGAATGAAAAGAAGCACAAAACCCAACATCATTAGACCGTATATCAGCACGCTGCCGATATGAGCCAATACGGAGCCTTTCTCTCCCGCTTGCTCTCCAATACCAAAGGCGGATAACACCATCATCGCCAACACGACGACCAAATCCTGTACTATCAAAAAACCCACAGCGATGCGGCCGTGCAGAGAGTCCACTTCCCTTTTGTCGGAGAGCAGCTTAACGATGATAATTGTACTGGAAAACGTCAATGCCACCGCAACATATAGCGCGGAAATAGTATTCAGCCCTAAAGAAATGCCGATTACATAACCAATAACAGACGTAAATGCCACCTGACCAAGCCCGGTGGCAAGGGCAACTGATCCGAGCGTACGAATAAGCTTTAAATCGAGCTTTAATCCGACCAAAAACAGCAAAACCGCGATACCCAGCTCTGCTAGCAACTCGATATGCTCGTGAGATTGCACGATATTCAGTGCCGACGGCCCTGCCAGTACGCCGACAGCAATGAAACTGACAATCATCGGCTGACGCAGTAGCACGCCAAGAAAACCGATGACCGCCGCCAATACCACAAGAGCGGTCAGCTCGTAGAAGGGGGAAGCGTGGATAAACGTTAAGTCTGGCATCATACCCTCTTGCACCGGAACGCGGGCTTCATTTGCTTCTCGAGATCCATGACTTCAACACGCTATGTCGCTTGAACATCAATAGCAGATTGTCAGACCAAGTGCGCGAGTGTCAAAATGTTCTGTATGAAGGGAGGATACATCAAATACCAGCCTGGATTGCACAACCTGGCTGAAGAACTCGGTAATATGACCCCTGGTTGCAAGGTGTGGGGACTGCGGCAAAGCGGGGACTTGCGACGGACAGGTCTTTGGTTTTGAGTGAGACTTTACACGGTGTAGTCATAACACTCATTCTGTACCAATAGGAGAAAGATGACGTTTTTGGAAACGAAAAAACCCTTGAAACCTATTAAGAATCAAGGGTTTATCTAATCTGGCGGTGAAGGAGGGATTCGAACCCTCGATACGTTGCCGTATACACACTTTCCAGGCGTGCTCCTTCAGCCACTCGGACACCTCACCAAATTTTATTTCGGTATTTGATACGGTGTTACCTTCACCGTCTTGCTGACTTCGGATCTTTGTCCTCGGGCTGACGCAGCACGCTGCGTGACCAGCACCCCGGCTTCGCCTCATGGCAGCCACTCGGACACCTCACCAAATTTTATTTCGGTATTTGATACGGTGTTACCTTCACCGTCTTGCTGACTTCGGATCTTTGTCCTCGGGCTGACGCAGCACGCTGCGTGACCAGCACCCCGGCTTCGCCTCATGGCAGCCACTTGGACACCTCACCAAATTTTATTTCGGTATTTGATACGGTGTTACCTTCACCGTCTTCGTTCACCATCGCTGTGGGAACGGGGCGTAATTTAGCGGCTCGCCGTGCGGGAATCAAGGGTTTTTATCAGCTGAGAATTCAACTGGCTTAACTCCCGCCACTTTGGGTGCTTAGTGAACAGCGGAGCGGGGTTTTTGCTGCTCTTCAACGGCCAGCAACCCCAAGTCGGATATCTCCTGCACCAATTGTTGGGTTGCCATCATGGTTTGCTGCATAATCCAGGTGAACTGGTGTTGCTCAATACCGGCCTGGGTGTGGATATATTCGGCAACGATCAGCCGGGGCAGGTTGTCGTCAATGATATCGACAAATACCTTCAGGTTGGGGTAGCTCATATTCAGCCTGCCCAGCTCGGCCATTAGTGGCAACAGGCCGGTGGGACGGATCTCCACTTCTGTGGTCATGATGGCGTTTTCATGCTCTACAAACAACCGGCTTTCCAATACCCCGTCCAGTCCCTGGAGCTCGGATAAATGAATGCCGTGGCAATTTTCGCAGACATAGTGATTAATATGGCCGGCAACCAACCAACGCATGGCAACTTCAGCTGTTAACACGGGAAGTCCTGGAATGTTAAAAGAGCTCTAGTGTAAACCAAAGGCCTGCCCGAACAAAATAATAGCCAGAGAAACCTTACAATAAGCAGGCTTTATTTGCGTTTGTCGACAAAAGCGGGAATGCTTAACGGAGCAGTGAACTCAGGGTAATCTGTTCGTCATGGGGCCGTTTTCACTAAGGGGAAGGTTATGAAGACTCTGCTCGCCGCTATCGATTTAGAACCAGATTCAATTGTGGTTGTCAGGCGGGCCACTGAACTGGCTTGCTCGCTGGGTGCCGATTTGCACCTGGTTCATGTGGTTGATGATACCTTTACCCTCTATGAGTCGCTGGTCGAGATCCCGATGCGCCATCGATTGGAAGAGGCCGCCAGGCGGGCTCTGCAGCAGTTTGCGGACACCCTGCCCGAAGAGCTGAAGGCGCGCAGCCATTGCGATGTTATCCTGGGTAAACCGGCCAAGGCATTGCTCTCCACGGCCAGAAATATTGCGGCCGATTTGATTATCGTCGGCAGGCATCATAAGGATCCTTTGCAGGACTTGTTTTCAGGGACGACGGCAGAGAAGCTATTGAGATATAGTCATATTCCCTTACTGCTGGTGACAGGCGGGGAAACCGGGACTTACCGGAAATTAGTGGCGGCCACCGATTTCTCCCGCAGCTCTCACCATGCCCTCAAGTCGGCCCTGTGGGTGGCACCACAGGCAAAAATACGATTGATACATGTATTTGATCCTCCATTCATGGGGCTGGCCCGTTATCGCCAGCAGGATATGGAAGAGTTGGTGGTCCGGCAGAATGCCCGTATCAAGCAGGAGATAGCCGAAGAGATGCTCCACTTTCTGGGTAATGATGATCAAAGTCGGATCAGCACCCAGGTACTTTCCGGGGAAACCCAGGCCTGTATTGCCCATGTGGTGGACAAACAACAGTCGCAACTGTTGGTGCTGGGTACTCACGGTCGCCAGGGGATCAGTCGCTTGATGGTGGGCAGTGTCGCCATGGGGTTCTTGAGCGCACCGCCCTGTGACGTGCTGGTGGCGAAATAATGCACGTGCAAGAGGCGCGACCTCGCGGCGAAATGGCCGAGAGGCCATCCGATACCTTCAGATATCATCGCGGCGGGGTAGCCGTTCCCATCAACAGCCAAAGACTAGCGGCATCTCAACCTCGGGCCGATAAAGGGTGCCGTATCTCTTTTTGTCGTGCTGGTTCAGGCGAGCAGGGCAGGCCAGTCCAGCTCGTTTTTACCCAGCACCAGGAAGAAGGGATTGAGCACTTGCCGGGTATCGGCATAGTTGAGCGGCAGGCCGTCGAGCCGTACGACTGTGCCGCCCGCCTGTTCAACCACACAATGGGCGGCGGCGGTGTCCCATAACGAGGTGGGTCCGAGTCGCGGATAGGCATCGGCCGCGCCTTCCGCTACCAGGCACAGCTTGAGCGAGCTGCCCATGGCTACCAGCTCATGTGCGCCCAGCTTGTCCAGTAACTGCTGCAACGAATCACCCGCATGGGAGCGGCTGCCGACGATGCGCCAGGTGTCCCCCGGTACATGCTCGGCGACCCGGATGGCCTGGCGGCGACCTTCGCTGTCTATCTTGAAGGCACCGATACCGGCAGCGGCCACATAAGCTACCGCCAAAGCCGGTGCATAGACCACACCCAGCACCGACTTGCCCTGCTCGATCAGCGCGATATTGACGGTAAATTCGCCGTTGCGCTTGATAAACTCCTTGGTGCCATCGAGGGGATCCACCAGCCAGTAGCGCCCCTGGGGGTCGGCGCCGGCAAAGCCGTCGGTATCTTCTTCCGACAAGATCGGCAGTTGCAGGGGCAGGGCAGACAATCGCTCGGCTATCAATTGGTGGGCGGCGGCATCGGCCTCGGTTAACGGGGATTTATCTGCTTTTTCATCTATCGAAAACTCACGGCCATAAATGGCCATGATGGCGGCACCGGCGTCCCGGGCGATGGCCTCGACCTGTGCAAGCAGGTCATTGGTCAGGTAAGTCATGAGCTATTCCAGAATGAGGTAGAGGGGGCAGGTACCTCGCCGTGTTAATAGCGGTCGAAGTACCTGCTTTATCGGTTCGGGCTTACAAAATCAGCTTGAAGCTATCAGTTATAAGCTGGAAGCAGAGCCCCTGTCCGGTTTAACCTGGCGGGGGCTCTATCATGGGGACTTACAATATTCTAGCTTCTAAATAACTGTTCCTAATTGTGCTACAGCAATCAGGCTCGAACGCAGACTCGCCGTAAACCCATCCTTGGGGGCTCCGCCGCGCCGGCCCTGGCGCGGAGGGTCTGCTTATCGAATCCTGATTTTTGTCTAAAAAGTAGCGGTATTTGTATCAGTTATTTAGCCTTTAAGCCGGTTTATTAATCCGCCAGTAAAATGCCCTGACGCTTGAGGGCCTCAATCACCTCGTCGGCAGCGGCCTCGATGCTCAGGCCCGTGGTATCCAGGCGAATTTCCGGGTTCTCGGGCTGCTCATAGGCCGAGTCGATACCAGTGAAGTTTTTCAGTTCACCGCGACGGGCTTTCTTGTACAGACCCTTGGGATCCCGCTCTTCGGCCACGCTCAACGGTGTATCGACAAATACCTCGATAAACTCACCGTCTTCCATCAGCTCCCGGGCCATGCGGCGCTCGGAGCGGAACGGCGAGATAAAGGCGGTCAGCACGATCAGCCCGGCGTCGACCATCAGCTTCGATACCTCGGCTATCCGGCGGATATTCTCGACCCGGTCGGTATCGGTGAAGCCCAGATCCTTGTTCAGGCCGTGGCGTACGTTGTCACCGTCCAGCAGATAGGTGTGACGTCCCTGGGCGTGCAGCTTTTTCTCCACCAGGTTGGCGATGGTGGACTTGCCGGCCCCGGACAGGCCGGTAAACCATAGCACACAGGGCTTCTGGCCCTTGGTGACGGCGCGGGCGGATTTGTCCACATCCACATGCTGCATATGAATGTTCTGGCTGCGGCGCAGGGCAAAGTGCAGTAGGCCGGCACCGACCGTGTTGTTGCTCATCCGGTCGATAACGATAAAGCCACCGGTGTCCTTGTTGTTCTGGTAGGCGTCGAAGGCAATGGCGCGGTCAAGGCTGATGTTACACACGCCGATGGCGTTCAGTTCCAGCTTCTTGGCAGCGGTGTGCTCCATGGTGTTGACGTTCACCTGATACTTGATATCGGTAATGGTGGCGGTCACCGTCTTGGTACCCACTTTCAGCAGGTAGGAGCGACCGGGCAACAGCGGCTCCTCGTGCATCCACACCAGGGTGGTTTCAAATTGATCGGCGATTTCCGCCGGGGCCTCGACGGTGGAGATCACATCGCCGCGGGAAATATCAATTTCATCGGTCAGGGTCAGGGTCACCGACTGGCCGGCCACCGCCTGGGGCAGATCGCCGCCATGCACTACGATGCGATCTACATGGCTTTCCTTGCCCGAAGGCTGTACCCGAATGCGATCGCCGGGCTTGATCACACCGCTGGCGATGGCGCCGGAAAAGCCGCGGAAGTCCAGGTTGGGGCGGTTCACCCACTGCACCGGCATACGGAACGGGTCCCGTTGCAGGCGGGTATCGTCCACTTCCACGGTTTCCAGATAGCCCATCAGGGTGGTGCCGTGATACCAGGGCATCTTTTCGCTCAGGGTAATGATGTTGTCACCCTTGAACGCCGACATGGGGATAAAGGTCACCTTGGTCAGCCCAATCTGGTTCGCGAAGGCGTTGTATTCTTCCACTATGGTGCGGAAGGTCTTTTCCGAATAACCCACCAGGTCCATTTTGTTGATGGCCACCACTATATGGCGTATTCCCAGCAGCGACATTAGATAGCTGTGCCGACGGGTCTGGGTCAGGATGCCTTTGCGGGCATCGACCATCAGGATGGCGGCATCGGCGGTGGAGGCGCCGGTAACCATATTGCGGGTGTACTGCTCATGGCCCGGGGTATCGGCAACGATAAACTTGCGTCGGTCGGTAGAGAAGAAGCGATAGGCCACATCGATGGTGATGCCTTGCTCGCGCTCTGCCGCCAGACCGTCGACCAACAGGGCGAAATCGATGTCATCGCCCTGGGTGCCATATTTTTTCGAGTCGGCTTCGATGGCGGTCAGCTGATCTTCAAACAGCATCTTGGATTCGAACAGCAGGCGGCCAATCAGGGTGCTCTTGCCGTCGTCCACGCTGCCGCAGGTAATAAAACGCAGCAGGCTCTTCTGCTCATGGGCCTTCAGATACTGCTCGATATCGGTGGCAATCAAATCGGATACATGCGCCATTAGAAGTAGCCCTCTTGTTTTTTCTTTTCCATGGATGCAGCGGAGTCGTGGTCGATAACCCGGCCCTGACGTTCGGAGGTTTTGGTTAACAGCATTTCCTGAATGATAGCCGGCAGGGTATCGGCGTCCGACTCGACGGCACCGGTCAGCGGATAGCAACCCAGGGTACGGAAACGCACCTTGCGCATCTGCGGTACTTCACCCTCTTTCAGCGGCATACGTTCGTCGTCGACCATGATCAGGGCGCCATCGCGTTCCACCACCGGACGCTCGGCTGCGTAATAAAGGGGGACGATGGGAATGTTTTCCAGGTGGATATACTGCCAGATATCCAGCTCGGTCCAGTTGGAGAGGGGGAACACCCGGATCGATTCGCCCTTGTGCTTGCGGGCGTTGTACAGCTTCCACAGCTCGGGGCGCTGGTTCTTGGGATCCCAGCGGTGTGCCGCGGTGCGGAACGAGAAGATCCGCTCCTTGGCACGGGATTTTTCCTCGTCGCGGCGGGCACCGCCGAAGGCGGCATCGAAGCCATACTTATCCAGGGCCTGCTTGAGTCCCTCTGTTTTCATCACGTCGGTATGAATGGCCGAACCATGGGTAAAGGGGTTGATGTCCTTGTCGATGCCTTCCGGGTTGACATGTACCAGCAGATCCATGCCCAGCTTCTCGGCCATCTGATCCCGGAAGCTATACATTTCGCGGAATTTCCAGCGGGTATCCACATGCAGCAGCGGAAACGGCGGCACCGACGGATAAAACGCCTTCATCGCCAGGTGCAGCATCACGGCGCTGTCCTTGCCGACCGAGTAGAGCATGACCGGATTGTCGGCCTCCGCCACTACTTCACGCATAATATGGATACTCTCGGCTTCCAGCCGTTGCAGGTGAGTAAGTGTCATGGTATCTGTTCTCATCAATGGATTATGCTAATAGCTAAATGTTATATCAAATCTATATATCCAGTTTATTTGATATATGATTACAATGATAGCCCTGCTTAAAGAGCGAGTGGTTATATATGTCAGCGTATTGGGTATTAGCATCAATCGGGGCCCTGTTGGGTCTGTTGATCCAGGGACGATTCTCGCCGGCCGTGTTGTTCAGCTGCTGGGCCGGTGGTTACCTGATGTTTGGCATCGTTGATGAAAAAGCCCTGCTGGCCAGCTATTCCAACCCGGCGCTGGCGACCCTGATCGTGCTGATGCTGGTGTCGCTGGCACTGGAACGCTCGCCGTTGCTCGATCGGTTTTCCGATATCCTGCTCAAGGGGCGGGAATCTTTCGCCACCCTGCGCTTGATGGGGGTGACCGCCGTCTTTTCCGCTTTTCTGAACAACACAGCCGTGGTCGGTTCTTTGCTCGGGGTGATCTCCCGCCAGCGCTACCTGCCGGCTTCGCGGCTGCTGATCCCCTTGTCGTTCGCCTCTATCCTGGGGGGTATTACCACCCTGGTGGGCACCTCGACCAACCTGGTGGTGAACTCGTTTGTGGTCAATGCCGGCCTGCCTGCGCTGGGCATGTTCCAGTTTGCGCTGGTGGGTATTCCGGTGGCGCTGCTATGTCTGGCGGGTCTGCTGCTCAGTGCCCGGTTGCTGCCCAGCAACAATGCCCAGGATAAGGAGGCCAACCAGGCCTATTTTCTCGAGGCCGAGGTGATGGCCGGCTCGCCCTTGATTGGCAACAGCATAGAAACCAACCAGCTGCGCAGCCTGGATGGCCTGTTTTTGCTGGAAATCGAGCGTAATGGCCGGCTGATATCGCCGGTGTCGCCTGACGAAGTTTTGCTGGCCGGTGATGTGCTGGTGTTTACCGGAGAAGTACAGAAAGTACAGGCGCTGCAGCGTTTTCAGGGCCTGGATGTATTCGGCTGCCGGGCCGATGCCTTGCTGGCATCCAATCTGGTGGAGGTGGTGATCTCCAACGAGTCGGAGCTGGCCAAGCGTACCCTGCAGGAAGTGGATTTTCGAACCATGTTTAACGCGGGCGTGGTGGGGATCAGGAGAGGGGAGCGGCGGCTGACCGGTCAATTGGGCCGGGTGCCGCTGCGGGTCGGGGATAGCCTGCTGTTGGCAGTGGGTTCGGACTTTATCCAGCACAAGAACCTGGATCGCAACTTTCATGTGCTGAACGGCACCCTGCTCAGGCCAAAATTGAGCCCCCTGCAAAGTACCCTGGCGTTTAGTGGTTTTGGCGGTGTGATTGCCATGGCGGCTCTGGGCATCTGGCCCTTGTTCAATGGCTTGTTGCTGTTACTGGTGGCCCTGCTGCTGAGCCGGGTGCTGACGGTCAGCGAGCTGCGGCGACGCTTCCCGTTTGAACTGATGCTGATCATCGGCTCGGCGTTGACGGTCGCCAAGGCGCTGGAAAGCTCGGGCGCGGCGGCGCTGGTAGCGGATTTCATGCGCCTGGTATTTAATGGTTATGGGGTATTGGGGGCCTTTATCGGCGTGTACCTGATCACCCTGGTGCTGACCGAGACGGTGACCAACAATGCGGCGGCGGCGCTGGCCTTTCCCATCGGCCTGTCTACCGCCCAGGTGTTCAATGCCGATCCCTTGCCCTTTATCATGGCGGTGGCCTATGGCGCCAGCGCCTGTTTTATCGTGCCTTTTGGCTACCAGACCCACCTGATGGTCTATTCCCCCGGCCGATATCGCATGCTGGACTACATAAAAACCGGTCTGCCGGTGAGCCTGCTGTACTCCGCAGGGGTGATAGCACTGGTGCCTGTGGTGTTCCCGTTTTAAGCCGGACATTTAAAGCTGGAAGAAGTAAGCTGGAAGAAAAACAGAGTCCAGCGCCATCCTGCAGTCTCCCGTTTTTAGCACTATTTGGTCTGGAGCTGAAAGTTAGGTTAACCACCAGTTTCGTTTAATTTTCTGATCAATCCCGACAGTATGGCGGCAATGTCTCGGGTTTCCTGGTTCCATTGCTTGCCAAGATCGGTATCAATATAATCTATATCCATGTCGATGTAGGTTTGTGTTCTCAGCTCGGCACATGATCCTTAGGCGATGATCAGGAAGTGGCTCCTGTCTTTTATGGTAATTCGGGTCATTCCTTCTGCGATATTACATGGCACAGACAACCCGGAGCGGGTGATTTGGTCTCTGAAGCCAAAATCACGCAGTGGTTGAAGGGCCCTATAAACATCCGCAGAAAGCCGTGCGGAACGCTTCCATACATCCAGTTTTTCAAAATCCATTGCTACTCCCTGGACGATGTTCAAACTCTTCCAGCTTCCAGCTTCCAGCTTCCAGCTTCCAGCTTCCAGCTTCCAGCTTCCAGCTTCCAGCTTCCAGCTTCCAGCTTCCAGCTTCCAGCTTCCAGCTTCCAGCTTCCAGCTTCCAGCTTCCAGCTCCCGCTTATTTGATGGTCTGCTTGTGCAACCCTTTCTGCAGCACCATGTCGACAATCGGCTGTTCACGCTTGTTGGCGCGTCGGCAATGATCGGGTTGGACGCTGTCGGTCAGCCGGATAACAAGGCGGGCCCAGCGTTTGTGGTCCCGTTCGCGCCAGGCATGGGACGAAACCGACTCCCAGGCATAGCCGTTGAACACGCTGGCATTGACAAAATGGTCCAGGGCGCGCACTCCGGAGCGAGCACGTTCAACCCGGCCGATAAAGCCCACATAGCAGATGATCACATAACCCAGTATGGCCATGGGCACGACGATACACATCAGCAGAAAACCGGCGATACGTTCTTTCATGTTGATACCTGTGACTTTCTTCGTAGCAAGACCAATTTCATGCCATTTGCGGAGCGGATGGTCAGCCGCCCCACGGGCTCGGGCACAAAATCCGGAGCCAGACTGAACCGGTAGTCCCGCAACAGGGTAGCCAGGACCAGGCTGGCTTCCTGCTGGGCGAAGGCGGCACCGATGCACACCCGCGGGCCGACGCCGAAGGGCAGATAAGACTTGTGCAGTGGCACCTTGAGTCCATCCCGGGTGAAACGATAGGGGTCAAAGCCATGAGGATTATCCCAGAACGCCTTGTGGCGGTGAATAAGCCAGGGCGAGACCACCAAGGCCCCATCTTTGGGCATTGTTTTATCGCGCATCTCGGTGGCCACACTGCATTCACGGGTCAAGAAGCCCACCGGCGGGTAAAGGCGCAAGGCCTCGCGAAACACATCGCGTACCAGCACCATCTTCTTCAATGCTTCCACGCTCATGGGCTGCTCCGCCAGCACCCGGGTCGCCTCAAGGTGGGCATCCTGCTGGATATCCGGGAACAACGCCAGCAGATACAGCGACCAGCTCAGCGCACTGGCCGAGGTTTCGTGCCCGGCAAGGAACAGCATGGAGATCTGATCCACTATCTCATCAAAGGTAAATGGCTGACCCGTGACCTCGTCCACCGCCAACAGCAGGGTAGACAGAATATCCTGACGGGCATTCAATGCGGCCCTGGACAGAGGGCAGCCTGCCCGGGCCGCGGATGCCTCGCTGTAGCGGGGCCGGAGTAGGTCTTCAATGGTGGTGCGGATCACCCGGGCGGCATCCCGTTGCTTGCGTCCACGGCGCAGCCAGCCTGGCAGTCTGAACATCTTCAGCAGTGCCAGCTTGGGAGATTCGGCCTGGAAACGCACAAAGGCTGCCAGGATGCGGTTGGCCTGCTCCGGCGCCAGTTTTGTCGACATGATGGTGCGGAAGATGATATCGGCGGTGGCATAGGTTATCACCGGGTCGATGTCGATCTCGGGTTGCTGATCGATGCTATGCAGGCGGGCCGACATATCGGCCACAGCCTCCTGCATCAGGCCAAACACCTTCTGCACCCGGGCATGCTTGAACGCCGGATCCAGCATATCCCGTTGTTTCTTCCACTGGCTGCCGTTGGTGGTAAAGATGCTCTCGCCGAGCAGGGGGGAGAGAATATCGGCCAGCAGCTGGTGCTTGGGAAACTGCTCTGTTTCCGACACCATCACCCGGCGTACCAGTTCGGGCTGGTTGATCATATACAGCGTCATCCCCGGCAGTCGGAATTCGCCCATCTTCATGCTGTAGCTGCGTTCATAGAGGGCATTCAGCCAGGAATGACGCTTGCTAAAGAATACCTTCCACAGCGAAGCCTTGCTCTTGGTCGGTTTTGGGAAAACGGGACAGCTCATTGCAGTTGCTCCAGGCGCGCGGCAATACGCTCAGGACCGGCGGTAAAGGCAAAAAAATCGTAGGGTCCTGCCTTGTCGGTGGCCATCAGATACAAAAAGTGCATGGCATACCAGGCCCGGCTGAGACGTTTGTAGTGGGCGGCATGATAGAGGGTAAAAAAGCGTGGAGACAATATCCTGGGGCCGGCTTCCCGGGTTCGTATCAGGCCACATGAGGTAACCGGATCCAGCAGGGGAAAACAGGCGCCGTCGGTGGGAGCGCTGTAATCCAGCCACAACAACCGAGGATCTTGCGCCAGCCGTTGCAGGGCATGGCGAAATGGCGTTGCCCTGGGCTGAAAACTGAGCAGGGGAATACAGTGTCCCAGGGTGATCAGTATTACCCTGTGATCTTTAAACAGTGGTTTGTCCTGGATATGGGTCAGCACCAGGGACATCACCGGTACCGCCAGCATGGTACCCACGCTGTGGGCGATGATCACCACCTCTTGGTTGTCGGTATCTTCAATCGCTCGGATAATTTCATCGGAAAATACCGAGATACGCTGATCCAGCCCGGGAATATCGCCGTTGGCCCATTTGGCGGAAAAGGCATAGATGCGCAGCAGCCAGAATACCGCCAGCTTGTTGCCCAGGTGCTTGAAACCAGCCATCGCGGCCCACAGGAACAGCATGGCAACCAGGCATCTTAGGCCGCTATCGAGCCAGCCCGGCAGGACTGGCAAGGGGAACAGCACAAAGGTCAGATAACCCAGGTAGCCACTGGTTGCCAGTGCAAGCAGGATGAAGAAAACCGGATACAGGCCGGCCAGCATCTGTTTGCGCGAGGCGCGGGCAAACACCAGGATGCGGCCGGTAGCGATATAGACCCAAAGGCAATAGCAGAAGTCGGTAACAATGGCCGGCCAGCCTCGCGCCCAATTGGCGCGGATTATGTCGTCCCAGCTCAAGAAGTTGTACCGGCTGTGGGTATCGCGGGTATCCAGCCGCCATTGATGCAGGTGGGACGACAACCGTATCCGCCTGGATACCTCGATATCCAGCCCGTTTGCCCCTGCCTGCTTCGCCGCCTGGGATTTGTAGAGCCGGTGGTAATGACCGGCACCGCGGGGATCAAATCCGGAAATATAAAACACCTGGCGTTGTTTAATCGTCAACGGGTGACTCCTTTATCAGCCATGAATGCAGTCGCCGCAGTCGGGTCTCCCATGAAGGACCTGGGTTTCCACGGCAACCGAGCTATGGTTACCCTCTCAGTGCTTCCCATAAAAACCTGAACTTACGCCAGCGGCGTTGGCACCAGGCCTTGACCGGATGACCGCTCTCGCTAAGGGTTTCCCGCTCCTGGGCCAGGCGCCAGGCCATACGCAGGGGCGTGCTGTACAAGCCGGTCGGCCAGTCAATATAGGTGGGATACCAGGCATAAGCGGCGTACACAAGGGCTGCCAACGGCAGGCTACGGCCACGTCGATTCACCGGGTATCTGTCCTCCGTCAGTCCCCAGCCGGCATAAAACGGCTGGCCCCACACAGTGACCGGTTTACCGCGGATCAAGGCCTCTAGCCCGGTGAGTGAGGTGAGGGTGTGCACCGCATCGCAGGCATCCAGGCAGGTGACAATGCTGGTCTCGGTCTCTACCGCATCGGTGCAGCGGGCCAGCACTTCGGTTGATACGATCCCCTTCCTGTTCCCGTTCACCACATCCGGGTGGGGCTTGAACACAATAAAGGCATCGGGATGCGTGTCGCGTACTGCCTGCAGCAGGGCGGCATTGTCCTTGACAACTGGGCTGCCCAGTTGGATGGAGGCATCGTTATCCACCTGGCCGGGTACCAGAATAATGGTTTTGTCACCGGCCCGAGTACGCCAGTTCAATAGGGACTGCGCCCCTACATTGTATTTAGTCAGCGCCTGTTGCCGGAGGTAGCTCATCAGCTGTTCAGCCAATGCCAGTTCACGGTCGCTGAATAGATGGGTGGCTAAATGCCGTTCGAGGGTGCTGGGCGAGTGCGGGTTGTAATACATGCCCAGCTGGTCCACCACCAGAGATCCCGGCCGGCGCAGATCCGAACCCAGGCCTACCGAACGTAAGAAGCCGTCTTCCATGCGCCATACCGGCATTGGTTGCGGGGCAACCGGCTCCTGCCCCCACACCAGCACAGCCTCATCGTACCGTACGAGCGGCGCGGGCGATTGTCGGTCAGAATGGATGCTGACAGCGGCCTGTCCGGTTAAAGTCGAAGCTACAGAGGGTAAATTGTTATCTTCCGGCTTCGAGCTGTCAGCTTGCAGATGTGATTTTCCGGTTTTCAGCTCTTGGCTAAACACGATTTCATCTGCGTAACGGCGTAAAAAATGGGGAGCAAACCGCCGTCGCCACAATGAAAACCCTATCACATGCAGCTTTTTCAACCGGGCGGTCGGTGGCCGCTGGGCCAGGATCAGGTCCAGTAAATCCTCCGGTACACAGCGTTGCCCGGTAATGGGATCCGCGTAGCGGCAGTAGCGTACATAGGCGGCGGCCAGTATTTGTGACACAGTGCGTGTTTTGCCCCGTCGGGGGATAACCACCCGGTCGTCCGTCACCCCCCAGCCGGCATAAAAGGGGGCACCAAAGCAGACCACCGGCTTGCCGGCCAGCAGTGCCTCAAAGCCAAGCTGCGACGAGACCGTATAGACCTTGTCCACCGTCGTCAACAACGCAAAGGGATTGACCGTATCGGCCAGCAGTAATACATCATCATCGGCAATATCCACTAAATAACCCCGCTTCTTGCCCAGCAGCACATCGGGATGGGTGCGCACGATCAGCTGGGCGCCGGGGTTTTCCAGGCGGGCGGCCTTCAGCATGTCGATAAAGCTGTGTTCACCCGCCAGCCCCAGGTGGACGGCGAGATCTCCCCTGGTCTGATCAATCAGCAGTACCCGGGGTCGGGTTGCATCCAGGCGGGCTGCAATTGCCGGCGTCAGGTGATTATCTCCATAACAGTTATATTTGGTAATGCCCCCGCTAATCAGCAGCGTCTGCAATTGCTCCGCCCGTTGCTGCCAGGCAGGGTTCCACCAACTGTTGTCATCGATCATTCGTTCAAGCCGGCTGGGACGGGTGGCGTCGTAATACATGCCGACGTCATCCACAATCAATGACAACCTGACCGCTCCGGTTGCCGGATGACCGATATAGCCGATAAAGCCATCCTCCAGTTGCCAGAAGGGCAGGGCGCGGCGTGTTGCCCACTTGCGGGCCCGCTCGGTATTGGGTTTCATTCCCCAGCCCACAACGGCGTTCAGCGCCCCATAGGGTCGCGTGGTCAGGGTTTGGGGAGCAAGCAGTCCGTTAAGTATCCGGCGCTGACGCCAGATACCCGGAGAAGTGGTTAGCAGCATTTATTGACCGTGTTGCGGCGTTGATGAGTTTTACTGTAAACAGGAGCCGGCATTGTCTGCCATTCGCTGTCTGTCCAGGTCATCGCGACTCAATTGTAAGATGGCTTCGACCCACCGCCGTTGATCCATCGGTAATAACAGACCGTTGTATTGGTGGCGGATGATTGATTGATACACGGGATGATCGGCATAGATACCCAGGGCCCCGGCCCGGGTGATATCAAAAAACTTGGTATAGGAGCGGGCTGAATTAAAGGTGTTATCCAGTAACGGTGCCAAACCTATCGTTCTGCCCGGGTGCCGCAACAGCACCTGGTAGGCCTGCCATGCCATCGGGTGGAGAACATGCACCCGCGGTAACGCGGAAAACAGCGAGTGTACTCGACTATCTCCAATGATCTCGAAGCAAAGGCTCGGCTCCTGTTTAAGCACGGCCTCGACGACCGGATACAGCCAACGTATCTCATCATTGTGCGCTTCTGTACCATGGTAGAACAGGGTTTTCAGTGGATTAGCATCGCCATAGGGCGATCTTGGCAACAAGACGCGAGGGTTCCAGTCCGCATATTTTTCAGCCAGGCAGGGAGTGGATACCCATAGCTGCGCTCCGATGCTCCTGAGCCATTGCCGATGCCGCCAGGCAAGACGATAGAGCTTCCAACGATAGTGCAACGGCAAGCCGGTGTGTGCTTTCAGATCAAAGAGGTCATCATCCATAAAAAAGATGATCTGCCCCAATCGATGCTTGTTTGTTTCTACCCACCGACGCCAGCGGGGCGATAGATAGCGCACGAATATCACAGAGTCACCTGCAATAAGGGTTACCGGCGGCAGTGCATTGAGCCGAGTTTTCTCAGGCTCCACACCCAAAGAATTCAGTAACGGTTGAATAAAAAAGTCCGTGGTGGGGTTGGGGTCTTGCTCAACAATCAGGACTCCGGACATCACGGGTTACCCAAATATCTGGATGATTCGAAGTCAATATCCAAGAACTTTGGCACGATATCGGATATCGAACGTGTTTGATCATTCATAATACACTCGGTCAGGAATCCTGATCACCAGGGCCAGGCCACGCGCGGAACCTTGCCAAGATTAAAGTCAGGCTGTGAATAGTTGAGGTTGGGGTTGTAGAAGGGGTCACGTTCAATGACATGCCCCCAGCGGCTGCGCATGTAATCGACTTCACGTTTGGCACGAGCCTGTTTCTCCGGATCATCATCCTGGCCGCGAGAAACGGATTCATGGTGATACAGCTCCGCATAAGGCGTATATATTACTCGCCAGCCGGCCTCCCTAATGCGCAGGCAGTAATCGACATCGTTAAACGCCACCGGCAGGTCAGTTGAATTCAGTCCACCCAGCCGCAGATAGAGGTTGCGTCGGGTTACCAGGCAGGCGGCGGTTACCGCAGACAGATCCTGGGGGAGCACGGCCCTGTGCATATAGCCGGGATCATTCGGCTCCAGTACACCATGCAAGTGGGTGGCACAACCGCCCGGTCCCAGCACGTCACCCGCATGTTGCAGCCGGCCGTTGCTGAAGTATAACCGGGCACCGACGACCCCCACACCGGGCTGAAGCAAGCGGGATACCATTTCTTCAAGCCAATCGGGAGAGATAACTTCGGTATCGTTGTTCAACAGGCAGAGCACCGTTCCCTTTGCCTGCTGGGCCGCATAGTTATTGATCGCAGAAAAGTTGAACGGTTGGTTATAGCGCAATACCCGAACACGGGGATCAGAGTTCAACTGTTCGAGGTATGCCAGTGCTCCGGGCTCGCTGCTCTGATTATCAACTACCAATATTTCGAAGTCCGGCCAGGAGGTTTTTCTCAGCACGCTGTCAACGCAGGTTTTGAGGTAGCGCAACGCATCCCGGGTCGGTATCACAATACTGACTTTAGGGAGTAATTGCGGAAGCCGGTAGTGTATCCTCAGATGGTCACCTGATAGCGCCACACCGGCTTTCACGCCGAGTCGAGAGAGGTGGTTTTCCAGCGCCTGTTGATTGGCCGCCGCCGTTTCCGGGCAGTATCTTTGGTGGCAGAGGATGGCAGGAATATGGCATACCGCCGATGGTCCTGCCAGGGCCGCGGTATCCAGTACAAGCTGAAAAGCACTGTCAAAACCCGATTGTCGCAATACCCTGTGAAATACATCGGCGCGCACGGCAAACGTATCGCCTACATATCCCGAGGCGCGCTCCAGCTCTTCAGACCAGTCTGGTTTGAACTGAGGGTTGATGCGCTTACCATCCATCAGATAATCATGGTCGGGGTAGATCAATTTGATATCGGCATTGCGTGACTCAACAGCCATCCAGGCCAGTGCCCAGGGGGCCAGTTCCGTCCCCGGCGCAAGCATCAAGAGCCACCGACAGGATTTCGATAGGGCCGGAAGCGCCCCGGCGTCCAGCACGGTCGCCCGGCCCTGCAGGTTTTCCTCGAGTTCGGCATGGTGCTGCTCTGTGGTTAACACCCAGGACCGGAAAGGGATTTCCAGCTGTCTGTCAAGCGATGTCAGCGTGCGAGAAAGTGCCGCAGACGATTGAGGTGTACGGGCATCAATTACGACACCGAAGAGACACTCCTGCAGTGCATATCTTTTTATCGCACCTTTCAATCGTCTTCGATCGGCAGCGGTGTGCTGCTCACACAGGGCTATCCAGTCGGGATAGCAGGGAGAGGCCACGAAATGACGGGCTTTTCCCACCAGGCGGTAAGCCTTGCGCGGGCTAAAAAGTGCTACCGCCCAGCTAAGGCCGCGGGCGCGGCGCTGTGGTAACGGGGTACTAAAGAGCGTCGAGAGGACTCGATGCCACATCAACATCCGGCTGGTGAACAGACTGACCGGCTCGAGAAGGATCGGGCCGGCACAGTTCACCGGTTCTGCACTCTTGAGTTCCAGCCACACATGGCGGGCACCTTTTGGTAAATAAACCAGCTCAAGCAATGTCCCTTTAAGTGTCACGGGCAGAGCAAAACGATGACTATTTCCTTGCCGGTCTTCCGTTATCAGGCTTGCTTCCAGGCTTGAACCCTGGTGCTTCAATAAAGCACGTATCAGCACCCAGCCTGGTCGCAATTTGCCCTGGCCGACACCGATCTGGAGGCACTGTCTCCGTCGTGTGTCTGAACAGTGGGCAGGAAGGATCACGATGGCACCTTCAATCCGGACGCTTACCACAATACCGCAAAAGCCGGCGGGCAAGGCGCAATCCCAAATGCTCGGTTTTATGCGGTATCCTCTGTGTATTAGCAATAAATGCCAGAGGCATATGACGGTTAGCCGATACCATTCCCAGTTCAAAGCCGGTTTCCAGCCAATGAGCCGGCAGTTCAAAAGAAAAGCCGCAAGGATGTAATTGCCAGAATAGGGGAGCATGGGTTTCACGTCCAAAAAGCGCACGGAGCACATCAATGCGAACCTGCTCTGGCTTAAACTGTCGGTCCCCTTGTCGGCCGGAAACATAAATCTCAAATACATCCTCCAGTTGATTGGCTGTCACCAGCCAGCCGGCCACCCTGAAGGTGCCCGTATTAATCAACCATTCGCCTTCGGTCGGCGAGTCCAGGTGCCAGCGGACCCATGGTTTCAGGTCGTTTCCAAGCTGCCTTGTTATCCGTACGCACTCAGCAGGACGGTCCCCAATCACTTCTTTAAGATACAGCTGGTAACCGTTGGCTTTTTCACAAGCAAGCTGTGCGTCTGTTATCGGCTCGTTATCCCAACAAAGCTCCATCGGGTAGTACCCCTGCGAATGCAGTGCGTCCTTAACCTGTGGCCGGTAGGTCTCGGGTACATAGGAGTCGAGTACAAACTCCCTGAAGCCCGCCAGGCTTACCCACAGCGCCACCATCTCTCCTGCCAGGCCTTGTTCCATCAGGTGCCGGGTAAGCCTGTCGATACTGGCGGTAGTAAACTCCTCGTTGACCAGCGCACGGAGTTTGTCGGAGACCTGGTGTTGGCCCTCGAATACCTGTAAATAGGCTTGATCGCCCGAGATGACCGGAATGCCCGGCTTTCCGCCAAACATCCGTCGCCCAATGGTCGACTTGCCGGAACCCGGTTCCCGCATTAGCAGCCAGGCATAGGGCTTGAGCTTGCGAACATGTACTACATAGCGCGGTAAGGGATCGCCGACCTGATTGACACTGTGGCCAATTATCTTCCAGGCGTAGTCCTGGAGCTCGTTTCCCAGTTTTTTCCGTGTAGGAAAGTAACGTTCGTCAATATCACGGCGTATGCTGACCCACGCATCTTCGGTACCGGGCGCCATGCCTATTTCCAGTATCAACAAGCCATCGTCTGCCAGTATCGCCATCAAGCTATGGATTAAACCGGCCTGATCTTCTGCATAATGCAACGCCGACAGCAGGGTAATAACATCGAATGGCCCGTCCGGCAGCGCTTGCCATGACTGGTTAAGAAATACCGCTTCAGGAAAGCGTAGCGCGGCTTTGCCAATGGCCGTGGCAGAATTATCCATGCCGACAACCCGGCTGGCGCCGTCAAACAGGGCATAACCGCAAAAAAACCCCTCATTGCAGCCAACATCCAGAAAGCGCTTGCCTTTCAAAGGGGGCAGGCGCAATGCCTTGAGTTTGTCCAGGGAACGGGAGCCGCCCTTAGCGTCGGGAAAAGACTGGTATTGCATCCCTGACTCCCATATTAATAACACTCGTCCGTGAGGGCCTGACATACCTTGGCCAGTGCCGCCTGCATCACTTCCGGGCTGTAAAGCCGCTCTACGCGGCGCCGGCCGGCATTCCCCATTCGCCGGCGCCATGCGGCATCCGAGGCCAACTGTGTAATTCGCTCGGCTACACCACCAATATCGCCCAACGGTAATAAAAACCCGTTTTCGCCATCGATGACCAACTCGCTCAATGCCCCCCAGCGATAGCCAATCACCGGTTTACCCGCCGCCATGGCTTCCAGCAGGGTGCGGCCAAAGGATTCCTGTACATGTGATAGATTGAGCACGATATCGGCCTGGGCCAGCGCGGTAGTGGTCGGCATATAATTCATCAACACCAGGTTATCCGGTAAGGAGCCGGCATCCCGGCGGCACTTTAACGCGCTTACCGCTGCGGTTTCCGGGCCGATCAGCAGGCATTGCACGGCAGGCTGGTTATCGGCCAGCCGTTGTGCCAGGCGAACAAAGTCCTGCACGCCCTTATTCGGCAAATTGTTGCTGAGTAACGCCACGTGCACGCGACTGGAGCAGGTAATGGGCAGATTATAATCAGCAACATTGACCACGTTCGGCACTACGACCGACGGTGTGTGTGGCCAGTCGTCGGCAACCGCCCGTGAGCTTGCAAGCAGCATATCGGCCAGACTGGCGACCCGCTGCCGGATGATGGCCGGCGTGGATCCCAGCGCGGCACAGAGCTCGGTATCAGACGCTATCAGTTCATGCACATAGCAGGCGATGGTGATATCGCATTGCCGTGCCGCCAATAGGGGTTCATCCAACACCAGGGTATTGGCCAGCAGCATGGATACCGAATATTGCTTCATCAATCCGGCAAACAGGGCCACGGTTTGCACACAGGCAGGCCTGTCGGCATGCCACCAGCCGTAGGGTAAGATCACCAGCCGCCGGCATCGGCGGCGAACAGCGGCAACATAGTCCGGGTTCAGGGCACTGGGTAGGGTAACCAGCACATTCAGTTGCAGGGCAGACAATGCCGCCAGCACATCCAGCAAACAGCGCTCGGCGCCATATACCTGCTGGTCCGCCCGATGGCCACAGACCAGTACCCAGGGGCGGTTATGGTGCTCGGGTTGGTCGCCGGCCCAGTGCGGACAAGCCTGATATCCCAGAACCTGGCCAATCGACAGAAAGTGGAGCAATGCCTCGGTAGTAGAGATGGGCTGTTCAATGCGGGAATAGAAGGCGGCATAACCGGTTGTACTGAATAGCGGGCCTGGATCCCGGCCTTCAAAGGCGCCATGCCGACAATAATGCCAGACCGGATCGCAGGTACTTTGCTGTAAATCCGCATAATGGCTGCAGTACCAAACCCCATCAAACCAGTCGCTTTGCTGAATGGTGTCCAGCCTGTCGGGACAGCCGACCACCTTGTGTTTGCGGCATAACAGGGATGGTGCTGCAAACGGGCGTTGAGCCGGGTTGGCTGATAAAAACAGCTCCTGCGGTCGGCATGTCCGGGCATGCCAGCGGCACGCCGCATCTATGTAGTGTTTTCTGACCCCGGTAAATTGGGTGACCAAGTGCGTATTCCTGTTCTGAGTAAGAGATGACGGGACAAGACGGCCGATAGCCAGGGGCACTTGTGGTAACACCTCGACCACACTGTCGGTGCCGTAGGCGGCCTGTATTCGCAGCAGATATTCCGTATCGGCGGCCACCCGCACCTCGTCCCAGCAGCCCAGTTCGGCCACGACAGCTCGGCGCAGCATCAGTGACGACTCATTGCGTTCGGTCCAGCGGTCAGCCGCTCGCCATTGGCCAAACTGCAACCGGGGCGTTGCCCGCACCAAGAATGAGATTGACGCCATACGGTTTGGCTGGGCAAGCAGAGTCCGCACCTGATGTTCGATTTTTTGCGGGTGCGACCAGTCATCGCTGTCATGGGTGGTAATAAAGGCGCCGCTGGCCTGCTCCAGGCCAATGTTGCGGGCAGCGTAAGCGCCGCCATTGACGGTCTGTTTCAATACCTGCAGGGTTTTACCGGGGGGCAGGGGATGCTGCGTCAACCAGCGGTGAACCACTGCCAGGGTATTATCGGAGCTGGCGTCATCCACCAGCAACAGCTCGATATAGGGCCAGGTTTGTTCGGCCAAGGCGCGTAATGCGGTGCCGATAACATCGGCGGCATTATGCACCGGTATAATGACGGTAACGGTGGCACCGGTTGCAGTCACGCCTGAAGGCAGTTTTGCGGCCGTTAAGTCGGTGCCGGCATGCAAACTATCCAGTCTGGATGTTGCCGACGGATTAGCATCTACCTCGGCTAACCCGTGGTAATTAAATACCATGTTCAGCAAGGCCAGCTGCGTCTCGGCTGAGCTGGCCAACAAATTGGCCTGTGCCAGCAACAGGTCGGTTTCTCGCGGCAGCTGTGCTTGGGCCTGTTGCAACAAGGTCAGCGCTCGGGCCGGCTGGTGGGTGTGTTGCAGCGCGGTTGCCAGCAACAGCCAGGCTCCGGGGCCGGAGGATGATAACGCAGCTGATGTACAGTAGGATTGTAAAATCCTCACGACTTGTGACCAGGAGCCTTGCCAGGCGGCCCAGCGTGCCAGTGCCCACCGCGCCGCATGGCGCTCTTGTTCGCTGGCCTCGCTATCCTGCAGCAAGGCTTGCAGCAGGGGCTGCATCTGTCGCTCCAGCCCACGCCAGAGATGATGCTCGTAAATCAGCGCCCGGTTTCGTTGCAGCGGACGTTGCTCCGCCCGGCCATAGCGACAGTAATGGGTCCAGGCATCCATCCCGGCGGCGGCCACATCGGGGTTGGCAAGCAGATAGGCGCTCCCATCAAAATTTGCCGGCACCGGTGGCAAAGCCGGACCAGAGGTCGACAGATGGTGTTGTAACCAGCGAAAGAGTCTTTCCATGACGTTGTTGGCTTGGCGATAATTGTTAAAAAGAGCCTTAAGGAGAGGTATATGAAGGTTGATATTACTTATCGCTTGTTGTTAGTTTCTGAATCACCTGTAGGGTTACATCCTTATAATCCTGTGACAATTCAGAGATGAATAGATCTTTGTTTGTTACATATTTGATAACCTCGAGCCAATGTTTTTCATATATTTCTTTTGTGGCAACCTCTCCGAATGACATGATTTTACTATCAAACTCCTCTAGGAATTTTAGTTTTAGATTAAGTATGTTCTTATTGTGTAATTTGTTGTTTATGATGGAGGGTTCTGGACTGAGTCTAACCAGGCATTCTTTGATTGATTTTATTTTGTACAATTCAAAAAATCTTAGGTTAAACTCCAGGTCCTGATGCCGACAATATGATTCGTCGAATCCGTTTATAGCAAGGACCGCCTCTCGTTTATATGTTGCTGTATTGGTGCAGAGGTAGTGTTTTTTATAATTGAGCATTAATATTTCTAAGGATAAATCTCCTTCTGTGTAACGATTAAGATCGTTCTTAGGTGAGTTCCACCCTAAAAAACCACAGTAAGTTGCACCAAACAGACCGTTTGATTGTGATAGTGTTTCAACACTCTTTGTGATTCTTCCTGGAAGGTAGATATCATCATCATCAAGAAAGCAAATGTATTCGCCAGTGGATATCATGATGGCTGTGTTTCTTGCTGCGGAGCCGTTTCTATTGACACTGTGCTCTATAAGCTTAAGTGATTTGTTGGGGTGTAAGGATGCTTTCTGGGTAATTATACTCCTTGTTTCTTTGTTGTGCGGTGAGTTTTCACCATTATCATTTACAACTAACACCTCAACATCTTCATAATCTTGAGATAGTACGGATTCAAGTGCGTTTGCTAAGTTTTCAGGGCGTTTATAGGTGGGGATGATAACACTGACTCTTCCCTTTACACACTCCGTAAAAATCGGGTTAACTTTAACCAGAGGTGTGTTATTCGCATCACTCAAGCCAAGTTCAAATTCAATGTAATTTAAAATGTCACCTTCCGTTAAAATATCATCTTTAGATAATGTTGTGCAAAAATCAACGGTGGGGAGTTGGAAGGGGTGTTTTGTTTTTTTTATATCACTGGCTGAATAAATAAATGTGTCTGCGTTATGTAATGGCCTTAGGCCATCCTCACTATCATAGTAAAGTCTAAGGTTGAATGGCAATTCGCCTTCATGAGAGAAACAGTTGAAGTACTTTAAGTTTCTAGGGTGAGACAATATTACCGCAATTGACGGCTTGGGGTATGGGTAATGAAAGTTTTCTATTTTCCATTTCATGCGTTTCCCGTGAGTGTATTGACACCTACCGCTACGGATAGAGCTGTTACTTACATCTGGCATAGCAATGTTGGGATATGCGACAAAACATTCTCCCAAGTATTTTTCATATATCTCGCCAAGCGGTAAGTGATCAAAGGGGGCTTCAAAAGTACTTTGTACCATGGACAATTCATCAATGATTGAGTGGTCAAAGGCTATAGCAAAAGAACCACAGGTATCTAGTTGGCGGGGATAATAAAAGCCATTAGCCTTGGCTTTAGGCTCATTAACGCTATTCCAGTTATATTGCGAGGCACCTAGTTGAATTACTTTCCAGTTATTGCTTATTTTTGATAAGAACGCTTTTGCTTTATTCTCAAAGTGATGGCATAGAATAACGTCATCCTCTAGTATGAGAAAGCGTTTGTAATTATTTTTTTTTGCATCATTTATAATTTCAAGGTAGGTGTGGATGTACCCCATTGCGCCAGGTGAATCAATAAAGTGAGAGGCTCTATTAATCTCAGTCTCATTGAAGTCGGAGTAACGTTTTAAACAGCCCAATGGTTTGGAGAAATACTCGTCAAACATCTCTTTTGGCTTGCCAATATATCCATCTGTAGCTTTGAATAGTTCAAAATCAATGTTTAGGTCTTTTAGTTGGCGGGATGATTTTAGCTTCTTTGTTTTGTCATGTTCGAGGTTGACAAGGTATACGTGATCAAAGTAGCTATTGATGAAACTTTTTTTCGGATTATGTGACTGTGTGCTTGTTGTTAACTTTTTCTTACACAGGTTTATGTTTGCTGTGAATATTTTACGTCCATAAATTTCGCTGGCTCTGAGGTATAATTCCAATGCCAATTTAAACTGACCAGTGTTATAGTGTGCTCTGGCATTCTGTACAAGAGTGCTACCATTCATACTCTTACCTCCTTGTATGAGATGGGTAAACATAAAGCCTGATGCAATAAAGGTTAAAATAAGGGTTTATAGCACACTGAAAGTTGCCAACCCCTTTTCAGTATCGATTACTTCAATTTTGACATTAATCGAACTCTCAGCTGCCATTCTTTTCCATAGCTCAATGATCTCTTTTTCTTCCGGGCGGTTATAGTCATCCATGACTAATGTCATCTTATGTTCCGGAAGTGAATGGGTTAAATGTGGCAGCGCCGGAAATCGTGCATTTGTGTTTGTTGAGCCCGGGGGGCCATCAACCAGAACCAGAATATTCGCTTTTTTGTCTTTGAACCTTGCGGTCAGCTCATTCATTTTTTCCTGGCAGTCGTAATATGAAAATTGTTGGTCTTCATTGTATTGGTAGTTCACCAGCGGGGCATGCACCAGATCAACCAGGTGCTCAATACTGTTATCAGCCAGCAAACTGGCGGTTTTTTGGTGGTACAGCCTGTCGTGTTCAAATGATACGATGTGGGGGAGTGGCTTGTGCTGCCCCTGGTTGTCTTGCTGTTTTTTGTTTTTTGTTTTTAATTTTTCATGGTTTTTCTGTATTTCCTGTTTTATTTGTAATGTTTTCGCCATTAGCAGGGTCGATGTGCCACTGCCAAATTCGATGATACAGTCGTAGTCGTTCGCATCTATCAAGCCGACAAGGTACAGACCGAGATCGGGACTGATTGGCCAGCCATGAAAGTTGAATGGTGTGGATCCCTTATCAAGGTAGTTCTGGATGCCTATGAAGCATTCGATTTGCTTGGCTGCGTTAACTAGTCCACTACTGATATGGTTTTTTAATCCAGCCAACGATTTGGTGACTTCCAGGATCTGATCGGCGACAATTTTTCTGGTTTTTTCCTCCAGACGCTCCGTTATCTGCCGATTGCTTTCAAACCATCCCAGCATGTCTTTGTTACTGATTAACGCTTTTTCTTGTATGGTCAAGGTCTGTCTCAGGGCATTACACTCTTCTCTGGCACTATCACGTTCGTTTTTGACCACTGCGCTGTCTTGCCGGTTGGCCGCCAGTTGTTGCTCCAGCTCGCTGTTGGTGTGGTGAACGGCATCCAGGCGCTGCTGCAGATCGGCATTGGCTTGTTCCGTCATGGCCAGCTGCTGTGTCAGCTGGTCCTTGGCTTGGCGCGTTTCATTCAGCTGCCGCTGTAATTCGGCTTGTTGTTGTTCATGGTCGGTTCGGGAATCGGCCAGTGTATGCTGCCAGTCGGCATTGGTTTGTTCTGTTATGGCCAGTTGTTGCGCCAGCTCGCTGTTGGTGTGATGAACGGCATCCAGGCGCTGCTGCAGATCGGCATTGGCTTGTTCCGCCATGGCCAGCTGCTGAGTCAGTTCGTCCTTGGCTTGGCTCATCTCATTCAGCTGCCGCTGTAATGCGGCTTGTTGTTGTTCGTGGTCGGTTCGGGAGTCGGCCAGTGCCTGCTGCCAGTCGGCATTGATTTGTTCTGTTATGGCCAGTTGTTGCGCCAGCTCGCTGTTGGTGTAGTGAACGGCATCCAGGCGCTGCTGCAGATCGGCATTGGCTTGTTCCGCCATGGCCAGCTGCAGTGTCAGTTCGTCCTTGGTTTGGCGCGTTTCATCCAGCTGCCGCTGGAGTTCGGCTTGTTGTTGTTCGTGGTCGGTTCGGGAATCGGCCTGTGCCTGCTGCCAGTCGGCATTGATTTGTTCTGTTATGGCTAGCTGCTGTGTCAGTTCGATATTGGCTTGGCGCGTTTCATCCAGCTGCCGCTGGAGTTCGGCTTGTTGTTGTTCGTGCTCGGTTCGGGAATCGGCCAGTGCCTGCTGCCAGTCGGCATTGGCTTGTTCTGTTATGGCCAGTTGTTGCGCCAGCTCGCTGCTGGTGTGGTGGGTGGCATCCAGGCGCTGCTGCAGATCGGCAAGTTGTTTTTTATGCTCGGTCTGGATGGCTGAAAATGCCAGCCTCAACTCACGATTGATCTTGCCGGTTATTTCAAGTCGCTGTTGCAGCTCAGTGAGGGTATTGCCGGTGGTGGCCAGTTGGCGGGTTTGCCCCGTCAGAGTTTGCTGCAGATCCCTATTGATCATTTGTTGCTGAAGCAGGGCCCGGTTGGCGGCATCAAGTTCCAGCTTCAGAGCATTGCGATTCAGTTGGAACAATGGTCGGTCCGGGTCGCTCCGGTCGATTATGGTGAGCTCGTAGCCTTGCTGGTACAGACTATCCAGTACGTCGGCGCTGCTACTGTTGCTGCTGTAGTGTGGTTCACTGGGGCAATAAAGGAGCACATGAGCGAAGGGGTTGTGCCGGCCCAGTTGTGCCAGTTGGTCGGCAATAAGCTGTTCTGCGCCGGGAGCGTCGATAATGAGCAGATTATTCCCCTTCTCTGCCATTTGTATGTCGCTCAGCAGGGAGGCCAGGGTACGGGTTTTTACATCGATGATTTGCTGTATTTTCAGGCCCGGCATCAGTTGACTCAGACCGGAGACCGGATACAGGCTGCTTGCCTGGTCCCAGTTGTAGAGATGAAAGCAGGCACTGCCGTTGGTGTCGGCAATGGCCAGTTGACAGAGGCGCGTATTGTCGTCGGTTTGGCTAAGCTTGCGCAGTGCGGTGGCCGACTCGGGGGAGGGTTCTATCAACACCCGCTGCCGTGCACTCTGGTAGAGTCTGTTATCGTTGCCTTTACCGGCGCCTATGTGCACCAGGGTATTCAACATGTACGGAAATTGAGTGATCATGACAATAAGTCACCCTATTGGTCCGGAGGGGAGCATCGCTATGCAGTTGCCTTGGGCTGGCGGCCTTCTTCTTGACCGAACTTAAGATAGTGCACCAACGGATTGAGTTCAGTCTCTGCCGCGTTTGGATTCAGTCGCAGGTAACCCTGGGTGTCGAAATGGGGGCCGGGGTTGCGGCCTTCGTCGGCGCCAAATTTCAGATAATGCTCTCCGGGATCCATTCCGCTTTCGGCGACGTCCGGGTAGGTGGACAGGTACCAGTCGGCGTTGAACAGCTCGCTGCTTGCCAGCATCCGGAGCTGTTTTTTCAGCTTGCGTTGCTCGGGCGAGGTGGGGCGGAATAACTTGCCCCAGGCCCGGAGCGGCGTGGTGATTTTCCAGCTGATGCTGCTGGTGATTTTCCGCAGTACCCGGTGATTACGTTGTATTTGCTGTTGTTGCTCATCGAGCTGCCGAATAAGCTGCTGGTTGTTCAGATAGTAGCGCTCCAACTCTTCCTGTACCTGATGCAGTTGCTGCAGAAGCATGTCGTTTTCTTCTTCAACCCCCTTATTGTGTTGCTGCAGGAGTTGCAGTTCGGCCTGAGTATTATCGTGGTCGAGATTGAGCGAGTCGAGCCTGGCTTGGAGCCGTTGATGTTTTTCGTCCAGGTCGTGAAGCTGAGTTTGATATTGATGGCGTGCGTTTTCATTGCTTGTGTTTTTCTGGCGCAGGGCTTCCAGGTCTTCCTGTGCCCGGTGGAGTTGCGCAAGAAGTTGGTTGTTTTCCTGCTGTTTTTCTTCCAGCTGGCCGAGTAGATCGCTGTGCTGGGCGCATTCCTGCGCCTGTTTTATCAGTAGCCGATGCAACAGATCGATATTGATGTTGGGTGGGGCGTCATGATTCAGCAATGGCGTGGTGCCGGCTTCCAGCTCTTGCAGCAGGTCGGCCAGCTCCGCATGCTGCATGATCAGCCGTTGCGCGAGCAGCAGATTCAGTTCGGCGGGCGGGGCCATGGGCTCCAGGGTGACGGGCTTGGCATTGATGCCGAAGTGTTGCCGGCAATGCTGCTGTAGTTCCTGCGGTGCGAGCACGGCGTGCGTCACATTGATCAGCAGGGTCTGGCGTCGATGGCGGCGATAAAACCGCAGGCATTGCTCGAGGGCGGTGTGCCATTGTTGAAGGGCGACACTGGGCGATAGTCCCTGCTCCAGGGCATAGGCAACGGCGATATGGGCCGGAGAATAGAGTAATAGACAGGCCTGTTGGCTCGCCAGTGTTGCATTGCCGGCCCATTGATCCGGACCAAGGGTTTCGGGTTGGGTCCATCCCAGGCTGTGCAACAGGCGGCGCAGCTGCTGCCATTGACTGTAGGGAGTGGAAGCTACGATTAATTCCATTTAAACAAGCTCCTGATATCTTGGTGAGCTGTCGACCCTGGGGGTCGGGCAGTCGCTTTCCAGCTTGGTTTGACCGACGTCATTCAATGCCATCCGGGCTGTCTTCGCTCCAGTCATTGTCACCGTCGCCGGGGTAGACATAGTCGCTCGAGTCATGCACCAGCAGGCTACCCGGTTGTTGACACCAGCGGGTGTTGTCCAGACACCCTTGCTCGGTGTTACGCAGGCCGTTTTCGACGTTCTCCTGCGGTCGTCAGCCCGGCTCCGGTTCAATTTTGCCGTCATGGGTCAGTTTGTCGATATTAACGACTTCATGATTGCGGTTGTCTAATAGGTTTTCGTACTAAGGATGAGCGGATAAAACCTGCACCCTTGTGATCATAACGTCTTCGGGCTCAGCTCTACTTCCCGGGAGGCGTGTTTTTCATCATGGTCAGAGGGTGGCCTTTTATATTTTCAATCTCTGTGATCCCGGATTATCAGCATGATCATATTGGCAATGAACGCCAGGAACAGGGTGATGATGGCGAAGATACTGGTATTATAGAGACGCTCAGGTTCGGTGGCGTACTCTGGTAATAACGGACTCTGGAGCACACTCACCTGCTTGAGTTTACGTGCTGCTTCAATACGGGTGTTTTCCAGTGCGGCGAGGGCGCTGGAGTAGGTTTGCTGAGCGAACTGGGCTTTTAACTCCAGGGTTTGATACTCCGATGAAATTCGGTTCAATGCATTGCCGGCCGCCTGCGCCAGGCGGTTGCGCTCCTTCTCTATTTGTTGCTGCAGTGCGCTTAGTTCGCTTTTTATTTGCACCAGCTCGGCCGAACGGGTGCTTTGGTAGCTTTGCGCGGCATTGTATCTTGCCTGCCCCCTGGCCAACTCTCCCTCCAGGGTGGCCACGACCTGATTAAGGCTTTCTACCGTATGAATGGGAGACACCAGACCGTGCTCGTTCTGGTAGGCGAGCAGCATGCCTCTGGCTTCATCCAGCCGTTGTTCCAGCCGCTCGACCTGATGTTCGAGAAAACGCACCTGCTCTTCTGCCAGGCGCTGGCCCATGTTGTTCATATGGGCTTCCCCGGCACTTAGCAGCAGTTGTGCCATGGCATGAGCAAACTCGGGATTAAAGGCCTGCACCTTGATATTCAGTACCCCGGCGTATTCATCCAGCTCTACGGATACCCGCTTTCGATAGTATTTATGCAGCGCTTCGATGGGGGCATCGATATCGGTCAGCCGGGAAAAAAGATCGCCATTCTGGCCGTAGTGCTCGCGAAAGGGGAGCGTTTGTTGCACTGTTTTCAGCATATCCACCGAGAGCAGATGCTCGCGCAACAATAAAAGGTCGTTATTGCTGCCACCCGCTTTTAACATGTTGGAAAAGTTGATCTCAGGGGGGGCGATATGCGGGCTTTCCAGCACGACGGTCGCGCGGGAAACATAGCGGTCCGCGGCCCAGGCAAACCAGTAGAAAGCAACGGCCATGATGGCGACAAGGGCAAGGGCCCAATGGGGTTGTTTTTTAATAACGTGTTGCATGGGTACCCAAATTTTCATTTTAATTCGGTGACGGTATGCGCCGCAGCTTTAAGCTGAAAGCAGGCCGGCGTTGTTTTTGATTTTTGATGTGCTTGTTGGTATTTCCCTGCTTCGCAGGGAACTGTTGGCTAAAGCGGCAGCGACATGGCATCAATGCATCTGCCGGCTCGGGTGTCTTTTCTTACAGCCGACCGCTTAGCTTAACGTTCCCCGAAGGGGCTGGCGTTCCTGATGATAGGCCGCAATAGCCTGGTCGATATCGTCGTACCAGCTGGCCTCGCCTTCTTTAAGATAAATGCCGGCCTGGCACAGCTCTCTTAAGATCCCTTCGCCGTGCGACGCCATGATCAGGCTGGACGTGCCGACCTTATCCTTGAAGGTTTGACTGGCTTTCTCCCGGAAGCTGCGGTCGCCTACGGCGGTCGCTTCGTCAGACAAATACACATCGAAGTCAAACGCCAGAGACAGTCCAAAATTAAGCCGGGCGCGCATACCGGAAGAATAGGTTTTAATGGGTTGATCAAAGGCGTCACCCAGTTCGGCGAATTCTTCTACATAGGCGATAATGCGCTGCACATTGAATCCGCCGCCATGAACCCGGGCGACGAACTTGACGTTCTGCCGGCCGGTCATGGAGCCCTGCAAGCCACCGGAAAGGCCGATGGGCCAGGACACACGGCACTGGCGCTCCACAGACCCGCGTTCGGGGTTATCCATGCCGGCAATCAACCGCAACAGGGTGGATTTACCGGCACCATTACAGCCCAGCAGGCCCACACTCATTCCTTTGGGAATGGTGAGGTTGATATCTTTAAGTACCCAGTCGCTAACCGACCCATCGCGATTGTGGTAGCGTTTATACAGATTTCTGATGCTGATCATTGGGCTTTCAGCCTGTTGCGATAATGTATATGCATTAATAAACCCAGGGCATTGAGTGACAGCGTAAACAGCCATAAATAGGTCAGGCTGGTCCCCGTGACCATCCGGTAGTGTTCAAAAAAGCCCAGGCGCAATAGTTCCAGCCCATGGACGATGGGATTGGGCATAAAATATTCCAGTACATTATGAGGCAGCACATTCAGCGGCAAAATAACGCCGGAGATGAGCAGCAGCGGCAGGCTCAACATGCGCACAATACGGGCCAGCTCGGGAACAAGCGTCCCCGCCACGGATACGATCAGGCCGATTCCCAGGCCGAGTGACCAGAGCGAGAACCAGGCGAACAAGGCATGGATGGCATTATCGGGGAAAATATCCAGCTTCAGCAGCAGTCCGCCCATCACAAACAACAGAAAGATAACGGTTCTGAGCATGCCTTCCACGAAGTTGCGCACCAGTACCGTATCTACCGGCTGCACCTGACGGTAGGCAAACAGTGCCTGATTGGCATCGACCGCACCCAGGCTGCGCATCATGCCTTCGCGTACCAGAAAAAAACCCATCATGCCGGTAATCATCCAGGGAATAAAATCGGCCCCCAGGATCAGGCCATTGCCGTGGCCGATCAGACTACGGATCAGCACCATTATGGCTATCATCGCCATGGGCTCGAAGATCATCCAGAACCAGCCCAGGCGGTCGGTCATGGTGCGGGTTATCGCTTCCCGCATAAACATGGCAAACCAGACACTGCGGGTGACCTGCCAGGGAGTGCGTGTATGCATGTCACTTCCCCTTACAAATCTATCGCGACTTTGGCGGCCACCGCCAACTGGTAGAGGATTTGGCTGATGCTGGTGGCCAGCTGCAGGTTTTTGGTGGGGACTACCGGCAGCACCAGGACTTCGTCCCCCGGGCGGAGGCTAATGTCATCCGCTTCGCGGACCTCGCCATTCTGGCGGACCACCAGGATACGTTCTTCATCTGCATGCTGGGTAAAGCCGCCGGCGCCCTCTATATAGTCGATGGCCTTGCGGCCGGGAGTGAATACCACCGACTGAGGTACCAGTACTTCACCGCTGATCAACAGCGAATCGCTGCGCTCGGGAATGGTGATAATGTCGCCGTCCTGCAGGCGAATATTGGTGATCTGGCCGTTGTTGGCCAGTACCAGCCGACCATTGGGCTCTACCTGGGCGGCCCGTTTAATAAAGCTGTTGATCAGTGCGGCCTCCTGGACCCTGATTTGGGCCTCTTCGGCAGTGGCGGAGGAAGCTCCCAGGTAGGTGGTTTCCAGCCGGGCGAGACTCTCTTTCAGAGACTGCTTTTGCCGTTCGGCGACACTTATCCGTTTAAGTGAAATACTGTGCACATCGGTCATGTCTTCGGGGACCGGAATGGCGTCCAGCAACTCGTGTAACTGGGTATCGCGCGGCAGGGCAAAGCGGGAGGGCCCATAGTAACTGCCTTCTATCTGTACCACTATGGTGTCATCACGCAGGTCGGTGTTGAATATCACCTGGTCGCCGTTGCGCAGTGGCTGCTGAGTAAAATCGGTCAGAGCCAGGTAGCTGGAAATGGGGCCGGTGCTGCGGGCACCGCGCAGCAGCGCATGGGTGACGTTGGACTTTAACCGGGCGAGTTCCAGCAGGGCCTGTCCGGACAGGGCATCCGGGTTTAGCTCATAGCGATAGGGGCGGGCAACGTCACCTTCTACTGTGACGGTAGGACCGCGTTCGTCCACCACTATGGTGTCGCCATCGCGAAACTGCGGCCGTGGCAGGGTACCGTCTATTAAAAATGCATACAGATCGGCACTGGCAATGAGGCGCCCGGCACGCACTACCCGTATATTGCGGTAACTGCCCAGAGCATCGTCTATGCCACCGGCCTGATCAAGAAAATAAAGCAGCGAGTCATTGGGGGTACCGGCGAAGCGGCCGGGGTTGGTGACGTAGCCGGTGACGAATACCGAGACGGGCTGTACACCCTGCAGGTTGGTATATACCTCTACATTATTGGAATACACGGAATTGACCGCGGAGCGTACCCTGGCATCCAGCTGGCTGTGCCGAATACCTTGCACTTTGACGGGGCCGATGGCGGGAATGAAGATATTGCCCTGGGCATCCACCGGCAGCACCCTGTCTATCTCTACGGCTCCCCAAACCCGCAAGGTGATCTGGTCGCCGGGGGCGATGATGTAATCGGCATTCAGGCCATCGGCGCGTACACCCCTGAAGCCGCCGGTGAATAAATGGGTGCCGAAGCTTGAAATGGTTTGGTTAACGGTGGCCTGTGATTGCAGCGGTCCGTAGCGGCCGTTTTGCCAATGGGTGTTGCTGTTGCTGCTGGCCTGGTCGGCTTCGGAGGGGGCGTTAAAACGGCTGTATTGCTCTGTGGGCAGTTCACCGGCATTGGCGCCAATCAGCTGAGCCTGGCCGGTGTGGGTGATAAGTGCCAAGACAGCAAACAAGCCCATCTGTTTAACAAAAGTGTTGGTACGGCTGTTCATATAGAGTGACCCAATCAGGTTGTGTGTTCAGCGGGCAAGCAAATGGGTAACCGGACGCACCGGGGTCCAGGTATTTTGCCCCGTCCGGCAGACGATATGTTGCTGGGTGTCGCCGGAAGGCAGGGTGACGTCCAGTTTTCGGCAGGTACGGCCGCTGGCCGCAAAGTAGGGTGCACCTGCCCGTACCTGTACATTGCTGCCCCAGGGGCTGTGCTTCAGGGACGCGACACCACCGGTAACGGCAGAGGAGAGATAGTTGTTCAAATCAGACTCGGGAGAAATGGCCTCCGGGCTGTTGCCGGCAGAGTCGGTCAGCATGTTTTGAATCATTGAGCATCCGCTGGTGGTAAGCAGCACCAGTATCAGCACGAAAAACTGAAGTACCTGTATGAATCTTGGCTGCATCAGACTATTGCGCCCTGTTAATTCGGTGACGTGGTGTAGGAACAGGCCGGCGGCCTGTTTATTAATGAGGTTCTGCTTGGAACTATTGTTCAGCGGGAGCAGATACGCTACCGCCCTTAGGTTACAGCTCCCAACCCGCTGGTTTCACAACTCCTTGTCAAACCTTGTTGAATATCGTCGTCAATGGTCGCCGGATATTAAAATTCTTTTTTATATCGTCGGCAGACGGTAGTCGGCCTGATGTTTATGTATATTTCGGCAATCAACTGGCCTGTTGTAACGATGTTTCTGGTATATCGGTTTCGATTAAAGCCGGCTTTGGAGCGGCATTTTCAAGTTGAGCGGACTCGCCCAATCGTTGCCAGATTTGCTCGCAGGTATTTCTATATTGACCATAGAAACTGCCGTTAACCTGGGTATTGCTTAACAAGAAATACCGCAGCTGCGTAAACAATTGGTAATTGACCGGCTCAGGCCGTTGCCAGAAGGTATCCAGCCCACATTGACTGGTGAGGCCGGGCAAGTCATACAAGGCCTTGCCGAGAGTGAGCGTCGGCACCTTGTGCAGCAGCGCAGAGATGCCGACGGTGCTGTTGATGGTGACCACCCCTTTGCAATGACGGTAAAGCTCGGGCAAGGAAAATTCGAAGCCGTAGAATACCCTGTTGTTGATACCCAGCCGTGTGCAGCGCTGTTTTATCTGCCGGCTGTAGTCGCTGTATCCGCGATCCATGGGATGGTGCTTGAGCAACAGCACATCATTTGCCGCAGAGTGGGCTGAAAATGAATCTAGTATCTGGTTGATGGCCTGCGCCACGTTCTTAAAGGGAGAGTGGGACCGGATTTGAAAGTCATCCGCCACCTGTAGCGGCATCAGGAAAATACGCCCGGAATGATGGTCGATAAGCCGCTGTTGCTGACACCTGTCATGGGGCTTGTGGTGAAGCTTGGTAAACCAGCCCCTTAGCCAGGCAGTGGCTTCGCGCCAGCACGGACGATGGCGATGGTGCACGTAGTGGGAAAAGCGGCCGGTATCCAGCTGCATATTCAGGTAATAGCGAACGGCATAGTAAATGCGTTTATTGAAAGTGGGCGCGACCGAAAAGTGAAGATGTTCATCGACGGGGGCCTGGCACGTTAGTAATGATGCCAGTTGGCCATACCAGGGACTGTGGGCATTGACACCGCCTTGCTCCAGGGTGATGTAATCGGGCCTGAGGTAACCTTCTTCAAACACAAACAGCTTGAGCCCGCGCGCAAGGCAAAACTGGCGCGCCGCCTTATGGTATTCGCGGCAGTCGTTATAGCAGAACACCGCATCGATGCGATGATTGTTGACGAACTCGGCCAGGTAGCAGGGCCAGTCAGGCAAACTGCCCTGATAGCGGGTATTCGTTCCGGCACAAGGCCAGGCGTCATCTCCACCATTGAAGTTGAGCTTGTGCACCCGGATGCCTTGCCTGGCTAAAAACCGGGAGAAGTGTTGAAAAAAAGGCCCCAGAGGTCCTTGGAGTAGCAAAACTGACCGCATGCTTGCACCCACCTTTCTTTCTTCGATTTATGTTGTCGTTACTTGCTGTCTGTCAGCGGACCAATAAGCCGCTGCGCTGAATGTTGATCCCCCTCTATCCCAATATAGGCTGACTGGCGGTGTGTTCAACCCTGATATCGAGATGTCTGAGCTGGATCTCACTGCTGTGAGGGCTCATATGTATCTGTTTTTAAAGGGTTCTCATGCATTCATCTGTGGAACAGGGCTTGGAAGCGGGGTTCACATCGGGGGTCACAAATGGGAGCGATACATCTGAAACTGGCTACCCTTGTTGTGGCAGGGGCGGTGGACAGCCGGCGGCGGTCTATGATTATACGAAGGATCATGACAACCGCGTTAACGAGGCCAGGTGAAACCATGAAAAAATCACAGCTTTTGCAAACGTTGGCGGCGGGCCCGGCCCGGACCTGCTGTCTGGATTCGACAGATTTCCAGGCGCTGCAGCAGGCTGCGACCGAACTGGGTCTGGCTTTCTGGGCGGTGGATTTCAGTGGGGTAACCGACAAGGCCGGCTGCGTGGATACGCTTACCAACAGCCTGGGGGTTCCCGGCTGGTTCAGTCAAAACTGGGACGCGGTGCACGATGGCTTTATCGAGCTGCTGGAAACCGATCAACAGGGTGGCCTGTTGTGTTTGCAGAATGTGGAGACATTCGCTAATCACGATCATCCCAGCTGGCTGCGGCTGCTGGATCTGCTGGCCGATGCCACCGAATATTGGCGCGAACAGGACTTGCCCTTCTGGTGTGTGGTATTAAGCTCGTCGCCTGAGTCCTTGTCGGTGGCCGAGCTGGAAAATCATTGAAACAGTAATATCAGCGGGATGTTTTGCAGGTCGGGCCTCGGCCCGAAGCAAAAGGAATGCCCTATGCAGAAATATCGTCGGCCCGAGGGCCGACCTGGGGGGGACCTGTGGCCCCCCAGATGTTCTGACAATAAGTTGCCAGATGAAATCTGATCCACACTTCCTGCTTCCTGCTTCCTGCTTCCTGCTTCCTGCTTCCTGCTTCCTGCTTCCTGCTTCCTGCTTCCTGCTTCTGGCTTTGAACTTTGCCGCGAGTACCAGTATCCTTGGTGCCCAGTATCGGCGTGTTAACCCTGCTGATTGTTGCCTTTGGGCTTGGTCCCGCCCCTTAATTCTTCGTTAAAAGTGAGTTAATTCCTTGATTTCTACCAACAACATTACCATGCAGTTTGGTGCCAAGCCGCTGTTTGAAAATATTTCCATCAAGTTTGGCGATGGTAATCGCTATGGCCTGATCGGCGCCAACGGCTGCGGCAAGTCCACTTTTATGAAAATTCTGGGCGGTGATCTGGAGCCAAGTGCGGGCAATGTCAGTCTGGATGTCAACGAGCGCCTCGGCAAGCTGCGTCAGGATCAGTTCGCCTATGAAGAGGTACGCGTGCTGGACGTGGTGATGATGGGGCACAGTGAGCTGTGGGCCGCCATTGCCGAGCGTGACGCCATTTACGCCAACCTGGAAGCCAGCGACGACGATTACATGCGAGCCGCCGAGCTGGAGGGCAAGGTGGCGGAATACGATGGCTACACCGCCGAGTCACGTGCCGGCGAGTTGTTGCTGGGGGTGGGCATTCCGCTCGACCAGCACTTTGGTCCCATGAGCGCAGTGGCACCGGGCTGGAAGCTGCGGGTGCTGCTGGCCCAGGCACTGTTTTCCAATCCGGACGTGCTGCTGCTCGACGAGCCGACCAACAACCTGGACATAGACACCATCCGCTGGTTGGAAGGGGCGCTGAACGAGCGCAACAGCACCATGATCATCATTTCCCACGATCGTCATTTTTTGAACAGCGTGTGTACCCACATGGCGGATCTGGACTACGGTGAGCTGCGGGTTTATCCGGGCAACTATGACGATTATATGCTGGCCTCTACCCAGGCCCGCGAGCGGCTGATGTCCGACAATGCCAAGAAGAAGGCCCAGATCGCCGATCTGCAGTCGTTTGTAGCCCGCTTCAGCGCCAACGCCTCCAAGGCCCGGCAGGCCACCTCCCGCGCCAAGCAGATTGAAAAGATCAAGCTGGAAGAGGTGAAAGCCTCCAGCCGGCAGAACCCCTTCATCCGCTTCGAGCAGGACAAGAAGCTCTACCGCAACATACTGGAAGTGGAACAGCTGGCCCAGGGTTATGGCGCAGAGCCGTTGTTCAAGAATCTGAACATGCTGGTGGAAGTGGGCGAGCGCATCGCCATCCTGGGTACCAACGGCATCGGCAAATCGACCCTGGTCAAGACCCTGGTTGGTGAACTGGCCCCTACCAGCGGCCAGTTCAAGTGGTCTGAAAACGCCTCCATCGGCTATTACGCCCAGGATCACGCTGCCGATTTCGACATGGATATTACGGTATTCGACTGGATGAGCCAGTGGCAGCAGGAAGGGGATGACGAGCAGACCATTCGCGGTGTACTGGGCCGTTTGCTGTTCAGCCAGGACGACATCAAGAAAAAGGTGGGCGTACTGTCCGGTGGCGAACAAGGTCGCATGCTGTTCGGCAAGCTGATGTTGCAGAAACCCAATATCCTGGTGATGGATGAGCCCACCAACCACCTGGATATGGAATCCATCGAGTCACTGAACATGGCGCTGGAGATGTATCAGGGCACCCTGATCTTCGTATCCCACGACCGGGAGTTCGTGTCATCGCTGGCCACCCGTATCCTGGAGCTCGGCGAAAACGGCATCCGCGACTTCAGCGGCAGCTACGAAGACTACCTGCGCGAGCAAGGGGTGGTGTAAACAACACCTGAATAAAAGGGCCGGTGATACCTGTATCACCGGCCCTTTTTGTTGATGCATTCAGTACCCATACTGGTGGGTCTACCGCAATATCAGCAGGGGGACGTTGGCGCCCGCGATCATGGCGGTGATGGTGCAGCCCACCAGTCACTGAGCAGCGCACCCGCTACCCAGCCAATGTAAGTGGTGCACACCATCTGGCAAGTGCACAAGTACAGAACCTCCCTCATGCAGCAGCGCCCGTGCTGCGCCTTCCAATTTGCAATGGTAGCAGCCTATAATGCAAGAGTTTCATTTGAGTTATATTTTCATGCCGGCAACCGCGCCTCAAACCAAGGGCAGGCAAGAGGCCAGATCGCCCGCAAGATCCGGGCGGTAGCGTGCCTGATGTGAAGGTAAAACAGCGATATCAGATATTATCAAGGGGACTGCAGGTGCCGGCAAAGTGCTCGCCAATGACATGCGTGTAGATCTGGGTTGTGCGTACATCGCTGTGGCCCAACAGCTCCTGCACCGTTCTGATATCGCGGCCCGTTGACGAAAGGCATTGGGATATTTCTTGCCCAATGCATGGGGTAACGAAGGGCCGACACCTTGCCTGTTGTCTGCCTGCTGAATGGCCAATACGTGTTCGACTTGTTCCTGCAAAGCAGGATACAGGCTGCGGCTTAATATGGTTTTACGATCCTTGTTACCCTTGCCATTGCGCACCGTGATCGAGCCGTCATTGAACCCGATATCCTGAATGCGCAGCCTCAGACATTCGGTGATCCTGAGGCCACTGCCATACAGCAGCGAGAAGATAAGTCGATAATGGTTGTCCAGCTTATCAAAAATCAGTTTTACCTCCTCCCGAGTGAGCACAACGGGCAGGCGCCGATGTTGTTTGGCAGGTTGAAAACCCAGTTCGCCGAGTTCGATTTTCAACACCTGGTGATAGAGAAATGCCAGGGCATTCAAGGCCGTTTTCTGGGTGTTAATGGCGACATTATGCTCGTTGGCGAGCCAGGACAGAAAAGAACGAACTTCTACCGGTAATCCCCCCATTTTTAGCGGGGTTCAAAAGTAGACCTCAGGCCATCATAGCCAACTTCTGTTGAGGAGTAATTCAGGGCAAGATCATGAAAAACCCTTGTCTGGCAAGGATTTCGGCGGGGTAAAGGGCCTGGTGTCTCTCGAACAAGGTGATTGGTGAAACCTAAGCTTACGTCAGAGATAACATGCCCGGCGTGCGGGTACAGCAAAGTGGAGATGATGCCCGAAGATGCGTATCAGTATTATGATGCATGTAAACACACAACAAGGACGCCTGCTATGTTGGCCGACAAGAGGAGTACGCTGCGTTGATCTCAAGACTTCCGCGCTGGATCGAGACCGGCGGGTTTTTACTGGCTGCCCTGGCCGGATATGTCAATGCCGTAGGATTGCTGGGTTTCAGCCATCAATCGGTATCGCACCTCACCGGCGCATCAACCTTGCTGGGAGTCAAGCTGGCCAATCTGCATGGCCTCGAGGCGCTTCATTTGGTCTTTATCATTCTGAGTTTTATGCTCGGGGCTGCGTTCAGTGGTTTCTTTATAGAACATGTCGCGCTCAAGGCCGGACGCAGGTACGGGTTTGCCCTTGTGGTTGAGGGAGTCCTGCTTGTTGTTGCCATGCTCTGCCTCAATCACGGCTTCATGGCGGGTCACTATTTCGCCTCCATGGCCTGTGGCCTGCAGAATGCCATGGTCACAACCTTCAGCGGCGCCATTGTTCGTACCACCCATGTGTCTGGATTGTTCACCGATATCGGCATTATGCTCGGTGCAAGGCTGCGCGGGCATTCGCTGGATTCAAGGAAGCTGATCCTGCTGGCCATATTGATCTCCGGGTTTGTACTCGGCGGGGTCTTGGGGGCGCTCATGTTCAACCTGTACCGGTTTAACGCCCTGGCTGCACCGGCTTCCCTGGCAATCTTGCTGGCCATTGTATATGGGTATTTTCTTTCAAGGTCCGGTGCGGAGCGTCGTCCTGCCGGCTGACACGGCCAGACGCCGTCCGGTTTGCAGAGCCGGTTATCACCCCTTAACTGTGAGTCTTAGTTATGGAATTTACCGAAGTCATATCAGTTGCAGGATACGCCATCGAGGCCGTCGGAGTACTCGTGGTGATTGTCGGTTCAATTATTTCCTCTGTCATGTTTATCCGTACGTTTCGTCAGTTGCCCGAAGGGGCGGCGTACCGCACCTACCGCAGGCAGCTGGGGCGATCCATTATTCTGGGGCTGGAGTTTCTGATTGCCGGAGACATTATCCGTACGGTCGTGGTTGCGGATACCCTGGAAAATGTTGCCGTGCTGGGCATGATCATCCTGATACGTACCTTTCTTGGGCTGACGCTTCATCTTGAAGTGGAAGGACGATGGCCCTGGCAACAGGATGAAAGCGACACGCGCTGACCCGGCTCCTCAGATAACGGTATCGTGGCGTGAAAACGGCACGAATGGCCGCGGGTGAAAACGCGGGGTAGGGGTGTTAGCCTTTGGCGCCGGTATGGTTTGCAGCTAAGGAGAACAACGGCATGAACAGTGCGTGGGATACAACACCAGGACAGGACCGCTTTGATCCGGCAGCGGGGCAGAAAACCATGAAGGCGGTGGTGACCATGGGCAACGGCGGCTACGACAGGCTCCGGTGCCGCGAGGTACGGCTGCCCGAGCCCGGGCCGGGCGAGGTGCTGTTGCAGGTGTTGGCGGCCGGGGTCAACAACACCGAAATCAATACCCGTGTCGGCTGGTACTCCTCTTCGGTCACCAGCGGCACGGAAGACGCGGCCAAGGTCGAGGAACAGCTGGCTACCGAAAAGGCCGACGGGGGCTGGAACGAGCGCACCCCCTTTCCCTTCATTCAGGGCACCGACTGCTGTGGCCGCGTCGTTGCCGTTGGCCCCGGCGGGGATGAAAGCCGCATCGGCGAACGGGTGCTGGTACGGGCCTGCATGCGCCGGTCGGACTTCACCTCGATGGACAACATCTGGATGGGCTCCGATTTCGACGGCGCCTTTGCCCAGTTCGTCAAGGTGCCCGCCGGCGAGGTGTTTGCCGTCAACTGCGACTGGAGCGATGCCGAGCTGGCCACCATCCCCTGTGCCTACGGCACGGCAGAAAACATGGTGCACCGCAGCAGGGTAGGCCAGGGAGAGCATGTACTGGTGGCCGGTGCGTCCGGCGGGGTCGGCTCGGCCGTGGTGCAGCTGGCCAAGCGGCGGGGTGCCATGGTGACCGCCATTGCCGGCAAGTCAAAGCGAGAGCAGGTACTGGCTATCGGAGCGGATCACGTTATCGACCGTGATGACAATGTTGTTGACTGTCTCGGCGAGAACACGGTGGATGTGGTGATCGACAACGTGGCGGGGCCGGCCTTCGGCGATCATCTTAAGGCGCTGAAGCGGGGGGGACGATACGTCAGCTCCGGTGCCATCGGAGGGCCACTGGTGACCCTGGACATGCGCACCCTGTATCTGAAGGATCTGACCCTGATCGGCAGCACCGGCTGGGACGAGCCGGTGTTTCCCAACCTGATCTCCTATATCGAACGGGGCGAGCTGCGTCCACTGGTGGCGAAGACCTTTCCGCTGGAACAGATCGCCGAGGCGCAACGGGAGTTTCTCGAGAAGAAACATGTCGGCAACTTTGTGCTGATCCCGCCCTCTCCATAAGCCTGAGCCGCCGTTTGCCAGAGAACCTGAATGCGCAAGACAAGACAACTTCACCGTTTGTTGGGGCTGCTGCTGTTGCTGCCCTTGTTCGGCTGGGCGCTGACCGGCCTGGTGTTTTTTATCAAGCCCGGGTACGAGGGCGCTTATGAGCAATTGGCGGTCAAAAGCTATCCATTGTCGCAGGCGACAGTTATCTCCCCCGAGCCGCACTGGCAGCAGGTGCGGCTGATCAGAACCGTGCTGGGCGAGCATTTGCTGGTGCAGAGTCAAGGACGGTGGCGGCACCTGCAGCCGGGCAGTCAGTCCCCCGCGGCGCTGCCGGATGAAACCCAGCTCAGGCTGTTGCTGCAGGATGCCATGGCGGCCAATCCGGCACGCTACGGCAATATTACGGCTCTGGCCGGCAACCGCGCCCACACCAGTACCGGGGTAAGTATCAGCCTGGACTGGGATACTCTCTCCCTGCGTCAGGAAGGAAACGACACCCGGCTTATCAACCGCTTGTATCGGGTGCATTATCTGCAATGGTTGCCGTCCGGGGTATTAAACCGGTGGTTGGGGATACTGGGCCTGCTGTTATTGCTGACCATGGCGCTGGTGGGGCTCAGGCTGTGTTTCAGGCGCCCGCCAGACACTTCATTTAAAGGATAAAACCGAAACAAAAGAAAACCAGCCTCGTAAGAGGCTGGTCAATGCCGGTCGGGCATTTAATTTAGAAGTTGAAGCCGATACCGAACACGTAGGCCCAGGCACCGTCATCAAAGTTGTCACTGGCGCTATCACCGCTGTCAAACAGGAATTGATATTCGGCACGCGCCTGTATGTAGGTGGAAGGTAGCACGTAGTATTTCAGGCCTGCCTCCAGGCCTGCGGTACCGGTTTCTTCCACACCGTTACCATAGATGGCACCGAGTGAGGCGCCCACGAAGGGGCGGGCCGCACCGTGGCCAAAGTGATAGTCGATATAGCCGCGGGTACTGCCGTTCCAGAAGTCATCGGAGAGGTCTTCTCCCTGGATATCGGCGTAGGAGACGCTCTGGCGCACCCCAGCTACCGTCCTGTCGGATAAATACCAGCCGAGATCGGCTGATACGCCAAAACTGCTGTTGTCGAAGTCCTTATCGCTGGTACCGGTACCGGACAGCGAGAACTCCCGGTCGCCTTGATGCGGCCCGATTTCCTGGGTTTGCATACTCTGGGCCTGCGTGTAGGCAGGGATCAGTAAAGCGCTGACGCACAGGGCCAGTGAAAGTTTCTTGAGCGTATTCATGAAGAAACTCCTTGCCTGGATCAATCATCAACACATCAACCAAGCACTCAAATCGTTGGATTGTGCCCGCGCTCGTGGGAGCACAAGGCAACGACGTCAGGGTTAACACACCCGAGATCACAACTGTTTCTGTCAATCCTTTACTGTCAATGTGCTGCCTTGCGGACAGAGTTGTTCTCTCTCCAAGTATACTGGTTGGTATGCGAGTTGATTAATTTTTGACCGTATTATTCATCTGTTCGGGGCTTGGCTCAGCCGGCCTCGGCGTGGGGTCAGGGCACGGCCCGGCGGGGCTGCGCCATCGGTCAATACCGGGAGGAAGCATGTTCAACATAGTGGAAAACGGAGCCAACCGACTGGATATCGAATTCAGTGGCAAGCTCAACAGCGATGAGATGAAGGCCGCGCTGGACGCGCTGGTGGAAAAAACCGGTGGCGTAGAGCACGGCAGGATGTTGTACCGTATCGGTGATTTCGACTGGCCCACCCTGGGTGCCATTGGGGTGGAGCTTTCCCGTATTCCGGCATTGTTCAGGATGATCAGGCGCTTTGACAAGGTCGCCGTGGTGGCCGAGCAAGACTGGGTGCGCACCGTCAGCCAGTGGGAAGGGGCCTTGATCCCCGGGTTGGAGATCAAGGCATTCGAGCCGGATCAAACACAGCAAGCCGAAGCCTGGCTTGCCGAGTAGCCCGGACCGGCGGATTTACCCGATGACGGCGAGGGCTCTGCGCACCCTGTCGGGCACCCGATAAAGGGCAAGACCAGCCCTCGCCGTTTATAAAGCCATTTTTTAATGGCCGGGCAAATGTTATAACTAGGGGCCGGCTCTCGAGAGGGAGCCTGACTGCCCCCTAAAATTTTTTACAAGGAATTTAAAACGCTATGTTTGAGAAGGTCACAGCTGCACCGGCCGATCCTATCCTGGGCCTGACCGATGCTTTCCGCAAAGATCCCCGTACCGACAAAATCAACCTGGGCGTGGGTATCTACAAAGACGAAGCAGGCCAGACCCCGGTGCTGCGCTGCGTGAAAAAAGCAGAAGCCCGCCTGGTGCAGGAGCAGACCACCAAGAGCTATCTCAGCATAGAAGGCACCGAGGCCTATGGCCGCGTGGTGCAGAAGTTGCTGTTCGGTGCCGATTCTGCCGTTGTCGCTGCCGCTCGTGCCCGCACTGCCCAGGCGCCCGGCGGTACCGGTGCGCTGCGCATTGCCGGTGAGTTTATCGCCCGCCAGCTCGAGACCAACACCATCTGGATCTCCAACCCGACCTGGGCCAACCACCGCGCCGTGTTTACCGCCGCCGGCCTGGAAGTGAAAGAATACGGTTATTACAACGCCGCCACCAAGGATCTGGACTTCGACGCCATGCTGGCCGATCTGAGTCAGGCCAAGGCCGGTGACGTTGTGTTGCTGCACGGCTGCTGCCACAACCCGACCGGTATCGATCCCACCGCCGAACAGTGGCAGCAACTGGCCAGGCTGTCTGCCGAGAAGGGCTGGTTGCCGCTGTTCGACTTTGCCTACCAGGGTTTTGCCAAAGGCATCGAAGAAGACGCCTATGGCCTGCGGGTGTTTGCCGAGCACAACAGCGAGCTGCTGATTGCCAGCTCCTTCTCCAAGAACTTCGGTCTGTACAATGAGCGGGTGGGCGCCTTCACCCTGGTGGCCACCGACGCCGACGCTGCCGAATCGTCCTTCAGCCAGGTCAAGTCGATCATCCGTGCCAACTACTCTAACCCGCCTTCGCATGGTGCCGCCGTGGTGTCCCTGGTGGCGGAAGACGAGGAGCTGTATCAGGACTGGCTGGTCGAGCTGGCCGAGATGCGCGATCGCATTCAGGAAATGCGTACCCTGTTCGTCGAGAAACTGAGCGCCCTGGGTGTGGATCAGGATTTCAGCTTTATTGCCCGCCAGAACGGCATGTTCTCGTTCTCCGGCCTGAGCAAAGAGCAGGTAGCCCGCCTGAAGGACGAATTCGGTATCTATATCGTCGGCTCCGGCCGCATCAGCGTGGCCGGTATTACCAAGGCCAATATCGATGCCCTCTGTGAAGGTATCGCTGCCGTTATCTAAACGCTGCTTTTAAACCGATAAGCGGGACTCCGCGAGACGGGGTATTAACCTGAAAAGGGGCCGGTTGCCAAGGCAACCGGCCCCTTTTTTATGTTTTCAGTGATGTTCAGCCGACAAAAAATGCATTTTGCACCGGCATCATGGTTTTGGTATCCACGCCAAGGATCTGGGCCGCATGGAAAGGCCAGTAGGGGTCACGCAGCATTTCACGACCGAGCAGCACCAAGTCGGCCTGACCAGTGGCGATGATTTTTTCCGCCTGTTCCGCTTCGGTAACGGCACCGACCGCCATCGTCCTGATATCCGAACCTTCCCGGATGCCGGCGGCCAACCCTATCTGATCGGCATTACGGCTGCCCAATGAACTGCGTGAAGCGGGGCTTGCGCCGCCCGCACTGCAGTCGATCAGGTCGACACCCAGCTCCTTGAGCCACTTCGCCATTTGGATGTTGTCCTGAACGGTCAACCCCTGATCATCCCAGTCGGCGACCGAAAGCCGGACCGCCAGCGGCAGATGTTCCGGCCAGACATCCCGGATTTTTTTCGTGGTTTCCAGCAGCATTCGTGCCCTATTTTCAAGGCTGCCCCCGTATTCATCCTGGCGGTTATTGGCCAGCGGCGTAAAAAAACTGTGTAGCAAATAACCATGGGCCGCGTGGATCTCCAGCAGTTTGTAGCCTGCCTGTAGAGATCGTTCAGCGGCGGCGACGAAGGCGGCCTGGGTCTGTTCAATATCGGCTAAGGTCATCATGCGCGGTGTTTTCCAGAGGCGGACGCCGTCGCTGTCGAACGGCTCGTTGCCCGGGGCCATGATGTCATAACCGCCTTCTTCATTGCGCAGGTGATGCCCCCCTTCCCAGGGCCGTGCGGCGCTGCCCTTGCGGCCGGCATGGGCTATCTGGATGCCGGGCACGGCGCCCTGTTGCTCGATAAAACGGGTGATGGGGAGCAGCGCCTCTACTTGCTCATCATTCCAGATGCCGGCACAGCCCGGAGTGATACGCCCCTCTGGGGTGACAGCGGTGGCTTCCGACATGATCAGGCCCGCACCGCCCACGGCCCACGGCCCGGGAGCCAAGGTGCACCAGGTGCCAATCGCCCGCGACACCCTCGACTGAACTGTACTGGCACATGGCAGAAACCCCGATGCGGTTTCTGAAGGTGACGTCTTTTATGGTTAAGGCAGAAAATAGCCGGGACATTATTGTTCCTCCGGTGTGAGTTGTTTGCTGGGCATGGGTCGGGTCACTGTGTTGTGGGTCTTCTGATTGATAAGCATGACGGCGATAACTATCAGGCCTGTCGCCACATATTCAATGGCGCCGATATCTTCACCCATCAGGATCGAGCCGATCAGGAGCGCGACCACGGGGGGGATATAGGTCACCGAGGAGGCGGAGACGGCGCCCCATTGCGCTATCAGGTAGTAGTAGATGAGGTAGGCGAGGCCCGTCCCCAGCAGGCCCAGGCCCAGGAAGACGCCGGCCGCCGCGTGCAGATCAGCATTGATGCTTGCCATGCCGCTGTAGTCGGTGATGATGCACAGGATGATCAGGCTCAATCCGAGCTGGTAAGTGGTCAGCGCCGCGCTGGATATGTTCAGGGGCACTATGTATTTCCTGGCATAAATGAAAGAAGCGCCGACGCTTAACGAGCCCGAGACCATATAGATAACGCCTTCGACATTGGTGGCGGCCGCCTCGCCCGAGAAGGGGCGGGCAATCAGGATCACCCCCGAAAGCCCGGCCGCCAGACCCAGCAGCCGTTTGATGGATACCGCCTCTCCGGAAGGCAGGAGCATGCTTATCAACAGGGCAAAAATGGGAATGGCGCCGCTGAGGGCGCCGGCCACGCCGGAGGGCAGCAGCGAGGTCCCTTTGGCAAAGCCATAATAGTAGATCACCGTCGCCAGCAGAGACATGACCACAAAGTGACCGGTATGTTTCAGGTGGGCGAGTTTCAATGCTCCCTGGAAGTAGGCATATATGGCGAGGGGCAAGAATCCGGAAGCGACCCTCAGCAGCACGATCTGGGCAGGCGAGATCAGCTCGGCCGCCAGCTTCATATATACGAAGTTGCTTCCCCAGATCACCCCCAGGGCCAAAAAGGCCGTAACAGGCAGATATTTCATGTCGTGCTCCCATCTGTCATCCCGATTCGATATCGCTTAATTTTGGTGATTTGAATTGGCACGACAAACGATTTAATCTGCCGTATAAAATAGATAATCTATTTCATGATGAGGTGATGAATGGCATATTCATCCTGGTTTCAAGCCCTGTTGGCGGGAAAATCCTGATGCATAAGCCCATGCCGCCGCTGCGGGCCCTGGTGGCCTTCGAGGCCGCGGTTCGCCATGCCAGTTTCAAGCAGGCCGCCGAAGAGCTGCACCTGACCCCGGGCGCGGTCTCGCAGCAGGTGCAAAAACTGGAACACTGGCTGGGGTACCCGCTGTTTGTCCGGCAGGTGCGCCAGCTGCAGGTGACCGAGCGGGGCATGGGGTACTTCAGTCGCATTGCGCCGGCGCTGGAGCAGATCAGCACCGCCAGCGAGGCCTGTCGGGAACGCTCATCGAATTCGGTGTCGCTGTCGTTGTCGCAAACCCTGGCGGCCAAATGGCTGGGTCCTCGCCTGGGGGATTTCGTGAGTCGACATCCCGACATCGAGGTCCATATCAATGCCTCCAATCATACGGTTGATTTTCAGCGGGAGGCAGTTGATCTGGCGATACGGCATTTTGACGGCCGCGATCCGTCACTCGAGGTGCATGAAGTCTTCGATGACCAAGTTCGCTTGTTCTGCGCCCCCGCCTATGGTGACGCCCTGGCTCTGCGGCATCCGGATCAGCTTGGCCAGGCCACCCTGATAGTGGCCACGACCTATCCCTTCTGGAATGACTGGCTGACCCGCTTTACCGGCCTGGATCCGGAGGCGATAAAGCGGATGCCCGCCCTGTATTTCGATCAGACCCTGCTGGCGATCGATGCGGCCAAGCGGGGCCAGGGTGTGGTGCTCAGCAACCACCTGCTGGTGCAGGAAGAACTGCAGCGAGGGGAATTGATAGAGCCCTTCGGACTGTGGCTGCCCCTGGATAAAAGCTACTACCTGGTTCATCCCAGGCGGCATCGTCTCAGCCGGGTGGCCAATACCCTGAAAGACTGGCTGTTGGAGCAGTTTGCCAAATCGGGGATGGGCGCACCTCCCTGAGTTAGGCTGGTGCAACCCTGGTCAGGGAAGGGCGCACCAGCAGCCAGTAGCCGAGCAGGGCCAGGCTGGTGCAGAGTGCCATCACAGCGGTCATCGGTACGGGGGAGAGGATCGGGCTGCTATTCACCGCGAAGGCGGCCACCGCCCCCATGCCGAAGCGCAGGGTGCCCGCCAGCGCCGAGGCCGTGCCGGCAGACTGGGGGAAGTGGCCGAGCAGGCCGGCCATGGCGTTGGCGCCGACCAGGCTTATCTGGGCGATGACGATCATCACCGGCACCACTATGCCCCACAGGCCGCCGTACCCGCCGATGGCGTTGACCAGCAGCAGGCCGGCGGCGAGGGCCGAAACGGTCAGCCCGAGCTGCAGCAGGCGATCACTGCCCAGGTGGCGGACCAGGCGGCTGTTGCCAAAGGTGAGCAGCATCATCAGCACGATATTCAGGCCGAACAACAAGCCGTAATGCTGGGGCGGCACCCCGAAGATTTCGATATAGACCAGGGGCGAGCCGGAAATAAAGGCGAACATGGAGGCGGTGGTCAGGGCACCGCACAGCATATAGCCCAGCGCCGCCCTGTGCCGCAGCACCTTGCCGTAATTGCGCAGAATGGGCAGTAGGTGGAAGGGTTGCCGGTGTTCGGGCTTCATGGTCTCGGGGATCTTGACGGCCAGTGCCAGGCTGACCAGTACCCCGATCACCGCCAACAGAATAAAAATACTGTGCCAGTGGGCGATCAGCAGCAGGTAGCCACCCACCAGGGGGGCGAGCAGGGGCGCCAGGGTCATCACCAGCATCACCAGCGACATTACCCGGGCGAATTGGTCCCGGTCGAACATATCCCGCAACAGGGCATTGAGCACTACCGAGCTGGCTGCGCCACCCACCGCCTGCAGCAGACGAAAGGCCATCAGGGTTTCTATGCTGTCGGCAAAGGCGCAGCCCAGGCTGGCCAGGCTGAAAATCGCGGTGCCCAGCAGCATCACCGGCTTGCGACCCAGGCTGTCGGCCAGAGGCCCGTAAAACAGCTGGCCGAGGGCAAACCCCGCCAGGAATACGCTGATGGTCAATTGAGCCTGGGAGATGGGTACGCCCAGATCCTGCGCTATGGTGGGCAGGCTCGGCAGGTACATGTCGATGGCCAGGGGGGTCAGGCCGGCCAGGCTGGCCAGCAGCAACAACAGGGAAAAAGGGAGGCCCATGCAGTTTATCCAAAAGTAACAATTGAAACCAATTTAACCATGGTAACGGTGTTCAGGCAAAAGGAGTTTCGGTCTCTCAGGGATAATAGGGATAAATATGCAGACGGGGGATCAGCGGCTCATCGGCAATACGCTGTGGCCGGCGTTGCCGGGTTTTGGCCGGTGGGTAATCGCCCAATGGGGTTACGGCCGGCAGAGTATCCTGGCATAGCAGGAGCGGCAGGTGGGCCTTTACCTGCTGTTGGCGGGGGCTGATTTCTTCGGCCCAGCGTACATTGACCATGGGATGGGTCTTGACCGGTCGCCGCAGCCGCAGCTCTACCCCGGCCGGCAGCCGTTTTACATCATAAATTTCCCGGTCGATGCATTGCTGCCAGGTGAGCGGATCGGTCAGCGCCGGCGGACTGGCCTTGGCGGCATTGAGCTGACCGACCAGTTCGTCTTTGTCTATCTTGCGGATGATCTGCTTGTTGGCCCAGGTAAAACCCAACCGGGACACGGGGCGGGGCAGCAGCACCAGCTGGCGATAAACCTGCAGGGTGATCAGCCCGGGAAAGGTGTCGTGCACCAGGGTGAATTTTTTATCCCGGCCCTCGGCCTCCTGCACCTGACTGCGAAACTGTTGCTTGAGCTGGTTTATCTGTTCGACCAGGGGGGACAGCGCTTGCCGGGCATCGGTAGGGAGCACCAGATAACCGGGTAGCCGGAAACTGGCCTTGCTCGAGCAGTCGGTGCGCATGTGCCATTGACGATAGGATTGCAAGGCGGCGGCCAGGGCGGCGTTATCGGTTAGGCGAGAGACGCTGATCTGCTCGATGGGATCGTGCTCCTTGCCGGCCGGCACATCGGGCAGAGGATAGCAGGCGGCCTGCAGGACGTGGGTGCCAGGTTGGCCTAGCAGCTGGGTCAGGGTGTTGAGGGTAGATTCCAGTTGTTCCAGGGTAGCGCGCAGGCGGGCGGCGAGTGTAAACATATATTATGCCAACATACATAGGTTGACCCTCAATGTAACAGCGAAGAGAAAGGCGGGCAAGGGGGCGCGGAGGAAAGAGGCTCAAATTAGTGCCAGAATGAGTCCCGGGCCGCAGCCCGGAACCAACCGGGACTATTTGCCTTTCCTGGCCCTGATGGCCACGGCCAGGCAGATGGCGGCCCCGCCCCAGGTAATCCCCAGGCCGATGATCATCATGATGATGGCGCCCGTGGTCATAAGCGTGACTCCTGCCTGCTGGCGGCGTTGATCGACAGGGCAAGGAGCAGCATGATGCCGATCAAGCCCCAACCGATGAAATAGATCTCATGGTTGCTGTAGCCGCCGTAATTTTCCCTGAAGGCGCCCAGGATATTGTTGAACAGCAGGATCAGCAGGATACCGACCGACACAAAACGGATACAGAACAGCCACCAGTTGCCGATTTTGAATTCCGAGAGCTGATTGGCATGATGCTGGAAATCGGTCAGCCGGCACAGCCAGCCTGCCAGCAGCAGTTCCAGCAGGCAGGCGCCGAGCAGGGCGACATTGTTGATAAAGTAATCGACCAGGTCCAGCAGCAGCAGGCCGCCCCGGGTAATAAACAACAGGCTGATCACAAACCCAAGGGCACAGAACAGGGTCGAGGTGCGGTGGCGGTTCCAGCCCCGCTTGTCCATCAATCCGGTAATGACCGCCTGGGCTATCGAAATATGTGAGCTGATGCCGGCAAAGACCAGGGCCAGGAAGAACAACGGGCCCATGATGCCCGGTGCCGGCAACAGGCTGATGGCGGTCGGCAGGGTGACAAATGCCAGGCCGACGCCGGAGCTGACCACCTCCGTCAGCTCGGTGTTCTGGGCATGGGCCATGTAGCCGAGGGCGCCGAACACCATGATGCCGGCCAGCATGGAGAAGCCGCAGTTCATCAATACCGTCATGAAGGCGTTATTGTTGATATCGGATTTTTCCGGCAGGAAGCTGGCATAAGACATCATGATGGCAAAGCCGACGCTAAGGGTGAAAAAAATCTGACCATAGGCGGCGGACCACACCTTGGGATCCCATATCTTGCTGAAGTCGGGGGCGAACATCCAGTTGATGCCGTCGAGGGCACCGGGCAGGAAAGCAATGCGGGCAATCAGGTACAGCACCAGCAGGAACAACAGGGGCATGAGGACCTTGTTTATTTTTTCGATGCCGCCCTGTACACCCCGGTAGGTGGCGATGTAGGTGGTCGCCCAGGCAAGACACAGAGGGATTAGCAGGTGGACGCGCAGGCCGCCGAGGCTGGAGGGGGAATTATCACCGGTCAGGCCCAGGAAGGTATCGAAAAAGAAAGCATTGCTGTCCTCCCCCCAGGCCTGGGTGAAGGAAAAATAGCAATAGGAAATAGCCCAGGCGATCACCACCACGTAGTAACAGGCAATCACGGCCGAGATCATCACCTGGAACCAGCCCAGCCACTCGAAGCGGCGGTTGAGGCTGGCCAGTGTCCTGGGGGCCCCGGAGCGGTATTTATGGCCGAGGGAAAATTCCAGTATCATAAAGGGGATACCGGCGGTCAGCAGGGCAAACAAATAAGGAATAAAGAAAGCCCCACCGCCGTTTTCATAGGTCATGTAAGGAAAGCGCCAAATATTGCCCAGCCCCACGGCCGACCCCACTGCGGCCAGGATAAAGCCGGCGCGGGAACCCCATTGTTCACGACTCATAATGATCCCTCGGGCACAATGATTTTAATTAACAATAGTGTAGCCGGCAGTGGACGGGAGGAAAGAAACGTTAGGGAGAATGGTTTGGCACCCCAAATGAATGATAATTCATATATTAGTTTTGGTTAAATGTTAAAGGGTTTGCTTCTTCTTGTTAATATTTAATAACTTCATTTTTTACAGTGGGTTGGGTTTTGTTGTTTCTTGTTTTAGCATTAGAAAAACTAATTATGTTTCACAATAAAGGTAGCTTGAGACCCGCCCTGGCCGGCAGTATTCTTGCCGTGAAATTAACCGGAGGCGCATCATGAACCAGACTCTTCAGCAAACCGTTACCTTTACTCACACATCTCGCCGGCAGCAGAACAAAGCCGGTGTCCTGGCCAAAATTAATACCTGGCTGCAACGCAACCGCAGCCGTCGTGAACTGGCGGAATTGCCTGCCTATCTGTTAAAAGACATTGGTCTGCACGAGTCGGACCGTTATCGGGAAATCAGCAAGCCGTTCTGGCAACGGTAATACATCGCAAGGATGCGCCACAATAAAAAAGCCGCTGTCACTACAGCGGCTTTTTTATTAGTTAGTATGCGACGACTTATTTATCGGCCGCCACCTTGACCATGATGTGCGCATATGGGGTATCTTTCCACATGACGTAAACTGGGTCGTTCGGGTCTGTTGACAACCCCTCAAGCATTGCCCGATCGGGAACAACGATCATCAGGTGGGGTCCTTCCTTCACCCAGTCGTCACTTTTGTCGGGGTCGGTGGCATAGGGATCGCTGTTACTGACGCCGAGGGCGCTGCCTTCACCGGCCAGCATGTAGGACACGCTGAGTGTATTGGGCTGAAAATCCTTCTTGTTCAGCATTGCATTGATGAGGGCGTCCCAGACGGCCTCATTACACATAGGGCCGATGGTTTCTTGTTGAGGATAACAGGTGTAGCTGTTCGTTCCCTCTCGCAGGACTGTTCCATCTGGAGCCTTGATGGTTGCGTTCGCTGTCACGGCGACGGGACCTGCGCTTTCCGCGCTGGTTATCATCGCCTCTTTGTCAGCGGCCAGTACTGAACCGCTCCCAAATAAGCCAAGACAAACACACGGGATGATTAATTTGCTTTTCATGCTGACCTCCAGCTTGAAATCTTTGAACTGTTCCGACTTTCCTTTCATCCCCCCAATCGAGTATAGGATACCCGGTGTCGCTCAGAGCGACAGCCGAGCCGTTATATCTATGCAAGCGGGGCACATGTCCGCAGTCACTCCGGACGCCCAATGGCTGCGTGTTGCCACATCGGGTTTACGGCTGGCCGAGCGTCTGGTGAATGGCGCAGCGGGCGGATTGGTACAGGAGCAGGATAATCAGCCCAAGCAATAGAAGTAGCAAACCAGCACGACGATACAGGCCAGGTTGAGGACAACGCCGGCCCTCATCATCTGGCCCTGACGGATCAGGCCGCTGCCGAAGGCGATGGCATTGGCCAGCTGCAGGATGCGGTTGGCGATCAGCTTGTCCAATCCCTGGCTGTGCATGGCCGCGGCCAGGGCAAAGCCCCCCAGGAACAGGAAGATAATGGGGTTGGCAAAGTTGCTGAGGGCGGTCCCGGTGTCCAATATGCCCATCACCGCAGCCAACAGGGAGACCATCAGCGCGGTAATGGTGATATGTATCGCCTCGGTCAGCCATAATGCGGCAATACAGATCAACAGGCTCAAACCCTTGTTGACATCGGGCTCGAAGGGCAGGGCGACCAGCAGGATGGCGAATAAACAGATGTCGGCCAGCAATATCCAGCCCTTGCTGCCGATACTGAATGTTTTTTGAGGGGGAGCTGTAGGCATCTCTACGCTCAGTCACTTGTTATTATTGGTTGAAAGAACATGAGCTTATAATAGGCCAACGGTGGGGCTTGTACCTGCATTCGCTGTTTAGATGATTCCCGGCACAGGACGGGCCGTTTGTCTTGCGTTACCCGGCCCGATTATCATAAGCAGAGTTGTCGCCAGTCAGAATGTCGAGTCTCCGAATGCCAAAGTCTATTCGAATTACCCTGCTTACGGCCCTGTTGTTGTTGCTTGGATTGGCCATCAACAGCCTGTGGCTGGAACGGCAGTACCGGGATTATCGTGAACTGGCAAGCCGGGCCGCTCCCCTGGTCAATGACCTGCACCAGGTGCATCAAGACATCATTATGCTGGATGCGGGAAATGGCATCAGTCTGGAGGGCAAGATCCAAGACCTGTTGCTGAGCCTAGGCCATTTTAATGACTATCTTGAAGGGCGTCGGATCAAGGAGCCGGCGTTGCAGCCGGTGATGGCCGAGCTGCACAACTATCTGTCAGCACTGAGCCGGTTGCAGGAAGAAGAGTTGCGCCTGCATTATGCCCTGAACGTGTTTCATCGACATGCCGAGCAGCTGGAGACGGTCGGCCCGGAGCAAGCTGCCCGCATTGGCCGCTTGTCCGAACTCAGTGAACTCTATCTGCATGCCTCCCATCCGGCCTATGTCGATCATCTGGCCAATGTCGCCCAATCCCTGGCTGGCGGGGCTGAAGAACGGCTGAGTGATCTGCTGTATGGGCACCAACTGTATCGTCAGAGCCTGAGGCGCATCATCGACTTGCGCCGGCGGCTGGGGGATGACGACGCCACCGGACTGCTGCAGTTAAAAAATAGCTGGGAGGCCCAGCTGAAACGTACCAAGGAGCGTCTGTTGCTCAACCTGGCGCTGATATTGGGCGTGATCTTTAGTGCCGGCATGGCGTGGTTGCATGTGCGCAACAAGCAGTTAACGCAAACCAATCAGGCGTCCATGGCCCTGGCGCGGGCGAAAACCGACTTTCTGGCCAATATGAGTCATGAGATCCGCACGCCAATGAATGCCATTATCGGTTTCAGCTCCTTGTTACAGCAGACCCCTCTCACTGCCCAGCAGGCCGAATATATCAAGAAGATCCGCACTTCCTCCGATAACCTGCTGCTATTGATCAACGATATCCTCGATCTGACCAAGGTGGAGTCGGGCAAGCTGGAGCTAGAGGATATTGCCTTTGATCTGAACCAGCAACTGGACACCCTATCGGGCCTGTTTGCCGATATGTCGGAGCAAAAACAGCTGGAGGTGATCATCAACAAGTCCCCGGAAGTGCCCGAATATTTGCAGGGCGATCCCCTTCGGCTCGGGCAGGTACTGGTCAACCTGGTCAGCAATGCGGTCAAGTTTACCGAGCGAGGCGAAGTGGTGCTGGCTGTTTATCTCAACCCTGAAAACAGCCAGCAATTGTGTTTTGAAGTGAAAGACACCGGCATCGGCATTATGCCCGAAAAGTTGGTCAGCCTGTTCAAACCCTTTACTCAACTGGACGCCAGCACCACCCGTAAATATGGCGGCAGTGGTTTGGGGCTCAACATCAGCCGGCACCTGGTGCAATTGATGCGGGGCACCATTTCGGTACAGAGTCAGCCCGGGTTGGGGTCGACCTTCAAGGTGGTGTTGCCCCTGCGTGAGGCCGCTGCCGGTGCCCATCAAGACCACAAGCCTGTCTTTATTCCCGGCCAGAAAATATTGTTGGTTGATGATAATGAGCTGGTACTTGAGATCATGGGCCGCATCATTAGGGAAGCCGGCTTTGTGCTCTATACGGCGAGGGACAGCATGTCGGCGAGGGAGATCATCCAGCAGCGGGGGAGCGAGTTGCGGCTGGTTCTGATCGATTGCCGCCTGGGGCACGATAACGGCATGGAGCTGGCCAGTTTCATAACTCGGCAGCACCATCTGGCGCGGCTTGATATCGTGATCACCAGTGCCTTTGGCCGGGAGCGGCCAGCAGGGCAGATGGACAGCCTGGGGATCCGCCACTTTCTGTCCAAACCGGTCACCGAAAAAAGTCTGTTGGCCTGCCTGAGCAAGGTACTCAATCCCCGGCCCGAGGCCATGGCGCTGTTATCGGCCAATACAGACGATACCTGGTATTACCGTAAGCGGTTGATGGGGTGTCATCTTTTGCTGGCAGAAGACAACAGGGTGAACCAGCAACTGATTGTCGAGTTTCTGGCTAAAGTGGGGGTGACGGTGACCCTGGCCAATCATGGCCAGCAGGCGATAGACATGGTGTCTAAAAAAACCTTTGACGCCATCTTGATGGATTTGCAGATGCCGATCCTCGATGGCCTCCAGGCCACCCGCCAAATCCGCAAGCTCGGGGTTAACCACCGGGTTCCCATTATCGCTCTGACCGCCAGCGCCATGCGCGGCGACAGGGAAACCAGCCTGGAAGCGGGCATGAATGGCTATGTTACCAAGCCGGTCAATCGCATCGAATTGTATCAGGCGTTGCTCCAGGTCGGTTTGGGCCCTGGGCAAAGTGAGGCCCAGGCCGCTCCGGAGGCCGATAACGGTGGCCTGCGGGATAGTGATGCTCATGGCGGGGAAGGCGACTACCTGGCCCTGGAGCAGGTCCGCAGCCGGCTTGAGCGGGACCGTCATGCATTTGCACTGTTGCTCAGGCTGTTCCTCGACGAGCATCAGGATGATGTGTGGGAATTGCAGGCGGCATTGGCCAATGGAGACGGCCCGGAAGCAGGCCGGGTACTGCATCGGCTGGCGGTGGTCGCTGCCAATATTCATGCCGAGCCACTGGCCACCCTGGCGGACACGCTGATGGCCGAAGGGCGGCAAGGGGCTTCCTTGTCACGGGGAGCAATAGAGGAGCTGACCCGCGTCTTTGCCAAAACCCGGGAGCAGGCCGCCCAGGCTTTGAACCATTTATCCTGGTCAGCAGAGTCTGTTGAAGAATGATTTTTTCACTTTGCCAACTCAATCACAATTTTTATTAATGTAGAATATAATTCCAGTTTTACAAAAATAATCCAAACTTTCATCCTGTAAATATTGGCGCTTCAGCGGAACATACAGCGTTGTCAGGGCTAGCGCTCAGGCTGGCCAGACACGCTCTGTTGAGGCTATGCTTTTGCTCTGGATTTCCTTCTTTTTTTAGATGATATTGTCGGTGTGTTCGCATCTTTATAGGGAAGTGTTATGAAAGTTTTGGTCTTGGGTAGTGGGGTTGTCGGTGTAACCAGTGCCTGGTATTTGTCCCAGCAGGGTCATGAGGTCGTGGTGCTGGATCGGCAGCCTGAAGCGGCCGAAGAGACCAGCTTTGCCAATGCCGGACAGCTGTCGTTTGGTATGTCGTCTCCCTGGGCCGGCCCCGGTATTCCGGCCAAGGCCATCAAGTGGATATTTCAGGAGCACGCCCCGCTCAAGGTGCGTCCGAGCCTGAATCCGATGCAGTGGCAGTTTATGCTGTCGATGCTGGCCAACTGCAACGAAAAATCCTACGGCATCAACAAGTCTCGCATGGTGCGGGTATCCGAGTATAGCCGGCAGTGTGTCAACGCCCTGCAGGATGAGCTGAATTTGTCCTTTGAAGGCCGCAAGCAGGGCCTGTTGCAGGTCTTCCGCACCCAGAAGCAGGTAGATGATGCCGCCAAGGACATCAAGGTGCTGCAGGATTTCAAAGTGCCCCATGCCATGCTTAATGTCGAAGAGTGCATTGCCCGTGAGCCGGCACTGGCCCGGGTAAAAGACAAGCTGGTAGGCGGCCTGCACTTTTCCGCAGATCAAACCGGTGACTGCAACCTCTTTACCAAGGGACTGGTGAAGAAATGTATCGAGCAGGGCGTTACCTTCAAGTTCAACACCGATATCAAGGGCCTGGTGCGCGACGGCGAGCGGATCAGCGGGGTACAGACCGACAAGGGGCTGGAAACCGCCGATCAGGTGTTGGTCTGCCTGGGCAGTTATTCTCCATTCCTGCTCAATTCCGTCGGGATCCGCCTGCCGATCTATCCGGTCAAGGGCTATTCGCTGACCATAGACGTGAAGGAAGATGCGGACGCTCCCCAGTCCACCGTGATGGATGAAACCTTCAAGGTGGCCATTACCCGCTTCGACAAGCGGATCCGTGCGGCCGGTACCGCAGAGCTGGCCGACTTCAACCGTGATCTGACACCGGCCCGGCGCGAGACCATTGCCCATTCCGTGAGGAGCCTGTTCCCCGAGGGCGGCAATATCGAAGAGGCCAGTTTCTGGACCGGCTTCCGGCCCATGACCCCCGATGGGACGCCCATTATCGGCGGCACCCGTCTCAAAAACCTCTGGCTGAACACCGGCCACGGTACCCTGGGCTGGACCATGGGCCCGGGCTCGGGCAAGCTGATCGCGGATTTGATCAGCGGCAGACAGCCGGACATAGATCCGCAGGGACTGTCAATCAGCCGCTACTGATCGCGATACGAGGGCCTCTTACCAGAGGCCCTCTTCTTTTATGGAAGGACCTTGTCTGTTTGTGAGAGCGACTTCTGTAGGAGCGTCGACCCCGGCGCGATAATATCCGCAGGATATTAAATGACCTGATCCATATGGCCCCGCTTTCCCATCTGCCTGAAACCGGTGACAATGTTGATGGCCTTCGGTCAACTCGCCGCGAGGTCGCGCCTCCCACAGGGTCAATTGCCGGGGATTGGGTTTGCTGTAGGAGGGGCGACCCCGCCGCGATGCCAGTTGGCAGGGGTTAACGATCAGGCGCCGGGTTTGGGGCTTGCTGTGGCAGGGAAACAGCGGATGGCATAGAGTTTAGTGATACGAATATGGAGTCATCATGGAAGAAAAGCTCGCCCAGCTGCTTGAACACCTGCCTCTCTGGTTTGAACAGATCCTTTCCGCTACCGTCCTCTATCAGTTGATCGTCTTGCTGCTGGCGGCCCTGGGGGGCCTGGCGGTCAATCGCCTTGCCAGCCGGCTGCTGCACCTGGATGAAGGCACGCCGGCCTCGGGCCTGCGTCATGTTACTCGACGGACCGTTCAGAAGGTGGTGTTTCCCCTGTCCATGTTGCTGTGGGGGCTGCTCGGCAAGGGGGCCTTGATGTTGCTGGCATTGCCGGTAGTGCTTATCGACATTGTGGTGCCCTTGCTGCTTTCCCTGGTGCTCATTCGTATCCTGGTCTACCTGCTGCGCAAGGGATTTCCGCCCACGCCCATGCTGCTGGCCTGGGAAAATATCGTCTCTACCGGCATCTGGCTGGTGGTGGCCCTGCATCTGCTGGGCTGGCTGCCGGCGGTAACTGAAACCCTGGATGCGGTGGCCTTCGACATGGGCAGGACCCGTATCTCCCTGCTGTCGACCATCAAACTGGTGGTATTGGTGGCCCTGTTGTTGACCCTGGCGTTCTGGATTTCCGGATTACTGGAACGACGGATGAAGCTGTCGGCCTATATGGCACCCTCGATGCAGGTTGCCTTTGCCAAATTCAGCAAGTTCTTCCTGATCACCCTGGCATTTTTGCTCGCCATCGACGCGGTGGGCATAGATCTTACCGCCCTGGCGGTGTTCGGCGGTGCCCTGGGTGTGGGGATCGGGTTCGGTCTGCAGCGTATCGCCAGCAATTTCATCAGTGGTTTTATCCTGGTGTTGGACAGATCCATTAAGCCCGGCGATGTGATCACGGTTGGGGGGCAGTTTGGCCGGGTCGAGGAACTGCGCGCCCGCTATGTGGTGGTCAAGAGCCGGGCCGGGGTGGAAACCCTGATCCCCAATGAAAACCTGATCATCTCGGAAGTGATTAACTGGAGCTATACCGATCCCTATGTGCGGATCAGCATTCCGGTACAGGTTAGCTACGATGATGATCCGGAACAGGCCATGGCCCTGATGCTGGAGACGATTCAGACCTCTCCCCGGGTGCTGGCCTATCCCGAGTCCACGGTCCAGCTGCGCGGCTTTGGTGAAAGCGGTATTGATCTGGAACTGCGGATCTGGATTCGGGATCCGGAAGCCGGCGTCGGCAATATCCGCTCCCAAATCAACCTGGCCATCTGGCGTGCCTTCAAACAGGCCGGTATTACCATTCCCTATCCCCAGCGAGATCTGCATATCAAGTCGGCCCCCCATTCCCTGACCGAGGTGGCCCCGAGCGCGCCGGAAGAGCCGTAGGCAAATCGTTACTGGGTCGGGTACCATGTTTACAGCTTTTGTCAGGCAGGCCATACTGCGGGCTTTTGTCGCCGGCCATCCTTATGTTACTGACCTTGCTTAATATTGTGGTGCCCGTGTTTGCCGTAGTGGCGGTGGGCTTTGTGTTTGGCCGTCGTCAGGCTCGCGCCGACATGGGGTTTGTCAATCTCGCCAATGTCGCCGTCTTTTGTCCGGCCCTGGTATTTTCCGCACTGATCAACAACCCGGTCTCGCTGTCTGGCAGCTGGCCCTTGATGGTGGCCGGGGTGCTGATCATCCTGTTGCCTGGGGTGCTTTTGAGCCTGTTCAGCTTCAAGGGCCTGGAGCGACGGACCCTGGTGCTGGCCGGCATGTTCCGGAATACCGGCAATATCGGCATTCCACTGATGATGCTGGCCTATGGCGCCGAGCAACTGGGGGCCATAGTGATATTGTTCGTGCTCTCGAACCTGGTCCACTTTTCCCTCGGGCTGTTTATCCTGTCCCGGGAAGCGGGCCCCTGGCAGTGGCTGAAAAACCCCATTGTCTGGGCGGCGGCGCTGGGCATGGGACTGGCGGATTATCCCGCCCTGCTGCCCGAATTTATCATTACCTCGGCCGAGCTGCTGGGCCAGATGGCGGTGCCGCTGATGCTGTTTGCCCTGGGCGTGCGCCTTTCCGAGGGAGAAATGGGTAACCTGGGGCTGGCCTTCAGGGTAAACATAAGTTACCTGTTGGTGGGGGCGGCGACGCTGCTGTTGTTGGCCTGGTGGCTGCCCCTGACCGACGACTGGTTACGTTTGCTGGCATTGTCGGTGATGTTACCGCCGGCGGTGTTGAATTACCTGCTCTGCGAGCAGTTCCGCTGCCAACCCGACAAGATGGCCAGCATTGTCCTGTTGGGCAATGCCATGTCGGTATTCACCATTCCCCTGGTCGTCTATCTCACCCTGACCTTCATCTAATCGATAGGGGCAAAATAACGGGAAGGGGAGGATGGTCGACGCTGTTCTCTGCCGATATCCGGATGCTTGCTTTATGAAATCGCCTTTACTGTCCGTTTATAAAACATTTTTATCTGTTTATACTGCGCCTTTCTGTTTGTGGTACGGGCCAGATGCGACTGAGATTCAAGGGGTTCAACAAGACCAAGCCCATCGCCAGGCTGGGGATGTACCTGACCCAGGAAAACATCCTGGCAATCGACGAGCGGGATCAGAACCGGGTGTGCCTAAGGCCGATAGCCCGACATGAGACGGCCGAGGCCGCGCTGGTGTCGTTTATCGAGGAGCAACAGTGGCAGGGGCGGGGGATTCAACTGGCATTGGGACGCGGCTGGTATCAGCAACTGCAGTTGCCCAAACCCAAGCTGCCGGATGAGGAGCTGCCCCAGGCCTTGCCCTGGTGCGTGCGCGACCTGGTCAATGAGCCGGTCGACAACCTGTTGTTTGACTATATCGATCTGCCGCCCTCACCCCAGGGGGAAGCGAAGATCGCCGTCTATTACAGCCCCCGGGATCGGCTGGCCGGCCTGGTACAGGCCATTAGCCCCTTGTGCAAGGTGATCACCATAGGGGTAGACGAACTGGCCATGGCCAACCTGCTGCCAATGGAGAACCATGGTCTGGTGCTGTACAAGGCCCCGGGCCAGGAACTGACCCTGCTCTTTATTCATCAGCAGCAATGGCAGTTTTCGCGTATTATCCGTGGTTTCCAGTCGCTGGATGATGAGTCGGCTTCCGCCGAGGCGTTCAATGTCGACAACCTGCTGCTGGAGCTGCAGCGTAGCATCGACTATGCCACCGGCCAGCTGAAACTGGCGCCCCCGGAGCACTGGTATCTGGCCATGCCGGAATGGGTGACACCGGCCCTGCAGCAGTCGATAGTCCGGGTCTTTAATATGCAGACCCGCTCCTTGACCGCAGGCGAGCTGCCTCCCCAGGCCTTGCCGGCACTGGGCATATTGCAGCGGGAGAACGATGAAAAAACGGATTGAGTTTTATCAGGCCGCGCTGAAGCCCGATTCAAGCTGGCCAACCCCGGCGTGGGGGCTGGCAGGGGTCTTGCTGATCCTGTTGGGTTGGTCGCTGGTCTTTACTATCAGCGGATGGGAAAATCTCCGGCAGGGGGAGGAAAATCGCCGCTTGCAGGCTCAAGCCGATGAAGCACAAGCTGATCTCGAACGTTTACAGCAGGAGGTCAGGAAGCTGACACGTAGTCAGGATGAAGGGGAGCTTGAGCGATTGATGCAGCATGTGCGGGAGCAACAGCAAATGTTGGCGTTGCTTAGCAGCGATAACCTGGCGTCTTATGGGTCGGTACTAACCGACCTGGCCTCGGTACCATGGCGGGATGTGTCCCTGCAGGGGCTAACGCTGTCGGGCGAGGCCATGACCCTGAAGGGTGCCGCCCGGCACGCCCAGGCGGTGCCCGCCTGGATCCTGGGCTTTAGACAAACCGACTCCCTGCACGGGCGCGACTTTGGTCGGCTGGAAATCCGTCAGGGCCAGGGGGACACCTTGTTCTTTACCCTGCACAGCGATCGACAGGCAAGCAAATGAAGGGCCTCTCCCTGAGCGTATTACGGCGTCTGTTTATGGCCCGCGGCCCTCGTGAGCGCTGGTTGCTGCTGAGTGCCGGCTGGGCCCTGTTGGCCTGGGTGGGGCTGCTGGTATTTGAAGCCACGGTTCTGGTCCGGCAACAGCAACTGCTTGCCGATGAAACACAGCTGTACCGGACCCTGGCAGAACGTAAGAAAAGCAGTGACGAACTCAATGACATGATTGCCACCCTGTCCCGGGCGGAGCAGCGGCAGCAAATTGAGCAGCTCAGGCAGCGCCTGGACCGCCTTGATGATAAAGTGCAGGGCCGCCTGCAAAGCCTGGTGGGGCCGGAGCAGATGGCCCAATTGCTGCTGGATATACTGGCCCGGGAAAACGGCTTGCAGCTGGTACAGCTGCAGAACCGGCCGGCGCAGGCCATGGCCACCCCTGCCGGCGGTACCCTGTACCGGCACGGGATCAGTCTGCAGCTCAGGGGCAGCTACCGCCAGCTGCTGGACTATGTGCGCCGGCTGGAGTCGTTGCAAGGCAAACTGTACTGGCAGGACCTGGATTTTGAACTGGAGCGGTACCCGGATGCACTGATTCGGCTGGATTTTTTCACCCTGAGTGATCATAAGGAGTTGTTGCGTGGTTAATCCCCTGCTGTGGCTGATGCTGAGTACAACACCGGTATTCCAGGATCCCACCCGCCCCCTGGCGGAGGCGTCTGATGCCTCGCCAACACCCGTCACGGCCGCGGTGACGCAGCCCGCGTACAGCCTGCAGGCGGTGTTGCACGGGGGAGGCACCGCCAGTGCCATTATCGATGGCCGGTACTACCGGCTGGGTGATAAGGTCGGCAACTACCGGCTGGTGAATATCGGCCGGCGGCAGGTTAAGTTGGACGCTCAGGGGGAGTCGCTTGAACTCAGGCTTTTTTCTTCATTGACCGAACAGGATATGCCATGATTTTGGTGCCAAGACAGCCTGTTGTTGTATTGTTGAGTACATTGCTGGCGGCCTGTGTCAGCGCCCCGGACGGCTCCCTGCCCAAGTCCGTCCTGGAGGAGGCGATGGCCTTTCGACCGGATCCTGTGCCGGCAGCGGTAGAACGGGAGCTGCTGGCCGGCCCCGCGCGTCAGGTGCCGTCGGCGGCCTCGGCTCGGCAGCGGCGTTTTGATATTGCCGCCAGCGAGGTGGATGCCCGGGTGTTCTTTACCGCCCTCGGCGCCGAGCAGGATATCAGTATTGCCGTGCATCCGGAGGTGGACGGCACCATCAGCCTGAATCTGCGCCAGGTAACCCTGCCGGAAGTGCTGGATGCGCTTTCCGGCCTCTATGGTTACGGTGTTCAGAAAAAAGGCCCTATCTATCAGATATTTCCTTCCGGAGTCCGTACCCGCACCTTCAATGTCAATTACCTGATGCTGAGCCGGGAAGGGCTGTCGCAAACGGCGATCAGCGGCAGCAGCCTGAGCAGCAGCGATAACGACGGCGACAACAGTGGCACCCGCATCAACACCAGCGCCAACAGCGATTTCTGGAAGGATCTGGAGTCCGCCCTGAGCCGGCTGCTTGGCGATAAAGAGGGCAGGGCTGTGGTCACCAATCCCCAGTCCGGGCTGATCAGCGTACGGGCCGCCCCCGATGAGCTGGTCCTGGTGGAAGATTTTCTGACCCGGGCCGAGCGTCAGCTGAAGCGTCAGGTGGTACTGGAGGCGCGGATTATCGAGGTGGAGCTCAATGATGGCTACGAGCAGGGCATCGACTGGAGCAACCTGACTGCCGGCAGCAGCGCCAGCCGTTCCCCCGATCCTCTGGTGACCGCCGACAGTGCCCTGAGCTATCCGACCGGGACACTGCAGCTCAATCCGTTGGCAAAGCTGCTGGGCGGGGGCGTGGTGTTTAACATTACCGATGGCAATTTCAATGCAGTGGTCAACCTGCTGCAGACCCAGGGCGAGGTGAATACCCTGTCCAACCCCAGGGTAACCGCCAGCAACAACCAGAAGGCGGTGATCAAGGTGGGCACGGATGAATATTTTGTCACCGACTTTTCGGTCACCACCACCACGGGTACCTCGACCACCACCACCCCGGAGATCGAGCTGACGCCGTTCTTTTCCGGCATCTCCCTCGATGTTACCCCGCAGATCACCGATGATAACCGCGTACTGCTTCATGTTCATCCATCGGTCAGCCAGGTGGAAGACAGCACCAAGACCATCAACTTCGGCAGCGATGTCATCAGCCTGCCCCTGGCGCGCAGCAGTATCCGCGAGTCCGACACCGTGGTCGAAGCCCGCTCCGGCGAGCTGATCATTATCGGTGGCCTGATGCAGGAAACCGAGAGCGAACAGAACTCCGGCGTGCCTCTGCTGAGTGATATTCCGGTATTGGGCAACCTGTTCAAGAACCGCAAGCTGGCCACGAAAAAGAGTGAACTGGTAATCATGTTGCGCCCTGTGGTGGTCAATGAAAATACCTGGCAAAGCGAGCTGCAGCGCTCGCGAGAGTTACTGGAAAAATGGTATCCGCCGTTGCCGGCGCCCCTGGCCAATATCAGATCGGGCATGTTATGAGAAAACCTACTTACCTGGGCTTGCTGGCGGCCCTGCTGTCATCCTGGATCCCGACCGGCTGGGCCAGTGAGCCAAGCGAGCCGCCGGCCGAGTGGGCCGATGAATGGCAGGCGGCCGAATGGGCCGACCTGACGACTGAGCTGCCGGCCCCAAGCGGGGATTTGAGCATTACCGAGGTGACCCTGAGCCGGGCACAGCAGGTGCAGCAAACCCGGGAGCAGGTCGATGCTGCCCTGGCTAATGGGGAATGGGCCCGCGCCGAATACCGTCTGGGTCAGCTGCTGGCGGAATACCCCGATGAGCAGGATGTTCGCCTACAGCTGGCGGCCATGCAGTATGGCCGGGGAGCGCTGAACGAAGCCAGAATACAGCTGCAACAGGGCCTGGAGCTGGCCCCTGACCATGCGGACCTGCGCCTGGCGCTGGCCCGCCTGCTGGCGGAGCAGTCGCGTTTCGAGGCTGCTTTCGCCGTGCTCGACCAGGCCGGGCCGGAACTGGGCAGGCATCTGGACTATTACAGCCTGAAAGCGGAGATGGCCAGGCGTAGCGGTGACTGTGCCACGGCGATCGGCCTGTATCGCCGCCTGCTGGAAAAGTCTCCGGGAGTGGGCGCCTGGTGGTTGTCGCTGGGCCTGTGTCAGCATGCCCAGGGGCAGGATTTTGTGTCGGCCTACCGGCAGGCACTGGCCAGCACCGATCTCGGCAATGCCTCTTTGCGGTTTGTTCAGCAGCAACTGGAGCAGCATGGTTCAGCGCAAACTCACTAAACGCCTGGGCGAATTACTGCTCGAGAACGAGGTGATTACCTCGGAGCAGCTGGAAACCGTGCTTGACCGGCAACGGCGCGAAGGCGGCCGCATGGGTTCCCATCTGGTCAGTATGGGGATCATGACTGAGCTGGAGCTGCTGGGCTTTGTGGCCGCGCAGCTGGATCTGCCGCTGCTGGATCTCAACAAGGTGCAAATTGACCCCAACGCCGTCAAGCTGCTGTCGGAGGTCTATGCCCGCCGCCACCGGGCCCTGGTGGTCGCTGCCGACGAGACCCGGGCCACAGTGGTACTGTCGGATCCGGCCGAACTGGATACCCAGGATGCGATCAGCCGTCTGCTGGCGCCTCGGGAGGTTCAGCTGGCGGTGGCGTCTCACAGCCAGTTACTCACCCTCTATGATCAGCTGTACCGGCGTACCGAGGATATCGCCAGCCTCGCCGGCCAGCTCCATGTGGAGCATGGCTCCAGCGTCAGCCTGATCAGCACCGAGTTGCTGGATGACAGCGAGGCCACGGTGGCCAAGCTGCTCAATTCCCTGCTGGAAGATGCGCTGCAGATAGGCGCGTCCGACATCCATATCGAGCCGGAGAAAAACCTGATCCGCCTGCGCATGCGGGTAGACGGTGTGCTGCAGGAAACCGAGCTGAAGGACATCGCCATCGCCCCGGCGCTGCTGTCGCGGCTCAAGCTGATGGCCGGCCTGGATATTTCCGAACGTCGCCTGCCTCAGGACGGCCGCTTCGAGCTAACCATCAAGAACCGGCGAATCGATGTGCGCATGGCCACCATGCCGGTACAGGCCGGCGAGGCAGTGGTGCTGCGGCTGCTGGATCAGTCCCGGGGCCTGCAGGGGCTGTCCGGCTCCGGCATGCCGCCGGCCCTGCAGGAGGCCTTTCGCCGCAAGCTGGCCAGCCCCCATGGTATTATCCTGGTGACCGGTCCTACCGGCAGCGGCAAGACCACCACCCTCTACGGTGCCCTCGACGAACTGAATATTCCGGAGCGCAAGATCATCACGGTTGAGGATCCGGTCGAGTATCGCCTGCCCCGGATCAACCAGGTACAGGTGAATAGCAAGATAGGCCTGACCTTTGCCCGGGTGCTGCGCACCAGCCTGCGGCAGGATCCGGATGTGCTGCTCATCGGTGAGATACGTGACCAGGAGACCGCCGAAATCGCCATGCGCGGCGCTCTTACCGGCCACCTGGTGCTGTCTACTCTGCATACCAATGACGCCCCAGGCACGGCAGTGCGACTGATGGACATGGGGGTACCCGGTTATCTGGTGGCCAGCACCCTCAAGGGGGTGCTGGCCCAGCGCCTGGTGCGCCGACTGTGCCAGCACTGCCGGGAGCCCTATCAGCCGGATGTGGGGGAGCGGCAGTTCCTGTTGCACCTGAACCCGGCGGCGGAGCAGGGGGACTTTTATCAGGGCCGTGGTTGTGCCGGCTGTAATCATACCGGCTACAAGGGTCGGGTAGGGGTGTTCGAATGGCTGGAAATCAACCGCGACATGGCCGATGCCCTGCGCGAGCGGGATATCGAGACCTTTACCCGGCTGGTGGACTTGCAGGATGACTTCAAGACCCTGGCCTGCTCGGCGCTGGATCTGGCCATGGGCGGGCAGACCTCGGTGCAGGAAGTGCTGCGACTGGCGGAGTGGCTTGACTGATGCCACTGTTTGAATATCGGGCCCGGGACCGGTTGGGGCAATTAAGCCGCGGCCAGATGGATGCCGCCAGCATAGAGGCGGTGGGCGACAGCCTGATACAGTCGGGCCTGATGCCGATCGAGGTCAAGCCCGCCGGCAGGAGTCGTGTCTGGCCCGAGCTGAAGCAGCACTTCAAACGGGGCGTCAAACCGGAGGTGCTGTTGATCCTCAGTCGCCAGCTGGCCTCCCTGACCCGCGCCGGGGTACCGATCCTGCGGATCATGCAGGGCCTGGCCGACACCACGGACAACAAGGTGCTTGGTACCGTGCTGAGCGAGGTGGCGGTGGCGCTGAACAAGGGGCAGACCCTGGCGGCGGCCCTGGCGGAGCATCCCCATATCTTTAACTCGCTATTCGTGTCCCTGGTTGAAGTGGGCGAAAGCACCGGCCAGCTGGAGCAGACCTTCCTGCAGTTGGCCCAGTACTATCAGCTGGAGCTGGATACCCGGCGTCGGGTCAAGGCCGCGATCCGTTATCCCCTGTTCGTGCTGTTCGCCATGGCGGCGGCCATGGTGGTGATCAACCTCTATGTGATCCCGGCTTTTAGCGGCATGTTTGCCGGCATGGGGGCCGAGCTGCCCCTGGCCACCCGTCTGTTGATCAACAGCTCCCACTTCTTCGTTAATTACTTCGCCTACCTGTTGCTGGCCTTGGCGGGACTGGTGCTGCTCTGGTTGCACTATATCCGTACCGATGCGGGCCGTTATCGGTGGCACCAATGGCAGCTGAAGCTGCCCATCGTCGGGCCTCTGCTCAAGCGGATCCTGCTGGCGCGTTTCTGTCGCAGCTTTGCCATGATGCTGTCCGCCGGGGTGCCGATCACCCAGGTGCTGACCCTGGCGGGCAATGCTACCGGCAACGCCTTCCTGACCCGGGCCATATTGGCGATGGGGGAAGGCCTGGCCGGCGGCCGCAGCTTGTCGGCGGTGGCTCGCGAGGGGCGAGTGTTTACCCCCCTTATCCTCCAGATGTTCAACGTGGGGGAGGAAACCGGCCGGGTCGATGAGATGGTGAAGGAGGCGGGCCAGTTCTACGAAGAAGAGGTGGATTACGATATCGCCAACCTGAGCGCCAAAATCGAGCCAATCATGATAGTGGGCATCGCCGTGATGGTGCTGATTTTGGCGTTGGGCATCTTTACCCCGATGTGGGATATGGTGGATGCGGTGCCGGGCAGATAGCCCGTTTTCTGGTGTTATTTCAGTCGAAAAGTCTAGATTATAATCCCTACTATCAGTATGATTATGGTTGCTTGGCGCATAAGGTAAGTGGTTGGTTTTTATCAGTAATTGATTAATTATTGAACAGTGGCAAACAAATACAACAAGAGATATATTATGAAAAAACAAGCAGGTTTTACCCTGATTGAACTGGTTATCGTGATCGTTATCCTCGGTATACTGGGTGCCGTGGCCGCTCCCAAGTTGCTGGACTTGCAGGGCGATGCCTATGAGTCGAATCTGAAGGGATTGAAAAATGCGATAGAATCGGGCACCACTATGGCTAATACCAAGGCAATTCTGGCAGGCAAGGATAAAGCTGCTACCGCCGCGGATGTTAGTCTGGGCGACGGGGTGACTGCCGACTTGGCCTACGGCTACCCAGCTGCAACAGCAGACGGCATTTTGAAGGTGTTGGATATTAGTGCCTCCAGTGCCACCAGTACTTCGGTAGACTACAAGTATACTGCCGACAGTACCGCCAAGAGCCTGCAGATAGTACCCCAAGCTCGGGTAGGCGAGGATTGTTCGGTAACCTATGTGGAGGCGACTGGTCAAAACCAGCGGCCTAATATCACATTGGACGGTTCCGGTTGCTAAAGCCGGCTTAATATTACAGGCGGCCTGGCCGCCTTTTTTATTGATTCCTTCCATGAAACCCTCCGGATTTACCCTGGTCGAAGTGCTGGCGGTAGTGGTGCTGCTCGGCATTCTGTCGGCGGTGGCCGTGCCGCGGCTGTCGTTCGGGCCCGGCATTGAGCAGCGGCTCGATGCCGAGCGGCTGGTCGCCCTGCTGCGCCTGGCCCAGTTGAGGGCGATGAACGATCCGGATGCCTTCAACTCGGGTCAGCCGTTGGCGCAATGTGGCCGGCTGGTGCTCACAACGACACGCTTCGGTATTGCCGACAATTGCGATGATGCCCTGGCCGACAGCTACCCCCAGCAAGGCCCCTTGCTCGGCATCAATCAGTCCCAAGCCATCAGCGCGACGGAGTCCCTTCCTTTTATTATCCAGTTCGGCACCACCGCATCCGGCGGCCTGCTGAGCGAAGAGGCCTGGCTGGGCCGGCCCTATATCGAGCAGGCGGGCAGCCTGGTGCGGGTCACTTCACCGGTCGATATCAGCCTGGGGGGGGTGACGGTACGCATTGAACCCGAGGGCTATGTTCATGATCTGCCGTAACCATCGCCATGATAGCGGCATCAGCCTGCTGGAGTTTGTGCTGGGCATCGCCCTGCTCGGCCTGGTGCTGGCGGGGGGCAGCCTGTTTTTTTACGGTCAGCAGAAGCAGCGGCTGGATCCCGTGTTCCAGGTGCGGGCCGTCAGCCTGGCCCAGGCCCTGAGCGAACAGCTGTTTGCGGTGAAGTACGACGAACAAAACAAGCCGGAACAGCAGTCCTTGTGCGCCGCCAATTGCACCAACGTCAATCAGTTTGGCAGTGATGCCAATGAGAGTGGCCTGGCTGACTTTGATGATGTCGATGACTTTCACGACTGGTGCGAGCCCAACGACATCAGTGGTGATCAGCTGGCCACCGCCATGGGGCTGGATGCCGACTACTACCAGGGCTACGGGGTGTCTGTGTGTGTCACGGAAGGCGCCGTTGCCACCTACAAGGTGGTGGAAATCAAGGTGTCGCCACCGGCTGGGGCCAGCATTGACTTTGTCCTGCACAGGTACAATATCCGATGAGGGCCCGAGGCTTTACCCTGCTGGAGCTGGTGGTGGTGTTGGTGCTGATGGCCATTGCCGGGGCCTTTGGCAGCGGTTTTATTGCCGACAGTGCGCGTCTGTACCAGGGAACCCACGAGCGCTCCGAAGCCCTGAGCCATGGCCGGTTTGCCATCGAGCGGCTGACCCGTGAGCTGGGCGCGGCCTACGGCCCCAGCGTACGTATCGAGGATGGCTGCCTGTACTTTGTGCCCGTGCTGGCCTCGGGCAAATACCAGGGCAATCCCCGCTCCGGCAATATTACCTTTATCCTGCCGGTGCCTTTGCAGTACCAGACACTATCTGCCTCTTATATTGCCATCATGGCAGAGCGCGATGATGACAACTGGTCCGCGTATCCGGCTGACCAGCCGGAGGGAATCAATTTTCAGCCGGAGGTTGACACCAGTGATCGCCTTGTATACTCGTCTGGCAACGGCAACGGCAACGGCAACGGCAACGGCAACGGCAACGGCAACGGCAACGGCAACGGCAACGGCAACGGCAACGGCAATGGCAACGGCAACGGCAATGGCAATAACAACGGCAACTCGTCCGTCATGACCTTTCCCAAAAGCAGCCCGGCCCGGCGTTATACTTTGTTGCATCCACGCCAGGTACGATATTGCCTGGCGGCAGGTGAGCTGACGCGCAATGAAAAAACGGGCGAACAGTGGGATGGCAGCCAGGAGATACTGATGCTGTCCGGTCTGACCGAGCAAACCCGTTTTGAAGCTGCCGATTATCAGGTGGCGACCCAGGTATTCGGGCTGGAGCTGGTATTGCAGACCAGGGAGGGACCGCTCGCCTTTCCCCAGCAGATAAGGGTGCTCTATGAACCCTAGCATCCGGGGCAGCATGTTGATCAGCGTGATCTTCATGATATTACTGATGGCGGTACTGATGTCGGCCATGGTAACCCTCACCAATCAGAGCAGTCGCAACCTGGCTTTTGAAACCATGGCGCTGCGTGCCAGACTTGCCGCCGACAGTGTGCTGGAAAACGCCATCTACCAGCAAATGGCCACGGCCCAGGATACCCCGATTGCCGATATCGAACTGGAAATCAATGGTTGCAGCGCCAATGCCGGTGTTCAGCAGTCTATGAATATCAACAATGAAACCCTGTACTACATCAGGGCCACCGGTAATTGCGGCAGCAATGCACTGAATGTTGTGCGCAGCCTGGAAGTGGAGGTGATTAAGTGAAAAAGATAAGCTTTTCTCTGGTGCTGACTCTGTTTGTCTCCATGGTTACTTACGGCCAGTCTGTCGAACAGCTGTTTCCCTATGCGGCACAGAGCCATGCGGATGGTGAGATAGATATGGATGACAGTGCTCGTATTTATGGAACAAACAATGGCCAGATTGACTTTTTCTCTGATGAGAAAAAGCTTGATGGAAAATGTGACAATCAGTCATGTCAGTTGACCAAGAAAAATGGACCATCATTTTCGCTTCCTGAATTTGAGTTTTCTACATCTAACACCAAGGTTGAATGTGACTCTGTTATTGATGGGAGTGAGTATAAAGAAATAAAACTCAAGGATTGTCAGGCAACGCTCTCTGTTGAAGATGATGTTGTTATTGGTGATCTGAAGCTTGAAGGCGACAGTGTCCTGTATCTGGAACCGGGTAACTATTGGATTGAGTCTCTTCATGTGAAGAAAGGAAGTAAGTTGATCCCCAAGGGTGATGTATATTTATATGTTTATGATACCTTAAAGTTGGGTGATGATGATAAGGATAATAATCAGACAATTTTAGGGAATGCAGAGAATTTAACCTGGCTGAAGTTGTTTTCTTATAACAAGGAGAAAGAGTCTGGTAAAGTCAAAGTAGATGGCCAGCTCTATGGCTATCTGTATGCTGAAGGCAAGCTGGAAATGAATCATGGTGGTCAGGTTTATGGTGCGGTGAATGTCATAGATCTGAAGATGAAAAAAAACACCAGCATTAATTTCAGGCCCTATTCTTCAACGACTCCCCTGGAGCCAACCATCAACCCTGGTATCGGCTATGTCTATGGCAATGCCACCATCAGGCTCAGTGCCGACAGCACCTCGGTTACCGGTGCGACCTTTATCGTTAGCCATGACGGCAGCGGTACACTCACCTACCGTTATGGAAATAATGGGATTCAGGCCCTGAGTGGGCTGGTCGAGTTGCCCATTAATCAGGATATTCAGGTCAGTTATGATAAGGCCGCACAGATTGAACTTAGCCTGAAAGCTGCAGACGACAATATCGCCGGTGGCAGTTACATAACAGACCTTACCTTTGTGCCCAAGCAGCTGAAATGGACCAATCAAAGCAGCGATTGCGGCGCCGATTTGGGTTTTGTCTATGAGCAGCACCAGCAAAGTTGCAGGGTATTGGCGAAAGCCGGTCAGGTGATTCCGTTGACACTTCAGGCCTATGGCGAGGGTAATGCCTTGCTGGCGGAATATAGCGCGACCATCGCTGGTATCGAGATAACTGAGCTGAATGCCAATCTGGCAGCCGTGACCGGTTTTAACCAGGCGGTGGTGGATTTCAGTCAGGCTAATGAAGCACAGTTTTATTCCTCGCAGGCCATCTCCCAGGTGGCGCTGATTGAGGCAAGCGTGCCGTCACATTGCGCCCCCTATGCGGAGCAGGGGGATAACTGTCTCCTGGAAACCGCGGGTGACCAGGCGCTACTGGGCCGTACCGTACCCGACGCACTGGGTGTGGTTGGCTCAGTTGCGGGGCAGGTTACCGGCAACCAGGTGTATGCGGGCCGGGCGCTGACCTTCAGCGCCCGGCCGGTGTTTACTGTGCAGGCCCTTGATGTCAATGGCCAGGCCTTACCCAGCTACCACGGTGAGTTTGCCGGCGGCTTGAACATCGACAATATCGGCCTGGCGCTGATTTCCGATGAGATGTCGCTAGACGGCACCGCCATGCCAGTGACGGTGCAAGTGAATGCCGATGGCCAGCACCAGATCCGGGTCAGCGACAATGAGTGGGCCTTTCCCAAGGGCCTTACCGCCTTCAATGCCAGAGCCATCGATGAGCAGCTGGAGCTGGCGATCGAGATTGGCAGCGACGGGGTGGATAATCAGCCGCTGACTTTGCCGTGGAGCCTGGACAGCCGGGAAGCACTGGTCGAGAACGCCGAACTGCGCTATGGCCAGCTGATGATCAGCGATCTGGGGCTGGCGGCGGAAACAGAGGGTACCATGCCGGTCTATCTGCAGTACTTCAGCCAGGAAGGCAGCCTGGTGGAGGATAATGACTTCAATTTCGCCACCCAGCCGGTGTCGCTGGTCGCCGAGCCCGAAAACGATGCCGGGTTGCCCGGCCTGACGCAGGCAACAGACGGCATTGAGGTGGCAGCCTATGCGGAGGCCGCCGAGTTTCAGATCCGGGCCGAGGTGGAAACCTGGCTGAAAACCCCGGGAGAAGCGGCGTTGCTGGATCCGACTGCCACCCTGACGATCACCGCCGGAGAAACAGCGCTACGTGGCCATGACAGGGTGATCTACCGCCGGGAAGCGGTGCGGTGACCGGCAGTAGCAAATGGTTGCCGCCCGCTATTGCCCGAAGATGGCGGTCTCCGGATAAAAGGCAAACCAGGCGAACCAGTAGCCCGGCTGCCCGCTTAGCTCCCGGCCATCTTCGCTGAAAAAGTGCGGGTTGCCTGCCGGATCCAGGGTAATACGCAGGCGCTCGCCGCCCAGGGTATCAAAAAGGGGCCCGCCGGATTTGTTCAGGATCCGATGTGGATAGGCCTTGGCCTCGCCATTGACCACCAGGCCGGTCACCATTTCCTTGAGGGGCAGGGCACGGCTCTGGCTGCGCACCGGAAACATCAGCTTGTTGATGGTGGCATAGCGCCTGTATGGGTCCCGCTCATATTCGCGGAAATAACCGGTATCGGCCGACAGCACCCGGGTGTCTGGATGGCGCCGGTACCAGCTCTGCCAGGAGGTGAGCGACAGCGGCAACGTGTTCAGCATGCGCCCCTTCATGGGCCCGGAAATGGCCCGAGCCATGACCTGCGACCAGAGGGATTCACTCTGGCGATCATAAAGCAGTACATTGCTGTTATAGAGCAGACCGGAAACGCCAAATTCCAGTGTCCTGCCATCCAATTCGGCAATAAATACGGTGGCGGTCGCGCACAAGGGGCAATAAGTAACGGCAACAGGATCTTCCCCTAGACGGTCGTTGACCACCTCATGCCAGTTCAGGATGGCGACCGGATAGGCCTTTACCTCGCCGAGGTGGACCAGGCCGATGACTTCATCGTCCGGCGACAGTATTCTGTCTGCCTCGGTGGCGCCGATAAATACCGGCTTGTCGATGGCGGGGATGCCGTCCCGGGGAGGGCCACCCGGCAGTATCTCGTTAATCGGCACCAGGGCATCGTCGAGCACAAAGCCATTGAGGCGAGTATCCCGGGCAGACAAGCCACCGCTGTACAGTAGCAGGCCAAGCATCAGGCCGGCGAATGTCACCATATAACGGGCCCGCTTCGAACCCTGGTGCAAGTGCGCGTGGATAAGCTTCATGGTGGGCCTCCCGGTATATATCCATTGTCGAATAAAGACATGAATGGGGAGGGTTTTATTTTTAACTAACAGTTAAAGGTGTTTTTACGTAAGAAATGAGGGGAGCGGCCCGTCTATACTGGCAACTGTCATCAATACATTGACAGTAAACTCAACTTTTACGATGAAAGAGGTAAACACCATGAAAACCTTGACTTCGTTGTTGCTTACCGTCGTTTTTTCCCTGGGTATGGTATCCGTTCAGGCCGGCCAGGTAAATAGCTCCTCCGGGGTGCAAAAAACATTCTCTATAGGCGGAGACGGCATTGATAACAGGCACTGTGCCATGCTTGAAAAACAGGGTAAAAAGCCGACCGGCATGTGTTTCTAGGTGATGTCGGTCTCATCAAGCGGGATGTCGCTTGAATGAGAGACTCCTGCAATACACGTGAACGTTAATAAATGTCCTTAACGCCTTGTCCGGCTCTGCCGGCAAGGCGGTCCAATTTATGGGTATTTTATTTCAGTAACAAGACAACCAAATGACAATGGATGTGTTATCGGGTTTCTTGTTACGCCGCTTGAAGCACAGCCGAGCCTGATGCCATTTGATTGATGGCCGTGAATGGATGTGCCCTGTTATTGAATAAAAAACTGTACCTAATTGTGCTACAGATATCAGGTTCGAACCCAGGATCGCCCTGAGGGCATGGCGCTCGATGTCTCAACCCAATACGAACTTCACTGTATGTTAGGCTGGGTTGAAATTCCTCGTCAAAGCGAGCAATCTCGTCTCCTGAGTCTCCGCGCGCCTCTGACTGCAATGAATGCTCATGGAAGGGGATATTTTACGACCGTGACGCTGAGAGTTTGCTTGTCGAATCATGACTTCTGTCACGAAATGGTGCTGTATCTTTATCAGTTATTTATAAAGCAGGCAGGCCTCAATGCATTAATTTCAGGATTCGGCTGTTTGATTGTGTCTCGAAATCCATTATCCTGTGTGTCAGTTATTTGACCCGCCGTCCTGTTTTGGGTTGGATGTTTGGGGCTCTAAACCTGGTATTATGCCTGCAGGTAGATACGCCCCAATAACCTGATTAATAGCACCCTGAGCAAGGATAACCGTGCCCCGTTAAATAACTGATCCTGATTGTGCCGTAAAGTTCAGGTCTAAATGCAGACCTGCCATGACCCATCCCTGGCGATGAGGGGCAGTTTATCAAGGTGTGGCTCTCTGTCATGCACTCTAGCGATTTTTTTATCGATTAATTAAGCGTCTGGATTGTTCATCATAGACGCCGGGTGAACATACGTGATAAGGCTTTATTTCAATGATGATTGGGAAAAATACAGCAGGGTATGCCTCCGATGAGCAGGGCGACATGGATGAAAGCAACAGCAAGTTGATGGGATTGAAAGCCTCTCCACAAAACGCCCATACTCTCGCCAGCTTGAAGCTGGCGCAACAGGTGGCGCATATCGGCATCTGGGATCTGGCGCCGGGCTCCAAGCAGGTAACCTGCTCGGAAGAGGCTTTCCGTATCCTGGGATTATCGCCGGTCCCCGAGGGGACCTTGTCCTATTCGTCTTTTCTAAAATGCATTCATGCCGATGATCGCCTCAGATACCAGGCCCATATCAAGCAGACCCTGCAGGCGCGTAAAGATTACCACCTGAAATACCGTATCGTACGACCCAATGGCGAGGTGCGCTTTATCTACGAAGAAGGCGGCTTTACCCTCTTCGAGGGTGATGCATCCGTTTGCATGTACGGTGTCATACAGGATATTACCGAACGCCACCGGGACGAAGAACGTTTCCGGCTGGCGGCGAGGGTGTTCGATAGTGTCGGCGATGGCATCATGGTCACTGACCCGACAGGATATATCCTGGCGGTTAACGCCGCCTTCAGTCAGATCACCGGTTACCAGGCATCCGAAGCGGAAGGTCGCAGGCCGAGTCTGCTCGGCTCGGGCAAGCACGAGCGGGGCTTCTATGATGCCATGTGGGCCGCCTTGCACACCCATGACCGCTGGCAGGGCGAGATCTGGAACCGGCGCAAGAATGGTGAGTGCTATCCGGGGATGCTGACCATCAATGCCATCAGGGATCCGTGGGGCCTGGTTACGCATTATGTGGGGACCTTGTCCGACATCACCCGCCTCAAAAATGAAGAACGCCTGTACCTGCTGGCCAACTACGACACACTGACCGGGCTGCCGAATCGCAGCCTGTTGCTTGAGCGAATGCAACAGGCGTTAAACAGGGCAAAACGCAGCGGCTCCATGGTCGCGGTGCTGATGGTGGATCTGGATGGTTTGAAGCGGGTCAACGACAGCCTGGGGCATATAGCCGGAGACCGGATGATACAGTCGGCGGCGACTCGTCTGGCTTCCTCTGTGCGCGAAGAAGATACGGTGGCGCGCTGGGGCGGGGACGAGTTTGTGATCGTGTTGGCCGTACAGGATGAACGGGAAGTCTCAATAGTGGTGGCGCGCGTACTCGACAGCCTGCGTGCTCCCTTGTTGCTGGACAACCATGAGGTGATCGTCGGTGCCAGCATTGGTATCAGCCTCTATCCTCGAGACAGCCAGGATGCCCAAACCCTGCTGCGTGACGCCGATACGGCCATGTACCGGGTCAAGGCCGAGGGACGCAATAATTATTGCTTCTTCGAACCGGAAATGAATGTACAGGCCCTGACGCGGCTGAGCCTCGAGGCCGATCTGCGCCGGGCAATCGAGCGGGACGAGTTGTGTCTGCACTATCAACCCAAGATCGATTTGAACACAGGCCGTATTATCGGTGTTGAGGCCCTGATCCGCTGGCAGCATCCCAGCCGGGGGCTGTTGCTCCCGGCTGACTTTGTCCCGCTGGCGGAGGAGACAGGGTTGATCGTGCCCATCGGCGAATGGGTATTGCGCACCGCCTGTGCCCAGGCCAGGAAGTGGCAGCAGGCCGGTTATCCGGCGATCACCATGGCGGTCAACCTGTCCGCGAAGCAGTTCCGGCAGGCCGGGCTGGTCGAACAGGTCTCCTCTGTCCTCCAGCAGCTGGAACTGGCCCCCTGTTTCCTGGAGCTGGAGCTGACCGAAAGCCTGTTGATGGAGGATATCGACAGGGTAGTGGCAACCCTGCAGGCACTGCGTACCCTGGGTGTCGGCCTGGCTATCGACGAGTTCGGCACCGGCTACTCCAGCCTGGCCTATCTTCAGCGCTTTCCTATTCATACGCTGAAGATTTCCCGTGCCTTCATCTCCGACATCCCCGAATCGTCCGGTGGCGCCACCATTGCGCTGGCGGTGCTGGCCCTGGCCAACAAGCTGGGGGTGAAGACGGTCGCCGAAGGCATCGAGAACCGGGCCCAGCAGGCGTTCCTGGCCGAACATGGTTGCAACCTCGGGCAGGGTTTTCTGTACAGCCGACCACAACCCGCGGCCCGCCTGGCGAAAATGTTGAATCGGCCCCGGTTAGATGGGATTCATGACCATTGATTGGTTTTAATCTGACATATAATTGATTATCCTGTGCGCGCATCATTTGAGCAGACATCCCCCATCTTTCGTTTCCGGAGTTTTCTGTAACATGGGTCATCCCTTTTCTACCGCCGCACCATCAGATGCGGCGGCTGTTGGTATCGACTGCAAGGGATGCAGCTTACTGAAAGGAAGTCTGTTACAGGCTTTGATGTATTTCTCCCTGGCCCAGCTGACGCTCTGGTTGAGCGGTCCAATGATGTTTTCATTGACATTCTCGCTGCCCCTGTGGCCGGCGGCGGGGGCGGGGCTGGTCGGACTCATGGTGTGGGGACAGCGCAGCTGGCCGGGGATCTGGCTGGGGGCCTGCGGCTCTTTTATGCTGCATATCACGCAAGGGGGCGACCTGTCTCCCGCACTGGCCTGGCAGGCGATGGTGGTCGGGGCGGGGGCCACCTTGCAGGCCTGGCTTGGCTTCCGGCTGATCCGGGGCTATTTTGATGTCCGGGCCCGCTTTGAACGGGCATCTGGCCTGTTCGCCCTGTTGGTACTGGCCGGCCCCCTGGCATGTTTGGTCTCGGCAACCCTCGCCACGGTGGGGTTTTATGCCCTGCGGGGCGAACCAGCGGGGATCCTGTTCCCCCGCTGGTTCAACTGGTGGGCCGGCGACAGCCTGGGGGTGCTGTTGGTGTTGCCCCTGTCGGTGGCCTTGTTACCGGCCAGTCGGCGGGCCTGGCGAAAGCATCGCTGGCAGATTGTTGTTCCGCTGCTGGTGAGCAACCTGCTGATGATAGGCGGCTACTACCTGCTGGCCCACAGCAACCGGGTGGTTTATCAGCAAGATAAAAGCAGAGCCAGTGCCCAGCTGAATGTGGAGTTTGGCAACTGGCTGCTGGCGCAGGCCCGGGCGGTGGAAACGGTGAGTGGCCTGTTTAATGCCAGCCAGGAGGTGAGCCGGGAAGAGTTTGCCCGTTTCACCCGCATGCTGCTGGCCAATTATGATATCGGAGGCCTGGGCTGGGCCCCTCGGGTATCCGGGGCCGAACGCGCCGGAATGGAAAGGGCTGCCGGCATTCCCGGTTTCGTTATCAAGAAACCCAATGGTCAGGGCCGGCTGGTGACGGCAGGGCCGGCCAGATATCACTATCCCCTGCTGTATTCGGAGCTGAACACCGACAGTTCGGCCCTGCCTCCGGGGCTTGATATGGGCGAGGAAGCTGCGACCCTGCAAGCATTGTATCAGGCCAGGGATTCGGGGCAGCCGGTCCTTGTAATCAGACAGGCCTCATTCAGCCGGGATGCGGAACGCAGTGATGATTACCGGTTATTTTCCCCCGTTTATCAACCGGGCTTCGTACCCGCAACGGCCAGCCGGGACGAGCGCCGCGCCGCGTTAACAGGCTTTGTCGTGGGCCTTATCTACCTGGATAACATCTACCAGCGGCTGCAGCAAAAGGCGGAGGCCAGAGGAATAGGGGTAGGCCTTACCCACCCGGATGGCAATTATCTGCCTGTGAACGGCAAAGTGCCTGAAGATGCGCAAGGCTATACCCTTCTGGACAGTCATGTGGGATCTCTGGTCGGCAACTCGGTGCGGCTGAGCACCTGGGATCTGCAGCCCTGGTCGCCGGGTCTCTCTCTGGTCATGAAGGTCTATCTGTGCGGCAGCGTCATCATCTTGTTGTTGCTGTCGGTCTATGTGCTGGCGGCGGCAGGCCAGAATGTGCGTATCAGCCGTCAGGTCGCGGCGCGTACCCTTGAGGTTGGTCGGTCGGAGTCCCGGTTGCGCGGCATCATCGATGGCATGCCGGTTTTTGTGGGTGAATTGACCCCGGACGGTATCCTGGTTGAGGTCAACCGGAGTGCACTGGAAAATTTTGGTTTGCGGAAGGAGCAGGTACTCAGGAGATGTTTCGAGCAGACGCCCTGGTTTGTGCATTCTGGGGTATTGCAGGCCAGGTTGCGCCAGGATATCCGTACGGCGGCGGCCGGTGAGGTGGTGCGTCATGACCTCGAGCTCGTGGCCGTGGATGGCACCCCTATGACCATGGACTTCAGCCTGGTGCCGGTGTTGGATGATAAGGGCGAAGTGGTCAAGCTGATATCCTCGGCGGTTGACATCAGTGCCCGCCGGCAAAGCGAGTTGGCATTGCGCCGCAGTGAGCAGGCGCTGCACGAAATTAATCAGCAGCTTGAATGCCGAGTGGTCGAGCGTACCAAGCAACTGCAAGAGAGCGAGCATTTTATCAGGGGGGTGCTTGACGCCTTGCCGTCCCATATTGCCGTGCTCGACCAACAGGGGATCATACTGCAAACCAATCGGAGCTGGCGTCTGTTTGCAGCAGCCAATGGCGGCACTGTGGCGGCGGTAAGTGAGGGGCAGAATTACCTGGCCCAGTGCGATTATGAGCTGGAAGGCGGATTCAATGTCGCGTGCCTTATTCGTGAGGTGATAGCCGGGCAGCGAACGGATATTGGATTCGAATATGACTGTCATGGGCCGAACCGGCAGCGCTGGTTTCATTGCCGGATTACCCGCCTGGCCGAGGCCGGCAAGGTATGGGTGGTGGTCAGCCACGATGACATTAGCGACAGCAAGATTGCCGAATTGTCGATTGCGCAACAAGCCGAAGAGCTGGAAAGCCGGGTTGAGGCGCGGACCCTCGAACTCCAGCTTGCCCAACACGAGGCCGAGCGGGCCAACCGGGCCAAGTCGGACTTTCTTGCCACCATGAGTCATGAAATGCGTACCCCCATGAACGGGGTACTGGGCATGGTCGAAGTGTTGGAGCGGCAGAATACCCAGGTACAGCATGGGGAACTAATCGGTATCATCAAGGATTCGGCCCGAGCCTTGCTGAGTCTGATCGACGATATCCTGGATTTCTCCAAAATCGAGGCGGGACGGCTGGAACTCGAGCAAGCGCCTCTGGCGCTCAAACTGCTGGTGCAGGAGGTCTGCGCCCTGTTGACGCCCATGTCCGAGGAGAAGCAGGTTGCTGTCAGTTGGTTTGTAGCACCGGATGTGCCGGTGCATATCTATGGGGATGCCGTGCGCCTGCGTCAGATCCTCTATAATCTGTTGGGCAACGCCATCAAGTTCAGCGCAGGGCGCCCGGGACAGCCGGGGTGGGCCGAGCTCAGGATCGAGCTGGACAGCCGGGAACCGCTGTGTGTGAGGCTGGCGGTAATTGATAACGGTATCGGTATTGCCCCCGAGCTGCAGGACAGGGTGTTTACCCCCTTTGTTCAGGCCGAAGGCTCGATTACCCGTCGTTTTGGCGGCACGGGCCTGGGTCTGAGCATCTGTCGGCGGTTGGTTCGTATGATGCAGGGCGAGATCAGCGTACAGAGTGTACCCGGTGATGGCGCCACCTTTACCGTGGTGCTGCCGATACAAAGGGGACCGGAATCCGTAGCCGAGTTGCCCATGGCGGCCCCTGGTCATATCTCTGGGGCAGATGATCCATTACCGGCGTCGGCACAGACCACATCAGCAGCGTCAGAGGCACCCGGCCGGGAGCCGGTGATACTGGTGGCGGAAGATGACCCGACCAACCGAAAAGTCATATTGCATCAGCTGTCCCTGCTGGGCTATCGCGCCGTGCTGGCGGAAAACGGTTACCTGGCGCTGCAGCTATGGCGCCATGGCGGCTTTGCCTTGCTGCTGACCGATCTGCATATGCCGGAAATGGATGGTTACCAGCTGGCAGCGGCTATCCGTCGAGAGGAGCAGGAGCAGGGGCAGCGCATGCCTATCCTGGCCCTGACTGCCGATCGGTTACGGGATAATCAGCCTGCAGAGTCAGGCCTTGATGATTACCTGTCCAAACCGATCAGCCTTGATATGTTGGCTAAAATGATGCACAAGTGGCTAACGATACCGTTGCCGGTCTCGGTACAGGAAGCGGCTGACGTCGCCGTGCCGGCAGAGCCGGTGCTGGATATTGCCGTACTGCATGCCCAGGTTGGCACCGATGCGGAGATGGTGCGGGAACTGTTGATCGCCTATAAGGGCGGATTGAAGGAGCTGGCACACGCATTCTATGCCGCCTATCGGGATGACGATACCTCACTCATTGCCGACATTGCCCACCGGTTGAAGTCTTCTTCCCAGGCAGTCGGTGCCATGGCCCTGGCAGAACTATGCGCGGAGCTGGAAACCAGGTGTCTGACTCAGACACAGGATGACCTGGCCCCCTTGCTCGCACGGTTTGAACGGCAGCAGAGGGAGGTTGAGGCCTGTATTTCCAGCCTGATGATAAAAATGGGCAACAATCAAAAACAACAACAGAAGAATACATGAGACAGAGAGCGATATGACAACCCTGGTCATCGATGACGACCCCTTTATCCTTAAGATGTTGGCGCGCCAGCTGGCGATCGCCGGTTGTAGAGAAACCATCACTTGCTCCTCGGCCGAACAGGCCCTTCGCCTGCTTGAGCACGACGAGGGGGGGGTTGGCCTGGTGATACTCGACCTGCAAATGCCGGAGATGGATGGCATAGAGTGTGTCCGACATCTGGCCCGCGTCGGTTACCAGGGCAAGTTGCTGCTGCTCAGTGGCGAAGATGAACGCATCCTGTCGACTGCCTATACCCTGGCCAAGGCCCATGGCCTGAATGTGCTGGATGCCGTCAAGAAACCGATATCCCTGCAGCAGCTCAATCAGGTGCTGAAGCTGAGCCTGCCGTCCCTATCCGAGTATAAGCAAACCGGTAGTGGGGAACTGTGTGATCCGGCCGACTTGGCCCGGGGCATTGTCGCCGGCGAACTGACCAATCATTACCAGCCGAAAGTGGTGCTGGCTAATGGGGCTGTGGATGGGGTAGAGGCCCTGGTGCGTTGGCAACATCCCCGACATGGACTTATTTATCCCGATCGGTTTATCCCGGTAGCCGAACAATACGGGATGATAGAGGAGCTGACCCGCGCCGTGATGCGCCAGGCGCTGAACGACGCTCGTCTGTGGCGAGAGCAGGGCCTCAGCTTTAATATCGCCGTCAATATCTCCATGAACAACATCAGTTCACTGTTGTTCCCCGAGTTTGTCACCCAGTTGGCGTTGGAAACCGGCATGCCGCTGAGCCACCTAATCCTGGAGGTGACCGAAAGCCAGCTGATGGCCGAGCCGCTCAAGGCGCTCGACAGTGTGACACGCCTGAGGTTGAAGCGAATCGGCCTGTCTATCGATGACTTTGGTACCGGTTATTCTTCCCTGGCACAGCTGAGAGATATTCCCTTCAGCGAACTCAAGATAGACCGCAGCTTCGTGCATGGGGCCCACAGGGACGCTACCCGCAGGGCCATTTTTGACTCCACCCTGAATATGGCAGAGCAGTTGGGTATGAGTACAGTGGCGGAAGGCGTCGAGGATGCGGATGACTGGAAATATCTGCGGAAGACTGGCAGATGCCAGCTGGCCCAGGGATATTTTATTGGCCGTCCCATGCCGGCCTGGCACATGACCGACTGGCTGCAGCAGTGGCAGCTGCGCCTTGAGCAGCTTGTCTGCTCCCAGGAATAATTCCCCATATGCAAGATAAACCGCAGTCGGCGGCTTCTGGCCCGTGCAAGCGGGCAGGAAGTTTCCTTCCGCTCATTCACATCGCCCTGCGGGTCGGCATTCTCGTGTTCGGTTATGCGGCCCTGGCAGAATTGGGCATGTGGCTGGCCACCACGCCGCCTGTATATGTGGCACCGGTCTGGCCGGCGGCCGGCCTGGCCTTGTTTGGCCTGCTGATCTGGGGCCGGCGCTACTGGCCCGCGGTCTGGCTGGGCGGTTTCGGCTCTGACCTGTTCCATAAGACCTTGCTGGCTGGCAATGAGCCGAGTCTGTCACTGGTGCTGGTGACCGCCGTCACTGCACTGGCGGCGACCCTCGGTGCCTTGCTGGGGGCCAAATGGCTGGCGCCGTTGAGTGACGAGCGCCGGTTGGCCGAGCGGGAAGGTGAGGTACTGTTGCGGCTGGTGCTGGCCGCCCCGGTGTCCTGTACCCTGTCAGCCTCGGTGGGCGTGTTGTCCATGTACCTGTTCAATGGTGTGTCCGCCGAGCTGCTGTTGGGGAACTGGCTGGCCTGGTGGTCGGGCGACACCCTGGGGGTTTTGATGATTGCCCCTTTCCTGCTGCCGCTGTTGTCCGGCGCCTATCGGGATACCCCGGCTGCCGTGCGCAAGATGATGTTTTTGCCATTGCTGGTCATCGTGTTGGCGGTAATCGGCCTGATGTTGCTGGGACGCATGGAGCAAGCGGAGAGCAGAGAGCGCACCAAGGTGTCCGGTGAAGTGTTGCATGAGTACCTGGATAGTTACCTGTTGCGCCAGCAAGAGGCGGTATATGAAGTGGCCGACCTGTTTGCCGGTGACAATCATCCGACTCAGCGTGAGTTTACCCACTTTACCCGACGGCTGATGCAAAGCGGGGCGGTGAAGGGACTGGCCTGGGTACCCAGGGTGGCGGGCGCCCAACGGGGTACATTTGAAGCCTCGATGCAACAGCGTGGCTGGCCGGATTTCCGGGTGCTGGAACGGGATGGCGGTGAGGGCTTTATACCGGCCCGGGCCCGCGACGAATATTTCCCCTTTGCGCTCGCCGTTTCGGCCCCGAAATATGTCCCCCTGATGGGGGATGATCTCGGAGCCGACCCCGATTGCCGGGCGATTATGGACCAGGCGGCAAGCAGTGGCCGGCCGGTCATGCAGCAGCTGAAAAGGCTATTGCGTGAACAGCGGACAGATGCATGGCGGCTGTTTGTGCCTGTGTATAGGCCCGGCTTTGCGGCTGAATTGCAGTCTCCCGAGGCAAGGCGACAAGCCCTGATCGGCTTTGCGGTGGGCCTGCTGCATATGGATGAGCTGGTGCAGGGCATGGCGGAAAGATCTCAACGATTAGAGCTGGTCAGCACGTTGACGTTGATGAATGCCGGGGGCGAGCCGCAGTTACTGCTGGATCAACGCCAGCCGCCCCATGCCGGGCTGGCAGCCGATCTGCAGCTGAGTCCTGAATGGCTGGGGGATACGCAGTTCGTGCTGGAAAGCTGGATGTCTTTACCCTGGCAGCCGGGACAGTCGTCGATGATGAAGCTGTTTATCCTGGGCGTGGTGTTGTTGCTGCTGCTGGCGACCTCCTTCACCACCAATGTGACCGGCCAGAATATCCGTACCCGGCGGCTGGTGGTGGCGCGGACCCGCGAGCTGGAAACGGCCCGCCGCGAGGCGGAGCGGGCGAACCAGGCCAAGTCGGAGTTTCTGGCGACCATGAGTCATGAAATCCGCACCCCCATGAACGGTATCCTCGGCATGGCCGAGCTGTTGCAACAAGCGGATGAGCCCGGGGCGCGGAAGGAAACGGTAACCGTTATCTGGGAATCAGCACAAACGCTGCTGCGGCTGATCGACGATATTCTCGATTTCTCTAAAATTGAAGCGGGCCGGCTGGAGCTGGAGCATGCCCCGCTGAATATGCGCAGCCTGACCGAAGGGGTCTGTCAGTCCTTGCAAGTGGTGGCGTCCGCCAGGCAGGTGGATATCGACTGCATGATTGCCGACGATGTGCCCACTGAATGCGGGGGGGATCCTACCCGTTTGCGGCAGTTGATTTACAACCTGCTGGGTAATGCCATCAAGTTCAGCTCAGGACGTCCCGGACTTCGCGGGCGGGTCAGTCTCCGGGTCGACCGGCTGAGTGAGGCCCCGTTCCGGCTGTCGCTGCAGATCGCGGACAATGGTATCGGCATAGCACCCGAACAACAGTCGGAGTTGTTTGAGCCCTTTGTGCAGTTGGAAAGCTCGACCACTCGCCGTTTTGGCGGCACCGGGCTGGGGCTGGCCATCTGTCGGCGACTGGTTGATATGATGGCTGGCGAGATCAGGATATCAAGCTCACCCGGGGCCGGGGCCTGTTTCACGGTAATACTACCGTTGACGGAGGAAATGCCGGTCGAGGTGTCGTCGCTTGCCGAATCTGCGGCCGGCCAAAGTAACATGCGTGATGCTCCAGTTGCAGCCAGTAAAGCGGCGCGGATCCTGGTGGCGGAAGATGATGCCGTCAACCGGAAAGTGATCCGGCATCAGCTGGAGGTGCTGGGGTATCAGAGCGAGCTGGCCGAAAACGGCCGGGAGGCATTGCGGCGCTGGCAGCAGGAAGAATTCTCGCTCCTGCTTACCGACCTGCATATGCCCGAAATGGACGGTTATCAGCTGGTTACCGCCATTCGTGAACAGCAGCAGGAACTGTATCTGCCCATCATAATGCTGACCGCCGACGTGATGAGTGTTCGCTCCCGGTTTGAACAGCCACAGGGGGTGGATGATTACCTGACCAAACCGGTAACGCTGGAGGTGCTGGCGGCCAAGTTGCAGCAATGGTTGCCATCAACGGCTCCGGTTGCCGAGTCGGCTATGCCCATGCAAACCCAGTCGGTGCTGGATACCTCGATATTGAAGGCATTGATGGGGCAGGATGAGGCGGCGATGCTTGAGTTGCTGGCCGAGTATCGGCTGTCCCTGCAACAAATGGCACCAGCCGCCATGGCGGCCTATCAGTGCGGAGATATAGAACAGCTGGGAGCCATCGCCCATCGCCTGAAGTCATCTTCCCGTACCGTCGGGGCTTTGCCGCTGGCCGAACTGTGTGCCCGATTGCATCAGGCCTGTAGGGAGGGTGCCGTGACGGCGCTGCCGGCCTTGATCCGGCAGTTTGATGCCAGCCGGGGCCGGGTTGAAGCCGGCCTTGCGAGCGAGCTGTCGACACAGGCCCCCTGATGAACCGCATAAAGAATAAATTTCGGCTTGGCCATGTTCGATATTGGCAAGGCGATGCCTTCTCCTGTGTCAGGGTGGCGATGATTGTGCTTGGCTATGCTGTACTGGCCGTGATTGGGCAATGGCTGGCGGCGCCGCCGTTACAGGCGTCATTGCTCTGGCCCGCAGCCGGCCTGGCGGTGTTTGCCCTGCTGGCCTGGGGCAACCACTACTGGCCGGCGGTCTGGCTGGGGACCTTCTGTTTTTCCCTGTATCAAAGAACCCTGCTGATTGAGCAGTCGGCGACATTAGATTCCATTCTTTCAAGTGTGCTGCCCTCGATAGGCATGACCCTGAGTGCCTGGCTTGGGGCCCGCTGGTTGCAGCCGCTGGTCACGCCCGAGCGTGGCAACCTGAAGGAAAGCCAGGTTCTGCTGCCGTTGTTGCTGGCAGGCCCGGTAGCCAGTTCTCTGGCTGCGACCATGGGGGTGGTCAGCCTGACCCTGTTTGGGGAATTGCAAACCGAGTTGATGGTCGAGAGCTGGGTGACCTGGTGGGCCGGCGATACCTTCGGTGTACTGCTGGTTGCCACATTGTTGCTTCCCCTTTGGCTCGGCCTCTATCAGGAGCGCGGTTTACTGGCCCGCAAGCTGTTGTTTTTGCCCCTGCTGCTGATGATCTTGACCATAGCGGGCTTTACCTTGCTGCAGCGGGTGGAGCAGGCCGAACGCCGTGATGATATCGAGACCGCCGGTGAAGTGCTGCAGGAATATCTGGAAGGACATTTGCTGCACCAGTTGCAAGCCGTGGATTCGGTCGCGGACTTTGTCTCGAGCAGCGGAACAATCACCCAGAACCAGTTCAGCCGTTTTTCACAACGCATACTGACCGGCGGTGTGGTCCAGGGCCTGGCCTGGGTCCCCCGGGTGTCGGCCGATAGCCGGCACGCGCTGGTGGCCGACATGCGACGACGGGGTCTGTCTGGCTTCCAGCTGGTGGAGCCGGATGGGCAGGATGGTTTTATCCCGGTATCGGCGCGGGACAGCTATTTTCCCCTGAGCTTTCATGGCAAGACATCAGCGCTGCCGCCCATTGGCCTGGATCTGGCCAGTGCACCAGTGCTCCGTACTGCGATGAATCGGGCTGCAGGCAGCATGCAGCCGGTGCTGGTAAAGGGCTGCGCTTGCCATAAATACGAGAGCAAACAGATAGGCGACTGGCGGTTGCTGGTGCCCGTCTACCCCCAGGAGAGTGCCGTCGGGCAGGTTTATGTCGATAGTCGACATGTTACCCTGCGGGGCTTTGCCGTGGGCTTTGTCCGAATGGAGGGACTGATCAGCAGCCTGGCCCGGAAAGGGGCACAAGCCGGCCTGCGCAGTCGACTCACGGTGATTGATGGCCAGGGGCGCACCAGTCTTTTGCTGGACGAACGTTTGCCCTTACAACGAGAACGGCCACCGGAGTGGCAATTACTTTCGGAGCCATTGGGCGACGCCCGGTTCTTGCTGGAGAGCTGGGCCGAGACGCCCCTGCTGGCAGGTCAGTCGCTGATGATGAGGGTGTATATCGTCGCCACCATGCTGATCCTGCTGCTGGTTGTTTCTTTCACCCTGGTCTCTGTGGAACAGAACATGCGTATCCGGCGCAGGGTTGCCGAGAGTACCCTGGAGCTGAACAAGGCACGCCTTGAGGCGGTGCACGCAAGCCAGGCCAAGTCGAACTTTCTGGCCACCATGAGTCATGAAATCCGCACCCCCATGAACGGGGTACTGGGCATGCTGGAAGTCCTGGAGCGGCAGATCACGAACACAAGGCAACTGGATACCCTTGGTATCATCAGGGATTCGGCGCAGTCTTTGCTCAGCCTGATCGACGATATTCTCGACTTTTCCAAAATCGAGGCAGGTCGCCTGGAGCTGGAGCAGACCCGGCTTGCCCTGCATCCCCTGGTAGAAGGCGTCTGTTCCACCTTGTATCCGTTGGCGATCGACAAGGGAGTCGATGTGACCTGCCATATAGAACCGGATGTACCCCGGCAGATCGAGGGCGATCCTGTCCGCCTGCGCCAGCTGCTCTACAACCTGCTGGGAAATGCCATCAAGTTCAGTGCCCGGCAGGATGGGCGTTGCGGACGGGTCCAGGTGCGAGTGGAACGTGATCAGGTACAGCAGCGGCTGATAGTGCGGGTGATCGATAATGGCATCGGCATAAGCCCAACCTTGCACCAGGCGCTGTTCCAGCCCTTTATGCAGGCCGAAAGTTCGACTACCCGTCGTTTCGGTGGTTCGGGTCTGGGGTTGGCAATCTGTCGCAGGTTGGTGGACATGATGGGAGGAGAGATAACCCTCGACAGCCGCCCGGGTGAGGGGGCGACTTTTACCATATTGCTGCCGCTTGTCGACGCTGGGCAAGAGCCGGCCCAGGTCGACCATTCGGACGAGCCTGTTGCGGCCGCGGCAACGGAGGCGAGGCTCAGAGGCAGTGGACAGCGGATCCTGGTGGCGGAAGACGATCCCACCAATCAGAAGGTACTGCTGCGTCAGCTGGCGTTGCTGGGCTATCGGGCAGAAATAGCGGCAAACGGTCGGGAGGCATTGCAGCATTGGCAGCAGCAGGAGTGTGATCTGTTGCTGACCGATCTGCACATGCCGGAGATGGACGGTCTCCAGCTGACCCGTGCGATCCGGCAGGCAGAAGGAGAGGGGCGACGACGGCTGCCGATTATTGTGCTGACGGCCGATGTACTTACGATCCGCGAGCGGGGAGGGGATCTGTACGAAGCAGATGATTGCCTGAGCAAGCCGGTGCGGCTTGATAAGTTGGGCGATATACTGCACCACTGGTTGACTGCGAGTCCGCTTGAGCCGTCAATATTAAGGTCGGCGTCGACCTCCCCATCGAGGGGGGTGGACTTGTCTGTACTCAGGACCTTGGTCGGTGATGATGAGCAGGTAATACAGGACGTGTTGGCGGATTTTCTGGCCTCACTTCGGCAGTCGGCAACAACCTTGCGTGCGGCCCATATCAAGGGGGAGATGCATCAGGTGGGCGCGATAGCTCACCAACTGAAGTCGGCATCCCGTACGGTGGGCGCCCTGAGCTTGGCGGACTGTTGTGCCGAGCTGGAGATTCAGTGCAAGGTGGGGCCGCAGGCCGCCCTCACAGACCAGCTCAGCCAGTTCGAGCAGCAGCTGGCACTGGTTGAAACCACCATTACAGAGCAACTGACAGTCCCGCTTGACTAGACATTGCGAAAGGTGGCGGCCAAGGGCCGCCACCTTGATGGCGAGGGAGCGATAAGGCTTAATGCTCTTCCCAGTCCCGGGAGCGGTTTACCGCCTTCTGCCAGCCATGGTAGAGGCGGGCCCGGGTGGTGCCGTCCATCTGCGGCTTGAATTCCTTGTCGACTGCGAACTTGTCGGCCAGCTCTTTGGTGCTCTGCCACATGCCGACCGCCAGACCGGCCAGGAAGGCCGCGCCCATGGCGGTGGTTTCGGTCTGTTGCGGACGCACCACTCGGGCATGGGTGATATCGGCCTGGAATTGCATCAGGAAGTCGTTGGCCACGGCGCCGCCATCGACCTTGAGGGTGGCCAACATCAGGCCGGAGTCTTCCTGCATGGCTTCTAGCAGGTCCCTGCTTTGATAGGCAATCGCCTCCAATGCCGCCCGGATAATATGATTGCGGTTAACGCCCCGGGTCAGGCCGATCAGGGTGCCGCGGGCATAAGGATCCCAGTAGGGGGCGCCCAGCCCGACAAAGGCGGGGACCAGGTAGACACCGTTGCTGTCTTTTACCTTCTGGGCAAAATAGCCGGTATCGTCGGCCTCCCGGATCAGCCCCAGCTCGTCACGCAGCCACTGGATGGTGGCGCCGCCCATGAACACAGAGCCTTCCAGGGCATAGTTGACTTCCCCCTTAGCACCGACCGCCAGAGTGGTGAGCAGACCCTTACGGGAGCTGACCTTCTGCCCGCCGGTATTCATCAGCAGGAAACAGCCGGTGCCATAGGTGTTCTTGGCCATGCCCTTGTGGAAGCACAGCTGGCCAAACAGCGCGGCCTGCTGATCGCCGGCGATACCGGCAATGGGGATGCGGGTGCCGCCCTTGCCGCCGATATTGGTTTTGCCGTACACCTCGCTGGACGGACGCACTTCGGGCAACATGGAGGCGGGGATTTCCAGTTCGTCGAGCAGTTTTTTGTCCCATTGCAGGCTGTTGATGTTAAACAGCATGGTACGTGAGGCATTGGTGTAGTCGGTGACATGAACCCGGCCTTCGGTCAGCTTCCAGATAAGCCAGGTGTCGACGGTCCCGAACAGCAGTTCGCCCCGGGCGGCCTTGTCCCGTGCGCCTGCTACGTTATCCAGGATCCACTTGAGCTTGGTGCCCGAAAAGTAGGCGTCGAGCACCAGGCCGGTATTTTCCTTTACGTAGTCGGTCAGGCCCCTGTCCTTGAGCTGCTCGCACAGCTCGGCGGTACGGCGGCACTGCCAGACGATGGCGTTGTAAACCGGCTTGCCGGTGCTTTTTTCCCATACCACTGTGGTTTCACGCTGGTTGGTGATGCCGATGGCGGCAATCTGATCCGCACTCACCCCGGTCTTGGCCAGCACCTCGGTCAGGGTCGAGCGTTGGCTGGCCCAGATCTCCATGGGATCATGCTCGACCCAACCGGCCTGGGGGTAGATCTGACCGAATTCCCGTTGGGCTACGCCCTGGATGTTGGCGTTTTCATCAAAAATAATGGCGCGGGACGAGGTCGTGCCTTGATCCAGTGCGACCACATAGCGTTTTTCTTGCGTCATCGGGTTATCTCCTTGTTGATTTTGTCAGGCGCTGGCCCGTTGTTCCTTGCTTGAATGGTCTGGCTGTCCGGCGTCGGCGGTGCCGTTTGCAGCGGGCAAAAACCGGGCGATGGCATGATCATACAGCCAGGCTCCGGTGCAGGCACCGACCACGGGACCGAGAACAGGCACCCAGAAGTAGGGGTTGTCACGGCCCCCGGTCAGGGCGATCTCCCCCCAGCCGGCCAGCCAGGCAAACAGCTTGGGGCCCATGTCCCGGGCCGGGTTCATGGCAAAGCCGGTCAGCGGGCCGGTAGCCGCACCGATCACCGCGATCAGCAGGCCAATCAGCAGCGCCGCCGTCATGCCCTTGGGTCCGCCGTTTTTGTCATCGGTCAGTGCCAGTATGGCCATCATCAGCACGGCGGTGATCACCAGTTCCACCATAAAAGCATGGCTATTGGACAGCAAAGGATGGGGATAGGTTGAGAAAATGCCGGCCAGCGCCAGACTTTCCTGACTACCGCGTATTACCCCCATACCCTGCTCCCATTCTACAAACAGCGGCTGATACAGGCTGTAAATCAGGGCGGCGGCACTGAAGGCACCGGCCAGTTGGGCAATGATAAAGGGCAGCACCTTGCGTTTGTCGAAGCCCCGGAACAGGGTGAGTGCCAGGGTGACCGCCGGATTGATATGGGCGCCCGACACCCCGCCGGCCACATAGATGGCAATGGCCACCCCTACGCCCCAGGTCAGGCTGATCTCCCATAGCCCGAAGCTGGCCTTGGCAACCACCAGGGCCGCGACACAACCGGCGCCAAAAAAGATCAGCAGGCCGGTACCGATAAATTCGGATATGCATTCTCCCATGAGTGTATTTGGACGTTTGATCGCCATGTTTTCCTCCATGAATGTTGATTTATGATTGATGTTGGGAGAACTATTACCCAAATGTTCATAAACGAAAACAGATCCGATCAGTTTTTGGGGGGTGTGTCACGCTTTTGTAACCTTTTAGCGTATCGTTAATTTGTGATGTTCGAATATGTTCCTTTTAGTTCCTAGTGCCTATGGAGAGGCCTGAACTGGGATTTGCATGTTCGATCAGATACAATTTTTGCATCAAGTCCTTAAACGACAGGAAGTTGCGGAAGTGAAACAAACCCAGCGTCACCAGCAGATACTGGAAATGCTTAAGCTAAAGGGATTTGCCAGTACCGAAGATCTGGTAGCCCAGTTTGATGTCAGCCCGCAAACCATACGCCGGGATCTGAACGATCTGGCCGAACAGAACAGCATACGTCGCCACCATGGCGGCGCCTCGCTGATGTCGAGTACCGTCAATGCCGCCTACGACTCGCGTAAGGTTATGTATGCCCGGGAAAAGGAAAGTATCGGCAAGGCGATTGCAGCCCAGATCCCCGACGGGGCGTCACTGTTTATCGATATCGGCACCACCACCGAGGCCGTGGCCCGGGCCCTGCTCGAGCATAATGAGCTACGGGTGATCACCAATAATATCCATGTGGCCAGCATCCTCAGCCAGAAGGAAGACTTTACCGTGATCATTGCCGGGGGCGAGGTGCGTAACCGGGATGGCGGAATAGTGGGCGAGGCCACCCGGGACTTTGTGCAGCAGTTTCGCACCGACTTCGGCATTATCGGTATTTCGGGAATAGATACAGATGGATCCTTGCTGGAGTTTGACTATCACGAAGTGCGCATCGCCCAGGCCATTATCAACAACAGCCGGCAGGTGCTGCTCGCCGCCGATCACAGCAAATTCGGCCGCAACGCCATGGTCAACATGGGCAACATCACACAGGTAAACGCCCTGTTTACCGATCAATCACCGCCTTCTTCCGTACTCAAGCTGATGGAAGCCAACCAGGTCGCTTGCTATATCTGCTCGTAACACCCAGTAGCAGGCCCGACCAAGGGGCGAGTTGGCCGCTAGGCCATTAAATATTTTCACCAGTTTCAGGTAGGTGCGAGGCCGGGTCGATAAGGCCCGGGCCATTAAATATCCTGCGGATATATTATCGCGCCGGGGTCGACGCTCCTACAGCAAATCCGACTCAGGGCCGATGAAGCCCTGCCAACTAACTCGGGTATATTCACCGGTTACAGGTGTGTGTTAGGCCGGGGCGATATGGCTCAGGGCTTTAAATATCCTGCGGATATTATCGCGGCGGGGTCGACGCTCCTACAATACCCCCCAATCCCCGGCAGATTATCAGTGGGAGGCGCGACCCCGCGGCGAGTTGTGGGAGGCCATCTAATACTTTCCTTCTTCAGCTCAGCATGGCGGGGTCATCCCTCTCACAATGGCCCTTTGTGCGTTTAACCCCATACTCTGTTTACCCTGTTTTTAAAATTCTTTCATTCCGAACTTGGCAGCTATGCTTAAAGAAGATACAGTAATGTTCGTTTGCGAATATAAAAGAACATTATCGAAAGGAGTGGGTTTCGTATGAGCGTCAATGATTTTGATCTGGTGGTCATAGGTGGTGGTATCAACGGGGTGGGCATCGCGGCCGATGCCGCCGGGCGGGGGCTGAAAGTGGCCTTGTTTGAAGCTCAGGATCTGGCCAGTGCAACGTCTTCCAATAGCTCCAAATTGATCCATGGCGGCCTGCGTTATCTGGAGCATTATGAATTCAGATTGGTAAAGGAAGCCCTCGCCGAACGGGAGGTGTTGCTGAAAATGGCCCCCCATATCATCAGCCCCATGCGTTTCCGGTTACCTCACAGGCCCCATCTCAGGCCGGCCTGGATGATCCGTATCGGCCTGTTCTTGTACGATCACCTGGCCAAACGGGCGACCCTGCCCGGTTCCCATGGCCTCAAGTTCGATGGTACCGGTCCGCTGCTCGACGACATTACCAAGGGGTTTGAATATTCCGATGCCTGGGTCGACGATGCGCGACTGGTGACCCTCAATGCCCGTTTAGCCGCCAGCCATGGAGCCCATATTCATACCCGCACCCCCTGTATTGGTGCCGAACGGCAGCATGGCCGCTGGCGGGTGACGGTAAAAGACGAGCTGAGCGGGGAGCAGCGACAGGTGACTGCCAAGGCGCTGGTCAATGCCGCCGGGCCCTGGGTAAAACAGTTCTTCGACAATGGCCTGCACAGCCGTTCGCCGCGCAATATTCGCCTGGTGAAAGGCAGCCATATCGTAGTGCCACGTATCCATAACGAGCCCCAGTCCTATATTCTGCAGAACGAAGATAACCGTATCGTGTTTGTTATTCCCTATCTGGACAAATACTCCCTGATCGGTACTACTGATGTGGAATATCAGGGAGATCCCCGGGATGTGGCCATCACTCCGGACGAGGTCGACTATCTGTGCAAGGTTGTCAATCGACACTTTAAGGGAGAGCTGACCCCGGAGCAGGTGGTGTGGAGCTACTCCGGGGTGCGTCCGCTCTGTGATGACGAGTCCGACTCGCCCCAGGCCATTACCCGGGATTACACCCTGGAGCTGGAAGACAAGGCGGGAGCCTTGCCGCTGCTGTCGGTGTTCGGCGGTAAGTTGACCACCTACCGCAAGTTGGCGGAGTCGGCGCTCGGCAAATTAACGCCCTACTTTCCCCGGATGGGGCCGGCCTGGACCCGGAATGCCACCCTGCTGGGCGGCGAGTTCAGCGGCAGCAGGGCGGCGCTGCAGGCCAAGCTAATGCACGACTATCCCTGGCTTGATGCCGGCTGGGCGGGACTGATCATAGCGCGCTATGGCCTGAATGCCTGGGACTGGCTCGGCCAGGCAAAGGCGCCGGAGGAGCTGGGGCAGTATTTTCATCCGCGCCTGTGGCAGGCGGAGGTGGATTACCTGATGGACCATGAATGGGCCCTCTATCCGGAAGACGTGCTATGGCGGCGCACCAAGATGGGGATCGAGCTGGATGCCGGGCAGGTTGCCCAGCTGGAGACCTATATGGCTCACCGCCGTAACGGACGTCAGCAGCCCACCCAGGCCCTGCGCGCCTAGCTTTCGCGTCCACTGGTGTTATGTTAAATAGCATTATTCGACCCGGCCGATACAGGCCCTGGGTAATCGGGGACGCCAGGGCGCAGTGGCGGTCACGGTTATTTCGCCGGCCCGGTCGCGCAGCCACCCGGCCAGCTCGCTGCCACAACCGCTACCCTTGGGGACAGGAGCCTGTGGCACACAATCGCGGTGTCCTTCGGGGCAGTGCAGGCGAACATGGAAATGGCTGGAGTGCCCAAACCAGGGACGGATCCTGCCCAGCCAATCCGCATTTCCATAAGTCCGGCACATCGCCTGTTTGATCAAGGGGTGAACAAACACCCGGCTGACCCGCTCGTCCTGTGCCGCTAGGGCAATCAGTTGGCGCTGGTTGTCGGTAAAGGCGGCGGTCAGGTAATAGCCGCGGTGATCCACCATGTCCACGGCGCTGATGGTTGCAAGCCGTTCGCTGTCGGGAACGGGGGGCGGACTGCGCAGCCAGATATCCGCATCCAGTCCGGTTTGATGGCTGCGATGACCATAGGCGAAGGGGCCGCCCTGGCGTTTTGCGATATCGGCCACCAGCATGGGGGGAAGCCCGGCGCTGACGACTTTTTTACCCAGCTCCTGCAGGTAGTTGATCATCTCGGGCTGCCCATAGTAGCGGGCCTGCTGGTGCCGAATGACATAGTAGCCCGGCCCTCTGTCCGGCAGGGCGCTGGCATTATACTGACAGCCGGCGGCATATTCGCCCACCGCCTGGCCCCAGGCGGCCATGGGCAGCCACAACATTACAATGAACAGACCCCGCCTCATGTTCTCCTCCGTGTGTTGCCACCAACTGTTTACTCCAGCATCATGCCGCCGGCTTTTAATTTATGCACGATCATAATTTTGTTAGGGTAGGCGTTTTGGATACAGATGAGAAAGATCATGACAGTTCGTCCTTTACCGCTGGATGAGGTGCTGGCGCGTCCGCTCGACTTTGTTTCGCGTCCGCCCCGGTTGCGCTTTTACCTGACCCACAGCCTGGTGCTGTTAGCCAGCCTGACGGCGGTAGCGGCGGCTTTCTACTATGGTCAGGCCGGTTTTGGCCTGATCCACTGGGTGGGGGTAATATTCGGCGGCACAGTGCTGTTGCTCAGCCTGTGGCCGGCCAGTTGGAGCCGGCGACGGCTGACCAACCTGGCGTTTGATCGGGAGCGGCTCTACATCATCAACGGTGTGAAAGGAGAAGCGGTGGCCGTACCCAGAGACAGGGTGAGGGCGGTGGACAAGGGCAAGTTGCCGGGCCATGACGGCGCCATCATTGCCTTTACCTTGGATTTGTCTCTGTCCGAGCCGGAGCTGGCATTGCTCAGTCAGACTCTGGGCTCTCAGGTGGAAGACAGATTCCAGCTGGAAGATGACCGTTACCGCTTCGGTTTTGTGGGTAACTGGCAGCACCGTAAATCCCTGTTGGCGGCGGTATCGGTGCTGGCGCCTCCTGTGGTAGAAACCCGCCCGGCGCCGGGAGAGGATGATGAAGATGAAGACGACTGGGATTGAGGGACGGTAGCAGCGATGCCAGTATGTTGATGGCCTTTGGCCATATCGCCGCGGGGTCGGGCCTCCCACAATGGTAACAAGGGTATCTGCCGAATGTCGGTTTTGTCTGTAGGAGGGGCGACCCTTGTGGGAGCGTCGACCCGGCGCGATAATATCCGAAGGATATTTAATGACCTAAGCCATATCGCCGCGGGGTCGCGCCTCCCACAGGGGTATCTGCCGGGAATTGAGCAGGAAAAATGGGCGTTCTTTCGAACGCCCATTTTTACTTTCAGCTTTTAGATTCAGTAGGACTTGCTGTGCACGCCCTTGACCGCCCGGCCGGAAGGATCGGCCATGTTCTTCCACTGTTCGTCCCACTCCAATGCCGTGGGGGTGGAGCAGGCCACGGACGGACCGGAAGGCACACACTTGGCGGCGGACTCCTGGGGGAAGTGCGACTCGAAAATCGAGCGGTAGTAATAGGCTTCCTTGGTGGTCGGGGTGCTGAGCGGGAAGCGGAACGCCGCTGTCGCCATCATCTGATCGGTAACCTGCTCTTCTACCATTTCCTTGAGGCTGTCGATCCAGGAATAGCCGACGCCATCGGAGAACTGCTCCTTCTGGCGCCAGGCCACTTCGTGGGGCAGCAGATCGCTGAAGGCTTCACGCAAAATATGTTTTTCCATCTTGCCGTTGCCGCACATCTTGTCGGCGGGGTTGAGGCGCATGGCCACATCCATGAATTCCTTGTCGAGGAAGGGTACCCGGGCTTCAACGCCCCAAGCGGCCATCGACTTGTTGGCGCGCAGGCAGTCGAACATATGCAGCGCCTGCAGCTTGCGCACGGTTTCTTCGTGAAACTCCCGGGCGTTGGGGGCCTTGTGGAAATACAGGTAGCCGCCGAACAGCTCATCTGAGCCTTCGCCGGAGAGCACCATCTTGATGCCCATGGCCTTGATGCGCCGGGACATCAGATACATGGGGGTGGAGGCGCGGATGGTGGTGACATCATAGGTTTCCAGGTGATAGATCACCTCGCGCAGGGCATCCAGGCCTTCCTGCACCGTGTAGTGCAGCTCATGGTGGATGGTGCCCAGGTGGTCGGCGACCTTGCGTGCGGCAACCAGATCCGGGGCGCCTTCCAGGCCGACGGCGAAGGAATGCAGTTGGGGCCACCAGGCTTCGGACTGCTCGTCATCTTCGATGCGCCGAGAAGCAAACTGCTTGGCAATGGCCGAGATCACCGAGGAATCCAGCCCGCCGGACAGCAGCACGCCATAGGGCACATCACACATCAGCTGGCGCTTGACCGCAGCGGTCAGGGCGTCATGCAGTTCGGTCACGCTGGAGGTATTGTCCTTGACCGCGTCATAGCTTTCCCAGTCACGCTTGTAGTAGCGGCGCGGCTGACCTTCCTTGCTATACAGCAAATGCCCGGGAGGAAATTCCTCTATGGTCTTGCACACCGGCGTCAGGGCCTTCATTTCCGAAGCCACATAGAAGTTGCCGTCTTCATCATGGCCGGTATAGAGGGGGATGATACCCATGTGATCCCGGCCTATCAGGTAGGCATCCTGCTCCTGGTCGTACAGTACAAAGGCGAAGATGCCGTTCAGGTCGTCGAGAAATTCGGGCCCCTTTTCCTGGTACAGCCCCAGGATGATTTCGCAGTCCGACTTGGTCTGGAACTGGTAGCCGCAGGTGAGTTCGGCTTCCAGCTCTTTATGGTTATAAATCTCGCCATTCACCGCCAGGGCATGGGTGCCGGCGGTGTTGTACAGGGGCTGGGCGCCGCTGTCCAGGCCGACGATGGCCAGTCGTTCATGCACCAGGATGGCATGATCGCTGCTGTAGACCCCGGACCAGTCGGGGCCGCGGTGACGCAACAGCTTGGAAAGCTCGAGGGCGCGGGCGCGCAGCGCGCCGGGATCAGACTTGAGTTCGAGAATACCGAAAATGGAGCACATGAGGCTGTCCTTGTCACAGAATCATCTATAAAACATAGACTCAGGTTGCCAGAGTGCCCCGGGCTTGCAAAGCAGAAATATGGAAAATTTATAAAAAAAGGAACCTTTATGATAAATCCTTAATAAGATCCCTATTTAAATGATATTCATATATTTCATAGGCTGTTTTTTGATGTTTTTTTATTTTATGTTCAGCCGAGAGGGCCATCGACCCTGAACCAGCCGGCGATGCTGAGTCGGGTGCGCCTAGCGGGCAGTACCTCATGGGGAAACCGCTCCGATAAAAAGCATACCAGGGTGCCGGCCTGGGGCAGTACCTGCAGGATGGGGTGCCTGCCTTGTGGGTCATAAACCAGCAGTTCGCCGCCATCCTGCGCCTGCCACTCGGGGTTCAGGTAGGCGACCGTGGTCAGTCGTCGGTTACTGCGACCCCTGAAGGCATCCAGGTGTTTCTTGTAGAAGTCACCGGCCTGATACCGAGCGTAGTGGCATTCGTAGTCCTGCAGCCCCATAAACAGCTGGCGGTTCATCTGCTGCTGGATCTCGGCCATCAGCGCCAGATAGTCCTGCTGGGGGCGGCTGTGGCCGTTAATCCAGCAGGTCTTGTCGGTACGGATGCGGCTGTTGGTATGATGGGCCAGCTCCCGGCCAATGCCGGCCTGGCTCAGCCGGTGCTGCGGCAGGGCATGCACATCGTCCCGCAAGGCGTCAATCAGTGACGGCGCGAAAAAGTCGGGAAAAATCCCGATGCCTTGTTCGGCAATCGCATCGACCAGGGCATCGAGGGAAGTTCGGATCGGCAGGGCAGGGCAGCTCAGGGACATGACAAACGGACCTAGATAAAGATCCATCTGATATACGCCTGCAGCCCTGGCTTTTACAGCGAATTAATTTTTCGCCCAGGGTGAAAATATTAGGGTTAACCCTGCTGCCGCCCATCGAGGAAGGGTAACGGGACCCTACACCGCCCCCGTGGGTGAGGAAGGAACGTGGTTATTCAGCACGTGGCGGGCAAAGCCGCTGCCGGCCTCTTCATAGATGTTGAACACGGCGTCTATATCCAGTTCGCGCAAGGCGGCGGCCTCGTCGGGGAAGCGGACGATGGCCGCCACCTTGCCCTGGAATTCGGTATGGTGGATCTGCTCCAGGGCATAGAGGTTACCGGTGTGATTGGGCATGGCCAGGAGGATATATTCCAGTTGATCACCGATATTGGTCTTGTCCCAGAAGTCCGAGTCGGAGGCGTCGCCCTTGATCACGTTGAGCTGCAGTCCCTGCAACAACTCGATTTTCTTCTCGTCGCTGTCGATCCCCAGCAACTTCCCTTGATAGTGTTTCTCCAGCTCCATGTAGGCGCCCTGGCCGATGCGCCCCATGCCGACAATCAGTACCTTGGCACCTCCCAGCTCGATGGGCATGTCGTCCGGATGCAGGCGCAGCTTCTCCCTGGGGCGGAAGCGGCCTATCAGGCTGCGGTAGATGTTTTCGTTATGGCTGTTGAGCGGGGCCGAAACCACAAAGGAGACGGCAAGCGCGATCGAGGCGACGATCACCCAGTCGTTGCTGAGCAGGCCCTGTTTTGCCGCCAGGGCCGCCACGATCAGGCCGAACTCCGAATAGTTGGTCAGGCTGAAGGTGGCCAGCAGCGAGGTGCGGATACGCAGGCCACAGCCGTTGTAAAAGACGTAATAAATCAGGCTCTTCAGCGGCAGGACCAGCAGCAGGATGGCGGCCAGCCACAGGGTATCGGTGGTGGGCATGCCCTGGAGGCCGATATTGAGGAAAAAGGCCACCAGGAACAGCTCTTTCATATTGAAGAACGATTTGGCGAGGGAGGAGGAACTATGGTGGGAAGCCAGCATCATGCCGACCACCAGAGCCCCCAGATCTCCCTTCATGCCGACCAGTTCGAAGCCGCCGACGCCGACCACCAGCGCCAGGAAAACGGCGAACAGGATTTGTAATTCACCATGGCCCGCCCGCTCCAGCACCCGGAAGAACAGCGGGCGCAGTAGCGGCAGCAGCACCAGCAGCGACAGCGCCCAAGGGCTGGGCATCTTGCCGGTGGAGAAGGTCAGAAACGCCACCGCGAACAGGTCCTGCATGACCAGTACCCCGATGGCGATACGGCCATAGAAGGTGTTCATGTCACTGCGTTCTTCCAGCACCTTGACCGCAAATACTGTGCTGGAAAAACTCAGGGCAAAGCCCAGCAGCACCGCCTGGTCCCATTGCAGCTCCAGGGCCAGGCTGAGCCCGGCCCATTTCACCGCCATCAGGACCAGGGCGAACAGCCCGGTCGAGAGCAGGATATGACCGCTGGCGGTCCCCCAAACCTCGCGCTTGAGCAGGGTCTTGATGTTGAGTTTAAGGCCAATGCTGAACAACAGCAGGGTGACCCCCAGGTTGGCGAGGGTGTCCAGCACGGCGGTACTTTCATACCCCATGGCGTTAAGCACAAAGCCGGCTGCCAGAAAACCAATCAGCGGCGGTAGGTTAACCATATATACGGCCAGGCCGCAGCCAAAGGCGATAGCGATAAAGATAGGATCCATGAACCAGTCAGTATTTGTTGTTAGAAGAGGTCGATGTCGGCGACGGAGTTGTAAATATGCTGGGGACGGAACGGCATCTTGTCAATATCCGGCACCTGGCTGACACCGGTCAGCACCAGCACGGTTTCCAGACCTGCCTGAAAGCCGGCCAGGATATCGGTGCGCAGGTTGTCGCCGATGATCAGGGTGTTTTCCGAGTGGGCATCCATATGATTAAGCGCGGCGCGGACTATCCAGGCGCTGGGCTTGCCCACATAGAAGGGTTTCTTGCCGGTCATGCGCTCGATCGGTGCGCACAGGGCGCCACAGGCTGGGTGCATGTGTGGGCCGTGGGTGTCCGGATTGGTGGCGATAAAACGGGCACCGTTGGCAACGAATTTGGCCGCCATTTGGATCATGCTCCAGTTGTAGTTGCGGGTCTCGCCCACCACCACGAAATCCGGGTCGATATCGGTAATGGTAAAGCCGGCCTTGTACAGCTCGTGGATCAAGGCGCCTTCCCCGATGACATAGGCCTTTTCGCCGCTCTGGCGCTTGAGGAAGTCGGCGGTAGCCATGGCCGAGGTATAAAAACAGCTTTCGGGTACCTGGATGCCGGCAGAGTAAAAACGGTTTTGCAGATCTTTCGGGGTCTGGGCCGGGTAGTTGGTCAGGAACAGCAGATTCATTTCCTGCTCCAGCACCCGCTTGACGAAGAAGTCGGCGCCGGGGATCAGGTCGTTGTTGTGCAGGATAACGCCGTCGATATCGCAGATCAGATTGGTTTTTGTCATGCTTGTCCCTTTATTGTTCTTAAGTATTGGGTAAGGTGCCCGGTATCTACTCACTGTCAGGGCTGATTGTGACAGAACTATGACGAGAATACGGCCTGATCATGTCTTGATGCAATTCAACAAAGGGCCCAACTGACCCATACGACGCTGAATGATACCGGCCCGGCCCCGCACATAGGCGGAGGGCGCGCCGGCATTGAAGCGCCTGGGGTTGGGCAGCACCACCGCCAGCAGCGCCGCCTGGTGGGGACTCAGGTTGGCGGCCGAGGTATTGAAATAGGCGCGGGCCGCGGCCTCGGCCCCGTAAATACCCGGCCCCCATTCGGCAATGTTCAGATAGAGGGTGAGGATCCTGTCTTTGGGCAGAGTCAGTTCGAGCAGGGGCGTGTAGACGGCTTCCAGGGCCTTGCGGGTATAACTTCGCCCGGGCCAGAGGTAGAGATTCTTGGCGGTTTGCATGCTGATGGTGCTGCCGCCGCGCAGCTTGCCGTGGGCCTGAAACTCGCTCAGTACATCGCTGAATGCATGCCAGTCAAAGCCGTGATGACGGCAAAAGCGATTGTCTTCGGCGGCGATGACCGCCTTTTTCAGGTGGCTTGAAATGGCGTCCTGACCGCGCCAGTGTTTGCGCAGGCCTTCGCCCTCAAACAGGCGGATCACCATCAGTGGGGTGACGGGGACGGGCAGCACACGATAGGCGATGGTCACCAGCACGGGACCGGCCAGTAACAGGATACCCAGCCACAGCAATAATCGTTTTATCAGACGGAGCATTCAACTATCCATTCATGGCGTAAAGTACGGCAGCGGGCATTTTTGATCAGAAGTCGGGTGGTTGTCTGCAAAAGCGGCCGATCCTGGCCAATAAATGTCCCTTTTCTCCTCACGGGCGGGAGGTTTCTTTGGTATGTTTAAATAAAAACAGCCGAGTGGTGGAGGTTCATATGTCCGGGTTTATCGAAGGACTACCCAAGGTGGAGTTACATTTGCACATCGAAGGGACATTGGAGCCGGAGCTGGTGTTTGCCCTTGCCGAACGCAACAATGTCAAACTCGCCTATGCCGATCAAGCGGCACTCAAGGACGCCTATCAATTCAGTGATTTACAATCCTTTCTCGATATCTATTACCAGGGTTCCAGGGTACTGCTGAATGAGCAGGACTTTTTCGACATGACCTGGGCCTATCTGACCCGGGCCCATGCGGAGCAGGTTCGCCACACGGAAATTTTCTTCGATCCCCAGGCCCATACCGCACGCGGGGTGCCCTTTGCGGTGGTGATGTCGGGTATCCATCGGGCCCTGGAGCAGGCCAGACAGGAATGGGGCATGACCAGCCGGCTGATCATGTCTTTTTTGCGTCACCTGTCGGAGCAGGATGCGTTCGATACCCTGAAAGATGCCATGCCCTTCAAGGACAGGATCGCCGGTGTGGGTCTGGATTCATCGGAGCAGGGTAATCCACCGGCCAAATTCGGCCGGGTATACGCCGCCTGCCAGGAGCTGGGGTTCCGGTTGGTGGCCCACGCGGGCGAGGAGGGGCCGCCCCAGAACATCTGCGATGCCCTGGATATCCTTCAGGTCGAGCGTATCGACCACGGGGTGGCGGCTATCCGGGATCCGGATCTGGTGGCCCGGCTGGCGGCCGAACATGTGCCCCTGACCGTATGCCCTCTGTCCAATCTCAGACTCAGGGTAGTGGAGAAAATGTCCGATCACCCCCTGCTGCGGCTGTTGCAGGCGGGGGTCAAGGTGACCATCAATTCCGACGATCCGGCCTACTTTGGCGGATATATGAATGCCAATTACCAGGCGGTGCAGCAGGGGCTGGGCGCCAGCGACAGCCAACTGCTGGCGATGACCCTGAATGCGGTCAATGCCTGCTGGCTGTCGCCGGAAGAAAAGGCCCACTTGAGCAGGGACATCCTGGCCTATGGCCAGCGTTACGGGGTGTCGTAGGTGCCTGCGGGTGTCATGCCCTGCACGCCCGAAGGCCTGGCCCGTATGGCGACGGGCTCAGTCCTGTTCCAATACCGGCTGAACAAAGAGGCGGGAGGGATCGATTAAGATATCCCTGGCCATGAATTCCCGCCCGAGCAGTACCGGATAGTTCATGCGGGTCCGGTCCTTGAGGGTGAACTCCACGGTTTTTTCCAGGCTGCCGAGTCTGACATCCAGCATCACCACGGGGCGCCGGTCGAGCTTTTTGCTGTTGGCCTGGCGTATCCTGACGTACCGGCTGAGCGGCGCCTCCAGCTGCACCATATGCTTGTCGTGTTCAAAGTAGAAGCGGATCCAGGCTTGCTCGCCTTTTTTGAACTCCTCGATGCCGGTGGCACTCATGGATGAGGTCTTGGCGCCGGAATCGATGCGTGCCTTGAGCTTGTCATCCAGGGCCGGCAGCCAGATCCATTCGACCCGCCCCAGCAGCCATCTTTCACCCACCTTCAGAGTCTCCTCACCCTGTCCGGCTGCGAAGGCATAAGGCGACAACAAACTCACGGCGAGCACCAGGGCCGAGAACCATTTCATGACAGCACTCCTAAATTATGACCGGGTCGAAAAGCGGCGCTATATTACACAAGGCCAATCCGGTTAGCCAGCGCGAGCCAGGCAGGGTATTCTTGGGCGTTTTCAACCACTAGTAGCCTGATATGCTTTGGGATCCCGATTTTATTGACCGAAACCCGATTCTCGGACAGCTGAGCCCCTTGCTGTCGCCCATGCCCTGGCGACAATGGCCCTCTGTGGGTCAGCTAAACCGGTTCCGGGCCGGGGAAATACCGGTGACCTTTATCGATGATAGTGCCTTTATGGACATGGGGCATTATTATGAAGAAGCGGTGGCCACAGGGCAGGTGCCGACCCGCGAGCAGAACTGGCATGATTTCTTCGGTGCCGTCATCTGGTGGCAGTTTCCCCGTACCAAGGCCTTGCTCAATCGTCAGCATATGGAGGATATCCAGCGGATGGGGGTGAAATCCCGTACTCCCAGGCGTGATCGCCTCACCCATTTCGATGAATGTGGCCTGGTGCTGGTGGCGCCCGACCAACAAGAGCTGGAAACCCTGTTGCGGGAACACGACTGGCACGGCCTGTTTCTGGAAAAGCGGTCGCGTTGGCAGCGGGACTGGTTGCCCTTTGTGTTCGGTCATGCCCTCTATGAGCAGGCGCTGGCGCCGTTTATCGGCCTGACCGGAAAATGCCTGGTGCTGCAGGCGGAGGCCGGGTTTTATCGGCTGTCGCCCCCGGAGCAGTACCAATGGCTGGATCAGGCACTGGCCGATACCATAAACAGCCGGGATATATTTTCACGGCCCAGACCATTGCTGCCCTTGCCGTTATTGGGCATACCCGGCTGGTGGCCGGCCAACGAGCAGCCGGAATTTTACGCCAACACCGACTATTTCAGACCGAAAAGGAACCGGATATGACCCCCGCAACCGTTATACGATTCTGGTTTGGTGAGCAGCCGTCAGGCATCAGTGAGCGGGTTTATCAAAAGCGATGGTTTGCCGGTGGCCCCGCATTCGACCGGGAAATCGTCAGCCGCTTTGGTGGCCTGCTGGAGCAGGCGCTGGCAGGGGAGCTCGACGGCTGGGCCGAACATCCGCAAGGACGCCTGGCGCTGGTATTGCTCCTGGATCAATTCACCCGCAATGCCTATCGTCGTGACCCACGGGCGTTTGCTGGGGACACCAGGGCGACCTCGCTGGTGCTCGACGCGCTGGCCAAGGGGGAGGATAAGGCGCTGACCTTGTCGGAGCGGCTGTTCTTCTATCTGCCCCTGGAACATGCGGAGGATCTGGCCTGCCAGTGCCTGAGTGTGGCCTGCTTCGAGTCCCTGGCAGGGGCCTTTCCCGCCGCGCACCGCTCCATGGGTCAACAGGCACTGGATTATGCCCGGCGGCACCTGGATATCATTTATCGCTTCGGACGTTTTCCTCACCGAAATGCCATCTTGGGGCGGGCAGACACCGAGCAGGAGTCCCGATGGCTGGCCGAAGGGGGCGAGCGATTCGGCCAGGGGTGATCTCAACGCGATTTTTTTCTACACTGCGCCCCCCTGGATGCCTGTGCCGGTGCGTGGAGCCGGTCGGAATACAGGCCGATATTCAATTTTTTGTTAAGGATGTTGTTATGTCCGGGCATGATCCCGTATTTGATTTGCGCTTTAAATCCGTGTTTCTGCACCCCAAATACTGGGGTACCTGGCTGGCTCTGGGGGCGCTCTGGCTGCTGGCCTGGGTACCGGTGCGTGCGCGCGACGCCTTTGCCGGCGCCCTGGCACCGATGGTGGTCAGGCTGGCGAAGAAACAGTGCTATATCGCGCGCACCAATATCGGCCTGTGTTTCCCACAGCTGACCCCGACCGAGGTGGAGGCCATGCTGCTGAACTCGGTACGCACCGGGCTGATGGGCTTTTTCGGTTACGGCGCCTGGACGGCGCGCAGCAAGGCTTATCTGCAGGGGCGCTTCAAGATACAGGGGCAGGAACACCTGGATGCCTGCCTGGCGCAGGACGAGAAGGTGATTTTCCTGATGCCCCATACCTGGACCATAGACGCCGGTGGTGTCTATTTAAGCTCATTGGGGTTGCCCATATGTACCATGATGCACAGCGCCAAGAATGAGTTGTTCGACTGGTTTATCAATATGCAGCGTGCCCGTTTCGGCGGCATCATCTATGAGCGGGAAGCCGGTATCAAGGCGGTGATCAAGAGTATCAGGGAGGGCAATAACTTCGGTTACCTGCCGGATCAGGATCATGGCCGGGAAGCCAGCCTGTTCGTGCCCTTCTTCGCCGAGATGAAGGCTACCCTGCCGGCGCTGCCCAAGCTGGTGAGGCTGACCGGCGCCAAGGTGTTGCCGGTGTTGTGCATCTACAACACAGAAGCGCATCGCTACGAGCTACTGATCCACCCGCCGATGGCGCCCTATCCGAGCGGTGACATCACCAGGGATACCCGGGCCATGAATGCGGAAATCGAGGCCCTGTTGCAGGATTGGCCCGAGCAATACATGTGGTTCCTGAAATATTTTCAGACCCAGGTTGACTCGGATGAAGGCCGCTATGAGGCCGGTATTCGCAGGATCAGGGGGCGTTGATGGCCTGGCTGGACTACCTGTTGATGGTGACGCTCGGCCTGGTCGTGCTTTGGCTGGTCGGTAAGTGTGACGACTGGCTGATCGCCCGGGAAAAACGGGCAGGCCGGCCCTGAGCCATATCGGCGGATCATCCACCGCCTCCTTGATGCGTTGCAAGGCCGGGTTTGCTACTGGGAAACGCCCGAGCAGACGGTAACATGGCCTGGTTTGTTCAGGCACTGTGCTCGGGGCCGGGGGGATCATGGGGAGCGGCGATTCTGGTCTGGTTCCGGCCCCCATGCTTGGCCATGTACAGGGCCCGATCGGCATGGGCAAGCAGCTTGGCGCCTATGTCGGCCGGGAAGGAAACCGTGCAGGCCAGGCCCACGGACAGGGTGCAGGTAAAGCCGGTGTCTCCCTGGCTGAAAGGAAGCTGGGCGAAGTCCTGACGGATCTTGTCCATGATGCGATGGGCCGAAGCGGCGTCACATCCCGGCAGCACGGCGAGAAACTCTTCACCGCCGTAACGTCCGATAATATCGGTGCGGCGCAACCGCTGACGCAGCAGCATGGCGACGGCGGAGATCACCACATCGCCGGTGGCATGGCCATAGCTGTCATTGACGTGCTTGAAGAAGTCGATATCCAGCATCGCCAGGGTAATCGGGTAGCCGTCACGGTGGGCATTGGCGAGCGCCATGTCCACGGCCTCCTTGATGGTGGCGTGCTTGAGCAGGCCGGTCAGGCTGTCCTGGTTGATCTGGGACATCAGTACCCGGGCTCGCTTGACCCGCACGCGCACCGCCGCCACCAGTTGCGCATCCGAGATGGGCTTGGTCAGAAAGTCATCGGCGCCGGACTGCAGGGCCTTTATCTGGCGCCCCAGGTCGGTCTCCGCCGACAGATAGACAATGGGCAGCCCGGTCCAGTTGTCATGCTGGCGCAAAACTCCTGCCAGCTCGGGCCCCGAATAGTCGGGCATATAGAGATCCATCAGGATAAGCTCGGGGCGGAATGAAAAAACCGTTTCCGCAACCAGCTCCGGTTGTTGCAGGATGTCGACCGTCATGCCGGCGTGCTCGAGCACCAGCCGATAGTGGTCGGCGAGCAGTTGATCATCTTCGACTATCAGTACCCGTTCCGGTGGCGATGCCCGGTTTTCCAGGATACGGCTGATACGGTTGACCAGACGGGGCATGGCTATGGGCTTGAGGATGTAGCCTTCGGCCCCCAGTTTTGCGGCCCGGACCCGGGACTGAAAATCATTCCGTTCCGAAATGATGATAAGCGGGCAGGCAAGGGCGGCCAGCCTGGTCAGCGGCTGCTTCGTGCCATGGACGCCGTCCGCTTCGAGTATCATGTCGAGCAGCAGGATATCGGGTATATCATGGATGCAGGCTTGGTCGGCCTCTGCCAGCCAGCAGAAACGGGTCACCCGGTAGCCAAAAGAGGCAAGCTGCTCGACCAGCGTGGCGGCGAGCTGCGGGTCGTCTTCGACCAGCCAGAGGTGAACCCGCTCTTGTCGTGGTAAGGGATGCGACAGGCCGACCCAAGCCGCCCCGCTACGGCATCTGGGCCTGCCGAGCTCCGCGAGGGTACCTATCTCGCCGGCAAATGCCGCCAGTTCGGCCTGGTTGGGGAGGGGGCTGTCCAGCCAGAGCTGTATCTGCCGCTCCAGCCGGCGGGCATGGTGACTCAGCTCTGGCAGGCCGAAGCTGCCGCCGGAGCCTGCCAGCTTGTGCAAGCGGTGCAGCAGCCTGCCGAGGGTGTCTGCTATCTGGGGTGCCTGCGGCAGCCGGGCAGCCAGACAGCGAAGCTCTGCCAGCTCTTTCGGCAGCCGCGCCAGATAATCTTCACGCAATGCCTGCAACCGGGCCAGGGCCTGCCGTTGCTGTTCATTTTCAGCCATGGTGATGTTCCCAGATGTTTCTCACTTCATCGGCCAGGGTCATGGGATCAAACGGCTTGGCGATCACATCCAGGGCCCCGAGTGCTTTCAGCTCGGCGATTTCACCGGGTTGTACCTTGGCGGTCATGAATGCGACCGGTATGTCGGCCAGTTCAGGCTGGTCGCGTAGGGCCCTGAAGGTCGTCGGGCCGTCCATTTCCGGCATCATCACATCCAGCAGTATTATGTCCGGTGCAAAGCCGACCGCCTGCGCCATTGCTTCGGCTCCCGAAGAACAGATCCTGACGGTGAATCCACCGACCATTTCCAATGCCAGCTGGGCGATGGCCTGAATATCGGGTTCATCCTCGACATACAATACCCGTTGTAACATCTTCATTGATGATCACCTTTTTAATGTGGGGGGGAGGCGGTGACGGATGTTTTCGATCAGTTGCTGGGGTGATATCCGGGATTTCAACAGCACGGCTTCAACCTGACCGGCAGCCTGAGGACTGGGTTGGTCACCGGAGAGGACCACCACCCGTGCGCCAGGTTGGCGCCGACGAATTTCCGGCAGTAATTCCCAGCCCGAGCCGTCGGGCAGCCCCAGATCGAGGATAACCACATCGAAGCTTTCCATGGCCAGACGCCGGCTGGCCTGTGACAGGCTGGTGGCGAGCCGGAACGTGAAACGCGATCCCGCCATGGCATGGATAACCTGGTGCAGATCCCGGTCGTCCTCAATATGCAGTATGCGCAGCCGGGTGTCGGTCTGCGCCGGGATAAGACGGTCGACGGCCTCGATTAGGCGGTGCTCATCGATGGGTTTGGCCAGCCAGTCGATGTCGGTATGCTGGCCATTCAGCGACAGCCTGCCTTCCTCCATCTTGGCGGACACTACGATGACCGGAATTTCAGCCGTGGTCGGGGTGTGCTTCAGGCGGCGTATGATGTCCAGTCCACCGATATCCGGCAGCATCAGATCCAGGGTGATGGCATCAAAATGCCGTTGGGTGAGTGCCTTCAGCGCATCCGCTCCCGAGTAGGCGATCTCGGTCAGATAACCGGCCCGAGTGAGCATCTGCGACAGCAGCTCGGCAATATCCGGCTCGTCCTCGACCACCAGCAGCCGCGGGGCCGGAAGCTGGGGGCCGGGCCCGGTCTCGATATGCCGGGCCGGCTGTGGCCTCAGGGGCAGTTCAAAGTAAAAACAGCTGCCTTGCCCGGGCTGTGAGTCGAAGCCGATGTGGCCGTTCATGCGGCTGATCAGTTCCCGGCAAATGGCCAGCCCCAGTCCGGTTCCCCCCTTGAGGCGGGTGTCGGAACTGTCGGCCTGGGAGAACTTGTCGAAGACCCGGGGCTGAAATTCGAGCGGAATGCCCGGGCCCTGATCGGTGATGGAAACCCGGACCCGGCTCTGCTCCACCCGAGTACTGACGGTGACCAGGCCTTGGTCAGGAGAGTACTTGATGGCGTTGGACAACAGATTGGTCAGTAGCTGCATCAGCCGCTGGCTGTCGACCATGACCTGCAGCTCGCCGGGATCTGTGTCCAGTTCCAGCCTGATATGACGGTCGAGGCAATAAGTGAGGTTGGCCTGGATGGCCTGTTCAAGCAGGGGGCGCAGCGGTTGTGGCTGCAAATCGAAAGGGACCTTGCCGGCAGCGAGCTTTTCGATATCAAGCAGATCATTGATCAAGTAGGTCAGACGCTTGCTGTTGTTATGGGCGATACCAATCATGTTTTGTGCCTGCTCGGGAAGCTCGCCCAGCGCCCCGCCGGTGACCAGCCCCAGCGCCCCGGAAATGGAGGTCAGCGGAGTACGCAGCTCGTGGCTGACGGTGGAGACAAACTCGCTCTTCATTTGTTCCAGCCGCTTGCGTTCGGTGATGTCGCGCATCATGGCCACATAATGCGGCCGTCCGGCCCGGTGCACCTGCCACAGGGTCAATTCCATGGGGAAGACGGAGCCATCTCTGCGTCGGCCATCGGTTTCCCGATCAATGCTCAGCAGGCGCAGCGAATCCGACTCGAACGAGGCGTCATCGGGGTGGTCGGGCAGGAGCCGCCCTATGCTGTGCATCATCAATTCCTCACCCCGGTAGCCGAACATGGCTTCCGCGGCAGGATTGACGGACAGGATACGGGCCGATTCATCGAGGGTTAGCATGCCGTCGATCATGTTGCTGAGGATGGCCTGGGTGTAGTCGGCCTGCTCCCTGAGCGCGATCTCCGCCTGTTTGCGTTCGGTCATGTCCTGCAGCAAGCCGTGGATCCGCACGCAACTGCCCTGCTCAAAGACCGGCAGGCCAATGATCCGCACCGCCCGTTGCCGTGCCTGGGCGGTGAGGATGTTGAGCTCTATGTCATAGGACCGGCCGTGCTCAATGGCGGCATTAAAGGCCGCCGTAATCGCCTCTCTGTCGGCGCCCGCCGGATAGAAGGCGAGGGTGTTGTTTACATCCGGCCGGAAGTCGGCATCGACCTGGTATATCTCCCGGGTCATCCTGCTCCAGCTGATATGGTTGCCGGCGAGATCCACTTCCCAGGTGCCGATACGGGCGGCTTCGCTGGACTTCTCCAGCAATTCATAGGCGTGCTCCAGGGCCTGTTCCGCCTGTTTCTGGGCGCTGATATCCATATGCAGGCCGGACATCAGCCAGGGTTTGTCATCGGCGGTCCATCTGACAACCCGCCCCCTGTCCTGTACCCAGACCCAGTGGCCGTCCTTGTGTTTCAGGCGATATTGTACATCGACGCTGTCCTGTTGATGACAGAAGTGCTGGTGCAACTGGCGGCTGACCTGCTCCCTGTCGTCCGGGTGGCAGAGCCCGGCCCAGGTCTCCATGCTGATCGGCGCCAGTTCGGCCAGGGAATAGCCGAGCATGGTGGCCCAGCGTTCATTGAGGCGGATCCGGCCGGTCTGTATCTGCCATTCCCAGGTACCGCACCGGGTGCTGTCGATCAGGGTGCGCAGCCGCTGCCCGTTGAGCAGCAGTTGCTGCTGCTGACGGCCGAGGCGCCGCTCCTGTTGCTTGACCTGGATAAACTTGATCTGATCATCCACGCAATCGGCAAAATCGCGCAAGGTCGCCAGTGCCGCGTTATCCAGCTGTCGGGGGCTGTGGTCCAGCAGACACAGGGTACCGATACGCAGGCCGCAGGGGCTGTGCAGGGGAGCACCGGCATAGAAACGAATAAAGGGCGCCTTCATGACCAGGGGATTGTCATGGAAGCGGGGATCAATGCGGGCATCCGGGATCTGGAAAATGGCGTCTTCCAGGATGGCATGGCCGCTAAAGGAAATATCCCGGGGGGTTTCTCGGGCATCCAGTCCCTGGCGGGACTTGAACCACTGGCGATGCCTGTCGACCAGGGAGATCAGCACTGTCTGACATCCGAAGTGCTGTTGCGCCAGCCGCGTCAGACGATCGAAACGGGCCTCGGCGGGGGTGTCGAGCAGTTCTGTCGTCAGCAGCGCCTCGAGCCGTTCGGGCTCATTGGCGGGGGTAGCCGGTGTCTTCATGATCCAGCTCCGCTTGAATAAATTATTTAGGTTAGCACCAATAACGGAGGGGACAAGGCACAGAGGGGTAAAGCGGGGGAGAGACCGGCTCCCCGCCTTGGCGGAGAGCCCGGTAATTACTTCTGGTGGCGCTCGTGGAGCTTGCCGATCACATCAGACAGGCTCAGGCCTTCCTGCTGCAGCAGCACCGTCAGGTGGTAAAGCAGGTCGGCGGACTCGTTGACCAGCTCGTCGTGGTCGTGCACGGTGGCGGCCAGCGCGGTCTCGACGCCTTCCTCGCCCACCTTCTGGGCGATGCGCTTGGTGCCCTTGGCATACAGGCTGGCGGTGTAGCTGGAGGCGGGATCGGCGCCTTTGCGGGCGGCCAGTACCTGCTCCAGTTCGGCCAGAAAGCTTAAGTTCGGCAGCTGCTGCTCGTTGAAGCAGGACACATTGCCCAGGTGGCAGGTGGGGCCGATGGGCTCGACCTGCGCCAGCAGGGTGTCGTTATCGCAGTCGGTGCTGATGTCGCGCAGCTGGAGCACATGGCCGGAGCTTTCGCCCTTGGTCCACAGCCGGTTCTTGGTGCGGCTGAAGAAGGTGACCTGGCCGGTGGCCTGGGTCTTTTCCAGGGCGTCCCGGTTCATGTAGCCGAGCATCAGTACCCGGCCGCTGTGGCAGTCCTGAACGATGGCCGGCATCAGGCCGTCGACCTTGTCCCAATCGAGTTTGTCTGCATTAATCACGTACTACCACTCCTTGCGTTTTCAGGTACTGCTTGAGCTCGCCGATATTGATGATGTCCTTGTGGAACACCGAGGCGGCGAGGGCGCCGTCGACGTCGGCTTCCAGGAAGGCGTCGCGGAAGTGCACCATTTCACCGGCGCCGCCGGAGGCGATCAGCGGCACCTTGCACTGGGCGCGTACCCGCATCAGCTGCTCTATGTCGTAGCCCTGGCGTACGCCGTCCTGGTTCATGACGTTGAGCACGATCTCGCCGGCGCCGCGTTGCTGCACTTCCTGCACCCAGTCGAAGGTGTTCCAGCGGGTTACCTGGGTCTTGCTTTCGTCGCCGGTAAACTGGTGCACCTGATACTGGCCGGTGGCGTCGTCGAAGTAGGAGTCGATGCCCACCACGATGCACTGCACGCCGAAGGTGTCGGCCAGTTCGGTAATCAACGCCGGGTTGGCCAGCGCCGGTGAATTGATGGAGATCTTGTCTGCGCCGAATTCGAGGATACGCGCGGCATCCTCGATGGACTTGATGCCGCCGGCCACGCAGAACGGAATGTCGATCACTTCCGCCACCCGGCTGACCCAACTCTTGTCTACCACCCGGTCCTGGCTGCTGGCGGTGATGTCGTAGAACACCAGCTCGTCGGCACCTTCGGCGGCATACCGCTCGGCCAGCGGCACTATGTCGCCGATGATCTCGTGGTTGCGGAATTTCACGCCCTTGACCACCTGGCCGTCCTTGACGTCCAGGCAGGGGATTATGCGTCTTGCCAGCATGCAATGGCCTCCTCAACGGTGAATTTGCCTTCGAGCAGGGAACGGCCGAGGATGATGCCGGCCACGCCCGAGCCCTTGAGCGCCTCTATGTCGGCGATGCTGCCGATGCCGCCCGAGGCCTGCCACAGGATGGTGGGGTAGCGGGCCGACAGCTCCCGGTACAGGGCCACGTTGGAGCCGGTGAGGGTGCCGTCCTTGGAGATATCGGTGCACAGCACATGGCACAGGCCGGCGGGCAGGTAATGCTCGAGCAGGGACTCGATGGTGATGCCGCTGTCTTCCTGCCAGCCGGCGATGGCGATCTTCTTCTCGCCCTCGGGCGTGATATTGATATCCAGCGCCAGTACGATGCGTTCGGGGCCGTACTGCTTGAGCCAGCCGGCCACCATCTCGGGGTTTTTCACCGCGGTGGAGCCAATCACCACCCGCTGGGCACCAATATCGAGCAGATCTTTTACGTCCTGTTCGGTGCGGATGCCGCCGCCGATCTGCACCGGCACCGGGGTGTTTTCGATCAGACTTTTGATAACGTCAAGCTGGCGCTGGGTGCTGTTCTTGGCGCCGTCCAGATCCACCAGGTGCAGCTGGGTGGCGCCGGCGGCCACATAGAGGTCAAAGCGCTCCTGGGGTGAGGCGGTGTACTCGGTTTTTTGCTGGTAGTCGCCCTGATACAGGCGCACTACTTTTCCACCGATAAGGTCTATGGCAGGAATAATCATTACAGCTCCAGGAAGTTTTTCAGCAGTTGGGCACCGGCGGCACCGGAGCGTTCCGGGTGGAATTGCACGCCAAAGAAGTTCTCCTGGCCGATGGCGGCGCTGAACGCCTGGCCGTACTGGCAGGAGGCCAAGGTATATTCGCCGACCGGCACCGCATAGGAGTGCACGAAATAGAAGAAGGTGTCGTCGGGAATGCCCTTGAACAGCGGATGGCCCGGCATGGGGGTGATCTGGTTCCAGCCCATGTGCGGCAGGCGGATACCGTCGCCGGCCACCATCTTGGTGCAGTCGGCGGCTATCTTGCCCAGACAGTCGACGTTACCTTCCTCGGAGCGGTTGACCAGCATCTGCATGCCGAGGCAAATGCCCAGTACCGGTTGCTGCAGCTGGTTGATAAGCGCGATCAGGTCGCGCTCCTGCAGGTTTTTCATCGCCTCGCGGGCGGTGCCCACACCGGGCAGCAGCAGCTTGTCGGCGCCCAGCAGCACATCGGCGTCCTTGCTGACCTGCACCTGGTAACCCAGGCGCTCGACCGCGTAGCGGACCGACGACAGGTTGGCGCAGCCGGTATCGATAATGACTGTGTTCACAAGACCCCCTTGCTCGACGGCAGCTCGTCGCCTTCCACCCGGATGGCCTGGCGCAGGGCGCGGCCAAAGCTCTTGAACAGGCTTTCCACCATGTGGTGGGTGTTGTGGCCGGTCACCTTGAGGTGGATGTTGGCGGCCAGGCTGTCGCTTAAGCTACGGAAGAAATGGGGCACCATTTCCACCGCCATGTCGCCGACGCTGTCTTTATGGAATTCGGCGTCGAACACCAGGAAGGGGCGGCCGGACAAGTCCAGGGTCACGGCGGCCTCGCATTCGTCCATGGGCAGCACGAAACCGAAGCGGCCGATGCCGCGTTTGTTGCCGAGCGCCTTGCGCAGGGCTTCACCCAGGGCCAGGGCGGTGTCTTCCACCGTGTGGTGGTCGTCGATATGCAGGTCGCCCTCGACCGCCACCTCCAGGTGGAAGCCGCCATGGGTGGCAATTTGATCCAGCATATGGTCGAAGAAGCCGAGACCGGTGTGGATCTTGTTGCCGCCGCTCTGGTCCAGATCCAGGCTGATGCGGATATCGGTTTCCTTGGTGGTACGGGTCACCTCGGCGTTGCGGCCACGGCTCAGCAGGCGGGCAACGATCTCGGGCCAGCCCAGATCGTTATGGCCGTACTGCAGGCCGGGCAGGCCCATGTTTTCGGCCAGCTGTATGTCGGTGATGCGATCGCCGATCACCCAGGAGTCGGTAAAGTCGATGCGTCCGGCCTGCAGATAGTCCTTCACCAGTCCCAGGCGCGGCTTGCGGCAGGCGCAGTCGTCGTGCTGGAAGTGGGGGCAGATCAGCACATCCTGGAAGCGCACGCCCTGGGAGGTGAGGATCTGCATCATCAGGTTGTGGGGGGCGTCGAAGTCGGCCTGAGGGAAGCTGTCGGTGCCCAGGCCGTCCTGGTTGGTGACCATCACCAGTTTGTAGCCGGCATCCTGCAGCTTGAGCAGTGCCGGGATCACCCCGGGCAAAAAGGCCAGCTTGTCGAGGCGGTCCAGCTGTTTGTCGACCGGCGGCTCTTCCACCATGGTGCCGTCGCGGTCGATAAATAAAATGCGTTCCTTAGTCACTTATTGCTCCTGTTGCAGTACGTCGAGTACCGCGTCCATTTCGGCCTGCCGGCCTATGGTGATACGAATGCAGTCGGAAAGACCCGGTTTGCTGGAAAAGTCGCGCAGTATGATACCGGCTGCCGCCATGCGGGCAAACAGTTTGGCGCCTTCGATGAAGCGGACCAGCACATAGTTGCCGTTGGCGGCGTAGACTTCCCGGACCTGGGAGGAGGCGGCCAGCTTGCTCACCAGCTCGGCCTTGAGGCGGTTGATGTCGTCGACCCGGGCCTGCATGCGCGCCAGCCCCTCTTCACTCAGCGCCTGGGCGGCGATCTGCGCCACCGGCTCGGGGATGGGGTAGGGGGCGATCACCTTCAGCAGCAGGCCGATCACTTCCGGGTTGGCGAGGGTGAAGCCGCAGCGGATCCCGGCCAGGCCGAAGGCCTTGGACAGGGTACGGATGATCACCAGCTCGGCATACTCATTCAGCAGCTCGGCCTGGCTGTGCTCGGGGCAGAACTCGATATAGGCCTCATCCACCACCACCAGGGCACGGTTGCGGGCGGCGTTCAGCAGCCGCAGCAGCCCGGCCCGATCGACCAGATCGCCGGTGGGGTTGTTGGGCGAGCACAGAAACACCAGCTTGACCTCGTCCAGCCGCTCGATAATGGCATCGAAGTCGGGCTGGCGGTCGGCATTGAGTGGTACGTCGACAATGCCCACGCCGTTGGTTTCGGCGCTGATGGCGTACATGCCGTAGGTGGGGCTGCACTGCAGTATCTGGTCTTTGCCCGGCTCGCAGAAGGTGCGGATCAGCAGTTCTATGCCTTCGTCGCCGCCGCGGCTGGCCAGTACCTGCTCGGGAGCAACCCCGGCATAGGCGGCATAGCGGGTGATTACCATGGGCGGCTGGCATTCGGGATAGCGATTGAGGCGCGCGCAATCCAGGCTGTAGTCGCCGCTGTCGGCCGCTTCGTTGGCGTTGAGCCAGATATGGCCCTGGCCGCCGATACGGCGGGCCGACTGATAGGGGGTGAGAGCCTGAACCTGGGCTCTGGCCAGGGCGGTGATGCTCATTGTTGTTTCTCCAGTTTGGCAAGCCGCAGGCTTACCGCGTTTTTGTGGGCATCCAGGGTTTCTGTGGCGGCCAGCAGCTCGACCGCCGGGCCGATGGCCTGTAGTCCTTCCGGGCTCAGCTCCTGTACGGTAAAGCGGCGCTGATAGTCGGCCAGGCCCAGGCTGGAATAGGTGCGCGCATAGCCGTAGGTGGGCAGGGTGTGGTTGGTGCCGCTGGCATAATCGCCCACCGACTCCGGCGTCCAGGCGCCGAGGAAGATGGAGCCGGCATTGCGCAGGCTGGGCAGCAACAGCCGCGGCTCGGCGGTCTGCACGATCAGGTGTTCGGGGGCATAGGCGTTGGAGATGGCCACCGCCTGGTCGAGATCGTTACAGATAAAGGTGACGCTCTCGCTCAGCGCTTGGGTGGCGATATCCTGCCGGGAAAGCTGCGCCAGCTGACGGGCCAGCGCCTGCTCGACCCGTTCGGCCAGGGGGCGGCTCGGGGTCACCAGGATCACCTGGGAGTCGGGGCCGTGCTCGGCCTGAGACAGCAGATCGGCGGCGATAAAGTCGGCATCGGCGGTGTCATCGGCGATCACCAGCACTTCCGACGGGCCGGCGGGCATGTCGATGGCGGCGCCGTCCACATCGCTGGCCACCTGGCGCTTGGCCTCGGTCACCCAGGTATTGCCCGGGCCGAAGATCTTGTCCACCTTGGTGACTGTCTCCGAGCCGTAGGCCATGGCTGCCACCGCCTGGGCGCCGCCCAGGGTATAGATGGCATCCACGCCGCAGCGGTGGGCGGTATAGATGATGGCGTCGTTGATCGGCGGCGGCGAACAGAGCACCACCCGCTCACAGCCGGCCAGCCGGGCCGGAATGGCCAGCATCATCACGGTCGACACCAGCGGCGCGCTGCCGCCCGGTACATAGAGGCCCACCTTTTCGATTGCCTGATAACGCAGCTCGCAGCGCACGCCGGGCCGGGTATCCAGGCTGATGGGGGCGGGCAGCTGGGCGCTGTGAAAGGCGCTGATATTGTCGATGGCCAGTTCGATGGCGGCCTTCAGCTCCGGATCGACGCGCTGGCCGGCCGCCTGGATTTCCGCTTCGGTCAGCTGCAGGCTGCTCCGCTCGGCCTTGTCGAAGGCGTGGGTCAGCTCAAGCAGGCTAGCATCGCCCCCGCGGCGCACCCGGGCGATGATGTCCGCCACCTGGGCCTCGCGACCGCTGTTGTCCAGGGCCGGACGACGCAGGGCGTCGGCGCGGGCCTGGCTGTTCAGTTGATTCCAGTCGAGGGTCTTCATCATCACTCCATCATCTTCTCGATGGGCAGCACCAGGATGGAAGAGGCGCCCAGGGCCTTGAGGCCTTCCATGGTTTCCCAGAACATGTCTTCGCTGCTCACCATGTGGATGGCGACCTGATTGCTTTCACCGGCCAGGGGCATGATGGTGGGGCGTTCGGCGCCGGGCAGCAGGTTGATAACATCTTCCAGCTTGTCTTTGGGCGCGTGCAGCATGATGTATTTGCTTTCCCGGGCCAGCTGAAGGCCGTGGATACGGGGCATCAGCCGGTCGATAATCTGCTGTTTCTCGGGGGAGAGGGTCGCGGCGGACTGGATCAGCACGGCCTTGGAGCGGAAGATAACATCGGCCTCGCGCAGGCCGTTGGCTTCCAGGGTGGCGCCGGTAGACACCAGATCACAGATGGCGTCGGCCAGGCCGGCGCGGGGGGCCACTTCCACCGAGCCATTGAGCATCACGCTCTTGAACTTGATGCCCTTGCTGTCCATATAGCGCTTGACCAGCCAGGGATAGGAAGAGGCGATGCGCTTGCCTTCCAGGCTCTGGGGGCCCTGGTAATCGAATTCTTCCGCCACCGCCAGCGACAGCCGGCAGCCGCCGAAGTCCAGGCGCTTGAGCACGCTGTATTCGGCGCTTTCACCCTGGGAGCGGCGCTCCATGACCACTTCTTCGAGCACGTTTTCACCGACCACGCCGAAGTCGACCACGCCGTCCATCACCAGGCCGGGGATATCGTCATCGCGCACCAGCAGCAGATCGATGGGCATGTTTTCGGCATGGGCGATCAGTCGCTGCTCGCGCAGGTTGAGCTTGACGCCGCAGCCCTTCAGCAGCTTCTGGCAGTCGCTGCTCAGGCGACCGGATTTCTGGATGGCGATGCGAAGACGATTCTGGTCCATGGTTATTTTCCTTGTTGTGGTAGCGAAATTTTCAAACAAAATTAAAACAAAAAACCCCCGGAAGTTGGGCTTCCGAGGGTCTGTATGAGTGTGTCCTGCTGGAAGCCGCCAAGCGAAAGGTCTTCCAGAACAAATGATTCTGAAAGACTAGTCGGGATGATGATGGTGCTTGGCGTTGAACAGGAAATTCATAAAATCGGGTGATCCGCTGTCTGATAAAATTGATCTGCGCTCACAATACCAAGGCCCACCCCGTTTGCCAACCCCAAATTACCAATAAATAACTATGCATATAAAGTAGATAGCCATGTAGTCGTTCCCCGGCCTGGCCGCTTCCCGGGGTTGCCTTCTGTACTGTTACACGCAAAGGGCGGAGCCATGTGGTCAACAAGTAAACTGTGCACCCGCCGATGGATTCCGGCTGTAGCACCGTCGTTGCCATGTCAGCCAGCGAACTGCGTCAAGCCGGTTCCTGAAATACACGAGGCGCATCGCAAAATGCATGATTTCCGTTTGTATTTATCCAGGATTCGGGACCAAAATGGTCTCAAATGGAAAATACGGAGACGGCTGCCGACAGGTCCGGCGGTAGCCTGCCCGCAGCCCGGCTTGCTGAACTTGCCGACGGGGTTATCTGTAACCGGTGCTTGATAAATATACAGTATATTTGGTGGCGCCTAGTTCAGACGCTCAACCTGCTGCCGGATAGTGCGCGTTTATAACAGGGTGTGTTGAAAAACTAACCGATTATCAGGGTGTTAATGGAAGCCCTTGGTTGATACTGCGCATCGCCCTGCGCAGATATGCGCATGCGCGAATTGATCGGCAGGGAATGGCCCGTCATTCGATAAAGGATATTAAAATCAGATGCTTATATTGCTATTCTCGCATGGGCAAAAGAGTAAAAATGCGCATGCGCAGTATTAAAAATGTTATATCTTGATGAGGTTATATTGAAAGATTCTATTTTTCTAACAGTTATGGCGGGTGTCTCGGTATTCGTGATGGGTCAATTTATATTGAAGTTAGTACTAGAACCAATTGTCTCTTTTAAAGAAGCATTGGGTGGTATTAGCGGATTCTTTCTACGCCACAATGCAAAGATAACTAATGGCAACGCTGATTCTGATTTACAACATGACTTGAGAATACTGATTTCGACTGTAATTTCTAAAAAAGAAGCAATTCCATTTTACCGATTTTTTGGTTTTATATTAGGGCTACCTTCCGAAAATAAACTACTAAAAGGCTGTCGTAATTTAAACTTTATTTGGTATGAGATGAATAAAAATACAGCATCAATCACTGGCCAGCCAAACTGTATCGAGATATCAATGCATCTTAATGAAACTGCTGATCTATTGAAGATCCGCTTAGACTATAGAGAGCTATAATAAAAATGTTATGCATCAAGGAGAGATCGTGCAATCGATTATAGAGTTTGAAAGGGTTGTTGATTACATTTACGGCGTGTACCTAGACTCAACTACTGGATTCGATAAATTAAGGGAGTGGTTCGAGAAAAACCAAAACGACACTCTTTCATCGTTGAAGAATTCGCATCCGGAGTTGGCAAGCATAGATTATCTTGACTCTGTGCATATGATCTACGGCAAGGGAGACCCAAATACTCCCGAGGCAGTTGAGCTTCATCGCTGCACGCAAAAAGAGTACAAGGAGCGAAACTCCATCGGTGGCATAAATTTTCAATTCTTAGGAAATATGGCCTTGGTTTCTCTTTATCAATACTGGGAAGATTATCATCGAGCTCAAGTAGCTGCAGAGCTAGGAAAGAAGAAAAACGATTTAAAAGCGCCGATCATGGGTGATCTCAGACGTCTGAGGATTTCTATAATTCACCATGGTGGCATTGCCTTAAAAGAAGTAGAGAAGTGCGAGTTAGTTAAATGGTACAAAGAAGGAGACACAATTTTCATTGATAAGGAAAAATTTGAAGATGTCATTTTCCATGTTAAGAATATGCTAAACGAATTAAAGTCAGGTAATGCATAACAAGTGGCAGCTAGGAACTGTATTACGCTGCGCTCCATGCAGCCCCAGAGCCAGGCGTTATGCTTTAAAAGGAGAAATAGGTGTCTAAGCCTGTAAAAGAATTTCATCAGTACCTTACAGGAGCCTCTAACTCTCATGTAAGCCATGAAGAATATCTTAGAGCCCCCGCTGTTGCTTTCTTGAAATACACAGTAGAAGCAAAAAGTTCTATTGATTTATGTACAAGGTATTTTCCTAAGAAACAGAATGGGGACTACACAAAAGATAGTTTCGATAGTTTGCAACATCTTATAACAGCTTCTTTACCAACGATAATGGGGCATTTCGAAACGTACCAAAGGTACCTTTTCGCAGGTATGTTTGATATGTCCGTGTTGCTAAACAACTTCGATTCGACGAAGTTTTTTAAGGCTGTTTCTGACCAAACTAACATTGAAATGGACTGGGTTCGCCTATCAGCTCATAGAGGCATCGGGGCGATGTCTATTGGAACATTGCTTGCAGACTCTATGAGCGGTTGGCACAATCCAGAAAAAGTTAATTCATACTTCGCTGCGTATAAGCTTCCATATACCGTATTCGGTAACGACGCTCAAGAGAAGTTAAAAACCCTTTGGCAGTTGCGTCACTCTATAGTGCATACGGGAGGAACGCTATCTCGTGCAGATGCGCAGAAGGTTAACTCCCTAAAGTCCCATGGGGGAGCACAAATAGCATTTGAAAAGAACTTTATATTTGAGGTAGCAAGAAAGCTGCACCCTATTGTTAAACAAGCAACAGAAGGGCTTGGCAACGCATACAAACAGAAATTGTTAACAAACCTAGAGCAGGCTCAGCTAGATCAAGTGGATAAGTTCTTTGAAGTTAAGTCTAGTGTTCCATCTTGGTTGCGATAAGCATAACAAGGCGCTACTGTTGGACAAATTTTCCGCTGCGCTCCAAATTTGCCGCAGAGCGCGGCGTTATAACCCTATGTCATGTCGGAGCAGTTTTGAGTAGATGTATTTTTAAAGATCAAACCTTAGGGCAGTATGATTTTGGCTTTCAGCAAATCGAAATTAACAATGAGGGTAATGGTAAGTCCGTTGAAGATATTGAAAGAATAATCAACACAAAGAACCTCAATACTCTGAGTAATACTGAACTTGAGATATTTAAAACGTATAAACACGAGTCTACGCATTTATTAGATGGCACTTCGACTCTGTGGGGGATGGAATACACCTGTAGAATGTATAATTGGTTTAATGACCCAACTGAAACGTATTTAAAAGTAATCTCTTTAAATGATGCAGAGATTCAGATGCATTCGAAACTGCTACAAAACCCAAATACAGCTCAAAGCTTTCTTAAACTAAAGTATTCACTTGAGCATGACGAACAGTGTGGCGTGTATGTTCATATGCATTATTTAAATGAATATGATGGCGTAATCCAGTCAACCCCAATCACAATGCTTTCTCTGATAGAAGGGCATGCATACTCACAAGAGCAGTTAATATCATGTGATTTATATGAAGATGATTTAGTATCTTCAAATTTGTTAGTCGCGCAGGTTAATAAAGATATAAATTCGCTTAGTGGCAGTGAGTACTCTTGCTTTCTTGCGTTGATAAATCAGCTTTTTCCTGAGTTGAAATTACGTCAAAAGCTATTGATAATGATCCTTATTTCAAGGTTTTCTCTAAATGCCCCTACCTTTTTTATTGGTTCATTCCCCGAATATATTTTAAGTCATATATTCTCTGGTGCGCCACAAGAATTAATTAGCGCTTTGAAAATGGAAATGTCGAGAGGGATGCACCGTAGTACACTTTGCCTAGCCTTGCTGTTGTGTTTGGCAATGCATTCAGAAACGACTAAAAGGATCACTAATTCGACAACGTTAGAAGAAATGGAAGAAGTTTTATTAAAGGTTTATCAAAGTAAAAATCAGTCAATTGAGGATGTGAAATCGTCGTTGTTACTTCAATATAAGCTGGAGTTTGAATTTCTGTCAGAGCTTCTAAATGAAAAAGGAGCGTATTTAGCCAAAAAACTAGCAGATCAATTCAAAGATAAAAACTGGTATTTTGACGATTTAAACACTCTTGAACTTCCATATTTCTTCTTATCGAACGGTGATAAAGCAGAGCCTAGTAAACGTATTGATTATGATATGGAAGCTCATATGAATGATAAGCTTGAAAAGGTAGTTAATTTAGAGATCGCCCTTAAAGGGCTAGGTGTGGCTAGACAGCATTTATATCCGCACGTTTACCATGACTGGTTAAATCGAATTAAATCAGGCGAGACTGGTACTGTATATTACCCCGAAGCATCAAACGGGTTATAACAAATTGCTCAAACGGACAAAAACAGATGGCTTTTGCTCGTTCCTCGCTAATTTTAGCCAGCTATTTTATTGCCGCTTAGCAAAGCGTTAACAATACAAGGATAGTCCCGTGCGAACAGAGAGTCAGCAAGAAAGGATAATGAGGCTTCAAAGTGTGGTAAATGCAATATTACTGCACGAACCTGCTAATAGTTTCAAAAATCTTATTGAAAATAACGAAGAGTTGTTTAAAGGTTTTAGATTAGTTTATTCCACGAATAATCTTGATTCTGAGTTTTCACACTCCTCCCTGAAGGAAATTGAAGAACATTGCCCAACACTTAAAAAGTATTTCTATGGTACGGGAATATTATTCTATTCAGATGAAATCTACTCAGCTACAAAGAGACAAGGGAGCATTGAAATACCAATTGACTATTCACTTAGCCTTGATTCAAATGCCGCTGAAAGATTTAGAGTTTGGGAAAATGGTGGTTCTTTAGATAAGGAGGAAGGTCGTTTTGAGGGGCTTGTTAGGTTTATAAAAGAAGGAAAAGAACAAGGATTCAACTTCGATTATTCATTCTTCATTATTGAAAACTTAATCGACTCCATGAAACCTGAGAATCATAGGCCTTTTAATACTATCCGAGCTTTAAAAAGATTTGATCATTTAGAATATGAAAAGGATTCTTTTAATATTCGAAGTCCTAAGTTTTCAGAAACTCTCGAAGAGTCTGGTAAAAGGTCAATAGAGGCACTTCATGCCTTTCATTCCAGTAAAGAAATCAAAGGGTTTCTAAACAGAAGAAAAGGGCTTTATCTTATTCTATTAAAAGCTGTCCTACTGAGGGAGCAAAAAAATCTTGAATTAGGGAAGCAGCTTGAAATGCTAGTTGAGTACTCTTTAGATGCTTTAGGTGCTTTCGCAAAAACTGAAATTTATTTTGCTTGGAAATTACTAAAGCACGGCAAGGATTTAAGGTTTTTTGACCCTGTTAGCCAATTAGGTAAAAAATCTCTTCATAGAATAAAAGGTATGGCTTGGGACCTGTTCGCTGTAAGGTATCAAGAAACATTAGCAAGCAAGTCAAACATTGGCGACTTTTACGTTCCCTTCTTTGCATCATTTGACAATAGATTTGTTGAACTTGCCCAAGCATGCCCTATTAGGGCTGTTTTAATTGATGATGTCGACAAGCGGGTAATTACCATACACCTTGATGAGTATGAGTTTATGGTTGATCTAAACGAATCTATTACCACCGAGTTAAATCATAGGCTACAAGACCCTAATGAAAAGGTCAAGAGAATGTCGAAAAAGCCGACAGAAGATGAGCTAAATAAAAGAGCTACTGAATTGGAAAAGATTTTGGAAAGTATTATTAACAATTCAAAGCACGCGGACGCAGCAAGCTGCGCCGGTGTTTGAAGCGTTTAAATGTATTGACTAGGGTTCTGCCGTGAAAGATTCAGTTCCAGACTTTATTTCGAATGGATCCGAAATAGCCGGAGGTGCTACTGGTGCAGCCTTGGGTTTTTTGGCGGGCGGTCCTGCTGGAGCTGCTATTGGTGGGGCATCGGGCTCATTGGTAACTGTGCTTGGCCGAGTTATATCGGATTTTTCAGAACGCTCCTTATCTAATCGTGAATCGGCAAGAGTCGCGGGCTCAGCGGCGCTAGCAATAGACCAAATACAGTCAAAAATCAGTTGCGGCGAACAGCCGAGGGATGATGATTTTTTCAGACTGAGGATCGGTGGTCGTCCCAAAGCTGATGAGCTATTCGAAGCAATGCTCCTGAAATCCAAAAGCCAGTATGAAGAATATAAAGTCAGGTTTTACGCAAACTTATTTGTAACGGCTTGTTTTGATGAAAGGTTAAATGCGGCCATGGTTTCGTGGTTTATGGAAGTGCTGGACCGTCTCACTTTCAGCCAAATTGAAACGTTAAATGAGTTTGTAGTTCTCGGCAGTGAGTCGAAATGGGTGTGGGGACATTTGAACCAAATTGCGAAGGTCGATCCCGTAGTTGCTGCTCACCTTGAACAGCTTAAGAGCATGAGATTGCTGTCACTAGATCACTGGGGCGACACACCTATCGAAGCCACTGATATTGCAAAAACCTTTATTAAGTCGATTCAGTTTGACAGCCCGTTCGAAACTGCAGATCGGCATATCATTCGCGCAAATGGTTCGACTGACATTTAACAAAGTGGTCAACGGGACGTCAACTACGCTGCGCTCCGTAGCCGCCCACTACCACTGTCGTTAGTTGAATTTAGTTGAATAAGGAAGTTTCGTGGATATATTAGGACTACTATCAGGTGCTTTAGCTCAGGTTTGGTATATCATACCTTTGCTATTTATCGTTTCGATATTTAAGAGTCGATGGTTCAAAGGTATGTTTGGCGGGTTTTTGGTAAACAAACTTTTGTCACAGTTACCTGAGTCAGATTACACGTTGGTAAAAGATGTAACCTTACCCACTGAAGACGGCACAACACAAATCGACCACGTCGTTGTGTCTAAGTTTGGTATTTTCGTTGTTGAAACGAAAAATATGAAAGGTTGGATTTTTGGCTCAAAAAGTCAAAAACAATGGACTCAAAGAATATATCGTCATACTTCTAAATTTCAGAACCCTCTTCATCAAAATTACAAACATGTCAAAACCCTTGAATCATTGTTGGGTATAGATTCATCTAAGTTGCACTCGGTCATCGTTTTTATCGGTGATAGTACGTTTAAAACAGATATGCCTAACAATGTTACTTACGCACGAGGTTGCTTGGATTACATTAAGCAGTTCATACAGCCTGTATTTTCAGAGGCTGAGTTTGGTCAAATTATCGAAGCCATCAATGAAGTTAAGCTAAAGAAAGGCGTGGTTACAGATCTAAAGCACATGCAACATGTTAAAGAGCTGGTCGCTTCAAAAGAAAACATAAAGCAATGTTCACGTTGTGGCTCTGAAATGATTGTGCGTGAAACAAAGCGTGGCGAAAATAAAGGTAAACAGTTTTGGGGTTGTTCCTCTTTCCCTAAATGTAGGTCAGTGGAAGAATTCAACTAACAAAGCATTTAAGAGTGATTTGGATCTCACCCGCTTTAACGGACACACCTCGATAACGTATAAAGGTGAGCGATGCCAGCTTACAAAACAGGGAAGCGAACCCAGTAGTACAGCAACGACTTCAAGGTAAAAGCTGTCCTCTGGAGTCATGAACAGCACCGGAGTGTGAAGGAAGTCGCCGAAGCACTGGACATCCATCCCCTCATCTTGTCGCGGTGGCTCAAAGCGAATTGGGAGGTTAATGTCGTTGCCTGAATTAAAAACAGTGGGTCTCTATCTGGTTACGGCCTTGGCAGATATCCTTGGCTGTTATTTGCCTTACCTCTGGCTGCGTGAGGGCAAATCCATCTGGCTGCTGGTGCCGGGTGCGTTGAGTCTGGCGGCATTTGCGTGGTTACTGTCGCTACACCCCACCGCTGCCGGTAGGGTCTATGCTGCCTAAGGTGGTGTGTATATTTTTATGGCGATCCTGTGGCTTTGGGCCGTCGATGGTATTCGGCCAACCACCTGGGATTTGCTTGGTTCAGCCGTGGCGCTGGTGGGGATGGCGATCATCATATTTGCGCCGCGCACTACATAACCCACTGTTGTAGTGCGTTCCGGGCCTTCGGCCCTACACCGGATGCGCATTTTGCTGCACTGCATGGGCACAGCTCAACAACAGCGTTAGGACTCACCAAGGAGGGATCACGTGGCTCACAACATCTATATCAACTTGCCGGTTGAAAGCGTCGAGCGCTCGAGGCACTTCTACACGGGGCTCGGGTTCGGCATCAACGAGCAATTCAGCAATGAGCAGGCAGCCTGTGTCGTGATGGCAGACAACATCCTTGTCATGCTACTTGCTAAGCCCTTCTTTGCGGGTTTCACGGACAAGGCCATCGCCGATGCCCACTCGACCACCGAAGTGCTGAACTGCTTGGGCTGTGAGAGCCGGGAGCAGGTGGACTTGCTTGTCACACGCGCAGAGCAATATGGCGGCAAAGCCTACCGTGAAGCAAAGGATCATGGCTTCATGTACGGGCACGGCTTCGAGGATCCGGATGGCCATATTTGGGAGCTGGTGCACATGGTGTCTCCTCCCGCTGAGTCCTGACACGGCGATCAATGCAGCCCGCCGCATGGGCCGGAGCTCCAAACCGCTGCGCGGTTTGGAAGCCTGTGCTGCTGGCGTGGAATATGGCTAGGCTTGATCACGAGAAACTTCAGACCTTGGTTAAGCAGCTGTCTGTTATCGTCGCTGAGTAGGAGGCCATGTTTACCGGCAGGCATGACACCAGAGGGACATATGGCCGGCAGTTTGGGTAACTGCCTGGTTGCAGATGCGTATGGTCTAAATAACTGTTTCTAATTGTGCACAGAAATCAGGTTCGAACACAGACTCGCCGTGAGGGCATGACACTCGATGTTTTAACCCACTGCAAATATTCACTGGATGTTCGGTTGGGTTGAAACATCTCGTTACAGCGAGCAAGCTCACTCCCTGGGGGCTTCGCTGCGCCCTGACCGTCATGTAAGGCGGAAATGCAGTAATGGCTGGCGCATTTTCCGGACCTTGCGCGGAGGTTCTGCTTATCGAAGGCTGACATCTGCCTAAAAATGTGGCGGTATTTGTATCAGTTATTTAAGTCCTGATTTTTTCTAACCAACCTGGATAGCAGAACCCCAAGGCGAATTACCCTGGGGATTTCCAACGTTATATACCGATTCGGAAACCGAGTGACAAGAAAAAGTGAAGGCAAGGATATTGAAGCCATCCTGGATATTTGGCTTGCCGCATCGATAATATCTCATGATTTTATCGAGCCCGGCTTTTGGGAGTCGCAGGTTGAAAGCATGCGCACCCTTTATTTACCGGCCTCGGAGCTTTATGTCTATGAGCAGGATGCACATGTGATTGGCTTTTATACGCTCTGCGAGAATACCCTGGCCGCGATCTTTGTTAAGCCGGCGTGTCAGGTGCGGGGCTATGGCAAGGCATTGCTCCGGCATGCCCAAACCCAGCGTAATGGCCTGAACCTGACCGTTTATAAGGCCAATGAGGCGAGTTGTCATTTTTACCTGGCGCATGGCTTTGTCATAACGGGTGAACAAACAGATGCTTATACAGGGCATATGGAGTTGCTGATGAGCACGGGTAGTGAATAAACGGCCAGGGTTGTTTTAGACGCGCCGACAATCATATACGGAGATACTATGTACACACCGAGAAAGATAACGGGTCAGCCCGATTGGCTGGACGCTGACGGCATTAAAATCTATACCATTTCCGTCGATGCCGAGGCGGTCGATACCGCGCCTTTTCAGTCGAGGCTGGCATTCATCAAGTCCGAGTTGGGCCTGGACTGGGCTAACACCGCGGCCTTTGTGATTTTTCACAGGGGTGCCGGCATGAATTATCTGGTGCTGGTGTGGTGGGGCAATGACAATGAGTTGTTTACCTCGGTTTCGGTCCAGGAGGATGGGCACTGGCTGTGCGATCCCGGTAAGTATTCTTTCTGCCTCTACGACATGGAAGTGATGTGGCGCGAGCGCAATATCTACATAGATACGGTGGACTGCGCAGCGCCATCGCTGGAAAAGTACCGGGTATCAAGGTAAACCGGCCCTGTGCTAGCCTGCGCGGGCCAGGGCCCTGATAACAGGACCATGGCATTCACGGTTACAAGCATCGCCAGGAAGGATCAATGTCGGAAGTCCGTTCACCCTGTACCAAGAAATGCACACTCGATGAAAACGAGATCTGCCTGGGCTGCAGGCGCAGCATCGGGGAGATCATGCAGTGGAGCCGTGCCGATAACGAGCAAAAACGGCAGATACTGGCCCGGGTCGCCGCACGCCGGACCCGGGAGGCATCAACCACGTCGGGGGCCGGTCGCGGGGGTGATTCGGGCTGACCCTTATTCAGCCTGGTCGGGCGATGGCAGCATGTGGCTGACGAATTTTTGTACCTTTTCTATTTCGCCCATCCGCTCCGGATACACCAGGTAATAGGCATTGGCGCTGATCAGCGCATGGGGCCAGGGGACCACCAGTTCACCGCTGTTCAGCTCCTCGGCGATCAGGAAGCGGGGGATCAGGGCGATTCCGCAGCCGGCGATAATGGCGCGGATCAGCATATGAAAGGTTTCGAAGCGGTTACCCTGGTAGCTGTGCTCCGTGGTCAGATCCTGGGAGGCAAACCAGTCGTGCCAGGCCTGGGGGCGGGTGGACAGATGCAGCAGCCGGTGGCGGGTCAGCTCCAGGGGGGAGTCCGGCTGGTCGGTCGCGAGCAGGGCCGGTGAGCAGGCGGGTACCACTTCCTCATCAAACAGCCGGTGGCATTCCAGCCCGGGCCAGCTGCCATGGCCATAAAAAAACGCGATGTCGATACTTTCCTTGTCCAGATCAAAGGCATCGACCCTGTCGCAGCAGTCCAGGCTGATGTGGGGGTAACGGTTCAGGAAGCGGGCCAGACGCGGCGCCAGCCAGCGGGTACCGAAGGTGGGCAGGGTGGCAATCTTGAGCAGATCCTGGTGGCTGTTGTACGACATGATGTACTGGGAGGACATTTCCAGCTGTGCCAGTATCTTGCGGACTTCACCGATATAGATGGCGCCTTCGGGAGTCAGGCAGAGCGAGCGCCTCACTCGCCGGAACAGTTTTCGGTTGAGGAAGGATTCGAGCTGGGCCACCTGCTTGCTGACGGCGCTCTGGGTAAGGCTGAGTTCGTCGGCGGCGCGGGTAAAGCTGAGGTGCCTGGCCGAGGCTTCGAAACACTGCATGGCCGAGATGGAAGGTAAATAGCGCATAAATCCGGGCGACGAAAGGGAAACAGTCGCCCAGTATACCCGTGACAGCCTTGCTTGAGTATCAACCCGACCGGGAATGGCCGGGTTGATATGCGGATCAGGCGGTGGCGGTCAGTGCGGGCCGCTGACGCTGCAGCAGATAGCAGACGGCGATCAGCGCCAGGCCGCTGCCTGAACTGATCAGCCCCGGCATCACCATGGCCAGGCCGGCGGCGAGCAGCAGGGCTCGCTCCAGCAGGGAGGAAGGGCGGATGAAGTAGCCGATCAGCGCGCTGCTGATGGCCATCATGCCCAGCAACGCAAAGGCCAGTGCCAGCGCCAGTTCCGGCAGGTTGACGTCGACCATCACCAGGATCGGGTTGTAGACAAACACATAGGGGATGATGAAGGCGCCGATGGCCAGCTTGACGGCGGTCACCCCGGTTTTCATCGGGTTGGCCCGGGCGATGCCGGCCCCGGCATAGGCGGCCAGGCACACCGGCGGGGTAATGTCCGCCACTATGCCGAAATAGAACACGAACAGGTGCACGGCGATGGGCGCCAGGCCAAACTCATTGATCAGCGCCGGTGCCGCTATGGTGGCGGTCACCACATAGTTGGCGGTGGTCGGCAGCCCCATGCCCAGCACGATACAGGCGATCATGGTGAAGATAAGCGCCAGGATCAGGGTGCCGTCGGCCAGGTTGATGATGCCGGCGGCAAACTTGGCGCCCAGTCCGGTCATGCCGACTACGCCGGCGATAATACCGGCGGTGGCGACCGCGGCGATTACCGGCAGGGCGACCCGGGCCCCCTGTTCGAGTAAAGACAGCAGTGACCTGGGTGACAGTCGGGTTTCCTTGCTGACCATGCTCACCGCTAGTGCAGCGGCAATGCCCAGCAGGGCGGCGCGCTGGGCGGTAAAGCCGGCGAGAATGGTGCCGACCACCACCACCAGCGGCAGCAGCATGTAACCCTGGCGCTTGAGCAGGGCCATCTTGCTCGGCAGCTGCTCCTTGGGTATGCCCAGTATGCCCTGTTTCTTGGCCTCGAAGTGGGCGCCGATAAAGATGCCGCTGAAGTAGAGAATGGCGGGAATGATGGCGGCCATCATGATCTCGGCATAAGACACGCCGATATACTCGACCATGATAAAGGCGGCGGCGCCCATCAGCGGCGGCATGATCTGGCCACCGGTGGAGGCGGCGGCTTCGCCGGCGGCGGCAAATTCGGGTTTGAAGCCGGCCTTTTTCATCATCGGAATGGTGAAGGAGCCGGAGGCCACGGTATTGCCCACCGAGCTGCCGGATATCATGCCCTGGAAGGCGCTGGCGATGACCGCGGCCTTGGCGCTGCCTCCGGTATAGCGGCCGGTGCAGGCAAAGGCCAGATCATTGAAGAACTGACCGACGCCGGTGCGGGTGAGCACCACCCCGAAGAACAGGAACAGGAAGATGAACTTGGCGGAAATCTGGATGGGGGTGCCGAACACGCCGCTTTCCCGGAACCACAGGCTGGACGACACATCCATTACCTCAAAGCCCGGATGAGACAGGATGCGGGTCGGAATAAAGTTGCCGAACAGCGCGTAGGCGATGGCGAGGCTGGCAACAATGACAATCGGCAGGCCCACGGTGCGGCGGGTAGCTTCCAGTACGAATAACACGCCCAGTATCGAAATGGTGAGATCAAAGGCCGAATAGCCGGTGATGCGCCCTTGCAGGATCTCGTTGAAGAACAGGATCTTGTAATAGGCGGCAAAGGTGGCGACAAACGCCAGTATCACATCGTACCAGGCGACCCCGTTGCGGTTGATGCCGTGACGGCTGGCCGGATACAGCAGGAATATCATCCCCAGGGCCAGCCCCAGGTGGACGGCGCCCTGTTTCTGGGTTGGCAGGGTGCCAAAAAAGCCGGTATAGAGGTGGAAGCCGGTGAGGGTGACGGCAAACAGGGTGACGACCCAGCCCCAGCGGCCGATGTTTTTGCGGAATGCCGATTCTTTGTCGTACTTTTCCAGCAGTGCTTCGGGTGTTTGACTCTTGTCCATTGTGGGTTTCCGTTAGCCAAATAAAAAGAGGTGGGCACGGATGCCCACCTCGTATCTACAGAAGAGGTTTACTTTGCTTTGATGCTGTCGAAGGAAGACACCTTGCTGCCTTCGCGGCTGACAATTTGCACCACTTCCGGATAGATCTGGCCGATAAAGGCCGCATTGTCGACCGCCGCCCCGGCGAACTCGGCCTTGCCTTCGAGGGCGTTGCGGGCCGGCACATGGACCGACATGCCCAGATCCATTTTGCCGTCGCGGATGCTGACCAGGTTCTCGATGGAGGCGCTGGTTTCCACGTTGGTGAAGTTGGCGCCCGGAATGTTGTTATTCCAGGTGGTGGCAATCTCGCCGCCCAGCGGGTAATAGGTGCCGCCCTGGCTGCCGGTACCCAGGATGAATTCATCCTTGGCGGTGATGTCACCCAGCTCGGCGACTGGCAGGGTAACGGTCAGGCCTTTCTCTTCATAGAAGCGCTTGGCGCCCGGGTGGATTTTCAGGGCATCACCGCCGTTGAGGGCATGCTCCAGGGTCAGGAACTTGGCCTGGGAATGGGTGATCTGATCGGCGTTGTCGTACATTACCTTGGCCAGCTGATAGCCCATTTCTTCACTGATGGTGTTGGTATTGCCCATCAGTACCGCGAAGGCGGCAATGGTCTGCACGTCCTGCTCCAGGAACTTGTAGCTGTCTTTGCCGATGATAAAGCGGCGGTAGTCGCTGGTGCTCTCGATCTGCTCGACCACCTCGTCAGACAGACTCAGCATGCGAACATCGCCGGAGGCCGCCTGCAGGCTCTCGATGCTGCCGGCCGGCAGGCCCATAATGCCCATGGAGATATCGATGTTGCCGTCCTGCACGCCGTCCAGGGCATCACCGAAACGCTCTTGATAGGCGTTGTAGTCGGCATCTTCAATGCCGTAGGCGCCGAGTACCATGCGCGATACCTTCTGGGTGGTGCTGGCCGCCGGGCCGATGGCGATATTGGCCTTGCTGCCGCCCATATCACAACCGGAAAGGGCGGTGCTCAGGGTCAGGGTTGCCGCAACCAGTAATTTTTTATTCATAAATGCATATCCTTATCGGCCGAGAGTCCAGTTCATCCCGCCATCTGTCTGCACTTCGAGGGCGTGAAAGGGCTGGTGTTCCTTGGCCTTGCTGTGGTCTTGAATGGGGCCGAAGGTTCTCATTGTTTTTCGCTTGGCATCAAACGAAAAAAAGTACTGTATCCATTCCGTATTTTCCAGTATTAGTGGTTTTTATGCCTGCTCTGTTATAATTGTTAGGTTTTTAGTTTTGTTATTTTTTTATATTTTGGTTTCTTGTGTTGCCACCTGGTGTGGCTGGGCATGAATAAGGGAGGCAATGGCCTCCCTTTGTTTTTAGCCGGGCAACCGGGGTGCCCTGGCAATCGGCAGCGTTTTGCGTATCAGGCGCCCAGGGCCTGCAGTACCTGCCGGGCGGAGTCGTCCTGCAGGCGGGCATAGAGGCCGAACTCATCGGTCACCGGGCAACCCAGGGCCTGCTCGAAGGCCGCCTGGTTGGCATTTTGCGCATAGGCCGAATGACTGGCCCCCCCCAGGTTGGACTGGAAGATGCCGGCGGCGCTGACCGGCAAAAAGTCTTCATAGGTAATGGGCGTCGCCTTGACCAGGCCCGCCCGGATCAGGGCCTCCAGATCGCCGGTGGCGGGGGTTCCCGTGTCTGCTTGCCGGTGGCCGGCGTCGGTTAGCTGGTAACGGAAGTAGCCCAGGCCCTGTTCGCGCAGGCTGGTTTCGTCATCGGGAAATGCCCGGAAAATCTCCGCCAGCTGTTGCTGGTGGGCGGCATTGTCGGCCTGAGCCGGCGCCTGGCGCGACTGGTTGAGCAGCGTGTCGTAGAGGGCACGGCCCTTGGGGGTAAGTGCCATGCCGCGTTGCTCGATTTCACCGAAACGTGCGGTATGGGTGCCTTCCTGCTCGCCGGCAAACAGGATCGACTCTTCCAGGGCGGTGAAGCTGGTCTGGCGCAGCAGGATCGGACAGCGGCGGCGGGGCGGACCTTCAATCACCGCCTTGGGGTTGATGCCATGGGTCGGCATTTCCTGCTGTACTGTATCTATATCCAGTGTCCTGGGGGTCAGGTGGTTGATATGGGGTCCGCGGAAGCACACCACGTCGGCAATCAGCCGGTGGGCATCCTGCAGTGCCTGATAGGTGGCCAGATCGACGGTAGCATGGCGGTGCCAGCGGAAGGTTTCCAGCACGGCCGCCACGAACTGCCGGGCCTGCTCCTCGCTCAGCCCGCCCTGTTGCTCGGCCAGGGCAACCAGCTCCCGGGCTTGGGGGGTAAAGATGTCACGTTGTGACAGTATCTCTGCCGCCCGGGTCCGCAGCGCCTGATCTTCGATCAGCTCCAGGCGCAGCAAGGAGGTAAAGATACGAAACGGGTTGCGCTGCAGGTCGGCTTCGTCCGTAGGGCGGAAGGCGGTGGAGTGCACCGGGACACCGGCTTCCGACAGGTCGTAGTAGCCCACCGGGTGCATGCCCATGATGGCGAACACCCGTCGCAACATATGGAGTTCGGCGGCGGTGCCGACCCGGATGGCGCCATGGCGCTCCACCCCCAGGCGGGTTAATTCGTCGTTGTCCTGCAGTTGCTGGTTAAGGGCAGGCTGGGCAGCCAGGGTATCGGCGTTGACCCGGTCAACCAGCTGCATCAGTTGACCGTATTGGGGCACTTCGGCCTGATACATGCGCGACATGGCTTCGGAAAACAGGGTGCGGATCTCGTCCGCGGCTAAATAATGGCTGGCAGGCATGGGCATGGGATCCTTTACGGGTGTCTCGTTCATGCTCTGCACCTTAATACCACACCGGTGGCCGTGACAAACGGCAACTGTTCGTGATTCCATTCCAAACTGGAATGGATTGCAAGGCCGGCGTCCAGGGCCTACGCTCCAAGAGGCTGTTAGCCATGTCGTGCCTTTGGCGGTAGCCATAGGTGCATTCCTCGGCCAACCCGACAAGGAGATTGATGATGAGCATGAAAGATGCCTACCAGCAGAAGCTGCGGTCCCAGCTGGACGAGTGGGATGCGGAGCTTAACCGGCTCAAGGCCAAGGCGGATATGGCGAAGGCCGATATTCAGATTGAATACAACAAACAGATCAAGGCGTTGCAGTCCAAGCGCGACGAGGCCGGCAAGAAACTGGCCGAGCTTGAACAGGCGAGTGATGACGCCTGGGTCGATCTCAAGTCCGGTATCGAAAATGCGTGGGAGTCGCTTGGGCAGGCCCTGAAGTCGGCGTCATCCAGGTTCAAATAACCTTCAACCCTGTTGTCAGGGCGGTGTGTCCACACTAGTCGGGCTTACTTATACTTCTCTATACGGCATCCTTACCTTTATGAAACAAGATATTGTCGGTTATCACCTTGATGAGGAGCACCACTGGGTGGCCGAGCTCGGCTGCGGCCACTTTCAGCATGTCCGGCATCGGCCGCCCTGGTTTAACCGGCCCTGGGTCATTACCGAGGAGGGACGGACGGCCATGCTCGGCCATAGACTGGAATGCAAGAAGTGCGACGCGGGTGCGCCGAAAGACCACCTATAGCCCGCGGCCGTCGTTTACCTTATGGCGTCGCCGGCGATGATGAGCTATCAACAGCGCTGGCGTTACCTGTTGCTATGGCTGTGGGTACTCGGCTCATTGGCGTTGGTGCTGAGCCTGGGGCCATTGGCTCAGAACCAGGCCTACCATGAATTTGCCGATCAACGGACCCTGTGGGGCCTCCCTCACGCCCTGAACATACTGTCAAACCTGCCGTTGCTGGTGGTGGGATGCGCGGGGCTGTTGTTTGTCCGGCGCGATCGGACGGAGGCCACCCGTGCCGCCTGGCAGGCCCTGTTTGCGGGTCTGGTCCTGGTCAGTGCCGGATCTGCCTATTATCACTGGCAGCCCAGTAACGAGACCCTACTCTGGGATCGACTGCCGATGACGATCGGCTTTATGGGGCTGTTCATTGCCTTGCTCGGTGAATATCTGCGACCGGGCCTGGCCCGGCTGCTGGTGCCGGCCTTGTTGACGGGGCTGGCCAGCGTTTTCTACTGGTACTGGTTCGATGATCTTCGACCCTATATCTGGGTGCAATTCATGCCCCTGTTGTCGATCCCCCTGTTGATGATGCTGTTCGACAGCCGGTATAGCCATGGCCGCTGGCTGCTGGTGGCGCTGGCCTGGTACGGGTTGGCGAAGCTGGCGGAAGTGTACGACCTGGCCATATATCAGGCCACCGACGCGCTGATCAGCGGGCACACGCTCAAACACCTGCTTGCCGCCGCCAGCGGCTATAGTCTGTTGTGGATGCTGCAGATCAGGACGCCGGTGAGGGCACCGACAGAAGTCCGCTGATGCCGCCCGACAACAACCGGATTGCAATGAGGCAGTAAATGCTGGCTATCGTGTTCATCAACAGCGTCATCGTGGCCGTTACAGTGATCATTCACTACGAGTTCCTGTTCCGGATGACGAGGGTGATGCCCAGGATGAAGATCAGGCACCGTTTCCGCACTGTATTTGGGGTCTGCGGGGCGCTGGTGGCCCATGCGGTTGAGGTGTGGGTGTTCGGGTTCGCCTACTATTTTATGCATGGGGCCCGGGAGTGGGGGCGCCTGGAAGGGCATTTCGACGGCAGTTTGATGGACTGCGTGTATTTTTCCTTCACTACCTTCACCACCCTGGGTTTCGGCGATATTCACCCAACGGGCGAACTGAGGTATTTGACGGGAATTGAATCACTTACCGGGTTGGTGCTGATCACCTGGACCGCGTCCTTCCTGTTTATTGAAATGAAAAGATACTGGGGGGCGAACTAACCATGGACCCATACTGGCAAGACGCGATCAGGCGGGGAGATCTCGAGGCGGTACTCACCCTGTTGCACCGCGGTACCGAGGTGAATGCCCGTGACCGCTACGGCCAGACCGGACTGATGCTGGCATCCCTGGCGGGACACGGTGAGCTGGTGTCGGTGTTGATCGCCCATGGGGCCGATCCGGACGTGACGGCCAAGTTTGGTCTCAATGCCCTGATGCTGGCCATCATTGCCGAACAGCCGCACATTGCAGCCATGCTGGCACATGCCGGTACTGATCTGTCCCGGTGCGGCTCGGGAGCGCCGGGCTTTGCCGGCAAAACCGCCTATGATTTGGCAGTGGAGCGGGGTATGGACGACCTCCTTGCCCGGTTAAAGCCCATTTAATGACCGCCCGGGTGGCGTTTGCTGCGGTCGGCAAGGCCCGTACAAGGATGACGAGACGAACACCTTGCCCGGTTGAAGCTCGCCTAATGATCGCTCAGGTGGCGGTCGGCAAGGCCCGTACAAGGATGACGAGACGAACACCTTGCCCGGTTGAAGCTCGCCTAATGACCGCTCAGGTGGCGGTCGGCAAGGCCCCGTACAAGGATGACGAAATGCACCCTAGTTCCGTCGACGATAACGACACGGTTTCCGGGACCAAAATACGGATACTGTTTCTCGGCAATCCCCTCCATGGCGACGATGCCGCCGGCATACGTGCGCTTGAACTATCACAGGCGTTCTCCTGGCCTGCCGGGGTTGAGCTGATAGATGGGGGCACGGGAGGTATCAGCCTGTTACCGCTCTTTCAGAATTGCCGGCACATCATACTGGTAGACGCTTTTCTGAGCCCGGGGGAAGGGGGGGAAGTCCGCCTCGTTTGCAACGTCGATCACGACTTGTTGGCGGATGACAGGGGTCTGGCGCACGGCGGTGGTATTCGGGGGCTGTTGGCACTGGTCTCACAGCTGGTGTCGCCCCCGCCGATCATCGATTTACTGGCCATTGGCGGGTGTCGGTTTGCGCCTTGTCGTCCTATGTTGACTGAAAAGGTAGCTCGGGCCCTGCCGGGTTTGTGCCGGCGCCTGCATTGCCATGTAACCGAACAGCTTGCCAACGCGCCTCGCTAATTCGTCCGACGGCCAGCGGACCAGCTGATACACCGAAACTAATTTGAGTGGAAAAGGCCATGTTGAATCGAATGTTGAGCTCACATCTCCTCGAACGGCCCGGTTGTTGCTCGCCGGGCTGTCTGTGGGTGAGCCGGCTCGGTGCAGGCCCGGGCCGCCAGGTGTGGCGGAGTAGCTATCATTATGTCTGGCGGTGATGAACGCCCGCCCAAAAGCGGAGAAGCCCAGCGCCATGCCCTGACGGGTATCCGGGTTCGGGTAATGGGCTGTGTGCAGGGGGTGGGTTTTCGTCCCTTTGTTTACCGGCTGGCCACCAAGCTCGGGCTGTCGGGCGACGTCGGCAATATCGGTGCCGGGGTGGAGATCCGGCTGGCCGCCGATGCCCCTGCGGTGGCACAGTTCTGCCGGCGGCTGGAGTCAGAGTGCCCGGCTCATGCCCGCATCGAGGCCATTGCTGTCGAGCCATGCCGCTTTGGATCCGCACCCTGTGGTTTTACGGTCACGGATAGTCAGGCCGACGGGCAGGGGGCCCGGTTTCCGCCGGATTTGGCGGTTTGCCCCCGGTGTCTGGCCGAGCTGGCCGACCCACAGGACAGGCGCTACGGCTATCCCTTTATCAATTGCACCGACTGCGGCCCCCGTTACTCCATTGTCCGGGCCCTACCCTGGGACAGGGCCAACACCGCCATGGCGGACTTTCCCCTCTGTACCGCCTGTCGCGCGGAATATACGGATCCCGCTAACCGGCGCTTTCACGCCGAGCCGGTGGCCTGCGCCGACTGTGGCCCACAGATTTGGTTGCAGGACGCGGATGGCGACCTATTACAGGGGCCGACGGCGACCCTGCTGGCGCAGTGCCGCATCTGGCTAGCGCAAGGCCGGGTGCTGGCGCTCAAGGGCATTGGCGGTTTTCAGCTGGCCTGTGATGCGGGCTCGGCGGCGGCCATCGAACGGTTGCGCCAACGCAAGCACAGGCCCGCCAAGCCCTTCGCCGTTATGTTGCGGGATCTGACCCAGGCTGACCGCGTTTTCGAGCTGAACGAGGCTGAGCGGGCGCAGTTAAGCAGCCCGGCGGCGCCCATTGTGCTGTTGCCGAAAGCGCGACTCCGACAGCCCGTCCAGGGGATCCTGCCCGAGGCACTGGCGCCGGAGCTGGCCAGCATTGGGGTGATGCTGGCCAGCTCGCCGCTGCACTGGCTGCTGCTGAACGAGATGGGTGCCCCCCTGGTGATGACCTCGGGCAATGCCGGTGGCGAGCCCATCTGTACCGACAACCGGCAGGCCCTGTCGGCGCTGGCCCCCCTGGCCGACGGCTTTTTGCTGCACAACCGGCCCATAGAGCACCGCTGTGATGATTCGGTGCAGGCCGTGGTGGCCGGCCGGCCCCGTCTGATCCGCCGGGCCCGGGGATGTGTACCGGATCCCGTCGCCCTGCCGACCGGGCTGAACGGCACTGTGCTGGCCCTGGGGGCGGATCTGAAAAACAGTTTTTGCGTCACCGGCAATGGCCAGGCTGTCTTGTCCGCCCATATCGGCGATCTGAACAGTCCGGCCTGTCTCGATGCCTTGCGGCAGCAAGTGGATCGCTTGCCTGCGCTGTTGGGCCTGTCACCCCGGGCCATTGCCGTCGATCTGCATCCTGACTATGCCTCCGCCCGGCTGGGTGCGCGGTTGGCGCGGGAGCAGGGTCTGTCGCTGTTCCGGGTGCAGCATCATCATGCCCATCTGGTGTCCTGCCTGGTGGAAAACGGCCATTCTCCCGACGAGCCGGTGCTCGGCATCGTCCTTGATGGCCTGGGAGCCGGCGATGACGGCAGCCTGTGGGGTGGGGAGTTGTTGCTGGCCGATTATCTCGGTTATCGGCGGCTTGCGCGGCTGCGGCCCTTTCCTCTGTTGGGGGGCGATCAGGCCAACCGTCAGCCCTGGCGTAATCTGCTGGCCCAGCTGGGGCAGACGCCACAGCTTCCTTCCTGGTCGACGCTGGCCACCGAATATCCGCCTCTGACCTGGTTGAGGGGGCCTGACACCCAGGCTCTGCTGAAGGTGGCGGCACGGTTTCCGCTGACGTCGTCGGTGGGGCGCTTGTTCGATGCGGTGGCGGCCTTGCTGACGGTCGCACCCGGTGAGCTGACGTTCGAAGGAGAGGCGGCCATGAAACTGGAGGCCCTCGCCGAGGGCGTAAAGGCCAATGCCTGTTATGACTTCATACTTAGCCACGAGGGTGAATGCTGGCAGCTGGATCCGGCGCCGTTATGGCCGGCCCTGCTCGATGCCTTGCGGGCCGGTGAAAACAAGGCGGTGCTGGCGGCCAATTTTCACCTAAGTTTAGTAAGAGGCTTGTGCCATATGGTGCGGCGGCTGCGCCGGCAACAGGGCGTAACCTTCAGCGCCGTGGCGCTCAGCGGCGGCGTGATGCAGAACCGCCTGGTGTTGGAGCCCTTGATCGCAGAACTGGAGGCCATGGGGCTGACGGTGCTGAGCCAGAGTCGGGTGCCCGGCAACGACGGCGGCATTGCCCTGGGCCAGGCTGCCATTGCCTTGGCGCAATGGCAATCGAATCGGTAGGGAGATTGCCCGGGAGGAAGGCGTATGTGTTTGGGAATACCGGCCCGGGTAGTGGCCATTGTGGATGCCGACGCCGGACTGGCGCTGGCGGAGACCGCCGGGGTGCGCCGACAGATCAATATTACTTTGCTGGCCGCCGAGGGCCGTGATATTTCGTCGCTGGTGGGGGAATGGGTACTGCTGCATGTAGGCTTTGCCATGGCGCTGATTGACCCTCAGGAAGCCAGTCGTACCCTGGCGCTGCTGGCACAAATGGAAGAGGGAGACGAGCCATGAGTCTGACCGGTGATTTCCGTGATGCCACCCGGGTCAGGGTGCTGCTGTCGGCCATTGCCCGCGAGGCCGAGCCGGTGGCGGCGCATCTGGGCAGGCCCCTGCAGCTCATGGAGGTGTGCGGTGGCCATACTCATGCCATCTTCCGCTTCGGGCTGCACCAGTTGCTGCCCGACACCATAGAGTTTATCCACGGCCCCGGCTGTCCGGTGTGCGTGTTGCCGGTGGAAGCAGTCGATCAGGCGGTCAGCCTGGCCCGTCGAGAGGGGGTGATACTGGCGAGTTTCGGCGATCCGCTGCGGGTGCCCGGCAGCCGGGGCAGCCTGCTGCAGGCCCGGGCCGAGGGTGCCGAGGTGAAGGTGCTCTATTCCCCCTACGACGCCCTGGCGTTGGCCAAGGGTAATCCCCACAAGCAGGTGGTGTTCTTCGCCATCGGTTTCGATACCACCATGCCGAGCATCGCCTGTTCCCTGCTGGCCGCAGACCGGGCAGGGATCGGCAACTTGCGCTTTCTCTGCCACCATATACGGCTGTTGCCGACCCTGAACGGCCTGCTGGAGGCCGGTGATATCCGGCTCGACGGCTTCGTGGGGCCGGGGCACGTCAGTATGGTGATCGGCAGTCGGGTCTATCAGCCCATCGCCAGCCATTACCACAAGCCGCTGGTGATCGCCGGTTTCGAGCCGGTTGACTTTCTGCAGGCCCTGTATCAATTGGTGCTGCAGTTGGCCCAGGGACGTTGTGCCATCGAAAATGCCTATGGCCGGGTGGTGGCGGAAGCCGGCAACCCGGCTGCCTTGAAGGCGATTGACCAGGTGTTCGAGTCGGGCGTGGACAGCCACTGGCGGGGGCTCGGCACAGTGCCGGGGTCCGGGGTGCGGCTGCGGGCGCGTTATCGGCATCTGGATGCGGCCGCACTGCTGGACCCTGATGCACCGACGGAGGCCGTTGCCGAGCCGGCTTATTGCAATGCCGTGCTCACCGGCCGGATCAAACCTCACCAATGCCCGCTGTTCCGCCGCCACTGCACGCCTGAGCACCCGGTCGGCGCTCTGATGGTGTCCAGCGAGGGGGCCTGTGCCGCCTATTATCAGTATCGTCTCGCAGCTGCCCCCGAGGAGCCCGGCAGTGACCAATAAGCAAGAGACCATCACCCTGGCCCACGGCGCCGGTGGCGGTGCCATGCACGAGCTGATTGACGGGCTGTTTCTTTCCGCCTTTGGTGACCAACCCTTGCTGCAGAAGGAAGACCAGGCTCGCTTGCCGCTGGCCGGCCTGCTGGCGCGAGGAGACCGGCTGGCGCTGACCACCGACAGCTTTGTGGTCAGCCCGTTGGAATTTCCCGGTGGTGACATCGGCAAGCTGGCGGTATGCGGCACCCTCAACGATCTCGCCGTGGGCGGCGCCATCCCCCTCTATCTGAGTGCCGCCTTCATTATCGAAGAAGGCCTGCCGCTGACGCAGCTGGCACGGCTGGTGGGCTCCATGGCCGAGGCCGCCCGCCTGGCAGGCGTCACCATTGTCACCGGTGATACCAAGGTGGTGGAGCGGGGCATGGCCGACAAACTGTTTATCAATACCACCGGCGTGGGGGTGATACCGGCGGGTCTGACGCTTGCCATCGGGTCGGCCCGGCCCGGTGACAAGGTGCTGATCAACGGCCATGTGGGTGATCACGGCGCCGCCGTCATGTTGGCCCGGGAAGAACTGGGTCTGGCGGGAGAGCTGGTTAGTGACTGTGCCGCCCTGCACCCGTTGCTCCAGCCGGTGTTGGCGCAGTGCCCGGGGGTGCGCTGCTTGCGCGATGCGACGCGGGGGGGCCTGGGCGGCGTGTTGAGTGAAATTGCTCAGGCATCCAGGGTCACGATGCAGCTGAACGAAGATGCGCTGCCTATTCGCCCGCCAACCCGGGCCTTGTGCGAACTGCTGGGACTGGAGCCGCTGTTTCTTGCCAACGAGGGGCTGGCCGCCATGGTGATCTGTTCCGAGCAGGCTTCGGAGGCCCTGGCCTTGATGCGGGGGCATGCTCTTGGCCGGGATGCCTGCATCATCGGTGAGGTGGCGGGTCCGTCATCTCCGGGGCGGCTGAGCCTGCTGACCCCCTACGGCGGCGAGCGCTTGCTGGACGTGCCCCACGGCCTGCAATTGCCGCGGATCTGCTGACCATGCACGAGCTGTCGGTGGTGCGGGCCCTGCTGACCCAGCTTAAACCCTATCAACACAGAAAGATCATCCGTGTCACCCTCGAAGTCGGTGCCATAAGCTGCGTCGACAGTGAGCGGCTGCAATTTTGCTTCGATATGGTCAAGGCCGAGGCGGCGCTGGCTGACGCCAGGCTTGATATCGAGGTGGTGCCGGCCCGGGCACAATGCCGCAATTGCGGCCGGTACTTTGCCCCCAGCGGACCCGGCGACGCCTGCCCCTGTGGCAGCTACGACTATACTTTGACTTCGGGACGGCAACTGCTGCTGACGGAAATAGGATTTGACTGATGTGTGGTCACTGTGGATGTTCCAACGATAAGGCCCGGCTGTCTGAGCCGGGCAGCGATACTCATGCTCATCTGTATCAGGACGGTGACAGCCTGCAGTTGCAGCAGGCGCTGCTGGCCGGCAACGATGAACTGGCCCGGCAAAATCGTTACTGGCTAACGGAAAACCGTATCACCTGCATCAACCTGATGGGTACTCCGGGCGCCGGCAAGACCCAATTGCTGGAAGCCACTTTTGCCTATGCCCGTACTCAGGCCAGTGTCGACTGGCCGCCGATGGCAGTGCTGGAGGGCGATCAGCAGACCCAGAACGATGCCCGCCGTATCCAGGCCTGCGGCGGCAGGGCGGTGCAGATTAACACAGGTACCGGCTGTCATCTGGACGCGCAGATGATCCGGGCGGGGCTGGAGCGTCTGGCGCCGCAGGACGGCTCCCTGGTGCTGGTCGAGAACGTGGGCAACCTGGTGTGTCCGGCACTGTTTGATCTGGGCGAGCAACACAGGGTGGCCATGATGGCGGTGACCGACGGCGACGACAAACCGGATAAATATCCCCATCTGTTCGCCGGCTGCGAGCTGGTACTTATCAACAAGGCTGATCTGCTGCCTTATCTTGAGGTTGAGCTGGAGAAGGTAACGGCCTCCCTGCGGTGCCTGAATCCCGGCGTCGAGATACTGACGTTGTCGGCCCGTACCGGCCAGGGAATGGATGCCTGGTGCAACTGGCTGCTGGCAAGACACTGTCATGACTAAGCGTTTCCTTGCAGCCCGGGATCTGCACCGCTTGTATCAGGCGTTGGTGCAGGGCGGATATGAGGTGATTGGCCCTCGGGTGAAAGACGATGCCATTGTGTTTGCCCCCTTGAACCATATCGACGAGCTGCCCTGGGGTTGGCAGGAGCAGGCCGAGGCCGGTCGCTACCGTCTGCAGCACACCGCCGGCCGGCGCGCCTTTGCCTGGAATACCGGCCCTCAGGGCCTCAAGCCCTGGCTGTTTCAACCTGAGCAAGTGCTGTGGCGGGCCGACAATACCGAACATGGCCTGTGTTTTCGCGCTGTGGAGCCTAGCCCCAAGCGGCTCGCGGTTATCGGCCTGCGGGGCTGCGATCTGGCGGCGCTGGCTATTCAGGACCAGCACTTCCTTGATGGCCCCTATGCGGATCCCTTCTATCGGGCCCAGCGCGCGCAACTGCTGATCGTGGCGGTCAATTGTGCCCGCAGTGCCAACACCTGCTTTTGTGTGTCGACCGGTGACGGCCCCGAGGCTCGCGCCGGTTTTGACTTGCTGCTTGACGAGCTGGATGCGGGTTACCTGCTGCAGGCCGGCAGCGACCTGGGTGCGGCCATGGTTGCCCGGCTACCCTTGAGAAAAGCAACGGATAAACAGGTATCCGAGGCCAGGGCTCTGCTTGCCGGTGCCAGCCAACAACAGCGGGCAATGCCGGGCGAAGCCGAACTGGCGCAGCTGGTGGATCGGCTTGATCATCCACGCTGGCAGCAGGTGGCCGAGCGCTGCCTGGCCTGCGGCAACTGCACTTCGGTTTGTCCCACCTGTTTCTGTTCGAAGCAGGATACCGAAGGCGACGTCCGCAACCGGCAGCTCGAGCAGGTACAGCGCTGGGACTCCTGTTTCAGCGAGCAGCACAGCTACATCACCGGCAAGGTGGTCCGCTATGAAATTCGTCACCGCTATCGGCAATGGTTGGTGCACAAGCTGGCCACCTGGCAACAGCAGTTCGGCCGCAGTGGCTGCGTCGGCTGCGGCCGTTGCATCGCCTGGTGTCCGGTGGCCATCGATCTGGTGGAGGAGGCGCAAGCCTTGCTTGCAGACAATCCCCAGGAGGGCAAGCATGGCTGAGTCGTTGCCCATGGTCGCCACTTTGGCGGCGAAGGAATTGGAATCACCCGGGGTTCATACCCTGGGTCTGGCGCTGGCAACCCAGGCGCCGTTCGATTTCGATTACGGTCAGTTCAATATGCTCTATCTATTCGGGGCCGGAGAAGTAGCCATCTCCATCATGGGCTGGCGGCAGGGCCTGTTGCAACACACCATTCGTGCGGTGGGTCGGGTCACCCGGCCCCTGGTGGAGCTGGAAATCGGCCAGCAGCTGGGCCTGCGTGGCCCCTTCGGGCAGGGCTGGCCGCTGGCGCGGCTACAGGGACGGGATCTGGTGTTCATCACCGCCGGATTGGGCTGCGCCCCCGTGGTGGCGGCCATCCATCATGCGGTGGCCAACCGGGATCAGTATGGCCGCATCGTGATCCTGCAGGGGGTCAAGCATCATGCGGACCTGCTGTGGCAAGGCCAGTATCGGCGCTGGCAAAGGTTGGCCAAGTGTCAGGTACTGCTGGCTGCCAGCGAGGAACACCGGCATCGGCACCGCTGGCGCCTGGGGCTGGTCACCGAATTGCTGGAGCTGGCCGAGTTCGATCCTGAACATTGCGCTGTGCTGATGTGCGGGCCCGAGATCATGATGTTGGCGGCCATCAAACAGTTGGGGCGGCTTCAGGTGGGAGATGACGCCGTCTATCTGAGCCTGGAGCGCAACTTTCAGTGTGGCCTGGGCCTGTGTGGTCACTGCCAACTGGGTCCGTATTTTGTCTGCAAGGACGGCCCCGTATTCCACTATCCGGTGGTTAAGCCCTGGCTGGGGCGGGAGGGCGTGTGATGGCGAACCCCAAACTGACCCTGGCGGTGCACAAGCTTACCTCCTGCTCCGGCTGTCAGCTGGCCTTTCTCAATCAGGGGCCGGCGCTGCTGGAACTGCTGGAAGAAGTGGCGTTTCTGCATTTTATCGAGGCAGGTATCGAAGGGCCGGACCAACAGGTGGACGTGGCCTTTGTCGAGGGCAGTGTGTCTACCCCGGAAGATCTCGAGCGTGCCCGGACCCTACGCCGGAACAGCAGGCTGGTGGTCACCATAGGCGCCTGTGCCACCAGCGGCGGCATCCAGGCCCTGCGCAACATGGCCGACGGTCCGGCCTGGCAGGCGGCCATTTACGCCCGGCCGGACTTTATCGATACCCTGGCGACCTCCACCGGGGTGGCCGAGCATATCAAGGTGGACTTTGAGCTGTGGGGGTGCCCCATAACGGTCGAGCAGATGCGTCATTTTCTGCGCCAGTTGCGGTTAGGCGTGCAGCCCAGGCCCGAGGCCGAAAAGCTGTGCATGGAGTGCAAGCGCCGGCAGCAGGTGTGCGTGATGGTGACCCGGGGGGCGCCCTGCCTGGGCCCGGTGGTGCGCACCGGCTGTGGGGCCCTCTGTCCCGCCTTTGGCCGGGCCTGCTACGGCTGCTTCGGCCCCTCCGAGCAGCCCAACTGTGACAGCCTGGCCAACCGTTTCGCCGGGCTGGGGCTGGTACCCGACGACATCGCCAGACGCTTTGCCGCCATTCACAGTCACAGCGCGCCCTTTCGCGAGCAAAGCCGGCGCTGGCAGCGCATTGACGTGCGGGAACTGGATGAATGAAGAAGAAAGCCAGGCGCCGCATTGCCCTCAAGGTCCCCTTTGTCACCCGGCTGGAAGGGGAAGGCAGCCTGGAGCTGAGCGCCAAAGGGGATCGTATCGACAGGCTGCACCTGGCCATCTTCGAGCCGCCCCGGCTGTTCGAGAAGTTTCTGGAAGGGCGCGGCTATCAGGAGGTGCCGGATCTCAACGCCCGCATCTGCGGTATCTGCCCCATGGCCTATCAGCTGACCTCCATCCAGGCGATGGAGCGGCTGTTCGGCATTGCGTTGCCCACGCCGCTGGTGCAGCTGAGAAAACTGATGAATCTGGGGGAATGGGTGCAGAGTCATGCGCTGCATATTCACTTTCTGGCAGCACCCGACTTTCTTGGGTTCGATCATGCCCTGGCCATGGCCAAATTGTATCCCGAGGTACTGAAGCGGGGCATGCAACTGCAGGAGGTCGGCAATGCCCTGATGGCGTTGCTGGGGGGGCGCTCCGTGCATCCGGTGGGCCTGCAGGTAGGAGGCTTTGGTCGCCTGCCCGATAGAGAACGCTGGGATGCGGTTCGGCGGCAGGTGGAGCAGGCGCTGCCCGCGGCCGACGCGCTGGTGCGTTGGACGGCGGGGCTGACGCTGCCCGACTACAGCCATGACTTTATCTGGGTCAGCCTGGCCGAGCCGGATGCCTATGCCATCAATGGCGGGCGCATTACCACCAGCAATGGCCTGAGCCTGGAGTACGACGACTACCCCCGCCATTTTGCCGAACACCAGGAGCCTCATTCCACGGCGCTGTATTCGCTGCTTGAAGGCAGGGATTACCTGGTCGGCCCCCTGGCCCGGATGAACAACGGTTTTGCCCGGCTGCCCGCCGAGGTCAGCTCCCTGGCACGGGACTCTGGTCTCGACTTTCCCAGTCGCAACATGTTCACCAGCATTCAGGCCCGGGCATTGGAGATATACTGGGCGTTGTTCGAGGCAAGTCGGCTGCTGACGCAGGACTGCCCGACCGGTGAGGCCTGCCTGCCGGTCACGCCCAGGGCGGGAGAATGCTGTTTCTGTACCGAGGCACCGCGGGGCATGATTTATCATCACTACCGGCTGGATGCACAGGGCAAGGTGTTGTCATGCACCATCATACCGCCTACCAGCCAGAACCAGGCGCGCATCGAACAGGATCTGAAGACCTCGGTCACCCGCTTTGGCCTGAGCCACAGCGACCAGGAGCTCAAGCTGTTTTGCGAACGGCTGATCCGCAACTATGACCCCTGTATTTCCTGCTCTACCCATTTCCTGCGATTCAGTATGAATCGTTGTTAGTTTTCCAGCTTCAAAACCTGCTTGGTCATTTCGATAATTAAGCAATATCCGCATCAGGGTTGGGTTTATGCCTGCGCTTACTGACTGCGGGCTGAGGATGAGAGCGCCTATGTCTGAGTTGATGATGATCGTTGCCTTTACGCTGCTGGCGGGCATGGCCATGCCGCTGGGAGCCCTGATAGCCTGTGTGGAGCGGATCCATCCTGCCTGGCTGGAGAACGAGTTTCGTCATTCGGTGATCGCCTTCGGGGGGGGAGCCCTGCTGTCGGCGGTGGCCCTGGTGTTGGTGCCTGACGGGATTGGCAGCCTGGATCCGGTAATGGCGGCCCTGTGCTTCTGTGGCGGTGGTCTGGCGTTCATGACCCTGGATATCGTCTTGTTCAAGCTGCGTACGCCGGCCAGCCAGCTGTCGGCCATGCTTTCCGATTTTATTCCCGAGTCGCTGGCATTGGGGGCGGCCTTTGCCATGGGGGCCAGCGGCAGTGGTGTTCTACTTGCCGTCCTGATGGCATTGCAGAATCTGCCGGAAGGCTTTAATGCGTTCCGGGAATTGAATGCGTCGTCCGGTTACAGCCGTTTTAAGATTATCGCCCTGTTCGCGTTGATGGCCTTGTGCGGACCGGCTGCCGGCCTGTCGGGCTATCTCTGGCTGGCCGAGTCTCCGTCGCTGGTGGCCGGGATTATGCTGTTTGCTTCCGGCGGCATTCTCTACTCGGTGTTTCAGGATATCGCCCCCCAGGCGGTGCTGGACAGGCACTGGGCGCCGCCCATGGGCGCAGTGCTGGGATTTATCCTGGGGATGGTGGGACATATGGTGACCCTGACCTGAGCCTATTGTCCTTCGGACGCGGACGCCGCGCTCAGCTCGCGGGCGACGGGATCGAATCTTTTCTGGTATAATCGGCCTTTTACATCATGATGCCCGACGCCTTTGGAAAACCTCAACAGTTCAACCCTCTTTGCTGAAAACGGGCCCCTGGCCCGGGCTATCGATGGCTTTGTGCCCCGGGCTGCCCAGGTCGATATGGCGGCGGCGGTCGGGCAGGCCCTGGAAGACAGGATCCCCCTGGTGGTGGAGGCGGGCACCGGCACCGGCAAAACGTTCGCTTATCTGGCGCCTGTGCTGGCCACCGGTAAGAAGGTGGTGCTCAGTACGGGCTCGCGTAACCTGCAGGAGCAGCTGTTTCACCGGGATCTGCCGACCCTGGTCAAGGCGCTCGATTACCATTTTCCGGTCGCCTTGCTGAAAGGTCGAGCCAACTATGTGTGTATCGAACGTCTGGGGCTGTTGAGTGAGGCTGTGCCCCAGCTTTCTGCCGAGGGGATTGCGGATCTGCAAAAGGTTCGCCGTTTCCTGCCGCTCACCGTCAGCGGCGATATCGGTGATATTCCCGGCCTGCCCGAGCGTAGCGAAATCCTCCCCCTGGTGACCAGCACCAATGACAACTGCCTGGGCAGAGATTGCCCCCATTACCAGGATTGTTACCTGGTAAAGGCCCGCAGCCGTGCGATGGAAGCCCAGGTAGTGGTGGTCAACCATCATCTGTTTTTTGCCGATATGGCGGTGCGCGACACCGGATTTGGCCAGCTGATCCCCGATGCCGACGCCTATATCCTCGATGAAGCCCACCAGTTGCCCGAGATTGCCGGCCAGTATTTCGGCCAGAGCCAGTCCAGCCGGCTGTTTGTCGAACTGGCCCGGGATCTGCGTCTGGCCTACAAGATAGAAGCCAAGGACATGGCCCAGCTCGGCAAGGCTGCCGATCAGCTGGAGCGTTGCGCGCTGGATCTGCGGCTGGCCTTCGGGGTGGAGACGGGGCGCGGCCAGCTGAGACCCATGCTGGCCCGAAGCGAGGTGGCCGCCGCCCTCGAGCGCCTGAAGGAAAGTCTGGATTTCAGCTACGAGGTGCTCAAGCTGTGCATGGGACGGGGAGAGCAGCTCAGCCAGTGCTTCGAGCGGCTGATCAGCGTCAAGGCCGCCCTGGAGTCGGTTACCCGGGTGGAAGATCAGGGATATTCCTACTGGTACGACGCGCACCGTCAGCATATCAGTTTTCACAAGACCCCGTTGTCGGTCGCCGATCGCTTTGCCGCCGAGCTTGCCAAGGATGAGGTCAGTTGGGTGTTTACCTCCGCGACCCTGGCGGTGGGGGAAAGTTTTGCCCATTTCTGTGCCGATATGGGGCTCGACCGCTGCCGTACCTTGCAATTGGACAGCCCCTTTGATTACCCTCGCCAGTCGCGCCTGTGCGTGCCCCGTTACCTGCCTGAAACCAATGGCGCCGGGCGGGGGCGCTTCCTGGCCGAGACCCTGGTTGACACCCTGGCCGCCGTACCGGGAGGTAGTTTCTTCTTGTGTACCAGCTATCAGGTGATGAAGGAAGTAGCCGAGGTGCTCAGGGCCCGGCTGGCGCGTACCGTGCTGATGCAGGGGGAAGACAACAAGGTGCGGCTGCTGGAGCAGTTCAGCCAGGACGGGCGCGCCGTGCTGGTGGCGACCAGCAGCTTCTGGGAAGGCATAGATGTGCGTGGTAATGCCCTGCAATGCGTGGTGATCGACAAGCTGCCCTTCAGTGCGCCGGACGATCCCCTGCTCAGCGCACGGCTCGAAGATTGCCGCCATCGGGGCGAAGACGGATTTGCCCGGGTGCAGCTACCCAAGGCCATCATCACCCTTAAGCAGGGGGTCGGCCGGCTGATCCGCGATGTGACCGATCAGGGGGTACTGGTCATTACCGATAGCCGGCTGGTCAACCGGGCCTATGGCGCCGACTTTATCAATAGCCTGCCGCCCATGCCCAGGACCCGCTCGTTAACCACTGTTGCCGAATTTTTATCAACCTTAGAGTGAGAACAAGATGACCCGATTGCTGGCCATTGATACCGCCACCGAAGCCTGCTCCGCCGCCTTATGGGTAGACGGGGCGCTGTCGTGCCGTTATCAGGTGGCGCCACGCGGCCATACGGATCTGATTTTGCCCATGGTCTCCGAGCTGTTGGCCGAAGCAGGTATGCAACTAAGCCAGCTGGATGGCCTGGCCTTCGCCCGGGGGCCCGGCTCCTTTACCGGGGTGCGCATTACCATCGGTATTGCCCAGGGACTGGCCTTTGGTGCCGATCTGCCCCTGTACGGGGTTTCCAACCTGCAGGCGCTGGCCCAGGGGGCGCACCGGGCAACCGGCTGTACCCGGGCGCTGGCCTGTATCGATGCCCGTATGGGAGAAATTTATGTGGGGGGATATGATCTGGAGCAGGGGGTGATGACCCTGGCGGAAGCCGAACAGGTCATCAGTCCCGCCGATTACCTCGAGGCCACGACGGCAGCACGCTGGCAACAGGGAACAGGCAGTGGTTTTGTCAGCTATCCCCAACTGGCCTCCCGCGTAGACGCTGTCTGTGAGACGGTACCTTTCCCCGAGGCCCGTGATCTGATGCCGCAAGCCCTCCGGGATCATGCGGCGGGTCTCGGCGTAACGGCGGCCCAGGCCCAGCCCGTGTATTTGCGGGACAAGGTCACCTGGAAAAAGCTGCCGGGCCGAGAATAGACGGATGGTGGCGGATAAACCGGAACGCCGGTCTCTGTTGGAGCAGGACATGCCGGAGCTGCTTTTTCCCCAGCGTCCCCACCACAGAGTGTCTTATTATCGACGGCGGCGTCTGCAGCAGCGGCAGCGGCGCCTGCGGAACTGGCATAGACGTCGGCGGTAACCACAGCCGAAACAAACATATCGTTAACATCTGTTGATATTAACGGTCGGTAGCGATATGTTTGATTTAGAACAGTTGATTTAAACGGTTGATTAAATACCCGCCTGCACCTTGCCGGAGAGCCTGATGGAACAACAGCTGCCCAACCCCCAGCCTACTTTACTGTCTGACACCCCCTGGTTGAAGCGTTATCCCCAGGGGGTGCCCGCGGAGATAGACCCGGACAGGTTCGGCTCGCTCGTGGCCATGTTTGAGCAGAGTGTCACGGACTTTGCCGATAACCCCGCCTACCGCAACTTTGGCCGGGCCATGAGTTACCGCGAGCTGGATCGGCTGTCCCGTCATTTTGCGGCCTACCTGCAGCAGGGGCTGAAATTGCAGCCGGGAGAGCGTATTGCCCTGATGATGCCCAATCTGTTGCAATATCCGGTCTGTCTGTTCGGAGCCCTGCGTGCCGGCCTGGTGGTCGTCAATGTCAACCCTCTGTATACCTCGCGGGAGCTGGCACATCAGCTAAAGGATTCCGGTGCCGGCACCATCGTCCTCCTGGAGAACTTCGCCGGCACTCTGATCGAAGCGATGCAAGAGGTCCGGGTCGACAATGTCATCCTGACCCGCATGGGCGATCATCTGGGGCAGGTGAAAGGTGGCCTGCTTAATCTTGTGGTCAAGTACCTCAAAAAGATGGTGCCGGCCTATGAGTTGCCCGCCGCCATTGGCTATCGCCGGGCCCTGGCCAGGGGCGAGGCCATGACCTACCGGCGCCCCGAGCTTGACGGCGACAGCCTGGCATTTTTGCAATATACGGGGGGCACCACGGGGCTGTCGAAAGGGGCCATGCTCAGTCATCGCAATATGCTGGCCAATGTTGAACAATGCCTGGGGGTCTATGGGCCCATGCTGGAGCCCGGGGCAGAAAAGGTGGTGACGGCCTTGCCCCTGTATCATGTGTTTGCGCTGACGGTAAACGGCCTGCTGTTTCTGCGTCTGGGAGCGGAGAACCTGCTGATCACCAATCCCCGGGATATTCCCGCCCTGGTCAAATCCCTGACGGGCTACGCCTTCACCTGTATTACCGGGGTTAATACCCTGTTTAATGCCCTGGTGAATAATAAGGAATTTCAACGGCATGACTTCAAGTCCCTGAAGCTTACCATAGGCGGCGGTATGTCGGTGCAGCGGGTGGTTGCCGAGCAGTGGCAGACCATCACTGGTTGCCGGTTGTTGGAAGGGTACGGTCTGACCGAATGCTCCCCCCTGGTGACCGTCTGCCCCTATGATCTGGAGGGTTACAACGGCGCCATCGGGCTGCCGGTCTGCTCTACCCAGGTGCGGCTGGTGGACGAGTCCGGGGAACGGATCCGTTACAGCCATACGCCGGGTGAGATGGAAGTGAAGGGGCCTCAGGTGATGCGCGGTTACTGGGGACAGGACGGCAAAGAGGAGGGCACCTTTCACGACGGTTGGTTGCGCACCGGGGATATTGCCACCCTGGATGAACAAGGCTTCCTGAGGATCGTTGATCGCAAGAAAGACATGATACTGGTCTCGGGGTTCAATGTGTTTCCCAACGAAATAGAAGATGTTGCCATGTTGCACCTGGGCGTGCTGGAAGCGGCGGCGGTTGGGGTGCCCAGTGAGCTGTCGGGAGAAAGCGTCAAGCTGGTGGTGGTGAAGAAGCCGGACCACGAGCTGGATGAAAAGACCCTGATCGATCATTGTAAACAATATCTGACTGCCTATAAGGTTCCCAAGGTGGTAGAATTCCGGGACGAACTGCCCAAAACCAATGTCGGTAAAATTCTGCGGCGCAAGTTACGAGATGAGGCCGCCTGATAACAAAGCCCTGGGCAACCGGGGTTTTTTTTGCCCAAGCAAGAAGATCCCATGAACTATACACTGATCACAGACAATGCCGCCCTGACCGAATTTTGTGCCACTCAGGCACCCATATTGGCGGTCGATACCGAATTTGTACGTACCCGTACCTTTTATGCCAAGCCCGGCCTCTATCAACTGCATGACGGTCGGCAAACGGTGCTGGTGGATCCCCTGGCGGTCACCGATTTACATCCCTTGTGGCAGCTGCTGCATGATCCGGAAAGACTTTGCCTGCTCCATGCGGGCGGCGAAGATCTGGAACTCTTTCAGCATCAAAGCGGCGCCCTGCCCGGGCGGGTGCACGATACCCAGCTGGCCGCCGCGTTTCTGGGCCTGGGTGCCCAGCTGGGGTTTGCCGCCCTGGTCGAGCAGACACTGGGGGTGAGCCTGGATAAGGCCCATGCCAGGACTGACTGGCTGGCCAGGCCACTGTCGGCGGAACAACTCCAATATGCTGCCGACGATGTCATTTATCTGTACCCGGTTTATCAGCAGCTGCGCGAGCGACTTGAACAACGGCAGTTGTTTGCCTGGTTTGAACAGGAGTGCGAATGGGCGGTCAAGCGCCGCAGCCTGAGCACACCGGCGGAGCTGGCCTACCTGGATATCAAGAATGCCTGGACCCTGAATAAGCAAGGCATCGGTATCTTGCAACGGCTCAGTGAGTGGCGTCTGAACGAGGCGAAGAAGCGCGATCTGGCGGTCAACTTTGTGGTCAAGGAAGCCCATCTGTGTGAAATCGCCAGTCGTCAGCCCCAAAGCCTGTCGGATCTGCGTCGGCTGGGGCTGGATCCCATGGAAATCAAGCGCCATGGGGATACCTTGCTTCGCCTGACCAGGGAGGCATTGGCCAACCCGGAAAGCTGGCCCGAACCGGTTAAACGGCTGGTGGATTTTCCCGGCTATAAGGCGGAATTGAAACGGATTAAAGGCATTGTCGAGACGACCTCCGCAAGCCAGGGTTTGCCTGCTGAGCTGGTGGCATCGAAAAGGCTGATACATCAATACCTGGGCTGGAAATGGCGCCTGGAGGAAGACAGCAGCCTGATACCGGCGTTGCTGGAAGGCTGGCGTGGGGAATTACTGCAGGGAAAACTGTAACGTCGGCACGGGAAGAGCAGCACTCAAATTGGGCTGCTCTTCCTGTTTAATATGCTACTGAGCCTTTTCTTCGGGCTCAGGCAGCATGATATTGAGCTCGAGCACGGACAGGTTGTCACCTTTTTGATCCAGTTGTACCGATATCTGATCAATATCTATCTCGACATATTTGCGAATCACTTCCAGAATATCTTGCTTCATCTGGGGTAGGTAATCAGGGGTATCCCGTTGGCTACGTTCGTGGGCCACAATGATCTGCAGCCGCTCTTTAGCAAGTTTGGCGCTGTTTGGGTTCCTTTTTGAACGAAAATAGTCCAGTAGAGACATGTATTAACTCCCAAATAGTCGGCTGAAAAAGCCTTTCTTTTCTTCCTGAAGGAAACGGAATTCTTTCTCCTGGCCCAGCAGACGGGCAACCGCATCGGCATAGGCCTGGCCGGCATCAGACTCCTGATCGAGGATCACGGGTTCGCCGGAGTTGGAGGCCTTGAGCACCGCCTGGGATTCCGGGATGACGCCCAGCAGCGGAATGGACAGGATTTCCTGAACATCCTGCACACTGAGCATGTCTCCACGGGTTACCCGGTCCGGCGCATAGCGGGTCAGCAGCAAGTGCTCCTTGATCGGCTCCATGCCCTTTTCCGCCCGTCGGGATTTGGAGGAAAGGATGCCCAGGATACGATCCGAGTCGCGTACCGAGGAGACTTCCGGGTTGGTGGTGACGATGGCTTCATCGGCAAAGTAGAGCGCCATCAGGGCTCCGGTTTCGATACCGGCGGGAGAATCACAGATAATGTATTCAAAGCCCATATCGGCCAGATCATTGAGTACCTTTTCCACGCTGTCCCGGGTCAGGGCGTCTTTGTCCCGGGTTTGTGATGCGGGCAGGATATAGAGTTGATCGACCCGCTTGTCGCGGATCAGGGCCTGGTTAAGGTTGGCATCGCCATTGATAACATTGACGAAATCATAAACGACCCGGCGCTCGCAGCCCATGATGAGGTCCAGGTTGCGCAGCCCGATATCAAAATCGATAACGACGGTCTTATGACCCAGCTTGGCAATACCGGTACTGATGGCCGCGCTGGACGTGGTTTTACCAACACCACCTTTGCCGGATGTGACGACGATGATTCGTGCCATAGTGAATTCCCTAAAAGTCGTTAATTAAAGCTTTTCCAGTTTCAACTGGCCGCCAGCCAAGGAAATACTGACGGCTTGCTCCCAATAGGGCTCCAGCAAGCCATCGCTAACCTGGTAGTGGCCGGCAACCGAAACCAGTTCAGCCATCAGTTGGTCACAATAAATACGTGCGGCTTCATTGCCTTTGGCGCCGGCGACCGCACGGCCCCGCAACTGGCCATAAACATGAATGCTGTCGTCGGCTATCAGTTCGGCGCCATTGCTGACCGAGCCCAGGATCACCAGGGACCCATTGGGCGCATAGAGTTGTTGTCCGGAGCGGACGGGGCCGATATGTAGCTTGTTCGACGTCTGGGGAACAGTGGTTGTCGCCTTGCTTGGGGCGGGCTCGTTGTGCGTAACCCGACCGGAAGCCATGACCGCCAGCCCGGCGGTCCTGATGGCGGAACGCGTTGTTTCATCTCTGGTGCCCGTTACCCCGACAGGAACCAGTCCCAACTCCCTAATAATGCCTGCGAGAGCAGCAAAGTCTATTGTTTTGGTTAATTTTTCAATATTGACCACCAGGGGCGCTGCGCGGAAAAAGTCCGGCGCCTGCGCAATCTTTTCGCGCAGTTGTTGCCCGACGGTAGCCACATCATTATCTGTAATATGAAGCACCGATAAGGTAAAGCTGGTACCTTTCAGTTCGATTCCGCGTTCCGCCATGTGCGGCCATCCCCCGAGGATCCAATCCTTTTTGTTATTGGTCATCCAGATGTTATAGTTTGCCTCACCTAGAGGCAATAAACCCGACGGATTATAATCATTTCCATGTTGTGTGTAGTCTATAAAAGCCCCAAAAAGGCGGAAACGTATTTATTTGTTGAGCGGCGCGACGACTTCTCGCGCGTACCTGCGCCCTTGCTGGCGACCTTTGGTACTCCACAACTGGTGATGTTGATCAATCTGGCAACGAAAACCCAATTGGCCCTGGCCGATCTGAGCAAGGTGACCACGTCTCTCCGGACCCAGGGTTACTACCTGCAGTTGCCACCGCCGCCGGAAAACCTGTTGAAGGCCCACCTGGCTGCACAACAACCCGGTTCCGCCGACTAAGCTAATAGTAACCGAGCCCTTGATTGTGGTCGTTCGGGAGAAATGACATGTATCAACATCTCGATTTAGATGGCCATCCCTTGCCTTACGCGATAGGCAAGGTGGTCTGCGTGGGACGCAGCTACAAAGAGCATGCGGCCGAATTGAACAACCCGGTACCGGAGCAGCCTCTGCTGTTTATCAAGCCGGCCACCAGCCTGGCGCCATTGGATATGCCGCTGATCTTGCCCGAGGGCCTGGGGGCGGTGCACCATGAGCTGGAAGTGGCCCTGCTGATCGGTCGTCACCTGTGCCATGCGGAGCCGGGACATGCCCTGGACGCCGTGGTTGGCGTGGGCCTGGCGCTGGATCTGACGCTGCGCGATGTACAGGACAAACTAAAGGCCAATGGCCAGCCCTGGGAACGGGCCAAGGCCTTCGACGGCGCCTGCCCGATCAGCCCCTTTGCCTTGCCCGAAGTGCTCAATGACCTGCAGCGCCTCGATTTCTCCCTTGCCATCAACAAGGTCGAGCGTCAGGCCGGTAATACCTCCATGATGATGTGGTCAATCGGCCATCTGCTGGCAGAAATGAGCCGCTGCTTCACCCTGAATCCGGGCGATGTGGTATTGACCGGTACCCCGAAAGGGGTTGGCGAGCTGCACAAGGGGGATGAGCTGGAAATGGTGCTGGATGGCCAGTATCGGTTCACCGCCAGGGTTGCGGGTGATGCCCATGCCGGCTGATTTCTGGTATCGCAAATCACTGGATGAGATGTCTGATCAGGAGTGGGAGGCCCTGTGCGACGGTTGTGGCAAGTGCTGTCTGAACAAGTTTATCGATGAAGACACCGATGAGCTGGTGCATACCAATGTTGCCTGTGAACTGCTCAATACCCGTACCTGCGCCTGTAGTGATTATGCCCATCGTTTCGAGCGGGTGCCCGACTGCCTGAAGATTACCCGGGACAAGCTGGAGGAGTACTACTGGCTGCCCTCAACCTGCGCCTACCGGCTGTTGGCCGAGGGTAAAGACCTGCCTTCCTGGCATCCATTGCGCACCGGCACCAAGAGCGCGATGCATAGGGCCGGCCAGTCGGTGCGCGGCAAGGTGGTGCACGAGTCAGAGGTCGGTGACTGGGAAGATCATATCGTTACCTGGGCGATCTGAGCCAGGGTCTATGACCAGCCGACACTAATCCTTTCGTGAGAAGCGGGCGACTCCGCGCAGCCGCTATGTGCCAGCGTCTGGGCAGGTACCAGCCCAGACGCGACGGCTTGACGTCTCCTTTTTATACCCTCTTTATTCATTGCTGCTGATGCTTATACCAATTTGAATAGAGAGCTGATCTTTTTCAAACTCGAAGTCAGAGGCAACACCCGCCTTCCAGGAGCTTAGGCCATCTGCGTTTGGCGATGGCTGCACACATTCACTGGATGTCTGGTCCAGGTCTCAACTTGATGCAGGCTGCAAGCTACCCCTGAGGGCTCGGACATGCCAACCGACCGCCGGAGGGCGGGAATGCCGGAACAGCAGGCGTATTTTCCGGCCATGGCATGTCAAGGTCGCGGAAACGCATCTCTGTGAGCTCCTCCTGCCTGTGCAGAGCAACCAGATAGATCAATTATTTAATCTGTTTGGTATAATTCCTGATGCGTTTGGCGCTGTGCCTGCCTGTCAGTTGTATCAGGATAAACAGCGTCGCCAGGCCCGTCAGCAGGGCATAGATGCCGAACAACCATTGGGGCATGCTCCAGCCGAGCCAGGACCAGTCGATGCTTGCGCAGTCACCGGTAGGATTGAACAGCCAGGGGAGCCAGCGATCCAGTGGTAGCCAGGTTGGAAACTCGGCAAAGCTGGTGCAGACATTGAAAGGGGACGGATTGAGCTGATAGCCCACATGCTCGCGGGCCAGCAGCAAGCCTTCAACCGATGAGGCCAACCATAGCAGCAAGGCGCCTGAGCGCAGCCACAGATGAGCCGGATTCAGCCAGCCGAGCAGGCCCGCAAGGAGCACGCCGAGCAGGGCAGCCCTCTGGTAGACACACATCACACAGGGCTGATAGCCCTGAACATACTGAAAAAACAGTGCCGTTATCAATAACAGGGTGGCGCCCAGGGTGAGCAGGGCCCAGGCAACACGTGAGCGGGAAAAAGAATACAGCATACTTACCCCATATAGAGAAAGAAGTGCCGGCGGACGGTCAAATTGCCTTGCGGCCCGGTTGCACTTGTTAGGAACTGGTCCGCTCTGTTATTATCGTTGCCAATTTTATCAAGCATAACAATTTTAACAGAGTGGTTACATGGTCATAAAGGCGCAAAGCCCTGCCAGTTTCGCAGAAGAATATATCATAGAGTCGATCTGGAATAGCCGTTTCCCGCCGGGATCCATATTGCCTGCCGAACGCGAGTTGTCTGAGCTAATCGGTGTCACCAGAACAACCCTGCGGGAAGTCCTGCAGCGTCTGGCACGGGACGGCTGGTTGACCATACAACATGGCAAACCAACCCGGGTCAACAATTTCTGGGAAACCTCGGGATTGAATATTCTGGAAACCCTGGCGCGTCTGGACGAAGAAAAGGTGCCTGAACTGATTGAGCAACTGCTGTCTGCCCGTACCCATATCAGTAGTATCTTTATTCGTGCCGCGGTCAAGAATGCCCCCGAAAAGGTCATCGAGGCTGTTCAGCCGCTGGCTGATTTGGATGATGAAGCCTATGCTTTTGCCGCCTTTGATTATGAGTTCCATCATCAGTTGGCCTTTGCTTCTGGCAACCCTATCTATGCACTGATATTAAATGGCTTCAAGGGTCTGTATTGCCGGGTCGGCCGCTACTACTTCTCGTCTGCCCAGTCCCGCCTGCTGGCAAGAAATTATTATCTGACCCTGGCCGAGCTGGCTGATGCCGAGCGCCCCGATGATGTGGCGAGCCTGGTTCGTGAGTATGGCAAGGCCTCGGGCAAGCTGTGGCATGAAATGCGTGAGCATATGCCGGAAGGTCTGGTACAAAACTGATGTCACCCCGCCTCCGGGCGGAGGCAGGGTAGGTTCAGATATCCGATGCCGATATCTCAGGGCAACGACCTATGATACTGGCGTTTCCGTCAGGCTCCTCCTGCTCCAGGATCACGTCGAAGCCCCACAAACGATGCACATGTTTGAGTACCTCGTGACGTGAGTCCGCCAGGGGGATACGGTTATGGGGCACATAACGCAGTGTGAGGGATCGATCACCTTTTACGGCCACGTTATACACCTGGATATTGGGCTCCAGATTAGACAGGTTGTATTGGTTGGAGAGGGTCTGCCTCAGCTGGCGGTAGCCCAGCTCATCGTGAATGGCCGAGATCTCCAGGTAGTTTCGGGTGTCATCATCGGCAACCGCAAAGAAGTGAAAATCCCTCATCAGCTTGGGTGACAGAAACTGGCTGATAAAGCTTTCGTCCTTGAAGTTTTCCATGGCAAAGTGCAGGGTTTTTACCCAGTCAGAGCCGGCGATATCGGGAAACCAGGCCTTGTCTTCGGCGGTGGGATGTTCACAGATCCGCCGCAAGTCCTGGAACATGGCAAAACCCAGGGCATAGGGGTTGATGCCCGAGTAATAGCGGCTGTTATAGGGGGGTTGGTAGATAACGTTGGTATGGCTGTGCAATACCTCCATCATAAAGCGGTCGGTAACCAGGCCTTCGTCGTACAGATGCTGGGTAATGGTGTAATGCCAGAAGGTCGCCCAGCCTTCGTTCATCACCTGGGTTTGCTTTTGCGGGTAAAAATACTGGCTGATCTTGCGGACGATACGCACTATCTCACGCTGCCAGGGTTCGAGCAGGGGAGCGTGTTTCTCGATAAAGTACAGAATATTTTCTTCCGGCTCCTGGGGATAACGGCGTTTCTTGACCTGTTTGCTGTCATCAATTCGGGGCAGGGTACGCCACAGTTCGTTGACCTGGGTCTGCAGGTAGGCTTCCCGTGCTTTTTGCCGGCGTTTTTCCTCGGCCAGTGACAGTTTTTGTGGTCGCTTGTAGCGATCCACCCCGTAATTCATCAGTGCATGACAGCTGTCCAGGATGGCCTCGACCTCACTGACGCCGTATTTTTCCTCGCATTCATTAACATAATGTTTCGCAAACAACAGATAGTCGATAATGGATTCGGCATCGGTCCAGGTCTTGAACAAATAATTGTTTTTGAAGAAGGAGTTATGACCATAGCAGGCATGGGCGATGACCAGTGCCTGCATGGGCAGGGTATTTTCTTCCATCAGATAGGCTATACAGGGATTCGAGTTGATGACGATTTCATAGGCCAGGCCCATCTGGCCGCGTTTGTAGTTTTGCTCGGTCTGGATGAATTTCTTGCCATAGGACCAGTGATGGTAGCCAATGGGCATGCCGATACTGGAATAGGCATCCATCATCTGCTCGCCCATGATGATTTCTATCTGATTGGGGTAGGTGTTAAGCCCGTAGCCTCTGGCTACCCGGGAAATTTCCTGATGGTAGGCTTCGAGCAGCTCGAAGGTCCAGTCCGGACCATCACTCAGGGGCTTCACCTTACTCAAGATTTGCTCCATAGCCACCTCATGCCGCTTGTTTCTTGAAAAGCTCCCGGAACACGGGATAAATATCCTCAAGGGTACGAATATGCTCCATGGCGAAATTGGGAAAGCCGCGTGCCACTGTTTCATATTCGTGCCAGAGGGTCTGGTGGGCCCGATTGGTAATCTCGATATAGGCGTAATAACGTACGAACGGCATAATATCGTTATGCAGCAACTGCCGGCACAGGGGAGAGTCATCGGCCCAGTTGTCACCATCGGAGGCCTGGGCGGCGTAAATATTCCATTGATCCGTCGGATAACGAGACTGCATCACCTCTTTCATCATCTGCAAGGCGCTGGATACTATGGTGCCGCCGGTTTCCTGGGAGTAAAAGAATTCCTGCTCGTCTACCTCTTTGGCCTGGGTGTGGTGGCGGATAAACACCAGGTCTACGTTTTTGTAGGTCCGGGTCAGAAACAGGTACAGCAGCAGATAAAAGCGTTTAGCCATGTCCTTGGTGGCCTGATCCATGGAGCCGGACACATCCATCAGGCAAAACATGACCGCCTGGGTAGAGGGAATGGGACGTTTTACAAAGTTATTAAAACGCAGATCGAAGGTATCGATAAAGGGGACCGCCTCAATGCGACGTTTGAGCTCGCTTATTTCATCTTCTACCTCCTGAATACGGGCGTAGTTTACCGCGGGCCGTTTGCTGAGCTCGGCCAGTTCCTGCTCCAGTTGCTCTACCGTCTTTTTCTTGCCCGCCTGCAAGGCGGTACGGCGGGCCAGGGACTGGCGTAATGAACGTATGATGTTGATATTGTTGGGTACACCATCTGAGGTATAGCCGGCCCTGAAGGTTTTCATTTCACTGATTTTATTGAGCTTGTTTTTTTCCAGGTTGGGCAGCTCCAGGCCATCAAACAGCAGGTCAAGGTACTCGTCCTTGGATATCTGAAAGACGAAGTCGTCCTGGCCCTCACCCTGATTGCTGGCATCACCCTTTCCGCTCCCCGATCCCCCTCCGCCGAGGGGGCGATCTACCCGATCGCCGGTGATAAACTGATCGTTGCCCGGATGGACTTGCTCGCGCTTTCCTCCTTTGGTTTGATGGAAGATGGGCTCCGAAATATCCCGGGTGGGAATGGAGACACTCTCACCCTTGTCGATATCCTGGATGCTGCGCTTCAAGACGGCGTCTGACACCGCCTTCTTGAGTTGTTGTTTATAGCGGCGGATAAAGCGCTGCCGGTTGACAGCACTCTTGTTCCGTCCGTTTAACCGTCTATCGATGAAATGCGCCATAATCCCCCCAACGAGTGTGAGCTGTGATCAGCTTGATTTCCGTACCCTGAGGTACCATTCGGACAACAGTCGTACTTGTTTGCGGGTATAGCCCTTTTCCATCATGCGCGCGACAAAGTCGTCATGTTTTTTCTGCTCATCGGCACTGGTTTTGGCGTTGAAGGAAATAACCGGCAGCAGCTCCTCGGTATTGGAGAACATTTTCTTCTCGATAACGGTCCTGAGTTTTTCGTAGCTGGTCCAGTTGGGATTCTTACCCGCATTGTTGGCCCTGGCGCGCAGTACGAAGTTGACGATTTCATTACGGAAGTCTTTGGGATTGCTGATCCCGGCCGGTTTCTCGATTTTTTCCAGCTCGGCGTTCAGCGCCGCACGGTCGAACAGCTGACCGGTTTCGGGATCCCGGTATTCCTGATCCTGAATCCAGAAATCCGCATAGATGACATAACGATCAAAGATGTTCTGCCCGTATTCGGAGTAGGACTCGAGATAGGCGGTCTGGATTTCCTTGCCGATAAACTCGACATATTTGGGGATCAGGTAGCCCTTGATAAATTCCAGGTAACGGTCATGGGTCTCCTGGGGGAACTGTTCCCGCTCAATTTGTTGTTCGAGCACATAGAAGAGGTGGACCGGGTTGGCGGCGACCTCCGCGTGGTCGAAGTTGAAGACCCGCGACAGTATCTTGAAGGCAAAACGGGTAGATAGGCCGCTCATGCCTTCATCAACCCCTGCATAGTCGCGGTATTCCTGATACGACTTGGCCTTGGGATCCGTATCTTTAAGGCTTTCACCGTCGTAGACCCGCATCTTGGAGTAGATGCTGGAGTTCTCCGGTTCCTTAAGCCGTGACAGCACGGTAAATTGCCCCAGGGTTTCCAGCGTGCCGGGAGCACACTTGGCATGGGACAGCTCACTGTTCAACAGCAGCTTTTTGTAGATTTCAACCTCTTCGGTGACCCGCAGGCAGTAGGGCACCTTGACGATATACACCCGGTCCAGGAATGCCTCGTTGTTCTTGTTGTTTTTGAAATGCTGCCATTCAGACTCGTTCGAGTGAGCCAGTATGATGCCCTCGAAGGGGAGGGCGGACAGGCCTTCGGTACTGTTATAGTTACCTTCCTGGGTAGCCGTCAGCAAGGGGTGCAGCACCTTGATCGGGGCCTTGAACATTTCCACGAATTCCATCAGGCCCTGGTTGGACTTACAGAGGGAACCGGAGAAGGAATAGGCGTCGGCATCGTCCTGTGAATAGTGTTCCAGTTGGCGGATATCCACCTTACCGACCAGCGAGGAAATATCCTGGTTGTTGTCGTCACCGGGCTCGGTTTTGGATATGGCGATCTGATCCAGAATGGAGGGGTATATCTTTTCTACCTTGAAGCGGGTGATATCACCGCCATACTCATGCAGCCGCTTCACTGCCCATGGGGACATGATGGGTCTCAGGTAGCGGCGCGGTATGCCGTATTCTTTCTCTACTACCGGCCCGTCTTCATCCAGATCGAACAGGCAAAATGGGTGGTCATTGACCGGCGAATCTTTCAGTCGGTAGATAGGTACCTTCTGCATCAGAGATTTGAGTCGTTCAGCCAGTGAAGACTTACCGCCGCCTACCGGACCCAACAGGTAGAGGATTTGTTTCTTTTCTTCCAGGCCCTGGGCGGCATGTTTAAGGTAGGACACTATCTGTTCAATACTGTCCTCCATGCCGTAAAATTCGGAGAATGCCGGATAGCGGGCAATGACCCGGTTTGAAAACAGGCGGCTATACCTGGGCACCTGAGCCGTATCTATCATTTCCGGCTCGCCGATGGCCATCAACAGGCGTTCGGATGCTGATGCGTAGCAGGCCTTATCCTCACGACACATTTCGAGGAATTCCTGCAGGCTATACTCTTCTTCCTTGGCTTTTTCATAGCGCGTTTGATAATGCTCAAAAATTCCCATAACCAATCCCCCTTAAATCACCGGTCTTTTCACAATCAAAGACAGGGTCTTGCGCACACACATTTCATCACGTAGCTCATACTTTACTAATAAGGTTAGTCAGGTTTTTTTCTTTTTGCCTGATTAATACTAGTGATTTCAAACGTTTTGCTACACTGCTCGCATTTATAAGCTGTTCTCGAACGAGTCTTTATTAGGGGTGACTTAAAGTAGCAATGATTCCCTTGGCCAAGCTTAACCCCGGGCCGCCTTGTAACCGCACTGCAACATAATGTTGTTAGACTGGAGTGAAGTGGATCGATACCACCTCCGGTGACCGGATGAGATGACGGCTCACAGGATTATTGTGTTGATTTTTTCGTAAAATTGTAGGTTTTTCTCCTTGCGCTAACGTTAATGTAAGGTTGGTGGTGGTTTGTTGTTCAGTTGTTGGTTTTGTGATTTTTTTACATTGACTTCACTTCTCAGCACGGATAGATTGGAAGGGCATCAAGGTCTAGTCAACTTGCTCCAGCCGATTTAGCAACTTGTTAGGTAAAGATGCATAGCTCTGTTTAAGCACGTTTCCGTTTGTTTTACCCTCGCTTGCGAGGGTTTTCTTTTTGTAATATTCAGACAAAATTCTTTACGTTATCGTAAACGTCATCTTCCGCGGTCAGGTTATTCAAAATATTTGACGGTCTTGTCCTTCTTTTTCCAATTTCTTGTTTTTTGGTACTCCTGTACAGTTTTGTCATCGGGTTAAGCCTGTTCTGGTTTAACCAGTTTTCAAACAATTGAGCATGTTTATCAATTGGATAACACATACTGGAGAGCTACATGACACGTACTTTGATACTGAAATCCAGCATCCTGGGTGACTTCTCTCAATCAGCAAAATTAATTGACTTTATGGTTGAGCGTGCCGGCAGTAAAGATGGCCAGCAGCCGCAGATCCGTGATCTGGCCGCCCATCCTTTACCACTTCTCGATGGCGCAGCCGTATCGGCGATACGTGGGGGAGAGGGGCTGAGTCAGCATCAGCAAAATATCCTGGCCCTGTCTGATCAGCTGGTTGAAGAATTGCGGGCGGCCGACACCCTGGTGATTGCTGCTCCCATGTACAACTTTCATATTCCGGTACAGCTGAAAGCCTGGATCGATCTTGTCTGTCGTGCCGGTGTGACCTTCAAGTACACGGAGCAGGGGCCGCAAGGTCTGATGACCGGCAAGAAGGCGGTGGTGATCACCACCCGTGGCGGCCTGCACAAAGACAAGCCGACCGATCTTATTACCCCTTATATGCAGACCATACTGGGCTTTATCGGCATTACCGAGGTGGAATTTATCTATGCCGAGGCCCTGGCCATGGGAGAGGAAGCACAACAGGCTGAACTGAGCCAGGCTCAAAGCGCGCTGGAAAAATTGGTCGCCTAATTCCGCTATTATGCCAACATGCAAAGATGGTCATCGACAATAAACAGGCCGCATCGGTAAATACATGAAAGTCGGTCAGCCAGGCTGATCCTTGTCAGGATCAGCCTGGCTTTTTTCATTCATGCTTTATTTTTCATCATCCACAAAGGGATTACCATGCCCACCCTGTTCGATCCGCTTACCATCATCCGGTGATAACTCACTGATTGTTAATGTCATCATGCTCCGTTGCCGCAAGCTGTCTCGCAGCAACAGAGTCGACTGGCAACCCGCTTTGTTTACCAGTATGCCTTTTCTGACTGTCAGCCGAATTGCTGGCGGATGGACAACTCCAGGATACCGATGGCGTCGTCGATATGTGACTTTTCAATAATAAGCGGAGGGGACATGGCGATGGCGTCGCCCAACGAGCGCAGCATCATGCCATGGTCCCAGGCCCTGGTTTGTACCTGTCCCCCGCTGATCCCGACCTTTTCCGGCTGGGGCTCAAACTCCACCGCGGCAATCATCGAGTAATTGCGAATGTCGATCACGCCGGGCAGATCTTTCAGGCTGTGCAGGCCCTGTTCAAAGTAGCGGGCCAGCTCCCCCTGTTCGGCGCCCCTATGATAGAGCCCCTCCTGCTCATAGATGTCCAGGGTGGCCATGGCGGCGGCACAGGCCAGCGGATGGGCCGAATAGGTATAGCCATGGAAAAACTCCACCCCGGACGCGGCATTGTCCACTATGGCCTGATAAATATCCTCATGGGCCAGTACTGCGCCCATGGGCGCGGCGCCATTGGTCAGGCCCTTGGCGGTGGTGATGATATCGGGGGTCACTTCGAAGGTTTGGCTGGCAAAGACATTGCCGGTACGTCCAAAACCACAGATCACCTCGTCGAAGATCAACAGGATATCGTGGCGATCGCATATTTCGCGGATGCGCTTCAGATAGCCGACCGGGGGCGGCAATACGCCGCCGGCACCGGTAATCGGCTCAATGATCACCGCCGCGATGCGGCTGGCGTCATGCAAGGCGATCAGCCGCTCCAATTCATCCGCTTTTTCCACGCCATGGGCTGGCAAACCGCGGGAAAAAGCGTTGCGCTGCAGATCCAGGGTGTGGGGCAGGTGGTCGGTCGGCAACCACTGACCAAAGGCCTTGTAGTTGTTGGTGATGCCGCCGACGGCGATGCCACCGAAGTTCACCCCGTGATAACCGCGTTCACGACCGATAAAAATCTGCTTGCCGCCCTTGCCCTGGGCCTGATGATAGGCCAGCGCCATCTTCAGGGCGGTTTCAACCGATTCGGATCCCGAGTTGGTGTAGAACACCTTGTTCAGTTTACCCGGCGCCAGCGCCGCCAGCCGATCGGACAGGCTGAAGGAGAGGGGATGGCCAAAACCGAAGCAGGGCGCATAGTCCAGCGTTTTAGCCTGTTGTGCTATGGTTTCGGCAATGTGGGGGTGACCGTGTCCGGCATTACAGCACCACAAGCCGGCGGTCATATCCAGTACCTGGCGCTGCTGGTCCGTGGTCCAGTACATGCCCTGGGCACCGACCAGCATGCGGGGGCTCGCCTTGAAGGCTTTATTGGGGGTAAAGGGCATCCAGTGGGCGGCTAATTCATGGCTATTCATCTTTGCTTTCCCTCACACTATCGCTATGGGCTGTTTCACGGTTTGGTTGATATCGGCAGTGTGAACAAGATGGAATGTTTGAAAAATCATGCTGTTTCAATGTTCAGTTTGAAAATGCTAAACATGAATGGGGAGGAGTGGCCTTGCGCCGATGTCAGGATTCAATAACGAGAGCCTCCGCGACCCTGGCGGTCAGATGGCGCTGCGGTGCCCCCATGGCGCAGCGTGCTGCCTGCACCTGGTTTTACGACTGGCTGAACATCCGGTGAATATTTGCAGCAGGAGTAACATCAGCTGGCTTCACGGCGAGTCTGCGTTCGAGCCTGATTTCTATAGCACAAATGGGAGCAGTCATTCAGCTTGCTCGGCTCGCCAGCAAAAAAATGCCGGTCATCCAGACCGGCATTAAAAGTGTCCCGACTATGTCCTGGGATCGTCGGCCACTCGACAGGGAAACCGTTAATGGGAGAGCTGGGAGTCGGGAGTAGCAGGAATACTCAATCCGTTTCCCTGCTCCCGGTTTCTTTTAATCCCTGGCTTCGACCAGGGTCAGGATATCGTAGCTGGCTACCAGTTCATCGCGCTGGTTTTTGACCTTGATATCCCAGACCACCACGCCCTGGGGCAGGTCTTCCGGATTGCGTCTGGGCTTGCGGGTCTTCTGCTTGCAGGTAAGCTCCACCTGTATGGTGTCGCCAATCTTCACCGGCTCGATAAAGCGTAATCCTTCCATGCCGTAGTTGGCGATCACCGGGCCCGGTGCTGCATCCACGAACAAGCCGGCTGCGGCGGAGACTACGAAATAACCGTGGGCAACCCGCTCGCCGAACAGGGACTCGGCGGCGGCGATCTTGTCCATGTGAGCATAGAAGTGGTCCCCGCTCAGGCAGCCGAAATTGACAATATCGGCTTCGGTCACGGTGCGGCGGGCCGTTTTCAGCTGCTCACCGATGGCCAGCTCGTCGAAGTACTTGCGGAATGGATGAACCCGGTCGGTAACCACTGGCGCCCCCGTGTTCCAGCTGTGGGTGACCTGGCTCATGGCGCCAGGTGAAGCCTGGATGGCGGTGCGTTGCATGTAGTGTTTGACTGCGCGCAGGCCGCCCAGCTCTTGGCCACCCCCGGCGCGGCCGGGACCGCCGTGCACCAGGTGGGGCAGGGGTGAACCGTGGCCGGTGCTTTCTTCGGCACTGATCGGATCCAGCAGGTGCAGGCGGCCATGCCAGGGGCCGAGTCGGCCAATCAGCCCGGATACATCCTGGCCGGCCTCGAATACCACCGAGGCCACCAGGCTGCCTTCGCCGAGGGCTACCAGCTCGACCAACTCGTCTTCGGAGTCGTAGGGGAGCAGGGTACAGACGGGGCCAAAGGCTTCGGTGTTGTGTACAGCCGGGCTTTCTTTCGGCTGGTTGCACAGCAGCAGGGTCGGCGGATAGAAGGCGCCGGCATCCGGGGTGTCGGCCAGCACTTCGAAGGGCACAAGATGGCCACCGCACAGGATCTCGGCCTGGGTCGACAGCAGCGCGACACGCTCAGAGACGTCTTTTAGCTGGCGCAGGCTGGCCAGCGGGCCCATGGTTACCCCTTCTATGGCCGGATCGCCGAGCACTACCTTGCCCAGACGGGCCAGCAGCGCGTCTTTTACCCGGTCCAGCAGGGCGCGGGGCACAAAGGCGCGGCGAATAGCAGTACATTTTTGACCGGCCTTGGTGGTCATTTCCCGCATGACTTCCCGCACAAACAGCCTGATGGCGTCGTCATCGGCACCCTCGGCGAGGATGGCGCTGTTGACCGAGTCCGCTTCCATGGTGAAGGGCACGGACCGGTGGTTGAAGTTGGGGTGGGCGCGCAGGGTCTGACCGGTGTGGGCCGAGCCGGTGAAGGTGGCCACATCCTGGGGGCCCAGCAGATCCAGCAGGTTGTTGACGCCGCCGCAGATGATCTGCAGGGCGCCGGCGGGCAGTATGCCGGACTCGACGGCCGACTTGACCACGGCCTGGGCCAGTTGGGCGCCATCGGTGGCGGGTTTGATAATGGCCGGCATACCCGCCAGCAGGGTGGGAGCCAGTTTTTCCAGCATACCCCATACCGGGAAATTGAAGGCGTTGATATGCACGGCCACACCGGGCTTGGGGGTCAGGACATGGCGCGCACCGAAGCCGCCCCTGCGGGACAGGGGGATCCAGTCGTCCTCTACCAGGATGCGCTCGTCACTTAGTTCACGACGTACCAGGCTGGAATAGGTAAAGAGGGTGGCAAAACCGCCTTCGATGTCGATCCAGCTGTCCTTGCGGGTGGCACCGGTGGCGGTGGATAGCTCGTAGAAGTCTTCTTTCTGTGCCGCCAGATGACTTGCCAGATTCTTCAGCATCAGGGCCCGCTGGTGAAAGCTCATGGCCGCCAGTTGCTTGCCTCCCTGGCGGGCGAAATCCAGCGTGGCCGTCATATCTAGGCCTTCGCTGGTCACTTCATACAGGGCTTCGCCGGTCACGGCATGTCTGACCAGGCGACCTTCTCCGCTACCCGCCTGCCATTGGCCGGCCACATAGCTTTGCAGCTTTTCCATGGGTTCTTCTCTCTCTTAACGTGACACATCAAAGTGTGGTTTTAACAAATGGGTGTTACATAATTTGTTTTTATTTTGGCTTGTTGTCAATGCTCCCTGTGTGAGCAAGCAGGGAGTGAACACTATTTTTATAGTTAACCATTTGTTTTCATTGTAAAACACTAAATAATAAATATGATTCATAAAAAAATGGTTTGAAATTAATATCGTGTCATATTAACTTGGCCTCATGTTTTTTAAATGTTGCACTAATTGGTATTGGAGGCTGAGTAGTGGAAAACGCAGAACAACAGGCGAAGTTTGATCAGACTATCGCGGCCGAGATCAGCATAGAGCCCAGGGACTGGATGCCCGAGGCATACCGCAAGACCCTGATCCGTCAGATTGGTCAGCATGCCCATTCCGAAGTGGTGGGTATGCTGCCGGAAGGCAACTGGATAACGAGGGCGCCGACCCTGCGCCGCAAGGCGGTGTTGCTGGCCAAGGTGCAGGATGAAGCGGGTCACGCCCTTTACCTGTACAGCGCTGCAGAAACCCTGGGCGCCGATCGGAACGACATGGTGGAGAAGCTGATTAACGGCAAGATGAAATACTCCTCCATCTTTAACTATCCCACCCTCAGCTGGGCCGATGTGGCTGCCATCGGCTGGCTGGTCGATGGTGCTGCCATCGTCAACCAGGTGGCCCTGTGCCGCGCCTCCTATGGACCCTATGCTCGCGCCATGGTGCGGGTGTGCAAAGAAGAAAGCTTCCATCAGCGCCAGGGCTTTGAGGCCATGATGGCGTTGGCGGGCGGCACCGAGGTGCAGAAGCAGATGGCTCAGGATGCGGTCAACCGCTTCTGGTGGCCGGTGCTAACCATGTTTGGCCCCTGTGATGATGATTCGCCCAATTCGGCCCAGAGCATGGCCTGGAACATCAAGCGTTTCAGCAACGATGAACTGCGCCAGAAATTTGTCGACAACACTGTGCCCCAGGTAGAAGCCCTCGGCCTGACCGTGCCGGATCCGGATCTGAAGTGGAACGAAGAAACCGGCCATTACGAATTTGGCGAGATCAACTGGGATGAATTCTATGCGGTGGTCGCCGGCCAGGGCCCGTGCAACCACGAGCGGATCAACGCCCGTCGCAAGGCCTGGGAAGAAGGCCGTTGGGTGCGTGAAGCCGCCAGTGCCTATGCCGCCCGCCATCAGCAAGCCGCCTAAGGAGAGAGAATATGAAAACCAATCAATGGCCGTTATTTGAAGTATTTATCCGCAGCAAGCAGGGTCTGCATCACCGCCATGTGGGCAGCCTGAGGGCTGCGGATGAGACCATGGCGCTGGAAAATGCCCGTGACGCCTACACCCGTCGCCGTGAAGGCGTCAGCATCTGGGTGGTCAAGTCTGAGCTTATCACCGCCAGTCAGCCGGGTGACAAGGAGGCTTTTTTTGAGCCCGCCGACGACAAGGTGTACCGCCACCCGACGTTTTACACCATCCCAGACGGCATAGGCCATATGTAGGAGGCGTCATGGACAAGGCATTACAAGATTCGCTGTTTAACTATCTGCTGCGTCTGGGCGACAGCCAGCTGGTATTGTCCCATCGCCTGTCGGAGTGGTGTGGCCATGCGCCCGAGCTGGAGCTGGACATCGCCCTGGCCAATATTGGCCTGGATTGCCTGGGTCAGGCGCGCACCCTGCTGACTCTGGCCGGCGAAGTGGAAGGTCAGGGACGAGATGAAGACCAGCTGGCCTATCATCGCGACGAGCGGGAGTTCAGGAACCTGCTGTTGTGCGAACAGCCCAACGGCGACTTTGCCCAGACCCTGGTCCGCCAGTGGTTCATGGATCATTACCACCAGCTGCTGTTTACCGAGCTGAGCAAGTCTGATTACGCACCGCTGGCCGCCTTCGGGGTCAAGTCCCTGAAAGAGGCGAATTACCACCTGCGTTTTTCCAGTGGCTGGATCCAGCGATTGGGGCAGGGCACCGAAGAAAGTGCGCGGCGCACCCAGGCAGCCATCGACGAGTTGTGGCGTTTTACCGGTGAACTGTTCGTGTCCGACGAGGTGGAAGGCACCCTGGCCGACGCCGGTATTATCCCCAGTCTGGCAGAGCTGGCGCCGCTATGGGCCAGCCGGATCGCCGAACAGGCCCGACAGGCAGAACTGACCCTGCCCGAACAGGCGGCCTATCGCCAGGGAGGCAAGCAGGGCCTGCACACCGAGCATCTGGGCTACCTGTTGGCAGAAATGCAGACCCTGCAGCGCAGCTATCCGAACATGAGCTGGTAAGGAGGTTTCAGGTGCAGATTAGCGACCCTCGTATTCCCCGTAGCTGGGATGTGCTTAAAACCGTGACCGATCCCGAGATACCGGCCTTATCGGTCACCGACCTGGGCATGATCCGGGGCGTGAACGCGGCGACAGACGGCAGCCTGTGTATCCGCCTGACGCCCACCTACAGCGGTTGTCCGGCCACCGATATGCTGGAGGCGGACATCCTCGCTGCCCTCGACAACGCCGGACTGGGCCCGGCCCGGGTGCAGCTGGATTTGTCCGAAGCCTGGACCACTGACTGGATGAGCGCCGACGGCAAACGCAAGCTGAGGGAATATGGTATAGCACCGCCCCAGGGTCCGGCTTGCGGGCAGCACCTGATACCCACCGATGGGGTGCCCTGTCCGCAATGCGGGAGCGGGCATACCCGTTTGATCAGCGAATTTGGCTCGACCGCCTGCAAGGCACAATACCAGTGCCGGGACTGTCTTGAGCCTTTTGATTATTTCAAGTGCATTTAGCCCTCAACCGCACAGGGAGCAAAGTCATGAATCAGTTTTATTCGTTGCGGGTTAAATCCGTACAAGAGCAGACCCGGGATGCCATCGCCATCTCCTTCGAGCTGGACGGTGACAACCAGCGCCGTTTTCGGTTCAAGCCCGGCCAGCACCTGACCCTCAAGCATCTGCATGAGGGTGAAGAGCTGCGCCGCTGCTACTCCATCTGCAGCCGGGAGGGCCATGAAGACTTGACCATAGCGGTCAAGCGTATTCCCGACGGCCGTTTTTCCAATTGGGTCAACGACAACCTCAGGCCCGGCGATGTGCTGGATGTCATGCCGCCCCAGGGCGTGTTTTTTCAGCAGGCCGAAAAACTGGGGGGGGGCCGCTACCTGGGCTTTGCCGCCGGCAGTGGCATTACCCCCCTGCTGTCCATCGTCAAGACTCTGCTCGCAAGCCAGCCAGATGCCAGTTTCACCCTGGTGTACGGCAACCGCAGCTGGGGTCAGACCATGTTTGCCGACGAGCTGGCCGATCTGAAAGACGCCTATCCGAGCCGCTTTCAGTTTGTCTGCATCTTCAGCCGGGAGCAGGGCGAGAGCGAAATCCTCAACGGCCGTCTGGACGAGGCCAAGATCCGTGCCCTGCTCGAATACCAACTGCTGTCTGCTGACGTTGACCACTGCTTTGCCTGTGGCCCTGAAGAAATGATGAATGCGGTCGAGCTGGTGCTGCCGGAATTCGGCCTGGCCCGCGAGCGGCTGCATAGCGAACGTTTCAACACAGGCCCGACTCGTCCGCTCAGTGCCGAACAGCGTGCCAGCCGCAGCCAGGGGGAAGTCAGTATCATCCTCGATGGCCGGGCAATGCAGATAGAGGTGCGGCCGGAAGACGACAGTATCCTGGATGCGGCCCTCACTGCCGGTGCCGATCTGCCTTATGCCTGCAAGGGCGGCGTCTGCGCCACCTGCAAGTGCAAGGTACTGGAAGGCGAGGTCGACATGACACTCAACTACAGCCTGGAGCAGGACGAGCTGGACGCTGGTTATGTACTGAGCTGTCAGGCCCGCCCCAGGAGCGGTGCGGTGCGCATCAGCTTCGACGACTGAGGAAGAAGGATGAACTGTCAGGATATTTTGGTCAGCCCGGTCGACGCCGGTGTCTTGACCATCACCCTCAACCGGCCCGCACGGCGCAATGCGCTGCGTAACCAGACCCTGCGTGAAATCGGCGAAGTACTGGCGGATGCCGCCGGCAACCCCGAGGTCAGGTCCGTGGTTATCCAGGGTAACCCGCGCTGCTTCGCCGCCGGCGCCGATCTGGAAGAAATGCGTCACCTGGATGCGGTTGGCCTGCAGCAGGACGAGCGTCCCGCCTTGTGGCGGTGCATCGACGAGTTCGGCAAGCCGCTGATTGCCGCCGTCAATGGTTACGCCCTGGGGGCCGGCCTGGAGCTGGTGTTGCACTGCGACCTGGTGGTGGCTGGCAAGGGTGCCCTGCTGGGTCTGCCGGAAATAAAACTGGGCATCATGCCCGGCGCCGGCGGAACCCAGCGGCTGAGCCGCCAGATTGGCCAGCAGACGGCGATGAAGATGGTGCTCACCGGCGAGCCGGTGACCGCTGAGCGGGCTTATGAACTGGGGCTGGTCAGCCAACTGTGCGTACCTGCGCTGACCGATGAATATGCGTTCAAGCTGGCCCGGCAGATTGCCGTCCAGGCCCCGCTGGCGGTACAGGCCGCCAAGGCCGCCATCAAGGCCTGCCAGGAAACCAGTCTGAGTCAGGGTTTGCGTCAGGAACGTCAGGCCTTTGTCTGGCTGGCCGGCACCGAAGACAGAAACGAAGGCATCAATGCCTTCCTGGAAAAACGTGCACCGCACTACCGGGGGAAATAATGGAATACCAACATATCGAATGTTACCAGGAAGGCGCCGTCGGCGTGCTGGTGCTGAACCGTCCGGCCCAGCTCAACAGCTTTAACGAGCTCATGCACCAGGAAGTGGCCGCCGTGCTCAAGGCCTGGGAGAACAACCCGGAAGTGCGCGCCATCCTGATGACCGGCAACGGCCGCGGCTTTTGTGCCGGCCAGGATCTGGGTGATCGTGCCGTCAACAGCGGTGAGATAGCGCCGGATCTGGGCCAGTCCATCGACCGTTACTACAACCCGCTGATCAAGCGCATCACCGGCATGCCCAAGCCGGTGATCTGTGCGGTGAACGGCGTGGCCGCCGGCGCCGGCGCCAATATCGCCCTGGCCTGCGACATCGTGATTGCCGCCCGCAGCGCCTCCTTTATCCAGGCATTCTGCCGGCTGGGCCTGGTGCCCGATTCCGGTGGTACCTGGTTGTTGCCGCGCCTGGTCGGCCGGGCCCGTGCCCTGGCGCTGACCCTGCGGGGTGACAAGGTCAGCGCCGAGCAGGCCCGGGAAATGGGCATGATCTGGCAAGTGGTGGAAGATGACCAGCTGCAAAGCGAAGCCATGCAGCAGGCCCAGCAGTTGTCCCGCCAGCCCACCTATGGTCTGGGGCTTATCAAGCAGGCCATCAACAGCGCCGCCGACAACAGCCTGGATGAACAGCTGGAGCTGGAGCGGGACCTGCAGCGACTGGCCGGCCGCAGTGAAGATTACCGGGAAGGGGTTGACGCCTTCCTCAACAAACGTACCCCCGAATACAAGGGCCGTTAACATGACAACGAACTTCCGCATAGACGAAGTGGCGGTGATCGGTGCTGGCACCATGGGCCTGGGCATCGCCCAAGTCGCGGCCCAGGCTGGTCATCCGGTACTTTTGTATGACGCCAACCCGGACCAGACCGCTCGAGCCCTGGACGACTTTGCCAGTCGCCTGGCCAGTCGGGTTGCCCGTGGCAAGCTGAGCGAACAGGACGCAAGCGCGCTGCGCAGCCGCATTCGCCCGGCCGAGAGCCTGAGCGAGCTAGCCGGCGCCAGCCTGGTTATCGAGGCGATTATCGAACGACTGGACATCAAGCAGCAGCTGTTCGCCGAGTTGGAAGGCATCTGCGGTGAGCGGTGCATACTGGCGTCCAATACCTCTTCTATCTCCATCACCGCCATCGGCGCGGCCCTGTCCCGCCCAGAGCGGCTGGCCGGTCTGCACTTCTTTAACCCGGCACCGGTGATGAAACTGGTCGAGGTCATCTCCGGCCTGGCGACCCTGGCCACGGTGCGCGATACCCTGCTGGACCTGGCCAGGAGCTGGGGCAAGGTGGCGGTGCATGCCAGCTCGACCCCGGGCTTTATCGTCAACCGTATTGCCCGGCCCTATTATGGCGAGACTCTGCGGGCTCTGCAGGAAGGGGTGGCGACGCCCGAGGTGCTGGATACCCTGATGCGCAGCGCCGGCTTCCCCATGGGAGCCTGCGAGCTAACCGACCTGATTGGCCAGGATGTGAACTATGCGGTGAGTGCGAGCGTGTATCGTGCCTTCCATCACGAGCCGCGCTATCGCCCGTCACTGGTGCAGCAGGCCCTGGTGGATGCGGGGCGTTTCGGCCGCAAGAGCGGACGGGGCTTCTTTGCCTACGAGAATGGTAAGGCAGTACTTGAGGCACAGCCTGCGCCGGCCGGCCAGGCGCCCGCCCAGGTGGTGGTGGTCGGAGACTGGTCCGCCCTCAGGGGTGCCGAGGCCCTGATGGCCCGATATCCGGGCAAGGTGGAACGAAGTGACGGCAGCCCGGCACTGTTGATCGATGGCGTGCGCGTCGAGCTGACCGACGGTCAGAGCTGTGCCCTGCGCCACCCGGGCCAGGCCGCCATGGCGCTGGACTGGGCCGATGACTATGACGCCGTCAGCCATGTTGGCCTGGGGGTATCCGCATGCTGCACCGAGCAGCAGGTGGCCGCCGTGGCCGGCTTCTTCCAGAGCCTGGACAAAACCGTGGTATTGCTGTCGGATCATCCGGGGGGGCTGGTGCTGCGTACCCTGGCCATGCTGGTCAACGAGGCGGCGGAAGCCTGCCTGCACCGGGTGGCCAGCGCCGAGGATATCGACTTGGCGATGCGTTTTGGTGTCAACTATCCCAAGGGCCCTGTGGCTTGGGGAGCAGAGGTGGGCTACCAGCGGCTGGTGACCCTGCTCGATAACCTCAAGGCCCTGTACGGTGAAGAAAAATACCGTCCCTCCCTGATCCTGCGCCACTGGGCGAGTATGGAGGCAGCCGCATGAGCCAGCAGCTCAACGACATCCTGGCCCAACAATGCGCCGAAGCCATGTTTGCCAAGGATCCCTGTACCCGGCATCTGGGTATGGAAATAGAAAGCGTGGCCGCCGGCACTGCCGTTCTGACCATGCGCGTTGAACCCTGGATGCTCAATGGCCATGGCAGCATACAGGGCGGTATCCTGTTCACCTTTGCCGACTCGGCCTTTGCCTTTGCCTGCAACGGCTACAACAAGGTAACCATAGGCCAGGGATGCACCATCGATTACCTCAAGCCCGCCTTTGCCGGCGAGTTTCTGCGGGCCCGAGCCCGTGAATTGCACCGGGGCGGACGCACCGGCACCTACGACGTGGTACTGGAAAACGAAGCAGGAGAAACGCTGGCCCTGTTCCGGGGGCGCTCCTATCAGGTCAAGGGAACCATTTTAAAGGAAGAAAACAATGACTGATGCTTATCTGTGCGACATGGTCAGAACGCCGGTGGGCCGCTACGGCGGTGGCCTGAGCTCGGTGCGGGCCGACGATCTGGCGGCCATCCCGCTGCGCCATCTGATGGAAAACAACCCACAACTGCCCTGGGACAAAATAGACGAAGTGATCATGGGCTGCGCCAACCAGGCAGGCGAAGACAACCGTAACCTGGCACGTATGGCTGCCCTGCTGGCTGGCCTGCCCACAACGGTACCGGGCACCACCGTCAACCGCCTGTGCGGCTCCGGCCTGGACGCCATCGGTTTTGGCGCCCGTGCCATCAAGGCCGGTGAAGCCCAGCTGGTGCTGGCCGGCGGGGCCGAGTCCATGTCCCGTGCGCCTTTCGTGATGCCCAAGGCCACCGGCGCCTTCAGCCGGGCCAACGAGGTCCATGACACCACCATCGGCTGGCGTTTTATCAACCCGAAGATGCAGCAGCAGTATGGCACCGATTCCATGCCGGAAACTGCCGAGAACGTGGCCGAGCGGTTCAATATCAGCCGGGAAGATCAGGATAGATTTGCCCTGCGCAGCCAGCAGAAAACCGAGCTGGCGCACCGGTCCGGCATCCTGGCCGAGGGCATGGTGCCTGTGGTGATCCCGGGCCGCAAGGGCAAGGTGACCGAAGTGAGCCGGGATGAACATCCGCGGCCCGAGACAAGTCTGGCGGATCTGAGCCGGTTGCCGACCCCGTTCCGGGCCGGTGGCTCGGTAACCGCCGGCAATGCCTCGGGCGTCAACGATGGCGCCGCCTGTACCCTGCTGGCCAGTGGCCAGGCGGTGGCCGACTATGGCCTGACGCCGAAGGCGCGCATCCTGGCCATGGCCAGCGCCGGGGTCGAACCGAAATACATGGGCATAGGCCCGGTGCCTGCGGTACGCTCGGTACTGGAGAAAACCGGCCTGTCCCTGGCGCAGATGGATGTTATCGAGCTCAACGAAGCCTTTGCTTCCCAGGCGCTGGCGGTACTGCGCGAGCTGGGCCTGCAGGATGACGACGCCCGGGTCAATCCCAACGGCGGTGCCATTTCCCTAGGGCACCCCTTGGGCATGAGCGGTGTGCGGCTGGTGATGGCGGCGGTCAATGAACTGAAACGCACCCATGGCCGCTATGGTCTGTGCACCATGTGTGTCGGCGTTGGCCAGGGTGTCGCGCTGATCGTGGAAAATATCGACTGAATCAAGCCAAAGGGAGGAGGCACTCATGACAACTCAACTGGATCATATCGAAACTGCGTCTATTGACGAACTGCGCTCGCTGCAACTGGCGCGGCTGCAGAAGACCCTGTACCACGCCTATGAAAATGTACCCATGTACAAGCGCAAGTTTGACGAGGCCGGCGTGCACCCGTCCGATTGCAAGACACTGGAGGATCTGAACAAGTTTCCGTTCACCACCAAGCAGGATCTGCGCGACAACTACCCCTTCGGCCTGTTTGCCGTGCCCATGGACCAGATAGTGCGGCTGCACGCTTCGTCCGGTACCACCGGCAAGCCGACCGTGGTGGGTTACACCCAGAAGGACATCGATATCTGGGCCGATGTGGTGGCACGCTCCCTGCGTGCCGGCGGCCTGAGCAACAAGGACAAGATCCATATTTCCTATGGATACGGCCTGTTCACCGGCGGTATGGGTGCCCACTATGGTGCCGAGCGCCTGGGTGCGGCGGTTATCCCCATGTCCGGCGGCCAGACCGAGAAGCAGGCCCAGCTGATCCAGGACTTCCAGCCCGACGGCATTATGGTGACCCCCTCCTATTGCCTGAACATCATCGACGAGCTGGAAAAGCAGATGGGCGACGCCAGCAAGTGTTCCCTGCGGGTGGGCGTGTTCGGTGCCGAACCCTGGACCAACGCCATGCGCAGCGAGATAGAGCAGCGCTTAGGGATAGATGCTCTGGATATCTACGGCCTGTCGGAAGTCATGGGGCCGGGCGTGGCCATGGAGTGTCTTGAAAGCAAGGATGGCCCCACCATCTGGGAGGATCACTTCTATCCAGAGATAATCGATGCCCATAGCGGTGACGTCGAGGCCGATGGCGAGCTGGGCGAGCTGGTATTCACCACCATCACCAAGGAAGGCATGCCGGTGATCCGCTACCGCACCCGGGATCTGACCCGCCTGCTGCCGGGCTCGGCCCGCACCATGCGGCGCATGGACAAGATCACCGGTCGCAGCGACGACATGCTGATCATCCGCGGCGTGAACGTGTTCCCGAGTCAGGTGGAAGAGCAGCTGTTCCAGTTTCCCCAGCTGACGCCTCATTATCAGCTGGAAGTGAGTCGTCACGGTCATCTGGACTCGCTGCGGGTCAAGGTGGAGTTGCGCAATGATCACGCCAATGCCGATCTGCGCTCGCTTGAACAACATATCAAGCACCGCATCAAGGCGATGATCGGTATTTCCACCCAGATCAGCATAGTGGCAGAAGGCCAATTGCCCCGCTCCGAAGGCAAGGCGGTACGGGTGGTTGATCTGCGCAAAAGTGCCTGAAAGGACTGAGGAAAAAGTGGCGGAAACGCCACTTTTTGCTTGATGCCGGTCGTTTAACCGGGGTGTAATGCTGGTTCTACCAAGCCGAACACTCACATCATCTGGTAATTAACACGTCATGGACTCCCGACTAAACGCGTATATTCTGCAGGCCCTCGATTACGAAACCGTCAGTGGTACTTCACTGATCATGACCATTTTCGGCGACAGCGTCGCCCATCGCGGAGGCTGTATCAGCCTGGCCAGCCTGATAGAAATGCTGACCGATTTCGGCTTCAACGAACGCTTCGTACGCACCTCGGTATTTCGTTTGGCTAAAGACGAATGGCTGAGCTCGGAACGTATCGGTCGGTTGAGCTTCTATCGGGTGACCGAGCGCAGCGCACACCGTTTCCAGCAGGCCGAAACCCGTATCTATGACATGGGGCAGAAAGCCTGGGACGGCCAGTGGGATCTGGTGCTGCTGAGTTCGTTAGAGCTGGAAGCCAAGACACAACTGAAAAAAGAGCTGGAGTGGCTGGGGTGCGCCAGCATTGCGCCCAACCTGATGGCGTATCCGGGGCTGGATCAGGGCAAGTTGCGGCAGCTGCTGCGTGAACTGGACATGGGCGATCAGGTGGTGGTGTTTCAGGCCAGTACCCTGGATCTGGGGTCGCCACCGCCCTTGCCTCGCATGGTCAGCGTCAACTGGCCACTGGATGACATCAGCCGGCGTTATGAGGAATTCCTGGCACTGTACCGTCCCTTGCTGCCGTTGCTGGAAGACAGCAAGGAGCTGGATCCCGGGCAAGCCTTTCAGCTGCGCACCCTGCTTATTCATCATTACCGTCGGGTGCAGTTGCGCGACCCGCACCTGCCGATGGCGCTGTTGCCCAGGGGCTGGCCGGGCCTGGCGGCCCAGACCCTGTGTGCCAATATCTACAACCTGCTTTATCAGGCGGCTGAGGAATATCTCTGGCACAAGGGACGTACGGCGGAAGGACCGCTGCCTCCTGCCGATGCCGGCTTTTACCGGCGTTTTGGTGGCTTGAGGCGATAACCGTTTCTACCAAACAGATTGAGCAACTGAACTGTTTGTTTGCTCTGAACAGAGGTTGGACAAACGGCCAGCTTCCCCGACACGCCGTGAACCCATCCAGGGGGGCTCCACCCGCCATCCCTGGCGCGGAGGGTCGATGGAGCTGCGGCCTTTATCCTCCCTGATGCCAAGGAGGGGCCTCGTCGACAGACAGCTCGGTGCGTGAGAAGAGGCGGCTGTGTTGCCTCTGTACTCGAGTTCACAAAACGATCAGATCTTTATTAATGGAGTAACACGATGCACTGCTATGAAATAGACGGCATCCGTCCCGTGGTGGAAGAGGGGGCCTATGTACACCCCACCGCCGTGCTGATCGGCGATGTCATTGTCGAGCATGGCTGTTATATAGGACCGCTGGCCTCGTTGCGGGGCGATTTTGGCCGCATTCATGTAATGGAAAACGCCAATGTGCAGGACAACTGCGTAATGCATGGGTTTCCCGAGGCCGACACCCTGGTCCGCCCCTGGGGTCATGTTGGGCATGGCGCCATACTGCACGGCTGCGAGGTGGGGGAGCATGCCCTGGTGGGCATGAATGCGGTGGTGATGGACGGTGCCCGGGTGGGGGAGTTCAGCTTTGTCGCCGCCCACTCCTTCGTCAAGGCCGAGATGCAAATTCCTCCCCGGGTACTGGTGGCCGGTACCCCGGCCCGGGTGTTGCGCGAGCTGCGCCCGGATGAGATTGAATGGAAGCGCCAGGGCACCCAGACCTACATCGACCTGACCCGACGTTGCCTGGACAGCATGCATCTGGTCAATCCGCTCAAGGAGGTGGAACCGGATCGAAAACGCCTGTTCCAGGATGCGGACTACCTGCCTAAATACAAGGCGTAAAGGCCGAGCGTAAACAGGTACAGGACGAAACAACAAAGAGCGGGCATAGGCCCGCTGTTTGTTGTTATGGTGCTGCTTTTTAACGTTCAATCGTCAGCATGGTATCGCTCTGGCTGGCGGCAGCCACCTCTTCCCGGTCAAGCCACACCGGCTTCAGGCGGAACTCGATAAAGTCATCCAGCTGATCCCGGTAGTGGGGAGACGGCGTGCCGTCCGGTGCGATAAAGCCGGACTGGCCCGGGGCCGCCACTTCATAGGCCTTGACCTCGCTGCCATTGAACACTGTCATGTTGTTTTCGGTGCCCCGGTTCATGGCGATGGGGGTACGCACCGCCTCGTCCGGGTTGGCCTGGGGCACACCGATGTAGTTCTTGTGGCCGAATTCCAGCACATCGACCTGGCCCAGCCACTGGCTGCTGTCGGGGCCGTATTTCTGACTCAGGCTGTCGATGGCCTGTTTCAGGGCGTTGAGTTGCACAGCGTCGTCATCGCGTCCGGAAAGCAGATCAGTTTTCACCAGGCTGCGGTTGAGCCAGGCGCCCAGCGCCTTGGTGCCGGTGCTGATGTTGTAGCCGTTGGCCACCACGCCTTCGGGGTTGCCGTAACCGGTGGCGGTATACCAGGGTTGGTGGGCATCGGACAGCAGGGGCCGGTAGGTGTCTTTCAGCAGCGCCGCCAGCCAGGCTCGGAACAGGGTGGAGCCGGCATGATCGTAACGGCCATCCTGGTCTTCATCCCGGTTCAGGTAATCCCAGTCGGCCAGCAGGTGGGCGGCCTGGCGCAGGCGCGGTTCGGCACTACCGGCGGCCAGCTCTATCAGTCGGGGCAGGAAGAAGCGGGCATTGGGGTCGGCCAGCGAGGCTTCCATCATCAGATCCCAGGCCTGTTCCGGCGTCAGCCGATCCACGGCCTCTACCCGGCTGTTGATTTCCAGCACTCTGTCGATGGTGTTCCAGCTGTACCACCACTGATCCGGGTTGGGGAAACCGTCAGCCGGACGGTTGTTCCAGTTGGCGATATAACCGCTGGAGGGGTTGTACACCTGAGGGTTGGTATCAAACGGATACAGCCCCAGCCAGTCGGCGCTGCCGTCTCCCGGGGTGGGCAGGCGGCCGTCCTGTCCCGGGTGGCGCACCGGATAATGGCCCCCCAGGGCATAACCGATGTTGCCGTCCCGATCTGCATAATACCAGTTGACGTTGATGGCGCTGTGCGCCACCTGCTCCTGCCATTGCTGATGATTTTTCGCCTTGCTGACCTTGTTCCAGGCCATCAGGGTGGATACCTCCTTGCCGGCCCAGCCCCGCTGTTTGGCGTAGGCCACGCCGTCCTCGGGCTTGTATTCCACCACCGGGCCGTATACGGAACGGTACAGGGTGATTTGGCTGTCCGGTTCGCCCTTCACCTTGATGGTTTGCTGCTCTTTCTCCAGCGGCAGGTATTTGCCCTTGTGCAGATACTGCTCCGGGTTGTCCGGGTTCAGGGTCAGCCGGAACAAGTCCACGTTGTCGCCGGCGCCCCAGGTACTGCCCCAGCTGATATGGCCATTGTGGCCGAATTCCACCATGGCATAGCCGGTGGGGGAGTTGCCAACTACGTCATAACCGGCACCGTGCAGGCCCACGGAATAGGTATAGGCGGGCTGATAGAAGCCGAATTGGGGGCCGTTGATCAGCACGGCGCTGGCGTCCCGGGTCTTGTCCTTGCCCAGCACCAGAATATTGCTGAACGGCGCTTCGTTAAACCCTTCCCAGTCCAGAGTGCCGTGCCGACCCGCTCCCGGGGTATGCATGGCCAGCAGCGGGCTTTCATCCTGCCGGGCAGTGGACGTCAGTCCGGCGGTCAGCCGGCGCTCCACGGCCTGGCGGCCGGCAGGAGACCAGTCGCCGTCGGTTATGGTATCGGGTGCCTCTTTACTCAGGTAGGGCAAGAGGGTGTCGAACAGCTGCCGTGCCTGTGGCCGGCCATGTTGCTGTTCCAGCGCCGCCAGTAGCTGCTGGTTTTCCAGTTCGGTATTGTAGTCGCCAAAGCGGTTGATCATGGAGCCGATAAACAGCATGGCCACATCAAACTCGTCCCAGGGCGCGGGGGTAAAGCCGTAGTCGATAAACTGTTTGGGCATCAGGGTGCCGGAATCTTGTTGCACTTTGGCCTGCCACTGATTGAGGCCGGCGGCATAGCCACTGAGGATATCCCGGTCGGCGGCGGGCAGGGCATCCAGCTGGGCCCGAATAGCGTGGGGGTTGTAGTGTTGGCGCACCTTGATGTCCAGTGGCAGAAACGCCTCGCCCAGTACCTCGGCCACCCGGCCCTGGGCACTGCGGCGGGCCATCTCCAGCTGGAACAGTCGATCCTGGGCAATGGCGTAACCGTAGCCATAAAACAGGCCATAGGTGGTGTCGGCATAGATATGGGGGGTGCCGTGCTGGTCACGCTTGATGGTGATCTGCTCTGCGTCGGGCAGTGTGGTGCAGCCGGCGAGCAGAGAAAGGCCGGCCAGTGCGTTCATCAGAAAAACGGGTTTATTAGACATGGTAATCCCTTACAGGTTTGCTAATGAAGTTGAAGGTTGGGGTGTAAAACGGGCCGGGAAGGCCGGCCCGGGAAAGCGGTTAGCGGTACAATAGTTCCGGCAGCCAGAGGGTGAGGGCCGGCAGCATGATCAGCAGGGCCAGGCGTACTATGTCGGCGCACCAGAAGGGGGTAACGCCGCGGAACACGGTGGCACTGTTCAGATCCTTGACCATGCCGGTTAGCACGAACACATTCATGCCCACCGGCGGGGTGATCAGGCTAATCTCGGTGGCCACCACCACGACAATGCCGAACCAGATGGGATCCATGCCCAGGCTGTGTACCACGGGAAAGAATACCGGCACAGTGAGCAGCATCATCGACATGCTCTCGAATACGGCTCCCAGCACCAGGTAGATGGCGATGATCATCAGCAGCACCATCATGGGTGACAGCGAGAAGCCGGTGATCAGCTCCACCAGATGATCGGGCAGGCCGGCCCGGTTGATAAAATTGGAGAAGATCAGGGCACCGATCACCACGCAGAACAGCATGGCTGAGGTGCGGGCGGTTTCTATCAGCACTTCCTTTAGTTCTGTCAGGCTTAGACAGCGGCGCTTGATGGCGATGGCCAGGGAGCCGACGGCGCCGATGCCGGCGGCCTCGGTGGGGGTGAACACGCCCAGGTAGATACCGCCCATGACCAGGGTGAACAGACCGAGGATACCGCCCACGCCCTTGAACGCCTGCCATTTTTCGGCGCGGCTCATGGCCTCGCCGGGAGGGCCCGCCTTGGGGTTGCGCCACACTACCCAGCGTACGGCACCCAGGTAGAGCAGCATGCCCAGCACGCCGGGAATGAAACCGGCGGCGAACAGATCACGGATGCTCTGCTCGGTGAGTATGCCATAGATGATCAACGCGACACTGGGCGGGATCAGAATGCCCAGGGTACCGCCGGCGGCGATGGCGGCTGCCGCCAGGCTGTCGGCATAACCGTATCTGCGCATCGGCGGGATGGCCACCCGTGACATGGTGGCAGCGGTGGCCAGGCTGGAGCCGCAGATGGCGGAAAAACCGCCGCAGGCGGTGATCGCCGCCATGGCCATGCCGCCCTTGCGGTGACCGATCAGTGCGTGGGATGCCTTGAACAGCTCGTTGGACAGGCCGGATCGGCTGATCAGGTTGCCCATCAGGATAAACAGCGGGATCACGCTCAGGCCGTAATCCTGGGCGGTATCCAGCAGCCGGCGGGCGCTGATCGACAGGGCGGCATTGAAGTTGAAGTCCATCAGGGCCGCATAGCCCACCACGCCCACGGCGGCCATGGCAAAGGCGATGGGGACGCGCAGAAAAATCAGCAACAGCAAGATGCCGAAGCCAAGCAGGGATTCCATCATAAGGCAGGCGCCTCCTGGGCGGGGTCGGTCACGGATGAGCTTGTGGCATCGGGCTTGCCTAGCAGCGACATCACCAGAAAGGTGAGGGCGGTCAGCCACAGGCTGACGCCGATCAGGTACATGGCCCAGGCGCTGGGAATGGCCAGGTACTCACTCACCGAGTGGTAACGGGCGGCCCGGTCGGCCAGCTTCCACACCGTCATGGCCATATAGGCACAGCCGGCTGTCATAAACAGGTGGCATAAGCGGTCCCGTGCGGCTCGCAGCCAGCGGGGCAGCCAGGGCTCGACCAGATCCACCGACACATGCTCGTTGTGCCAGGTAATGGTGGGCAGGATCAGGAAGATGGAGGCGGCCAGCATGATTTCGATCAGCTCGGCGCCGCCCATTAGAGGCTGGTTGAACAGGTAACGACCCACCACATCGACGGCGGTGATCAGCATCATCAGTAACAGCATCAGGCCGGCAAGCAGGTTGAGCATCCGCTTTATGGCGGCTGCGCTGTCGCACCAGATTCGGGAAACATGGGCAATCATGGCGTTATCCTTGGGCGTCCTGCTGTGCCTGATAGTCACGGGCTATCTGACGGAATTCGGTCAGGGCCTGCTCGGCATCTATGTGGCGGTCGGCTACGTCCTTCAGCCAGTCCTGTTCAATGCTCTGGGTCAGCTCGGCAAATAACTGCACATCCTGCTCGCTGGCCGGGGTAATGGTATTGCCGTATGCCAGAGCATCCTGTTCGGCTTCCTGATCGGCCTGCACCCAGGCGCGGGCGGTCATGGCCGAGAGCTTCTCACCGGACACAGCCATGATGGCCTCCCGGTCTTGTTCTGAGATGCGGTCGAAGAAATCTTCACCGATAAAGATGCCGAAGCTGCCGAGGTACAGGCCGTGGGGCATTTTCAGGGTGTAGGGCGCCACTTCCTTGAAGCGCATGCTGCGCTTGGTATTCATAGGGTTGAACACCCCGTCCACCACGCCCTGGGTGAGCATTTCGTAGACCTTGGTGGTGGGGGCGGCGACACCTGTGATGCCCAGCTGCTGGCCGATGGTGTTCTGTACGCCCCCCCCGATGCGGATCTTCTTGCCCTGCAGATCTGCGAGGCTGGCAAGTGGTTCACGGGTGTGGATTTCTCCGGGACCATGGGTGAACAGGCCGGCTACCACAACACCACCATGCTCGTTGGCCTTGGCCAGGTACTTCTGATGAATGCGCCAGTGGGCGATGGAAGCGGCCTCTGCACCGGCACCCAGGTTGGGCAGTTCGGCGATGCTGGTCAGCTTGAAACGACCTGGGAAGTATCCGTGATACGCCCATGATGCATCAACCGCCCCATCCTGAACTAAATCAATCATGCTCTGGGGTGCTCCCAGATCGTGTTCAAGCTTGAGCTTGACTCGCCCCTCGGTGGCTTCTTCGATCCACTTACCCCAGGTGGGCAGCACGGTGGCATTCATTTCACTGGTAGGCGAAAGCCAGGTAGCCACCCGCATGGTGGTAGCGGCGGTTGCCTGGCCATGAAAGAGACCGGCGGCGGCAAACAGGGATATCCATATACGTTTCATAATCCTCACCTTGCAATAAAGAGAACATTGATACAACCAACGTGACACACAATAAATCATTAACAATAAAAAAGTGAAGCATTTATTTTGGATATTTTAACGATGGTGTAACACCCTGGTTGGTGGGGGGGGAATAGGGATATGAGTCATGACCAAAGGGTGCCGACCGGGGAGGTCGACACCGAAAACGGCAAGCAGGGGAAGGGCTTAGAGGCTGTACTTCACCATGCCTTGCAGGCGGGTGGCATCGCCTTCGCGGCCGTCTTGTAGCTGGCGGTGGTGGTGACCGATTTCCACCCCATAGCTGACGGCACCGAGGGGTGACGTTGCCCAGAGCAACTGGATATCGGGCTCGGGAAAAGCCGTCTGGCCGCCAGGGATGGCGGTAATACCGGAGCAGCAGGCGTATTGTCCGGCCATGGCATGTTACTGTTGTGGTAGGTCATTGAGGAGGAGGCGTAGGGGGATAACGGCTGAAAGCACAGCTGGGGAGGGCGGTACCCTCACCGGCATAATCTTGTTATAGCAAACAGATTAAATAATTGATCTATTTGATCGCTCTGATAAGGTCGGACAAATGGCCAGCCCCTCCGACACGCCGTGCATCCATGTTGGCTCCGCCGCGCCTTGGTATTATACGGGCAGGATACCAAGGTTATGCCAACATGCAAGGCGGGTGTAAATCAAACCGGCGTAACATGGCATGCACATCGGTTGTTCAGGACGGCAGGGGAACCATAAAACGCAAAAATCGCACTCATTTGAGTGCGCTTTTCTGAAAATTGGTGCGTCCTAGTGGATTCGAACCACCGACCCCTACCATGTCAAGGTAGTGCTCTAACCAACTGAGCTAAGGACGCGTATTGCTGATGCTAATTTGTTTTCTCACCGGCTTTTGGCCGGAAAATTGGTGCGTCCTAGTGGATTCGAACCACCGACCCCTACCATGTCAAGGTAGTGCTCTAACCAACTGAGCTAAGGACGCATATTGCTGAAATTAACCTGTTTTCTCACCGGCTTTTGGCCGGGAAATTGGTGCGTTCTAGTGGATTCGAACCACCGACCCCCACCATGTCAAGGTGGTGCTCTAACCAACTGAGCTAAGAACGCAGGCTGCCTTCAGGCGCTGCGTATACTAGCCAAGGGGCGGGGCAGGGGCAAGTGTTTTTTGTTATCTGGAAAACGTCTGCGGAACTATTGTTCAAGTCGGTGAAATATCGCACCGTGTCAGGAATTGCTGCCACAGGCGGGCATGTTCCAACACGTTTTGCCGGTACTCCAGATAGAGTACGCTCTGTAACCCCGCGGCCATTTGTGCCCGATATGCCGCTATTATCTCTGTTCTGGCACGAGGCGCTTGCAGGCTGGCCGAGATAAGGGGGGCGAGTTCCACGAACTGCCGATCAATCCGGGAGAAATAGCCCTGAATGTCCTTGATGTAATAATGTTGCATGGCATTGCGTAATCGTTCCGCGCCGGCTCTGCCTGACGGGCCGCAGTCAACGTCGGCCAATTGTTGCAAAAACACCATGCTTTGTCGCAGGTAATGGGTCGATGCATGGAGCGAATAGAACAACTGACCGAGGTAATCATTGCCATAGAGACCGGAAAGGACCCGGTTCACTTGCTGCTCGCCGATGGGGAGCTGGACGCTTTTCCCTTGGGCAATATGCCGCAGCCGCTCAAAAAGTTCGAATGCGGCCAGGGTAGCATGGAAGCCGGCCTGCTCGGCAAAAGGCAGGATACGTTGTCGGGGGGTCAGTACGGCCCGGATTTCCGGCTCGGAGACCATCATGTTCCAGTGATATAGAACAAGCAGAGGCGCCTTTTGTTGTTCGAGTTTGTGTAACCAGCCCAATAGTTGCCGATCCGTATCCGGATGGGCGATACAGTCCTGCAGACCCTGCTGGAACTGAAGATGGTAGATTAGCTGACTGGCTGCCCCCCGGGTTCGGCCCAGGGGACTGTTGTGTTCGCCCACCAGGGAAAGCAGCTGGCACTGACCCAGTTTGAGGGTATCCAGCAAGCCTGCGGAAATTCGAGGCGGCAGCTGCTGTAGCTGCCGCTGGGCGGGGAATGGTGGTAGGGGAGGCGGCGGGGACAACGCAGGCGGTGTCGTCTCCAGTACATGGGCGACGCGGGTCAGGTAGGTCTGAAAGTGATGCTGCAGTTCGTTGTCCGCATCACAGGCCGTCAACCAGAGGCTGACCAGCGCGACTGTGATTTTCCACCCGTTCATAAATGATGTTCAACCGCCATAAAAGCATCAGTGCCGCTACCGTTAAGCCTATCAGAAAACCGATCCAAAAGCCGTGAGGCCCCATGGCAGGCACCAGCCAATCGGTCAGGCCCAGCACCATGCCGGCCGGCAGGCCACACAACCAGTAGGCGACCAGGGTAATGTAAAAAATGATGTGGGTGTCTTTATAACCGCGCAGGGCGGCGGCGGCGATCACCTGGGCCGAATCGGAAATTTGATAAAGCGCCGCCAGCAACAGCAGACTGGAAGCCAACTCCAGTACATAGGTGTTATCTGTGTAGATATCGCTTATCCAGTGGCGGGCACTAATGGTGAGCAGGGCGGTGAATATGGCTAGGCTGCAGCCAAAACCTATGCCGGTCATGCTGGCCCGCTTGGCTTGCCGGGGCAGATTTTCCCCCAGGCTGTGTCCAACCCGTATGGTCAGGGCCATGCCGAGGCTCAGGGGAAGCATAAACACCATGCTGGAAAAGTTGATGGCGATCTGATGGCCGGCAACCACGTCGGCCCCCAGGGGAGACAGTAACAGGGCGACGACGGTAAAGAGGGTGACTTCGCAAAAAATAGCCAGGGCGATGGGCAGGCCAAGTCGAAACAGCCGGTTGATTTGACGCCAGTCCGGTGCGGTAAGGTACGTCAGGACATGGAAGCGGGCCAGCAGGGACGATTTTTGAGTATAGACAACCATGGCGAACAGCATGGCCCAGAATACCACTGCCGATGCATAGCCACAGCCGACACCACCGAGGGCGGGAAAGCCCAGTTTTCCATAGATAAGTACATAGTTGGCGGGCACATTGACCAGCAGACCAATAAAACCGATGACCATGGTGGGCAGGGTGTGGGAGAGGCCTTCGCTGAAATTGCGCAGCACCTGATACAGGGCGTAGGCGGGCATACCCCAGAGGATGGCGTGCAGATAACCGGTGGTCTTTTCGGCCAGGGCCGGATCCACGTCCATCCAATGCAGTGTCTGGGGAGAATAATAAAGTGCCAGCATGGCGGGTACCGTGACCAGCAGGGTCAGCCAAAATCCCTGGTGCACGGCACCCGCGACTTCTCCATGGCGACGGGCGCCATGGAGTTGTGAAATGATGGGGATCAGGGCCATGACGACGCCCTGAACCAGGAGTATGATAGGCAACCAGAAACTGGTTGCTACGGCAACCGCCGCCAGGTCGACGGCACTGACCTGACCGGCCATCACAGTATCGACAAAACCCATGGTGGTTTGCGCAACTTGCGCAACCAGTATCGGGCCGCATAGGCGCAGCAGGTGCCATGTTTCGGCAAGGTAGGGCCTGATAACCATGTTTTTCTCACTGTAGATGGGGTGGACAAATAGCGGGAAATGCTGCCTGATGCCGAATTTTTTTATTTTTTATCAGGATAACGGCATGTATTCCGAAATATAACCGTATTCTGGAGGATTTCCCAGAGTTCCTAAGTTCGTTTTGATGAGTGGCTGAGATTATGTTTACCGGAATTGTGCAGGGTATGGGTACCTTGCTTGAGATTATTGAAAAAACCGATTTTCGTACCCATGTGGTGGCTCTTCCCGCAGATATGCTGCCGGGATTGGCCCTGGGGGCATCGGTGGCCCATAACGGCTGTTGCCTGACCGTGACTCATATCGAGGAGGACAGGATCAGTTTTGACCTGATGCAGGAAACCCTGCGGGTTACCAACCTGGGGCAGCTTAAGGTGGGTGATAGTGTCAACTTGGAACGGGCAGCCCGCTTCGGCGATGAAATCGGCGGGCATGCCATGTCGGGGCATATCATGGGCATCAGCCGGTTGCTGGAGATCCAGGACAGCAGCCACAACCGGACGCTCTGGTTTGAACTGCCGACGGACCTGAGCAAATACCTGTTCACCAAAGGCTATATAGGGATAGACGGCATCAGCCTGACCATAGGCCAGGTCAGGGCCGATCGTTTTGCAGTGCACCTGATCCCGGAAACCCTGCAGCGTACCAATTTAGGCCAGATACAGCAGGGGGACAGGGTCAATATCGAAATTGACCCTCAGACCCAGGCCATAGTGGATACGGTAGAGCGGGTGATGGCGTCGAAATAACTTTTATGCCAACATGCAAGAGATATTCTAACCTAAACAGTCAGAATATCTGCTCATCATCGGCATCGATCATCAACTCAACTTCATCACTGAGTTCATTACGGGTAACAACCAGGTGAATGGCATTGCAGCAGGCCATGCAGTCTTCGTAATAATCCTGCCCCCCTTCCGATGCATCTATTTCGACCCGGGTATGGTAACCACAATGAGGACAGACAATGTTTTTCTCGAAAAAGTCACGCATACCCTGGTCCTCATCGATTAGGTTATCAGACGTTGTTCAATCCTTTTGTTGAGCGCCCACCATCGAGTGCAATGATTTGTCCGGTTAAATAGGCGGGTCCGGTCAGCAAGAAAGCCATGGTTTCTGCTATGTCCTGTGGTGAACCTGCTCTCCCCATGGGTATAGAATCCAATACCTGCTGCTTTTGCACATCGGTCAAGGGATGTTCGGGCCAGAGAATAACCCCGGGGGCTATACCGTTAACCCGGACCATCGGTGCCAGCTCGCTGGCAAGCCCACGGGTCATGGTGGTCAATGCTCCCTTGGCCATAGTATAGATAAGATGATCTTCGAGTCCCTTTTCTGCATGTATATCCACCATATTGATGATGGAACCCTGACTGTCCTGCAGGGCCGGAGCCAGAGCCTGAGCCAGGAAATAGGGGGCTGCCACATTGGTAGCCATCAGATCGTGCCATTGCTCGGGTGTCCCTTGACCAAAGGGAGTGGCATAAAAGCTGGAAGCATTATTGATCAGGCCGTCCAGACGACCGTATTGTCCTAGTACCCTGTCGGCCAGAGAGGGAAGGACGTCAAGCTGGGTTAAATCCTCTTGTACCAGAGAAACACTATCGGGCCTGGCCTCATTCAGCCTGTCGGCCAGACGTTCGGCACAGGTTTTACTCTGATGATAATGAAGTACCAAGCGATACCCCAAGCCATGTAAATGCTGGCTGATTTCTGCACCAATCCGCTTGGCTGCTCCGGTTATAAAAAGCACTGGTGCCGACATACTCTCTCCTAGCTGGCAATAATCTGGTAAATACTGGCTTTGGCTTGAGCCTGATAAGCATCACCAAAACGGTTTACGTGATTGAGTAAATGATACAGTTTATAAATTTCCCGCCGTAGGGGATAGCCCCCATCGAGGGGCCAAACAGCCTGATATCCCTGATAAAAATACTGGGGAAACTGACCAAATAATTCCGTCATGGCAATATCGGTTTCCCGGTCACCAAAATAACTGGCCGGGTCGAAGAGGACTCCCTGATGCTGGTAAAAGGCTACATTGCCACGCCACAGATCTCCGTGCAACAGGGAAGCCTGGGGATGGTGATTGGCCAGCCTCAATTTGATGGCGCCAACGATTTCTTCCAGATCACCGAAGCGAATGGCTTTCTCTTCCAGCAGTTTTAATTGCCAGCCGATGCGTTGTTCGGCAAAGAAGACAGACCATTTCTTGTGCCAGGCATTCGGTTGCACGCTGGTTCCCAGATAATTGTCTTCATCCCAGCCGTACATGGGTTGGCTGCGTGACTGGTGTAAATGAGCCAGCTGACGACCCAGCATATGCCAGTCCTGCTCATCTGCCGCGCCGAACTCCAGATACTCCAGCACCAGAAAGCTGATACTGGCGGTGGTACCGCAACAAATGGGTTTAGGGATCAACAGGGTTTGAGACGCATGCAGATGTTCGAGGCTGTTCCACTCACAGCGAAACATATCCAGCTTGTCGCGGTCATTGAGTTTGACAAAATACGACTGGCGCCCGTCGGTGATGCGGTAGGCCTGGTTGATATCACCACCGGACAAGGGGATCTTTTCGAGGATGCTGAACTGGGTTCCGGTTGCCTCCGCAATCTGGTTGGCGATGATTTGCCACATAACGCCTCCTGGTGCCACCTGATTCGTCAACAGTATAGGTCAAAGAAGGCCAGCCCTGACGCTAGTCGAAGCAAAATAGGAGTATGGTTGGCAGATAAGCTTAAAAAATGGCTATCACCCTCATTTTAACCTGAAAAAAACGGGATCCCGCCAGGGGCGGCGAGGCTTTGCAGCGATAACTGGTGACCTGCCGGCACGGTCGCTTGCCGGCAGGGTCGCCAGGGGCAGACAGCGGCGGGGGCTTCTGCTACCCTACGGCTTCCCCTGATCTGGTGAAAGAGGCGCTGCCCCGGCCTTCCGTCCACCCGGCTGACAGAGTGAAGTCAGAAAGAGCAGGGGAGGTTACCGGTTTATTCACCTTTATTAACGACATGTGCGCTTTGGTACGGTGCACCACTGTGAAGGATATTTCATGCCGACAATTACACTTCCCGATGGCAGCCAACGCCATTTTGAACACCCCGTTTCCGTGCTTGATGTGGCCCAAAATATCGGCGCCGGCCTGGCCAAGGCCTGTATTGCCGGTCGTGTGGATGGTCAGCTGGTTGATGCCAGTGATCTGATCAACCACGATGCCAGCCTGGCCATTATTACCGCCAAGGATCAGGAAGGCCTGGAAATACTGCGCCATTCCTGTGCTCACCTGCTGGGCCATGCCATCAAGCAGCTGTGGCCGCAAACCAAGATGGCCATAGGTCCGGTGATCGACAATGGTTTCTACTATGATATCGACCTGGATCACACCCTGACGGAAGAAGATCTCGAGGCCCTGGAAGCACGCATGCTGGCGCTGGCCAAGACCGAGTATGCAGTCATCAAGAAGAAGGTCAGCTGGCAGGAAGCACGGGATACCTTCGCCCGGCGGCATGAGACCTACAAGATTGAAATCCTGGACCAGAATGTCAGCCAGGATGACAGGCCCGGCTTGTATCATCATGAAGAATATATCGACATGTGTCGCGGTCCCCATGTGCCCAACATGCGTTTCTGCCAGCATTTCAAGCTGCAGAAGGTCTCCGGCGCCTACTGGCGCGGCGACGCCAAGAACAAGATGCTGCAACGCATCTACGGCACCGCCTGGGCCGACAAGAAGACGCTCAAGGCTTATCTGACCCAGCTGGAAGAAGCCGCCAAGCGGGATCACCGCAAGATCGGCAAGCAGCTCGATCTCTATCACATGCAGGAAGAGGCTCCGGGTATGGTGTTCTGGCACAATGACGGCTGGAGCGTCTTCCGTGAGCTTGAGCACTTCGTGCGGACCAAGCTGCGTGAATACCAGTATGAAGAGGTCAAGGGCCCCTTCATGATGGATCGGGTGCTGTGGGAGAAGTCCGGTCACTGGGATAAATATGCTGAAAACATGTTTACCACCCACTCCGAGAACCGGGATTACGCCATCAAGCCGATGAACTGCCCGGGCCATGTGCAGATCTTCAACCAGGGCCTGAAGTCCTACCGGGATTTGCCGTTGCGCATGGCGGAGTTCGGTTGCTGTCACCGTAATGAACCGAGCGGGGCCCTGCACGGCCTGATGCGGGTGCGTGGTTTTACCCAGGACGATGCCCATATCTTCTGTACCGAAGAGCAGATCCAGGAGGAAGTGTCCGCCTGTATCAAGATGGTGTACGACGTCTACGGCACCTTTGGTTTTACCGATGTCGCGGTCAAGCTGTCGACCCGGCCGGAAAAACGGATCGGCAGTGACGAGATCTGGGACAAGGCCGAATTGGCCCTCGAAGAAGCGCTCAAGGCCAATGGCCTGGAGTATCAGCTGCAGCCAGGCGAGGGGGCTTTCTACGGTCCCAAGATTGAATTTACCCTGTATGACTGCCTGAACCGTGCCTGGCAATGTGGTACCGTGCAGCTTGACTTCGCGTTGCCCGGGCGTCTGGGTGCCAGCTATGTGGGCGAAGACAACGAGCGCCATGTGCCTGTGATGATCCACCGCGCCATCCTGGGTTCGATAGAGCGCTTCATCGGTATCCTGATCGAGGAGTATGCCGGCCTGTTCCCCACCTGGCTGGCCCCGACCCAGGTCATGGTGCTCAATATCACCGACAATCAGGCCGAATATGCCCAGCAATTGGCCAACGACCTGAATAATGTTGGTATTAGAGCCAAGGCGGACTTGAGAAATGAGAAGATAGGCTTTAAAATTCGCGAGCATACTCTGAAGCGGGTACCTTTCATGCTGGTTTGCGGCGATAAGGAAGTCGAAGCCGGCGAAGTGGCGGTTCGTACCCGGAAAGGACAGGATCTCGGCAGCTTCAAGCTCGAAGAGCTGACTCAACTACTGCAACAGGAGATCCGCACTCGCGGTAAGAAGACACTGGAGGATAGGTTATAAAAAGCCCTAAAAAGGGAGGCAAACCGGCCTCCCGCAACCGACTGAACGAAGAGATACGATTAAAAGAAGTTCGCCTGGTAGGCCTGGAAGGTGAAGCGCTGGGGGTAGTTTCGATTACCGAAGCCCTGGAAGCGGCCGCCGCTCAGGGCGTGGATCTGGTAGAGATCAGTCCCAACGCCGAGCCGCCTGTTTGCCGTATTATGGACTACGGCAAGTTCCTCTACGAGAAGAGCAAGGCGACCAAAGAACAGAAGAAAAAGCAGAAACAAATCCAGGTCAAGGAAATCAAATTCCGACCCGGTACCGATGAAGGCGACTATCAGGTAAAACTACGCAACCTGGTTCGCTTTTTGGAAGAAGGCAACAAAGCCAAGGTCACCCTGCGGTTCCGCGGGCGTGAAATGGCGCACCAGGAACTGGGTTTCGATTTGCTCAACCGAATCAAAACGGATTTGGACGAATTGGCCCTGGTCGAGGCTTTCCCCAAGCTGGAAGGTCGTCAGGCCGTCATGGTGCTTGCCCCGAAGAAAAAACAGTAAGGCCCTGCAAGTAACCGGGCACCGAGTGTCCGGTTCGCCTTGCTGTTTGTTGTTATTAACAATGCGGAGTTTTTTTAATGCCGAAAATGAAATCCAACAAAGGCGCTGCCAAGCGCTTTAAAAAGACCGGCTCCGGTGGCTTCAAGCGTAAGCAATCCCACCTGCGTCACATCCTCACCAAGAAGAGCAGCAAGCGTAAGCGCCAGCTGCGTGGCAAATCTATGGTTGCCGCGTCTGATGTCGCTCAAATCAACGCCATGTTGCCAACTGCTTAAAGGGGAAGTGAACAATGCCAAGAGTTAAACGTGGTGTTACTGCACACGCTCGTCACAAGAAAGTTCTGAAGCAAGCCAAAGGTTACTACGGTGCCCGTTCACGCGTTTATCGCGTTGCGGTTCAGGCTGTTACCAAAGCTGGTCAGTATGCTTATCGTGACCGTCGTCAGAAAAAACGTCAGTTCCGTCAACTGTGGATCGCCCGTATCAATGCGGCCGCCCGTCAGAACGGTCTGTCTTACAGCCGCTTCATCGATGGTCTGAAAAAGGCCTCTGTTGAAATTGATCGCAAGATCCTGGCAGACATCGCTGTACATGACAAAACCACCTTTACCGCTTTGGTTTCCAAAGCTAAAGAAGCCCTGGTTTAAGTCGACAGACGGTAATGAAAAAAGGAGGCTTAGGCCTCCTTTTTTAATGGCCCGAAACCGGTGCAAAAGTGGCGTGACCGGGCCATTTCCTTTACTATCAAGGCCTTTCAAAATATTTAAGGTCCGGGTTTTCTGCCCGGGCGAGTTAACGAGGAAAACATGGATCAGCTGGAAGACGTGATCGTCAAAGCACAGGCGGAGATCCAGGCTGCCGCCAACGCTGTCGAACTGGATGAGATCCGGGTGCACTACCTGGGTAAAAAAGGTTTCTTTACCGAACAGTCCAAGGCGCTGGGCAAGCTCTCTGCCGAGGAGCGGCCCGCTGCCGGGCAGGCCATCAACCAGGCCAAACAGGCGGTGAGCAAGGCCTTGAACGATAAGCGTGAGGCCCTGCAACTGGCGGAGCTTAATCAGAAGCTGGCTTCCGAAACCCTGGATATCAGTCTGCCGGGCCGCCGGCAGCAGAGCGGTGGCCTGCATCCCGTGAGCCGTACCATCAAGCGCATCGAGTCCTTCTTTGGCGAGCTGGGTTTCCAGGTGGCGGAAGGTCCGGAAATCGAAGATGATTTCCATAACTTCGATGCCCTGAATATTCCGGCGCACCATCCGGCCCGGGCCGATCACGACACCTTCTATTTCAATCCAAAGCTGATGCTGCGCACCCAGACCTCGGGCGTACAGATCCGTACCATGGAGCATCAGCAACCGCCGATCCGTATTATTTCTCCGGGCAGGGTATATCGTAACGATTACGATCAGACCCATACCCCCATGTTCCATCAGGTGGAAGGCCTGCTGGTCGATGAGAAGGTCAGCTTTACCCACCTGAAAGGGGTACTACACGACTTCCTGCATAACTTCTTCGAAGAAGATTTACAAATTCGCTTCCGTCCTTCCTATTTCCCCTTTACCGAGCCCAGCGCCGAGGTAGATGTGATGGGTAAGAACGGCAAATGGCTAGAGGTGTTGGGGTGCGGCATGGTTCATCCCAATGTGCTGCGTGCGGTGGGTATAGATCCGGAACGTTACAGCGGCTTTGCCTTCGGCATGGGTGTTGAGCGGTTGACCATGCTGCGTTACGGCGTCAACGACCTGCGGGCCTTTTTTGAAAACGATCAGCGTTTTCTCAAACAATTCCAGTAAGCGGCGGGAGCGAAAATGAAATTTTCTAAATCATGGCTGGAGCAATGGGTAACAAGCGGACTTAATGCCGATGCGCTTGCCGAACAGATCACCATGGCCGGCCTGGAAGTGGACGGCGTGGAGCCGGTGGCCGGCGATTTTTCCCAGGTGCTGGTCGGTGAAGTGGTCGAATGCGGGCAGCATCCGGATGCGGACAAACTGCGAGTTACCAAGATTAATGTGGGCGGCGATGAGCTGCTCGATATCGTCTGTGGCGCCCCCAATTGCCGCCAGGGTCTGAAAGTGGCGGTGGCGGTGGTCGGTGCCGTGCTGCCCGGTGACTTCAAGATCAAGAAGGCCAAGCTGCGCGGTCAGCCGTCTCACGGCATGCTCTGTTCCTTCTCCGAGCTGGGCATAGACGTGGAGTCAGATGGTATTATCGAGCTGCCCCAGGATGCGCCGATCGGCGTCCAGGTACGCGATTACCTCGGACTGAACGATGTCACCATTGAAGTGGATCTGACCCCCAACCGGGCAGATTGTCTGAGCATGGCCGGCCTGGCTCGGGAAGTGGGCGTGCTCAATCAGCAAGACGTCAACTGGCCGGAGATCCCGGCAGTGCCCGCCACCATCCGGGACGCGGTGGACATCCGTCTGGACGATCCGGCATCCTGCCCGCGCTACCTGGGTCGGGTGGTTAAAAATATCGATGTGCGGGCCGAAACCCCGATCTGGATGCAGGAAAAACTGCGGCGCAGCGGTATTCGCAGCATAGATCCCGTGGTGGATATCACCAATTTCGTGCTGCTGGAATGGGGCCAGCCCATGCATGCCTTCGATCTGGCGACCCTGAACGGCGGCATTGTCGTGCGTAAGGCGGAGCAGGGCGAAAAACTGACCCTGCTCGACGGCACCGAAGTGACTCTGAACGACGACACCCTGGTGATTGCCGACAGCGAGCGTCCAGTTGCCATGGCCGGTATCTTTGGTGGCGAAGCCACCGGTGTGACCGAGGCCACCAAGGACGTACTGCTGGAATGCGCCTTCTTCCAGCCCCTGGCCATTACCGGCCGGGCCCGTCGCTACGGCCTGCATACCGACTCCTCCCACCGCTTTGAGCGCGGCGTGGACTACCAGCTGCAGCACAAGGTGATGGAGCGGGCGACTGCCCTGCTGCTGGAGATCTGCGGCGGTGAGGCCGGCCCCGTGATCGAAGCCGTTTCCGAGGCTGATCTGCCCAGGGCCGCAACCGTGTCCCTGCGCCATAGCCGGCTCAATGCCTTGATCGGAATCGAGATCCCGGCCGAGCAGGTCACCGAGATGCTCACCCGCCTGGGCCTGGCGGTCACCGTCACCAGCGATGGTTGGCAGGTGGTGGTGCCCAGCTACCGCTTCGATATCAGCATCGAGGAAGACCTGGTGGAAGAAGTGGCCCGTATCTACGGCTACAACCAGATCCCGAATGTGGCACCGGTCGCCGGCCTGACCATGTCCAGCCACCAGGAATCCAGCCTGTCCCTCAACCGGCTGAAGGATGCCCTGGTCGACCTGGGCTATCAGGAAGCCATCACCTACAGCTTCGTGGATCCGGACAAACAGCGGTTGCTGTTCCCCGATGCCGATGCCCTGATCCTGCCCAATCCGATTGCCGCCGATATGTCTGCAATGCGGGTGTCCCTGTGGCCGGGCCTGATCCAGGCGGCCGTCTATAACCAGAACCGGCAGCAGTCCCGCTTGCGTCTGTTCGAGCAGGGCTTGACCTTCATTCCGGATAACTCCGCAGAAAACGGCGTTCGCCAGACGCCCGTGCTGGCCGGCCTGTTGCTGGGCCCAGTGGTGGATGAGCACTGGGATATGAACAGCCGCGGTGTCGATTTCTTCGATGTGAAGGGCGATCTGGAAAGCCTGCTGGCCCTGAGCCATGACGAACTCAGCTTCACCTTTATCCGAACCGAGCAAGTCAGCCTGCATCCGGGGCAATCGGCGGCCCTGCTGCGTGATGGCCAACAAGTGGGTGTGCTGGGTGCCATTCATCCCAGCCTGCTGCGCAAACTGGGGCTCAAGTCCCAGGCTTATGTGTTCGAGGTACAGCTTGACGCCTTGACCCGCCGTCGGGTGCCGGAAGCAGGGGAGATATCCCGGTTCCCGGCCAACCGCCGGGATCTGGCCCTGGTAGTAGAACAGTCGGTTGCTGCCTCAGATATCCTTGATTTAGTTAGAAAAGTTGGCGGAAAACAGGTGGTTGGCGTAAACTTGTTCGATGTATACCAAGGACAAGGTATTGCCGACGACAAGAAGAGCCTGGCGCTCAGCTTGGTGTTGCAGGATACCCAACGGACTTTGGAAGAGAAAGAGATCGCCGATACCCTGGCCAACATAGTATCGGCCCTCTCAGTTGAGTTTAATGCTTCCTTGAGGGACTGAGCCTATGGCGTTAACCAAGGCTGATATTGCCGAACATCTGTTCACCGAGCTGGGCATAAGCAAGCGAGATGCCAAGGAAATGGTCGAGGCATTCTTCGAAGAAATTCGAACGGCACTCGAGCACGGCGAGCAGGTCAAAATCTCCGGATTCGGTAATTTTGAGTTGCGTAACAAAGACGAGCGTCCCGGGCGGAACCCGAAAACCGGGGAGGATATCCCCATTTCGGCTCGCCGCGTGGTGACCTTTCGACCCGGTCAGAAACTGAAGGCCAGGGTGGAAAACGCCCTCGAGGCCGACTGACGTTCAGCAGTAATCCCAGAAAGCCAGGCTTCCAGCCTGGCTTTCTGTATTTATACCAAGGCAGCATTGGCCTGACTTGGCAATACTGTTAGCCTGATATGCAGATGAAAATGTCAGAGGCAGCAGTTGGTGGGTAAAGACAACATCGTAATCCTGACCGGAGCCGGGGTCTCGGCTGAGTCGGGGATCAGGACCTTCAGGGCGTCGGATGGCCTGTGGGAAGAGCACCGCATAGAAGATGTGGCCACGCCAGAGGGATATCAGCGGGATCCCGAGCTGGTCCAGCAGTTCTACAATGCCCGGCGAGCCCTGTTGCCGACGGTGGTGCCGAATGCAGCTCATTACGCCCTGGCGCGTCTCGAGCGGGAGTGGCCGGGCACCGTGACCCTGGTGACCCAGAATATTGACGATCTCCATGAACGGGCGGGGAGCCGCAATGTCATCCATATGCACGGTGAGCTGTTGAAGGCCCGCTGCCCTCATTCCAACCAGACGATCGCCTGGCCCGGCCCACTGCACACCACGGATCTGTGCCATTGCTGCCAGTTTCCCGAGCCACTCAGGCCCCATGTGGTCTGGTTCGGGGAAATGCCCTTGATGCTTGATCATATTTACCATGCCCTGAGTGAAGCCAGTCTGTTTATTGCCATCGGCACCTCGGGCAATGTGTATCCGGCGGCGGGTTTTGTGCATGAAGCCGCCATGCACAATGCCCACACCCTGGAGATCAACCTGGAGCCCAGCGAGGTACAGAACCATTTCAATGAACACAGGTACGGACCGGCGACCCGGATGGTAACCGATTATGTGGATGAGCTGCTGGCCGGTGTGAGCCACCCTTGACCAGCCGCCGGGTGCCAGCTTGCTCAAAACGGCTCCCGGCCATCGGCGCTTCCCGCCGAGTGTCCGCATAACCCCTTTCCTTTAGCGGTTGTGCTGGGTGTTATCGTCTCCCCCGGCTTGCGCAATCGTTCAAATACCTAAACTTTATAATGGCTTAGACTTGCTGCCCCGATGCCGGGGATCCGTTATAATGGCACGACCCAATGGATGAGAAAATGATATGACAGACCCCCATTTTGCACGACTGCAACAATCCCTGAGCCAGGGCTTTAAATTGGAACCCAAAGCCATTTTTCAAGAAGCCTGGCAACGTATCTATGGTGCCAAGTTCCCTATGTTGATGGCGGTCATTGGCGTGGTCGGCTGCTGGTTAGTACTCAATCAGCTATTACTCGCTGTCTTGGGCGATGAGCCTGAAAGCCTGTGGAGCGGTAGCCTGCCGGGATTACTGATCTCCATGGTGATGGCGCCCATGAGCGGCGGCCTGGACATGATGGGTGTGCACCGGGCCGCCAATATGGCCATCCGCCCCAGCCAGATCTTCGATTATTTCCGTTACCTGCTGCCCCTGGCCGTCGCCAGCCTGCTGATGGGGTTGCTCACCAGCCTGTTCCTGCCGCTCGGGGCCAGCCTGGGGCTGTCGCCGACCCTGGCCATGCTGCCGACCCTGGTGCTGAGTGTGGCCTTGATGTTTACCTTTCCCCTGATGCTGGAAAAAGGCCTGTCACCCTTGCAGGCGATCGGCACCTCAATCCGGTTGTTCCTGCGCCAGTGGCTTAATATGCTGTTACTCCATGCCCTGTTGGTGCTCTTGTTTATGGTGGCGGTGGCCAGCTTCGGTATCGGCCTGATCTGGGTGGTTCCTTTCTACATAGTGGTCAAGGGTATTATCTACCGCCAGGCTTGTGGTATCGGTGGTGCCGTCGCGCCCGATGCCGAACATCGGCAGGATACGGATGTGCCGTCATCTTCATCCAAGGATCATTTTGAAGCATGAAAACGCTCCCTCTTAGCATATTGGCACTGTTGTTGAGTGCCCTGCCGGTTTGTGCCCAGCCCCTGGAACTGGGGTACAGCGGTTTCTTCAAACATATGAAAACAGTGCAGAAGGCCAAGGTGCAGCAGGCCGAGCTGGGATTCTATCTCAGTCAGGCCGACGGCGGTGGCCTGTGCACCATTATATCGGGTGGTGTCCGGGTGGATGGTGAGCCGCGGGGAGAGGTAACCCTGTTGCCACACGGCCAGTTCGTCCTGCCTTATGACAAGCAGCTGGATCTGGACAAGGCGGTGGTTGTACTGGAGCTGGCGGAGCGGGAGCAGTGCGATATTTCGATAAAGATCCAGGCTCAGCTCGAAGGTGGCCGGACGGCCCTGGCTCAGCTGCGTCAGGTGCGCGATGAGATGCAGACACTGCTGGCAAAAATGGCCGGCTGGCCAGGCAGGTACTTCATACCCGATATCCAGGGCCTGCATCTCTACCCGGCCATGGGGGAAGACTCCCTGCGGCTGGAGGGGATGGAAGCAGATCCGGGTACCGGCAAGGTCAGCCTGCGTGATGCGCAACTGGCGGGCGAGGGCAGCCTGATGTTACCAATGGTGCGCATCACTCCCTGGATTTAAAAACGAAGGCGATACGGTTTGTTGTACCCCGGCCGCCTTTCGTGGTTGCCGCGACCTCGCCGCGTAGGCCCTGCCGGTGGCCGGTGGCCGGTTGTCGTCATCGGCTCGAGCCCGGTCCCGCACACGGTTCGGGGTTTTACAGGAGTGATAATAAAAAAGGCGCTGTGGCGCCTTTTTTATTATTTCAGCTCGATGATATCCAGCCGCTCTCCGCTCGGGACCTGCACTTCCTCATCGTCTTCATCGATAAAGCGGGGCGGGAGATCCGGGGTGTCAAAGGCGAGATCACCGCCGTCGATCACGCCACTGTGGCTGTCGATGGTTTTGAAATCGAACAATTGATGATCCAGCAGATGAGAAGGCACTATGTTCTGCAACGAACGGAACATGCTTTCAATCCGCCCCGGAAAGCGTCTGTCCCAGTCCTGCAGCATGGTCTTGATGGCCTTGCGTTGCAGATTTTCCTGGGAACCGCACAGGTTGCAGGGAATGATCGGAAAAGCCTTGGCCTCGGCATAACGCACCAGATCCTTTTCCTTGCAATAGGCTAACGGACGGATCACCACGTGTTTGCCATTATCACTGACCAGCTTGGGCGGCATGGATTTCAGGGTGCCGCCGTGGAACATGTTGAGCAACAGGGTTTCGAGGATATCATCCCTATGATGGCCCAGGGCTATCTTGGTGGCACCCAGCTCGCTGGCGGTACGGTACAGGATACCACGGCGCAGGCGAGAACAGAGAGAGCAGGTGGTCTTGCCTTCGGGGATCTTGTCGGTGACGATGGAATAGGTGTCTTCCTCCACAATCCGGTAGTCAATGCCAAGCTCGTTCAGGTAGGCCGGCAACACATGCTCGGGAAAGCCTGGTTGTTTCTGATCCAGGTTGACCGCCACCAACTCGAATTTTATCGGTGCATGAGCCTGCAGATTAAGCAGAACATCAAGCATGGCATAGCTGTCCTTGCCACCGGACAGGCAGACCATCACCTTGTCGCCATCTTCAATCATGTTGAAGTCGGCGATGGCCTGGCCGACATTGCGGCGCAGCCGCTTTTGCAGCTTGTTAAAGTTATAGACTTGCTTGGCTGTTTGAACAGACATAATGACCCCGGCCGAAAAAACTGGGGCTATTATAGTGACTGGCGCCTCAAGGGCAAGGCGCCAGTGGCTGGATTACCTCTGTGTCGGATCCGGCCTTAATACCAGCACATCACATTTCAGCTTGTCGATCACATGCTCGGCGGTGTTACCCAGCAGGGCCGCGGAAAAACCGGTTCGGCCGACCGAGCCCAGGATCACCAGGCTGGCATCAATACTGTCGGCACACTGGGGGATCACTTCTTCCGCCAGACCTTCATGCAGATGCAGCTCGCCCGGCTCGAGATCGAAGCGTACCGCATACTCGTAGAGTGCCCGTTCATGCTGTTTCTTTACCGCTGCATTATAGGCATGAGGGTCAAAGTCGGGCAGCTCCAGGGCCATGTTGACCGGGGTGATCGGATAGGCATTGACCAGGTGCAGGCGGGACGACAGCAGGCGGGCCACTTCCTTGCTTTCGGCGATAATCTTGTGATTCAGGGCCTCCTGAGCCTGGTCGTCACTGCAGCAGTTAAGCGCCGCCAGCACCTTGCCACCCATGGGCCAGTCCCGCTCCTTCACCAATAACACGGGGCAAGGTGATTTGCGCAGCAGATGCCAGTCGGTGGGAGTAAAGATAAATGACTGGATCAGGGCATGTTTATGGGTACTTTTGACCACCAGATCATGGGCTCCATCCTGAACCTGCTGGATGATGGCCTCGAAGGGCCGGTTGTGCCACACCACCTTGACATCAAAGTGGATGCTGCTGTCCTGATAGGGTGTCAACAGGGTTTGCAGCCATTCGGAGCGGCTCTGCACGACCCCCTCACGCATTTCATCCCGCTCTTCGCTGGAGAGCATGGAGGTCATTTCATAGGAAAAGTCATAGATGGGCAAGAATAGGGTGATGGCCGCCTTATCTTCCAGGGCGGCCACCGCCACGGCTCTGTGCAAGGCGGGTTGTGCTTCGGCAACCGGATCGACAACCACCAGGATACGTTGGTATTTGATCATAGACACCCCCTAGAGTTGGGTCTTTAGCAGGCAGTAGCAGGCGCACCCGCTAGACACGCCAGTTCAGGCAATTCAAGTATACGTATATATTTACCGTCGACTTCAATCAGCTTGTTTTTTTGAAAGCGGCCCAGCAGGCGGCTGACCGTTTCCACCGTTAGCCCCAGGTAGTTGCCGATGTCGCCCCGGGTCATGGTCAGGCGGAACTCCCGGGCCGAGAAGCCTCGTTGGGAATAACGGATCGACAGGCCGTGCAGGAAGGCGGCCAGGCGCTCTTCGGCTGTTTTCTTGGAAAGCAGCAAGATCATTTGCTGATCGCCCTGAATCTCGTTGCTCATCAGACGCATGATCTGCTGGCGCAGCCGCGGCATCTTGCCGGAAAGTTCATCCAGGATGTCGTAAGGAAGCTCGCAGACCATGGCGGTTTCCAGTGCCTGGGCGAAGGAAGGGTGGACACCGGTATTAATGGCATCAAAACCCACCAGGTCGCCGGCCAGATGGAAAGCGGTGATCTGCTCGTCTCCCTGCTCGGTGATGGTATAGGATTTGACGGTGCCGGCGCGGATGGCGTAGAGGGACTTCAGTTCCTCTCCGGCATTGAACAGCGTCTGTCCCTTCTGAATGGGTTTTTTACGCTCTATGATGTTGTCCAGTTCATCAAGCTCGTCAGAATTCAGTCCCAGGGGGATGCATAACTGACTGATGCTGCAGTCCTGACAATGGATGGCACTTGCCAGTGGCTTACCGGTTTTAGACTGATTGTCCATGGCTTCCGCTCTCTATTTCCTATTGTCAGCAAAAGTCAATAATAGCATCAAAGGAAGCCACTTAGAAGGTCAGTAAAGTTGCTGCAGGCTCTGGAACAGTGTAAACAAACCATAAAAAATCAGTAAGATACCGGAAAGAGTACGGAAGTTAGGGTGGTTCAGCCAGTGCCTGAGGCGCTCGGCAAGCCCGCCCAGGGCCAGCAGGGTCGGCAGGGTTCCCAGGCCAAACAGCGCCATAATAAGCGCACCCTGGACCATGCTGCCGGAGACGGCACTCCAGGTTAGTGCCGAATACACCAGGCCGCAGGGCAGCCAGCCCCAAACCATGCCGAACGGCAGGGCCGCGAAAGGGTGCCTGAAGGGCACAAAACGGCCCGCCAACGGCTTGACCCTGCGCCACAGGCCATTGCCCAAATGTTCCAGCCTGAGCAGCCCGAACCACCAGCGAGCCAGATACAGTCCCAGCAGGATCATCATTATTCCGGCCAGCACGCGTAGGATAGTCAATCCCTGCCGACCCAGGCTGACATCGGCCAGGCTGGCAAACAGGCCGCCGACCAGGGCGCCGGCCAGGCTATAGCTTGCTATCCGGCCGGCGTTGTAGCTAAGCAGATACAGCCATTGCCAGCGTCGTTGCTGCGCGGGGATGGCCATCGAAAACGCCGCCGCCACACCGCCACACATGGCGATGCAGTGACCGGCGCCGAGCAGCCCAATCAACAGCGCGGCCCAGGGGTCAAGCTGGCTGGTCATGATCGTGACTTGGTGGGTTTGTCGGCGGGCTGGGCCCGCCTGTGGGCCTCTCCGTCGTCGTCGAACAGGATATTGCTGCCCTGCCGGTCCAGATCTTCAAACTGATCGTTTTTGACCGACCAGAAAAAAATCGCGAGGACGATAACCACAAAGACAAGGATCACCGGGATGATCAGAAACCAGACATTCATAAGCGGGAAAGCCTCAGGGAATTAGTCATGACAATCAGGGAACTGGCGGACATGCCGAGCATCGCCAGCCAGGGAGACACATGGCCGAGGGCCGCGAGCGGCAGTACCACCAGATTGTAGCCCAGGGCCCAGCCGAAGTTTTGTTTGATGACCAGACGACAACGCGCGGCAATGCGCCGGGCCAGCAAGATTCGCTGCAAGTCATCCCCCAGCAACAGGGCGTCGGCGCTGTTCTTGGCGATATCGGTGCCGCCGGCCATGGCGAAAGAGGCATGGGCACCGGCCAACACAGGAGCATCATTGATGCCATCGCCGACCATCAGGCAAACGTCCCCCGCCGCATCCTGGCGGCGCAGATAGGCCAGCTTGTCATCCGGACTGGCGCCCTTGATCAGGCTGTTCACCCCCAGTTCGGCGGCCACCCGGTCGGCCTGGCCCGAGCTGTCGCCGGTGAGGATACTGGTCTTGATCCCCTGTTCTCGGCAGTGCGCGATCAACGCAGCGCTGTCCGGCCGCAGCGGGTCGGCCAGGTTAAAGCGTGCCAGCAGGCCCTGATCATCCGCCAGATAGATATCCAGCCGCTCGTCGCCGGCCGCCTGCGCGCCCAGCCAGCGACCACTGCCCAGATACAGGCGGCGGCCGTCGATCTCGCCCTGGATGCCCAGTCCGACCCGGTTTTCCCGTTGATCGACGACCAGGCTGTTGTCCCGGTAAGGGCGGAACGCCCGGGCAATGGGGTGTTCGGACTGGGCCTCGAGGGCGGCGGCGATGGCGAGTGACCGGGCTCGGGTGATACGTCCGAAGGTGTCCACCGATTCCAGGACGACCTTGCCCTGGGTCAGGGTGCCGGTTTTATCGAACACAATATGATTTATCTTGGGCAGGGTATCCAGCACATGACCCCGGCGCACCAGCACCCCGGCCTGGGTCAGCCGGGCGCTGGCCACCGTCAGCGCGGTCGGCGTGGCCAGCGACAGGGCGCAGGGGCAAGTGGCCACCAGTACCGCCAGCATGATCCAGAAGGCGTTATCGGCATCGAACCACAACCAGCCTAAATAGGTGAACAGGGCCACCAGCAGCAGGGCGGTAACAAAGTAACGGGACAGCTGGTCGGCCAGCAGCGCCACCCTGGGTTTCTCGGCCAGGGCGTCATCCTGGGCGCGCAGTATCTCGGCCACCCGGGAGCGGGACAGGGGACGCAATACCCGGACCCGCAATGGCGAGGTGATGTTGGTGGTACCGGCAAACACGGTATCGCCCGCCTGCCTGGTGATGGGCAAATGTTCTCCGGTGAGCATGGACTCGTCGACGCTGGTTCGTCCCGAGACGATCACGCCGTCGGCGGGAATGGCGGCGCCCGGCGTCACCAGCACCAGTTGCTCCGGTTGCAGGCTGCCGGCGGCCACCTCCTGCTCACCGTCCGGGGTCTCCAGCCGGGCCAACATGGGCACCAGGTGGGTAAGGTTAGCGGTGATTTCCAGCGCCCTGCGCTTGGCCCGCATCTCAAGGAAACGGCCGGCCAGCAACAGGAAGGCGAACAGCGACACGCATTCAAAATAGACCACGCCACTGTTGGTGAGGGTGGCGTAGACAGAGGCAACAAAGGCGAACACCATGGCCAGGGTGACCGGCAGATCCATGTTCAGGGCCCGGTTCTTCACCCCCCGCCAGGCGTTGCGATAGAAGGGGACCGCCGAGTAAAGCATCACCGGAATACACAGCAGCAGGCTGATCCAACGAAAGGTCACCAGCAGCTCGGTCTCCAGATCCGGGAACAGATCATCATAGAGTGCCATGCCGGCCATCATCACCTGCATGCTGGCGATACCCGCCACGCCCATGCGCAATAGGTAGGATTTCACCTCTCGGTTATAGGCCTGTTCCTGCTGATGGGGTTGAAAGGGGCGGGCCTGATAACCGATGTCGGCAAAGGCGGCCAGCAACTGGCTGAGCCTGGTCTTACCCTCGACCCAGCGCAGCCGGGCGCGTTCCGTGGTGCTGTTGACCTGGATCGACACCACCCCGGGTTGCTGACCCAGATGTCGCTCGATCAGCCAGGAACAGGCGGCACAGCTGAGACCCTCGATCGACAGCAGCACCTCCCGTTGCGTCCCCTTGACGTTGACAAAATCCTGCTGAATTTCCTCCAGATCATAATGCTGAAGCTGTTTCAGCTCGTCGGGCACCAGCTCGGCGCGGGAGGCGGGACCACTCCTGTGCCGATAGTAACCGGCGAGTCCGCAATCGATAATGGTCTGCGCCACCGCCAGGCAGCCCGGACAACAGAATTGCTCGGACTTGTTTTCAAATTCGAGGGTAAAATCGCCGTTTCCGGGGACAACCTCACCGCAATGGAAGCAGGCGGACATCTCAGCCTCCGGCGCGGATAACGAGCCGGTCGGGGATAGGCAGAGTCACCCGTTTCTGCAGGCGCCAGCGACCATCGAAGGGCTCTATCCGTGCATGCCACTGGCCGCGCAGTTCCGCTTGTTCCGGACGGTAACGATAAATGCCGTTGGCATCGCTGGTCAGCAGGGCGCCGAAATCACGCTCGGCCTGGGTAGGGTGAATAAAGCGCAGCCGGATGGCTTCGCCATCATTGTATTCACCCTCGAGTCGCAGGGTCAGCTCGCCATCGCGATAGCGCAGCTCGGCCACCAGACCCAGCTCGGCCGCTTTTCTCAATTCGCTCAGATCCTGATTGATGGCCTTGCCTTTCTTGTAATAATCGTCGACCACCATGCTGTCGGCACCCTTGGTGGCGATATAGAAGGTATACAGGCTGGCGGTCACGGCACACAGGGGCAGGATGATCAGGAACCAGGGCCAAAATTGTTGATACCAGGGACGTTGCATAGCGAATTCCTACTGCTCGAAAGGACGGGCGTTAATATAACAAAAAGCCCCGATGAATCGGGGCTTTTTTACTGAGCCCGGAGGGCGTTATCAGTTATTGCTCAGGCTGTACACGTACGAGGCCAGCAGGTGTACCTTGTCTTCGCCGAGAATGTCATTCCAGGCGGGCATCACGCCGCCGCGGCCGTGACGAATGGTTTCTTCCACCGCACCGCGAGAGCCGCCGTAGAGCCAGATGCCATCGGTCAGGTTGGGCGCGCCCATGGCGGTATTACCCTTGCCATCCATACCGTGGCAGGCAGCGCACACGGCGAAACGGGCCTGGCCTTTTTGGGCCTCGACTTCGTCTACCCTGCGGCCGGACAGGCTCAGCACGTAGGAGGTCACTTCCTGTACGCCTTGTTCACCCAGGCTGTCACCCCAGGCCGGCATGGCGCCCTGGCGACCGTGCATGATGGTGGCCTTGATCTGCTCGGGGGTACCGCCGTAGAGCCAGTCGGCATCGGTCAGGTTGGGGAAGCCACGGGCGCCACGGGCATCTGAGCCATGGCACTGGGCACAGTTCTGCAGGAACAGGCGCTGACCCACCTTGGTGGCCTTTTCATCGAGGGCGATATCGGCGATGGCACGGTAGCTCTGGCCATCCGCTTCATAAGCCAGCTCCTTGAAGCGGGCACCAAACACCTCATCGGCCTTGCTTATTTCCCGATCATACTGCACCAGCATGCCGGCTTCACGAGCCGCTTCGGTCGCGGCCTGGGACTCTTCCAGGGAGCGAATGGTCTGGTTGGAACTGGTCCAGCCCAGCAGCCCCTTGTAGTTGCCCAGCCCCGGATACAGCACCAGGTAGACCAGGGAAAACACCACCATGATGAAGAACAGATAGCTCCACCACTTGGGTGGGGGATTGTTCATCTCGGAAATGCCGTCGAAGGTGTGCCCGGTGGACGCGCCTTCTTCCATGCCCATTTTATCTTTCAAACACCAGATCAGCAGGCCGGTAAGGCCGAAAATCACGCCCAGGCTGATCAAAGAGACATATATGCTAAGAAAAGTACTCATTTTTTAATTGCTCCTGCGCGATCAGGATCAGTCCCCTGGTATTGCCCGGCGGCCTGCTCTTCTTCATCGAAGATAGAGTTGGCCAGGTCATCGAAGGTGTTCTTGCGCCGTTTGCTATAGGCCCACAACACCAGGCAGATAAACAGCACGAACAGGATCAGGGTCTGAATGCTGATCAGCATCGGCTTCAGGGCTTCCAGGGTACTGAAATCCATAATCGTCAACTCCCGTTACTTAAGGCCATGACCCAAAGATTGCAGATAGGCGATCAGCGCGTCCATCTCGGACTTGCCTTTCACCGCCGCCTCGGCACCTTCGATATCCGCATCCGTATAAGGCACGCCGAAGTTGTCCCGGAACAAACGCAACTTGTCTGCCGATTTGCTGCCGTCGAGGATGTTGGTTTCCAACCAGGGGAAGGCAGGCATATTCGACTCGGGCACTACGTCACGGGGGTTGAGCAGGTGCACCCGGTGCCATTCATCGGAATACCGACCACCGACCCGGGCCAGGTCCGGACCGGTACGCTTGGAACCCCACAGGAAGGGATGTTCCCACACGCTTTCACCGGCAACGGAGTAGTGGCCGTACCGCTCGGTTTCGGCACGCATCGGGCGGATCATCTGGCTGTGGCAGACGTGGCAGCCGTCGCGGATATAGATGTCCCGGCCTTCCATTTCCAGTGCGGTGTAGGGCCGCAGGCTTTCGGTCGGCTCATTGGTCTGGGCCTGGAAAAACAACGGTACGATTTCCGCGAGGCCACCGAAGCTGATGGCGATAACTGTAAATACAATCAGCCAGAAAGTGTTTTTCTCGACCAGTTCATGACGATTTTTCATTAACGAGTCTCCTTATGCCGGCTGAGGGATAGCTTGCAATGAGCCTTTCGGCGCATAGATGGTGCGATAGGTGTTATAAGCCATCAGCAACATACCCAGGACGAAGAAACAACCGCCCAGGAAGCGCACGAAATAGAAGGGGTAAGACGCCTGCAGACCCTCTACAAAGCTGTAGGTCAGGGTGCCGTCTTCGTTTACCGCCCGCCACATCAGGCCCTGCATCACACCGCTGATCCACATGGCCACGATATAGAGCACGGTACCAATGGTGGCCAGCCAGAAATGGGTATTGATCAGCTTGAGGCTGTACATCCGTTCCTGACCGAACACATTGGGGATCATGTGGTAGACGGCGCCGATGGAGATCATGGCCACCCAGCCCAGGGCACCAGAGTGCACATGACCGACGGTCCAGTCGGTGTAGTGGGAGAGGGCGTTGACGGTCTTGATAGCCATCATGGGGCCTTCGAAGGTGGACATGCCGTAAAACGACAGGGACACGATCAGGAAACGCAGGATGGGATCATAACGCAGTTTGTGCCAGGCACCGGACAGGGTCATGATACCGTTGATCATGCCGCCCCAGGAGGGTACGAACAGGATCAGCGACATGACCATGCCCAGGGACTGGGCCCAGTCGGGCAGGGCGGTATAGTGCAGGTGGTGGGAGCCGGCCCAGATATACAGGGTGATCAGCGCCCAGAAGTGCACGATGGACAGACGGTAGGAGTAAACCGGACGGCCCGCCTGCTTGGGGACAAAGTAGTACATCATGCCCAGGAAGCCGGCAGTCAGCAGGAAGCCTACCGCGTTATGGCCATACCACCACTGGATCATGGCATCGGCTGCACCCGCGTACATGGAGTAGGACTTCATGCCGCTCAGGGGCACCGCCATGCTGTTGACGATATGCAGTACGGCAACGGTCAGGATAAAGCCACCGTAGAACCAGTTGGCAACGTAGATATGGGAGGTATTACGCTTGATCAGGGTGCCGAAAAACACCACTGCATAGCTTACCCAGACTACGGCGATGGCGATATCGATCGGCCATTCCAGTTCGGCATATTCCTTGGAAGTGGTATAACCCAGAGGCAGGGTGATGATGGCAGCGACGATAATGGCCTGCCAGCCCCAGAATACGAAGGATGCCAGCGGGCCACCGAACAGGCGGGTCTGACAGGTTCGTTGCACCACATAGAAGGAGGTTCCCATCAGGGCGCTACAACCAAAGGCGAAGATCACCGCATTGGTATGCAGCGGGCGTAACCGGCTGTAGGTCAGCCAGGGAGTATCAAAGTTAAGGGCGGGCCAGATAAGCTGCGAGGCGATTAACACGCCCAGTGACATACCTATCACACCCCAGACTACGGTCATGACCGTAAACTGACGAACTACCGTGTAGTTGTAGTTTGGTTGGTTATTAGTTTGACTCATCGTTATAGTTCCGCTTCCACTGCTGTTCTTCGGTTTGTGCGCACCGCTTGATGCTCACGTCGGAAGGTAAAAAGCAACCGGGTTTATCAAAGAATTCAGGCGCTCCAAAGGCTTCGTTAACTAATTGTTAACGAAGGGAAAGTAAGGGGGTCTGAAAACACGCGACAGATGATAAAGGAGTGAGTACAAAAATAACAGTATAAACAGTAATATGATTACCACTTAAGCCGACCAAAAGGCATAAGGCCCTGCCTTGACCGAAATCAAGCCTTTCAGCAGATTGTGAGCAATACAGGAAATATATTGGTATGAGAGACCGTTTAACCGGGCCAAAGCTGGTACAAATTATTATCGTTATGGCTATTTTAGTGGTGGCTTTTCTGTTCAGAACCTATTGGTATGAAGCTGATCCAGGCCCTTCAGAGCAGGATAATGTTGCTTTTTGTGATATAAGTCACAATAAATGCGTAATGGAACAAGCCGGGGTCATTGCCGAAGCCCGTCTCCATGCCGAGGCCTTGTCTGCCGAAACCCCCTTCACCCTGGAAGTGCAGTTTTCCGTTCCCGGGGTGAAGGTGAAACGCAGTATGCTGGAAGGCGACACCATGTATATGGGGACCTTGCCGGCCATCATCAGTGAGGTTGAACCGGGCCGGTGGCGGGGACAGGCGCTGGTCGGTGCCTGCACCGAGGCGCGCATGGTATGGGCCTGGGTACTGGACATCGAGTTTGAGGGCCGGAGCCAACAACTGCGTTTCCTGTTTGAAGTCAGCCATTAGCGGCAGGCCAGCTGTAATCCCAGGTAACGTCCCCCCGTCGCCTGGCACATGTCCCCATTTCGCTGCCAACGACCACTTGATGCCCGGCCTGTCACCCAAGGCCGGGCAACCATCTTCGATAATCGGAGCTGCGTCCGGGGGCCGAACTGGAATCTTTAGCTGTGGGTATTTGGGGTAATGGGGCACGTCGCCCATACTTAATGGAGAGCCTAAGCAGCAAGAGGGGGTAAACATCATGGACATATCAAGACTGCATAGCGGCATGCTCTGTGCGACCCGGAAAGGCCCGGGATGGATCATGTCCATCGACCAGGAGCATCATAGCCTGCACATGAAGGCGCTGCGGGACAAGCGTGAATTCGATGTAGATATAGATGAAGTGTTGGACGATCCCCAGGTACATAATCCGGAAGACGGCTACTATTAATCCTGCTCGGCACAACACTGCCCGCCGGGTCCGTTTCGGGCCCGGCGTCGTTTATTTGCCGGCCGCTAACGGTTGCCTTTGTTGGGTGATACCAGGCCGTACTTGTTGATTTTGCGGTGCAGGGTAGCGCGACTGATCCCCAGGGCCCGGGCCGCCGAGGTGATCACCCAGGCATGGCTGTCGAGGGTACTTTTGAGGTAGTCCCGCTCCTGTTGCTGTTGCCGCTGCTCCAGGTTGGCCGATGTGGGCGGTGCTTGGTCTGACCGGTCATGATGCCTCACCGCCGGCTCCGCACTGGTCAGCCGCGAGGCGGTGTACACCTCCTCGGGCAAATGCTCGGGGCAGATCGGTCCGCCTTCGGCCAGCGCCAGGGCAAACTGGAGTGCACTCTTTAATTGCCGGATATTACCGGGCCAGGTGTAATCTCGCAGCCAGACCTCAGCCTCGGCAGTCAGCGCCGGTGCCATCTGGCCATCGGTCAGCTCGCTCAACAAGCAACGGATCAGCCCGGGTTTGTCCTGCCGGGTCCGCAAGGGGGGCAAGATGACCTTCAGGCCACTGATGCGATAGTAGAGATCCTCCCGGAATTCCCCCTGTTCCACCAACGCAGGCAGCGCCCTGTGGGTGGCACAAATGACACTCAGTTGCACCGGCACCGGGTTTATCTGTCCTACCGGTGTGACCTCCTGCTCGGCCAGTACCCTCAGCAGTCGGGATTGCAGCGCCAGGGGCATATCGCCAATTTCGTCCAGAAACAGGGTGCCGCCGGCGCTGGCCTGGATTTTTCCCATCTTTCCGCCCTTGAGAGCCCCGGTAAAGGCCCCGCTGCCATAGCCGAACAACTCGCTTTCGATCAGGGTTTCAGGGATGGCGGCACAATTGAGGGTAACAAAGGGTTTGTGCCTGCGCTGGCTGCTGTCGTGCAGCGCCCGTGCCCATACCTCCTTGCCGGTACCGGTTTCTCCCTGGATGAGGATGCTGATCCCCCGGTCGACCATTTTCTGACAGATGTCAGCCTGGCGTTGCAGACAGGGGTCTTCACCCGCTGCCCGTTGCAGCGGGTTGACCTCGCCGGGGAGGGAGGCCGGGGACCGGGTTGTCTGGGTCAGGCCCGGGAGCCCCGGCAGTGGCCAGGCATACCAAGGCAGGGCGCCCAGGCGGCACGGCCGCTCCCTGGAAGCCGCCAGCAGCTGCTCGAACGGGACGCCCAATACCTGGCTAACCGGCCGGTGCAACACTTCTTCGCGGTACCTGAGCGACAACAACCGCAGCAGGCTGCCGGTCAGGCCCTGCACGTGCCCTCGCTGATCCAGGGCCAGCAATGCGGTCTCCGCCGGCCGGGGCAAGGCCGTGCCCTGTGCCAGGGTCACCAGTAGATGCTGACGATGAGATTGCCGGAACAGCAGGGCTTCCAGCTCTTCGGCGGCACCCTGTACCAGATTCAGGGCCAACTGCTGCATGGCCTTGCTGCCCTGGGCATAGGTGGAAATGTCGATGGCGCCGAGCAGGCTTCCATCGGCGCTGAACAGGGGCGCGGTAGAGCAGCTGAACGGAAGCAGTGCCTGATCAAAATGTTCGCCCGCATACACCGTCATCGGTAGACCGGTGGCCAGGCAGGTGCCCAGACCATTGGTGCCCACCAGTTGTTCCGACCACACCGAGCCCACCGCCATGCCTTTGTCGGCCAGTTCACGGCTGAGGCCGGAGTCCAGGTAGCTCTGTACCACCACTCCCTGGGCATCGGTCAACAACAGGCTGTATCCGGCTTCGACCGCGGTGCGCCGCAGCCGGTCGAAGACAGGCACCGCCAGATGCAACAGCTCGGCAAAAGGCTCGCGCAACAGGTTGAGCTCGGACTCACTCAAGCGGGGGCTCTGATGACGGGCATGCGGGTCCAGGTGATATTGCTCCATGCAACGTCGCCAAGAGCCCAATATAGCCGGATCCGTCAGCGGCTTTCCCGGCCCCAGGCGTTCTCCCAGCAGGCGGGCAATCTCATCGTCCTTATGTTTCATCGGTTTCACCCAGGTCACCTTGTTCCTTAAGTATCGTCGATCGCTTGCTGATGCAGTGGATGGCGGTTGCGACAGCTGTCGCAGTGTTGAGACATCCCCTGTGGCATGGCTGCGACATGGCGCCGGCAGGCCGCAGCAACAACCTTCGCAAACACGCCGTTAACAGTCTTTTATCATTTTTGGCACAAGGATTGCGAGTGTTCCATGGCAATAACCGGATCGTGCACCCATGTGCAGGTCCGTTGGTAACACACATCGGCAAGGAGGGGATATGAAACCCGATACAGCACAATGGCATTGGATGTACGAACACATGCTGGTCAGCCGCTTCTTCGAAGAGGCCATAGAGGCCATCTACATGGAGGGCAAGACACCGGCTTTCAATATGGCCAAGGGCCCCATCCCCGGGGAAATGCACCTGTCCAATGGACAGGAACCCTGTGCCGTGGGCGTCTGCGCCCATCTGACTGCGGATGACATAGTGACCGCGACCCACAGACCCCATCATGTGGCCATTGCCAAGGGAGTCGATCTGAACGAGATGGCAGCGGAAATCTTTGGCAAGGAAAGCGGCCTGAGCGGTGGTCGGGGCGGTCATATGCACATCTTTGACGGGCGGGTAAATTTTTCCTGCTCGGGCATTATCGCCCAGGGCATGGGTCCGGCGGTGGGGGCGGCCCTGTCCCGCAAGCTACAAGGCAAGCCGGGGGTGGCGGTGGCCTTCCTGGGAGAAGGTGCCGCCAACCAGGGCGCTTTCCACGAAGCCCTGAACCTGGCCGCCGTGTGGCAATTGCCGGTGGTCTTCGTGATTGAGGACAACGCCTGGGGAATTTCCGTAGCCAAGTGCCAGTCGACTGCGGTCGATCGTAACGACAAGCGTGCCGCCGCCTATGGTATGCCGGGTCATTTTGTAGCCGACAATGATCCGCAGGCGGTGTTCGAGGCGGCAGGCATCGCTATCGAGCGGGCCCGACGAGGCGAGGGGCCCAGCCTGATCGAGATCGAAACCTACCGGCTCGCCGGCCATTTCATGGGGGATGCGGAAGGCTACCGCCCGGAAGGCGAGAAGGCGACCCTGTTGGCCAAGGATCCCATTCCCAGGTTGCGTGCCACCCTGCTGCAAGGCGGTCAATTGACCGAACAGCAGGAAGAGCGGCTCAGGGCCCGAGCCAGACAGAAGGTGGACGAGGCCATCGCCTTTGCCCGGGAAAGCGCCTACCCGGCTCCGGAAGCGGCCCTGGACAAGGTGTTTATCTGATGCACGAGGATTCCCCTATGAATCAAGCCACCACCATGACCGCCGCCGTCTGGCACGGCCGCCAGGATATCCGTCTGGAGCAGGTGCCACGACCCGGCGCCCCTGAACCGGGCTGGGCCCAGATCCGGGTGCACTGGTGCGGTATTTGCGGCTCCGACCTGCACGAGTATCAGTCTGGTCCCGTATTTATTCCCGTCGATCAGCCTCATCCACTCACCGGACTCAAAGGTCAGTGCATTCTTGGCCACGAATTTTGTGGTGAAGTTGTGGCCCTGGGCGAAGGTGTCGATGGTTTTGCGCCGGGCGACAGCGTCACCGCCGATGCCTGTCAGCATTGCGGCACATGCCGCTACTGTCGGGAAGGACAGATCAACCTGTGCGAACAGCTGGCATTCACCGGCCTGATGAACAACGGTGCCTTTGCCGAGCTGGTCAATGTGCCCGCCAACCTGTTGTACCGGCTGCCCGAGGGCTTCCCGCTGGAAGCGGGCGCCCTGATCGAGCCGTTGGCGGTGGGCATGCATGCGGTCCGCCAGGCAGGCAACATTGAAGGCAAGACCCTGGTGGTGGTGGGCGCCGGCACCATAGGACTGTGCACCATCATGTGTGCCAAGGCTGCCGGCGCCGGTCGGATCATCGCCCTGGAAATGTCGGCGGCGCGCAAGCAGAAGGCATTGGAGGTCGGGGCGACGCTGGTACTGGATCCCGGCGACTGTGATGTGCTGGCCGAGGTGCAGGCGCTGACCGACGGTGCAGGCGCCGATGTGTCTATCGAGTGCATCGGCCACAGGCAGACCGCCAAGCTGGCCATCGACGTGATCCGCAAAGCCGGGCGCTGCGTGATGGTAGGCATCTTCGAAGAGCCAAGCGAATTCAACTTTTTCGAGCTCGTTGCCACCGAAAAACAGGTGGTCGGCGCCCTGGCCTACAGCGGTGAATTTGCCGAGGTGATCGCGCTGATAGCCGCTGGACGGATGGAGGTAACGCCGCTGATCACCGGCCGTATTTCACTTGCGCAGATCATCGAACAGGGATTTGAAGAGCTGGTGCACAACAAGGACCGCAACGTGAAGATTATCGTGACGCCCGCCAACGGCGCGGACATGAACACAAGAAAAGGAGGCGTGTGATGAATACCACCACCAATACCCGCAAGCTCACCATAGCCCGGGCCATGGCCGAAGCCATCGCCCAGGAGATGCGCACCGACCCCAGCGTGTTCGTGATGGGGGAAGACATAGGCCCGCTGGGCGGCGTATTCGGCAATACCCGTGGCCTGCATGAAGAATTCGGTTCCGAGCGGATACGTGATACCCCCATTTCGGAAACCGCCTTTATCGGCGCCGCCGTGGGAGCGGCATCCGACGGTATGCGGCCCATCGTGGAGCTGATGTTTGTGGATTTCTTCGGGGTGTGCATGGACGCCATCTACAACCTGATGGCCAAGAACACCTATTTCTCCGGCGGCAAGATCCCGGTGCCCATGGTGCTGATGACCTCCACCGGCGGTGGCTACAGTGATGCCGGCCAGCACTCCCAGTGTCTGCACGCCAGCTTTGCCCACCTGCCGGGCATGAAGGTGGTGGCGCCGTCCAACGCCTACGATGCCAAGGGCCTGATGATTGCCGCCATCCGGGACAATAACCCTGTGGTGTTTATGTTCCACAAGGGGTTGCAGGGCATGGGCTGGCTGGGAACGGAAAAGGATGCCGTGGTGCATGTACCGGAAGCGGCCTATGAAGTCCCTATCGGCCAGGCTGCCATCGTCCGTGAAGGCAGCGATGTCACCCTTGTCGGTATTACTTCCGGTGTCCATCACGGCCTGAAAGCCGCACGACTGCTTGCCGAGCAAGGCATCAGTGCCGAAGTGGTAGACTTGCGCTCCCTGGTCCCCCTGGACAGGGAGACGGTGATTGCTTCTGTCGCCAAAACCGGTCGCCTTGTCGTGGTGGACGAGGATTACCACAGCTATGGCATGAGCGGCGAAATCATCGCCTCCGTGGTCGAGCGCGGGACGCAACTCAAGGCCGCTCCCCGGCGGCTGGCCTATCCGGATATCCCCATTCCCTTTACTCCCCCCATGGAGCAGTGGGCCCTGCCCAATGCACAGAAAATCGTCAACGCCTGTCTGGAGATGTTTAAGGAGGATTGGTTATGAGCACAGCAATTCGCATTCCAATGGACCTGTGGGAAGAGCAGGACGAGGCGGTGATCACTACCTGGCTGTCGGCAGAGGGGGAAGCCGTGGCCACGGGTCAGGTCATTGCTGAGATCATGGTGCAGAAAATTCAGCACGACATACTGGCGCCGGCGTCGGGCAGCCTCAGCATCCTCAAGGAAGCCGATGAAGTGGTGGCCAAGGGTGATCTGATCGGTCAGGTGCAATAGGAGGGATCATGTCCACGACCTTTGATACCGGGGTGCAGCGCACCCCTCTGCGGGGCATGCGAGCCATGATTGCCGGCGCCATGCGCAAAAGCCTGGATGAGGCTGCGCAGCTGACCCACCACGGCCGCTGTGATGTCGGCCAGTTGCTGATCCGTAAACAGCAACTGGCCCTGGATGGCATCAAGGTTTCGGTGGAGGATCTGCTGGCTCATACGCTGATCCGCACCTTGCAGCGCCACCCGCTGCTTAACGGGCGGCTGGAGGACAATGAAATCCACCACTACCAGGGGGTGCACCTGAGTTTTGCCATTGGCCTGAGTGACACCCAGCTGGTTGCGCCTGCCCTGTTCAACGCCGATGCCATGACCCTGTCACGGCTGGCCGAGGCGCGTCGGGCCCTGGTGGCGCGGGCCCGGTCCGGCAAGCTGTCGGTAGCCGAAATGACCGGCGGCACCTTTACCCTCACCAACCTGGGGAGATCGCGGGTGGAGCATTTTACCCCGGTGATCAACCTGCCGCAGCTGGCGATCCTCGGTATCGGAAGGACCCAAATGATGCCAGTTATTAACAAGGCGGGCGAGCTGGAGCACAGACCAATGATGGGGTTGTCGCTGACCTTTGATCACCGGGCGGTGGACGGTGGCCCGGCGGCCGAGTTCTTCGACACCCTGTGTCGTTTGTTGGAAGGAGATACGGATGAGCATGCTCAACCATAAAAGCCGGCACGGCCTGCTGCCGCCGTTACTCACCCCGGCACGGGGGTTGGCTGCTGAGCAGGACATGCTGGCCCGGGTGGTCAACGGCCAACTCGCCCAGGGCTTCATGCTGTGGCGCAGCCGACGTGCCCTGGTGGTGCCGGCAGCCATGAGCCGCCTACCGGGCTTCGCCCTGGCGGGTGAGCGCCTGGCCCGGCGGGGCTGGCCCCTGGTACAGCGGCAGACGGGCGGGGACCTGACGGTACAGAGTCCGCATCTGCTCAATGTGACAGCGGTGTTTACCCTGGAGCCGGGTCCGGCGGCCATCGACCGGGCCTATCGCCGGCTGTGCCAACCCCTGATCGAGGCCCTGGCCGAGCTGGATATCAGGGCCTGTTGCGGCCCGGTGAGCGGCGCCTTTTGCGACGGTGACTATAACCTGGTGGTAAGCGGCCGCAAGCTGGCCGGTACCGCCCAACGTTGGCGCAAGGTGGCCGGCCGGCCACAGCAGGCGGTACTGGCCCATGCTGCCATTCTCTGCGACGAGGACGACGGTGAGCTGTGTCGGTTAACCAACGAATTCTACCGCTATTGCCAGCAACCCCGGCGGATAAATGAAGACCGTCATGTGACGGTGTCCCGTCTGCTCGGACTGGGAGCCGGGCGCAGCGCCATGGCGCTGCTGAGCAGAACCCTGTACCAACGGCTGGATCAGGAATCAGCATTCATGGAGGTGACAAGATGAAGGATAAATCTGCACAGATCCCCATTCGGGTAACGCCGGTCGAGGAGGGCAACGGCCTGAGTCGGCGCCGTTTCCTGACCCTTGGCAGCGTGATGGCGCTGGGCGTCGGCGCGTTTGCAACCACGGCATTGACCGTGCCGGCAGGCCGTGCGCGGGCCCGGGACTTCACCGTGCTCGGCGCCGAGGTGGGCGGCACCTTGTTGATCCTGGCCCGGGATATCTTTCCGCACGACCATATTGAAGACCGCTATTACCTGCAGGCACTCGCGCCGCTGGAAACACAGGCGGCAACCGACGACCAGCTAAAGGGGCTGTTGGTCGACGGGGTAGCGGCGCTCGATCACCTGGCCCGTCAGCGCTTCGAGCAGGATTACGCCGAACTGGAGAAGGAGAGCGACCGGGTCGGCCTGCTCTATGTGATCGAACACGGCGCCTTCTTCCAGAAGGTGAAGGGACACCTGGTCACCGGTTTCTACGACAACAAGCAAGTATGGCCGCTGTTCGGCTATGAGGGCTCGTCTTGGGAAAAGGGGGGCTATGTCAATCGTGGCTTCGACGACATCGACTGGCTGGGCAGCGACGCTTAGCACCGGCACCGACTTTACCGTAAACAACATCAAGGAGAGAACCCATGAGCGCGACTTTCTCATTGGATGACGACAGCGTAGTGGTGATCATCGGCTCGGGCGCCGGTGGCGGTACATTGGCCGACGAGCTGACCAGAAGCGGTGTCGACGTCGTGATCCTCGAAGCCGGCAAGCACTTCACCCAGGCCGACTTCGAGAACGACGAATGGGCCATGTTCAAGAAAATTTCATGGTTGGACAAGCGCATTTCCGCCGGCGGCTGGCACCATACCGAAACCTATCCCGAACTGCCGGCCTGGATTGTGAAGGGAGTGGGGGGCTCGACCATGCATTTCTCCGGGTTGGCGCTGCGCTTTCTGCCCCATGATTTTCATACCCGGACCACCTATGGCGAGGTCAAGGGCGCCAATGTGCTCGACTGGCCGATCAGCTATGACGAGCTGGCCCCCTATTACGACATTGCCGAACGCAAGATGGGGGTCGCCGGTACCAAGGCCAGCGGCCTGCCGGAGATGCCGCCCAATAACCACTACAAGGTGATCGCCGCCGGGGCCAGGAAGGTCGGCTACCGGGACATCAGCCGTCCGGTGGCCTCCAACACCCGGCCGAATGACGGCCGCCCGGCCTGCCAGCAAATCGGCTTCTGCATGCAGGGCTGCAAGGTCGGCGCCAAGTGGTCGACCCTGTATTCCGAGATCCCGCGAGCCCTGAAAACCGGACATGCAGAACTGCGTCCCCAGAGCATGGTGCTGCGCATCGAGCACGATGCCTCGGGCAAGGCCAGCGGTGTGCTTTATGCCGACAAGGATGGACGCATGCACCTGCAAAAGGCCCGGGTCGTGTGCGTGGCCGGCAATTCCATCGAATCGCCGCGGCTGCTGCTCAACTCCGCTTCCCGTCTGTTTCCCGACGGCCTGGCAAACTCCTCCGGGCAGGTCGGCAAAAACTACATGAACCATACCACCGCCGCCGCGGTGGCGATCCACAAGGGGCCAGTCAACATGTATCGCGGATTCGATATTGCCGCGGTGATTTCGGATGAAGCCGCCTTGAACCCGGATCGCGGCTTCCACGGCGGCTACCACCTGGAAGGCCTGGCGTTGCACCTGCCATTTACCGCCGCCTTTATGAAGCCGGGTGGCTGGGGCAGGGAAGTGACCTCGGCGCTGGAGCAGTACGATCACATGAGCTGTGTCTGGGTGTGCGGCGAAGACATGGCGCAGGAGGAAAACGGCATCACCCTGCACCCGACCGAGAAGGATCAGTACGGCCTGCCGGTACCCATAGTGACCAAGACCGATCATACCAATGATGCGGCCATGCGCCGCCACGGCCTTGCCCAGTGGCGCAAGGTGTCGGAAGCGGTGGGCGCCACCCGGGTGATCGACATGCCCCCTTACCCGGCGAGCCACAACATGGGCACCAACCGGATGAGTGCCAGCCCGCGGGATGGGGTGGTGAACAAGTGGGGGCAGACCCACGATGTGAAGAACCTGTTCATTTCCGATGGTAGCCAGTTCACCTCCAGCTCGGCCGCCAACCCGACTCTGACCATAGTGGCGCTGGCGGTACGCCAGGCCGAATATATCGCCGGCGCCATGAAACGGCGCGAGCTGTAAGCCCGCCGCTTGGGAAGATACGGGGGAGACTCGGCCGGCGTTTGGTCCCGGCGACCGGGTCTGCTTACCGGCACCTGCACCAGGAACAACAGTATTAGGAACAATAATGTCAGACAAATATGGATTTTTCATCGCAAGGAGATTCAGCATGAAACTGAAAATTAGGTTAACCGGCTTTACCCGCACCACCCTCGCTACCGCCATGATCACCACCGCCAGCCTGCCGGCGGCGGCAACGCCTATGCCCGGTATGCAAGGCCTCCAGCATATCGGTATCACAGTGCCCAACCTGGGGGAGGGCGTGGCTTTCTTCAGGGACATGCTCGGTTGCGAACCCTTCTTTACCTTCGGCGAATTCAAATTCGAAGATGACTGGATGGAACGGCACCTGAATGTACATCCGCGCGCCACCATTCGCGATTTTCAGATGGTTCGTTGCGGTAACGGGACCAATCTCGAAGTGTTCGAATACACCTCGCCCGATCAGAACCGGCGGGGGCCGCGAAACAGCGATATCGGCGGTCATCACCTGGCGTTTTATGTGGACGATATGGACGCGGCCGTGGCGTACCTGAAAGAGCAGGGCATCCACGTGCTCGGCGCGCCGAGCACCTTTACCGAAGGGCCTGCCGCCGGCCTGACCTGGGTCTATTTCCTCGCACCCTGGGGGCTGCAACTTGAGCTGGTCAGCTATCCGAAGGGCATGGCCTATGAGCAAGGACTGGAGCGCGGACTCTGGGATCCGCGCATGCCGGCAAGATAGCGCCGGCTGTGCTTTTTTGTTATCCCCCCTCCTGCTCTGTCGTTGCCAGTTGTTGCGCGATGCAGGCGCGGGCCGTCTGTCGGAGCCTCACCGCCGCCGCAAACACTTCCTCGTCCTCCTGGCGTGGTGGCAGGGGTAAGCCCACCTCGACCTCGAGGGCGCCGTGCCGGGGCCACCGGCTCTCGGCGGGCAACACCCACCGGCTGCCGCGGATGCTGACCGGCACCACGGGCACGGATGCACCGGCGGCGGCGAGAAAACCACCCAGGTGGAAGGGCAGCAGCCCCGGATGGGCGACAAAGGTCCCCTCCGGGAACACCAGCAGGGAGCGTCCGCCCTTGACCAGCTCGGTCATGCGGTTGGCGTCTTCCACACTGCGTTGCACCTCGAAGCGCTCGACGAACGCCACCCCCAGTTTTTTCAGGTAGCGGCCGGCAACGAACTGAGTACGCAATTCCCGCTTGGCGACGAAAGCGTAGGGCCGGGGCAAGGCTGCTACCAGCAGCAGGCCATCCAGATAGCTGGCGTGGTTGCACACCAGCACACAGGGTCCCGCCGGCAGTCGCTCGAGTCCCTTAACCTTGAAGGGAGTGCCGGTCAGGCGCAGCAGCAGCCGGGCCGCCCGTCCGCCCAGGCGCCAGGCGGCGGTGGGCGAGCTTGTGGCGAGGGTCGCCAGCCAGATAGGAGGAGCCAGTAGACCAAGCATCAGCGCGGCGTGCAAGGCGAAGGCGGCGCCGGCCAGTTGTCCGCCGAGGCTCCGCAGCCAGGGGCCTGCGGAGCCCAGAGTCAGACGAAGTAACTGAAACCAGGCTTTGGGAGCCCCCTTGCCGATGCCTCCCTGGAGGTAGAGGCTGCGGCAGGCGGCACGGCGCACCTTACCACTGGAGGTCTTGAGCACCGTATTGGGCGGTGCCAGCACCACCTCGTCTGGCGGCTCGCCCAGCACGCCCAATACGGCGCTCACTACCGATTGGTGCAGCCGGCCGAGGGCACTGCTGCCACCCAGGCGGGTTTCTGCGAGCACCACCAAACGCTCGGTGCCGGTGACCAGGTCCGGGCTGCCGAACACCACCACTCCGCCCTTGCGTACCCCCTCCACGGCGGCGACCGCCTCCTCGATTTCCTGGGGGTAGAGGTTGCGCCCGCCGCGGATCACCATGTCTTTCACCCGCCCGGTGAGGTACACCTCCCCGGCAGCGACATAGGCACGATCGCCGGTGTCGAGCCAGCCGTCGTGGAACAATTTGGCGGTGGCCTCCTTATTGTGAAAGTAGCCCCGGGTGGCCGAGGGGCCCTTGAACTCCAGCCGGCCCTCAATACGCTCGCCCAGCTCCTCGCCTGCCTCGCCAACAATGCGGATAGCGTAACCGGGCAAGGGTACCCCGCAGGACACGAAGCGTTGTGCCCCCTCGTCTTCCTTGGCGGCGGGCAGGGCGAGCTGCTCGCGAGCCAGGGGCTCGCGCCGTATGCAATCGATTAGCGGGCCGCGTCCGAGCGGGGTAAAAAGCAACCCGACCGAGGCCTCGGCCAGGCCGTACACGGGGCTGACCGCTTCCGGCTTGAGGCCGTAGGGGGCGAACTGTTCGGTGAAACGCTGCAGGGTGTCGGGGCTGACCGCCTCGGCGCCGTTGCAGGCCAGCCGCCAACTGCTCAGATCCAGTCCTTCCAGCGATGCCGGTGCGATGCGCTTCAGGCAGAGCTCGTAGGCGAAATTGGGGGCCGCCGACAGGGTGCCGTGATAGCGATGAATGGCCCACAGCCAACGTTCGGGCTTGGCCAGAAAGGTGAGGGGCGACATCACCACCAGGGGCAGGCCCACATAAAGGCTGCCGAGAAAGGCGCCGATAAGGCCCATGTCATGGTAGAGCGGCAGCCAGCTGACGAAGACGTCACGCGGGCTCACCGCCAGCATCTGTTGCATGGCTCGAATGTTGGCAAGCAGGTTGGCATGGCTGAGTACCACCCCCTTGGGATTACCGGTGCTGCCGGAAGTGTACTGGATAAAGGCAGTGTCTTCGCCCCGGATTTCGACCGGGCGCAGGCTATCAGCCGGGGCGGTCAACTGCTCGGGGGTAGCCAGACGGCGCAGGCCCGGCACCCGGGCCTGCAGCAGGCGGCCCACCATCATGGCCTGGGGCACGGTAATCAACAGTACTGCCTCGGCATTGGCGAGAATACCGGCGTGGCGCAGTACATGGTCTTCAAGCTGGGACGCCCGCGCCGGCGGGTAGATGGGCACCGGGATGGCGCCCATAAGCAGTATGCCGAAATAACAGTGAAAGTAGGCGAGGGAGGTGGGTAGCATGATGGCCACCGTCTGACCCGGCGCGACCCCCGCCTGCTGCAACGCGGCCGCCACGGCTCGGGCACCTGCCGCCAGTTCCCCATAGCCGAGACGCTGCTCGGACTCCTCGGTGACCAGGATGATGGGTACCTGTTGCGGATGTGCCTGTTCATGCCAGTCAAGCACTTCCAGCAGGGTAGTGGTGGTGGCCAGGGTACTGGCTTGTGGTACTTCATCCTTGTCCGACGGGGCGGTTTCGGATAGCGTGAGACGTTCTGAGCGGAGCCGTTCTGCCGAGGCGCTTGGGGCCTGTTCTATGGCGATCAATAAATCCTGTACCGTTTCGGCACGCTGCAGGGTTTCTGCCGGCAGACTGACCCCGAAAGCGCCCTCGACGCGCAACAACAATTCCATTCGGGCAAGGCTATCAAGGGCGAGATCTCGGTCGAAGGAACTGTCAAGCCGGGCAGGGGGCATCGCCGGCGCTTCCGGCTGCAGATCGTGCAGGGTATGATCGACCAGCTCGAGCAGTTTTTGCTCGGGGGAGCCGTCTTGTTGGGGGCTGTCGCCTTCGTCTTTCACCGAGTCGCCGTGGTGTGGTGAATCAAGTCTCTGGCTCGGATGCGGGCCGAGGCGCTGTGGCATCCGAGTCCATTCTGTCTCTACCAACTATAGCCGTTGGTAGCATATCCAGCGTCAAGAGGGATAGGGTTTTGGCCGAGGACTTTCGTTTCTGGTCCTCCTTTTCCAGGTACGCAAATGCCGATAATGCAGTTTATCGGCATTCTATTAAGCTTCTGTTTTTGATAAAATAAATATAATATTTTCAGTGTTTTTAGGAGTGCTGATGCCCAGCATGCCCCCCGTGTTCCCCCTGTTTGATGCTCCCCAGTACCTGGAAGAGGGCAATAGCGTCGTCAACCAGCATATCGCCGAACTCACCCTAAATCGGGTGGCGGAGGCCGCCTTTGTCTATGAGCATGCCATGGACTGGTTGCTGGAAAGCCGCTTCAGCGAAAACAACTACAAAACCTATCGCAGTGAACTGACCACCTTTTTACACTGGTGTTTTGATATCGAGCAGATCTCGCCGATAGCGGTAACCCGGCGGATGATGAATCGATATGTGGACTATTGCCTGGCACCACCCAGGGAGCTGATTGCCTACCGTAACGTGGCCCAGTTTGTACTAAACAAGGAATGGGGTGAGCGCCAGCCCAATCCGTTGTGGCGGCCGTTCCTGGGCAAGAAAGTGGACGGTCGCGAACAGCCTTACCGGCTGAGTGACAAAGCGCTTAAGACCAAGATGGCGGTGCTGTCTTCTTTTTATGGCTACCTGATCAATGAGGAAGCAACCGAGCGCAATCCGGCGGTGATGTGGATGCGCCACAGTCGCTTTGGCTCTACACCCGTGCAGGCGACCGTCTCGGGAGAAGAAGATGAAGTCCGGGTATTCAGCGACCTGCAATGGTCTTATATGATGAGCACCGCCGAGCGTCTGGCCGAACAGCAGCCCGAGCGTCATGAGCGGACGCTTTTCCTGGTGTCGCTGATGTACGCCTGCTACCTGCGTATTTCCGAAGTTGCGGCCCGGCCCGGGTTTTCGCCGGTGATGAGCCAATTCCGGCGCGACGGCAAAACCGGGATCTGGAGCTTTTATATCCCGGTCAGCAAAGGCGGCAAGCGGCGCACAGTAGCGGCCTCCCGCGAGCTGCTGGAGGCGCTCAAACGCTATCGAAACTACCTCAAGCTGCCGCCCTTGCCGTCACCTAACGAAAATACCCCGCTGTTTGTACGTCATCGGGCCGCTGGCCGAGGTCGGGATCAGGGCCTGCTCAACGCCAACCTGGGCATTCGCCAGCTGCGCGACTCACTCGATGAATTGATAGCCCTGGCTGCCGATGCCGCCGCCGACGACGGCTTCGACCAGGATGCCGCCGAGATACGCACGCTCACTGTGCATAGCATCCGCCACACCGGCATCACCCACGACATCAACTACAATGGTAGACCGCTGTCCCATGTGCAGGCCGATGCCGGCCATGACAGCATAGATACGACTTCCCAGTATCTGCACACCAGCAAGGTCGAACGTCACGAAAGTGCGGCCGGCAAACGACTGAACCGGCTGGAGATAAAGCCTGAGGCGTGATCATAAACCCCGGATAACAATGCTTCGCATAATGTATATTATGTTAAATAGGAATTATATTGAGATGTCAGAGCGCGCGCATATTTGTGAGTTCCAGTTTCAAATGGGATTTTTCCACCATGGTGAAACTCTTAATTTTCAAATATTTATGCGTGATCCCTGACACTTTCAGAGCTTAATTTCGGGATTTGTTTCGGTTTTCGAAACCGTCCCGAAATGTTGCGCATGCACGATGCATAGATTCCTTGGCCGTCTTCTTCAGCGTGTTCATGTCAGCACTGCGTGACTGACTGCGCTCGACCGGCACGGCTCATTGCCTGGTTTTCGCCTGGACTATCGCTGCCTGACGTTCAGTTCAGTCTGTTTTGATTTGCACTGGCACATCTGCCACCTATGAACAGTAAAGGCTCGTTCAGAGCCACGTATGTTGCACTGGTTGTCGTTTTCGGCTGGCAACATCTTCCGGGTCTATGCAGCCTGTAGTTCAGCCATCCTTCAGTTTTCAGAGGTTCTGATGATTAACCTGGCTTTAGATGGCTGAGTGTCATCCTGGCGGTTATGGCCAGGCCCCGACAACAAAGGATATCCTCATGCAACTGGCTCATTTGTTGACTTTTTATTGGCCATCAGTCGCACTGCCCAGCCCCTGCGTGCCCCTATTTACCATAACGCACCGGTGTCCGTATTGTCGGGCTGGTTATGCTTGTTCACATTCCCGTTCAACGCCATGACCGAACCTCTCGTATCAGGAAGAACAGGACAACCACCCTGCCCTGTTTACCGCCGTTAACCGCCTTTGTACTCAGGTAATATTGATAACAGGCGATCTTTAACCAACCGCGCATTTTTGACCGCCTGTTGACTTGCCAAGTGCGTTGACCGGTGTAAAGTGCTCTGTCTACCAAACAACAACTATATATACCGATATACCGGCGGCATCAGCCAGGTCCGGCAACCTCTTTTACAGAGCCAGGGTAAACAATGAACGACAAAATCAACCAGGACAGCATCAACAAGGCCTTATGGAACGCCTGTGATACCTTTCGCGGCACCATCAGCGCCGATACCTACAAGGACTTCATCCTCACCATGCTGTTCCTCAAGTACATCTCGGATGTATGGCAGGATCACTACGATGGCTACCAGGCCGAGTATGGCGACGAGCCGGAGCTGATCGAAGAGATGATGAAAAACGAGCGTTTCGTGCTGCCGCGCGACGCCAGCTTCTATACCCTGTGGGAGCGTCGTCATGAACCCGGCAACGGTGAGCGCATCGATCAGGCCTTGCACGCCATTGAAGAAGCCAACGGCACCAAGCTGAAGGATGCGGGCAAGAGCGTGTTTCAGGATATTTCCTTTAACACCGACCGCCTGGGTGAAGAAAAACAGAAAAACAGCATTCTGCGCCACCTGCTGGAAGACTTCGCCAAGCCCGAGCTCAACCTCAAGCCCAGCCGGGTCGGCACCCTGGATTTGATTGGCAACGCCTATGAATATCTGATCAAGAACTTTGCCGCCAGCGGCGGCCAGAAAGCCGGTGAATTCTATACTCCGCCGGAGGTGTCCGATCTGATGGCCGAACTGCTGGAACCCCAGCCCGGCGACAGCATCTGCGATCCCGCCTGTGGCTCGGCTTCGCTGCTGATGAAGTGCGGCAACAAGGTGCGCCAGTATCACAACAGCAAGCAGTATGCGCTCTATGGTCAGGAGGCCATCGGCTCCACCTGGTCACTAGCCAAAATGAACATGTTTCTGCATGGCGAAGACAACCACAAGATTGAGTGGGGCGACACCATTCGCAACCCCAAGCTGCTCGATAAAAACGGCGGCCTGATGCAGTTCGATGTGGTCACCGCCAACCCGCCCTTCTCGCTCGACAAATGGGGCCACGACGAGGCCGAGCACGATAAGTTCGGCCGCTTCAAGCGCGGCGTGCCACCCAAGACCAAGGGCGACTATGCCTTTATTCTGCATATGATTGACACCCTCAAGCCCGCCTCCTCTTCCAAACTGGGCGGTCGCATGGGCGTGGTGGTGCCCCACGGCGTGCTGTTCCGGGGTTCGACCGAGGGCAAGATCCGTAAACAGCTGATCGACGAAAACCTGCTGGACGCGGTGATCGGCCTGCCGGAAAAGCTGTTCTACGGCACCGGTATTCCCGCCGCTATCCTGATCTTCAAGAAGCAGAAGGTCGACGACAAGGTGCTGTTTATCGATGCCAGCCGCGAGTTCAAGGCGGGCAAGAACCAGAACCTGCTGGCGGAAGAGAACATTCAGAAGATCGTCGCCAGCTACCGTAATGGCGATAACGTGGACAAGTACGCCTATCTGGCCAGCCTGAAGGAAATTCAGGACAACGACTACAACCTCAATATCCCCCGCTACGTCGACACCTTCGAGGAAGAGGAAGAGATCGACCTGATGGCGGTACGCGCCGAGCGTGAACAGCTGAAGGCCCAACTCAGCAAGCTGGAAGGCGAGATGGCCGAGTATCTTAAGGAGTTGGGTTATGGTGCCTGAAGGTTGGGAGAAAGGAGATTTAAAGCAATACATATCCGTAAAACATGGTTTTGCCTTCAAGAGTGAGTATTTTTCTTCCAGTGGAAACTTCATTCTTCTCACACCAGGAAGCTTTCACGAGACAGGTGGATTTAGGGACCAAGGTACTAAAACTAAATATTACAACGGTGATGTTCCCGATGGATACTTGTTATCCAAAGGGGATCTATTGCTTGCTATGACTGAACAATCCGAAGGGCTTTTGGGGAGCCCTCTATTTGTGCCAGAAGATGGGAAGTATCTACATAATCAGCGACTTGGACTTGTCAAAATAACGAGCCATGATCGCGTTTGTTTAGATTTTCTTTATCTATTCTTTAACGCTCCAAGTTCTAGAAGGCAGATTACAGAGCAGTCAACTGGCACAAAAGTTAAACACACCTCTCCAGATCGTTTATGCTCTGTTATTGGATTACTGCCCCCACTTTCAGAACAAAAGAAAATCGCCCAAATTCTGTCCACTTGGGACCAGGCGATCACCACCACCGAGCAGCTGCTGGCCAACAGCCAGCAGCAGAAAAAAGCCCTGATGCAGCAACTGCTCACCGGCAAGCAGCGCCTGCTCTCCGATACAGGTGAAAGGTTTAGTGGGGAGTGGAAACGAGTTGAATTAGGCGATCTTCTAGATTACAGGCAGCCGACACCGTATTTGGTTAAAAGCACTGAATACCATGATTCGTACAAGACACCTGTACTTACAGCAGGTAAAACTTTCATTCTTGGTTATACAGATGAAGGCTTTGGTGTTTTTTCTGAAAGCTTACCAGTCATAATATTTGATGACTTTACAACTGGCAGTAAGTTCGTAGATTTTCCTTTTAAGGCTAAGTCTAGCGCCATGAAAATACTGACAGCTAAGGCTGGTGTTTCTATAAAGTATGTATTTGAAGTAATGCAGTTGTTAGATTTTGCTGTAGGTGGGCACCAACGGCACTGGATTTCTATTTATTCACGGCTGGTGATTCCATTCCCAGATAATGAAGAACAACAAAAAATCGCTGCCGTGCTTTCCACCGCCGATCGGGAAATCGACACCTTGCAAAAGAAGCTGGCTGCACTGAAGCAGGAAAAAAAGGCGCTGATGCAGCTGTTGCTCACCGGCAAGCGGCGGGTTACAGTCGATAACGGTGCGCTTTAAAGGGTAATATCATGGAAATCAAACAGTTCCGGCTTAGCCATCTGGGCCGGTTCCGGTCACTGGAGGTGCCCCTGGCCCCTACCCCGCAGGTGCAGTCCAATGTGACCGTGTTTATCGGTAACAATGGCGCGGGTAAAACCTCCATTCTAAAAGGGCTGGCCACCTCACTGAGCTGGTTCGTGGCCCGCCTGCGCAGCGAAAAAGGCAGCGGCAGCCCCATTCCCGAAGAGGTGATCCTCAATGGCGCCACCTCGGCGGCCATTGATATCGAGGTGGTCGACGACCAAGGCCAGTCTGCCAACCCAGGTGCAGATGAAAGCGATGCCTTGTATCAGTGGACCCTGGCCCGAACCCACAAGGGAAAAAAAGCCAATTTGTCAGCCAGCTTCAGGACGCCACCCGGCTGGCCGACCACTACCGCAGCGTGCTGACGGCCAACGAACACGGCAGCCTGCCGCTGATCGCCTTCTATCCGGTCGAGCGGGTGGTGCTGGATATTCCGCTCAAGATAAAGGAAAAGCATACCTTTCTTCAGCTCGACGGTTTTGATAACGCTCTCAATCGCGGGGTGGATTTCCGGCGCTTTTTCGAATGGTTCCGCGAGCGCGAAGACAGCGAAAACGAGTCGGGCATTTCCGCCGACATGCTGGGAAAATTGCTGGAAACGGTTGGTAAAGACAGCGAACTGTGGGAAAAACTGCAACAACTGAGCGCCTCTTCCCGTGATCGCCAGCTGATGGCGGTACGCACCGCCATCAGCAACTTTATGCCCGGTTTCAGCAACCTTCAGGTCAGGCGCAAACCCCGGCTTTACATGTCTATCGACAAGGACGGCGAAACCCTCAATGTGCTGCAACTGTCCCAGGGCGAAAAGTCCCTGATGGCCCTGGTGGGTGATATTGCCCGCCGTCTGGCCATGATGAACCCGGGGCTGGAAAATCCGCTGGCAGGAGACGGCGTGGTGCTGATTGATGAGGTGGACATGCACCTGCATCCCAGCTGGCAACGCAGCATTATCTCGCGCCTCACCAGCACCTTTCCCAACTGCCAGTTTGTGCTCACCACCCACTCGCCACTGGTGATCAGCGACGTGAAAGAGGTGCTGGTCTACTCGCTGGATAATGCCGAATTGTCGCAGGTGCCGTCCCAGTACGGTCAGGATGCCAACAGCGTGCTGCTGGAGGTGATGGACACCCATGTGCGCAATGCAGAGGTAGAGCGGCGACTTAACGATCTGCTCGATTTTATTCAGGACAGCCAGTTTGAGCAGGCCCACCGCCTGCTGGCCGAGCTGAAAAACGAGCTGCCGGAGAACCACCTGGATCTGGCCCGCGCCGCCCTGCTGCTGCGCAAGCAGGAACTGCGCAGCGGAAGCAAACGATGAGATACATCGACAAGGGCCCGGAGCCACCGGAACTCACCGCCTGGAAACGGGCTAATCCCAAAGGCAATTATGCCGGACTCAGCGAGGTGGAGCGCCAGGCCATACGCGAGGCCTGTACCAGTGAGCAGTTTTATCTGTGTGCCTATTGCTGCCAGCCCATCTCCGGTGAGAACAACGACACCATGAATGAGCATGTGGAAGCGCGGCACCAGGCCAAACAACGCAGCCTGGATTTCAGCAATCTGGTGGCCAGTTGCACCAGCCCCCGCCAGTGCGACGCTGCCCATGGCTCCCAGCCGCTGCCGCTCACGCCGCTGATGTTTGAATGCGAAACCGAGCTGCGCTTCAAGCTCAGCGGCCGGGTGGAAGGCCTGACCGAACGGGCGCGGGAAAGCATCCGGGTACTGAACCTCGGCGACACCGAAGCCAGCAACAAGGCACTGGTGGAAAAGCGCAAGCGCCTCTCCGAGGCCCTGCTGTGGGAAAAAGGTGTCGAGCCCGACGATATCCTGGACGATGAAGCGCTACTGCGCATGGTGATTGACGATATCAGCCAACCACAGGATGGCAAGCTGCCTCCCTTTGCCCCCGTGGTGGCCAATATGCTCAGTGACTGGCTGGGAGGTTGATATTTCATCATCCAACAATAAAAAAACGATACAACAGCTTTAGACGGTAAACGTCGGGGATAAAAAGAGCAGTAACAGGTATTATGAATTCTTTAGAGCTTCACAGTGAGCTAAACAGACTCGGCTATCCGCACTCAGGTGGTACGGTTGGTACGAAAAGAATGTTTTACCACACCATCAAAGACTGTGGCATCAATGTCTATGTGAAGAGAGGAGAGAATGACAATCCGGTTTTGAAGGACCCTCTGGTGGTTCACCCCTTTATCGAAAGGTATAAGGACAACCTGAAGCTGCTCCCTGGTATCAAGGTTAACTGGGATGGTTATTTTCACTCAAATCTGAAGGGGTATCCTGTATTACCGGAGAAAAGCAAGGAGCCTATGGGTTTTGCTGTTTCCGTAGATAACTCCCAATCTCTCCGTGATTTTATGTTATTCATTTCAGATCACTATTCGACCAGCAGTCATATCAAGACCGAGTCTTTGGGAAAAGACCCTTCTGCACAATCAAAGTCAATGGAAGGTGAACACATGGCTCCTCTTAATCAGATCCTTTACGGCCCTCCCGGCACCGGCAAGACCTACGCCACCACCGCACTGGCAGTGAGCATTGCCGAGCCGGCATGGTTTAAAACCACATGTGAAAGGCTGGATGGCATCAAGCTTCGCCAGACGGTGAAGGAAAAGTATGACCAGCTGGTTGCCGAGCAACGGGTGATGTTTACCACCTTTCACCAGAGTTTTTCTTACGAAGACTTTATCGAAGGGATCCGCGCCACCACCGACGAACAGAGCGGCGGCCTTCGTTATGAAATCGTCGACGGCATTTTCAAGCAACTGTGTGATAACGCCGATGTGAAGGTTCAGGCCGCCACCTCGGATAGCATTACTCTGCACGGCAAGCGGATCTGGAAAATGTCCCTTGGTAACACTCAGGGGGACGAAGACTATATTTTCGACGAATGTATCAACCAGGGCTATGTGCTGCTTGGCTATGGCAATGATATCGACTTTAGCGACTGCCACAGCCGTGAGGCTGTGAAACACCGGCTGGAGGAAAAGCAGCAGGAATCCATAGAAAACAACAACTATACCCTCACCTCGGTGCATGCCTTCAAGAATCTGATAACCAAAGGTGACCTGATTATTGTCTCCGACGGCAATCACAAGTTTCGGGCCATCGCCGAAATCACCGGCGACTACGAGTTTCTTAAAACCGATGAGCGGGTCGGTTACCAGCAACTGAGGCGCGTGAAGTGGCTACGCCAGTATCAGCCCAGCCTGCCCAAGGAACGACTGTTCCTGAAGTCACTGTCACAGATGACCTTGTATGAGCTCAAGCCCACCACGGTTGATCACACCAAGCTGGAGCAGTTGCTGGCGCCAACCCGGGAACAGGAAAGCGAACACAAGCCCCATGTGCTGATCATCGACGAGATCAACCGAGGTAATATTTCCCGCATCTTCGGCGAGCTGATCACCCTGCTGGAGCCCAGCAAGCGCAAGGGAGCCGAGGATGCCCAGACCGCCGTGCTGCCCTACTCCAAGACCCCCTTCTCGGTGCCCGATAATGTGTACCTGATCGGCACCATGAATACCGCCGACAAATCATTGGCCCAGCTGGATCTGGCACTGCGCCGCCGTTTCAGTTTTAACGAGATGCTGCCGCAACCCGAATTGCTGGCTGGTGTAACGGTCTTTGGTGTGGATTTGGCGCAGATGCTGACCAGAATCAACCAGCGCATCGAGGTGTTACTGGATGCAGAGCACCTGATTGGCCACAGCTATTTTATGCCGCTGGTTTATATCAAAGATGAATCCGAGCGGCAGCAGGCACTGGCGGCTCTGTTCAAAGACAAGCTGGTGCCCTTGCTTCAGGAGTACTTCTTTGATGATCACCAGCGTATCGGTTGGGTACTCAATGATCCGGCCAAACATCCGGATCATCGCTTTATCATTACCGATGAGGCATTGAGAGACCGTCTGCCGAGCCTACAGCAACTGTTTGCGGCGGATATTGCCGAGCAACTGATGGACAGACGCCATCGGCTCAATAAAGCGGCCTTTACCAACGCCGAGGCTTACCGGGGCATAGTGGCATGACCATTCAGGTCCGTGAGTATGCCACCCTGACCTGTGACACTCGCCGGGAAGCCAGTATGGATCTCGGCATAGTGTCACCGGCCACTTTTGACTGGCTGCTTGAATTGCAGCAAGGCTGGAAGGGTCGTGCCGATCTGCTCAGTGTTGAAGGCAAAAGGCAGCTCAAGCTATGCAGCCATGTGGGCTATCTGCAAAGCCCTCATGGCGAGGCCATCGAGATACTGCCCAAAACAGAACATGCTCCCCCCGAAGGGCCGGAAAAATTACGGCATCTTTTACACCGCATGTTGCGCTCTGCACTGGACGTGAAGCATAGAGAAGCCGGCAGCGCCGAATTGATGCGCTCACAGACTCCCTTGCACGAATGGGTAATCGGCCAGTTTTTACATGAAGTGGCCGAGCTGGTGCGCCGGGGGCTGCGCTTCGACTACCGGAATGTGGAAGAGCAATGCCGTTTTATCCGGGGTCAACTGGATATAAACCAGCAGCTCCGCCAGATGCCGGACAAGGCAGCCCATTTTCATGTGCGCCATGCGGAGTTCAGCCCCGATCGGCTGGAGAACCGGCTGCTCAAGACAGCACTGGATATCGTCTTCAGGCTGACCAAAAACAGTGAAAACTGGCGGCTGGCCAATACACTCAGCCAGCAACTGGCCGACATAGCGCCAATACGCCAGCCCTTGCGCCAGTTTGATCGCTGGCATAGCGGCAAGATGATGCGGAGCTACGCAGACATCAAACCCTGGTGTCGGCTGATATTGGAACAGCTCAATCCTGATTTTCAGAAGGGCGAGCACAAGGGCATTGCCTTACTCTTCCCCATGGAGCAGCTGTTTGAGCATTACCTTTCCCGCTGCCTGCGACAACAGCTACAGCCCGGTGCCCGGCTTACGCCACAGGCCAGCAGGCGCTATTTACTGAGCCATGCCCCCCACTCTGCTAACGAGCCGCAAAACTGGTTTGTGCTCAAACCGGACTTTCTGATTGAACATCAAGGCACTCGCTTTGTACTGGATGCAAAATGGAAGTTGCTTAACCAGAAGCTGGCAACTACCGAGCATAAATATGGCATCAGGCAGGCCGATCTCTACCAGATGTTCGCCTATGGTCACAAATATCTGGATGGCAAAGGACAGTTGATGCTGATTTACCCCGCTCACCGCGATTTCGACCAGCCTTTGCCGGTATTTCATTTTGACGGGCAGCTTTCGCTCTGGTGTGTGCCGCTGGATTTGTTTACCGGTAAACTGGCAGATGGTGACTGGCAACGTGCTTTTGGCTGTTTCAATAAGCCTGCCACTTCCTTTTGCACAAGTCAGTCAGACCCGGATTACCAGAGTAATGTTCATCAACTTCGTGCCTGAATTAAAGCCTGAGCACGAACCAAACCAATGAGCTACCCGGCGATGACCGGTAGCCATCACCCAGCAGCGGCTACAGCCCGGCTGAGAGCACAGGGAATAACAATAAGAATGAAGCACACCCCAAAATTTCAGGAAGAATACAGTGCCAAGCTCCCGGCGCTGACGTTGTTAACCAACCTGGGCTGGTCTTTTCTCTCGCCCGAACAGGCCCTGGCCGCCCGTGGTGGTAAACAGGATCAAGTGGTGCTGCGTGGTGTGCTGCGCGAAGCACTTGAAAAGCGCCGTTTTACCTTTGCCGGTACCGAGCATGCCTTGTCCGACAAGGCGCTGGACAAGCTGATTGCCGAGGTATGCAGCCCGGCTTTGAATGAAGGCCTACTGCTGGCCAACGAGCGGCTGTACAACCATTTGCTCTATGGCATTTCGGTCACCGAGTTTGTGGATGGCAAAAAAGCCAACCCGACCGTGGCGCTGATCGACTGGCACAACCCGGCCAATAACCGGTTTCATTTTACCGAAGAGTTTACCGTTACCCGTTCCGGCGGTGTTGAGTCGCGCCGCCCGGATATCGTCTGCTTCGTGAATGGCATTCCCCTGGTGGTGATCGAGGCCAAGCGGCCCGATGGCCATGCCAATAAAGGCCCAACCATCGATGAAGGCATTTCCCAGAGCATGCGCAACCAGCGACCGGATGAAATTCCGCACCTGTTCGCCTACAGCCAGTTATTGCTGTCCATCAACGGCAACGAAGGCCGCTACGGCACCTGTAACACCCCTGACCGCTTTTGGGCCGCCTGGCGGGAGGAAGATATTTCCGAACCCGAGATGCTGGCCATCAAGAACAGGAAGCTGAGCCCGGCGCAACTGGCTAACCTGTTCGGGCATCGCCCGGCGAAGGATCTGGACTGGTATCAAAGCCTGGTAGCGGGTGGCGAGCTGGCCATTACCGGCCAGGACAAGCTGCTGGTAAGCCTGCTGACACCTGCCCGGCTGCTGGAAATGACTCGCCTTTTTAGCCTGTCCGACAAGAAAGCCGGCAAGATCGTGGCTCGTTATCAGCAGGTATTCGGCATCAAGCGGCTGATTGAGCGTATCAATACTCGGGGCCCGGCCGATAACCGTGAAGGTGGGGTGATCTGGCACACCACCGGCTCCGGCAAGTCGTTCACCATGGTGTTTTTGAGCAAGGCCATGATCTTGCACGACAGCCTCAAGGCATGCCGCATCGTGGTGGTCACCGACCGGGTCGACCTGGAAACCCAGCTCAGCAATACCTTTGCCTCCGGTGGTGAGCTGGCTGGCAAGAAAGACAAGGCCGCCGCCATGGCCACCTCGGGCAAGCGACTGGCCGAGCAAATCGGTCAGGGAACAGAACGGATTATTTTCTCGCTGATCCAGAAGTTCAACAGTGCTACCCAATACCCGGAATGCCATAACGACAGTGCCGATATGATCGTGCTGATCGACGAAGGCCACCGCAGCCAGGGCGGCGAAAACCATATTCGCATGCGCCAGGCGCTGCCCAGAGCCGCCTTTGTGGCCTTTACCGGCACGCCTCTGTTGCAGGACGACAAAACCACCAACAAGTTCGGCCCCATAGTGCATGCCTACACCATGCAGCGGGCGGTGGAAGATAAAGCGGTGACCCCGCTGCTGTATGAAGAGCGAATTCCGGATCTGGAAGTTAATGAGCGGGCCATCGACAGCTGGTTCGACCGCATCACCGCAGGGCTGACCGACGAGCAGAAAGCCGATCTCAAGCGCAAGTTCGCCAAAAAAGGCCAGGTCTACAGCGCCGATGACCGCATTCGGCTGATTGCGCTGGATATCGCCACCCACTTCGACAACAACATCGTTGAAGGCCTAAAGGGTCAGCTGGCCTGTGACAGCAAGGCCTCGGCCATCAAGTACAAGCAGTATCTGGATGAAGCCGGGCTGTTTGACAGTGCCGTGGTGATCAGTGCGCCCGATACCCGTGAGGGCAATACTGCCGTGGACGATTCCGCCATGCCCGAAGTGGCGAAATGGTGGAAGGACAACGTGGGCAATCAGGATGAGCAAGCCTACACCAAGGCCGTTATCGAGCGGTTCGACAAGGATGCATCGCTCAAGCTGCTGATTGTGGTGGACAAGCTGCTCACCGGGTTTGATGAGCCCAAAAACACCGTGCTTTATATCGACAAGCCGCTGAAAGAGCACAACCTGATCCAGGCGATTGCAAGGGTCAACCGGCTGCACCCCGACAAGCAATTTGGTTTGCTGATCGACTATCGCGGCATTCTGGCCGAGCTGGATACCACCATTGGTAAATATCAGGATCTGGCTTCCCGTACCCAGGGCGGTTACGACATCGATGATATCGCCGGTCTCTATAACCAGATGAGCACCGAATACAAACGGCTGCCGCTGCTCTACCGCACCCTGTGGGCGATTTTTAGTGATGTGAAAAACAAGAACGACATCGAGCAATTGCGCCAGGTGCTGGTGCCACGACTGGAAGCCCGTGATGGGAAGCCCTCAGCCGGTGGCAATAAGGAGTTGGTGGATGTAAACCTGAAGCGGCGGGAAGACTTTTACGAGGCGCTGAGCGAGTTTGCCAGCAGCCTTAAAGTTGCGCTGCAATCCGCCTGCTTCTTTGAAGACAGCAGCTTCAGCGAGGATGACCGTCGCCATTACAAGGAAACCGTCAAGCAGCTGTCCAGTCTGCGGCAACTGGTGAAACAGGATGCCGGTGAAAGCATTGATTACGACACCTATGCGGATGAAGTGAAAAAACTGCTGAACAAGCATGTGGTCGGGGTTGAGGTGAAAGACGCCCAGGGCGCCTACGAAGTGGGTAAAATGGGCCAGCAGCAGCCGGAGCAATGGAACGAGGACAAGACCCGCAACGAAACCGACATCATCAAAACCCGGGTTACCCGCATGATTGAACAGGAGCTGCGTGATGACCCTTACGCCCAGGAAGCCTTTTCCAAACTGCTGCTGCAAGCCATCGAAGAAGCAGAAAAGCTGTTCGATCACCCGCTCAAGCAGTACCTTTTGTTCCATGAGTTCGAACAGCAGGTGAAAAAGCGCCATCTGGATGAATTACCCAACGCCTTTGCCGGTCACCCTCATGCCCAGGCCTATTTCGGCTTGTTCAAGCAGCATCTGCCCGAGGTGTTCACCCTGATAGACGAGCAGGTACAGGACAAATGGGTCAAGCTGGCATTTACCCTGGATGACACCGTGAGTGCCGCCGTGGCGGAAAACTCCATCAATCCGCAGAATATCGAGGCGGAAATCCGCAAGCAGCTGTTACCGCTGATGTTCAAGGAATGCAAAGCTATTGGGGGTGGTATGAACCAGGCCAAGAATATCGTTGAATCCGTGGTGCAAATCACCCGCGTGGGCTTAAGTGGCGTTTAAGACGATGAGTGTTGCCATTACTCTGCCCGACCCGTCATCCATGCCTGGCACCCTGTGCTTCTATTATGGTGACGAGCGGATTTGTTTTGAACGCAGCCACCGTCAGAGCAAGGTGGATCGGGTATTGATCAAGGTGCAGCCGGATTGCCGGGTGCAGGTGCAGGCGCCCCTTCATGCCAGCGATGAAGACGTATTGCAGGCGGTGAAAAAACGGGCCCGCTGGATTTATCAGCAGCTCAGAGAATTTCGCGCTCAGCAGGAGCATGTGACCCCGCGCCGCTATATCAGTGGTGAAAGTCATTACTACCTGGGCAAGCAGTATCAGCTGAAGGTGATTGAAGCCCGGGACGACAAGCAGCAGGTAAAGCTGCTGCGTGGCAGCCTGGAGGTGTCGGTGCGCCAGAAAAGTGCCGACAGGGTGCAAGCCTTGCTTAATGACTGGTATCGGCACAAAGCCAGGGATGTATTTGCCCGCAGGCTGGACGCCATGCTGGATCAGACATTATGGGTAACAGGCCGTCCGCCCATTCGTATTCTCACCATGCAAACCCAATGGGGTAGCTGCTCCCCTCAGGGCCGCCTGACCCTGAACCCCCACTTGGTAAAAGCGCCCCGAGATTGCATCGACTATGTGATACTGCACGAGCTTTGCCATATCGCCGAGCACAACCACAGCGAGCGTTTCTACCGGTTTCTGAAGCAGGTCATGCCCCAGTGGGAGGCGGTAAAAGCCAGGCTGGATGGCATGGTCGGCAAGATCATGGTGTAGTCGTGATCCATGAGGATGAGGATACTGATGATGGAGCACCTCAAACCAAGCAGATTTATTCTCTCAAGCCCACTATAAAAGCGGTCTGAGGATGATGGGCTTCCAGCCGATAGCCAGGCCGACACCGCTTGCTGAACCGAGCGTCGATAACCATCATAACAGGACAGGCTCATGCCTGCCCTGGGGGTTACTTACCTTTTGACGGGGCGTTACCACGACCGCCTGATTTGGCAGGGGATGGTGGATTGTTACCCCGCCCTTTTCCTGACGGGTTTCCGGTTTTACTCGGTGCATTTGCAGGGGCTTTACTCATGACACACTCCTTTTTGTGGTTGGTAAGCTGTCGCATTTTAATGATTTCCAGACACTTCAGTCTCCTAATCAGGTGCCAGTGGCGGGAAGTGTTCTGGACCAAGATCACCAATAGCGATTGGGAGCGGGGATGTTTTTTTCAAAAATGATTCAAGAGCATCGGCCAGCTGTTCACGTTGCAGTTCTGGCCAGGGTGCTTGATGCGCTTGCCCAGATTCATCCAGCCAAGCCCTGGTTATGACCAGTCGCTTATTGGAGCAACCATAATATATTCCCAGCACACCTGGTGAACACATTGGTGGATGAACCGGGAAGGGATAAAGCCGGCGGTTATCTTCCAGCCACACCATAAGCGAACATCTGAAGTCGGCATCATTTTGGAAGAACTGTGTCCCCTCTATAACCCACTCCCCGTTGGTAATGTGTTTTTCTTCTTTATCTTCCTCCTCTTGTTCCTCATTTTCCACAAGATATTCAAAACGGACAAAAAAACCGACATTGGATGACTCAGGCACCAATGGTTCATCATTAATGATGACCTTGTTGGAAAAGTTGTATGCCAGCTTGTTGATTTGTTGCTTCCAGTCCAACTGCTGCCATTTATTGAGTGACGTCCAAAGGATTCCTGATTCGTTGATGATCGCCGGGCGTATTATCCACTCACTGGTGTAAGACTCATATGAATGGGGATGATGAGTAACTTTCAAGGAGATGGGTAGTTGCTTGTCGTTAATATCGAGAAGCACACAGCCATTATTATTCAAGGCTCCACCGCCGATATTAACTTTACGAAATACCTCTGTTATCACCTCGTGATAGCCAATGGTTAACTTTCCATAGAGTTCGTCTCTGCTCTTCACGTACCATGGAGATTTGTCAATTGACAGCCGACCTTGCAACTCGTCCACTGAAGTACCAAATGCTTTAGCCAGAGCGATAGCAGTCTTCTTGGAAGTTTTACCATGTTTCTCAATACGTTGATATTGCCGAGTAGAAAGTTCGAAATCAGCTTCTGCATCAACAGCGGCAGCTACTGCTTCGATAGTCAGCCCCGATTTCTCTCTCAGATGTTTCAAAAAGTGTGGGATTATAGGAAAAGATTCTTGTGCCATCGTGGTATCTTCTCGATATGGAATGAACATATGGATAGACAGTAGTTCAAGATGATGTCATATAGAACGACCCCATGCGACATTATGGCAAAAAAGCTAACTATCCATGCTTGGCCAAAGAAATAAACCCATAATCATCACTAACCGAGGTACTTATCGTGAGTCACCATGTCAGTGAAGGGGAAAGCGAACCGGTGCTGCTGATGGTAGCGGTTTGACTCCAGAGCCTTAACCTCAGCGATAATAGTGGATCACCCCAGCCCTGCGGCAGGGCCCAGGCTGTCACCTGGCGTACCACTCCGGCGTCGATCAGTTGCACCAGGGTCTGCTGGGTCAGGGTATCCCGCGCCATGGTCTACCTCCGTTGTTGCATGGCACCCAATGATTCAGCGTCGTGCAGGATGGGGTTAACGGCAAGCCGACCAAGGGTTGTTTTCAACGGCCATTGATCATAATGCCCGATTACGCGCAGCCTGCGGTCACCCAGCCCCGGTGCTTGATTTGTAAAACAACACGAACGATACTGTGCCCAACACAACCGCCACGCTTAGTACCCCTTGGGGCAACGCGCAACCTTGGCGGTTTTTTTATGCTTGTGACCCGGGATTGTCGCGTGCTCAAGCCCTATCTGAAACCTGCCCTGACCTTTGACCAACAGCTGGCCAAACTGCGGCAGCGAGGCATGCAGATCGCACAAGCTCTGGAAGGCCGCCGATAAGCTGCGAGCCAACCTCGATACCGCCAAGCAGACATTAACAAAATGCGCGTTCACTTTGCGTGTGTTGGTGATAGTCTGTCTTAACGCGAGCCCGTTACCTTAAATTGATAACAGTGCTATTTCAAGATTCTTGATATTTGGCATAACAGTAAGCAAGTGCTTTCTGTTATGCCGATTTTAGCTCCTCGGGCAAGAGAATACGACGAGTGGCAATATGGGCAATAATAACACAGCATAGTCCGACAGTGATCAGCGTAAATGAGTAACCCATAAACTCGGTCAGCACACCAAATAACAAACCACCCAATGCACCACCGCCAACATTAATCGCTCCCCACAGGCTCATAACCCGGCCTCTGAATCCACTTGCCACTGAAACCTGAATAAGTGATTGAGTGCCTACAGCACACACAGTGGCACAAAAACTTAAGCCACCCACAATTAGCAACCCCAGTTCAAAACTACTGGTATAACTGAACAGCACCAACAATAAACCTGAAGAAATCGCCCCCAGACGCATTGCCGGAAATAAGCGCTCGGCACGAAAGAATGACAGTAGTAAACCCGCAATAATCGCGCCTATCCCCGCGGCTGAATTAAGCCAGGCTAAGGCTGTCACTCCCCGATCGTAGAGTACCTCAACCGCTGCGGGCAAAATTTCCAGCAAGCCCCGACCTAACATCGCCGAAGTCGCAATCAGCATCAATAAGCGCAGGATCAGATCTGAACTCAGGGCATACTCAAAACCGGCCTTTATATCCATTAAAAAGGTCAATTGCTGTGCCTTTGATACTCGCTGGCAGTTATCGAGCTTTAACAATAATAATACCATTATTAGCGGTATATAACAGATTGCAACTACCGTCAGTGCGGTGGCATTGCCCTGATATTTAATTATCAGCCCTGCAAGAACCGGCCCAATAAAACGTGAAGTATTGTATAAAATTGCATTAATGGCCACGGCCTTAGGCATGTTTTCGGCACTGACCAACTCTGGCACTAAAGACAGCCGTATCGACTGATAGGCACTATTGGCCACGCCAATCCCCAGCGCAAACAACAACAGCATCAGCGCATTCACTAACTGTTGCCACACCAACCAGGCTAATAACAGCGATAACAACCCAAGTATGGTGCTGGTTACGACGGCCGCCTGACGACGGTTAATGCGATCCACCATTGCTCCAAACAATGGCCCGACCAAAATAGTCGGGAAAAACATTAAAAAGGCCAGCATTCCCAACCAGCTTTCTGAATGAGTCAGATCCCACATCATCCAGCCCAGTGTCATGCGTTGAATCCAAAGACCCTGAGTGGAAAAGATACTGCCACATAAATAGGTCAGATAATTATGTTCAGTAAAAATAGATCGCCGCACTGTTATTGTTACCATCCTCATGAAAAACAGGACATTATACAGCAAAATTAACCAGTACCATATCACAGTAATTCCGAGTAAAGGCAAAGAATACGCCCAATCCAGCAGCTATACTGGAAAATAGCGCCCTGTGACAAATAAACTTATCAAATAATAAAAAATACTTATAACAAAGTCCCTGCCACAACTTTACACTGCCCGGCACTCTCAGTATCATGCCAGCATTAAACTGTCGTTAAAAACAGTTAATCCAACAGAATCAAGGTCACAACCATCATGTCAGATAACATCAACATCATCACTCAAAAAATTGAAGAAAAATTTAATGATATCGAGCGTCAAATTTTTTCTGGAGATATGTTCTCGCAATGGCGAGGCTCATTTGAAGTGAAAAAAGTTTACGTAAAAAAAGAAAACGCCGACATTAAGTGTGATCTCGACATCAGGTTAAAGCACTGGCCTGAAGGTGTTTCAGTTAAAGTTTACAAGCACAAGGCGCTGGCGGTTCTGGCCTATGTTAAGGATCAACAGCTGTGCCAGGAGCACCTGAACACCGAACCGGTACCTTGTAAGTTCTGGAAGGATGCCTTTTATTTCTCCCATATTGCTGATTTGGATCAAGGCCGCTATGTCCTGTTAGAAGGCAATGAAATGGCTGATAAAGATACCAGTACTTGCCTGAGCAAGCTAAAAATGCATATTGAAGAAATTAATAACATTTTGGGAGCTGCTACTACTGACCTCAGCATTTAATTTTAAGTAACTATTCAGCTTAATAATCGACGTTGAGAAGATTACCTCCGCTTCTCAACTATTTTTCAGGATCATTTGACCGATCCTTTCAGTGTGTCATGCTGGCACCAAGCCAACTGCCACCGTCCTGCCCTGATCAGGCTCAATACCCACCTTTCATAGGATAAAGACTTGCTGCTCAACGGTATCCAGCGATCCGGGAAGGCCGCTTGCCCAAAGTCCTGTCTGAAAGCAGCTCTGACATTTCGTTGGGTGTGGTTGTGCCCATTACAGTGTATGTCACCGTTCAGAGGTAGCGCATAAGCCGGGCAATGGAGTCGATAACAGCGTCGGGCACAACGGCCGAGGCGGCCGCCCGCTCTGGGCGATATTTGCCGGTTTTAACAAGCACGCCCCTTATCCCGCACTGTTGGGCCCCACCCACATCGGAATCGATATCATCGCCCACCATCAGGATGGACTCTGCCGGACAACGCAATTCCCGGGCCGCCGCCTGAAAAAACGCGGGAGAAGGCTTACCGATAACCGTGGCGTCAACACCGGTGGCATATTCAAGCCCCGCGATAAAGGCGCCGATATCAACTCGAAGCCCGTCGGGCGTTTGCCAATATTTTCCTTTATGTAGCGCCACTATATCCGCCCCGGCCATCACCATCTGAAAGAGGTGGTTAACCAGATCGTATGTCCAGGCGCGGCCAATATCCCCGATAACCAGGGCATCTGGCGTATCCGAGATGGGAAACTCGCGAAACTCCTCCCGGATTGCCTCCGAAACGGCAAAATAGCAGCTCCGAGGCTGACGTTGGCGCAGGTGCACACAAGCCGCTGCGGGGGCGCTCAGGATCTCGTGCGGCTCAACAGCAAACCCCATAGCCTGTAGTTTCTGTGACAACGACACCCTGGACAGGGTGGTGGTATTGGTCACATATCGGTGGGGGATCTGCCGATCGTTGATGGCCTTTATCGTGTCAACAGCGCCGTCAATGGCCCGTTCGCCAACATACAGGACACCTTCAAGGTCTAACAAAATGCCCTGAATACCATGCAACGCCTTCATGGCGATCTCCTGCAGCCGGTTGGGGATGTTCAACTATTACTAACATAGCTGCACAAGCTGGATTGCACAGCCAACCTGTCGTTTGGTGCCAAGCGCCCTGCCCTGCGTCCCACATACACCATGGGTGATTGTTGTGATATTGAACCTGGCAGCATTTTTGCTGAAAACAAGGGGGGCAAGACCGTTGATCTTGCCCCCCTTGTGCTTATCTATCTACACTACTTGGCTGTTAGCCTCTAAACACCACCTGATGAGCAATCAGGCAAGTAATGGGTAGTATCACCGCCGTCCTGACCAGAAAAATCTTCACCAGATCCATAAAACCGAGAGGGATTTTGCTTTTGAGCAGCATCACCCCGACCTCAGACATGTACACCAGCTGGGTGACGGAAACGGATATGATGACGAAGCGGGTCAGTTCACTTTCGATACCGGCGGCAATGACCGCAGGCAGAAACATCTCGGCAAATCCCACCAGCATCGCCGGCGCGGCCTTGTCTGCCTCGGGAAGCTGTAATAGCTCCAGGACCGGGATCAACGGATACGAAAGCCAGGTCATGATCGGGGTAAACTCCGCCACGACCAGCCCCCCTGTGGCAATCACGATCAATGGCGGCATCAGTCCGAACCAGATATCGCAGGTATTGCGAAGCGCCGATTTCAACAGACCCTGCAGGCTGGGTGCCGAACGCGCCTTCTCCACCGCCTGGCGGAGGCCCCATGTAAACAGCGATTGTCCTGCCGGTACCTCTTCACTCAGCGCCTGTCCCTGTGGTGGGTAGTAGTCATGGGACATGCGCGACAGCGGCGGCAAGCGGGGAACGATAATGGCCGCCGCAATACCGGTAACGACCACAGTGGCATAATATTCGATAAACAGATGCCCCAGCCCCACAAACTCGGCAATGACCAGGGTAAATGGCACGGCAACAATCGAAAAGTTGGTCGCTATTACCGCCGCATCCTTGGCAGAGTAGTACCCTTTTTCATACTGCTGTGAGGTAATCAAGATGCCGACCGCCGCCGAAGACAGCCAGGAGGCGGTAGCATCGACAGAGGCACGGCCGGGAATGCAGAACAGCTTGCGGAAAATATTACGGAACAGGGTGCCGACAAATTCCATCAGGCCGTAGTCGGTCAACAGGGGTAGCAATAGCGCGGCAAACAGGAAAATGGTGACGATTGTGGTCGCCAGATCCTTCAGCACTATCAGCCCTGTTCGTTCCGACCAGATCCACTCTGGCCCTGCCTGATAATGGATCATCAAGACCATGACCAGGCCACTCACCCGTAACAATAGCCAGGGCATGCTCACCGCAAACAACTCGGCCATGAAGGAACCTGGCGTGACCCACCTGGGTTTAAGCAGCGTCACATAGGCGGTCATTGTCGCCGATAAACCGATGATACCGATCACAATGATAATCATATATGCCATCAGCTCCTGTTTTAGCCAATTGGAGAGGATGGCCATCACTATGGTTATCTGCCCCTTGTCTTCAATAGGAACAAGAAAGGCAAGCACACCGAGCAGGGAGGGAATGATAAATCGCAGCAAGGCCTTGGCGGTAAAGCCGGATAACGGGCGCTCGGATGCAACCCGTTGTACAGGGGTATTATTGGTTGTCATGTTCAGATCCTTCTGACACCTGATTATCAATGCACTCAGCACCAGGATTAAGCCCGGTAGCTACCAGGCTTGGCTGTGCTGCTTGCGTAAGTTGGGGGATTAGCCTCTTTGCCTGGCTACTTGTTCGGCCAGCATGCAGAGGATCTCCCACATCAGGGTGACTCCCACCAGGGCGGTGTTGCCGCTGGGATCGAATGGCGGTGCCACTTCCACCACATCCCCGCCCACCAGCTTCATGCCACGCAGGCTGCGCAACATCCGTTGTGCCTCATGGGTGCTGATGCCCCCGACTTCCGGCGTCCCGGTACCCGGGGCATAGACAGGATCCAGGCAGTCCACATCAAAGCTGACATAGGTACTTTGGTTACCGACCACCCGGTGGATCTCCCTGATGACCCCTTCCACCCCCAAATCAAAGTATTCTTCGATACGGATCACGCGAATTCCCTGTTCCAGACCCCAGGCATCATCATCTTCGCTATAGAGTCCGCCACGAATACCGATCTGGACGACCCGCTTGGGATCCAGTACGCCTTCCTCGATGGCACGGCGAAACGGGGTGCCATGGGTGTATTTGCAGCCACCGAAGTAACGGTCGAAGGTGTCGGTGTGGGCATCAAAATGCACCATCCCCATAGGACCGTGTTTTTCCGCCAATGCCCTCAAGATGGGCAGGCTCACCAGATGATCGCCCCCTGCCGACAGGGGAATAATATTTTGCTCCAATACCTGGCGATAAAACTCCTCAACCCGTTCCAGGGTGTCTTCTATCTTGATGGGGTTAACCGGGGTATCCCCCAGATCGGCACAGTTGGCCAGGTCGTAGGGGTTGATCCCCAGAGTCGGGTGGAATTTCCGCATCAAGGATGACAGATCCCTCATCTGTCGCGGTCCATGGCGCGCCCCGGCGCGATTCGTGGTACCACCATCCCAGGGAATGCCGATCAGACCAATATCCACGGCACCGGCCTCTGCTACGGGGAGATAGGGTAAACGCATGAAGGTCGCGATCCCTGCATAGCGAGGAGTGGCATTGGAGTCGATAGGCTTGAAGCTGTTGTATTGCTCTGACATTGGATTACCTCTACTGGGTCATAGGTTACGGAATCCACAGGGTCCGGCATCGTCAGGACCTTGTTTGACAAAGTATCGGACCAAAGATACGTTTCAATAAATTACAATTAAATCACCTTTGGTTAACACAAATGGCAACCATGAAACAGACAACCAACGCCCTGTCCGGTTTGATCAGCGATCTTGACTTGCGCCTGTTGAGGGTATTTAAAACGGTCGTGGAATGCGGAGGCTTTGCCGCCGCCGAAGTGGAACTCAACATCAGCCGCTCTGCCATTAGTCGTTATATGGCAGATCTGGAAACCCGCCTGCACATGCATCTTTGCTACAGGGGGCGTTCCGGGTTTGCACTGACGGCGCAAGGTCGGGTGGTATACGAGAGCCTGATGCAGCTGCAGGCCGATCTGGAGAAATTTCGGTCCAATATCAATGCGGTACATAACCGTTTGGTGGGTAAGTTACATCTAGGGCTGACCGACAATACCATTACCGATCCCCAGTCCCGGGTGCCTTCGTTTGTCGCCAGGCTCAAGCAACTGGGGCCCGATGTCCAGATTGTGATGCAAACCACCTCTCCCAATGAAATTGAAAGGGCGCTAATCGAAGGGCGCTTGCATATGGGTATTCTCCCCTGTCATCAGCAGCTGCCAGGGCTGGTTTATCAGCAGCTTTACTGGGAAACGTCGTACCTCTACTGCGCGCAGGGACATGCCCTGTTCTCGCTCGAAGAACGGCAGTTAGCACCTTCCCTGTTGGCTCGGCACGACTATGTCAGCCCCGGCTATAAACCGGATTCAGCCATGCTTGAATTGCAGGCGCTGCTGAAAACGGCGGCCCATGCCTATCAAATGGAGGGCATCGCCACCCTGATCCTGAGTGGGAGCTTCATCGGTTTCCTGCCGGAACATTACGCCAGACAGTGGCAAGAACAAGGTGTGATGCGGGCCTTGTTGCCTGCTCAATTTCACTTCAAGACCCCCTTTACCGCCGTGTGGCGAGACGAGGCGCAACCCAACCAACTACGGGAAGCTTGTCTGAACGAACTGCGGCAGATTTACGGTATCAACAGCGACACTGTTAATTAGGCGCCGCTATCGGCCGCGGACTCGACCCATTCGGCGTGACTGGCCAACACAAAACTGCAGACTGGCCCTTTATCCATGCTGACAAGGCGGGTGGAATACCGCTTTACAGCACTCATAACCGAGGAAAAAGGCAATGTACGTTTTGATGGATATCATGGTGTCACCCGGTGGCGTGGGGACGTCCGTTTCACCTTATGTGGCCATGTGCCAGAAAATATTTGAAGAGGCAGGCCTTACCCATACCATGCACGGATACGGCACCAATGTCGAAGGTGAATGGGAGGATGTCATGGCCGCGGTGAAGCGCTGCCACGAAGATCTCCATGCCGCCGGGGCGGTACGCATTACCAGCCATATGAAGGTGGGCACCCGCACAGACCGCAAACAGACCATGGCCGACAAGGTGACCAGTGTTCAAGACAAACTGGCCGCTGAATAGCAACTGACCGGGAGAAACAGGGGGCTGTAATCACAGGTAACGGCGGTACCGGTGATTGCAGCCCTCCGTATATATAGGGCGTTGGCGGTGAACACCTCGATAACGTGCCGCTATTTGTCATCAAAACATGAGATATCCAGGTTATGTTCCGGTAAGTGGATGATTTACTTATGGCTCGCTACTGTTTAGACTTCGCCTCCGATTTAATGAGTAGTATGCCCCATGAAGTTTGCCGAGCTTGACCTTCGTCCTGCCGTGTTAGGTGCCTTGCCCGCACACTTGCACACCCCTACGCGGATCCAGCAGCTGGCTATCCCCGCCATATTGGCTCAGCATGATGTGCTGGCGCTGGCCCATACCGGCAGCGGCAAGACCCTGGCCTTTGGCCTGCCCTTACTGCACAGTATCAAGCCGACCCTTACCAGGGTGCAGGCGGTGGTGCTGGTACCGACCCGCGAGCTGGCCACACAGGTGAGTGATGCCTTGCGGGAAATGGCACAGGCAATGGACCTCCGTGTCCTCACATTATGCGGCGGAGTCGACCCGGAGTTGCAACTGGCAGAACTGGCGCGACTGCCGCAGCTGCTGGTAGCCACGCCGGGTCGTCTGCTGGACTGGCTTGAGCAGGGCCTCATCGAACTGGCCGCAATACAGCAACTGGTCCTGGACGAGGCGGATCGTTTGCTGGAAATGGGATTCTGGCCCGATGTCCAGCGCCTGCTTGCGTTGCTGCCGAACGAACGTCAAACCCTGCTGTTCTCGGCTACCCTGCCGCCGTCATTGCATGATCTGGCCATGGCGCTGCTCAAAGACCCACGGCGCATCGAGGCCCAGAGCGCCAACAGCGTGGTCACAGAGGTAGAAGAGCGTTGTTATCTCGTCAACAAGGGCAGCAAGGCACAGGCCCTGCTCGCTCTGTTGCAGCAGGCTTGCTGGTCCCGGGTACTGGTGTTTGTCAACGCCCGGGACCAGGCGGACACACTTACTAGGCGGCTCGGCAAGGCGGGAGTGGCAGTGGCGGTGTTGCACGGCGCCAAGGAGCAGGTGATTCGTGAGCAGACGCTGGCCGATTTCAGGGCAGGAAAAGTGCGGGTACTGGTCACCACCGATCTGCTGGCCCGAGGCATCGATGTGGCAGCCCTGCCGGTGGTGATCAACCTGGATCTGCCCACCAGCGCCCCTGTCTATGTACATCGTGTTGGCCGTACAGCCAGGGCGGGCCGTTGTGGTCTCGCCATCTCGTTGGTGTGTCATCAAGAGGCCGAGGCGCTGGCGGCAATTCGTGACCTGACCGGGCGCACGCTGGCACAGCGTGAGTTGCCGGGCTTTCCGGTTACTGACCAGCCCGCCAGCGGGGAGCGCAAGCGACCCGCTCGGGATAAGCAGGCCAATCGCCGCAGCGCCAACAAACGCAGTATTAAACAATTTACAAGCAAGACGTCGCGCGGTAATGGCCGGTGAACGGCCATCGTGCACACATATGTCATATGCCTGTATCGGCGCAGGCGTGTCGGGTTCCCCTGACAACGATGGCAGGCCAGGGGCTCGGCATTGCTCTCAAGCCCTGTTATCCTGCCAGGGAATGCGGCAGCAACGGGATATTTCACCATTGCAGGAGGACTAGGGATGAACGACGACATGAATCAGGGACGGTGCCGACATGCTTGTCTTTAACTGCACCAAGGCGGCAGCCCAGCTATTCAGTTGTATCCGCAAGGGCGTTAGCCGCTCCCCCGTCGAAGCCCCGCCCGGCCCGTCATATGCCGACGATGGCCGACTGTTGTCAACCCCGGATGGTCAGCCGGCCTGCCTGTCCCAATGGCTGGTGCACGCCGTCAAGGTGAAGGGACAGAATTGCCTGATCGCGATGGAGCTGAACAACCGCTATTGCATGACTTTTACCGGCCTGCGCAAAGGCGGCAGTGAGGCCTTTGTGTCGTTGTTTATCGAGCGGCTGTTGAACAACATGCAGTGGTACGGTGAAGATCTTGCGCTGCTGGATGAGACGAGCTTTCAACCGATAGCGACCCGCTTCCAGGCCAGGCATGACGAGGTTCGTTTCTTTGCCCGCTCCGATCGCAGCGCCCAGGCACATATCAATGAGGTAGTGTGGCAGTTACGTGACCAGGTGGATTATGCGGGCTGCCTGCCGGACAACCAGCACCAGGCGGCGTATTTCGATCTTTGCATGAATGATCAACTGCGCAGCACCCAGGACCATGCCGACTATTTTTATCCCTACCAGGCCATGTTCTGCCATTGGCTGGCCGAATATTGCGGAGCTGGCCCGCGGCAGCTCGAACAGGCCGCGGCCGGCTTTCGGGAACTCCGGTTACATGGCGGTGAACAGCCACCCCCGGAGATTAAGATCCGGGAAATCTTGCCGGCGAGTGAATCTGTGCTGCCGGACAAGGTGGTGTCATTGGCCGCCTTTCGCCAGGACAAAAGTTGACTGTAACCGGTGTTGAATACCTTGGCACAACGTTATTTCCATAACATTCAACAGGCAATCCAAAGGTGGTGTGTGAACGACTTTTGATACCTGTCCATTGCGCTACCTCTGTCAGTACGCACGGATTGGTCCAGTTGGTACCACAACAACCTTCACCCCTTCGACAATCGCAGGAATTTTTCCTGTATCGGCAGGACGACGGGCGTCGGTATCCATGTACAGCCGGATCACCGGATCACCTTGTGCATCAAGGCCTATGCCATGACCATGAACACCATCGACGGAGAGCAAGGCGGCACTATATTGACGTGCTACTTGGCTAGCATGGGTAATGGCGGGATGCTGGCTGCCTTTGTTTTTACCTTTTCCTGGCGGAGGTCCACCCGGGCTGCCGTTGGTATCGTCATCACTGCTACAGGAAGCGGGATCCGTTATGCCTAAAGTCGTTGCTTCAGACTCAGTTCCACTTAAGGATGCAACCATGCTCAAGGGACCTAAAGGAAATGCGTTCAACACCTCCCCTATCGGGTTTGCAAAGGTCGAGCTGCCACCACCGGCAAATAAGAGGCCGACAGCGTCGGCGCCCGCATTACCATCGTCGGGCACTGTCACAATCATGGATCCCGAATCTCCCCCGGCGGAAAAGTCCATGCAGCTGCCTATTACTTCCAGCTGATTGGTGAACAGCGCATTGCCTGAGCTATAGCCAACATTCACTGTCACATCGACGGCAGCGAGCTGCCCAAAGGTATGCCCGGTTGTTCGGCCGCTTTTCTGCACGTTCAGACCCAGTTCAAGATTGCCGGCAGGCACGCTGTTGCCGGACAGGCCGCCAATTCCCAGTATATCTCCGGAGGTATTCATACCATCATTTCTGGCGATGGCCGCGTCTACGCTATTTTCCGGCTGGTTTTTTCCTCTGCCAAACAATAATGGTACATAGTCAGTCAAATATCCGACCTGGTTATCCATATTACCCAGCGACAATGAACAAGGTCCTTCATCGAGCAAACCCGGTTGAATAATGATATTGCCATCCGCATCCAGGGTATTATCCGGTTCATTTTCCTTGGCCAAGACATGGTTGTTGGAAATAATATACTGGACACCCTCGGCATCCTGTACCAAGGCCCCGAGGGTGCCGGTGTAGCAATAGACGCGTCCTTTGTCGAGCTGATGCTCAATGCTGCTGCCGGAGGTACCCAGCTCCCAACTTAAGGTTCGATGACTACTGATAGGTGTATGGTCTGCGGTCACCGGGGGCGTTATCAGCAGTGATGACCAGATGGTCAACAATGCGACTCTGTGTACGCCGGTGCTAGATTGCTGAAAACACATATATAGACTCCCTGTCGTAATATGGATTCGAGATAAATGTAGAGTTGTTATGAATTCTAAGTCCCATTAGTCTAGTACAGCACAATGGGTCGGCATGGTTCCGGTTATGCCCGGCAGAAAACCCGCCTTCAAGCCCAGAGCCTGACCGGGAGCCACGACCGATGCATGAGGAAGCGCCCCCAGGGATGGGGCGTTTCCTCACGCGCTCATCTGATATATGCTTTGCGCCTTCCGTAAACAAGCCGAACACTCCGAATATTGGGAACAATAAGCCTTGAATCTGGTCGCAAGTCTACCCTGGTACGATCTACCTGTGATGCAGCAGCGCTTGGACGACTTCTGGTCCGAGCTCAAAGCCCAATTACATGTCCGGGGGGCAGCTCCCCTGCCGGAGATGCTGGAACGCCGCATCCCCCTCGCCCAGCAGTGGGCCGATCCCGGCCTGGTGATCAGCCAGTGTTGCGGACCGGATCTGTTTACCCTTCCCGCCCAATTACTGAGGCCGGTAGCTCGCCCGATATTCAGCGATCTCGACTGTACCCCGGGTCATTACTTTAGCCACATAGTCACCGCCAGCGGGGCTGGGAAAAACAGCTCGGGGCGTTTTGTGGTCAATTCGACCAGCTCCCGTTCCGGTTGTGCCGCCCTGTTTGAATGGGCGACCGTCCACGGCCGGCCATGTGAGGAGCTGCTGGTCAGCGGTTCCCATGCCGCCAGCCTGGACTGTCTACGAGCGGGGCATGCCGAGTTGGCGGCCATCGATGCCCATAGTTGGCCACTGCTCGATACCGAAGGGATTGTTATCCTGGGCAGGAGCACAGAGGCACCCGCTCCTCCCTTCGTGATGCACAAGGACTGCCTTATCTCCCCCGGTACCCTGCTCGAAGCGCTCGGGCATGCCCTGGAGCGGGCGGGAGAGCGGGTAAACATCAAGGGGATCCTGGCCACCGACGCTCGTATATACAAGCCCATCAACCAGGCGGGAATCCTGGGGACGCCGGCCCGTCGGCGGACATCCGCAGGATTAACGAATGATCGGCCAACAATTCAAAATACGTGCCTGTTTTCCTGCCTTCACGATTGAGCAGCCGCTGTAACCAGCGCGCGTCTTCGGGAGCGGCGTTGCCAAGACGAAACCGTTGCAGGCACAGGGGCACCAGGCGCAGGGAGAGCAGGTTACCGGTGTCGAGCGCGAGCCTGGGGAAAAACATCACCGGAAGATCCCCGCGGTAGCATTGATGATCACCAATGCCTTCATAATCGTTGATAAAGTCACCGCAGCCATAGATGATCAGTTTGCCCCGGTAGAGCTCCATCCTCAGGATATGATGGGAGGAATGGCCATGTACCAGATCAACGCCCGCCTCCAGCAGCCCATGCGCAAACTCGGTATGGGCCTGCGGCACGGGATAGCCCCAGTTTCCTCCCCAGTGAATGGAGGCGATCACCAGATCCTGCGGCTGTTTCCAGCGCTGTATCAGTGCCCGCATAAGGCGCACGGTGCCTGCCGACAGCTCCGGCAATAAGGCCACCCCCGCCCGATTGGGTCCGGCGGCCCACTCCACCGGTACGCCGCTCGTGCCGGTCGCCATCGAAAAAACCAGCAGCCGCCCAGCCTCATGTCGACAAATGGCAGGGGCCTGCGCTTCCTCAAGGCTCGCTCCGGCGCCTGCGCTGCTGATCCCTAGCCTGTTGAGGATCCTTAGGCTGTCGCTCAACCCCTGTTTTCCCCAATCCAGGATATGGTTGTTGGCCAGCACACAGACGTCGATGCGGGCCGCAGTGAGTACGGGCGCATTGGCCGGATGCATGCGATAGTTGATGCCTTTGGGCTGCCAGTCATCACTGGTGGTGATGCTGGTCTCAAGGTTGATCAGCCGGAATTGCGGTTTGAAACGTGCCAGTTGCGCGAGGGCGTCCCCCCAGATATAGGAAAACCCTACGGGACTGGGGATAGCACCATTTTTTCTTTCCGCCAACCGGACATAGTCGGTGGCGGTTTTTACATAGTCTTCGTGGAGGGTGGCCACGCCGGGATGAGGCAGTATCTGATCGATACCCCGCCCCGTCATCACATCACCACACAAAAACAGGCTGATACTATTCGAGTCTGACATGGCGCGTATTCACAACGGCGGACAACCGGAACCCGAGATGGTCGTCATCACTTCAAGTCTGGCAAGAGGTGGGGGACAGATCCAGACGGCGATGCCATCCGGGCCCGATTGTGATCCCTGTTACACTTGTCTGCAAAATAAGTATGGGTATATATCTCGGGTCGGCATAATGAGCCGCCTCGTTGCGAACAGCCATCTATTTTTGTCGTCAATCCGTCAGAGCCGTCATCATGAACCACTATCTGCAACGCCGCGGCTTGTCCTTCACACAGGCTGTTTCCCTCCTTTGCCAGTGGCGGCACACCCTCTTGTTGATACTGCTGCTGACCCCTGCCGGTGCTGGTGTTGCCGGACAAAAGGTATTGCTAATCAACTCCTACCATCTCCAGTATGGATGGACAGCAGAGCTAACCCGGGGAGTCAGTGAACAGCTGGCATCGTCTGTCGAGGAGGAAGACCTCCATGTGGAATTTCTCGATGGTCGACGCATGGTGGGCAATGAGGACTATACCCGCTCACTGGCAACCCTGTTTCACATCAAGTATCACCAATACCGTCCCGATGTTGTTATCACCAGCGACGATTATGCCCTCGACTTTATGCTGACCTGGGGAGAACAGCTGTTTCCGGGGGTACCCGTAGTTTTCTCCGGCATCAATATCTACAGACCGGCGCATATCGGCGCGCGGCCGCGTTATACCGGACTGCTGGAGGGCATGAAGATAGCAGGTAACCTGGATCTGATTATGCGGCTCCGCCCCGATACCAGACAGATCATCATGCTGGCGGATCGCACCGAGTTTGGCCTTCAGATGGGCAACCGTGCCAGAGCCGTGATGCAAGAGTTCCTCCAGGATCAGCGCTATCCCCGGGTCCGCCTGGATCTGTGGGACGACATGAGCTTCGGCGAGCTGCAACAGAAGCTGGCCGCACTTCCGGAAAGTGCGGCCGTGCTGATGCTGGCAATTCACAAGGACAACAAGGGGCGCTACTTTTCCTTTTCCCGGGATCTGCCGCCTCTGGTTGCCGGCTCGAAAGCTCCCCTGTTCGGCATGTGGGGCGGCCTGATGCTGGGCACCGGCATTGTCGGGGGATTGATGAATGACCCCTATACTCATGGCCGTAAGGCCACCATGATCGCCCAGCAGATCCTGGCCGGCACACCGCCATCCAGGCTGCCGGTGGCCACAGACACGGCCTACCAACCATCTTTCGACTATCGGGCATTGCAGAAATTCCGTATCCGCAATGATCTCCTGCCGCCAGACAGTACCTTGGCCTTCGAGCCCGAAAGCATCTGGTACCGTTATCGTCAGGTGATAATCTCCAGCACGGTGATCATCCTTGGTCTTGTCGCCACGGTGGCTGTCCTGCTTATCAATATTCGCCGCCGTCGGCAGGCCGAGCAGACCCTGAAAGCATGGAACCGGGATCTGGACACACAGGTACGGCGCCGTACCCGGGAATTGGAAGAGCAAGCACGGGTGTTGGCCCGACTCGGTGACGAGATGAGACAACTGGCGTACACCGACCCCCTCACCGAACTGCCCAACCGGCGTGCTGGTCAGGAGCGGCTCAAGTCACTGCTGGGCGAAGAGCGGGCCAGAGAGCCACGGTTGTCGGTTGCCTTGATTGATCTCGATCAGTTTAAACACATCAACGACCGGTTCGGGCACGAGGTTGGCGACAAGGTGCTGGTAGAGGCTGCGAAGCGCATTCTTGACGCCCTGCGCTCCGGGGACCAGGTATTTCGCTGGGGAGGAGAAGAGTTTCTGGTGGTGTTGCCGGCGACCATGCCGGATCAGGCAATCATGGTGTCCGAACGAATTCGTGAGCAGATCCAGCAGCTCTCCTTTACTCCGGTCCGACATGTAACCGCCAGCATAGGCACAGCCACGCACATACCTGAGGAGACACTAGATACCCTGATACGGCGTGCCGATGAGGCGCTCTATCAGGCCAAGCAGACGGGAAGAAACCGAGTTATCGGCAGCCAGCAATGCGATGCACTATCCATAGCCCCCCCGAGGGAACAGCCTAGGGCCTCCCGATAGTGCTCATGACCTCGACTCGACCAGGCGCCAACAAGGCAGCAGTTCCGGGGGCCGCATCATCATCCGGGCAGCCTGCAATAATCCGGAAAACTCACCTCTTGCCACAGGCTGCGGCACAGGGCTTCGCGGCTGTGCCAGTCGCCTGCCAGCAGCCAGTCGACCAGGCGTGGTGCCACCGGGGGGTAGCTTACCGGCTTCGCCGGTGGCAGGGTCAACCAGGCGTCGAGCGTGCTGGTAGACAGCCGGTGCATGCTGGTCGCCAGGCCCAACTGGCGCAAGGTCAGCACGTTGGAGCCTTGCTCGAACTGGCCCTGCAGTGGCTTTAACAGCAATTTTTTGCCCAGGCACAGTGCCTCGGAGGACAACTCGAACCCGCCATTGGAGATGACCCCAGCCGCGTCGGCCAGATCCCGGTGAAAACCCTGTCTCGACGGGGCCCGAAAATGGAGATGGCCCCTGTCTTCCGGGCTGACCTCGGGGTGATAGCAATAGAATTCGACATGAGGAAAGGGCGCGAGCAGGGCCGCTATGGCCGTCGGTGATTCAAACGGCAGATAGACGATGATCTTGTCGCTGCGTACCGGCCCGTGCTGTCGCCTGTGCTCGATAATGGGCGGCAGTAAGGACTGGCCAAAGTGATGCCAGTGCACGCCCAGCTGTATGTCTGTTGGCGCAAAATGACGCATCAGCAGGCTGGCTCCCAGGCTTTCGCCTTCCTTGGGGATGGCTTTCAGGAAGGCGGCCTGATGGCTCACCCCCACACTGGGCACCCCTGCCCGTCTGGCGGCCCAGGCGGTAACAGGCTCGAAGTCATTGACCACCAGATCATAATCCTTGACCGGCAGTGTCTGTATATCCCGGATAAGACGAGCCGGTCGGCTCTGCAGCAGGGTGCTGACCAGGCTTATCCGGCCCTGCCTGGCCACGAAGGTGAGGCCGGGCCGGGTCTGGAAGTCACCGAAGACCGCCATGTCGAAGTAGCCTTGGGGAGCACGGCCCGAAAACAGAAAGTCCACCTGAACTCCCCTCCTGGCCAACTCGGTAGCCATAACCCGGGCGCGGGTAATATGGCCATTGCCGGTGCCCTGCACCCCGTACAGAATACGCATGTGAACTCCTTGCCGCCGTCAGAACCAGAGTACAAAACAGGCTATGCCACCACCGAGTGCGGCCCCGGCCAGTATATCGCCGGGAAAGTGAACCCCGAGCAGTACCCGAGACAGGCCGACCATCAGCGCCCAGGGCAATGTCAGCAACCCCACTATTCCCAGGTGACCGACTGCCAGCACGGCCATCAAAAAGGCGGCGGCGGTATGCCCCGAAGGCAGGCTGAACCGATCGGAGGGGTGAATATAGGCCTGGCAGCCGGCGATGGCCGCGGCGGGCCGGGGCCGGCGGCAGATATTCTTGATAGCCAGGTAACAGGGCAATTCGAGGGCGAAGGCCATCAAGGCGTCCACCACATATCCCTGCAGATGGGGTAGATTGCTGAACCACAGTATCAGGCCGAGCACGGCATAAGGCGGACCGTCCCCGGTACGGGAAATCCAGCGGGACAGGCATGCACACTGTCGCCAGTAGCCATGGGATTGGCTTTTCTGAAACAACCGATGATCCCAGCTGGTCAGGGTATCCAGGCGCATAGCATTTCCTCCATGTATCGGAATACACCCTAGAAGCCCGGTATGACAAAGTGGTGACCATGGGTTGACGAATTGATGAAGCGTCCGACCGGGAAAAGGCCCCCTGTTAAAAATAGCGTCCCTTTTTACCTGAAAGTGTCGATCGTCCTGCGGGCTGCAGTATACTGGCAGCAATTTATTCCAGCTTATGAGTCATCGTGTGCAACCACTGAGTCCTGCCGACCTGAATCCCGTTTTTCATGCGCCATCACTAACTACCCTGACCGAATGCCCCTCCCTAGCCTTCAGTTCACTGCAGGCTAGGGTTGATTCGGCCTTCGCAACCCTGACGGGGCTGACGGCGGTCAATCCTGTCTTGCTGCTGAACGGTTTCCCGGGCGTGGATTATGAAGAGCTGGTGCAGGATCTGGTGAACAAGCATGCCAGCCATGCAGACCTGTTCGATCTTTGTTATGCCGAGAACCTGTTCCATCCGCAGAAGCCGATCTGGCTCAAGCTGAAGGCGGGTACCGGCATCGAATTCTGTGAGCTGGTCGGCCAGCTGCTGGAGCTGTCATCCCGCCACCTGGAAGCCGAGCATATCGTCGAGCGGATCCTGAGAAAACAGGAGCAGGATGAAAAGGTTGCCGACTACCTGTCCGCCCTGTCCCAGCACGTGGCCACCGGTCAGGGATTCAGCCATCCTATCCTGATCAACCTGATGGTGCACAGGTACGATGAAAGCATCCCCATCGTCTACGCACGCCAGTTCAACGCGGAGCAATTATTCGGTGCCATCCATTTCCAGACCGAACAGGGCACTGTATTCAGCCATCATCACCTGCTGGAACCGGGACTGATCCATCAGGCCAATGGCGGCTACCTGATATTGCCGATCGAAGAGCTGCTGGAGCAACCACAGCTGTGGTTTCGACTGAAGAATGCCCTGGCTACCCGCAAGGTGGAATGGACCCGCCCGGCCGAAATGGCGGCCTTTTATTTCCAGCCCGAGCCGCCCCCCCTCGACATTCACCTGATACTGGTGGGCGATCGGCTGTCGGTCGCCGAACTCTATTTGCTTGATAGGGAGCTGGATACTTTGGTTTTCCTGCGGGCCGATATCGTCCCCGAATGGGACGGCCAGACCGATCTCGGCAGCTATGTGGGCTTCCTCGCCCATCTGCGGGAGAAGCACCAGATGTTGGATATGGATGCCAAGGCAATACTCAGGCTGTGTCGTTACGGCTGTCGTTTGACCGAACATCAACACCGGCTGTCCCTGGTCGAGGCTCAGCTGGTGGCCCTGATGCAGCTGGCCGAGGTAATAGCCAAGCGGGAGCAGGCTACCCTAATCACCGAAGCCCATGTGATCAAGGCTCAGGCCGAACAGGACTACCGGCTCAATTTCCTGGTCGAGCATTCGGATCTGGGGGTGCGTGACGGCCAGTATCTGATGCAGACCCAGGGGCGGGCCATCGGCCAAATCAACGGCCTGTCGGTAATCCAGATAACCGGTCACCCCTACGATTTCGGCGAGCCGGTGCGCCTGACCGCCACCGTGCACCTGGGCGACGGTGATGTGGCCGATATTGAACGCAAGTCCGAGCTGGCCGGCCATATTCACGCCAAGGCAATGATGATCATCCACGGCTACCTGGCCAACCTGTTTGGTGCCGAGCACCCCTCGCCGTTATCGGCTAATCTGGTATTTGAGCAGTCCTATCATGAAATTGACGGTGACAGTGCCTCTCTGGCCGGCCTGTGCGCCCTGCTCTCGGCCCTGGCCAAGGAGCCGATTCATCAGCATTTCGCCATTACCGGCGCGGTCGATCAGTTCGGCAATGTACAGCCGGTGGGCGGGGTGAACGAAAAAATAGAAGGGTTTTACCGGCTGTGCCAGATCCAGGGGTTGACCGGCGATCAGGGCGTCCTTATCCCGGCCAGCAATCGTCTGCAGCTGGTGTTATCGGACGAAGTCAGTGCCGCCGTGACCGCCGGCCGATTTCATATCTATCCGGTAGCTCATGTGGAGCAGGCCATCGAGTTGCTGACCGGCTGCGTGGCCGGCGATGTAGAGCAGCCGGACACCCTGTTCGGTCGGATCCGGGATCGGCTGGATGAACTGAACGGCCATACGGTCGAAAGCAGCTTTTTACGGCGTTTATTCCGGCGTTAAAGAGATCGGACTTGTTTAGCGCACAGCTGTTCGCTAAAGTGGCGCGAATTTTACTATCAAGGCCTTGGTGCCTGATCCAATCTGGAAGAGTTTGATGGCTTCACAAAAAGAATTAGGCAAGCACGCCTTTACCAAAGACGAATTGCTGGCCTGTAGCCAGGGCGAACTGTTTGGCCCGGGTAACAGCCAGTTGCCCGCCCCCAATATGCTGATGATGGACCGCATCGTGCATATCAGCGACGAAGGTGGCGAGCATGGCAAGGGCGAAATCCTCGCCGAGCTGGATATTACCCCCGATCTGTGGTTCTTTGACTGCCACTTCCCCGGTGATCCCGTGATGCCCGGCTGCCTGGGCCTGGATGCCATGTGGCAGCTGGTCGGCTTCTTCCTCGGCTGGAAAGGCGGTCCCGGCAAGGGCCGTGCCCTGGGCGTGGGTGAAGTCAAATTCACCGGCCAGATTTTGCCGACCGCCAAGAAGGTGACCTACAAGATCACCCTCAAGCGGGTGATCTGGCGCAAGCTGATCATGGGCATTGCCGACGGTATCGTCGAAGTCGACGGCCGGGTGATCTACGAAGCCAAGGATCTGAAAGTCGGCCTGTTCACCGATACCTCCAGCTTCTGATATTGCCGTCCAGGCAGATACATTAAAGCCCCGCCATTGATACGGGGCCTTTTTTGTATGGCGTGACAGCCGATTGGTGTAAACGTCAAGGCCCCGCGTATGCGGGGCCTTTTTGTTGAATGTTGAAACCTACTTACTTAATGAAGAGGCCGGAACCCTTGTCTTCCATTGCATTTCGCCATCCCCCTAGCCATTGGCCTTTGGCATCAAAATCATTATAGGGGCATTGCTCTTTAGAACGACCACTGACTCCAGCTTGGTAACCGCGGGTACGCGCTCTTTCCAAACGGTCACGTTTTTGTCTCTTCATAGGTATGACCCTCATTTAATCAACAAAAAGTGTACGGCGATTTCGTAACCACCGTCCACTATGAATAGTTGACTCTGATGTTCAGGTCAAGGGTTAATTTCTGAGCATAGTGCAGTATGCACGATTAGCGACTGATATTTATGAAAATTCTATTAAAGAATATTTAACACGAAATGCAGGCCGCCGAGGGCTGTTGGCTGAGTCATTGACGGGTTGGAGGGGTAGGGTCACTCCCAGCTGCACGGGAGTGACCGCTATGCTACATGGGGGCCTAGGCGGATAGGGCTTCCAGCTCTTCCCAGCGGCTAAAGGCCTGTTCCAGTTCCGCTTCGAGCCGGGCCAGCTGTTGCAGGCTGGCCTGGGTAACATCTTCCGGCTGACTGAAAAACTCGGGCTGGCTGATATCCTGCTGCAGCTCGGTTATCTGCTGCTCCAGCTGTTCCAGCCTGGCGGGCAGGCCATCCAGTTCCTGCCGTTGTTTGTAAGACAGCTTCTTGCCGGTTTTGGCCTTGGTGCCGGCTTTAGGCTCGGGGGTCTTGGCTTTTTCCTTGGGTCTGGCTGCCGCTACCGCGTCGGCCTGCTGGGCGCGCTGGAACTGCATATCCTGGTAGCCACCCACATATTCGCTGACCTTGCCCTCACCTTCAAACAGCCAGCAATGGGTCACGGTATTATCGATAAAGTCCCGATCGTGGCTGACCAGCAGCAGGGTACCCTGATAATCGGCCAGCAGCTCTTCCAGCAGCTCCAGGGTTTCCACGTCCAGATCGTTGGTCGGTTCATCCAGCACCAGCAGGTTGTTGGGCTTGAGGAACAACCGGGCCAGCAACAGGCGGTTTTTCTCGCCGCCGGACAGGGCCTTGACCGGAGTGCGGGCCCGCTTGGGCTCGAACAGGAAATCCTGCAGATAGCCCAGAACATGGCGCGAGCGGCCATTCACTTCCACTTCCTGCTTGCCGTCGGCCAGGTTGTCCATCACGGTGCGCTCGGGATCCAACTGGGCCCGATATTGGTCGAAGTAGGCCACTTCCAGCTTGGTGCCGCCTTTGAGCGTGCCCTGCTGTGCTTCCAGCTGGCCCAGCAGCAGTTTGATCAGGGTACTCTTGCCACAACCATTGGGGCCGACCAGGGCGATTTTGTCCCCCCTTTGCACCATGGCGGAAAAGTCCTTGAGCAGGGGCTTGCCTTCATAGGCGAAATGTAGATTTTCCGCCTCAAATACGATTTTTCCGGAGCGCCGTACCTCGTCCAGGCTGACACTGACCTTGCCCATACTTTCCCGCCGCTGGCTACGCTCAACGCGCAGGGCCTTCAGGGCCCGTACCCGGCCCTCGTTGCGGGTGCGGCGGGCCTTGATACCCTGACGGATCCAGGCTTCTTCCTGGGCCAGACGTTTGTCGAACAGGGCATTTTGCTCGGCTTCCACCCGCAGGGCTTCTTCCTTGTTGACCAGGTATTCATCATAGTTGCCCGGCCAGCTGGACAGTTTGCCCCGGTCCAGATCCAGGATACGGGTCGCCATCTTGCGGATAAAGGCCCGATCATGGCTGACAAATACGATGGCACCACGAAAATCGACCAGGAAGCTTTCCAACCAGGCGATGGCGTCAATATCCAGGTGGTTGGTGGGCTCATCGAGCAGCAGAATGTCCGGATCATTGGCCAGGGCCCGGGCCAGCGCCACCTTGCGCAGCCAGCCACCCGACAGGTCGTTCAGGCGAGTGTCGGCATCCAGCCCGAGCAGGGTCAGGCTCTGGTTGATGCGGGTATCGAACTGCCAGCCGTTGGCATGTTCAACCGCTTCCTGCAACCGCATCAGCTCGCTCATGGCTTTTTCAGAGCTGTCGGTGGCGACCCGTTCCAACTGGTGATGATAGCGGGCCAGCAGTTCGCCCAGATCGGCCAAGCCGGCGGCCACATAGTCGAAAACGGTCTGATCGTCGGCGACCTTGGGGGGATCCTGCTCGAGACGGGCGATTTTGATGCCCTGCTGCAGCTGGCGGCGGCCGTCATCCAGCTGGATATCACCGGCGATGACCTTCATTAGGGTCGACTTGCCGGCCCCGTTGCGACCGACGATACACAGGCGTTCGCCGGTAAAGATATTCAGTTCGACGCCGTCCAGCAAGGGGGCGTCACCAAACGCCAGTTGGGCGTTTTGCAGGGTTAACAGGCTCATGTTCGTACTCGATTGAATTCAATAAGATCGGCTGCGGTAAAGGGCCAGTTTAGTTCGGCACCATCTTCACGCCGCAGCACAGGGATACGCACCCGATAGTCGGCCAGCCACTGTTCGTTATCCATGATGTCCTTTAGCTCGGTCTGTGCCGACACACCATTCTGCTCCAGCAGTTGCCAAGCCTGCTCACACAGGTGACAGCCGTCGGTGGAAAATAATGTCATCATGCCGGTGCACTCCAGCGGATTTCCCAGCAGTTATGGATATGCGGATTGCGGGCGAAGTCCTTGGGCAGGCTGGCCTGGGTGATATTTTTCGCGGTCAGACCCAGCTCCGCCAACGCCTCCAGATCCATTTTAAAATGGCGCTTGTTGTTGGAGAAAATAAGCAGGCCCGTCGGACGCAGCCGCTTGCTCAGCATGCCGAGCAGCTTGATATGATCGCGCTGCACATCGAAGGCGTCATCCATCCGCTTGGAGTTGGAAAAAGTGGGTGGATCGACAAACATCAAATCGTATTCGGCACCCGGCTGTGCCAGCCAGCTCAGGCAGTCGGCCTGAATGAACTGGTGCTGGCGCCCACCCAGGCCATTAAGCCGCAGGTTACGCTCGGCCCAGGCCAGATAGGTCTTGGACATGTCCACAGTGGTGGTAGTTTTGGCGCCACCCAGGGCGGCGTGCACGGTTGCGGTGCCGGTATAGGCGAACAGGTTAAGCACGTCCTTGCCCCGGGCCAGCTCACCCAGCTGTTTGCGGATGGGTCTGTGATCCAGGAACAGGCCGGTATCCAGATAGTCATGCAGGTTCACCAGTAGGCGGGCATTGTGTTCCTGTACCTCCAGCCATTGGTCGCGACGATCGAGCCGTTCATACTGTTCGCTGCCCTTCTGCCGGGCCCGTACCTTGAGCACCACTCTGTCGCCGCTCACCCCGGTTACCGCCATGGTGGCCTGTACCAGATCAAAGAAGCGGGCCTGGGCCTTGTGCGCGGGAATGGTCTTGGGCGCAGCATATTCCTGAATGACCAGATATTCCCGATAGCGGTCGATGGCGGCATTGTATTCCGGCAGGTCCGCATCATAGAGCCGGTAGCAATCGATGGATTCTTTGCCGGCCCATTTTTCCAGCGCCTTGATGTTCTTGGCCAGGCGGTTGGCAAAATCTTCCGCTACCGGCCGTGCCGGCCTGGCGTCTTCGGCGATACGGTAGTTCCTCAGCTCACAGGCCAGGGCGCCGTTAAACAGCCGGTATTGTTTTTCCGGTCGCAGCCGCAGGCAACTGAGCAACTCGGGAGAACTGGAGATCAGGCTGACATGCCAGCCCTTGAACTGATCCCGTAGCTTTTCTCCCAGGGTCTGATGCAAGCCCAATAAGGAAGGGAAGTCACTCAGCCGTTCACCGTAGGGGGGGTTGGATATCAGCCAGCCAGCTTGTTCGCTGGGGTTGGTCAGCTCGGTGACCGCACCGCGCTCAACCTGGAGCAGCTGTGCTACACCGGCGGCCTCGGCGTTTTCGCGTGCAAAACCCAACACCCGGGGATCCTGGTCGAAACCATACAGGGTAGTAGTGCACTGTTTCAAACCCCGGGTGGCGCGCACACTGGCTTCGGCCTTGACCGTCTGCCACAGGGCATCGTCATGGCCGGACCAGGCGTTAAAACCAAAGCGCCGACGCAGCAGGCCCGGCGCCTGATCGGCGGCCATCAAGGCGGCTTCTATCAGCAGGGTGCCGGAGCCGCACATGGGATCGACCAGGGGGGAGCTTTTATCCCAGCCGCTGCGCAATAAAATGGCGGCCGCCAGGTTCTCTTTTAATGGTGCCTCCCCCGCCTGCTGGCGATAGCCGCGTTGGTGCAGGGCAGGTCCTGACAGATCCAGGGTAACGCTGAGCTGGTTACGCTTTAAATGGGCCAGGATACGGACATCGGGCAGTCGTTTGTCGACGTTCGGACGCTCGCCCCTGAGTCGGTTCAGGCGGTCGACGATGGCATCCTTGATCCGCAGGGCGCCATACTGGGTGTTGGTGATTTCGTTATTACCACCGGAGAAATCCACCGAAAAGGTCTGTCCGGGCTGAATATGCTGTTCCCATTCCACATTGGCCGCACCCAGATACAGGTCCATGTCGCTGCGCATGGTAAAGTCGGCCAGCTGCAACATAATACGGGATGCCAGCCGTGACCAGAGACAGGCCCGGTAGGCGGTCTCCAGGCTGCCCTTGAAGGCAACACCGGCAACGGTTTCCTGGAGTTCGAGCGCTCCCAGGTGTTGTAATTCGTCGGTTAATAAGGATTCGAGGCCCTTGGGGCAGGTAGCAAAAAACGGCAGCATAGTCAGGTTTGTTTGGCAAAAGAGGCCGGTATTATACCTTAAAGCACCGGCAGTCTGTAAGAATTGGCGGCCTTGTCCAGAAGATAAGCAGATTGCACTTTTATTACTCGAACAAATCCAATGCCAGGTAAAGGCCTTGCATTCGGTGATGCCGATCACTAGTATACGCAGCCTGAGGACGCGGGATGGAGCAGTCTGGTAGCTCGTCGGGCTCATAACCCGAAGGTCGTCGGTTCAAATCCGGCTCCCGCAACCAACATTGATGTATTGCGTAAAACAGCGTGTAAGGCGTCGGTTAACTCCCCTGCCCTACTCGTGCAACCGGCTCAGGGTTGCAGTAATATAGTGTGTAAGTAAGACGTTAAGTATCGGACGCGGGATGGAGCAGCCTGGTAGCTCGTCGGGCTCATAACCCGAAGGTCGTCGGTTCAAATCCGGCTCCCGCAACCAACTTGATGTAACAAAGTAATAGTGTGTGTAAGT
>NZ_QCZE01000001.1:382186-990591 GCF_003075035.1 Zobellella maritima | reverse complement strand
AGACGTTAAGTATCGGACGCGGGATGGAGCAGCCTGGTAGCTCGTCGGGCTCATAACCCGAAGGTCGTCGGTTCAAATCCGGCTCCCGCAACCAACTTGATGTAACAAAGTAATAGTGTGTGTAAGTAGACGTTAAGTATCGGACGCGGGATGGAGCAGCCTGGTAGCTCGTCGGGCTCATAACCCGAAGGTCGTCGGTTCAAATCCGGCTCCCGCAACCAACTTGGTGTAACAGCATGTAAGGCGTCGGTTAAATCTCTTGTCTTGCTTGCGCAATCAACTTGATGTACCGCTTCGATTAACACCCTACCCTGCCCGAAAATTTCCATCTAGTCCGAATACTCACCTGCTATCGGTGTTTCAGATCTTCCTGAATATTCCTTCATCCAGCCCTTCTGCTGTCCATTTCCAACCTTTGTTCTTCCCAGTCCAGGCTGATCAGCCGATCGTTCATGACCTTAATGGCGCCAAAGGTCGGTAGTGACTTTGTCTCGTTCAGCTCGGTCTGTGCCGAGAGTGAAATACACACAGAAGCCGAGGGCGAGGTTTCCACCACCATCATGGTCAGCCGGCCACTATCGCACTCAAGCGCGATTACCTCACCCAGCTGAGGCTGGTGGTAGTCGGCCTGAGGCACAAAGAACCAGCTCTGGGGCATCAATGGCTTATAAAACCGGGCAACCGCCACACCATTAAGTGCCATTTGAACCCTTTGTGCCGCCGAGCCCAGATTGGCAAGCTTGTCGAGAAAGATGTAATAGAGCCCGGTATCCTCAACGGAAAAGCCCATGGTTGAATTATCACCACAAACCAGGTGTTTTTTCAAATAGCCGGTGGCAAAGAGCATCTCTTCACCCAGATCCAGCATCAGGCGCCGTTCCTCTCCGAAAAACCAGCGCCAACTATCGTTCGGTTGTAGCAGCATCCAGATGTCGCCTTCAAGTCATTAAAAATATACCCCTAACCCTCTCATATATATTTTATTTTAAGGTCAGGGGCAAATATTTAGTTCACAGATTAACTTAAAGGTGTCTCGCCAGGGTATGAACCAGGCCGGGCCCATGGTAAATAAAACCGGAATACAGCTGCACCAGACTGGCGCCCGCCGCTACCTTTTCTCTTGCCGCCGTTAATGAATCTATACCCCCTACCCCGATAATCGGCAGCTTGCCATCCAGGTATCCGGCCAGCTCGCGAATGACCTGGGTACTTTTATTCTGTACCGGCCGCCCACTCAGGCCACCCGCTTCGTGGGCGTGGGGCAGATCGAAGATCAAGCCGCGCTCCAGGGTGGTATTGGTGGCGATCACGCCATCGATATTAAAGCGCACCAGGCTGTCAGCAATCTGCTCGGTCTCGGCCGACGACAGATCCGGTGCTATTTTAACGACCAGAGGCACATATTTATTCTGGGTTGCAGCCAAAACAGCCTGCTTTTCTTTCAACGACGAGAGCAAATCATCCAGCGCATCCCCATACTGTAATGAGCGCAGATCAGGGGTATTGGGCGACGAGATATTCACGGTAATATAGCTGGCATGGGCATAGGCTTTTTCCATGCAGATCAGATAATCGTCCTTGCCATGCTCTATCGGGGTATCTTTGTTTTTACCGATATTGATCCCCAGAATTCCGTTATAACGCGCCTTTTTGACATTCTCGATCAGGTTATCTATGCCTTTATTATTAAAGCCCATGCGGTTAATAATGGCCTCGGCAGGCTTGACCCTGAACAGCCTGGGCTTGTCATTACCGGCCTGAGGACGAGGCGTTACCGTACCTATCTCGATAAAACCAAAGCCCATGGCGGCAAAGGCATCAATACATTCCCCGTCCTTGTCCAGGCCTGCCGCCAAGCCGACCGGATTGGCAAAATTCAGCCCCATAACAGAAACAGGATTATTAATGATGGGGCGGCGGTACAGGGCCGCCAGGGGGGTATGCTGGGTCTTGGCCAGCAAGCTTAAGGTCAGTTCGTGGGATTTTTCCGGGTCGCATTGAAAAAGAGCCGCTTTAGCCAGTGAATACACGCTTATTTTCCTCATAAAAAAGCCCCGGTCATGGCCGGGGCTTTTGTGCTTACGCTGTTCAGACAGCGTTAAGACAATTCAGATTGAGCAGGTTCAACTCCCGCAGGGCAACCGAGAATTTGGCAAACTCATGGCTACCCGAGGTTTTGAAGTCGGCCAGCAATTGCTGCCAACGGTTCAGCAGTTGTTCATGCTCATTCAGCCACTGGTCGAGCATAATAGCGCATTCACCCTTGGCTTTACAGCTTTTCAGGATAACCGACGTCAGGCTGCGCTGCTGGTAATCCAGCTCTTCCCGGAAGGCCGCCCGGGCCAGTGCCTGCCAGTGGTTGCCCACCGCCTGCTGGTTGATCTGATCCAGGAACCAGTGCAGATCCAGTTTGGCCCCCATGTGGAAATACAGCTCGGCAACCACGCAGATATCCCGCTCGTGCTCTGCCGCCACCTGGGCCAGGTCCAGAGCCGAAAACAGGCTGCTCATATGGCCGACGCGGCTCGCTACCGAGGTGGGAACGCCCCGCTCTTCCAGCCTGGCAACGGCAGCCTTGTGTTCAACCACCTCGGACGGCACCATGACTTCATACAGGCGCTCGCTCAAGGTCGCATAGGCGGGGCCGAACTGAGCAATGGTCTCTTCAATGCCCATATTCCGGTTGCGGGAACGCAGCAGCCAGCGGGTGGCGCGGCGGACCATGCGGCGGGTCTGGTAGAACATGTCCAGCTGCAGCTCGGCCGAAACCTGGTTGTCCAGTGCTTCTATGTCCCGCATCAGGTCATTCATGCCGAAGATATCCCGGGCGATAACATAGTTGATGGCGATATCGGCGATGGTCGCACCGGTTTCGTCCAGCATCCGGTTGGCGAAGTTAAAGCCCATGTCGTCGACCATCATATTGGCCAGCCGGGTGGCGATAATTTCCCCACGCAGCGGATGTGTCATCAGGGCATCACCAAAACGTTCGACCAACGGCTTGGGCATGCTGACCGGCAACAGCTTGGCAATATAGGTATTTTCGGTCAGCTCGGGGATATTGAGCATTTCCTTCAATACCATCTTGCCATAGGCCACCAGGACGGCCAGCTCTGGCCGGGTCAGGCCCCGCCCGGATGCCAGGCGCTCGGTCAGCTCTTCATCGCTGGGCAGATGTTCCAGGTTGCGATCCAGCTTGCCTTCGCGCTCCAGCCATTGCATAAAGCGCTGATGCTCTTTCAGCTGGGAACCACTGTGATGGGCGGTAACCGAAATGGTCTGTGACTGGCGATAGGCGTTGGTCAGTACTATCTTGGCCACGTCCTGAGTCATATCATAGAGCAGCTGATTACGGTGCTTCATGGTCAGCTCGCCCTTATCAACCAGGGCATTGAGCATGATCTTGATGTTGACTTCGTTATCGGAGCAGTCCACCCCGCCCACGTTGTCGGTAAAATCGGTATTGATGCGACCGCCATTGGCGGCATATTCAATCCGACCCAGTTGGGTACAACCCAGGTTGCCGCCTTCACCGACAATTCTGGCTCGCACCTCTCTACCATTGACCCGAACCGCATCGTTGGCGCGGTCACCTACCTCGCTGTTGTTTTCACCGACAGACTTGATATAGGTACCTATGCCGCCGTTCCACAATAGATCAACTTCGGCCGTCAGCAGCTGGCGGATGACCTCGGTCGGTGTCAGGCTGGCCTTCTGGGTACCCAGCAGTTTTTTCATCTGCGGGCTGAGCTTGATGGACTTGGCCGAGCGCAGGAAGATGCCGCCGCCTTCGGAAATCAGCGACCTGTCATAGTCATCCCAGCTGGAGCCAGCCAGGTTGAACAGCCGCTCCCGCTCCTTGAAGGTGCTGGCCGCATCGGGCTCGGGGTCGATGAAGATGTGCATATGGTTGAAGGCACCGACCAGGCGGATGTGCTTGGACAGCAGCATGCCGTTGCCGAACACGTCGCCGGCCATGTCGCCCACGCCGACACAGGTGAATTCGCTCTGCTGGCAGTCGATATCCAGTTCACGGAAGTGGCGCTTGACGGACTCCCATGCGCCCCTCGCGGTGATCCCCATTTTCTTGTGATCGTAACCGACCGAACCACCGGAGGCGAAGGCATCACCCAGCCAGTGCCCGTATTCGGCACTGATTTCGTTGGCGATGTCGGAGAAGGTCGCCGTCCCTTTATCGGCGGCGACCACCAGATAATAGTCATCCTCATCATGGCGGACCACCTGTTTCGGCGGGATAACCTCACCCTTGATGATGTTGTCGGTCACATCCAGCAAGCCGCGAATAAACAACCGGTAGCAGGCCTGGCCTTCCTTCAGGAAGGCGGCCCTGTCTCCTTCGGGCAGCTGCTTGCAGACAAAGCCCCCTTTGGCACCGACCGGAACAATCACGGTATTCTTGACCTGCTGCGCCTTCACCAGGCCCAGCACCTCGGTACGGAAATCTTCCCGGCGATCGGACCAGCGCAGCCCGCCCCGGGCTACCTTGCCCCAGCGTAAATGTACCCCTTCCACCCGTGGCGAGTAGACGAAGATCTCGAACTTGGGCAGCGGCAACGGCATGTCGCTGATGGAGTCCGGCGCCATCTTGAAGGAAATATAAGGCTTCTCGCTGCCATCGGCCGCGTACTGATAGAAGTTGGTCCTGAGGGTGGCCTCTATCATTTCCATATAGCGGCGGATGATACGGTCATCATCCAGGTTCGCCACCTGATCCAGTTGCTCGATCAGCTGCTGATGCAGTTTCTGCATCTGCTTGGGATCCTGCTTCAGGCGGGGCGATAGCCGGCGCTGGAACAGGCCGAACAGCTGGGCCGCCAGTTGCGGGTAACGGGACAGGGTTTCCTCAATATAGCTTTGGCTGAAGGTGACACCGGTCTGACGCATGTACTTGGCATAGGCACGCAGGACGCTGACTTCCCGGCCGGTCAAGCTGGCTTCCAGGACCAGTCGGTTAAAACCGTCATTTTCCAGCTCGTTGTTCCAGACCTGGGCGAAGGCTTTCTGGAATCGCTCCTGGCTGGCATCCAGATCCAGGGGCTGGCCGGTATAGAGCATGGAGAAGTCCAGGATCCAGAAGGTCTCTGACGGACAGGTAATTTCATAGGGGGTCTCACCGATGACCCTCAACCCCATATTTTCAAGCATGGGCAAGACGTCGGACAGGTGGATGGGCTCGGCCCTGTGGTACAGCTTGAGCCGTACCCGACTGGAATCCCGCTCTTCTTCCTGAGCGCGATAGAACAGCATACCCAACTGGTTCTGATCGTTGAGGGCTTCCAGCTTTTCGATATCGGCGACCGTCGAGCCCGGCATCACCTGTTCGGTATAGGAGCGGGGAAACGCATTACGGTATTTATGCTTGAGATGATTGCCTTCGGCCTCACCGTAGCTGGCGGACAGGGCGCTTTCCAGTTTGTCCTCCCAGCTGCGGGCGGCTTCGTTGAGGTTGGCTTGGATTTCGTTCACATCTATATCCATGGAATTATTTTGTACCCGGATAAGGTAATGGGTACGCGCCAGTACGCCTTCGGAGAAATAGGTAGTAAATTCCACCTGCTCATCCGAGCCGAAATAGCGTTGCAGGATTTGCTGGGTTTTTTCCCGCAGGGCCGTGTTGTAGCGCTCTTTGGTGACATAGACCATGCAGGAGAAAAAGCGCCCGAAGACATCCCGGCGGACAAACAGCCGGAGCTTGTCCCGTTCCTGCATGCCCAGTACCCCCATGCCGATTTCCAGCACTTCATCTTCACTGGCCTGGATCAGCTCATCCCGTGGATAGGTTTCAAGGATATTGAGCAGGGCCTTATAGGCATGGGAGCCGACTTCAAGGCCGGAAGCGTCGATGATACGCTTCAGCTTGGCGCCGATCAGCGGGATCTGCATGGCGCTGGTGTTATAGATGCTGGACGCATACAGGCCGATAAAACGATCTTCACCGATCACCTTGCCATCTTTATCGAAGCGTTTCACTCCGATGTAGTCGATATAAGCGGGCCTGTGCACCCGGGATTTATGATTGGTCTTGGTTAGTACCAGCATGTCCTGGCTGAAGGCGGCCTGCCGGCCGGCGTCCGTCAGGCTGCTCAGTTTCAGTGCATCCGTATGGGGCGCGTTTCTCATGATACCCAGGCTGGACTCGACCTCGGGCCGTAATTCATAGTCACCCTCGATGGCGGAAACATGATAGCGACGATAGCCCATCAGGGTAAAATTGTGATCCGCCACCCAGCTTAGAAATGACAGGGTTTCTTTCAGTGCTTCCGGGTCGGCCTTCTTGGTCTGCTTCGGCAATTCATCGATCACCGATTGTAACTGGGCTTTCATCGGCTGCCAGTCTCCGACCGCCAACGCCACCTCCCGCACCACGGACAACAATTCACTGCGCAGCGTTTCCCTTGATTCTTCCTTGGTCTGCCGGTCTATCTCGATCAGGAAGGCCGTTTCGGCGCGTTTCTGGGGTAGCTTGTCCTTGCTGCTCAGAAATTGCTGCAGACGCCCTTCTTCATCCCGTTGCAGGTGCATGGGCTGGTGCAACATCAGGTGTGCGGTGATCCCCAGTCGGCTCAGGGCCATGCGAATCGAATCTACCAGGAAAGGGGCATCCTTGAGGATCAGCTCGACTATGGTATGGGGGGATTGCCAGCCATGGCGGGACAGCTCGGGATTATAGACCCGTACATAGGGTTCTTGATCGGGACGGGTTTCAAAGGCATTCCACAGGCTGATGGCGGCACCGTAGAGATCGCTGTCATTACGGTGATTCAGATCATCATGGGTCATGCCACCATAGAGCTTGGCAACAAAGGTATTGACCAGGGGAGACAGGTTATCAGGAAACTTCTTTTCAATAAGCTGGTTGACGTTTTCAAGCAGAACGGATGCTGCTGCGTCTCTAAAAGTCATGGCGCGATTTTCCTCGGGTACAGGCTATAACCATGGGGTGTGACTAGCCCCAATGGGACGAAAACAGTGTAAGCCCGGGGTAATAATAATGCGAGTAAACCCGTTATAAAATATCTAAAAATATCGAGCAGGTCACTTGTGAGCGGAATATAATCAATGACAACAATGGGTTTAACAAAACAATGTGCTGATTACGTTTGAATTGTTTCTCTTCTACCTTGAATAATTAATCGTATTGAATATTAACTATTTAAATTTAATCGATAAATAATGCAAAAAAGCCCCGGTTTGGGGCTTTTTTATATGCGCGGGCGAATGCCGATGCCTGTCAGGAACCGGCAATGCCGCTTATGCCAGGGCCTTGCTGATCTTCTCGAACAGGTCCCGGGCCAGATCCGTTTTATCCATCAGTTGCTGCAGGCGGGACCGCATTAATTGCTGACGTGGCGCATCGAAGCGGGCAAACTGAATCAATGGCGTCAACAGTCGGGAAGCCAACTGAGGGTTGCTGCTGTTCAGCTGCTCCAGTACGGATACCAGCAAGTCGTAACCGGCCCCATCGGGACGGTGAAAATGCACCGGGTTGGCGCTACAGAAGGCGCCGATCAAGGCACGCACACGGTTAGGGTTGTTCAGGCTGAAGGTAGGGTGCTGCATCAGCCTGCCGACATTTTCCAGGGTATCCTCGGCAGGCGCCGTGGCCTGCAGACGGAACCAGTTGTCCAGTACCAGGCCGTCCTGGCGCCACTTGGCTTCAAAGTCGGCCATCAATGGTGCACGGCAAGTCAGACCCGCCCTGTTGGCCGCACCAAGGGCGGCCAGGGTGTCGGTCATGTTGTTGGCCTGTCGATATTGACGCTCGATCAACTCTTCCTCACCGGCCTCGGCAAGGTAGCCCAGGGCGACATTTTTCAATGCCCGTTTGGCCATATCCTGGTGCAGGATGCGGTATTCGGGAGTCTGCAAGCGGGCATAGGTCTGGGCCCACAAGGGCTGCAGGGCCTTGGCCAGCTCCCGGAGCAGGTGCTGTCGTACTCGCGCCAGAGCATCGATATCCACCTGCTCGAACAATTCAATCAGGCTACTGACGCTGGGCAGCGTCAGCATCTCCGCCTGCAGTGCCGGATCCAGCTCCTCGTCCTCGAGCAGGGTACGGAACACTTCAACCAGGGTTTGGGGCAGCACCAGCTGTTGCGAGGCAGCGGCCATGTTGTCTTTCACCGCCTGGTTGATCAGCATCTGGACCGCATCCCAGCGCACAAACTCATCATTGCTGCACTTGGCCAGCAACGCCAGTTGTTTATCCGTATAAGGATAGTCAAGCTTGACCGGAGCCGAGAACCCCTGCAACAGGGCGGGTACCGGACGGCTGGGTACCTGCTCGAACACAAAGCAGTGCTCGGCGTCCAGTACATCCAGCACCGCTGCCCGCGGCTGCCCCTGGCATATCAGGGGAATGGCGTCACCCTGTTCGCTATAGAGCGCCATACTCAAGGGAATATGCAGCGGCAGTTTTTCTTTTTGATCCGCTGTCGGTGGCGTGTGTTGTTTTACCTGCAGCTGATAACGGCCGGTAGCGGCATCGTAGTGGTCACGCACCGTCAACACCGGGGTGCCCGACTGGGCATACCAGCGCTGGAACCGGGACAGGTCCCGGCCGCTGGCCTCGCTCATGGCGGCGATGAAGTCGTCACAGGTTGCAGCCTGGCCATCATGGCGGCGCAGATACAGGCTGAGCCCGCTCTGGAAATCTCGCTCGCCGAGCAGGGTGTGCAGCATGCGGATCACTTCCGAGCCCTTTTCGTACACAGTCAGGGTGTAGAAGTTGTTCATTTCGATCACCGCATCCGGACGAATCGGGTGCGCCATGGGGCCGGCGTCCTCGGCAAACTGGGGACCGCGGATAATGCGCACATTGCGGATACGATTGACACTACGGGAGCCCAGATCCGAGGAGAACTCCTGATCCCTGAATACGGTTAGCCCTTCCTTCAAGGACAGTTGAAACCAGTCCCGGCAGGTAACCCGGTTGCCGGTCCAGTTGTGAAAATATTCATGACCAATGACCCGCTCGATATCGAGATAATCATCATCGGTAGCGGTATTGGCGTCGGCCAGCACGAATTTGTCGTTGAATACATTCAGGCCCTTGTTTTCCATGGCGCCCATGTTGAAGAAATCCACCGCCACTATCATATAGATGTCGAGATCGTATTCCAGGTTACAGCGCTCTTCGTCCCACTGCATCGAGGCCTTGAGGCTGTCCATGGCGTGCCCGGCCCGGTGCAGATTGCCCTTGTTGACAAAGATCTCCAGGGCCACACGACGGCCGCTGCGGGTGGTGAACGTGTCTTGCAACAGGTCGAAATCACCGGCGACCAGGGCAAACAGATAGGCCGGTTTGGGATAAGGATCCTGCCACTGCACCCAGTGCCGGCCATTCTCCAGATTCCCCTGCCCCACCTTGTTGCCATTGGACAACAGATAGGGACAGGCCTGTTTATCGGCGGTGATCCGGGTGCTGAATCGGGCCAGGATGTCGGGCCGGTCCAGGTAATAGGTAATCCGCCTGAAGCCTTGGGCTTCGCATTGGGTACAGTAGGCATCACCGGACTTGTAGAGGCCCTCAAGGGCAGTATTGGCAGCCGGATTGATGCGGGTCTTGATGGTCAGCACGAATTCCTGTGGAACGGAAGGCAGGACAAGTTTGTCATCGTTCTGCTCATACTGCTCGGTCGCCAGGCCATTGATGGCCACGTCCAGCAAGTCCAGCTGCTCGCCATCGAGCACCAGGGGCTCGTTATGGTCGCCATTACGTCGCACCCGGCTGATGGCCACGACCTCGGTCTGGCTGTCGTCCAGATCAATATCCAGATCCAGGGTATCTATCCAGTAGAGCGGCGGCTGATAATCGTCTCGATATTGTGTTTGGGGCTTATTCTGGCTCATAAGTGGGGATCTCGTTAAAGTCAGGTGGGCTTTAAAAAGAAAACCCGGATATTGACGATATCCGGGTTGTGAAGAATTAACCGACCAGCTTCGCCAGATCGGCGGTGATCCGGGCGGCTTCTTTCAGATAGCTGTCTTCCGCTTCAAAATCGGCCGGGGCGTCATCCAGAGACGCGACCGGCTGTTGTCCGGCACGGGCCAGGCGGTCGTTGAGCCGGGCCAGGGACTTGGCATCCTGCTCATCCAGTTCGGCCTTGCGCTTGGCCAGGTTGAGCGAAATCGAATCCTGATCCTTTAGCCGTTTGAATTCCTTGATATCGTCGAAGATATAGGTGAATTCAGGATCTGTTTCGATACGCGCCTGGTGACGGGTGCGCAGCTTGTTCAACAGCGGCTTAAGATCATTGACCTTACTGAAATTCAGGCTGGAAATTTGATCCCAAGGCAGCGCATTTTTTTCCATGCTCTCCCCGCTTTCTTCCGCTTCTATCGCGGTCGGAAACGGAATATCCGGCGCCACCCCCTTGTTCTGGGTGCTGCCGCCGTTGATGCGATAAAACTTGGCAATGGTAAACTGGATGAAACCCATGGGATTTTCGTACAGATCATAGATGCGCGACAGGCTTCTGTGCTGCTGTACCGTGCCCTTGCCGAAGGTATTCTCGCCCAGGATCAGGGCGCGGCCGTAATCCTTCATGGCCGCGGCAAAAATTTCGGAAGCCGAGGCCGAATAGCGATCAACCAGTACCGTCATAGGACCGGAATATGCCAGCTGATTGTCATCATCGCTGTTCACCGAGATACGGCCCAATCCATCACGGATCTGCACCACAGGTCCACTGTCGATAAAGAGTCCGGTCAGGGTCGAGGCTTCGGTCAGGGCGCCGCCGCCGTTGGACCGCAGATCGATAACCAGGCCGCTGATGTTTTCGGCCTTGAGCTTCTCTATCTCCTTGGCTACATCCACACTCAGGTTGACATAGAAACTGGGGATATTCACCACCCCTATCCGGTTACCCTCTACCTCCACAACCTCGCCGCTGGCGGCCCTGTCCTCAAGGCGCACGGTATCGCGGGTCAGTTCGATGACCCTGGGAGGGACGGTGGCAGCCTGTCCCCGTTGGATCTGCAGCCAGACCTTGGTGCCCTTGGGACCCTTGATCAGATCCACCACTTCATCCAGGCGCCAGCCAATCACATCGGTAATTTCCTCGGCATGCTGGCCCACCCCGATAATGCGATCGTCCGGCTGCAACTCGTTGGATTTGGCGGCAGGGCCGCCAGGCACCAGCGAGCGGATCACCGTATAGTCGTCTTCGGCCTGCAATACGGCCCCAATCCCTTCGAGGGACAGGTTCATCTCGGTTTCAAAACGCTCGGCGTTACGCGGACTGAGATAACTGGTATGGGGTTCGATGGCTCGGGCAAAAGCATTGGCGAATCCCTGGAAGGCATCTTCGCTTTCACTCTGGGTCAGGCGTTTGATGGCGTTATTATAGCGCTTGGTCAGTGTTTCCTTGACTTCATCCCAGTCCTTGTCGGCCAGGGTCAGACTCAGGGCATCATACTTGACCCGGGAATACCACAGCCGGTCCAGCTCGGCCCTGTCTTTCGGCCAGTCTGCCTCGCTGCGATCAAACTGGTAGCTGTCATCCCCGTCAAAAGTCATGGGCGTATCGAGCAGAGAAAGCGCATACACCAGGCGTTCGTAACGCCGCTTGAGACTTTCGTTGTACATTTCAAATGCAGGCTCCAGCCTTCCTGCCCGCAGCGTGTCGTCAAAAAGGTGCTCATAGCGCTTGAAACGCGCTATATCTGCCTGGGTAAAAATATTTTTACTGAAATCCAGGCTTTCAACATAACGGTTGAAAATCTCTTCGGAGAAGGCGTCGTTAAGTTGAAACTGCTGATAGTGGGAACGGGTAAACAACGCGGTAATCCGCTTGCTGGCGGCCGAATGCTGTGTTTCCGGCGCCAGGCTAGGAATGGCGGAGATATCATAGGTAGCGGGCACTGCCGCCACCATGCCCGCCGCCATGATGCCGGCAGCAACCAGGGACAAGCGAATTACATGACTGCTCAAACCCTACTCCTTAGAGAATAAGATGATCAAATTTGACTCGGACCGACAGGCCGGTTCTGAGCTCTACCTGGACATCGTCCCGGGTCACTTCTTTGATGGTAGCGGGTACCGGAGACTTACCCAATACGACTTTGACATTCTGTTCCACACTCAAGTTCGCGGGATCAACCTTGCGTGGCTTGGGACGGGCCTTTTTAACGGCCGGCTTGTCATTTTTGCGGGCTCCGAAGACTTTTTCCTTGCTTTCCTTCAGGGCGCCCTTGGCATGGTCTATATGTTCCTGGGTCAACTCCCCACAAGGCTGGCCATCGAGATCCACCCGGTTCATGCCGGCCTTAAGCCCATGCAGGTAACGCCAGCTGGATGTATACTGGCGCAAGGCAGTACGCAGCAGGGTTTTCGATACCTTGGGATCGTCTGCCAGACGCTCGGCCAAGTCCTGGAAGATACCAATCTTCAACGGCTTGGCTTCACCGGCGGCAATAAAGCAATGGGGGAAAAGTTCTGCCAGATAGGCGATGACTTCTTTACTGTTTTTCAGTTTTTCAGTGTTTTCCATGTAATACCTTGGATTCAGACCTGTGGGCGTGGTGCCCAACCTAACCTTGTTATTATAAAGGGAGCGCCGGTAAAAGCGACCCCCGGGTTACAGAAGGGGTAATACTTGTGTCACTAATTGTGCCAGTCCCGTTTCGTCCTGCTCATCAAAACGGCCATAACTGGGACTGTCTATATCCAGCACCCCCCAGACCTCGTCACCCTGCCCCAGCGGCAATACGATTTCTGCATTGCTCGCACCATCACAAGCGATATGACCGGCAAATTCATGTACATTGGCGATGCGCTGGATGCGGCCTGAGGCGGCGGCGCTGCCACAGACGCCTTTACCCATGGGAATACGGACACAGGCGGGTTTCCCCTGGAAAGGGCCCAGCACCAGGCTGTCCTGTTCCCGTAAATAGAAACCGACCCAGTTGATATCGTCCAGGGCCAGGTTGAGCAGGGCCGACAAGTTGGCGAGTTTGGCAATCCGATTGGGCTCACCATCACACAAGGCTAATGCCTGTTGGGTAAGGCTTTGGTAAAATGCAGATTTTTCAGTCATAAGGGAATGCAGTCATTAATTTTCGCCTAACTTACCTGCCCTTTGCCAAAATGAAAACCAGATATGGTGATTGATGGATAAAAAAAACCTCATGCTGCCGGTTTTACAGTGGTCTGATCTGGTGCGCATGATGAAGCGCCACCGAAAAATACTGATCTATGCCCACCTGGTTGCCTTGATCGGCACCCTGTTGGCGGTGCCCGTCCCCCTGCTGATGCCCCTGCTGGTCGATGAAGTGCTGCTCGACACGCCGGGCACCCTGCTTGCCGGCCTGGACCATCTGCTGCCGACCCCTTGGCAGACCGGGGTGGGCTATATACTGGCAGTGCTGGCGATCACCCTGTTGCTGCGCAGCCTGGCACTGGTATTCAACATTATCCAGGGGCGTCACTTTGCCCGGGTGGCCAAACATTTGACCTTTCAGATCCGTCGGCGGCTGGCCCGGCAGCTGATGAAGACCTCGCTGCGCTCTTTCGAAGCCATCGGCGCCGGCAGTGTCAGCTCCCATTATGTTACCGACGTGGAAACCCTGGACAAATTTCTGGGAGAGACCCTGAGCCGGCTGCTGATCAGCCTGCTGAGCGTGGTAGGCACCGCCGTCATCCTGCTGCTGATCAACTGGCAGCTGGGATTGTTTATCCTGCTGCTCAATCCGGTCGTGGTCTTTTTCTCCAGTCGCATCGGTGCCAAGGTCAAGCGTTTGAAACGCCAGGAAAACAGCGCCTTCGAACTGTTCCAACAGGCCCTGGTGGAAACCCTGGATGGTATTCATGAAATCCGTGCCGCCAACCGGGAGCGGCATTATCTGTTGCGGGTCATCGATCGTGCCCGGGGAGTCAGGGATACCGCCATCGAGTATGCCTGGAAGAGCGAGGCCGCCGGGCGAGCCAGCTTCCTGCTGTTTTTATCGGGGGTCGAGTTGTTTCGCGCCGTGGGCATGATCATGGTGCTCTATACGGACCTGACCGTCGGCCAGATCTTCGCTGTGTTCAGCTACCTCTGGTTTATGATGGGACCGGTGCAGGAGCTGCTTAACATGCAGTATTCCTTTTACGCAGCCAGTGCCGCCCTCAAGCGTATCAACGGCCTGCTGTGTCTGGGTGGAGAACCTCAGAGAAAAGGCGGCAGCAACCCCTTCGCAGGCGTCACCACCCTGCCGATCGAGGTATCCAACCTGAGCTTTTCCTATAATGGCGAGCGCAAGGTACTGGATAATGTCAGCCTCTCTATCGCCGCCGGCGAGAAGGTTGCGCTGGTGGGCGCCAGTGGTGGCGGCAAGTCCACCTTTATCCAGTTGCTGCTCGGCCTGTATCCTGCCGATAAAGGCGAAATCCGCTTCGGTGACCTGAGTTCGGATGACATCGGTTTTGCCACCATCAGGGAACATGTGGCGAGTGTGCTGCAACAACCTGTGCTGTTTAACGATACGGTCAGGGCTAACCTTTGTCTCGGAGACCAACATGAGGATCCGGCGCTGTGGCAGGCACTGCGGGTTGCCCAGCTGGACGATGTCGTCGCCGCCATGGATCAGGGGCTGGATACCGAGATCGGCCGTCGTGGCATCCGTTTGTCCGGTGGTCAGCAACAACGGCTGGCTATTGCCCGCATGGTGCTGAAGGATCCGGCGATCGTAATCCTGGACGAGGCAACCTCGGCCCTGGACACGGAAACCGAGCAAAAATTGCATCAGGCCCTGGCCAGTTTTCTGCACCAGCGCACCACCCTGATAGTGGCGCACCGCCTGAGTTCAGTGCGTCAGGCCGATCGGGTACTGGTGTTTGAAGACGGACGGATAAGCCAGGCCGGTACCCATCACGAACTGCTGGCCCAGCCCGGTTTATACCGAACCCTGTATTACTGATTCAGGCGACCGCCTTGACGGTGTCTGGTGATTTTTCCTTCGTCCTGGCAGGCTTTTTCTTGCTCAAGCCGATGAGCCTGTCCTGGGACTGGGCCAGGAACAGGGCCAGGTTCTCCCTGTCCTGTTCATTCAGCTCAACCGGGCCGGTAGACAGCAGCTCGTCTATCTGATCCGCCAGATCAAGCAGGCGATCATAAGCATCCGCCTCTTTTTTATCGGTAAAGGTCATTTTTGTTATCCCGTTTCGTACTACCAGGTATTGCAGGGTAACGGCCATCTCGGTCTCCGGTAAGGCATGTATATAAATACAGTATTATTCCTCACTGTTAAATGCAAGTGGTGCTTGGCAAAGTTGGTGTTGCTCAGTAATCTTGTGCCATGAATGAAACTCCCGAACGCAGCGTGATGACCTGCCCAAGCTGTGACTTGGTGGTCATGATTGAAACCCTTAATACCCGGGCCGACGGCTATTGTCCCCGCTGTGCCGAACACCTTTTTTCCGGCAGCCAGACCAGCCGACGTCATCACCTGGCACTGGCCATCACCGGGCTGCTGTTGTTGTGGCCATCAGTCGCGGAAAACCTGTTTCAGCTCTATCTGGCCGGCCAGATGATCGACGTGACCATGCTCAAGGGTATCCTCCTGCTGTGGCGGCAGGATTACTGGTTCGTCTGCGGCCTGGTGGCCTGGTGTGGCCTGCTGGCGCCATTAGGACTCTTCATCGGCATCATACTGCTGTCGCTCGACATCTGGCCGCGACGCATGCTGGTCGGCCTGCTGGTACTGGTCAACCATTGCCGGGAGTGGTCCATGGTGGAGGTGTTTGTGATCAGCCTGATGGTGGCTATTTTCAAGCTGATCGATGTGGCCGATCTTACCCTCGGACCCGCACTGGTCCCACTGGTGGCCTTGATGCTGCTGATCACCCTGGTGCACCGCCTCTACGATCCGGAAATCTATTGGCGCCGCCTGGACGCCTTGCCGCCCCCTGCAGAGGACAGTCAAAATGAATGATGTCGCCTTGATTGGCTGTCACCGTTGTCATAAGCTGGTGCGCTGGCGGGAGCTGAGTGCCTGTCCCCGTTGCGGAGCTCATCTGCATCTGCGCACTCCCCGTTCACTCAGCTGGACCTGGGCCTGGCTGATTTCCGCGAGCGCCCTGATGCTGCCGGCCAACCTGCTGCCGATCACCCGGTTACAAGCCTTCGGCGTCGTGGATGCGGATACCATCTTTTCCGGGGTGATGAGCCTCTACCGCAATGACATGCCCGGCATCGCCACCATAGTGCTGGTGGCCAGCGTGATTGTGCCTCTGTTCAAGATCCTGGGTCTGTCCTGGATCTGCCTGCGCCTGAAGATCGGTGGGCCGCTCAATCAGGCCGCCGCCATGCGTCTGTATCGCTTTATCGAGTTTATCGGTCGTTGGTCGATACTCGATTTATTTGTGATTGCCCTGATGATGTCCGCCATCGACAGGGGACTGTTGCTCAATGTTACTCCCGGGCCTGCGGCCACCGCCTTTGGTGGTGTGGTGGTGCTGACCCTGTTTGCTGCCAAGTCCCTTGATACCCGCCTGTTGTGGGATCAGGATAACGATAACGAGTCCAAGGAAGCCTGATGCAAGGTGCCGAACCTGTAATCCGTAAACATCACCGTTTTTCCCCTATCTGGTTGCTGCCCCTGCTGGCGATCCTGCTGGCCGGCAGCTTCCTCTATCAGCAGTTCAGCCAGGCGGGCACAACCATCGAAATTCACTTCGACAAGGCCAACGGCATAGTGCCGAACAAGACCCTGGTGCAATACCAGGGGGTGGAAGTCGGGCAGGTACAGGACATATGGCTGGCCGATTCAGGCAGCGGCGTTATCGTAGAAGTACGCATCGATCATCATGCCCGTCACCTGCTGACCTCGGATACCCAGTTCTGGCTGGTCAGACCCAAAGCGTCGCTCACCGAGATATCCGGCCTGGATGCCCTGGTCTCGGGCAACTATATCAGCATGCAGCCTGGGCAGGCGGAAGGGGGTGAGATGAAGCAATACCGGGCCCTGGACAATGCTCCCGTGGGCTATGGCATAGACGGCAAGTTGATCCGGCTGAAAACGGGTCATCTGGATTCCCTGTCGGTGGGCTCCCCGGTCTATTTCCGGGGGGTTAATGTGGGCAATATCAATAATGTGCAGCTGTCGGACGAGCAGGACGGGGTGATCCTCGAACTCAACATCGAGCCGGGTTACCAAAGCCTGGTACGCACCAACAGCCGCTTCTGGAATGTCAGTGGTATCAAGGCCAAACTCGGTCCCGGCGGCATCGAGGTGGAAACGGCCAGTGTTGCCGCCCTGCTCGCCGGGGGCATTGCCTTCGACGCGCCGGCCGAATCGCCCGAAGCGGACAGCGGCAGTACCTTTACCCTGTATGCCAATCTGGATGCTGCCCGTCGTGGCGTGCGCATCAAGCTGCAAACGAATCAGGGCGTTACCCTCAAGACCGGCATGGGCATTTACTACCGGGGCCTGGAAGTCGGCCGCATCACCCGCGTCAATGTGGGGGCCGAAGGCAGCCTGGATGTGCGCGCCCTGATCGATCCCGAACATGCATTCCGCATCACCAACAACAGCCGCCTACGGTTGGTGCGTCCTGCCCTTGGTGACGGTCTGTTGGAAAACCTGCCCGATCTTTTTTCCGGCCCCCGTCTGCTGCTCGATTATGAGCCTGGTGAACCGAGCAAGAGCATCAGGGTAACCCAGGGCAACCTGGACAACGTCCATCTGCTCACCCTGCAGACCGACACCCTGGCCGGGCTCAGCGAGCAGGCGCCGATCGTCTTCAAGGGTCAAACGGTGGGTTATGTGGCAGAGGCCAGGCTGAAGTCTGATGGTCAGGCACATCTGCGGCTGGCGATTGAGGAGCAGTATGCGTCCTTCCTGCCCAAGGCCCGTTTTTACCGACTGTCACCGCTGCATGTGCAAGCCGGCATCGAAGGGGTGACGGTGCAGGCCGCACCGCTCACTACCTGGCTTAAGGGCGGCATCGGCATGGTCTTGTCCGACAGCAGCAGTGATCGTCTGTTTGCCGATGAGCAGGCGGCCGGCCGTATCGCCCCCTTTATCGAATGGAAGCTGGAAACCGACAATGCCGACGGGCTGCAGGTGGGGACGCCCATCTACCATAGGGGGCTAAAGGCCGGTGAAATCCGAACCATTCGGCCCCATGCGAGCGGGATAAGCCTGGTACTGGCGATTGAGCCTGAATACCGGGATCGCCTGGATACCCGTGCCATCTTCTGGCGGCTGCCGGCGCTGGATGCCAAGGTCGGCTTTGATGGTGCACGGGTGATCCTGCCCAACCTGTCCCGCCTGCTGGCCGGCGGCCTTGCCTTCGACCGCCATCCCCGGCTGCGTAAACAGGCTCACTGGCTTTACCCGGATCAGGAAGAAGCCCTGGCGCATCGGGTTCCGGTCAGCTTTATTGCCGACCACAGCCTGGGCATCAAGCCCGGTGCCCCGATCCGTCACCTGGGGCTGGAAATCGGCAGGATCAAACAACTGTGGCTGTCATCGGATCTGGATCAGGTGCAGTTTATGGGCGAGATTGATGGCCGCTATGCCCCACAGTTTTTGAACCAGGGCAGCCGGTTTGTAGTGGAGAACCTGTCATTATCCCTGTCCGGCGCCAGGAATCTGGATAGCATCTGGCGGGGAGCCTTTATCGCCGCCAGCCCGGGTAAGGGCAAACCCCGGGAGACCTTTATCCTGACCGAACAGGCGCCCGCCTCGGGCACGCTTATCACCCTGACCAGCGCCGACAGCCATAACCTCAATATCGGTAGCCCAGTCTATTTCCGGCGAGTCAAGGTCGGTCAGGTGTCCCATATCGGCCTGGCCAGGGATGGTAGCCATGTGGCTATCGCCCTGGATATCGACCCCGATTATCATCACCTGGTGCGCGAAGGCAGCCGCTTCTGGAATGTTTCCGGGGTACGGGCTGAGTTGGGTTTTACCGGGGCCGAAATTGAATTCGCCAGCCTGGAAAGCCTGGCCACCGGGGGGATTGCCTTTAATACCCCGCCCGATGCGGGGCCTGCGGTGCCGGCCGGCAGCCGTTTCACCCTGTATTCCGAAGCCCGCAAAGACTGGCAGGCCTGGAATCCGGTGTTTGTGCCCTGAGCAGGTTGAGCCTGAGAACGTCAGGCGGTAAGCTGTAGAGTGCCAAATGGGGATGGTTGTTCGAGCAACGGTAAGTGCCAATATAACTATTTAGACAGCAGGTTTTGCCTGATAAGTTGGCAATAACATGTATTTCTACTAATAGTTAATCAGAAGTGCACCTTTTTTGGTGACTTCTCACTAGCGCACGGCTCAGCATATGAGCCATTCCCCTAGGCCAGGTACACGGATTTTGTACCTGGCTTTTTTTGTCGACGGCAAGCCGATGGAGCCGCTTGGCCGACCCAGTGGAATATCCGCAATCAATGTCATCTTCCTCCACCCTGCCGCTCATCATACTGTTGGGCGCCGTCTCCGCCCTCACCCCCCTGGCCATCGACATGTATCTGCCGGCCATGCCCGCAATTGCCGAATCGCTCGCCAGCAACTCCCACAGTGTGCAGGCAACCCTGGCGGTATATACCGCCGGCTTTGCCGTCGGCCAGCTGTTGTTTGGCCCCCTGTCCGATGCCAAGGGCCGGCGTCCGGTACTGCTGGGGGGAATATTGGCGTTTGCCGTTACCGCGCTGATCTGCGCCATGGCCGCGGGTATCGAGGCGCTCACCCTGGCCCGCGCTACCCAGGGCTTTGCCGGTGCCGCCTCGGCCGTGGTGGTACAGGCCCTGGTGCGGGATCTGTTTGAGCGAGAAGACTTTGCCCGCACCATGGCCTACATCACCCTGGTGATGACGATAGCGCCGTTGGCGGCGCCCATGATTGGCGGCCATCTGACCCACTGGTTTGGCTGGCGCTCCATCTTTTGGGTATTGGCCGCGGTCGCCTTGCTGGTGATGCTGGCCTGCGCCTGGCGATTGCCGGAAACCCTGGAACCAGAGCGGCGCCAGTCCCTTCGGCTGGCCGCAGTGCTGCGCAGTTATCTGCGGCTGCTGACCGAACGGCAAGCCATTGGCTTCATGCTGTGCGGCGCCTTTTCCTTTGCCGGTATGTTCGCTTTCCTGACAGGCGCCTCCTTTATCTATATCGAGCTGTATGGCCTGCCAGCCCATCAGACCGGCTATCTGTTCGGGGTCAATGTGCTGACCCTGATGCTGTTCACCACCCTGAACGGCAAATGGGTACGTCGCCTGGGTTCCCGGAATATGTTGAGAGCCGGGCTGTTTATTCAGCTGGGTGCCGGCCTGCTGATGCCGGTGGGCCCTGCGCTCGGTTTGGGTCTCTGGTCGTTGGTGGTGCCCATCATGTTCTACGTGGGCGTGATCTCCATTATCGGCAGCAATACCATGGCCAGCCTGTTGACTGCTAACCCCAACCTGGCAGGCACCGCCTCTTCCCTCGCCGGGACGCTGCGCTTCGGCCTGGCCGCCCTGATCGGAGCCCTGGTATCAATCCTGCCCGACAGCTCACCACTCTACATGGTGATGACCATGAGCCTGTGTGCCATGCTTTCGTCGCTGTGCTATTGGCTGCTGTGTGTCGAGCGTTAACTTCGCCACTATTTACATTATGTTAAATATCAGTGCGTATTAAATGGGAGTAGGGATTGGGGCCCCCATTCCCTACTCCCCATTCCCAGGCTTACTTCTGCGTGTTTTTCAGCAAGGCTTCCAGGCTGCCCACCGCGCCCAGCACGCTGCTGGCTTCATAGGGCAGGAAGATTCGATCTCCCTCCTTGCCGATGTCCGGCAGCGTTTTCAGGTATTCCAGGCCCAGCAGGTAGCCGATGACCAATTGGGGATCAAGCCGTTCACCGCCGGCCGCCAGTACCTTGTCGATAGCCTGACGCTGACCTTCTGCCATCAGGATCGCGGCCTCTTTCTCACCCTCCGCGACCAGGATATTGGAACGTTTCTCCCCCTCGGCCTGCGCGATCGCGGCTTCCCGCTCACCGCTGGCCCGCAATACCAGGGCGCGCCGTTCCCGCTCGGCGGCCATTTGTTTGCGCATGGCGTCCTCCACTTCGACCGGGATATTGATGTCCTGGATTTCAACCCGGGTGACCTTTACCCCCCATTTATTGCCAGCCTCATCCATCACCAGCTGCAACTTGTCATTGATCTCCTGGCGGGATTCGAACAGTTTGTCGAGTTCCATCTTGCCCACTTCGGAACGCAGGGAGGTCTTGGCCAGGATCTCGATTGCCTGGATCAGGTTTTCGGTCTGGTATACCGCCCGCTCGGGGTCAATCACCTGAAAATAGAGGGCACCGTTAACGGTCACGCTGACATTGTCGGCGGTGATCACCGCCTGTCCGGGGAAGTCGAGTACGGTTTCCCGCCGATCGATGCGTGTTTCTTCCAGCACTACGGGCACGTTCTGACCATCGATGGCCTGGTAACGGCGCACCTTGATGGCCCTGGGCCTGTCGATAAAGGGGATTACCCAGTTGACACCGGGGCTCAGGGTCTTGTTATAGCTTCCCAGGCGTTCGATCACCACGGCCTCGGATTGTTGCACTATCATCAGCCCCTTGATGATCAAGGCCAGTATCAATCCGGTCAGGATCAGCGAGATCAGTAGCATGGCATCCATTGCGCACTCCTCAGCGATTATTAGAATCAGTCGATTAAGGCGGTGATACCGTCAAAACGGCGCACCTTGACCCGGGCTCCGGCAAGCAGAGGCCGGTTTGATTCACTGCGTACGGGGAACAGATCCCCTTCCAGTTTCAGCCTGAATTCACCGTTTTCCAGCTGTACCAGTTCTCCCTCCCGCTCTCCCCGCTCTCCGGCCAGGGCACTGCTGCGCCGTGACGGCGCCAGCCGGCGAAATAATACCTTGAGTGCCGGAGCGATCAGGGCCGCGGCAATGGCGAAGGTAAACCACTGGCCTGCCGCCTCCAGCCCCATCAGGGCCGAGATCATGGCGACCAGGGCGGCCAGGCCCAGGGCAAAGGCAAAAAAGCCGGTTCCCAGCAACTCCAACAACAACAAGATCAAGGCGGCGATCAGCCAGAGATGCCAGGCAAGCAACATAGAAAGTTCCTGTGATAAATCGGCTACAAATGAAACACAGTTACTATAGAGGAGGAAGCAAGGGAAGGGAAATCAATCACTAACGAAACGGGAAAGCAGGAAGAAGGCATGGGACCCTCCCCTGCTCTCCGTTGTTCATGCCATCAGGAGGTGACCGGTTTGGCCAGTTTAAACAGCTCAAAGAAGTTGGCGGTGGTCTGCTCTGCCACCTGCTCCGGAGAGATCCCCTTCAGTTGGGCGATATATTCGGCCACGGTGCGAACATAAGCCGGCTCGTTTTCTTCTCCTCTGAAGGGAACCGGCGCCAGCCAGGGGGAGTCGGTCTCCACCAACAAGCGCTCCAGCGGGAGGGCCTTGACCACTTCCCGCAGGGCATCGGCACTGCGAAAGGTAACGATACCGGAAATAGAGATATAGAACCCCAACTCCATGGCCGCCTCGGCCATGGCCAGCGACTCGGTAAAGCAATGCAGAACGCCGCCGACCTGTTGGGCCTGGCCCTGGCGCAGGATATCCAGGGTGTCCTGCTGGGCATCCCGGGTATGAATGATCAGTGGCTTGTCGAGCTCGACTGCCGTTGCCACATGCTGTTCAAAGGCCGGCAGTTGCAGATCTCTGGTTTCCGGCGCATAGAAGTAGTCAAGGCCGGTCTCGCCGATCGCCACTACCGCCGGGTCGGCGGCAAGCTGGCGCAGCAGGGTGGCATCGAACCGCTCGTCGTTCTGATGCAGGGGGTGCACCCCGCAGGAGGCAAATACCTGGGGATAGGGTGCTATGGTCTCGAGCATGGCCGGAAACGAGGACAGCCCCACGCTGATGCACAGCATATGGTTAACACCACGAGCCCCGGCCTTGTTGATGACTTCGGCGATATTGGCATGTTTCTTACCATATGCCAGACGATCGATATGGCAGTGAGAATCAACCAGCACACTTCTCTCCTTTCATTATCCATTGGTTCAGCCACTGGCCGAGTTGCAGGGAACGATTCAGCGGACGTCCGGTCGGCAGGGTCAACGCCTGCTCCAGCCGGCGCAAGCCGGTGATGGCAACCAGTAGCCGATGGCTCCCCCGGTCACTCAATTGCCGGCTCAGCTCCCGACAATCCTCCATCCGCAACCAGTGGGACAGACCCTGGGCCAGTTGCAGCGCATCCTGTAACAGAAAATGCAGCCAGTGCAAGGTGACCGGCTGCGCCAACAAGGCGGACTGCAGTTGTGACAGTCGTTGAGGATGCGCCGACAACGTCACAAAGTCCTGCAACAGGCCCAGCCGCTGGCTGTCTGTGCCGGAAGCCAGGTAATCCCGGCACTGCAGTGGTGAGCCCTGATTGATATTAAGGATGGCGGTATTGGCTTCGTGCCCCTGTTCCGCCAGCCAGCTCAACACCTGAGCGGCGGCGGGCAAGCCCAGGGCCCATTGCTGACAACGGCTGCGTATGGTTGGCAGCAGCCGTTCCGGCTGATGGCTTGTCAGTATCAGGTATGTCTTGCCCGCCGGCTCTTCCAGGGTTTTCAGCAGGGCATTGGCTGCAGCTTCGGTCATGTTATCCGCATGCTCAATCAGTACTGCCTTGGGGCCGCCGAGCCGGGCGCTTTCCGCCACGATCCGGCCCAGAGAGCGGATGGCATCCACCCCTATTTTGTTATCCTGCCCGTTGAATACGTGATAATCGGGATGGTTGCCGGCTCGATGGAGCTTGCAGGCGTGGCACTGTTCACAAGGAGCCATATTTGCATGTTGGCATAATATGGTCTTGACCAAATGATGGGCCAGCAACTGCTTGCCCATCCCCTGGATTCCGCTCAACAACAGGGCGTGAGCCAATCGCCCCTGGCGCAGCTGTAGCTGCAAGCGCTGATAAGAGGGCACTAACCAGGGATACATAGCTGTTGCTCCAGGCAGGCAAGAACAGCGGCTTTAACCTGCTCCGGTGGAAGTCCGCCATCCAGGACAAGGATACGGGGATCCGCATTCGCCAGCTCAAGATAGCGGGCCCGGGTGCGGATAAAAAAGTCCAGCTGCTCCAGCTCAATACGATCCAGCTCGCCCCGGGCCCGGGCTCGGGCCAGCCCCTGGGCCGGATCAATATCCAGATACAGGGTCAGATCCGGCACAAAATCGCCCAGCACCGCCTGTTTAATCTGGGCAATCAAGCGGGCATCTATGCCCCGGCCGCCCCCCTGATAGGCTTGGGACGACAGATCATGACGGTCCCCCACCACCCAGCTACCGGCCGCCAGCGCTGGCTGAATACGATTCTTTACCAGCTGTACCCGGGCGGCGTACATCAGCAACAATTCGGCCTCCATGGTCAGCGGCTCGTCATGGACGTCCTTGACCAGGGCGCGCATTTTTTCCGCCAGCGGCGTGCCGCCGGGCTCCCGGGTGGTGATCACCGGCAGCCCCTTGGCCACGAGCCAGTCAACCACATGGCCCTGGACCGTGCTCTTGCCCGCCCCTTCCAGCCCTTCAATGACAATAAATCGACTCATCGCTTACCTGTTTAGAATATAACGGCGCACGGCCTTGTTATGTTCGGCCAGTGTCTTGGAGAAAAAATGGCGTCCCTCCCCCATGGCCACAAAGTAGTAGTAGTCACCCTCGGCCGGCTGCAGGGTGGCCAGTATTGCCTCCTTGCTGGGCATGGCGATGGGGGTCGGCGGCAGGCCGTCTATCATATAGGTGTTATAGGGCGTATGGGTTTGCAAGTGCCGCTTGCGGATGTCGCCCTGGTATTCATCTCCCAGACCATAAATCACCGTCGGATCCGTCTGCAGGCGCATGCCTCGACGCAACCGGTTGACAAACACAGAGGCGATCATCGGCCGCTCTTCGGCGATGCCGGTTTCCTTCTCGATGATGGATGCCAGAATCAGGGCCTCGTAAGGTGTCTTGATCGGCAGATCAGGGGCCCGTTCCGCCCAGGCCTTGGCCAGAAAGTCCTGCATCTCGCGATAGGCGCGTTCCAGTATGGCAATATCGGTATCGCCAGGGGTATAGCTGTAGGTTTCCGGTAGAAACAGGCCTTCCAGCTTGCTCCGCTCGCTCCCCAGTCGAGCGAGCAGTTCCGCTTCATCCAGGTCGGTCAGCTCGACATTCAGGTACTCGGCCTCACTCAGCCGCGACTGCCAGTCCTGAAAGCGCAAGCCTTCCACCAGGGTCACCTGCAGCCGGTAAATATCGCCGTTGACGAACTTGGTCAAGGCCTCACGCACACTCATGCCCGGGGACAGCTGGTAGGTACCCTGCCGCACTGCAGTCAACTCGGGGGACAGCCGCAGCCACAGCCGGCGACTCAGCGCCGCCACAGGTTCGGCGCTCAGCCGGTTGATCAGCTGAGAGCTGGTTTCCCCCCGGCCGACCACAAACAGGGGTTCTTCCTGCAACGCCACCGGCATATTTTCAAGCTGATACCATTGCTGGGCACCAAAACCCAACAGGCCAAAGGCCGCCAGGAAAGATAAACGACCAAGCCATTTAAACACGCTTTTCATACTCACACTGTAATTGTCGAACCGTCGGAAAGGAGGTTATCACCCGCTCGGTCAGTGATGCCACCGGCACCACCCCCATCAGCGCATTGGTCAGCCAGATTTCGTCGGCCTGCTGCAGGGCGGCGAGTCCGGCCCTGACCGGCTGTACCCTCTGCCCCCATTCAGCCAGGGTGTCGATCACCCAGCTGCGCATGGTACCCGCCACCCCGGCACGGGACAGATCCGGGGTAAAGACCTGCTGCCCCCGCCGCCAAAACAGGTTGGCGGTCACCGCCTCGACCAGCTCATCCGCCTCATTGAGCACCAGGCCTTCATCCAGGCCGGCCTCTTCCAGCTCTGCCTTTAGCAATACCTGTTCCAGCCGGTTGATGGTTTTCAATCCCGCCAGCAGCGGGCTGCTACCCAACCGCCCCCGGCATAGTCCCAATGCTATCCCCGTTTGCCGCCAGTCGTGATAATAAGCGGGAAACGGTGACTGGTTGAATACCACTGTGGTCTCCCCACAGCCGGCAATACCATAGCCGCGGGCCCCCGGACCGCGCAGCAGGCTGATACGCAGCACCTGCTCGTCGTTACCGGCAACCTGTGCCAGGGCCGCCTCATGGAGACGGGCCCAGTCGGGTGCGACCATCTGCAGCCTGGCACAGGCCTCGGCCAGACGAGCCTGGTGATAGGGCCACAGCCTGAGCCGACCGGCCTGGCCATGGATGGTGGTGAAATGTCCATCACCCAGCTGCCAGCCCCGTCGCAGGGCCGAACAGCTGTCGGTATCAATGATAGTGGCGTCCATAATCTCCAAATAAAAAAAAGCCCGGCATCGGGCCGGGCTGTTTCAGGCCTGGGGCCATTATATGCGTTTGAAGATCAATGAGCCATTGGTACCGCCGAACCCAAAGGAGTTGGACAGGGCGTAATCAAACTGTCCGGACTTGGCCTGATTAGGTACCAGATCCAGATCACACTCATCATCCGGGTCGTCCAGGTTGATGGTGGGGGGAACCTGCTGATCTTTCAGTGCCAACACAGTTATGATGGCTTCAATCGCACCTGCAGCGCCCAGCAGGTGACCAGTCATCGACTTGGTGGAGCTGACCATCAGCTGATAGGCATGGTCACCGAACACCTGCTTGACCGCCTTCAGCTCGGCCACATCACCCAGCGGGGTGGAGGTGCCGTGGGCGTTGACATAACCGATAACATCAGGGGCGATACCCGCATCCTTGATGGCATTGATCATCGCCTTGGCGGCCCCGCTGCCGTCATCGGGCGGTGCCGTCATATGATGGGCATCGCCACTCATGCCGAAACCGATCAGCTCGGCATAGATCTTGGCGCCACGAGCCTTGGCATGTTCGTACTCTTCCAGCATGACAACGCCGGCGCCGTCACCCAGCACAAAGCCGTCTCTGGCCTTATCCCAGGGGCGACTGGCCTTCTCGGGCTCATCATTGCGGGTCGACAGTGCCCGGGCCGCGGCGAAACCACCCATACCCATCGGCGTGGAAGCTTTCTCGGTGCCGCCGGCCAGCATGGCGTCGGCATCACCATAGGCGATCATCCGGGCAGCCAGGCCAATGCTGTGAGTACCAGTGGTACAGGCAGTCGTCGCCGCAATATTGGGACCGCGCAGGCCTTTCATGATGGAAAGATGACCGGACACCATATTGATAATGGTCGAGGGTACAAAGAACGGACTCAACTTGCGCGGGCCACTGGCCATCAGGTTGGCATGATTCTGTTCGATCAGGCCCAAACCGCCGATGCCTGAACCGATGGACACACCAACACGGTCGGCATTGGCGTCTGTGATCTCGAGACCCGCGTCGGCAAACGCCTGCAAACCAGCCGCCACGCCGTACTGGATAAATAAATCCATCTTGCGAGCTTCTTTCTTGGCAATGCCATGGGCTTCGGGATCAAAATTCTTTACCAGGCCGGCAAACTTGGTGGTGTAATCTGTGGTATCAAAGTGCTCAATGTTGGTGATGCCGCTTTGACCTGCCAACAGGGCTTGCCAGCTGGAATCAACCGTGTTTCCGACAGGAGAGAGCATACCGAGGCCAGTCACCACGACTCTGCGTTTTGACACAGGAGCGCCTCCGAAAGGGGGTTAGTACAAAAGGGAAAGAACCGGGACAGCGAGCGCCGTCCCGGTACAGGTTTTTTATTCCTGATTGGCGTTGATGTAATCAATCGCTGCTTGAACAGTGGTGATTTTTTCCGCTTCTTCATCAGGAATTTCAGTGTCGAATTCTTCTTCCAGAGCCATTACCAGCTCAACTGTGTCCAGGGAGTCAGCGCCCAGATCATCAACAAAAGAGGCTTCGGATTTAACTTCTTCTTCCTTAACGCCCAGTTGTTCAACAATGATTTTCTTTACGCGTTCTTCGATGTTGCTCATGACCAGTATTTTCCTTTAGAAATACGCAAGTGCGTGTCGTTGCGGTAGTGTATTAAATTGACCGCAGTTTGCAAGCCTATTTGAGGCTGGTCTAACCAGAATTCTTGCTAAAAATGCAGTAATTTCCGTCAAACAGCCTCCAACTGCGGTCATTTTCATCAAACCATGTACATGCCGCCGTTAACGTGCAGTGTTTCGCCGGTAATATAGCCGGCTTCTTCTGACGCTAAAAATGCCACGGCGGAGGCGATCTCTTTGGGGTCGCCCAGGCGCTGGGCCGGAACCTGTGACAAGATACCGGCCCTTTGCTCTTCATTCAATGCATGGGTCATATCGGTTTCGATAAATCCGGGCGCCACCACATTGACGGTAATGCCTCGGGAAGCCACTTCCCGGCCCAGCGACTTGCTGAAGCCAATCAGGCCGGCCTTGGCGGCCGCATAGTTGGCCTGGCCGGCATTGCCCATGGTACCGACCACGGAGCCGATGGTGACGATACGGCCAAACCGTTTCTTCATCATGGTCCGCAACACCGCCTTGGACAGGCGGAATACCGAGGTCAGGTTGGTGTCCAGGATATCCTGCCACTCATCATCCTTCATCCGCATCATCAGATTATCACGGGTGATGCCGGCGTTATTAACCAGGATATCGATATCACCGAAGCGGGCCTTGATGGTGTCCAGCATGGTATTCAACGAGTCCACATCGGTGACATTCAGCACCAGACCCGCACCCTGCTCGCCCAGATAGGCACTGATGGCCTCGGCACCCTTCTCACTGGTGGCGGTCCCGATCACGGTCGCGCCACGGCTGGCAAACAATTCAGCGGTGGCGCGACCGATCCCCCGGCTGGCGCCGGTGACCAGTACCACTTTACCGGAAAAACTCATAGTGACTCCTTCGTCATTATTAAAACGAGCCCGACGTCCGGAGAAGGCTTGCTGGAGACAGCAAAGCCGACCGTTGGCGCCATGGATGGCGCCGTCGAGCCCCCAGGGACGGGTTTACGGCGAGTCGGCCTGCTGTCATCAGCAGGCCGTGGCCACCCCCACCTTCCCCGGCATATATGTACTATCAGGCTGTGGCCGCCGCCAGCGCCTGCTGCAGACCGGCGGCGTCGTTCACCGCCAGGCCTTCAACCCGTTTGTCGATACGCTTGGCCAGGCCGGTCAGCACCTTGCCCGGGCCCATCTCCAGCGCCAGGGTGATGCCCTGCTCCGCCATCGACTCGACGGTTTCGGTCCAGCGCACCGGACTGTATAGCTGACGAACAAGCGCCTCCTTGATCCGGTCCGGCTCAATTTCCAGCGCCACATCGACATTGTTGACCACCGGGATGGCGGGCACATTGAAGGTCATCGCCGCCAGGGTCTGCGCCAGCTGCTCGGCGGCAGGGCGCATCAGGGCGCAATGGGACGGCACGCTGACCGGCAGCGGCAGGGCGCGCTTGGCACCACTTGCCTTCATCAAGGCATTGGCCCGCTCGACCGCCGCCTTGTCGCCGGCGATCACCACCTGGCCGGGGGAGTTGAAGTTGACAGCAGAGACCACTTCCCCCTGCTCCGCCTGGGCGCAGTTAGCTATGATAGTCTCGTTGTCCAGGCCGATAATGGCAGACATGGCACCGGTGCCCTCGGGAACCGCTTGCTGCATCAGCTGGCCTCGCAACTCAACCAGCTTGACCGCATCGCTCAGGCTCAGCACTCCGGCGCACACCAGGGCGGAATACTCACCCAGGCTGTGACCCGCCATCACCGCAGGCTGGGCTCCACCCTCCTGCTGCCACAACCGCCACAGGGCGACCGAGGCGGTCAGCAGGGCCGGTTGGGTACGCCAGGTCTTGTTCAGCTCTTCCGCCGGCCCCTGGAGCACCAGTTCGGCCAGATCATAACCCAGGGCGCTCGAGGCCTCGGCAAAGGTATTTTTCACCACGTCATGGTCGGCCAGCACGCCCGCGAGCATACCCACCGCCTGAGATCCCTGTCCGGGAAAGGTAATGGCAAATGACATTCTGTTTCCTTCTTTAGTAACGTACCAGCGCCGAACCCCAGGCAAAGCCGCCGCCAAAGGCTTCCAGCAGCACCAGGTGGCCTCGTTGAATACGACCGTCCCGTACCCCTTCATCCAGGGCAATGGGCACGCTCGCAGCCGAGGTGTTGCCATGTTTGTCCAGGGTCAGAATCACCCGCTCAAGCGGCATGTTCAGCTTGCGGGCTGTGGCATTGATAATACGGTAATTGGCCTGGTGCGGAACCAACCAGTCCAGTTCGGACTTGTCGATACCATTGGCCTCCAGGGTCTGGGTGACAATATCGCTCAACCGTGATACTGCCACCTTGAATACCTCGTTGCCTTTCATATGCATATAGGCATCCATTTCACTGCCACTGACACCCCGTTTCGGATGAGACAGCTTGAGCAGCTCACCGTAACGGCCGTCCGCATGCAGGTGCGTGGACAGAATGCCCGGCTCTTCGCTGGCACCCAGTACGACGGCGCCTGCGCCGTCGCCAAACAAAATGATAGTCGACCTGTCGTCGGGTGCACACATGCGTGACAGGGCGTCGGCGCCAATCACCAGCACATGGCGGGCCTGGCCGCCCCGAATAAACTGATCGGCCACACTCAGGGCGTAGCTGAAGCCGGCACAGGCGGCGGCAATATCAAAGGCGGGAATACCCGGCACCTCGAGCATCGCCTGCACCTCACAGGCCGCTGCCGGAAAGGCATGGTCGGCACTGGTGGTGGCCAGCACTATCATATCCAGCTGCTGTGCGCTGATGCCGGCGGCCTCCAGCGCCCTGAGCGCGGCACCATAGGACATGGTCGCGATGGTGTCTTCCACCCCGGCGATACGACGTTCGCTGATGCCGGTGCGTTCTACTATCCAGTCATTGCTGGTTTCTACCATTTGCTCCAGGTCGGCATTGGTGCGTACCGCCTCTGGCAGGTAGCTGCCAGTTCCCAATATTTTACTGTTCATAGGCGTTATCTTGCGTGACTGTCCATTGGAGCAGTATCAAAACGATGCGCGATACTCGCGGGCAATTCATGCTCAATTTCGGCAACAGCCTGCAAAATCGCATTTAAAAAGGCGGGCGAGCCGGCGCTCCCGTGGCTCTTGACCACACTGCCGCGTAATCCTATCAGACTCGCCCCGTTATACTGGTCGGGGTTCAGATGGGAAAGGCGTCTTTTTATCCAAAAACTCAGAATTTTCCATAGCAAACCACGCCTTTCTCCCAGGCCCAGCAACATGCGGGCCACCCCCTCGCTGGTCTTCAAGGCGACATTACCGACCAGGCCGTCACAAACAATGACATCCGCCTGCCCGGTAAACAAGCCATCTCCCTCGATAAATCCCGTATAGTTCAGATCGGGGATCGCCGTCAACAGCTGCCCCGCCTGGCGTATGGCTTCACTGCCCTTGCTGGCTTCAGCCCCCACGTTGAGCAGGCGGATGCGCGGCGAGCAGATCCCCAGAACATGGCGGGCGGCCTGTTCCCCCATCACCCCGAAGCGGGCCAGGGTCACTGCATCGCAGCTGATATTGGCACCCACATCCAGCAACAGCGCATAGCCGCCACCGGCCTGGGGCAGGCGGGTAATCAACGCGGGTCTGTCGACCCCCGCCACCGTATTTAATACTCGTATCGCCATCGCCATCAGGGCACCGGTGTTGCCGGCACTGACGCAGGCCGCAGCCTCCCCGTTGGCCAGGGCATCGAGGGCTTTGCGCATGGAGGAATTGGCGCCGTAACGCAAGGCATGGGTCGGCTTTTGCTCGTTGGTCACCACCTGGCTGGTAAAGCATACCGACACGCGGGGATGATGGAGCAGCTTGCAACGGTCAAGCCAGGGGCTCAACTCCGGCTCCAGGCCAAACAGGATAAGCTTGAGGTGTGGCAAAAGCGACAGTGCCTGCGCGGCGGCAGGCACTGTGACCGGGGGGCCATAATCGCCCCCCATCATATCTAACGCAACGGTCAGCTGCGGCAAAAGGCAACCCTTACTTGGCGATTACCTTTTTGCCACGGTAGAAACCGTCAGCAGTGATATGGTGACGACGATGAAGTTCGCCGGTGGTTTGGTCCACAGACAGAGCAGCAGTGCTCAGCGCATCGTGTGAACGACGCATACCACGTCTGGAACGGGTTTTACGGTTCTGTTGTACGGCCATTTGACCTCACTCCTAAATCAGTTACTTACGTTTTAATTCTTCCAGGATTGCAAAAGGATTCGGCCGTTCTTCGGTGGTCGGGACATCACCAAAACTCAGGTCATATTTTCCTTCGGCACAGTGTTCATTTTCATGAACCGGAACCAGAGGTAAATTGAGAATGAGCTCATCCTCAATGACCTGAACCAGGTTAATCTCGCCAAACTCATCCACCTCGAAGGTGTCATACTCTTCTGGCAATTCCGGCGCTTCGGCATCTTCATGCTGAGGCGTGTATGTAAATTCGGACTCTATAGTGGTATCAAACAGCTCATTACATCTTTGGCACTGGAGCGTCGCCTGTACACGGGCTTGACCCGCCATCACGCGCAGCCCCTGGGCATCTGTACCAAAGCTCAGAGACACGTCGATATCACCATGGATACCTTGGGTTGAATCCGCCAGTCTGGGCATCAGCGCAGGCGCGAATACGCCTTGATACTCAAGTCGTTTCTGCGCACAGCGTGCGGGATCAACCTTAATGGGCAACTTTACCTTTTCCATAAGGCGCGCATATTATAGCGTCAAGTCCCGGGAGTCAAAGGGAAAAACATGCCGGAACCGAGATAGCAACAACCGGGGCCAAAGAATATACCAGAAGACATGACGACAGCGCGCAAACCGCCTAAAATGCGGCTTCCGTCATCCCTTACCTCATCGGCAACAAGCATAGCATGTCATCACTGATCCTCGCCTCTTCTTCACCTTACCGGCAGCAGCTCCTGGCCCGCCTGGGCCTGACCTTCCTCTGCCACAGTCCGGATATCGATGAAACGCCCCGGCCCGGGGAAGCACCGCAACAGCTGGTATTACGGCTGGCCGAACAAAAGGCCGAAGCGGTGGCCCGCCACTACCGGGACGGGCTGGTGATTGGCTCCGACCAGGTCTGTGTCAACCAGGGTCGGATCCTCGGCAAACCGGGCACCTTGGCCAATGCCAGGGCCCAGCTCGCCGCCGCCAGCGGCCGGCATGTTACCTTTTATACCGGTCTTGCCCTGCTCGATGCGGCCACCGGGGAATGCCGCTCTGTGGTTGAGCCCTATCAGGTACACTTTAGATTCCTGAGCGAAACGCAGATTGAACGCTACCTGGCCCGTGAACCGGCACTGGACTGTGCCGGCGCCTTCAAGAGCGAAGGACTGGGAATCAGCCTCTTTGAACGCATGGAAGGCCGGGACCCCAACAGCCTGATCGGCCTGCCGCTGATGGCGCTGATCGAACTGCTGGCCGGGTTTGGCGTAGAGGTGCCTTGAAATACGGCTAATAGCCATGCGCGTTAAGCTAAAAGCAGCCCGAGCGCTCGCAAGCAAGGAACTACCGCCATTGATGGCAAGATTATTGCGAATGAAGACAGGCGGGCTAACACTGGGCTGATTGACCGCTGACCGCCTGTCTTATAGTCACTATTAAGACAGACTTACCGTTTAAAGCTGCTTTGCTACTTTATTTATAGCCATTGTCCGAGCTGGCGGATGTCATCGATCAGGGTAACAGGTGTATGTTGGCATAATTGGGTTCTGTCATGTACGCCGTATGTCACCCCTATCCTGTCCATGCCAATGGCTTCGGCCATCGCCAGATCATAGATCGAATCCCCCACCATCACCGCCTGCTCAGGCCCAAGCTGCAGCTCATCGAGGATCTGCTGCAACATCAGCGGATCCGGTTTGGATTTGGCCTGATCGGCGCCGCGTAGGGCGTGAAAATACGAACCCAGGCCGGTCTCGGCCAGTACCCGGTCCAGCCCTACCCTGGCCTTACCGGTGGCCACCGCCAGCCGGTAACCCAGGCCATGCAACTGGCTGATGGTCTCCGCCGCCCCGCCAAACAAGGGGGTCGGGGTCGTATCCAGTTCCAGATAATGACGCCGATAAGCCTCGAACAACGCCTCGGTCTGGCCGTTCGACAATTCCCCGAAGATCACCGGAAACGCCTCTCGCAGACTCAGGCCGACAATGTGCCGAACCCGCTCCGGGCTCGGCAGCGGCAGTCCGCAGTCCCCTGCCGCCCCCCGCATGGAAGACACGATTCGTGCCACCGAATCCATCAGGGTGCCGTCCCAGTCAAAGATCACCAGCTGATACTTCATGCCGTCGCCATCCGTGTCAGCAGGGTCTTCAAGGCCGGCTCGAGGGGCGCCTCCAGTACCATGGTCTGTTCCAGTCCGGGATGAAAGAAGCGGATACGGCAGGCATGCAGAAACAGCCGCTGCAGGCCAAGGCCGTGCATCTTCTCGTCAAACTGGCGGTCGCCGTATTTATCATCGCCGGCAATCGGATGGCCCGCATGCAGCGCATGCACCCGGATCTGATGGGTCCGCCCGGTGATCGGGCTGGCCTCCACCAGGGTTGCCTCCTGAAATTTCTGCACGATACGGAAGCGGGTTTCAGACGGCTTGCCGTCCTTGTCCACCCGCACCACTCGCTCACCCGATGCCAACTCATTCTTTTTAAGGGGCGCATTCACCGCCCGCTGATGCGCCTGCCACTGGCCGCGAACCAGGGCCAGATAATGCTTGTCCATGGTTTTTTCACGCAGCTGCTCATGCAGGCTGCGCAGCATGCTGCGCTTCTTGGCCACCAGGAGAATACCCGAGGTATCCCGATCCAGCCGGTGTACCAGCTCCAGGAAGCGTGCCTCGGGCCGCAATGCGCGCAGCCCCTCGATAACGCCGAAGCTCAAACCGCTGCCACCGTGCACCGCTGTACCCGAGGGCTTGTTCAGCACGATCAGCGCATCGTCTTCATAGATAATGGCGGCGTCGAGTGCCTGTACCTTGTCCAGCTTGGCCGAAGGCAGCTCATTGTCCCGTTCGGCAACCCGCACCGGCGGCACCCGCACCAGATCACCGGTCAGCAGTTTATATTCCGGTTTGATTCGTTTCTTGTTAACCCTTACCTCACCCTTGCGCAGTATTCGATAAATCAGGCTTTTGGGAACGCCTTTAAGCTGAGTCCGTAAAAAATTGTCGATGCGCTGCCCTTCATGCTCAGCCTCTATGGTGAGCAGTCGCACACTTTGCGGTTCTTGTTTCATGGGCGCCATTCTAGCATTGCCGGAACCCTTTTTGCTGTAAAAAAGGTGCCTTGCTAAGGTTGTGGATAAAATGTGATAATACCTGGGTTTTTTGCATCACCAAGGTCTGGTGACGCACCTTGAACACCCCTGATTATCCGTTTTATTCGCGACCTCCGGGACCCATTCCCTTCGTCGAGAAACGCACCCGAAAAGCGCCTCATGCGTATCCAGCCGGGAGGCTGCATTAATTACGCTATAGACTCGAGGCCGGTGCCGGTCGGAATAAAAGGCTGATGAGGGGACGCGGACGCTGTAGCAACAGCAAAAATCTATAAGAAAGAGTACTCAATGAAGAGAATGTTAATCAACGCGACTCAAGAAGAAGAGTTGCGCGTTGCCTTGGTAGACGGCCAGAAAATGTATGATCTGGATATCGAAAGCCCGGGCCACGAACAGAAAAAAGCCAATATCTACAAAGGTAAAATCACCCGGGTCGAACCCAGTCTGGAAGCGGCCTTCGTCGACTACGGCGCCGAACGTCACGGTTTCCTGCCGTTAAAGGAAATCGCCCGCAACTACTTCCCCGCTGGTTACAGCTACCAGGGCCGCCCCAATATCAAGGAAGTGGTCAAGGAAGGTCAGGAAGTCATCGTCCAGATCGACAAGGAAGAACGGGGCAACAAAGGTGCCGCCCTGACCACCTTCATCAGCCTGGCCGGCTCCTATCTGGTGCTGATGCCCAACAACCCCCGGGCCGGTGGCATCTCCCGCCGTATCGAGGGTGATGAGCGCACCGAGCTGAAAGAATCCCTCGGGCGGCTCAAGCTGCCCGACGGCATGGGTCTGATTGTGCGTACTGCCGGTGTCGGCAAGTCCGCCGAAGAGCTGGAATGGGATCTGCATGTGCTGCTGACCCACTGGTCCGCCATCCAGGAAGCCTCCGAAAGCCGCTCCGCACCTTTCCTTATCCACCAGGAAAGCAACGTCATCGTACGTGCCATCCGTGATTATCTGCGCCGTGACATCGGCGAAATACTGATCGACAACCCGGTGGTGTTCGAACGCGCCAAGCAGCATATTCAGCTGGTACGTCCGGATTTCGTTAACAGGGTCAAGCTGTACGAGGGCGAAGTGCCCATGTTCAGCCATTTCCAGATCGAGAGCCAGATTGAGTCCGCCTTCCAGCGGGAAGTTCGACTGCCCTCCGGCGGCAGCATCGTCATCGATCCCACCGAAGCCCTGACCAGTATCGATATCAACTCTTCCCGGGCTACCAAAGGCGGCGATATCGAAGAAACGGCTCTGCAGACCAACCTGGAAGCGGCAGAAGAGATCGCCCGCCAATTGCGTCTGCGTGACCTGGGCGGCCTGGTGGTGATCGACTTTATCGACATGACTCCGGTTCGGCACCAGCGCGAGGTGGAAAACCGCCTGCGTGACGCCGTACGTCAGGACAGAGCCCGCATCCAACTGGGCCGTATTTCCCGCTTCGGCCTGCTGGAAATGTCCCGGCAGCGCCTACGTCCCTCGCTCGGCGAGTCCAGCACCCATGTCTGCCCCCGCTGTCTGGGTCAGGGCACCATCCGTGATACCGAATCTCTGGCCCTGGCGATTCTGCGACTGATCGAAGAAGAAGCGCTGAAGGACAATACCGCCCAAATCCATGCCCAGGTTCCGGTTGACGTGGCCGCCTATCTGCTCAACGAAAAGCGCAAGGCGATCGCCAGTCTGGAAACCCGCTACAAGGCCGATATCTACATCATCCCCAACGAGCAACTGGACACCCCTCACTTTGAAGTGGAGCGGGTACGTACCAATGACGCGGAAGATGTGACCAGCTATGAGCTGAAGACACGCATTGAACAGCCGGTTTACGCCCCCAAGCAAACCCAGAGCCCCCGTTACGAACAACCTGCTCTGCAAGGCTTTACCGCCCCGGCGCAGCCCGCCCCCGTTACGAGCAAAGCCGAACAGCCGGTAGCCGCACCGCAACAGCCGGGCTTGTTCAGCCGCCTGTGCAGTGCCATTGCCAGGCTGTTTAAGGGACCGGTACAGGTTGAGCCGGTCGCGACGCCGCAGGTCGAAGCCGAGCCGGCCCAACCTCGTCAGACCAGCCGTCGCGAGCGGGACGACAGACGCAGCCGTTCCGGGCGCAAGCCCCGCAACGAGGCCCGGCAGGACGAACGCCGCGCCAAGCCCCAGCAACAGGAAAACCAGCCTGAAGCCGAGGCCAAGCCAGAAAAGCCCAGACGTGAGCGCCGCAAGCCGCGTCGTGAGCAGGCACCCGCCGATACCGCTGCCCAGCCTCGCAAATCGCAAAAGCAGGATGTGCCGGCCGTCGAGCCGACCCCTGCCGCCGCCGTCGCCGAGACAGAGGTACAGGAGCAAAAAGAGCAGGTTATCGCCGAGCGTCGTCAGCGCCGCCAGATGCGCAAGAAAGTGCGCATACAGGCCGAGGGGCAACCGCAAACCGCCGATCAGGTAAGCGATCAGGCACAGGAAACCACTCCTCAACCGTCAGAGCAGGGAACTAAACGTTCCCGCCGTGCCCCCCGGGCACGGAAGGAGGAGACCACTGTCGAGACTGGGGCTCAGCAACAAGGCGACCAAACACAAGAAACCGCACAGACCGAACCGGCCGCCGAGCGCCATGGGCATAAGCGCAGCCAGATGCCGAAGCGCAAGCGTATCAACGAAGACAGCCGGCGTCAGCGTCGTCAGGACAGCGCCGCTGCCCTGATCGCCGCCCAGGGTGAGCATGTATGGGTTGCCCAGGAATCGGAACAGCCCGCACCGGTGGTTGAACAGCCTACGCCTGCGGTTGAACAACCCGCGCCTGCGGTTGAACAACCCGCGCCTGCGGTTGAACAGCCTGCACCTGCGGTTGAACAGCCTGCACCTGCGGTTGAACAGCCCGCGCCTGCGGCCGAACAGCCCGCGCCTGCGGCCGAACAGCCTGCGCCTGCGGTTGAACAGCCTGCACCTGCGGTTGAACAGCCCGCGCCTGCGGTTGAACAGCCTGCGCCTGCGGTTGAACAGCCTGCACCTGCGGTTGAACAGCCCGCGCCTGCGGCCGAACAGCCCGCGACTGCGGTTGAACAGCCCGCGCCTGCAGCCGAACAGCCCGCACCTGCGGCCGAACAGCCCGCACCTGCGGCCGAACAGCCTGCGCCTGCGGTTGAACAGCCCGCGCCTGCGGTTGAACAGCCCGCGCCTGCGGCCGAACAGCCCGCGACTGCGGTTGAACAGCCGGAACCCACCCCCGTGGTGGTGGCCAGCGCCCCGGCTCACCCCGCCCATGAGGTGATCAAGGTCAGCCACCCCCGGTCCGGTTTGTATCAGGCAGCCAGGAAAGCATCTGCGCCCATGACCAAGCCGCCGGCAGCGCCCGAGCAGCCCAGGGTACATGTGGAGTATCCGCCTCTGGAGCGTAAACCGCTGCTGGTAAGCGGTCGTCATGCCGGCACCGCTGCCGCCCTTAACAAGGCATCGGCCCCGATGACCAAGCCGGAAAGCTAAGCACCGGCAAATATATAAAAGGCTCCCGAGGGAGCCTTTTTTATTGTCACCTACCCCATGCTCGGCGTGGTACGCCTCACCCGCGTTGCAGTGCCATTGCTCGCAGCAGGCCGTCACAAGCCGATTCGATCAAGTTAAGTACCCGCTCGAAACCTTCTTTTTCATCATAATAGGGGTCCGGCACTTCCAGCTCGCCGCAGGTCGCAAAGCTGAGCAACAACTTGACCTTGTACAGATGCTCGGGCGGGCACTGTGCCTTCAAATCGGCCAGGTTGCTCCTGTCCGCCGCCAGGATAAAGTCAAACCGTTCGAAATCCTCGGCCTGCACCTTGCGGGCACGGATACCTGAAAAGTCATAGCCCCGGGCTTCACCGGCTGCCTGCGCCCGTGCATCGGGTTCCGCCCCGACGTGATAGCCGATGGTGCCAGCCGAATCTACCTCCAGCGATACCCCCGCCTGATGGGCCTTGGCCCTGAGTACGGCTTCGGCGGTGGGGGAACGGCAGATGTTGCCCATGCAGACGAATAAAACCTTATAATTTTCCCTACTTTTCAAAACATTAATCCTCTTGTCGGGCACTGAACCCTGCGCCAGGTAAAAACAGCAACTTACATTTTTTCAAATTTTTAGGGATCATTTTGGGGAAAAATCCCCGAATAACAACAGGCTGTCTGAGTCCAGCTTGGCCCGCGAGATCCGCATCTGTCCGTTTTATACGGACAACAGCATGAAAGATAAAGAAAATTATTTCCCTGAGCGGCAGTACATGCCAACACAGCCAGGCGAGCCGCTTTTCAGCCCCTGCCCCCGGGTTTAATCTGAAAGATAACCAACTGAGCCGACCGCAACGAGGAGCAGGTCTGTGGATATATTTGAACTCGGCCGCCAAGTGGCCACTCGGGCAAAGGACAGCGGGGCCCTGTGCAGCGTTCCCACCCGGGTATTCACCCATCAGGAGCGTGGGCTGACCTTCCTGATCCACCTGCTGGACGGCCCCCTCCATAAACCCCATGCCAGGGGGCAAAATCACAGGGATCCCTTTGCCTCACCGGATCCCGAACTGCTGGTTGCCCAGTACCCTCATTACAGCCTGCTGCTGAACAAGTTTAACGTGCTGAGCTGCCATCTGCTGTTGATCACCCGGGATTTACACCCCCAGGACGGCTCCCTGACCGAACAGGACTTTGCCGCCTTCTGGCCCTTGCTCTGCGCCCATGGGGCCATCGGCTTCTATAATGGTGGTCCCGATGCGGGAGCCAGCCAGCCGCACCGGCACTTTCAGCTGCTGCCAGGACAATTCGACACCGGCCTGAGCGGCCCCCCGATCAATCCCGCGGATGCCGATACCCGCCAGCTGCTAAGCCCCCACAGTGTCTGGCTGGAGCTGTCTGCCGGCGACGACAGCCACAAGGTGTATGCAGCCTACCGGCTGGCCTGCCGCCAACTAAAGCTGGTGCCGACAGATCCCTTTAACCTGATCCTGTTGCCCGAAGGGCTCTGGGTTATTCCCCGCTCATGTCGGCGGGTGGCAACCGAGATCAATGCCCTCGCATTTCTCGGCTCCCTGTTTGCCGTCGATCGGCAACAACTGGACGACATCCGCCGATCCGGGGTGGTGAACATACTGCGTCAGGCAAGCGTCCCATCCCAAGGTGGTGACTGACTGGTCAAAACCCTCTGACTGGACCATGCTCATGTACGAGAGAAAGACAACCGCCGTCCGTCACCGAGCCCGGGTGACCCACAAGGAGTAGGCCACGATGTTGAAGCTTCACGGCGTCGCCGTCAGCAATTACTACAATATGATAAAACAGAGCCTGCTGGAAAAAGGCATCCCCTTCCAGGAAATAACCTGCCCCCCCTCTCAACAACCCGCCTTCCTCACCATAAGTCCCATGGGCAAGATCCCCTGTCTGGAAACCGACGACGGCTTTATTTCGGAGTCCCTGGCCATCATCGAATACCTTGAAGAAACTCGGCCCAAGCCTGCTTTGATGCCGGATTCTCCCTATGCCAGGGCCAAGATGCGCGAAATCATGTGCATTGCCGAACTTTACCTGGACAGCCCGGCACGGCGCCACCTGGGCCACGTAATCTTTGGCGAACCCCTGTCAAAGCATGCCTATGACACAGTCAGGCCCCAGGTGGTCCGGGGGCTGGCGGCGCTCACCCGGGTCGAGCAGTGTGCGCCCTGGATAGCCGGCCACGCGTTCAGCTATGCGGATATCGTAGTGATGCACGTGCTGAGGCTGGTCCTGCCCCTGATGGATGCCGTATACCACTGGGATCCCCTGCAGGAAGTACCGACCCTGGCCGCCTGGCTGGCACGGGTCACGGCGCGGGAACACAGCCAAACGGTCATTAGCGCGCAGCAACAAGCGCTGACGGCCATGCAGGCCAACCACTCATCCCCGTCTTCCGAGGATCCGGCATGATTCATGCCTTACCTTAGTGCCGAACAAGCTCCCCAATAGGGTGCATTCGGGTACCAGAGCAGTGCTGAATTTTTTTTAATTATATTTCAAACCTTTATAAATATATCTTCGGCACTGAGATGGCAACAAGTCACGCAACAAGCAGACATCATGCACCCTTTTGGGGTGATTGCCGACAACCCGCACCAACAAGGTGCAGACACCGCTATGCCCTCAACACATACAAGGAGATGTGGGTAAATGGAAAATGTAACCAGTGCCGTTGAAACCCTGACACAAAGCGCAAATACCCTGTTCATCCTGATGGGGGCCATCATGGTGTTTGCCATGCATGCCGGCTTTGCCTTCCTCGAGGTCGGTACCGTCCGCCACAAGAATCAGGTCAATGCCCTGGTCAAGATTATGACCGACTTTGGTTTTTCCGCCGTTGCCTATTTCTTTATCGGCTATTGGATCGCTTACGGCATTACCTTTTTCCAGGATGCCGAGACACTAGCGGCAAACAATGGCTACCCGCTGGTCAAGTTCTTCTTCCTGATGACCTTTGCCGCAGCCATTCCGGCTATCGTCTCGGGCGGCATCGCCGAGCGAGCCAGATTCTGGCCAGTCCTGACTGCATCGACCCTGTCGGTGGCCTTTGTCTACCCCTTCTTCGAAGGCATTGTCTGGAACGGCAACTACGGCTTCCAGTCATGGCTGGAAGCCACTTTCGGCGCCGGCTTTCATGACTTTGCCGGCTCTGTGGTTGTCCATGGTGTCGGGGGCTGGATCGCACTGGTCGCCGTGCTGTTGCTGGGGGTCCGCCGGGGCCGCTATCGGGGCGGTCGCCTGGTCGCATTTCCGCCCTCCAATATTCCGTTTCTGGCACTGGGCGCCTGGATCCTGTCGATCGGCTGGTTCGGTTTCAACGTCATGTCAGCCCAGACCCTGGATGGCATCTCCGGCCTGGTGGCGGTTAACTCGCTGATGGCGATGGCCGGCGGCATTATCGCCGCCCTGCTGCTGGGCAGGAATGACCCGGGCTTTATCCATAACGGTCCCCTGGCCGGGCTGGTCGCCGTCTGTGCCGGCTCGGATCTGATGCATCCCATCGGGGCCCTGGTGGTGGGCGCGGTGGCCGGTGCCCTCTTTGTCTGGCTGTTTACCCTGCAACAGAACAAATGGAAAATCGACGATGTGCTGGGAGTCTGGCCCTTGCACGGCATCTGTGGTGCCTGGGGCGGCATTGCCGCCGGTATTTTCGGGAGCAAGGCATTGGGCGGCCTGGGCGGGGTCAGCCTTGCATCCCAGCTGATCGGCACCCTGGCCGGTGTACTGACTGCGCTGATCGGTGCCGGCCTGGTCTATGGCGGTATCAAGGTTGTTGCCGGCCTTCGCCTGAGCAACGAGCAGGAATTTGATGGTGCCGACCTGAGCATTCACAAGATAGCCGCTAATCCCAATGAATAAACTGTAATACCAGACAGATTAAATAATTGATCTATTTGATCGATCTGAAAAGGTCGGATAAACGGCCAGCTCCGCCGACACGCCGTGCATCCATGTCGGCTCCGCCGCGCCATCCTTGGCGCAGAGGGTCGGCGGAGCAGATCCCTTTATCCTCTCTGAAGCCAAGAAGTTGCCTGTTGGCGTCGTCTACAGGCAACTCGGTGCTTGAAAAGAGGTAACAGAGATCGACTACCACGACCGTGAAATGCCATGAATGGCATTTCACGAGCCCTCAGGGGGCAGCTTGCTGCCTGCATCAAGTTGGTGATGGACCAAACATCCAGTGAATGTTTGCAGCCATCGCCAAACGCAGATGGCCTTAGGGTGTGTCCTGGGAGGTGACTGTGTTGCCTCTGATCTCGGGTTTTAAAATGATCAGATGTTTATTCAATTCGGTATAACAAGCAGGATAGCCGGCAAATATGCCAATGAAGCTGCGACAACAAGTCCCCGGTTCACCCGCCCAGAGACAGCAACGCCCGGACCAGCCGGGCGTGACACTTCAGGCTGCAATCGCCGTTAATTGGCGCGACTGCGATATTCATCGGTACGGGTATCGATTTCTATCTTGTCGCCGATTTCGACAAACGCCGGCACAGACAGTTCAAAACCGGTTTCCAGCTTGGCGCGCTTCATCACCTTGCCGGACGTATCCCCCTTTGCGGCCGGTTCGCTGTACACCACTTCACGCACCACTATGGTCGGCAGCTGGACGGAAATCGGTTTTTCATTGTACAACACCACCTCGCACTGCATGCCATCAACCAGGTATTTCAGGGCATCGGCCATGTTCTCGGCCTCCACTTCAAGCTGGTTGTATTCTTCGTCCATAAATACATAGAGAGGATCAGAAAAATAGGAATAGCTGACTTCCTTGTGTTCCAGGATCACCTGCTCGAATTTATCATCCGCCCGATACACGCTTTCGGTTCCCACACCCGTCAGCAGGTTTTTCAGTTTCATCTTCACCACAGCGGCGTTGCGGCCGGACTTATTGAACTCGGCCTTCTGTATGACCATGGGGTCACGGCCGATCATAATTACCTGGCCCGCACGCACTTCCTGAGCTGTTTTCATCATGGTGTTGCAATCTCGGTGTTGGAAAGGGGAAAAAATCGGCGCGATTATAGCCTGCATCCCCGACAAAACTGCACTAGATTCGTCGCCAGATCACCGACTTTTTTTTGCCGTTCAATCCAGCCTTCTGCATGGCACATCAAGGCATCATAATGGGCGATAAAGCCGGGCCAGGCAGTGACAACACCCGCCTCACGATCCCAGGCCCGCCAGAAATCACACAGGGCGCGGGCGGGCTCAGGTGCCAGCCCGGCGGTATAGCGTTCCAGAAAAGCCTCCAGCTTGGTCCGATGCGCATTTTCCTGCTGTCGGTACAGTTGCCAGACCAGCGGCCGCCCTGCCCACTGGGCACGTACAAACGAGTCCTCACCACGTACCAGGTTCAGATCGCAGGCCCATAACAGTCGGTCGTAATGGTCCTGCTCGAGAAAGGGCATCACCCGTACCTGCAGATTTCCCCGTTGCCAGTGGGCGCCGGGCTCTGCCTGTGCCTGCCCGAACCAGTGGGCCACCGGCTCGGCTTGGCGTCCTTCAGGCAGCAGACAAAACACCGGTCGCGGTGACTCGCTCCAACACCGGAGCAAGGCCGGCAGCTCGGCACAGCCATAACTGAACAGTGACAAGCGGAGCTCCCCGTTAGCCGGTTGAGGTAAGTCGAGTCCTCGCCAGAAATCTGCCCGCCCGGCACCGTCGCACTGGAAGGCCCGGCGCCGTTCGAGCAGTTCCCGTTCACGCAAGAGCCCGCCGGTCTCTGCTCCGAAGCCCGGAAAGAAGAAATATGTGCACAACGGCAGCTGTGGATGGGGCGAGGCCAGGCCGTGACATTCCCCGACCCAGGCTTCCGCACTCAGGTACTCCAGGTTGATCCACACAGGCATCCGCTTGCACGCCGCCATGGCCGCGAGATAAGAGGCAGGCAGGGTACAGGCAAAGGCTTCGATCACCACTTCCGCCACCGATGGCTCCGTCTCAAACGGCTCACGCCAACGACACACGCGGACACCAAGCCAGCTTTGCTGCTCCCGCTCCGTATCCAGCCCCGGCAGCAACCGCTGGAAGCTGTGCAGATCATCGACCCACAGTCGTACCTCCAGACCAAACTCGGCCACCAGCTGCCGGGCCAGCCGCCAGCAGACACCGATGTCGCCGTAGTTATCGACCACGCTGCAGAACAGATCCCAGCGTCGCCCCCGTTGTGGGTTAGTCATCCCCATTGCCTCCAGTCACGATCGGTTGAATCCGGTCAGCACCGGAATAAAATAAGGCCCGCCCCCCGAAATGATAGCGAGATATCATTACAGGGACGGGCCTCTCGGGGCAGGCAGTACCGAAACTAGAGTTTCAGCTTGTCCAGCAGGCCGGGCAACTTCTCCTTCAGTTTATCTCCCAGCTTGTCATCCAGCTTTTCACCGAGTTTCTCGCTCAGACGCTCGGCCTCCTTGTCCACCTTGTCCTGCAGATAGCGTTCAAACACCAGCTGCATATCCAGGCCATATTTGGGTTCCTGATAGGTGCCGGTAATGCGCAAGGGTATCGTGATGCCCTTCAGCTCGTCCAGGGTCTTGCCGTCCTGGCCCTTGAGGGTGCCGACGATGGCGGTATCCAGCAGAAAATCCAGCGAGCTATCCTGCAGGCGGGCCTCGCCCGCCCCATGCAGACGCAGCAAGGGAGATGCCATCCTCAGATTATCGGTACTGATCAGCCCCTTGCCGACGATAAAATCCGCCGTCAGGGCACTGAAGTCGGTTTTTTTCACCGCGTCTTCATCCGGCAAGGGCAGGCCCTTGACCTGGGCATAACCACGGCGAAGCAGGGCGGGAATATTCACCCCATACAGGGCACCGTCCCGAATACGCAGCTGGCTGCTGCCCTTGAGGCTCTGCTTTACGCTATCGGCATCCAGACCCCGCCCCTGCAAATCCAGGGTCAGATCGGCGCTGCCCGCCAGATGATCGACGTCCAGCGCGGCCTGCAGAAACTGGCGGGCATCCACCTGTTCCAGCTGTTTATGCACCCGGAAGGCGACCGGACGCTGGTTGACATCCAGCTCGCCACTGGTCTGTATCTTTCCCTGATAGAGACCGGCCTCGGCCTCTTCGATCTGGAGTTTGCCTTGCGCCACCTTCAGCAGGAGACGCAGCTGCTCAAGCTCCATCCCCTGGACCAGGACCTTGTCGGCCTGCAGGGTACCGGACAAATCCAGGTTTTTCAGGAAACTCAAATTGGCCGGAGCCGGCTGGCCATTATGGCTCACCGGCACGGCGGGCGCCTCGGCCTCCTCGCCCTGTGCGTCATCCACCAGCGACCACTCCGCCATCAGGGTATCCAGGTCCAGCAACTCGGTCGCCAGCTCAAAACGCACCACTGGCACAGGGGTATGACTGACGGACAGTTCGCCCTGTACCGTCAGAGCGCCCAGGGTCAGCTGCATATCACTGACACTGGCGGTTTTTTTGTCCAGTAGATAATCCAGCGATCCGGTCAGTTGCAGCTGTTTATTGCCCGGCAGGGCCCGCCCCCGAGCATCCATGTTCAGCTCCAGCCCCTCAAGTTGCAGCCGGTCGAATTCGGGAGAGAGCCGTAACCGCCCCTGGCTGTCGATCTTGGCCTGGATTTCATCCCGAAACAAATCGCCCGACAGGCTCACCGGCACAAACTCGCCGGGGGCAAAGCGGTCCAGTTGCAGGTTGACCTGGTTGATGCGGGTCAGGCTGTCATTGCGTTCATCCTGCAGGATCACTTCCGCGTCTTCCACCCTCACCCCGGCCAGGCTGATAACCAGCGGATCCCGCCGGGAAGCGTCCTCCGGCTGCTTGTCACCGGCAGAGCCCGCCTGCTCCGGTTGCCGGCCCAGCTCGCTCAAGTCATCCAGGTTGCCTTTCCCATCGGCCCGGGTCAGCAGATGGAGGCGGGCTTTCTTCAGCACCGCCTCGCCGATATCGATGCGGTTATCCAGCAAGGGCATCAGGGCCACGTCCAGGCTGGCCTCGCCGATGGACAGGGTCGCCCCCTCGGCAAACCCCTCCGGATTGAGCAAGGCGGCCTTGCCCAGGGTAAAGCCAACCGAGGGGAAAAACCGCCAGCTGATGTCGCCCTCGATCACCAGGGTACGGCCGGTCCGCTCCCGAACCTGCTCGATCATCACCCGCTTGACCCTGTTGGTGTCCACCAGCTGAACCAGCACCACCAGGGCCAGCACCACCACCAACACCAAGGCGCCCAAAAAATAAAGCAGCTTTTTCATTGTTATTATCCTGTTGAGTTGTTCTTTTAGTCCTGATTGATGCGGCTGGCGTCAGCTCCTTTCTGCGCCTTGTACTTGGCATTGGAGCGACTCATGTAAGGCCGTTCGGCCGGGCCCGACATGGTTTCAAAATTCAGCGCCCCGATCACCATTTTGGGTCGCAGCGCCAGAGGCAGCTTGCCGCTGTTGTAAAACTCCAGCACGATGCGCCCGGACCAACCGGGATCGATACGGTGGGCGGTAACATGCACCATCAGGCCCAGGCGGGCCAGGGAAGAACGTCCGTCGAGCCAGCCGACGATATCATCCGGCAGGGTGACGGATTCATGTGTCACCGCGAGGGCCAGTTCGCCCGGGTGCAGGAAGAAGGCTTCGCCATCGGGTATAAAGATCTCGTCGCTCATCACCCGGTTGATGGCTTCGGACACCTGAGCGCCGGGACCACTCAGATCAATATAGGGGGCGGTATGATCCTGGAATACCCGGAACTCATTACCCAACAGCACATCCAGGCTGACGCCGCTGATGCGTTCGGGCAGCGGCTCGGGCACGATACGGATCCTGCCCTCGGCCAGCATCAGCTTGATATCACGGTCACAAAGACGCATTACAACTCCTTAAACTGAACATTAATCCATCAGCAGATGGCGGATCCGGGACTTGATCATATCGGTGGCGATGCGGTTTTTGCCGCCCCGGGGCACTATGATGTCCGCGTATTGCTTGGAAGGCTCGATAAACCGCAAAAACATGGGTCTGACCGTTTCCCGGTATTGTTGCAGGACCGACTCCATGGAGCGGCCCCGTTCTTCGACATCCCGCTGCAGACGGCGGATCAGACAAATATCCAGCGGGGTATCCATAAAGATAGTGGCATCCATCAGGTCACGGAGCCCGGGATCGGTCAGCAGCAATATGCCTTCAAGGATGATGACCTTTTTCGGGGCGAAGCGAATGGTTTCCGGGGTGCGGGTATGGGCCACATAGGAATATTGGGGAATATCCACCGATTGGCCCTCTCTCAACAGCTGCAAATGGGCTGCCAGCAGCTCATGATCCAGCGCCTTGGGATGGTCATAATTGGTTTTCAGCCGCTCGTCCATGGTCAGCTGGCTTTGATCCCGGTAATAACAGTCTTCGCTTATCACGCCGATTTCGGCGGCATCCAGCTCTGCAATCAACTCTTGGTAAATGGTCTGGGCAATCAAACTTTTTCCGGAAGCAGACGCACCGGCAATGCCGATAATGACACAGCTGCGGCTTGGCTCTGACATAACAACCTCTAAATATGACAGCCAGATAGGCTTAATAATAACGAGCCGGCCACGGCCGCTCGCCAATTGACGAACGGGCGTGGCCGGATGCCCACGGGACAGCAGTGCCCCGAGGCGCTATACCAGCTTGGTATATAAGCTGGTGGGAATGGACTTGCCTGCAAAATACAACCCCGCCGCCACCCGGGCGGCAATATCCAGATAGGCCTGGGCTATATGACCATCCGGGTCCGCCACCAGGGTCGGCGTCCCCTGATCCATATGCCGGCAGATATTCACATCCAGTGGCAGACGGCCGAGCAGGGCGACCTGCTGTTCACCGGCAACCCGGGCTCCGCCACCTTCCCCGAACAGGGCTTCCTGATGACCGCACCGGCTGCACTGGTGGTAACTCATGTTTTCGATCACCCCCAGTACCGGAATATTCACCTTGCCGAACATGTTGATGCCCTTGACGGCATCGGCCAGGGCCACGTTTTGCGGTGTGGTCACCACCAGCGCGCCTGTGGTCGGCACCTGTTGGGAAATGGTGATCTGGATGTCACCGGTCCCCGGCGGCAGATCGACCACCAGGTAGTCGAGCTCACCCCAGCGGGTCTCCCGCAGGATCTGGGTCAGCGCCTTGCTGGCCATGGGACCGCGCCAGACGGTGGCGTCATTGGCACCGACCAGGAAGCCGATGCTGTTGGCCACCAGCCCATGGGCCTGGATCGGAGTCATGGTCTTGCCGTCTTCGCTCTGGGGCTTGGCATCACTCACTCCCAGCATCATGGGGACGGAAGGACCATAGATATCGGCATCGAGCAGGCCGACCCGCGCGCCCTGGCGTTTAAGCGCCAGGGCCAGGTTGACGGCGGTGGTCGATTTGCCGACCCCACCCTTGCCGGACGACACCGCTATGATATTGCGTACCCCGCCAATTCCCTGGGCTTCGTTGGCCCGAGCCAGGGTGGCAACATCGATACGCAGCTCCCAGTTAACCGCATGAGCCCCGCTCAGGCGACACAACTCGGCATCCAGGCTCTTGAAGCTGTCGAGTACCGCGCTGTCGGCAAAGGGCAGGACCAGGCGAATACCCAGTACGCCGTCGGCCATGTCGATGGCCCGTACAAAACCGGCACTCACCGGATCTTTTTGCCAGTGTTCAGGTTTAAACTGCTCAAGTCTGGCGGTTACTTGCTCTTTTATCATGGATGCTGCTACCTGCTGGTATACCTGCCTGCACTCTATCAAAAAGCCCGGGCCGACGAAACGCTCCCCCCGCTTAATCCCACCCGGCGGCGCAATTATATACCCGTAATGAGCCACAGCACCCGGGATCATCGACAGTCCCGCGGTACGCCATGCACCGCGAGCCTCCTCTCCTTGGCCCGCCGGACAATCTCGGGTAACATGCTGGGTCCCACGCGATTCATTCAACTCATTCAACAAGATGGAAACTATGGCCACCGATCCACGTAAGATTCTCGTAACCTGCGCCCTTCCCTATGCCAATGGCTCGATCCACCTTGGCCATATGCTGGAGCACATTCAGGCCGACATCTGGGTTCGCTACCAGCGAATGCGTGGTCATCAGGTCCATTTCATCTGCGCCGACGACGCCCATGGCACACCCATCATGCTCAAGGCCCAGCAGCTGGGGGTCGATACCGAAGCCATGATTGCCGCCGTGCAGCAGGAGCACAAGACCGACTTCGATCGCTTCAACATCAGCTTCGACAACTATCATTCCACCCACAGCCCGGAAAACCGGGAGCTGGCGGCCCTGATCTACGGCAGGCTCAAGTCCAATGGCTTTATCCAGAGCCGGACCATCTCCCAGCTGTTCGATCCCGAACAGGCCATGTTTCTGCCGGACCGTTTCGTCAAGGGCACCTGTCCCAGCTGCAAGGCGGAAGATCAATACGGCGACAACTGCGAAGTGTGTGGCGCCACCTACAGCCCGGTGGAACTTATCGATCCCAGGTCCGCAGTGTCGGGCGCCACGCCGGTCATGAAGGAAACCGAGCACTTCTTCTTCGACCTGCCCCAGTTCGAGGGCATGCTCAAGGCCTGGACCCGCTCCGGAGCCCTGCAGGAAGAAACCGCCAACAAGATGGGTGAGTGGTTCGAATCCGGCCTGCAGCAGTGGGACATCACCCGCGATGCCCCCTACTTCGGTTTCGAGATCCCCGATGCCCCGGGCAAGTATTTTTATGTCTGGCTGGATGCGCCCATCGGCTACATGGGCTCGTTCAAGAACTACTGCGACAGGCGGGGCGATCTGAGCTTCGACGAGTACTGGAACAAGGACAGCAGCACAGAACTGTATCACTTCATCGGCAAGGACATTGTCTACTTCCACAGCCTGTTCTGGCCCGCCATGCTGGAAGGCAGCGACTTCCGCAAACCGTCCAATATCTTTGTGCACGGCTATGTCACCGTCAACGGCGCCAAGATGTCCAAGTCCAAGGGCACCTTCATCAAGGCCGGCACCTATCTGGACCACCTGGATCCCGAGTGCCTGCGCTATTACTACGCCGCCAAGCTGTCCAGCCGCATCGATGATCTGGATCTGAACCTGGATGACTTTATCGCCCGGGTCAACAGCGACGTGGTCAACAAGCTGGTCAACCTGGCATCGCGCAACGCCGGCTTTATTCATAAGCGCTTCGAGGGTGTGCTGTCGGCCGAATGTGCCGAACCGGCCCTGTACCGGGAGTTTGTCGAGGCCGCCGGCCGCATCGGTGACGCCTACGAGCAGCGCGAGTTTGGGCGCGCCATCCGCGACATCATGGCGTTGGCCGACAAGGCCAACCGCTATGTGGATGACAAGGCGCCCTGGGTGGTCGCCAAACAGGAAGGCCAGGACGCCGAACTGCAGGCCATCTGCTCTATGGGTATCAACCTGTTCCGGGTACTGCTGACCTACCTCAAGCCGGTGATGCCGAAACTGGCCGAACGGGCCGAGGCCTTCCTCAACAGCGAATTGCGCTGGGACGCGGTAGCCGAGCCGTTGCTGGGCCACAAGGTCAACAAGTTCAGCGCCCTGTTCAGCCGCATCGACGGCGACAAGGTCGCCGCCATGGTTGAGGCCTCGAAAGAAGATCTGGTCGCCGAGCAGGCCAAAGTCGCCAAGGCCACCGGGCCGCTGGCCGACGACCCTATCGGCGACACCATCGACTTCGACGACTTCGCCAAAGTCGACCTGCGGGTGGCGCTGATCAAGAAAGCCGAAGCCGTGCCCAAGGCCGATAAGCTGCTCAGGCTGCAGCTGGATCTGGGGGGAGAAACCCGCCAGGTATTCGCCGGCATCAAGTCCGCCTATAACCCCGAAGACCTGGAAGGCAAGCTGACGGTGATGGTCGCCAACCTGGCGCCGCGCAAGATGCGCTTCGGCATAAGCGAAGGCATGGTGCTGGCCGCCGGCCCGGGCGGCAAGGACCTGTGGATCCTCGAACCCCACGAAGGTGCCCAGCCGGGAATGCGGATCAAGTAACGGCTTAAAGCGGTAAGCTTTAAGCAGAAAGAGAAAAGCCCGGCATTGCCGGGCTTTTTGCTACTTGCAGCTGAGCGCTTATAGCTTATAGGCTTTTAACATTCGATAATGTTTACAGCCAGGCCGCCACGGGCGGTTTCCTTGTACTTGGTTTTCATGTCCATGCCGGTATCGCGCATGGTCTTGATCACCTTGTCGAGGGAGACCTTGTGGGAACCATCACCACGCAGGGCCAGGCGACTGGCATTGATGGCCTTGACCGAGCCCATGGCGTTGCGCTCGATGCAGGGCACCTGCACCAGGCCGCCGACCGGATCGCAGGTCAGGCCCAGGTTGTGCTCCATGCCGATTTCGGCGGCATTTTCCACATGGTCGATGGTTCCGCCCACCACGGCGGTCAGGGCACCGGCCGCCATGGAACAGGCCACCCCCACCTCGCCCTGGCAACCGACTTCGGCACCGGAAATGGAGGCATTTTCCTTGTACAGGATGCCGATGGCGGCGGCGGTCAGGAAATACTGCACCAGGGCATCGTCATCTACCGGCTGCACGAACTTGTCGTAGTAATGGAGCACGGCGGGAATGATACCGGCGGCACCATTGGTCGGCGCCGTCACCACCCGGCCACCGGCGGCGTTTTCCTCGTTGACCGCCAGGGCGAACAGGTCGACCCATTCCATCACACTCAGCGGATCCTTGTTGTACTGGGACTCACTGGTCAGGCGACGGTAGAGCGAAGGCGCACGGCGCCTGACCTTGAGGCCACCGGGCAGGATGCCTTCGGTTTTGCAACCGCGTTTGACGCAGGCCTGCATCACCGCCCAGATCTCGCGCAAGCCCTGTACTACCTCTTCCTCGCTGCGATTGACCTTTTCATTGGCCATCATCAGGCTGCTGATCGACATGCCGTTTTCACGGCACAGGCGCAGCAGCTCGGCACCGCTCTTGAAGGGATAAGGGGCCGGGTTGGAAATCTGCGCGGCTTCAGCCTGGCTCTTGGTGTCGGAAAAATCTTCCGCCTTCACCACAAAACCACCACCGATGGAATAATAGGACTGTTCGCTCGCCAGCTCGTCACCTGCGAAAGCACGGCAGGTCATGCCGTTGCTGTGCAGCGGCAGGGTCTTGCGGCGATGAAAGATCACCGCACCGGTACGCGGGAACTCGACCCGGTGGCTCTGGTTAAGCAGCAGGGTCTGGCTGGCATCCACCTCGGCCAGGAAACCGGGGATCATTTCCACATCGACGCTTTCCGGATCAAAGCCGGCCAGGCCCATGATCACCGCCTTGCCGGTGCCGTGACCGATACCGGTCTGGCCCAGCGAACCGAAGAGTTCGACCTCGACCCGGGTGATCCGGGTCAAGCTATCCTGCTCGGCCAGGGCCTGCACAAAGGCATGAGCCGCCCGCATGGGCCCCACGGTATGGGAAGAGGAAGGGCCAATGCCAATACTGAACATATCGAACACGCTAATCATCTGATCACTCCAAGCACAACAGGTATCGAATGCAATCATTCAACTTATATTGAATGATTGTAGGTTTTTTTTAGCGACAACCCAACAAGATTTTTTGAAGATGTGATCGAAATGTCAAATCCGTGAGGGCCGACACCAATGGGGATACGGGATTAGGGCCGAAGGCACAGGCACCTGGAGGTCAGCTTTTAATACCAAAAAGATCAAATAACCAATCTATTGGGTTGTCCTGCAAAGGGAAAGAAGGGAGGATCAAAAAAGAAACGACGAAGAATAGGGCGGCTTATCTGGCGACTTGCAGGGCAAACTGATGCAGCACGGCGGCAGTAATTCCCCATACCCAGACCCCCTGCCAGGGGATGAAACAAACGGTATGCAGCCGGCCTCGGCGACGCAGGGTAAACAGATGATGCCGCCTGAGATCGAGCACATATTCGAGCGGCACATGAAAAACCTCTTCGACCTCGGCGGGGTTGGCGGTAAAACGGGCGCTGGCATCCACCAGCCCGACAAAAGGCGTCAACGCAAAACCGGAGACGGTGTATTGGGCGCGCAAACGCCCCAGCGGCTGACACAGGGCCGGATCCAGGCCGATTTCCTCTTCGCTTTCCCGCAGTGCCGTATGCCACAGGCTGATATCGGTCTCTTCCACCCGTCCACCTGGGAAGCTGACCTGCCCCGGATGGTGCCGCAGGTGACGGCTGCGCCGGGTCAGCACCAGCTCCAGGCCACCGGCCCCTTCCAGCAGGGGCAGCAGTACGGCCGCCGCCTGGGCATGGGCGGGTAAAAACGGATCGGATAAGGGTGGCAACAGGTTAAAACGGGCCAGCAACTCTGCCCGGGTCATAGTTCCTCCAGAACGGGGAGTATTTTGCCCAGTTTATCAAATAACTCCTGATATTCATCGGCCACCCGGGAGTCGGCCACCACGCCGCCGCCCGCCCAGCAATACAGCCGATCATGCTCCGCCATCAGGGTGCGGATGGTAATACTGGTATCCATCCGGCCATGACTGCTGATATAGCCGATACTGCCGCAATAACCGTGACGACGGTGGGGTTCCAGCTCTTCGATGATCTCCATCGCCCGTACCTTGGGCGCCCCGGTAATGGAGCCGCCGGGAAAGGTCGCCGCCAGCAGATCGGTGCCGTCCAGTCCCGGCTGCAACTCGCCGATGATGGTCGACACCAGGTGGTGCACGGCGGGAAATGACTCGATGGCAAACAGGCTGGGCACCCTGACCGAGCCGGGCACGCAGACCCGGCCGATATCGTTGCGCAGCAGATCCACTATCATCAGGTTTTCGGATCTGTCCTTCGCCGCCCCGGCCAGCTCCGTGGCCAGCGCCCTGTCCTGCTCGGGCCCCTCGCCTCTGGGACGGGTGCCCTTGATCGGCTTGGTTTCCACCCGCCGACCATTCAATTCGATAAAACGTTCCGGGGACAGACTCAGCACCGCCGCTTCCGGCAGCTGCAGAAAGGCGGAAAACGGCGCCTGGTTATACTCGCTCAGCTTCCGATAGGCCTGCCAGCAACTGCCGCTGAAGGGGGCATCGAAGCGCACCGTCAGATTGATCTGATAACAGTCACCGGCATGCAAATATTCCTGTACCCGCTCGAAGTTGGCCCGGTATTCTTCATAGCCCTGGTTGGCCCGCCAGCCCCCCTCGAGCCGGAACGGCAGCGCCGGCGCCGCCTGTTGCGACTGCCACCAGTCCAGCCGCTCATGTAATCGCGCTGCGTCCCCCAGCACCAGCAGGTGGGCCTGCTCGGTCCGGGTATCAATAATCCAGGCCCAGTCAAAAATACCCACCGCCATGTCCGGGGTGTTCAGTTCGTTGATCGCCAGTTCCGGCAGCCGCTCCAGCCGGCGACCGAGATCGTATCCGAACAGCCCCATGGCGCCGCCCAGAAACGGCAAATGGGCCCATTTCGCCGGGACCCGGACCCGGCCCAACAGGCGCTGCTGAAGCTGTTGCAGCAAGACAAAGGGTGAATCCGGAGATGTCTGCTGTTCCCCCTGGCAATCGATCAGGGTGGTGTCCCCCCGGGTCACCAGGGTAGCCAGGGGCACAGCACTGATAATATGAAAACGACTGTCGGCACGCTCAAGGGTGCCCGACTCCAACAGCATGGCCCAGGGCAGGTGGGCAATAGGGGCAAAGAAATCATGTACCGAGCCGGTGAAGGGCTGGCTATGAATTTGCAACATTATGTAATCCAATCGACAGTTTTGGCAGTTCGCCTGGCGCACAGGTTGGCAGGCAAGGGCGGCAAAGCGTATCATAGCGTCGCTTATAACAACACAGAGCTAGCCCGATAACCCATGAGGAAGCCATGAGCATTATCAAGAAGCAGGACTTTATCGACTCCGTCGCAGACGCCCTACAGTATATCTCCTATTATCATCCCCTCGACTTCGTCAAGGCAATGGAAGAGGCCTACCACAAAGAGCAGAGCCAGGCCGCCAAGGATGCCATCGCCCAGATCCTGATCAACTCGCGCATGTCCGCCGAAGGCCACAGGCCCATCTGTCAGGATACCGGCATCGTCACCTGTTTCGTCAAGATCGGCATGCAGGTGCAATGGGAAACCGATATGACAGTCCAGGAAATGGTGGATGAAGGTGTGCGCCGCGGTTACAACAACCCCGATAACCCCCTGCGCGCCTCGATAGTGGCGGATCCCGCCGGCCGCCGTATCAACACCAAGGACAACGCCCCGGCCGTGGTGCATGTGGAGATGGTGCCCGGTGACCATGTGGAAGTGGCCATTGCCGCCAAGGGTGGCGGCTCCGAGAACAAGTCCAAGATGGTGATGCTCAACCCCTCCGACGATATCGTCGAGTGGGTACTGAAGACCCTGCCGACCATGGGGGCCGGCTGGTGTCCGCCCGGCATGCTCGGCATTGGCATCGGCGGTACCGCCGAAAAAGCCGCTGTGCTGGCCAAGGAATCGCTGATGGATCCGGTGGATATCCACGAGCTGCAGGCCCGTGGCGCCGAGACCACAGAGGAAAAGCTGCGCCTGGAGATCTTCGAGAAGGCCAACAAGCTGGGCATTGGTGCCCAGGGCCTGGGCGGCCTGACCACGGTGCTGGACATCAAGATCAAGTCGGCCCCCACCCATGCAGCCAGCAAGCCGGTGGTGATGATCCCCAACTGTGCCGCCACCCGCCATGTGCACTTTCACCTGGACGGCTCCGGCCCCGCCGAGCTGACCCCGCCGAAGCTGGAAGACTGGCCGGAAGTCACCTGGGAAGTGGGCAACAATGTCCGCCGGGTCAACCTGGATACCGTGACCCGCGACGACATCGCCCAGTGGAAGATGGGTGAAACCGTACTGCTGTCCGGCAAGCTGCTCACCGGCCGCGATGCCGCCCACAAGCGCATCCAGGAAATGCTCAACAACGGCGAGCCGCTGCCGGTCGACTTCAAGGACAGGTTCATCTATTACGTGGGCCCGGTTGACGCCATTGGCGACGAAGCGGTAGGACCCGCCGGCCCCACCACCTCCACCCGCATGGACAAGTTCACCGACATGATGCTCGAGCAGGCCGGCCTGCTGGGTATGGTGGGCAAGGCAGAACGTGGCCCGGCCACCGTCGAGAGCATCAGGCAACACAAGGCCGTCTACCTGATGGCGGTGGGCGGCGCCGCCTATCTGGTGGCCAAGGCGGTCAAGAAAGCCCGGGTACTGGCCTTCGAGGACCTGGGAATGGAAGCCATCTACGAATTCGAGGTGGAAGACATGCCGGTCACGGTAGCGGTCGATAGCGAGGGCCACAACGCCCACGTCAGTGGCCCCGCCATCTGGCAGGCCCGTATCGAAGAGCTGGACGGCAAGCTGGCCGGATAACCAGCGGTGACCAGCAGCCGGGGGCAGTCCTGCCCCCGGCTCAGTGGGTATCAAAGCCGGCGTAATCACCCACCGTAATCTCCTCCTGTTCCAGGGCGTCGACCCGGGCATGGGACGGCCCTCCCTGTTCCAGCCAGTCCACCATCTGTTGCACATTGTGCTGCTCACCCTCTGCCACCACCTCTACCCGACCATCGGCCAGGTTGCGGGCATAGCCGCTGACCCCCAGAATTTCCGCCTGCCGCTGGGTGTAATAACGAAACCCCACCCCCTGTACCAGGCCACTGACCCAGATTTTTTTCGCAACCTTCGCCATCATGGTTTTGGCTCCCGTTTGTGTTTTATCAAGCCACACCCTAGAATTGTGGCCCTTTATCAGCAAAGCCACCATAAGTATGACCGCAGCCATCTATCTTACCGCCGGCCGGGAAAAATCCCTGCTCCGTCGTCACCCCTGGGTATTCTCCCGCGCCGTAGCGCGGGTTGACGGCCAGCCCAATGCCGGCGACACCATCGACATCTACAGCAGTAACGGCACATGGCTGGCTCGGGGCTTCTATTCTCCCCAGTCCCAGATCCGCGCCCGGGTGTGGACCTTCGATCAGGACGAAACCATAGACGGCGACTTCTTCTACCGCCGGCTGGCCCGTGCCAGGGACGGCCGCCGGCCGCTAATCGAAGAGCAGGGGTTGACCGGCTATCGGCTGTGCGCCGCCGAGTCCGACGGCCTGCCCGGGGTGACCATAGATGTGTATGCCGATGTACTGGTGTGCCAGTTGCTGAGCACCGGCGCCGAACGGTGGCGGGCGGCCATCGTAGAGGCGCTGCAGGCCCTCTATCCCGACACCTGTATCTATGAACGTTCCGATGTGGCGGTACGCAAGAAGGAAGGTCTGAAGGAACGCAAGGGCCTGCTGGCGGGCACCTTGCCGCCCCAGCCGCTGGTGATCGAGGAAAACAACGGCGTGCGCATCCTGGTCGACGTGGAGCAGGGACACAAGACCGGCTTCTACCTGGATCAGCGGGACAACCGCCGCATCGCCGGTCGTTACTGCAAGGACAAGCGGGTCCTGAACTGCTTCAGTTACACCGGCGGCTTCGGCGTCTATGCCCTGCAGGGCGGCGCCAGGGAAGTCATCAACGCCGATGTGTCCGAATCCGCCCTCGCCCTGGCCCGGGCCAATGCCGAACAGAATGGCCTGGATCTGAGCCGCGCCCGCTTCGAACAGGCCGATGTATTCAAGCTGTTGCGGGAATACCGGGAGCAGGGCCAGCGTTTTGATGTGATAGTGCTGGACCCGCCCAAGTTCGCCGAGAACAAGGCCCAGCTCAACGGCGCCTGCCGCGGCTACAAGGACATCAACATGCTGGCATTCCAGCTGCTGAATCCGGGCGGCGTCCTGCTGACCTTCTCCTGCTCCGGCCTGATGACCTCCGACCTGTTCCAGAAAATCGTCGCCGACGCCGCCCTCGATGCCGGCCGGGACGCACAAATCCTGGAGCGACTCAATCAGGCCGCCGATCACCCCATCGGCACCGCCTATCCGGAAGGTCATTACCTCAAGGGCCTGGTCGTCAAGGCCTGGTAAGTGCAGCGGGTCCGGTTGCCGCCGGACCCGTCTATATCCGCAAACATCTCCCTTGGTTAATGCGCTTTGTCACCATTGCGATTAGTATAGGGAGCCTATCCCAAGCAAGACCCATGGAGCCCAAGTGGAACCGATTCGTCTGACCCAATACAGCCATGGCGCCGGCTGCGGCTGCAAGATTTCCCCCAAGGTGCTGGACACCATTTTGCAAAGCCAGTTGCCCAGCTTTAATGATCCCCGCCTGGTGGTCGGCAACGGCAGTCGGGACGATGCCGCCGTGATCGATATCGGCAACGGTATGGGCATCATCTCCACCACCGATTTCTTCATGCCGATTGTCGATGATCCCTTTACCTTCGGGCGCATTGCCGCCACCAATGCCATCAGCGACATCTATGCCATGGGCGGCACGCCCCTGGTGGCCATCGCCATCCTCGGCTGGCCGCTGGACAAGCTGCCGCCGGAAATTGCCCAGCATGTGATCGACGGCGGCCGCCAGGCCTGCCATGACGCCGGCATCAGCCTGGCCGGCGGCCACAGCATAGACGCCCCCGAGCCTATCTTCGGCCTGGCGGTCACCGGTCAGGTGCCGCTTAATCAGCTCAAGCGCAACGATACTGCGGCGGCCGGCGACAAACTGTTCCTAACCAAGCCGCTGGGGATCGGCATCCTCACCACCGCCCAGAAGAAAGGCGTGTTGCGCGACAAGGACAGTCAACTGGCACCGGAGCTGATGTGCCGGCTGAACAAGCCGGGCCAGGCCTTTGCCCGGCTCGAGGACGTCAGCGCCATGACCGACGTTACCGGCTTCGGCCTGATGGGCCACCTGCTGGAAGTGTGCGAAGGTGCCAATGTCAGTGCCCGCCTGGAAATGGCGCGCATCCCGCTGCTGCCCAACCTGGATCATTACCTGGAAGCCGGCGCCGTGCCCGGCGGCACCCTGCGTAATCTGGACGCCTACGGCCACAAGCTGGGCTCGCTGAGCGTGCGCCAGCAGCGGCTGCTGTGCGATCCCCAGACCAGCGGCGGCCTGCTGGTGGCGGTCCGCCCCCGGGCCGAGGCCGAGTTTCTTGCCGCCGCCGCTGAATTCGGGCTCAAGCTGAAGGCCATCGGCGAGCTGACCGAGCCGGGCGCCAACCGTATCGAGGTGCGTGGTGACTGAACTGGTTGACGATTACGCACGGTTACTGGGCGAAGATGTTCCCCTGCTCGACCTGCGCGCGCCGGTGGAGTTTACCCAGGGCGCCTTTCCCATGGCCACCAGCCTGCCGTTGATGACGGATGAAGAGCGCGCCCGGGTCGGCACCTGTTACAAGCAGCAGGGACAGCAGGCAGCCATCGAGCTGGGCCACCAGCTGGTGGCCGGTGCGCTGCGCGAACAACGGCTGCAGGGCTGGCTGGCTTGGTTGGAGCGGCATCCGAACGGGGTCATCTACTGTTTCCGTGGCGGCTTGCGCAGCGAAACCGTGCAACACTGGCTGGCCGAGGCCGGTCGCCCCGTTTCCCGGGTCAAGGGCGGCTACAAGGCGCTGCGCCGGCACCTGCTGGGAATCGTCGAACAGGGGTTCGAGGGCCCGGGGTTTGTGCTGGCCGGACTCACCGGCAGCGGCAAAACCGACTGGTTGTCACGCTCCCCCCTGTCCCTGGATTTGGAAGCCTGCGCCCACCATCGCGGTTCCAGCTTCGGCCACTGGGGAGAGCCCCAGCCTAGCCCGATCAACTTTGAAAACCGGCTCGCCATCGCCCGGCTCAAGCAACTGCGTACCGGCATTCACGGCTGGCTGGTGGAAGACGAAAGCGCCATGATCGGCCGCTGCGCCCTGCCCCTTGCCCTCTATCAGAAGATGCAGCAAGCACCGCTGCTGGTGCTCGAAGCCTCCTTCGAACAAAGGGTCGGGCAAATCCAGTACGATTACGTGGACCTGATGCTGACCCATTTCAACCAGGATCTGGCCCGCCTGGGCGACTATCTGCAGGACAGCCTGAAGCGCCTCTACAAGCGCCTGGGTGGCCGGGAATGGCGCCGCTTGTCACAGATCATGGATGACGCCCTGGCCCAGCAGGCCCGGGGCTTTGGCAGCGACGGCCACCGGGAATGGATTGCCGAGCTGCTGTCCCGTTACTACGACCCCATCTACCACCGTCATCTGGCGGAGAAGGAATCGCGCATTGTCCGGCGTGGTGAGGCGGAAGAGCTGGCCGAGTGGTTGGCCGGCCGGCCCGAAGCCCAGGCTGTGGCTTCCGCCTGAGCCCATGCAAACTTCGCCTGCCACTGTGTTATGTTAAACAAAGAGTGAATCGATGCTGAACCGAATTACCCTGCCCGTTACCCCGTTCGCCCAGAATTGCAGCCTGGTGTGGTGCAGCGCCACCAACAAGGCGGCGCTGATCGATCCCGGCGGCGAAGCCGAACGGCTGCTGGCAGCGATTGAAGAACGCGGCCTGCTCCTGGAAAGCATACTGCTCACCCATGGTCACCTGGATCATGTGGGCGCCACCGGCGAGCTGGCGGCCGGCACCGGCGTGCCGGTGATCGGCCCCCAGCGGGAAGACGCCTTCTGGATTGACATGCTCGAGCAACAGGTCCAGATGTTTGGCTTTCCGCCCGTGGCGCCCTTCAGCCCGGATCGCTGGCTGGAGGACGGTGATACCGTCCGGGTCGGCGAGGAGACCCTGATGGTCTACCATTGTCCCGGCCACACCCCGGGCCACCTGGTATTCGTGCACCAGACCCAGCGGCTGGCCTTTGTCGGCGATGTGTTGTTCCAGGGCGCAATCGGCCGTACCGACTTTCCCCGGGGCAACCACCAGCAGCTGATCGACGCCATCACCCGCACCCTGCTGCCGCTCGGCGACGACATTGTCTTTGTCCCCGGCCATGGTTCGGAGAGCAGCTTCGGCGAGGAACGGCTCAACAACCCGTTTTTGCGGTAAGTGGGAGGCCCGCCCCCGGGCCGATGGAACCATGCCGTACATTATCGCGGCGAGGTCGCCGCTCCCACAGGTGATGGCCGGTTAACCCCCCAGGTGCTCACCAAAAAAGCCGAGGGTCCGGGACCAGGCCAGTTCGGCCGCCTCCGGATGGTAGCGGGGCGTGGAGTCGTTATGAAAGCCGTGCTGGGTGCCAGGATAGCTAAACGCCTGGTAACGCACCCCGTGCCGCTGCAATGCCTGCTCGTAGGCCGGCCACCGGCCGTTGATGCGTTCGTCGTTCTCGGCCATCTGGATCAGCAGCGCGGCCCTGATGTCGGCGACCTTCTCGAGCGCAGGTGGCATACCGTAAAAGGGAACGGCGGCGCTGACCAGCTGCGGTTGCTCGGCCGCCAGCCTGTTGGCCATGCCGCCGCCGAAGCAGAAGCCCACGACCCCCAGCTTGCCGTTACCGCCTTCCAGGGAGTGCAAAAAGCGGGTCGCGGCAAAAAAATCGGCGGTCAGCTTGTCGGCATCCAACTGTTGCTGCAGGGCCCGGCCATCATCGTCATTGCCCGGATATCCTCCCAACGGATGGAGGGCGTCGGGCGCAAAGGCTGTCAAACCGGCCTTGGCCAGCCGCCGGGCCACATCTTCAATATAGGGATTAAGCCCCCGATTCTCGTGCACCACCAGCACGGTACCGGCCGGCTGTGACCATTCACGGGGTTGTACCAGATAGCCGCGCCCCTCGCCGTGGCCGTCCGGCGAGTCGAACGTCCGGTAGCTGGCCACGATATCCGGATCATTGAACGACACCTGCTGGGCCCGGGCATAATCGGGCTTGAGCGCATTAAACAGCGCAAGGGCCGTCATTCCTCCCAGCGCCAGCCGACCCAGACCGGTTAAAAATTGGCGGCGGTCGATATAACCGTGGGCATAGCGGTCATACAGTTCAAAGGCTTCGGCCGGAATGTCGGGGGTATTCCGTTGCTTGCTCATACGCTTGCTCCTGCATTTTCACCCAACTGAGTGTAGCAGTCCCATCGGCCTCAGAGCGGCCATACCCAAAGCAACACGGGCACACTGACCACAATCACGATCAGCTCCACCACCAACCCCAGCCGCCAGTAATCCCCGAAGCGAAATCCCCCCGGCCCCAGGATCAGGGTGTTGTTCTGATGGCCGATGGGAGTCAGGAAGGCGCAGGATGCCCCGACCGCAATGGCCATCAGGAACGCATCGGCACTGACCCCGAGCTGGCCGGCGGTGCTGATGGCAATCGGACACATGACCGCCGCCGTAGCCGCATTGTTCATCAGATCAGACAAGAACATGGTCACCACCAGCAGCAGCACCAACCCAATCACCGCCTGCCCCTGGGCCGCCTTGTCCAGCAGCAGCTGCGCCAGCATATCGGCGGTGCCGGTACTCGCCAGGGCATCGGCCACCGGCAGCATGGCGCCCAGCAGCATGATCACCGGCCAATCGATGGCGCTGTAAACCGAGCGCAACGGCACCAGCTTCAATGCCACATAGGCCAGCACCCCGGCCGCAAAGGCAATGGCCGCCGGCAGGATCCCCAGGGCCGCCAGCCCCACCACCACCGCCATGATCAGACCGGCGGTCAGGGCCTGTCCTTCCCTGGGTACCCGGATATCGCGGGCAGCCAGCGGCAGGCAGCCGAACTCGGCGGCAAAACCGGCCAGGGACTCGGGGGTGCCCTGTACCAGCAACACATCACCGCCCTGCACGGGGGCCGATTGCAGTCGTTTGATCGAATGTCGTCCTTCACGGGAAATCGCCAACAAGTTGATGCCATAGCGGGAACGCAAATCGATATCGGTGGCCGAGCGGCCGACCAGCCGACCGGTGGGCGTCACCACCAGCTCCTGAATAACGACCTCATCCGAGCCGGACTTGTTATCGCTGTGTTCATCATCGAGCAAGCCCTGGTGCGCCGGCCGCAGGCCCGCCTGCTGTTTGTCGTCCTGTAACTCTTCGCCGTCAGGCCCCTGGCCTTCCAGCTTGAGTCCCAGGCTTGACAGCGCCAGGGCCAGAGACTCGGGCTCGACCTCGATCACCAGGATATCGTCGGCCTGCAACAGCCGCCGGGCATTGGGCACGGGAATGCGCACCTCGCCTCGCACCAGGCCCACGATCTGGGCATCGGCCTCATCCAGCATCCGTTCGGCTTCCCGCAGACTCATGCCGACCGCCTTGCTGTCTTCGACAATCCGCACCTCACTCAGGTAGGCAGCGGAGTCGAAGCTGCCGGCATCCGCTTGTTGCCGCACCGGCACCAGGCGCCAGCCAACCAGCCCGACGAACACCACGCCGGCGGCCGCCACAGCCAGGCCCACCGGGGTAAAATCGAACATGGCGAAACTGCCCATCCCGGCCTCGGCCCTGAACCCGGAGACGATCAGGTTGGGTGGTGTGCCAATCAGCGTGGTCATGCCACCCAGTATGGAGCCGAAGGCCAGCGGCATCAGAACCCGGCCCGGCGGCAACGACTGGTTTGCGGCGAGCTGCAAAGCGACCGGCATCAGTAGCGCCAACGCACCGACATTATTCATAAAGCCGGACAGCACCGCCGCCAGGCCGACCAGCGCCAGTATGCTGATGGTCGGCCCCTGCGAGGCGGGCAGGCATCGCTGCGCCAGTATATTGACTGCCCCGCTTTTCTGCAGGCCATAACCCAGCACCAGCACGCAGGCCACGGTCACCACCGCCGGGTGACCGAAGCCGGTAAACGCCTCGTCGGCGGGCACCAGTCCGGTAATTACACACACCAGCAGGGCAGCCAGCGCCACCAAATCGTGTCGCCATTTCCCCCACAGGAGCATGGCCATGGTCGCTACCAGTACGGCAATAATTATCAGTTGATCGACAGTCATAGGCTCTCCAAGGGGATGCATGCGGGCATCGTCCTGTACAGTCACAGTGTAGGCCGGGTTGATGATCCGGGGCTCGGCTTCATCAAAAAACCACCGCCGTATTCCATCCGGGGACCAACTAGGGTATAAGGGCGCTATGAAAATACCGAAACGAATCCAACCCCTGGTTGATGAAGGCCTGATTGACGAAGTCATCGGCCAGCTGATGAGCGGCAAAGAAGCCACCGTCTATATGGTGCGCTGTGGCGCCGAGATCCGCTGTGCCAAGGTCTATAAAGAGGCAAGCAAGCGCAGCTTCAAACAGGCCGTGCAATATCAGGAAGGCCGCAAGGTGCGTAACAGCCGCCGGGCCCGGGCCATGGAAAAAGGCTCAAAATTCGGTCGCGATCAGCAGGAGCAGGCCTGGCAGAATACCGAGGTTGATGCCCTCTATCGGCTGGCGTCCGCCGGCGTGCGCGTCCCCCGGCCCTACGGCTGCTTTGACGGTGTGCTGCTGATGGAGTTGATTACCGATGACGAAGGTCTGGTAGCGCCGCGCCTTAACGACGTGACCATGTCGGCCGAGCAGGCCCGGGAAGACCATGCCCTGATGATGCTGTACGTGATGCGTATGCTCTGTGCCGGACTGGTACACGGGGACCTGTCCGAGTTCAACGTGCTGGTGGATGCGGCCGGGCCGGTGATCATAGACCTGCCCCAGGTGGTGGATGCGGCGGCCAATAACCATGCCCGGTGGATGCTGGAGCGGGATGTAGAGAACATCACCGGTTACTACGGCCAGTACGCCCCCGAACTGCTGGAGAGCCGCTACGCCAGGGAAATGTGGGCGCTGTTCGAAGCAGGCGAATTACACCCAGAGGTCACGCTGACCGGTCTGTTTGAAGAAACGAACCAGGCCGCCGATGTTGACGCCGTGCTGGAAGAAATCAAGGCGGCCATGGCCGAAGAGCAGGCCCGCCAGGCCCGACTGCATGAAGCCCGGCAGCCGGATTGAGGGTTATTCGGCGAAGACAAGATAAACACTCAGCACGGTCGACAGGCTTAACAGCCAGGCGCTCAGTGTCAGCTCCTCGAAGGCAAAATCAAGGTTACGCACCTTGCTGTTAATCACCTCGGTCAGCTTTTCGATGCTTTCGAGATAGCAGCCAAGCACATGCTTGCTGACCGCCTCCGCGTCGGTTGAACAAAGATACTCGGCTGTTTTTTTATTGGCCGGCAATGCCGGGCATTCACCCAGGCTCAGGGCCAGCAGGGCATGTCCCCAGGCGCAAACCAGAGTGAATAGCGCGCTCAGGAAAGACACCAGCGCAATCCAGCTCACCGGTGAGACGGGCTGAAAAATCAGCTCACCTTCCAGGCTTGCTATCACAGCGGTGGCAACGATCATCAGGGTAATAAAAACAAGCAGTATCGCGCATTTATGCTCGACATGTTGAAAGCAAGCCTGCGCTTCATGATACCTGTCTTTAAGATATTCCAGCGTGTCGTCCATTCTGCTCCCAGGCAACCCGACCTGTCGAGACGGGGTTGGCCGTTCATTGGTTTCAAATCAAGTAGGCGCCATTATTATCTCAAGCTTAATATAAAAACAGGCAGCTAATCCACCCCGACCAAAACCAGGCCAGTCATCACCTCCCCTGCCTACTCCGTCAGGCCAGAAATACTTGAAGAGACAAGGCAAGGCCCCTGACAAAAGCCCTGCTATTTTCAAACATATCGGCAATTTGGTATGTGATTATAAAAAATAAGGGGTAAAAAAGCTCCGGTCGCTCGCGCCAATAATAAACAGCAGGCCGGGATATTTTAGAAACAAAGTAATTTGAGTGACACAGGCATGAAATAAGCACGCCGATAAGAGCACCAAAAACAATATCAGAAGGATAATGCAGACCCAAATATATCCTCGGCAGGCTTATCAATAAAGTTGTGTATAGAAACACAAAAACACCCACCTTTTTAGATATATAAAACATTCCGGCAGCTAAGGCATAAAACAACACTGCGTGATCGCTGGGAAATGAAGACCATCCATCAAACTCTATCAGCTTCATGCTATAGGGAAGAACAAAATCCAAATTCTCCTCATGTAGGGGCCTTAACCTGAACGGCAGTAACAATGCCAGAGACCGGGCCAATACCATGGCGAAAAAGCAGCTAAACAAGGTAGCAACCAAGTGTATCCGAAAATGGAGCTGAGACTCATGTAATCTAAACCAGCCCCACCAAAAAACACCAATCATGATTCCACCTTTTATTAAATTGTTCCCCGCAACAAATTTTACCGCAGAATCAAAGATGAATGACGATTGAGAATACTGATTAAAAAAATGAATAATTTCCATATCAATAATATTCATATCTCATACCCCATTGGGAGGTTTTATTCTGCAGCCTATGGCCAATCCAACGGCGTATTGCCCCGTTACGTCTCCCTTAGGCACGTCAATTTTAATAAGAATCTAATAATCATTCCGCCTCGTAGAGCACGCGAGACAGCAAGCGGATAAAGCCAGACTGCCCCTCTGTGCCGGAGCGAAGCCACCCCTCTCTGTTTTGCGTTGTAGCCATAGCCGTGCTGATTTAATCACCAGGATTCAGGAAAATTATAGGGTATTGTGCCCTCTGCCGCCCGGTACCCGCCCAAACAGCAACCTGGAGACATCAAGGCCAAGGCCGACGACTTTATATCTCGGACTATCAACAGGCGATACGGGGTACCAGCGCCACGGCCGATAAGGAAGCAGGGCGTTGGGCATACATGCCGGTCTGCTGCAGGCTAGCGGTATATTGCCAGCTCCCTGCGCTCGCGCGCCCGGTCCGGATCTACCACAGCGGCAACCACCTCAATCTGCCGGATGTAGGCTGCCGGCAGGCCGGCCTCCCTGGCACCGGCCAGTACATGCGCCTTGTACCAGCCATAGGGCGCGAGCGCATCATCGATATGGGTGGCGTAATAGGTGATAGCGAGAACGGCCAGGCCGTTTTGATCGGTAACAGCGACTTCTTTTTCGCTATAGCCCTGACCCAGCCCCTCGGCGATGTCCAGGGTCTTTTTATCGGACTCGCTGATATCGAACAGAACCCCAAGCAGATGGTCGCTGTCATCGCCGGTGGCATAGGCATCACATTTGGCCGAGCCATCCCGGCCACGCTTATGAAACCGCAGCGCATGCCCTGTTAGTTTATAGGCGCCCAGGCTGCGCGCGCTCGGCACCCGCCGGCGCAGCCGGGCCAGCGACATATTAGAACCATAGGCGAAGTAGTTCATCGCGCCTCGGGCATGGCGCTGTTGTGAAAATGCAGGGACGACGCCGAAACATTCATGACCGCGCTCATGTTACGGGTTCAGCTTGCTGCTGTCTGATCACGCAGTATGGCTTCGAGGCTGATTTTCGGGCAGACCGCATCATTGATGTAGTCGATCAGGTTGCTCGCCGACCTGCGGATATATTCTTCGGTTTTTACATCCTGGCACTGTCCGTTCGCATCGAACACCTGCTGCACCCTGGCAATCGATACCGCCAGGGGCAGCGGCACAGCCCCAATATGGGCGCAAATAGCCCGCAGCTGCTCGGTGGACTTGATGGCGCCAATCACCCCCGCCGCCCCCCCCAACAGAGACACAGGTTTGCCGGCCAGCATGCTCGGAAAGCCGAGGTTGTCGATGGCCAGTTTCATGGGGCTGCTGATCCCTCCATGGTATTCAGGCGATGCCAACAGCACCCCGGTCGCGGCCTCGACCGTCTGCTGGAACCGTTCGATCGCAGCCGGGCTTTTAGGGGGCATGCCCGGCAAGGGGAGATCCAGGGATTCCAGCCGGATATCGGTCACTTCCAGCCCGGGCACCTTGCTGAACTCGTCCAGGGCCAACTTGAGGGCCATGGAGGTATAATTACCGGGCCGCACACTCCCGCAGATGGTCACAATCTTGATATTTTTCATCGCTTACTCCTGTATATCGGGACAGGCCATGCTCCCAGGCATGAGAACAAAGCGCAAAACCAGTGCTCAACCAATGGTACGAAAGCATAGTTCAGACCCGCCCCTTGCGCATAACGCCCACACCACTGGCAGAATGGCGGAACAAGAAGTAGATATTAAAGCAGGGAGGCCGGCGCTTTCCCTGCCATATATCTACACCAAGGTAACCCACCATGAGCAAACCCAAGCAGCAGCCCAGGAATCCACCGGCTCCCCACCTGCCCCATCCCCCGAAAAAACCGCCGCCCCCACCGCCGTTGCCCGGCCAGAGCCATTGAATCTGGGGGATGACTGCCGGGAGTCAGCCCGCTGCAGTGCCCAGGTTGAGTTAAGCACTCGCTACGCTTAACGCGGTCAGTAACGCGTGCCTTGTGTCGAGGCCGGCAAGCCATAACGTTTGGCGATCGGCATTATCCCTAACCCCTTGACTTAAAGTCGTCTTGAAGTTGTAGGCTAACACCCGGTGTAAATCAAAAAATCGGAGAGCAAAATGAACAATCTGTTATTCGCCGTATTCATCGGGGTGGGAGCTACTGTGGTGATGGACTTATGGGGATTTGCCCGTAAACCGCTGTTCGGCATCCCCCCCCCGAACTATGCGCTGGTCGGCCGCTGGATAGCCTATATGACTCACGGGCGCTTTCGCCATAACGCCATCTCTGCGTCTGCTCCCGTGCGTGGCGAACACATCTTGGGGTGGACATTTCATTACCTTACAGGTATTGCCTTCGCGGCCTTTCTTATCGTCATCTGGGGGCCCGAATGGGTTCGGCAACCTACTATGGGTCCCGCACTCACAGTGGGCATTGGCACAGTAGTGGCTCCCTTTCTCTTGATGCAACCGGGCATGGGCGCCGGCATTGCCGCTTCTCGAACACCACGACCTGCCTCCGCTCGACTGCAGAGCCTCGTTGCTCATACTGTGTTTGGTCTTGGACTGTATCTGGCAGGCCTGGGGGTACAGCTTATTTATTCAATGTAACGGGTCGGTATCAACCTCTGCGGTCCGACGGGTGAACACGCCATATTCGGTATCGGCAAACTTAAGCTGGGCCGTCGGACCGGCTGCTATTTCGCGCTGGTAATTAGGATTTCACCCGGCGCATTGGCCGCAAACTCTGAAGCACCAGGAAGCTTCAGGCCTTCAGCCACTTTCTTGGATACTAGCAACCGGATGACCGGCGAGTTTCCCATTCTCCTCACTTCGACAATTTGTACGTTATCGAGAGATTCACCAAGAGAATCAATGCGAATACCTATCTTAGGGTGCCCATACTTGCAGTCAAACCATGAGTAATCCTGCTCTGCGAAGGTTTCCGGTATAACCAATATTGCCATTTTGCTTTCGTGGCTAAACATTCGTCGACACCTTTTTGTTTGAGTGTTGTTGGCGGCTTCTTCAGGCATTAAAATTTTTACGTTCGCAGGAATTCGCCCCAACTCCATAATTTGAGCGATCAATGCTTGCCTGTTGGAGTTCGGCTGCACGAAGCGCTTGATGAGATCCTGGTGATACTCTGCCAAAGCCCTGTAGAAACCGGGATTTTCCAGCATCTGCTTATAGTCAGCCGCTTTTCCCTCCTTGACTGTTTGCCATACCTCCCCAGGTATCTCATTCCTTATTCTTGGGAAGCTATCTAGTGTTTCATCGTTAAATAGCAACTCATTGAACTGGTTGTCTTGTAGAAATAACACCTTTACATTGCTATAGATTTCCGTTGTTGGGTAAGATTTCTTTACCGCAGCTGTAAATACGGCATCATTTTCAAATTGAGGTTTGATTGCGTCATAGATATCTTCGGGCGGAAGCGCCTTTTTAACTGCGGCGGAGAAAACCCCATCCCCCTCAAAATGGCCTTTGATATCGCTATATATTTCATCATCCGGGTATATGGCTTTGATTACGGTTCGATATATCGTCTCTTTAGGGAGAAACCCCAACGTGAGTGAAAAAACCAATGCCGCTACCGATATCATTGCGTACCTTTTATATTTTTTAGTTAAACTCTCGATTTGCTCAAGACTTTGTTCTTTTGCTTTATCGAGTATTCTTTGTTCCGAATCCCGTTGAATCTGCTCAGCATGACGGATTAAACGATCCTCGAAATGCTTATCGTCACCCATTATGAAGTTCCTCCAGAAATTACTCATCGGGGGCATCGGGTTATTTCGGACAGCTAACGCCCATCATAAACGGTGCAAGAATCAAGCGCCGGCGACCGCAGTGAGTGAATTTAATGGCTATGTTAGGTGTCATCACTGGTTGCAACCAGGTGGATGATATTCGATGGGCTGGATATCCAGAACGCCTTTAACCCACTCGGAAGCGGCTCGATCTCGTCCCTACGGTGACAGCCTTTATCTTTAAGATATTCAGAAGCTTTACCAATATCATTAGTAATGACTTCCAACCAAATTTCAGACTGACTCAAACCTGGCATGCAGTCGAGCCAAAGCACTTTGTCGCCAAACTCAAACCTCGGGGTGTCGCCGCTTCCGGTGAGTTCTTTGAATCGCAAAACATCTCGGTAGAAGCGGACGGTATTTTCGTACTCGTGCGCTGGAATTTTCATCGCAATGTTTTTTCCTGGCTCAAATGTTAAACTCATAAACAGCCCCTCCATCCGGGAGTCACGTCACGCAACGTTCTAGCGACCCTCCTCATCATTCCCTTTGGAATCAAGGGAGCAGGCGCACTGATCTGGCAACAGTTTTCCGGACACATTTTCAAGCAGCTGCACGTAGCTCTGATTCATAGTCCAACGGACTCACGTAGTCATTGCTGGCTCAGCCCTGCTCGGAAACTCGTACAAAGCGGCTGACTTCACTCATGGTGGCCACCTCAAACTTGCTGGGGGATATACGCTATCTCTCTGCTCTGGGTCGCGGCATCAGTGGTAAAGCCTCGGCCAAGCACTCCATCAAGCGTATCGACCGCCTGCCGGGCAATGTTCATAACGGTAGGCACTGTATCGCTGGTACGCAAGCAACCTGTGCGGATTAGCTCCCATGCCGGTCATACTGATCGATGGTTCAGATGTTCATGGTCAACTGCGCCATATGACCCTCAGCGGCCGCATTGCAGGCGCAATCCGCCGGCACACCGTTCCGGGGGAGCCCGCCAGGGCCGTAATAAACGGCAACGACTGGTTATATTGATTTCCCGTATCAGCGCTGGATGAAACCGATTAGCAACACAACTAAAAACACAGCCAGCACTGCTAAAAGCACATAATCCAGGTAACCCACTAATGCAGATATCCCAAGGGCCGCAAACAACCAAACGAGAACTGGAGTGAAACAGCAGAGCGCTGTAATCGATCCCCCAATTACACCAACCTTTAATAACCGGTTTCCATTCTTCATAGAATCAACAGCACGATTGATCAAGCTGAACAGGGGGACAGGGCGTGTCGCCGTAAGAACAAAATACACAACAATCACCATGCCTGGGCTTAAGCACGACGTTGCACTTCTTACATTCATAAAAATACTGACAAGAATCCTCAAGCATTATCTCAACCTCCCTGTGCCCGCACTTTGGGCATGTTATCTCTGATGTGAGTTTAGGTTTCATTATCCACCTTGTTCGAGAAGCGCCCAGTCCTGAGCATAACGCCGCAAACACCGCTTTGTTAGCATTCTCCGAAAAATCATCCGGCCGCTGAGCCCGGCACAACCGAACTGCAGCACCGCAATTTTGTTCAATACTTCGCACTGACGCTATTACACACTTCAGCAGGAGCCAAAAACAAAGAGGAAAATATGACAATATCAGTGCTTTTACCCATGACGGCATTTGCGCTAGCGGCGTCCATTTCGCCCGGCCCCGTAAATCTGGTGTGTCTGAGCAGCGGCACCCGCTACCCCCTCTCCAATGGACTGATCTTCGTCACCGGCGCGACCCTGGGTTTCATCGCCCTTTTCGTTACCATAGGTCTGGGGCTTTATTCTGTGCTGACGGTTGTGCCGGGGTTCAATGCACTCTTGCGCTGGGCCGGCGGCGCATTTTTGCTTTATCTCAGTGTTCAGCTGTTTCGCGATGACGGGCGCCTGCCAGAAGGTGACACCCCCAAAGCACCGGGTTTTACAACCGGTGCCATCATGCAATGGCTCAATCCCAAAGCCTGGCTGGCTTCAGCTTCGGGGATTGGCGCCTACACGAGTGGTCACGACTTACGTGAGCTCATTATATTTGCGATGCTCTACATGCCGGTCTGCTGGTTGTCACTGAGTTGCTGGGTTTATGCTGGCGTCTCCCTGCGTCGGTACATTGAACGCCCCATTGTGCTGATTATAGTGAACCGGACACTCGCACTGTTACTTGCCACCAGCTGTATCTATCTGCTGATTGAGTAATGACTGTCGGTACTGCTTGGGTGTGGCAGCCAGCAATTTCTTGAAGGTACGTTGAAAATGCGGCTGGTCGGCAAACCCGACATTCACCGCAGTTTCGGCAATAGGCTTGCCACGTTTCAGCTCCCGTTGTCCGTCCTGGACTCGACAATTGATAAGATACGCATGTGGAGTGAAACCAAAGTGATGTTTAAAGCAGCGGATCAGATGCCCGGGGCTGTATCCGGAGCGCTCGCACAAGGTGTCCAAAGACACCTCCATTGCTGCGTGAGCCTGCAAGTAATCAGCCACCGCTTGCAAGTTATCTGGTACCTTCGGGAGCGGTGCCGTCACCTGGTCTGACAGTGCGTACATCAAGGCGGTCAGGTACTCCACTACCGCCGTTTGCTTTTCCAGCAGCTCCCGATCCGAACTCAGTAACCATTCCACCATCCGACAATAACCCGCATAGCACTCGTGATCAGACAGGGTGGCCGTGGCGATATCCTGCCAACAAGGTGTGTCCAGTAGGCCCGCCTCGTATCGCAAATTGGTTAGCCATTCAGTATCGATATACAGCATCAGATAGCCCCAAGGCTGATTATCGATCGGATTACAGGCATGAACCCAGTTAGGATTCACAATGACCAAGGTTCCTGCACCGACCTTAACCCGATCGCCCCGGTACAGAAACGTGCTCTGGCCCTCGGTTATGGCACCCAGGGACCATTGAGTATGGCTGTGTGGGGCGTAGCAGACCTTTCTTCCGTCCACCACCCTCCGAAGCTCCACATAAGGCATACGCTCATCTCGCCAGAACATAGGCGTGCCTGGATCGTTCATAATTTACTGCCTCTCTGGTTGTTTGCTTGAACGCTAACGGCTGCATAAACCGGCGTCGAAGGCACGAAGTTCATTGCATTGTCAGGCATACCGCGGCCCCAGCATAATGATGAGCATACCAAGCAAACATACACCTACCCCGACGAGATCAGTAACGGTAGGGCGGACGGAATCTACAGCCCAAAGCCAAAGCAACGCCACGCTAACATAGACACCGCCATACCCCGCATAAACTCGCCCAGCGGCATGAGGGTGCAGCGTGAGTAGCCACACGAATACCGCAAGACTTACAGCGGCCGGAAGCAATAACCACACGCTGTGACCGTGTTTTAACCATAGGTAAGGTAAATAGCATCCGAGAATTTCAGCAATCGCTGTTAGCACAAAAAGGCCAAGAATTTTGAGTATGTCCATGGTGGGTTGTCGGGGTTCCTAAGGTTTGGGGTAAGGGCCACAGCGATCCGGAGGCCCCCGCCCTCGTAGCGGGCGAATTGAGCCCCGGATAAAGTGTCGGCTTCACGACACTTATTCTTATCGATGATTAATTACAGGCCACCGGCTAAATCCAAAAAATTACCCGTTGAAAATGAAGATTTCTCAGATGCTAACCAATAAATTGCTTCTGCAACCTCTTCGGGTAAGCCACCTCTTTGAAGTGGGATTATGCCTTTTAACCTTTCAATTCGCTCTGGTTCACCACCGTCTGCATGCATGTCAGTGTAAATTAATCCCGGACGAACACAGTTTACGCGAACACCTACAGCCGCCACCTCTAATGATAGGCCTTTTGTTAATGTGTCTATCGCCCCTTTCGATGCGGCATAATCAATGTATTCATTCGGAGAACCAGAACGAGCAGCCACAGATGAAACATTGACAATAACACCTCCTACACCACCATGGCGAGTGGACATGCGTTTGACAGCCTCGCGACTACACAAAAAGTAGCTTGTTACGTTATTTATAAGCATTTCATTAATTCTATCTGCACTCATTTCCTCTAAACGCATCTGTTTCCTTAAAATTCCTGCGTTGTTTACGAGCACAGATATCGTACCCAACTCTCGGTCAACGGTTTCAAATAAACGAAGCACATCAGCTTCTTGGGAAACATCAGCCTGAACAGTAATGCATTTTCCACCATCTGCTCCAATATCTTCGGCTAAATGAGAGGCAGACTCGGAATTGGATTTATAGTTGATGCACACCGCAAAGCCATGATGAGCAAAAAGTCTCGCTGTGGCAGCTCCAATTCCTCGCCCACCACCAGTAATAATTGCCACTTTTTCTGTGCTCATGTTTCTATCCTTTTAAACCTGAATTTGAAGGAATGCATAATGCCACCAGCAGGGGCACGAAAACCTGAGCAAAGCTGCGGTTTTTGCGTTCCTTTGACTGGTCTTGTTAAGCAGCATTGGCAAGCTGCTCTTTAAATGGTTTTATAATTCTTCCTGCATTATCAATGACATACTCCGCAGCTTGAACTTCAACCTCTACCCCATGAGCAGCATGGTTACCTAACTGAATAAAATCTCTCAGTCCGTTTGCTACATTTTTGGAGAGTACACCCTACTCTGTCAGTTGCTGAATACCTCTTGATAAAAATATTCAGCAATTGCTTTCCGAACTGCCTTATCGATTTCTGTTCTCACAGCTACCAGCGCTAGATTCGGGTCATGAGCAGCTATGGTTTGCAGAAAGCCATACTCGTCAGATTCAGCTGGCGCGGCGGGTCTGCGTTCGAGCCTGATTTCTGTAGCGCAATGAGGAACAGTTATTTAGACACGCTACCGCCCCGATGTTCCAGGCCATCACCCCCTGCCGCTTTGGTTTCCATATGCGACTATTCTGGACGGGCTGGCGGAGCCTGGCAATTGCAAAAATAGTACAGGAGTGCAGAACCCCCAAGCGATTATTGTTAAACGGTTTGACCAGAAGGCACAAAAAAACCGCCTTCCGGCGGTTTTTTAATGCGTCGGTTTCGATTGCGATTAGGCGCGAACGAAGTCCAGGTGAGCCAGTTTCGGCTTGTAGGGGTGACGCTGGATATCTTGAACCTTGGCCTTCACTTCTTCACCGTTGATGACCAGGGTCAGCACTTCGCTGTAGAAGCTATCGCTTTCCTGAGCAGTGTTCAGTTTTTTGTGGTCCAGAGACAGGGCAACAGGCTCCTGGCCGGCGCCGTACAGGATGGCAGGTACTTTATCTTCGTGACGCAGGCGGCGGCTCGCACCTTTCCCCAGGTCAGAACGAATTTCAGCTTCGAATGTAAAAGACATAATTTTCTCTCTATAGGTAATGGGCGGAAGCTGCGACCGACTCCCGCCAGATAAAAGCGCGCGAAGTCTACCACGCCGATAGACGGAGGAGCAAGGAAATAGGCCGAAAGCAATATGCTGTCGTGCCTTGAGTATGTGGAATTGCCTGATGGCCAACTCGCCGCGAGCTCCGGCCTCCCACATTGGCCATCTTCCCGGGACCAGGTTTCTGTCTATCGCCCGATATCCGATATCCGATATCCTACACTAGTCCATCGGCCAGGATCGGGCTTCCTGTAATTGCTCTTTAGCTACCCAGGCCCGCTATCTGCTGCAGGATGCGCTTGTCGGAGATCGGGTACGGCGTACCCAAGGTCTGGGCAAAATACGATACCCGCAGCTCTTCTATCATCCAGCGGATTTCCTTCACCTCGAGCGCCAACGGCTTGCCCCTGGGCTGCTTATTGAGCAGCGCCTGATAGGCGGTCTGCACATTCTGAATTTTCAGCAGGTGAGCCCGGTCCCGGTGCGGATCTATGACCAGCTTGTCCAGCCGCTTCGACAGGGCATCCAGGTAACGCTGCACATCCTTCAGCCGTTCGCCGCCGGTGTCGGTCACAAAACCCCGGTAGATAAGCCCGTCCAGCTGGGCCTGAATGTCCGACATCGCCATCGCCATGGCGAGATCTATCTTGCCCTTGAGCCGCTTCTTGATACCCTGGGCCCGACTCAGCACGTCTTCCACCTGCAGGGCAATGGCCGCTACAGTCGGGTTGAGCTCGCCGGCCACCTGGTCTTTCAGTGTGTCGAAATCTTTGGGGGTCCAGGCCGGTGCACCGTGCTGGCGCATAAGCGTATGAATACCGGCGCGAATGCAGTCGTCCACCAGATCCAGCACCTTGCCGTAGGGGTTGAAATACAGTCCCAGCTTGGCTTTGTTGGGCAGCTTGTCCTGCAGATATTTGATGGGCGACGGCAGTTGCAGCAGCAAGAGCTTGCACTGGCCGTCCCACATGGCCTGGGCCTGGCCGGCTTCGTCTTCACACAGTTGCAGGGCCACGCTGTCTCCCTGATCGACGAGCGCCGGATAGGCCTTTACCTCAAAGCCGGCCCGTTTGGCGGCAAAGCTATGCGGAATGGCCCGGTCCGGAAATTCAAGCAGCCCGTCCTGCTCGAAGCGGTCGTCATCCACCGCCTCGGTGAGCGCAGTCTGCACCTGGCCCTGCAGGATAAGCTTGATGGCGTCCAGATCCCGGCCAGCGGCCAATTCCTTGCCGGCGGCGTCCACCACCGCAAAGCGCATGATGAGATGGGGCGGCAGCGCGCTCCAGTCCCAGTCCTCCCGAGGTACGGTGACCCCGGTCATGCGCCGCAGGTGTTTTTCCATCTGGTCGAGCAGCGGCCCCTCGAACGGGGTCATGGCCGCCAGCAACGCCTCGGCAAAGTTGGGCGCCGGCACAAAGTGCTTACGCATGGGCTTGGGCAGGGATTTTATCAGTGCCACCAGCAGCTCCCGGCGCAATCCCGGCACCTGCCATTCGAACGGTCCTGCGGCCACCTGGTTGAGCAGCGGCAGCGGAATGCGCACGGTTACGCCGTCTTCTTCCTTGCCCGGCTCAAACTGGTAGTCCAGGGGCAGGTTCAGGCCGTCGTGCTGCCAGGCGTCCGGGTAGTCGCGGGTGGTCACGGCGCCGGCGCGCTCGTTGAGCAGCATCTCTTCGGTAAAATGCAGCAGCTCCGGGTTGGCCTTACCCGCCGTTTTCCACCACTTGTCGAAATGACGAATGGAAACAAGGTCGGCGGGCAGCCGCTCGTCGTAAAAACGGAACAGGGTCTCGTCGTCGATCACCAGATCCCGACGCCGCGACTTGTGCTCCAGGGTTTCGGCCTGCTCCAGCAACGCCCGGTTGTGGTGAAAGAATGTGTGCCGGGTGTGCAGCTCCCCTTCAACCAGGGCCTGGCGAATAAGCAGCTCACGGCAGAGTTTGGGATCCACGCTGGAATAATTAACCCGACGGCGCACCACCACCGGCAGGCCGAACAGGCTCTGGCTCAGGTAGCCCATCACCGCCCCCTGTTTCTTCGACCAGTAGGGTTCGCTGTAGCTGGACTTGAGCAAATGGGCACCGGCATCTTCCAGCCAGCCTTGATCGATGCGGGCGGCGATACGGCCGTAAAGCCGGTGGGTTTCGGTCAGTTCGGCCACCATCAGCCAGCGGGGCGGCTTCTTGAACAACGCCGAGCCGGGCACAATATGGAAGCGGGCGTTACGCGCGCCCAGTATCTCTTTCTTATCGCCATCGCGCATGCCCACATGGCTGAGCAGGCCGGTGAGCAGGGCCCGATGCAGGCTGGTGGGATCGGCAGGCTCGCTGTTCAGCGGAAAGCCCAGCTCCCGCACCACCAGCCGCAGCTGGCTATAGATATCCTGCCATTCGCGCACCCGCAGGTAATTGAGGAACTCACTCATACATTGTTTGCGGAACTGGTTGCCGCTCAAGGCCTTTTGCTGTTGCTTCAGGTAATTCCACAGGTTGAGGAAGGCCACAAAATCCGAGTCGGCATCGGCAAAGCGGCGATGCAACTCGGCCGCCGCCTGCTGCTTGTCGAGCGGCCGCTCACGGGGGTCCTGGATGCTGAGCGCGGCGGTGATCACCATCACCTCGGTTACGCACCCATAATCGCGCGCCGCCAGCACCATGCGCGCCAGACGCGGGTCCACCGGCAGCCGCGACAAGTCGCGACCCAGTGGAGTAAGCTTGAGTTGGCCCTGCTGCTCATTGACCGCCCCCAGTTCTTCCAGCAGGCGCACGCCGTCGCTGATATGCTTTTTCTCGGGCGGCTCAACAAAAGGAAAGGCACTGATGTCACCCAGTCCCAGAGACAGCATCTGCAGGATGACCGAGGCCAGGTTGGTGCGCAGTATCTCCGGGTCGGTAAACTCGGGTCGGTTGATAAAGTCGTCTTCACCATACAGGCGGATACAGACACCCGCCTCCACCCGGCCGCAACGGCCCATGCGCTGGTTGGCACTGGCCTGGGACACAGGCTCGATCGGCAGCCGCTGCACCTTGGTACGGTGGGAATAGCGACTGATACGTGCGGTACCCGGATCGATCACGTAGCGGATGCCGGGCACGGTGAGCGAGGTTTCCGCCACGTTGGTGGCCAGCACGATGCGACGCCCTGTGTGGGATTCGAAAATGCGGTTCTGCTCAGCGTTGGACAGCCGGGAATAGAGCGGCACTATCTCGGTATGGCGCAGCTGCTGCTTGTTGAGCGCGTCGGCGGTATCGCGGATCTCCCGCTCGCCGTTCATAAAGATCAGAATGTCGCCGGGCCCTTCTTTGGTGAGCTCGGCCACCGCATCGAAAATACCCTGCAGCTGATCCCGCTCGGTGTCGTCTACCACCAGCGGCCGGTAACGTAGCTCCACCGGATAGGTACGACCCGATACCGTAATGATGGGCGCATCGTTGAAATGACGGGAGAAGCGCTCCGGATCTATGGTGGCCGAGGTGATGATCACCTTCAGATCCGGCCGTTTAGGCAACAGCTGCCGCAGGTAGCCGAGAATAAAGTCGATATTCAGGCTGCGTTCGTGGGCTTCGTCGATGATAATGGTGTCGTACTGGCGCAGCTGACGGTCCTGCTGGATTTCTGCCAGCAGCATGCCGTCGGTCATCAGCTTGACCTGAGTCTCGGCGCTCACCTGATCGTTAAAACGCACCTTGTAACCGACCCGCTCGCCCAGCTCGCAACCCAGTTCGTCCGCCAGCCGCTTGGCCACGCTGCGCGCCGCCAGTCGCCGGGGCTGGGTATGGCCTATGGTGCCGTCCACCCCCAGGCCCAGCTCCAGGCACATCTTGGGGATCTGGGTGGTTTTGCCCGAGCCGGTTTCACCGGCGATGATCACCACCTGGTTGTCCTGAATGGCTTGCTTGATGGTCTCGCGCTTGTCGCTCACCGGCAACTGGGCCGGGTAGTGAATGGGTTGGGCCAGCAATCCCAGGCGACGGCCGCGCTCGGCGCGGGAGGCCGCCAGATCCGCGCCTATCCGCGCCAACACCTGCTGGCGTTTGGCCTCGGCCAGCTTTTCGATACCCTGCAGGCGGCGGCGAAAACGCCCCCGATCCGCTCCCCTGCACTCTTTTAATTGGGCCAGCAATTGCTCAACAGACAAACCAAATCCCCAAAACACGCACGCTAAATGGCGCGCATATTAACAGAAACGGGGCCGGAATGGAGTCCGGGCTAACTCATAGCCTGCATCAGCAGCAGCAAGTCGCTTTGCCGATGGCAGCCGGTTTTCTGGAAGATGGACTTCAGGGTTGAGCGCACCGTTTCCCTGCTAACGCATCGGTAGCTGGCAATCTCCCGACTGCTGCAGCCTTTGCCCAGCAGGATCAGCAGTTCTTTTTCCGTGCGGGTCAGCTCAAACAGACAGCCCAGACTGTCGGCGTCCACATTAGGCTGATAATCCGGATCCTTGAGGGTCAGCAGCCAATGCTGCCGGTGGTTACGCAGGGGCATCACATGCATGACCAGGGCGCCCTGCCCGGTGTCCAGCACCAGCCGCAGATGATCCTCGGTCAGCCCCCCTGCCAGTAACGCCAGGGAGCGCCAACGGCCCAGGCCAGCGGGTTCGCCCAGGCATACCTGCAGCTGGCCATTAGCGTCGAGCCGGACTCCCAGCTCACCGTCGAGCAGCCTGTGTGCAGCCCGGTTGGCCTCGACCAGGCAATACTCACCGCAAAGCAACAACTGGGGGCGCTCAGTCGCATTTATCCAGTAGCGCAAACAACGGTTCTGTTCCCTTAAGCGATGCAGCGACCAGTAATGCAACTGCCAAAGGGCCAGTTGCTCCGCCAGCTGCCGAAGCATGGCCAGCCATTCCGGCAAGCCCTGTCCGCCCTGCACCACCAGCACGCCGCCGCCCGCCTCCTGTCCCCGTGGCAGCACAAATCCCCGGATACTCCGGCCGAATGGATAGCAACCCTCGGTGCCGAGCGGCTCCCGCTCGGCAAGCAGCCGGCCGAATTCCCCCTGGTTGCGATAACATCGACCAGCATCGAAATAATGCCACCCTCCGGGATCCGTTGAATCCCCCTTCGGGCTTAACGCCAGGGTCATACCGTCCAGGGCGAGTTCCCGACATAACAATCCCAGGGTCAGGTTGAGTTCCTCCCTCCCGGCACCGCTGTCGTACATTCTGCTCAACAGTAACAAAAGCCGCGCCCGAGCTACTACCGCCGCCATGTCCCGCTCCCGCTGTGCTCATTATTGTTTTTGTAACCAGTAAGGCTAGCGTTCACGTCAGAATTTGCCCAACAAAATGCAGAAAATCTCCTCGCCACCTAAAAAAACCGGAGCACCAACATTTCTAATCAAAAAACCATAAAAACACACATTAACCCCATAAATAAATGTTATTTATGGTTAAATTAAAAACAAAACCCATAGACCACACCCCCAAAAAAGCTTTTCATAGTGCATTTCATGAAATTAAAGAAACACAAATAAGGATTTCATAATATATCTGGCACATACCCCACAAAATAACAAAACATGGATTGAAAAGGACACAGCAAGCCCGTATATTGACTACACAGATCACTGTTGAGGAAGGTAAAAAATGAAAGAGTTAATCATAACTATCATTTTTACAGTCTGTGCGGCCGTAGTGGCCGTCTCTGTACCTTCTTTGGCACAATTTTAACTGAGCCCGGGAAGACAGGACTGTAAAACACTAATAAATAAAGATATTCCCTTTAAAAAAAAGCGCTTCTGAAAAGAAGCGCTTTTTTATGATTTTTCGGTTAGCTGTCGTCAGTAGGGCACCACGCTCATATTGCTGTGGGTGCCGATCAGCCTAACCCGCTGCCCGGCTTGCCAACTGCGGTCGGCTTTCTGCACTATGACCAGATCTTCACCGGCATCGGTCCTGACCCCCAGCTCAACGGCACTAATCTGGCTTGCCTTGTCTTCAATCTTGGAGCCGGCCATAACACCAAGAATGGCCCCACCGGCAGTGGCCAGCGAGCGTCCGCTGCCACCACCTACCTGATGACCCAACATGCCGCCGACCACACCGCCGCCGACAGTCCCCAAAACATTGGGATCCTTGTCACCCGCCTGTATGGTTACCGGACGTACCGAAACGATGGTACCAAAGGTCACCGTCTGCGCCCGGTTGGCCTCGCTGCTGCGGTAGACATCCCCCGAATACACATCGGTGGTGCTGCAACCGCCCAAGGACAAGGTGCCCAGCGCCAATACTATTGCTATGGATTTCAGCTTCATCTACTTCCCCCGCGTCATAACCTCATTTAAGGTGCAGACGATGATCTCTTTGCCTGCTGAAAGTATAGACCAGCCCTTTTCTTGCAAACTTCCGACTATTAGCTACACATACACCGACAACGCTGTTTTGATCGGCCATGTTCATCAAAAAACAGGAGCACTAAAAAGTCAAAGCCTGTTTCAAATGAAACAGGCTTTGTGGAATGACTCCCACGAGAGATGAAAGGCCCGACCCCGTGGCGAGTTGGCTGCAGGGGCATCACGTTTCATCACAGGCGTCAGGCAACTCGCGGCGAGGTCGCCCCAGCTACCACCAACCCAAAGCCCGAAGTCGCCCCTACTAGCAGGGATAAAACCCCGCTATCAGGCGGTGTTGCCCAGGGGCTTGTCCAGCACCAGTCTTACCAGCAGCAGCCACAACGCCCAGCCCGCGACCAGCAGGATAATAAACAGGAACAGCCCGAACTGGTGCTTTTCCAGCAGGATGCCGGCGATCATGGGGCCGGTCAGTGAGCCGATGCTGTAGGCGAACATCAGCTTCTGGGTCATTTTAACCAGGGCATGGCCGTGCATCTTGCCACAGGCATAGGACATGGTGGTCGGATACAGGGTAAAGGCCCCGGCTCCCAGCAGACTGAACGCCAGGATCAGGCTCCAGCCGGTCCTGAATTCCCATAACAGCAGGCATCCCAGTCCCACCATCAGGGTCTGCACCACCATCATGGTGCGCTTGCCCCAACGATCGGCCAGGCTGCCGTTGGGCAGCTGGAAGGCCATGCCACAGAGGATAAGCCAGGCCATGTAGAGCCCCATTTCCTCTGGCCTGGCGATCTGCTGCAGCTGGATCGGCATCAGCGCATAGAGGCCGCCGAGCAACATGCCCGCCACCAGGCAACCAGCCAGACCCAGGGCCCGATCGGCGCGGGGTGGCTTGCCCGAAGCAGGGGCACATTCAGACTCATTCGATAACTCCGGCCGGCGCGCCCCGATCAGCGGCAACACGGATAACGCACACAAGCCGGCGGCCAGCCAGAAGCCCAGGCTGCTGGTTACGGGGATCCAGTCGATAAACAGCTGGCTGATGCCATAGCTGAAGTAATACACCAGCATATAACGGGCCATGGCACTGGAACGCCGGTGCAGCGGCGCCACCCCAAGGACCCAGCTTTCGACCGCCACAAAACCGATGGCAGCCGCCATGCCCGCCAGCATGCGCAGCATAAACCAGGCTGGCATCAAATCGGTCCAGCTCAGCGCCAACGCCCCCATGGTCAGGCCGGCACAACACAGCACCAGGGTACGCACATGGCCCAGTCCACGGATCATCTTGTCGGCAAAGAAACTGGCACCCAGCATGCCCAGATAAAATGCCGAGCCCACCAGGCCAATCTGGGTGGTCGGCGCCCCTTGCGCCTTGAGGGTCATGGCCACCAGGGTAACCAGAAACGCATTGCCCAGGGTGAGCAATACCAGATGAGTGTACAGGGGAATAAGGTGCATGAAGGCCTCCGGATGACAGGAGGCGAATTCTAGATATCGGTGAAAGGCAAGTACAACGAGAAAAACTTGTGATTCACTGCAAATTTTTTATGTTTAACTGATGTTAACCGACAATTGAAAAATGATCCCCTGCCCTATGGTTAACGCACCAATCATTAACAAAGCCGCAACAGCAATAACTGGTGGTTTTGTCTGTTCTTTACGCAACAAGGGCAACAACCATATCAGTGAGCCGGCCAGCACAGCCGCACTCATCTGCACGAAAGGCACAATCAGGGACGTTATGTCCTGGTGATTAACGCGCTCAGCCATGACCGCCTGAAGCAACAGCACCAATAGCCAGCCGGCGGCAGATGCGATACCAGCCAGCGGCAACAAGGTGTTAAAGGCCTGCAGCCGATGCCTGGCCCTCACCATGATCAGATGGGCAAATGCGCAACCACCGGTACCCGCCGCCAGCAAGGCGACGCCGCCCGTTATGCCTATCAGCCATAGACCGCAGAGCGTGGCCAGTACCAGCGCCGGGTAGTGCCAATTCACCGACAAGCTGCGCTTGCCCTGCAACCGGGCCTGATACAGCACGGTGCCAAGGCCGGTCACAAACGCCAGTCCGCCGAGCGACAGCAGTGGGGTCTGTACGCCGGCTTCAAAGCCCAGCATCAGGGCCAGGCCGAATACCGTCCATACCGACAGTATGCCGTCACCGATACGACGTCGCTGGCCGGGACACAGATCACCGTTACGCAACACCCAGACCAACAGTACCAGGGCCGTCACCGCCGTCAATGCCAGGGGCGCAAACAACCGCGCCGGCAGAAGTTCTGTCATGAATATGTTCTCCACAGGTTCTGAATGGCGGCCATATTAACCTTGTCGGCGGGCAATGGCGACTATGCGAGTAAACATCTGCCGTAATTCCATGGGCACCCGTTCTGGGCCCTGCATCTCAATGGCCTCGACCACCGCCAGTGCCATACCGGGTTTGCTGCGTCGGCTCAGGGCCCGCTCGATGATCTTGCCGGCCGGAGTATGTTTGTCCTGAACTTGGGCTTCCTGGCGAAAAACGTCTTCCAGTCCGTTATAAAACAGGTAATTTTCCATATCGGCCCGGGGCAGCACGGTCAGGTGATCGGCTTCCCGTTCACCACGCAGCAGGCTGCGCACACCCTGGGCATATTTTTGTCCGGCTTCGTCACCGTCGGTCAGCAGGTGCCAGCCGATCCCGAAGTCCCGTGCAACCTTGATCAGCGGGGTATGGCCGCACTGGGCAAACTCGATCACCCGGATGCCTTCCGCCGGCAGCACATAGCCGCAGATCCGGGCCAGCTCGGACAACAGCCAGATTTCGGTTTCGCCCTCCACCAGCAACCAGTAGCGGGCAAACAGCGACATGGGCCGGTTGATACGCACATGAAAGGCGATGCGCCGCATGTCCTCGCCGCTGTACCTTTCATTGCCCAGGTGAAAGCTGCGGGTCTCGGTGGTAACGCGCACCAACCGCCGCAGCTGATTGAGGGGAAAGGCCGACAGCAGATCACCCGAATTGGTGGTGACCAGCTTCTGCCCCGGGAAGCGATCCAGCACTCCCCAGGTCACCGCCAGCATGGTCGGGTGCAGGCGGCTTTCGGGATCTTCTATCAACAGCAAGGGCCGGGCGCCGGTTTCGATGGGCCTGCCCTCCCTGGCCTGCAAAATGGTATGGGCAATGGCCGCCAGCGCCAGGGACAGTCCGCTGTCTTCTCCCATCGGCTGCCAGTCGTTGAGCTTGCCCAACTGGCCGAGAGTGACCGGGTGAATGGCGATGTCCTGGGCCCGCCTGGGTGCCCGGCTGGTTGCACCCTGGGAAGTGAAATAGTGCTCAAACAGCTGGCGAACCGCATCCAGCCCCGCCTTGATATCGCCTTTGCTGAGAGCCTTTGCTTCAGCCAGCTGCTCGGTCAAATGGTTCAGCAATTGCTCGTAATCACCGTCCAGGGTCACGATCGGCAAATCCTGGGGGGCCCCGCGGGAGTCCCGCAGGCGAAATACCGGGTTCATTTCAATCAGCCGGTGCACCAGCCCCATCGGCGCGTCCAGGGGGATCAGGGCCCCCGAACCATCGATAAAGTCATGCTCAGTCTCGACGCCGGTCCGGGTGCGCCGGCCCGTTGCCCGATAATGCACCCTGTGGTAGCCGTCCTTATGCTTGACCCAGACCGGCGCCAGGGCCGCCAGACGGTTGGAGTGCTCGCAGATCCCCGGCCTGTGCTCTCGATAGCTGAGGATGATCTGCAACTCCTCCGGCTCGGGACCGGTATCGTCCCGGTAAAAGTCTTCATCGGTAAACTGATAACAACAGGAGCCCTGGCCCATCAGGCGCCACAAGGCACGAAACAGGCTGGTCTTGCCCCAGGCATTTTCGCCGATCAGGGCCGTACTCTGCTCCAGAGGCAGGGAAAGCTGGTTGAGCCCCATGAAATTACGGATAGTAATATGCTCAAGGTACATGGCGCATCCTGTTCAGGGCCTTGCCCCGCTGCGTGGCGATACCAACGCAATTACCGCACACTCGCGGGGCCCCCCCTAATAATGACAGAGACCCGTGCAAACCAACAATATGTTCAGGGAAAACCCGGTATGTTCCCGCTACTGCGCATTAGCTGCGATAGAGCACCTTGATCAGATGATAGCCAAAACGGGTCTTGATGGGCCCCTGCACCACCCGTTCTGGGCCAGTGAACACCGCCTTGTCAAAGGGGCCGACCATGTCGCCTTTGTTGAATTCGCCCAGATCCCCGCCACGCTTGCCCGAAGGGCAGATCGAATGTTTCTTGGCCAGTTGATGGAAATCGGCGCCCTTGTCGAGCTCCGCCTTCAGGGCTTCGCACTGGGCTTGGGTTTTTACCAGGATATGCAGGGCACAGGCACGTTTGGCCATAACAGTAACACCATTGACAAATGTGGCTGTCAGTCTGCCAAAAACAGTGCAGAAAATCTAATGGCGGGCCGGGAGCAAGCCCCCTTATGGAGAGCGATCTTTGTAGGAGGGAGACCTTTTTAGGAGGGACGACCTCGCCGCGATAAGTCTGAATACAGCTGAAGATATGTAATGGCCTGTGGTCAACTCGCCGCGAGGGCGGGTCTCCCACATTGGGAGACCCGGCACAGGATGATCAGGCGACGGCCAGTGCCACCGTATCCGCATGGGTCTGAACCAGCTCATTATGCAGTGAAACCACCGCCTGCTGATAGTATTGATCATCCACGATAAACTGCATTTCCACCGCCCGCAGCGACTGATGCACGGCTCGCACCGGTACCTCGGCCTTGTTCAGCGCGCCCACCGAACGGGCCAGCAGGCCGGGAATGTTCATGTCACTGCCCACCGCCGACACCAGGGATACCTTGTGGGTGTTGAGCTCGGCGTTCTGAAACCGGCGCTGCAAGGCGTCGACCAGCCGACGCACCTGTTTGCGGTTGCCGGCCAGATAATAGGTCAGGGTGTTGGCATTCATGTCCTTGGCCACCAGATTCAGATGCATCTTGTCCAGCTCGTCGGTGAAGCCCTCGGCGTAATGGGATACCCGCCCCACCATATCCTGATCAAACAGCTCGACGGCAAACAGGTTGCGACGGCCGGCGACCATTTCCACGCAAGGCGACGGACTGCGGTAGCCGGTGGTGATCAGGGTGCCTTCGTGCTCCGGCTCGAAGGTGTTGCGTACCCGCAGGGGTATTCCCTGCTGACGCAGGCCCTTGGCGGCCTGGGGATGAATCGCCTCCATCCCCAGGTTGGACAGCTGATCGGTCACATCATAGTTGGTGCGGCCGATAGGGATCACACTGTCTTCACCCGCCAGCCGCGGATCCGCGCTGCTCAGGTGATATTCCTTGTGGATCACCGCCTCCCGGGCACCGCTCAATACCGCCAGCCGGCTGAAGGTCATCTCGCTGTAGCCCCGATCGAAGGTACTCATGAGTCCTTCTTTACAATGGGCATAGCCGGTGACCACCGGCAGCTGGGTGGCCAGGTCGACCTTCGCCAAGGCCTGTTGCAGCACCTCGTTGAGTGGCAGCGCCTGGTCGGTACGCCAGCCGGTCAGGTCCATCAATATCGCATTCACCCCACTTTGGCGCAGGTACAGCACCATATTATGGGCACTGTGGGCTTCGCCCATGGCGGCCAGCAATTCGCGAATGGTCTGCAGCTGTTCGGCCAGCTGAAACTGACCGAACGCACAGACCTGACGCAGGTGACGCAGGCAGTCGCGAATACCGGCGATGCGTTTGGTGAGGAAGGTATCCGCCAGGTAACGTTCCGGCGTCTCGCCGAACATCTCCCGGTTGATTTTTTCCATCTGGGCGCTGACGTTATCCAGCGCCTGCTCCCAGGCATGTTCGTCTTCCGCATCCGCATAGGTGGCGTAGACGCCGGGGGCGCCGGTGCGCTTGCATTCGAGCAGGCCGTCGGTAATGCCGCCGAAGGCCGATACCACCAGCATGCGCTGATAATACTGATCCGGCGTACGGTTATGCAGTGCTATGTTGTCGCGCACCGCCTGATACTGGCTCATGGAGGTGCCGCCGATTTTTTCTACTGTGTGAGACACAATAACCCCTGTAATTTTTATTGGTATATGAAGAAGAGATGGGTCGCACATTTTCAGTGGGCCGGGGCGCAGGCCTTGCCCAGTGAAAATGGTCGACACTGGCGGGTGGAGGGGAATGGTGTCCCATTCCCCTCTCCGTCAGTTGTTAACTGCTTCGGTTTCCAGCGGATAGACGCCGTCCTTATCGTGCACTTCCTTGCCGGTCAGGGGCGGATTGAACACGCAGGCCAGCTTCATGTCCTCTTTACCACCACGCAGCAGATGCTCGTCGTGCTGATCCAGGATATAGAGGGTACCGGGCTCAATGGGATACACCTTGCCGTCGGCCAGGGTTTCGATTTCGCCATCGCCACTGATGCAGTACACAGACTCCAGGTGATTCTGGTAATGGATGTGGGTTTCGGTGCTGGCGTAGATGGTGGTGATATGGAAAGAAAAGCCCATGTTGTCGTCTTTGAGCAACATGCGCGTGCTTTCCCAGGTGCCTGTTTCCGACACTACCCGGCGCTCACTGTTTTCACATTCCTCAAGGGTACGAACTATCATGCTGGATCCTTCAAATTTATGATGTTGATATGATTAATGGCCCGGCAGCCGCCGGGCCTGCCATTGCGTATCGAGTTGGCTCAGGACGCCTTGCCCAAACGCTCGCCGGCGGTGTCATTGATGGCCTCTTCCAGCCAGTCCAGCCCCTGCTTGAGATCCTGCTCGCTGATGATCAGCGGGCACAGACACTTGACCACTTCATCGTCCGGACCGGCGGTCTCGATCACCAGGCCCCGCTCGAAGGCCTTGGTGGTGATCGCATCGGCAATATCGCCGTCGCGGCACTTGATGCCCTGCATCATGCCCCGCCCCTTGACCTTCACGAACAGGCTCGGGTGGCGTTCAACCAGCCGCTGCAGGCGGGCAGTCAGCAACTCGCCCTTGGCTCGCACCGCGCTGGCGAATTCATCATCCTGCCAGAATATTTCCAATGCCCTGCGGGCGGTCACGAACGCATGGTTGTTGCCACGGAAGGTGCCGTTGTGTTCACCGGGCTCCCACTGATCCAGATCCGGGCGGATCAGCACCAGGGCAAAGGGCAGACCGTAGCCGCTGAGCGACTTGGACAGGGTGATGATGTCCGGCTTGATCCCGGCCGGCTCGAAGCTGAAGAAGGTACCGGTACGGCCGCAGCCTGCCTGGATATCATCGACAATCATCAGGATGTCATGCTGCCGGCAGATGGACTGGAGCTTTTTGAGCCAGTCCATGGAGGCCACATTCAGTCCGCCTTCACCTTGAACTACCTCAAACAGCACCGCGGCCGGCTTGTCCAGACCACTGGAATTATCGTTTAGCATGGTTTCAAACAGCAGCAGGCTGTCTTCACCGGCGCCGGGGTAACCGTCATAGGGCAAGCGGGTGACATTGGCCAGCACTGTGCCGGCACCGCCCCTGTGGTGCTGATTACCGGTCGCCGCCAGGGCACCCAGGCTGACGCCATGGAAACCGTTGGTGAAGGCGACGATATTGTCCCGGCCGGTGACCTTGCGAGCCAGCTTCATCGCCGCCTCTACCGCATTGGTGCCTGTCGGGCCGGTAAACTGGGCCACATGATCCAGGCCGCGAGGCTTGAGGATGATGTCCTGCAGCGCGGTCAGGAAAGCGCCCTTGGCCGAAGTATGCATATCCAGCCCATGGGTGATGCCGTCGGCCTGGATATAGTCGATCAGCGCCTCTTTCAGGACCGGATGATTATGACCGTAGTTCAGCGTGCCGGCACCGGCCAGGAAGTCCAGATAGCGCTTGCCGCTCTTGTCTGTCAGCCAGGCGCCCTGCGCCTTATTAAAAACAACCGGGAACGAACGGGCGTAGGTTTGTACGCCGGATTCCATTACCTCAAAAATACCCATTACGACTCCTTAAAGTCTTGAGTTAAAAACTGTAGATGAAAATAAATGCGGAAGCGGGCTCAGCCCAGGGTGATGCGATAGAGAATTTCGCTGCCGTGCTGGCCACCAAAATGGCGGACTTGATCAAACAGCACATGGCGTTCGCCCTTGTCCTGTCCCTTGTCGCGCGCAACCCCTTCGAACAGTGCCCAGGAAGCGGCGTTATCGGCGGTGATGGTGGTTTCGATCACCTTGACCCCCTCGGCGCCGGGCGAAGACAGGATGGCATCCAGCAGGGTGCGGGCCAGCCGCTTGCCTCGCGCCCGCTCATCGATGGCCACCTGCCAGACGAACAGGGTGTCGGGTTCCGCAGGCTTGCGATAGGCGGAGATAAAACCAAGTACCTGGCCGGCATCTTCGGCCAGCATGCAGGTGTCGGCGAAATGCAGGCACTGCAGCAGGTTGCAGTAGGCCGAGTTGGTGTCTAACGGAGCACATCGGGCGATCAGCCGATGAACGGCCATGCCGTCGGTCGCCGTGGGATGGCGCAGGAGTGATTGGGTAGCTTGTACCCTTGTCGTGTCAGTATCCATAATTTAGATGCCTAAGCATTTTTAGTTAGTGAGCTAAATGAAATTCGCCATATAAACTAACACCCACACCGATAATTACAAGTATAAACCGCCAAAACAGTTATAAAAAATTAAATTTTTGCATGAATTTATTATTACAACAGTAATCATTTTAAGGCTCCTTTTGAGCCTGTCATTGCCTTGCCACCTCCCCGGATCCAGGCCCTCCGACCGTCACCGTCGTCGGGCAAGGCCGGAGTGCGACTGCGGCGAACCCGCCACCTCCATTCCTGTCTTCTTTTCGCCTAATTTATCACCACCTGCTAAGCTCAAGAGCAGTGGTGGAGCTGGTTTCATCACTCTTTCGTCATGCAACATGGAAAGCAGATATGAGCACCAAAGAAACAGGAACCGTTAAGTGGTTCAACGAAGAAAAAGGCTTCGGTTTTATCTCTCGTGAATCGGGCGCAGACTTGTTTGTGCACTTTTCCTCGATACGAAACGAAGGCTTCAAGACCCTCAAGGAAGGCCAGGCGGTCAGCTTTGTGGTCACCGACGGTAAAAAAGGCCCACAGGCCGACGAAGTAGAACTGCTCTAGCCTCCCCCTCCTCCCTCACACCTGAATCAAGTGGCGCCGTGCGCCACTTTAAGTGGCTGCGGCCGGCTCACGGCGGCCGGCCCACACACCCTAAACAGGTTATATTTCGTACTAAGCGGAGTGCTTTTTATTCGCTAATTGTTCGTTGAAAATATTTTGTCGTGTCGAACAAAAAATTGATTTTGCATCGAGTCACACAGTGCCATACTTTTCGCGATCTAGAGAGCCACTTAGAGTGAGAGTGAAAATGAGCTTTGAGTCACCCAAGCCTTTTCAGGACTTCGCCCACTTCCCTCGCGGTTTGCGTCGTTGTGGTGAGTTTACGGTGGCGGAGGCCCTGTTGCTTGAACAATGCGGCCATGCCATGCTGAGCCTGTATACAGGCCAACGGGCGCCGGCAACCGATGAGGAGCAGCGTTTTATCGAGCAGGTTCAGCAAGGGGCGGCCCTGAATAACAATCATGCCAAGGTGTGGTTGAAGTACCTGAAGGTAATAGGTCCAAGACGGGTACACCGTCTGTGCACCCCCATGCAATCCAGCAGCAATGATGAAGATTTCGAGCCCGTCGAAGACGTCGCCGAATAAATTGTCATCCTGCCCCCTAGGCCCAAGGCCGGCCCAAGGCCGGCCTTTTTATTGGCGCCACGCCCAAGCCCCGGTATCTGCCTGCCGACCTGACCCCTGTGGAAGCGGCGGCCTCGACGGTGGCTGTTTTTTCCGGCGGAATCGCCGCTCCCACGGCCTGGCCACAGGCTCCTTGCCTTTCGCCAAAAATTGTTTAAAACAGCAGCTATCGACGCCCTTTCTTAACCATCTCCCCGCTCATGGCTTGGGATCCCGGAGCGGCTCACGCATAATAAAACCCACGACGGGCACCGGGATACGGGCACAGCATGACCACCACACAACCAAGCTTCTATTTTCACGACTTCGAAACCGCCGGAGTAAACCCGGCCCTCGACCGACCGGTCCAGTTCGCCGGCATCCGGACCGATGCCGAACTGAACGAAATCGGCGACCCGCTGACCCTCTATTGCCGTTTGCCAAGCGACTACCTGCCGAGCCCGGAAGCAACCCTGATCACCGGCATCACTCCCCAGAAGGCGGAGCAGGAGGGGCTGTGTGAAGCCGAGTTTATCGCCCGTATCCATGAGCAGTTCAGCCAGCCCAACAGCTGCATTCTGGGCTATAACAACATCCGCTTCGACGATGAGGTGACCCGCTACACCCTGTACCGCAACTTTTATGATGCCTACGCCTACAGCTGGCAGCAGGGTAATTCCCGCTGGGATCTGCTGGATGTGGTCCGCGCTTTTTATGCCCTGCGCCCGGCTGGCATCAACTGGCCGCTGGATGACGACGGCAAGCCCAGCTTCAGGTTGGAGCTGCTGACCGCAGCCAACGGTATCAGCCACAGCAATGCCCACGATGCCCTGGCCGACGTACGCGCCACCATCGCCCTGGCCCGCCTGCTCAGACAAGCCCAGCCCAGGCTGTTTGATTATCTGTTTGAACTAAGGGCCAAGGGCAAGGTCAAGGCGCTGCTCGATGTGGTGAACGGCACGCCGCTGGTCCATGTTTCCGGCATGTTTTCCCCCTTTCAGGGCTGTGCCAGCTGGATAGCCCCCCTGGCCTGGCATCCGGACAATGGCAATGCGGTGATTTGCGTGAACCTGGCCATGGATCTTACGCCCTTGGTGGAACTGGATGTTGCCAGCCTGCGCGAGCGCCTCTATACCCGGCGCAGCGAACTGGGAGAGCTGGCCCCTGTTCCCCTGAAACTTATCCATATCAACAAATGCCCGGTACTGGCCAAGGCCGCCGCCCTGAGTGAAGCCCGCGCCGACGAACTGGGCATCGATCGCCGGCAGTGCCGACGGAGCCTGGATCTGCTTAAACAGCATCCGGAAATCCGCGCCAAGGTCGTCGAGTTGTACAGCGATGCCTGGCCGGAAAACCCTGTCCAGGATGTGGACAGCGCCCTCTACCAGGGCGGTTTTTTCGGCGAGGCCGACAAGGCCGCCATGGCCATGATCCGTAACAGCAGCCCCAATGCCCTGGCCACGCTGCCGCTGCAGTTCAACGATTCCCGCCTGCCCGAAATGCTGTTCCGTTACCGGGCCCGCAATTATCCACACACCCTTAACGAGCAGGAATGGCAACGTTGGCGCCTGCATTGCCAGGATAAACTGGCCCCGCAGCTGGAGTCCTATATGGCCAGGCTCGAACAATTGGTGATCGAGCATCAGGATAACGATAACAAGTTGGGCCTGCTGCGCGCCATGGCCCGCTATGTGCAGTCACTTTAGGGGATCCGGCAATCCCATGAGACTAGCAAGAGACTTCCTGATTATTCTGGCCTGCCTGCAGCTCGGCAAGGGCGTGGCAGCCCTGCTGCCGTTCGGTTTTCCCGGCAGTATCATCGGCCTGTTCGTCCTGTTTATGCTGTTGAGCCTGCAGCTGATCCGGCTGAACTGGGTTCATGATGGCGGCCAGCTGATCCTGCGCCACATGGCCCTGCTGTTTATTCCGGTGGCGGTCGGCCTGCTCGGCTATCTGGACGTGTTGAGCGACGGCCTGTGGCTGATCATCGGCACTTCGCTGGCAGGCTTGGTGCTGATCCTGCTTTGCGTCGGCCACCTGTATCAGAGGTGGAGCCGATGATCTGGCTGGCCATCCCCCTGACCGCCGGCCTGTATCTGCTGACCAAAAAACTGGCGCGCCGTTTCAAAAGCCCACTGCTGAATCCCATTCTGTTGCCTGCCCTGGCGCTGATGGCCCTGCTGGCCGTCACCGATCTTGAGGTGGCCGATTACCGTCAAGGCACCCGACCGTTGGGCTTCCTGCTGGACATGGCGGTCGTGGCCTTTGCCCTGCCGCTCTATCAGCAGGCGGCCCAGATCCGCAAGCAACTGCTCCCGATCCTGGCCTGTTGTGGCCTGTCGGTGCTGATTTCGGTCGGCACCACCCTGATGATCGGCGCCCTGGTTGCCGCCCGTCCCGAATTGCTGGCCTCGATCGCCACCAAATCCATCACCACGCCACTGGCCATGAGTGTCAGTGATTCCCTGGGGGGTATCCCGGCTATCGCCGCCGGGCTGGTCATTATTGTCGGCATGATGGGCGCCATCCTCGGCTTTCCGCTGATGCGGCTGGCCGGTATTCACGATCCCCAGGCCCAGGGAATTGCCATCGGGGCCGCCGCCCATGCCATCGGCACCGGCGCGGCGGCGGAGGCCGGAGCCATCCAGGGGGCCTTTGCTTCCCTGGCGATGGTGATGTGCGGCATACTGACCGCCTTGCTGGCACCGCCCGCCTTCCATCTCTATATGTGGCTCACTGCCTGATCAACCGTCAGTTTCAGGTTGTAGGATGGGCCAATAACATGCGGACACCTCCCAGAGGCAGAAATGAACCCGGCTCCTTCATCCTGTCCTCTTTCGCGAGGCCCCGGCCTTCCCGAGTCGGGGCAGTCCGGATTCGAGCTGGTTCAGACACAGTATTTCAATATAATGGTCATTCCATGAGTAACAGGCGCTCAACCATGTTCACGGATTTTTCCATGGAAACCACGGCCAAAAACGCCGCACGCTTTCTTCAGGCCAGGCCGCATGTCCCGGAAGGTGCCCAGGTCAAAATCGCGTTCCTGGGTAACGAGACCTTCGAGCAGCGGCTCCAGGCCGTTGAAACACTTCATGCGAGTCGGGTCAGTCCGATGCCCATCATTTCATCACGCAGACTGGAATCACTGAATGTACTTGATTCATACCTGACGCAGGCCACTCGCACCGGTCAAATTCGGAGCATTTTCCTGGTCGGCGGCGATCCATCCTCGCCCCGGGGGCCATTTATCGACTCAATGGATGTGATCAACAGCCATATCCTGGACAAGGCCGATATAGATACGGTCGGGATTGCGGGCTATCCCGAGGGACATCCTCGGATAGGCGATCAGGCGTTATGGGATTACCTGAAGCGGAAAATTCATGCACTGACCGCCAGGGGATTCTCGGTAGAAATCACCACCCAGCTGTCTTTCGATGTGGAGTTGGTGATGTCCTGGATAGAAAGGGTCAGGCGCGAAAAGATCGATGTCCCCATCCGCGTCGGCATCCCGAGCCCGTCGACCGTGAACGGATTGCTCAAATTTGCCGGCCAATGTCACGTCGGCGTATCCATGCGACTCCTGCGTCAATATGGCTGGAAAATAACCTCGCTGCTGGGAACCGTCGGTCCAGAGCATTTTCTGAGCACACTCCAGGATGGTCTCACGCATCGCGAGCTGGGAGATGTCCGCTTGCACGTCTATCCAATGGGAGAACTATCCGGCGTGATGAAATGGATACAGGGCTATTCCGGCACCGCAGCATGACAAATGAACATCTGCATCAAGGCTGCAACGCTTTTTACACCCCACCAGGAGTCGGTCAATGACGCATATACCGCTCAATGCCAACCTGCAACTGGCCCTGACTCGGGCCGGTCTGGCAGACTGCATTGCCTTTTCCCCGCCACAAGTCCGGGCACTGGCCCAGGCCACCGCCCTCAATAACGATGCCCTGGCCCTTGCGCTGCTGCCCCTGGCCCAGCAAAAAGCCTCGGCTACCGTGTCCCGTTTTCATGTCGGCGCCATCGCCGTCGGCGGCTCGGGGCACTGGTATCTTGGCGCCAACCTGGAGGTGCCGGACCTGCCGCTGAACCACTCGCTGCACGCCGAGCAGGCCGCCATCGGCCATGCCGCCTTGCGGGGTGAGCAGTCCATCGAAAAAATCGTGGTCAGCGCTCCCCCCTGCGGGCATTGCCGGCAGTTTATGAATGAACTCAACCAGGGCGACTCCCTGACCATCTTGCTGCCGGACGGCAGCCACAAGCTGGGCGACCTCCTGCCTCATGCCTTCGGCCCGGCCGATCTGGGCATCCGGGGGGGCATGCTGGGCGCCGCTGCCGGACAGCTTGACCTGAGCAGCGAGGATCCGCTCTTGCTTGCCGCCCTGGCCGAGGCCAATGCCAGCCATGCTCCCTACAGCGGCAACCGGGCCGGGGTGGTACTGGCACTCGACGACGGCCGACTCTGCCGGGGGCGTTACCTGGAGAATGCCGCCTTCAACCCCAGCCTGAGTCCGATGCAGATGGCGCTGAGCCAGCTGATGCTCGGCGGCGGCCAGGGCGGACAGATAGTCCGGGCCGTCCTGGTGGAACAACGGGCCCCGATCCGGCAATATGAAACCGCAGCCCAGACCTTGTCCCGCTTTACGGCAATACCATTAACCAGGGTAACGATTTAACGCCTTATCAAGGAAGGTCCAATGAAACTCTATGTCTTCGATCACTGCCCTTTTTGCATCAAGGCGATGATGGCCGCCGGCTACACCCGCTTGCCGGTCACCCAGTGCATTATCGACAACCACGACGTGGCCCGGCGCGAAGCCATGATCGGCTATAACGCCGTGCCGATACTGGAAAAGGACGACGGCAGCTTTATGGCCGAAAGTGCCGATATCGTCCAGTATCTGATGGAATGCAGCGGCGACAGCCTGGCCCCCGCCCGGCATGCCGAGGCCCTGAGCCACTGGCTGGAAGCGCACCAGCACACGCTCTGGTCGCTGCTGTTCCCCCGCGATGTGCAGTTACCGCTACCCGAATTCCGGCAGCCAGAGTCAATCGCGTATTTCACCGCCAATAAAACCGCCATGCTGGGCTGTTCGTTTGCCAGGGCGCTGGCCGACAGCCCGGAGTACATTGCCAAAATGGAAGCCGCCTTCGCCGGGCTGGACTGGCTACAGCCTCCGTCCCGGCGCCGGGACAGCCGACTGAGCTGGGATGATATTCAACTGTTTCCCACCCTGCGTAACCTTACCATGGTCAAGGGACTGAATTTTCCCGCCGCCCTTGATGCGTATCTGAATGAAGTCTCGGCCCTGTGCCGGGTCGCCCTTTACCGAGAGCTGGCCTGCTGACCAGCCTATTGGCGGCGCACCAGTTTAAAGCACAATTCGTTGAAAAACGTCCGCTCGCCCGATGCCACCCTGGGATTGCTCATGCCTTCTTCGATGCAGCCCAGCAGGGTGACCTCAAAACAGGGCTCGAACAGCCGTCTGACTTCTGCTTCCGACACGGAGAAGGGGGGCGTATCAGACTGTGCCGGTGCAAACTCAACGGTAACCAGCAACATATGGCCCCCCGGGTGCAGCAGGCGCGCCATCAGCCGGGCATAAAGGCTGCGAACCGGCTCGGGCAAGGCGATTAGCGCCGCCCGATCATAGGCTGCCTCATACCGCTTGTTCAGGCTCTCTGCCTGGAAAAAATCCCCCTGAAACAGGTTGAAATCGACGGCCTGCCAGCAGAGATAATGCTCCAGCCGATGCTGTTGGGGGATAAAACCCGCATCGGCAAAAAAATCCCGGACCGCCAGGGGCGACAGCTCGAAGCCGGCAATCCGGTGCCCCTGCTCGGCCAGCCAGTGCATGTCCAGGCTCTTGCCGCACAACGGAACCAGCACCTCTGCCTGATCGGGGACAGCCAGTTCCTGCCAGTACTGCTGTAGCTGCTGGTTGACCCGCGACCGGTGAAAGCCGATACGTGATGTTTGCCAGCGCTGGTGCCAAAACTCTGCGTCCATATTCACTCCATATGGTAACCGGGTTGCCACTATCGCAAGTCCCGGACACCGGCATCAAGTGTTTGGTTTAAATTGATTGCTGTGAACATCGTAGTGATAGCCGATTTGCGCCATGCGCGCATTCAGGTGTCCGGCATCCAGATCATAGCGTGCCAGCAGGACATCCAGGCTGTCGCATTCCAGTCGCAGTTTTTCGTTGATAATGCTGAGCACCATATGAGGGTCCATTCGCCCCAGCTGTACCGCATCCATAATGAGTCTCCTGATAGTTCCCTGCTCAGTATAGCCTCCCTGCCCCGAGCCCCCCGGCCAACAATACTGTAAATTTAAACAGTATTTTCTTGACCCCCGGCACCCGGCAAGACTACTGTATATATACACAGACAAACGACAGGGATTGCTTATGGCTACCATCATGCTCACTCACCAGAATGTCTTCGATGCACTGTCCGGATCCTGGCAGCAGGCGCAAACCACGCCCGGCTCTGCCTCCCTGCCTCACGGCAAGGGAGTCAGCCTTATCGAGCATTGGAACTGCCAGCAGCAATCCCGGTTATTGGCCGAATTGTCGACCATCAGCCGGCAGGGTAGCGGCTGGATCCTGATGGTGAACGCACCCGCCCCCCTCTCAAAGCAGGCGCTGCAGCAGGCGGGCGTGGCTCCCTGGCGGGTGCTCAGCATCCAGGGAATACCTCCGGGGGCAAGTCAGTCGTTGATGGAGCGCGCCCTGGCGCAGGGGAGCATGGGTGCCCTGGTCAGCTGGCAGGCAAAACCCGGCCAGCGCCAGCAGGCCTGCCTGCAGGCCGCGGCTCAAAGAGGAAATTGTCGGGGATTTATCATTACTGCCCCATCCGGGCTGCCGGCTCTGCACTGAATGGGGGCAGGTAAGGGCGGGAATAGGAAGTAGGAAGCATTTCCCTGTTTATCGGGCACAGCCTTGTTCAGGCCAGCTCGCGGCAGACCAGATCCAGCATCATCTGGATATGCGAGCGACTATCATTCAGGGCCGCAATATAACGATATTGCTCACCGCCCGACTTGATAAACAGCGCCTTATTCTGCTCGGCTATCTCTTCCAGGGTTTCCAGGCAATCGGCGGAAAATGCCGGACAAATCACATCCAGTCGCTTGATGCCCTCATTTGGCAGAGTTTTCATGGCCTCGTCCGTATAGGGCTTGAGCCACTCCTCGCGGCCAAAACGGGACTGAAAGGTGGTGCGCCACTGGTGGCGCTCAAGGCCCAATTGTTCTGCCACCAGCTCCGATGTCCGATGGCATTGCTGCCCATAAGGGTCGCCCCGCTCCTGAAAGCGCTTGGGTATGCCGTGGTAAGACAACAGCAGCATATCCGCCTGGCCATGCTCCGCCCAGTGTGCCCGTACCGAATCGGCCAGGGCCTGGATATAACCGCTGTGATCATGATAATCATGAATAAAGCGAAAGGCCGGCAGACAGGTTTCGGTTTTCATCAACCTGGCCCAGCTATCGAATACCGACGCCGTGGTACTGACCGAATATTGCGGGTACAGCGGCAATATAATCACCCGGTCGACACCGGCCGACTTGAGATCCTGCCAGGCGTTGGCCATCGAAGGCTCACCGTAACTCATGGCCAGCGCCACCGGCATATCTATGCCTTCCCGGACGAAAGCCTTGCTCAACGCCTGTTGCTGGCGCTGGCTTACCACCATCAGTGGCGAGCCTTCCGGCCACCAGATTGACTGGTACAGCTTGGCAACCTTGGGCGCTCTGAACGGCAGGATAATTCCGTGAAGCAAGGGGCACCATACCACTCTGGGCATATCCACCACCCGGTAGTCGTGCAGGAATTGACTGAGAAAGACTTTTACCGCCTTGGCGGTCGGGGCTGTAGGGGTACCCAGGTTTACCAGTAGAACGCCTGTTTTCACCTTGTTGCCATGTCCTGAATAGATCGGGGCCGTACTAACGACAGTACGGCCCCGATGGGTGATTACTACGCGAGAATATCGGTCAGTTCGCGGCTGACTTGCTCAACCGACTGGGTGCCGTCCACCTTGTAGTGACGGGTACGACCGGCTTCGGCTTCTTGTTTATAATAGCCGATCAGCGGAGCGGTTTGCTCATGATAGACAGCCAGGCGCTTGCGTACCGTGCCGGCTTCATCGTCGGGACGAATAACCAGGTCTTCACCGGTGACATCGTCCTTGCCTTCCACCTTGGGCGGGTTATAGACCAGATGATAGACACGACCGGAACCCGGATGCACCCGGCGTCCGCTCATGCGCTTGACGATTTCATCATCGGGCACGGCGAATTCCAGTACATAATCCACGTCTATACCGGCCTCGCGCATGGCATCTGCCTGGGGAATGGTACGTGGGAAACCGTCCAGCAAAAAGCCTTTGGCACAGTCGTCTTGGCTGATACGCTCCTTGACCAGACCGATGATCAAATCGTCGGACACCAGTTGTCCCTGATCCATGACTTCCTTGGCTTTCAGCCCCAACGGGGTACCGGCCTTGATGGCGGCACGCAACATATCACCGGTGGAAATCTGCGGAATGCCGAATTTCTCCATGATGAATTGTGCCTGCGTTCCCTTGCCCGCGCCCGGTGCACCCAGCAAAACGATGCGCATATCTGCGTCCTCTTATCGATTGGTCATTCATATTTTGGGGTCTGATTGTGTCACGACACCGTCATGGGGACAAGTCAGAGGGCGAGGCTGTTAGACCTATTGATGAGAAAAGAGCCGCTTTCATGGCGGGCCACATGGGAAAAGGCTCAGGCAACCAGCTGCAGAGCCGACACCAGTCACGACTGTTTCGCCCTCCCCTGGCCCACCATACCCACACAACTGGTCCTAACACCACCGGATACAATGGTTTCTTATGACAATTGCTAACCATATTATTGTTTATTGTTATCAATTTATGACCGGTATTTCCCACTGCAGGGAAATCCATGCTGTTCGCCATCAGCCCTGCCGATCCGGGCTTTGTAACAAAACGGACGTTAACGAGGAGCATATGGAAAATGTAATGCGTAAGGTTGCCCATCTGGCGCTGGCCATGGCGCCGCTCATGACATTCAACACAACCGCCGGCAATCCGGCCGACGTTGCCGAGACCATCTATCACAATGCCAAGGTGATCACCGTCAATAACAACTTCGATATTGCCGAAGCGGTCGCCGTAAAAAATGGCCATATCATGGCGGTCGGTAACAACCGTCAGATCCAGGCTCTGGCCTCAGCCGACACTAAACAGATTGATCTGCAAGGCAAGACCCTGATGCCCGGCTTCTACGACGGGCATATCCATGTAAGCACCGGTGCCCGGCCATTCGGCGCCAGCTTCGATGTCCCCACCCCGGATCAACTCGGCAAGATACTGGCCGAACAGGCCGCCAGCACACCAGCCGGTGAATGGCTGATAGGGGTCATGAGTCGCCCCTACTGTCATATGGCAATGCCCAACCGTTGGGAGCTGGACGCCATCGCCCCCGACCACCCGGTGATGCTGGCCTGCGGCGTACTTAAGCTGACGCTCAACTCCCAGGCCATCGACAAAACCGGTCTGAACAAGGATACGCCCGAACCCAAGGACGGCCTGATTGTGCGTGATGAACAGGGGGAGCCTTTGGGTGTGCTGACCATGGGAGCACGGCGTTATGCCCTCGGGGTAATCCCCAACCCGGCGTTGAACGACGACAGCGCCCGGGAAAACCTGCGAGCCCAGCTGAAGAAGTTCCCGCCCATGGGCGTTACCAGCGTCAATGTCGCCGGGGTCCGGCCCCATGAACTGCGCTTGATCCAGGATGTCTATGCCCGCTGGGGGGAGGAGCTGCCCCGGGCAACCCTGCAAATCTTCCTGTTCCCCGGCTATGACAATGTGGAAACCAGCCTGGCAGAAATAGAAGGACTTGGCTTTCATACCGGGGTCGGTGATGATCGGCTGAAACTCGGCGCCATCAAGATGGCCATGGATGGCGCCATTGCGGTACCGGATTTCCGGACCCTCAAACCCTACGACAGCAAGGTGCGTTTCGATGAACGGGGTCCCTGGGAAAACCAGCAAGGCGATTTCGACGGGGTCACAGTCATCCCCCGGGACAGCCTGTACAGGGTGAGCAAGCGCGCCCACGAGCTGGGCTGGCAGCTGGGTATTCACACCATAGGCGACGCCGCCACGGTGCAGGCGGTGAAGGTACTGGAGCGGATCCTGAAGGAAAGCCCGAGGGAGGACCACCGCCACCACCTGCATCACCTGACCATTCGGCCACCCGAAGAGACCCTGACCAAGATCGCCGAGCTGGATATCATTGTCGACACCCAGCCCAACTATACCTACTACAACAACGCCTTTATGCTGGCGGCGGTCAGTGGTAACCGCCTGGAACGGCAGAATCCCCAGCGCTCGCTGCTGGATCATGGCATCAAGATAGCCTATGGCTCGGATGGCCTTCCTCATGGCCCCCTGCTCGGCATCTGGGCGGCCACCACCCGCATGGGCTACGATGGCAAGGTCTATGGCGCCGAAGAAGCCATCAAGGTCGAGGAAGCCATCAGGGCCTATACCCTGGGCCCGGCCTATCTGACCTTTGATGAGCAGCAACGGGGGTCAATCGAAGTGGGTAAAGTCGCCGATATGGTGGTATTGGCCGAGGATCCGCTGACGGTGGATCCCCTGCACCTGCGGGATGTGGCGGTTGAAAAGACCATAGTGGCGGGTAAAGAGGTGTTTGCCGGCTCGCATATTGAGCCTTACCACCAGGCAGCCCCTAAGCCCTGACGCCTCCGGGAGCGATAGTGGACAGCCCGACCCCGCGGTGATGTGTAGGAGGCGAGACAACGCGGCAATATGACCGACTGGCCATCATCTCTCGTCAGCTATCATCGTGGCGGGGTCGCCCCTCCTACAACAGACCCCAAATCGGGCAATGAACCTGTAGGAGGCGCGACCTCGCGGCGATATGGCCGACAGGCCATCATCTCTCGTCAGCTACCATCGCGGCGGGGTCGCCCCGCCCACAAGACCGCCGCTCCTTACAAACATTGGGCCCCGCACTACCATCGACATCCTCGCCTATAAAAGAGATGCCCCGCCAAAAGGCGGGGCATCTTTATTACTGCGGAGCGGCCGCTGTTGACCGGGCCAGAGGGATCAGCCCAGCAAGAGGCGGTTGACGCGGGACACGAAGGCCGCCGGATCTTTCAGTCCACCCTGCTCGGCCAGCAGCGCCTGCTCCAGCAGCAGATGCGACCATTCGTTGAACTGCTCACCTTCCGGCTGCTCGCCCAGCTTCTTGACCAGTACATGCTCCGGATTCAGCTCCAGGATGTATTTCTGCTCGGGCACCGGCTGGCCGGCGGCCTGCATCAGCTTGATCATCTGGGTGCTCATGTCATGCTCGCCGGCCACCACGCAGGACGGGGTGCTGGTCAGACGATGGGTCAGGCGTACTTCCTTCACCTCGTCGGCCAGGGCTGCCTTGACCCTTTCCAGCACAGGGGCCAGGGCTTCCTTGGCTTCTTCCTGGGCCTTCTTGGTTTCTTCGTCGTCCAGCTCGCCCAGATCCAGCGCGCCCTTGGTGACAGACACCAGCTGCTTGCCCTGATATTCGCTGAAGTGGTTCATCAGCCACTCGTCGACCCGCTCCCACATCAGCAGCACTTCGATACCCTTCTTGCGGAAGATTTCCAGGTGCGGGCTGTGGCTGGCAGCGGTATAGCTGTCGGCGGTGATGTAGTAGATCTTCTCCTGGCTCTCGGGCATGCGCGAGATATAGTCATCCAGCGATACCGTCTGGGCGTCGGAATCATGGTGGGTGCTGGCAAAACGCAGCAGGCCACCGATCTGCTCGCGGTTGGCGAAATCTTCCGCCGGACCTTCCTTCAGCACATTACCGAACTCTTTCCAGAAGCCCTGGTATTTTTCCGCATCGTTCTTGGCCATCTGTTCGAGCATGGTCAGCACCCGCTTGCTGCAGGCCTTGCGCAGCTGGGCGGTAATCTTGTTGTCCTGCAGGATTTCCCGGGACACGTTGAGCGGCAGATCGTTGGAGTCCAGCACCCCTTTGACAAATCGCAGGTATGTTGGCATAAACTGCTCGGCGTCATCCATGATGAACACCCGCTGCACATACAGCTTGAGGCCATGGCTTTGATCCCGATTCCACAGATCCCAGGGCGCCTTGGCGGGGATATACAGCAGGCTGGTGTATTCCTGGTTGCCTTCCACCTTGTTATGGCTCCAGGTCAGGGCGTCCTGGTAGTCGTGGGAGATATGCTTGTAGAACTCCTGGTATTCCTCGTCGCTAACCTCGCCCTTTGAACGGGTCCACAGGGCGGTCGCCTTGTTGACCTGCTCCCACTGGCCTTCGGTGGCGGGAATGTTGTCGCCGTCTTCCACTTCCTGCTCGGGCGTACCTTCTTTCCACATTTCCACGGCGATGCTGATATGGTCGGAATATTTGCCGATGATGCTGCGCAGACGCCAGTCATCGAGGAATTCCTGCTCGGCTTCACGCAGATGCAGCACCACATCGGTACCCCGGTCGGTTTTCTCGATATCGGCTACGGTAAAGCTGCCGTCACCATCCGACTCCCACTGCACGCCGCGATCGGCGGCTTCGCCGGCCGCCCGGCTGCGCACCGTCACCTTGTCGGCCACGATAAAGGCGGAATAGAAGCCCACGCCGAACTGGCCTATCAACTGGGAATCCTTGGCCTGATCGCCGGACAACTGGCCGAAGAAGGCCTTGGTACCGGACTTGGCGATGGTGCCCAGGTGCTCGATCACCTCGTCGCGGGTCATGCCGATGCCGTTGTCGGAAATGGTCAGCGTCTTGTTGTCCTTATCCAGCAACAGACGTACCCGCAGCTGGCCATCGTTTTCATACAAGGCGCTGTCGGACAGGGCCCTGAAGCGCAGCTTGTCGGCGGCGTCGGCGGCGTTGGACACCAGCTCGCGCAGAAACACCTCTTTATTGGAATAGAGGCTGTGGGCCATCAGGTTGAGCAGTTGTTTTACTTCGGTTTGAAAACCATGAGTTTCAGTATGCACGGCTTCGGACATGGGATTTTCCTTGCTTGATTAACCTTGCCAACAAAGATGGGGGTGCGGTCGTCGATTTCAAGAAGGAGCATGGAAAAAATAGCATTGGGAGCAGTCGTTAGCCGGCAGGGGATTGCGCGATATCCCTGAATGCAGCTCAAGATGGGTGATGGCCTGGCGCCATATCGTCGCGCGGCCCCGCCTCCCACAGGGTCATTGGGGGTTGTGGTAGGAGCGGCGACCTCGCCGCGATGATATCTGAAGGTATATGATGGCCTGTCGGCCATATCGCCGCGGGGTCGCGCCTCCTACAGGATCAATCGGCAAAGGCTTTGCGGCCCATCAGCGAATGACTGAGGGTATTGCCGTCCACCAGCTCCAGCTCGCCACCTATGGGTACCCCGTGTGCGATGCGGCTGACCCGTACCCCCTGCTGGCGGGCGATATCGGCAATAAAATAGGCCGTGGCCTCCCCTTCCACCGTGGGGTTGGTCGCCAGGATCAGCTCTTCGAAGGTTTCGGCAGCCAGCCAGTCGGCCAGCTTGTCCAGTCCCAGGTCTTCCGGCCCGACCCCGTCCAGGGGCGACAGATGACCCATCAACACGAAGTAGCGCCCCAGATATTGGCCGGTCTGCTCGATGGCCACCACATCGGCGGGGCTTTCCACAATGCACAGCTGGCCGGTGGCCGCCCGCTTGGGGTTGGCACACAGGGGACAGATATCTTCTTCGGTAAAGGTCCGGCATTGGCGGCAGTGACCGATATGCTCGAGGGACTGGTTCAGAGCATGGGCCAGCTTGCGCCCGCCGGCCCGGTGCCGCTCCAGCAGGGCGAATGCCATGCGCTGGGCCGACTTGGGGCCAACGCCGGGCAATACCTGCAAACTTTTGATCAACTCATCCAGCAAGGGACTGAAACGCATGACATCACTCTCTTAAACAACATATTTACCAATGAATGCGCTCCCGGCCGACAATCGGGACACTCACCGAGCGAAGATGTGCCCCCCGGGCAGCAAGCATTGCCGCAATCCGGTGCGGGCAAGCCATACTGGCATTACCGGCAACACTACCACGTAGAACATGGGGGTGAAAAATAACAGACGAAAAAATGACGCATAAATAAACCTGTCCGCCCCCATTCACGTTCAGTGATTTTCACAAAAAAAATCCATGGCAACTATACTTTCGGGTTGGTTCCTGCACATCCCCCGCTCGGATAACGCCTCACACCAAAATCGGTTCGCTCCCATATCGCCCATTTACCCCGTCGGCCGCCATTTCATCATCATCCTGCCCCACCCGGCTACCCCGGTAGAACATCGAAACGAAAAAAACCAGGCCAAAAACAGACCAAAAATTAACCAGCTGCCACCCGTAACTTATGTCAAGCTTTTAATACAAAAAGTGTGACAGTCACACATAAACCCGTGCAAGGATTCGCACGTTCAGTCAGAATGGATCAGGACGATCTATGTATAAAGATAACAGGTATCGGCTCAGAACAGGCCGAGGGGTTGCGTATACCTGTAAAATGGCAACCTGTAGTTGGCTACTCGTCATGATGGGCGGATGTAACAGCCTGCTGACGGAGGGGCCGGAAGATCCGCAACCGTTTGATTCCTACATCATCACAGTCAATATCTATGATGACTATGACCAGCTTGAACAGGTACCCGAGATCCCCCTGGCAGCCAAAATAAGCAAAGGGCGGCTAAAGGGCTATGCCAATTGGTCGGGCCGCTTTTGCCAGGTCCATTACGTTCATAATGACTACGAGACCCTGATCCATGAGCTCAAGCACTGTTATTACGGCGCCTGGCATGAATAACTGGAAGCTGGAAGCTGGAAGCTAGAAGCTGGAAGCTAGAAGCTAGAAGCTAGAAGCTGGAAGCTGGAAGCTGGAAGCTGGAAGCTGGAAGCTGGAAGCTGGAAGCTGGAAGCTGGAAGCTAGAAAAATCGTTGGGGCTCACTGGCCTGTCAAATTTTTTCTTCCGGCTTCCAGCTTATTACTTACTGCTTAGAACGGCATCTTGAAGCCAGGCGGCAGCTGCATGCCGCCGGTCAGCTCACCCATGCGGGATTTGTTTTGTTCTTCCACCCGGCGTACGGCGTCATTGACGGCAGCGGCCAGCAGATCTTCCAGCAGCTCCTTGTCATCTTCCAGCAGGCTGTCATCCAGCTCGACCCGGCGTACCGAGTGGCTGCCGGTCATGGTGACCTTGACCAGGCCGGCACCGGATTCACCCACCACTTCCAGTTTGGCCAGCTCTTCCTGCAGCTTCTGCATTTTATCCTGCATCTGCTGGGCCTGCTTCATGATATTTCCAAGTCCACCTTTACCAAACATAGGTTCTACTCTTTGTTAACGGTTTAACGGGTTATGGCGAAGGTCGAACACCTTACTCTGCCATAGGTTCAATGCTGTCCAGATCCAGGCTGGCCGCAAAACGGGAAATAAGAAATTGTACCGCATCGTCGGCCTCTATTTCATCCCGGGCGCGCACTTTTGCCGCCTGAAACAGCTGTTGCTCGATTTCATAGGGCGTCTGACCCGTCCCCTGCCCCAGAGATACCTCCAGCTCGATGGCTTCGCCGGCATGTTCACTCAGCAGGGCGGCCAGCTCGCTGCGGGTTTTTTCGGTCAACAGGTGACCATGTTCGGGCCTCAGGGTCAGTTGCCAGCGGGCCCCCTGTTGCTCCAGGGTACTGTGCATCGCCAACTGACGCAAAAAACCACCTAGCGGCAAGCGGGACAGCAGCAAGGTCCAGGCGTCTTCCGCCTCGGCCAACAGGCTGGCGGCCTTAAGCGGAGCCGGTTCCATTGATACCCCGTTGGCCGAGGCGATCGCTCTCCCCTGCTGAGCCCTGGCCTCGGTGGCAGTCACCGGTAATTGGGGAGCCGGTGGATCGTCTTCATCCATCGCCCAGGGCACATCGTCATAGGCACCCAGCGGCGGCAACTCCTCCTGTGCCTGGCGGTTAAGCGGTCGCGGCTCACTCCCGGCCAATGATGGCGACGCCACCGCCGGCGGAACCGTTGCCACTTTGCCTGACGCAGCCCTTGGTGGAAGACTCGGTGTCACCGGCTCGGCCATCCTCTCGGACGCAGCCGGCTCCTGGCTGCGCAAGCGGTTACGGGTCTGGATCAGCCGCCGGATCCGGGCCACCGCATCGGCGGCCTCGTCCTGCAGCTGTGATGCCTGTCCTGAGTCAACCTCCGCTGGCGCCTGTGCCGCCGGCTCTGGTACCGGCTCTATTTCCGGTTCTGCTGCGGGCGCCGGCATGACCCCTGCGTCATTGTTCGCATCCAAAGCCTCCGGCTCGTTGCCGACGGCCGCCGTCGACCGAGCCGGCATCACCCAGCCCTGCTTGTCGGCTTCGGCCAGGATCTCGCCCTGCTCGGCTGCCAGCCTGGCCGCCATGACATGGTCGTCGGGACATTCCTGTTCCGGCTGCTGTTCCGCCTGCTGTTCCGGCTGAACCACGGCCGGTTGATCTGGCCGGGGCTCAGCGGCGGGCTTTTTTGCCCCGGGCGCTCCCCCTGCCTCGGCCGATATATCCTCCGAGGCCGCAACCGGCCTAAACGCCAGCGCCCGTAACAGGGTCATTTCCAGTGCCGATCGGCCATCGGGCGCAAAAGGTAAATCCTTTCGCCCCTGCAGGAAAATCTGGTAGTAAAGCTGGATCTGCTCCGCCGGTACCAGGGGGGCCAGGCGGTTGAGCTCGTCCGCGTAAGGCAGGTTATGGGCCGGCACCAGTTGCGCCAGGGCCAGATGATGCCAGAAGGCGATCAGCTCCTTATGCAACTGATCATAATCGGGCCCCAGGCTGGCCAGGTGGGCCACCTGCGCCATCAAGGCGGCTCCGTCGCCGGCCAGCAGGGCCTGTATCAGCGCCTCCAGACTTTGTCGGCTGACGTTGCCCAGCATCGACTCGACCTGGGCCAACCTGACCTCGCCATTGCCGAATGCCAGGGCCTGATCGGTCAGGCTGAGGGCGTCACGCAGGCTGCCATCGGCCACCCGGGCCAAGGCCGCGGTCGCCGCCGGTTCAAAGCCCACCTGCTCCTTGGTCAGGATATGCTGCAGCTGAGCATCGATGCGCTCCGGCTCCAGGCTTTTTAAATGGAACTGCAGGCAACGGGACAAAATGGTGATCGGCAGCTTCTGCGGATCCGTGGTGGCCAACAGAAACTTCACATGGGGCGGCGGCTCTTCCAGGGTTTTCAGCAGGGCATTGAAGCTGTGCCGAGACAGCATATGCACTTCATCTATCAGATAGACCTTGAAGCGGCCATGGGCCGGCTGATACTGGACATTGTCCAGCAGCTCCCGGGTGTCTTCCACCTTGGTGCGGCTGGCGGCGTCTATTTCCAGCAGATCGACGAAACGCCCCTGCTCGATTTCCCGGCAACTGCCGCACTGGCCACAGGGTTCGGAGGTAACACCGCCATCACAGTTCAGCGCCTTGGCCAGCAGGCGGGCAATCGAGGTCTTACCCACCCCCCGGGTACCGCTGAACAGATAAGCATGATGCAATCGTCCCAGCGCCAGGGCATTCACCAGGGTCTTGAGTATATGTTCCTGACCGACCACATCGGCAAAACGCTGAGGCCGCCATTTTCTGGCAAGAACCTGATAGCTCATGGCTGCTTAGTCACCGTCATATTCAACCAGACTCATCACCTTGACACCCAGATTCGTCAGTCGTTGCACCCCACCCAGGGCTGGCAGAGCGATAACAAAGGCGGCGTCCTGCACTTCGCCGCCACAGCGGCGTACCAGCTTGACTGCCGCCTCGACGGTACCACCGGTGGCCAGCAGGTCGTCGATGATCAGTACCTTCTCCCCCGGGGAAATCGCATCCACATGGATCTGCAGCTTGTCCTGGCCGTATTCCAGATCATAGGCCACTTCGATCACTTCCCGCGGCAGTTTGCCCGGCTTGCGCGCCGGCACAAAGCCCACCCCCAGGGCCGCGGCCACCGGGGCACCGAAAATAAAGCCCCGCGCCTCGGTGCCCAGCACCTTGGTGATGCCAGAGTGACGGTACTGCTCAACCATCGCCTCTATGGTCAGGGCAAAGGCCCGGGGATTTTCCACCAGGCTGGTGATATCGCGAAACTGGATTCCCGGCTTGGGATAATCGGCAATGGTAACAATACTGTCGGCAATCAGTTTGAGAGTTTCTTGTTTCATAAGGTGATGGCAGCCCTGAAAAAAGTGCCCACATAACAATGAAGGCATGGTCATTCAATTGCGGCTAGCTTAGGGCCTAGGCTGTTTCATTGCAACCGCAGGCCGGTCCGGGAGCAGGGGCAAGCGCAAAAACCAGACCAGCAGGGCAATATATGTCAGCACCAGCCCAATTTTCACCCACCACAAGGGCACCATATAGATAGAAAAGGCAAAGCTTGCGCTCATCAACAGCAGCGCCCGGCGACGGACACGGGGACGCAGGCCCCGGCACTGCTGCCAGTCCTGGATCATGCCGCCAAACCAGGGATGATGGAGCAACCAGCTATGTACCCGGGGGGAGGATTTGCCAAACAGGAAGGCCGAAAGCAGGACAAAGGGCGTGGTCGGCAGCACCGGCAAGAAAGCGCCCAGAACCCCCAGACCCAGGGACAGGCTGCCAAGCAGGGCAAACAGTATGCGCATAACGACCTCCTCTGCAAACGCCTTTAGCATAACAGCCATGGGCGGAAAGCAGAAACGGGGATTGGAGCCATCCCCCATTCCCCATTCCCTGATCTTCCGGCTTTGCGCTTGTCGCATCCGGCGTATGGCTTTAAGATGCCGGCTTTTGCCGAGCCCCTATGCGCCTGATTTTAGCCCCGATGGAAGGGGTGCTTGACCACCTGATGCGGGATCTGCTCACCCGTATCAATCCTTACGATCTGTGCGTCACCGAGTTTATTCGGGTGGTGGATATGCGCCTGCCCGCACGGGTTTTTTATCGCCTGTGCCCCGAATTGCACCAGGAGTGCACGACACCCAGCGGCACGCCGGTACGCATCCAGCTATTGGGACAAGATGCCGACTGGCTGGCGGAAAACGCCGCCCAGGCCTGCCGACTGGGAGCCAACGGCATCGATCTCAACTTCGGCTGCCCGGCCAAGACAGTCAACAAACACAGGGGCGGTGCCGCCCTGCTGGCCGACAGCGAGCAGCTCTATCGCATCGCCTGTGCGGTACGCGCCGCCGTGCCGGCCCACCTGCCGGTCAGTGCCAAGATCCGGCTGGGGATTGATGAACGGGACAGCTACCTGGAAAACAGCCAGGCCCTCTATGAGGGTGGTGTAGATGAACTGGCGGTGCATGCCCGCAGCAAGCGGGACGGTTACCGTCCCCCCGCCTACTGGCATCATATTGCAGAAATCCGCAGGGCCATTGCCATCCCGGTGATCACCAACGGCGAGATCTGGAATGCCGCCGATGCCCGCCGGGCCAGGGCCGAGAGCGGCGGCTCCAGCCTGATGCTGGGCCGCGGCGCCCTGGCCCTGCCCAACCTGGCAGCGGTCATCAAGGCCGGCCAGCAGCCACTCGCCTGGCCGGAGGTCGTCCGCCTGTTGCTGGACTATTCCCGGCAGGAAATCACCGGCGACAAGGGCGTCTACTACCCCAACCGGGTCAAGCAGTGGCTGAGCTATTTAAAATTGCAGTACTCGCAAGCCGCTGCCTTGTTCCTGCAGATCCGCACCCTCAAGCGGGCTGACGAGATCCAGCAGATACTGCACCGCCTTTGACTTGTATCATCCTTGTAGCCGGTCCCCGCCCCTATACTGGCTGCTGGTATCACAATGTCGGGTGTCCAGATGAACAAGATAGTAACAGACAAGCAGTTAGCGGCGAAGTTACAGGCGCAGGCCCGGCAACGGCGCCGGGCATTCTTGCAGGCAGTGCGTGCCCTGGATGCAGGGCTGGCCGGCCAGCTGCTTACCCTGCCGGCGGATGAATGGGCCGATCACCCGGCACTGCAGGCCTGGCCCCAGCTAGCCCCCCGGATCAAGCTGCTCAAGCAGCTGGATGCCGCCCTCTGCCAGTGGCGGCTGGGCCTGTATGGCCTGTGTAGCGACTGCGAGGCGCCGCTGACTGCCGCGCAGTTATGGCAGGATCCCTGTCGCCAGCGCTGTGACCACTGCGAAGAAAAATATTACAAGGCCCAGCATGGGATATGGGAGCTGTAATCCCTGGGGATGGGGGAATGGAGGGAAGCGGGTAGATCGGAATTTATTCCGACCACGACTTGTTGGGGTGAAACCCGACCTACAACAGAATTGATTCTGACCGCGAGCCGTCGGGTTAAAACCCGCCCAACAGGGATATGCCGGGCTCCGAGGTGTGCTGTAGGAGCGTCGGCCCCGGCGCGATAGGGGGTGATGGGGCCCGGCCCGAGCGCGAGCCTGCTACACACGAAAAAAGCCGGCGTGACGCCGGCTTTTTACTGCTAATTCGGAACTAACCGAGCTTAGAAGTTGTACTGGATACCCATGCCATACAGGTCATCGTCATTGGCATCGTTATCGTTGATAAGATATTCTGCATAGACCTTGGTGTTGGGGTTGAACTTGTACTGAACACCCAGAGTTACCAGGTCAATGGTGTCTTCGTTAGTAGAAGAAGAGGCAGCATCAAACTCTTCATTGGAGTATTCGGCCAGCAGGGTCCAGGCATCAACGGTGTAAGTAGCGACCAGTTCATAGCCTTCGCTCTCATCCTTGCCGCCGCCGACAACATCTTTTTCTCTTTCAGTGTAGATACCAGCGACATACAAGCCGTCTACATAGTAGCTGGCGCCGACAATCCAGGCATCCATATCTGCACCGTTACCAAAGCTCTCTTGCTCATAGGCGGCAACCAGACCCAGGCCGAACGGGAAGGTATAGCCGGCAGATGCTGACCACTGGTTCTCTTTACCGGCGTTGTCGTCTTGTTTGTCAGCGTCGGCGAAAGCATAGGCCGCACGCAGATCAACGCCGTTGGCGGCATAAGAAACGCGCATCTGGTCGTCAGTCTTATCGCTAACACCGCCGATCGCATCACCGTAGGCTACAGCGCCACCGAAGATGTTAAAGACGTCGGTCAGGTAGAGCGCTTGAGCCATAGGATCCTGGCTACGACCGAAGGTCAGGTCGGTGGTGTCCATAAAGCGGAAACCAGCCCAGGCGTAGCGGGCGTCGATGTCACTGGTCTTGGTATCGTCAGCACCTTCGGCAGTGACCTGCCACTCCAGCTTACCGATCAGGTCGACATCGTTGTTCAGGGTATACTGAACGTTGGTACCCAGACGGGCAGAGCCGGCACCACCAAAGTTCTCGGCTTTTGTGCTATCAGCTACCTGGTGCTTCAGTTCACCGGCGTCATACTGAACGCGACCGTAGAAATCGACCTTGGAGCCGTCTTCGGCGGAGTAGATCTCAACGGCGCTGGCGGAAGTGGCGAACAGAGCCGGGATAGTCAGTGCAAGAATCGTTTTTTTCATTTTTTGTATGCCTACTGTTATTAAACACTAAGTCCTTGTAATTCCCTGTGTTAGCAACGTAACACGTCACTATGGCAGGCAGCCTATCATCGGTTTTTTGGCCGCGCAACAATAACTCGGGAACTTTTTAGAACATTAACGCTCGTACGTTACACAAATGTGACAGCCCGCGCCTTTCCCACACCAGGGCCTTGCATCTGGCGATTATTCATCTAGCCGGTATACTCTGCGCCAACGTTTCTCCCGGGCCGGCCGATGACAGACACCCACTACCGCACCCTTATCCGCGACAATTACCGCCGCCTCGGCGCCGCCATCGCCGGCTTCAAGCCGCGCCGGGCACAAAATTACCTGGTGGCCGAAATCGGCCGGGTATTGATGGGCCACTATCAGCCGAGCCGCCGCATCCTGGTGGCCGAGGCCGGTACCGGCATCGGCAAATCCCTGGCCTATATCCAGGCCGCCGTGCCCTGGGCTCGCCAGGCACACAAAAAACTGGTGATCTCCACCGCCACCCTGGCCCTGCAGGAGCAGCTGATCGAAAAAGATCTGCCGCTGTTTCTGCGGCACTGCCCGCCGGCATTTCGTTTCGTACTGGCCAAGGGCCGGGGCCGCTATTGCTGCGATCACAGGCTGGCCCAGCTGGCCGAGGGCGAGGCCCAGTTCAGCCTGCTGGAGCCGGCCGCCGGACTAAGTAGCGACGAGCAGACGCTGGTGGCCGACTTGTGGCAGGCCCGCCAGCGCGGCGACTGGGCCGGGGACAGGGACAGCTGGCCCACACCCATCGATGACGGGCTCTGGCAGCGGATCCAGGCCCAGCGCCACGGCTGCCAGCCCCAGCTCGGTCACCAGCACTGTCCCTTCCATCTGGCCCGCAACGAGCTGGACAAGGCAGAGGTGATCGTCGTCAACCATGCCCTGTTGCTGGCCGATTTGAAAATGGGCGGCGGCATTATCCTGCCCGAGCCGGAAGCCTGCGTCTATGTGCTGGACGAAGCCCATCATATTGCCGATATTGCCCGCGACCAGGGGTCGGCCCGGCTGCCGCTGCGCACTACCCGCCGCTGGCTGGAACAATTCAACCAGGGCCTCGGCAAGCATACCAGCGGACTGAATGCACCCGAGCTACAGAAGTCGGTGACCCAGGTACAGGACGCGTTGCAGCAGCAGATCCCCAGCCTTAATTCCCTGCAACAATCCCTTACCGAGTCGGCCCTGACCACAGACGAGCAAGGGTGCCTGCGTTTTGCCGCCGGTGAGCTGCCCGATGCCCTGCACCTGCAGCTGGTACAGCTGAAAGAGGAAAATACCGGCCTGCAGCGCAGCCTGGAGCGGCTGCAGACCCAGGTCGCCGAGCAGCTCAAGCTGGGCACCCTGCCCCTGAAACAGGCGGAGCCCTGGCTGTCGGACCTGAGTCAGGCCCAGCTGCGCACCGAACAGACCGCTACCCTCTGCGAGCTGATGACCCGCCCCCTGGGATCCAAACATGTACCCCCCGCCCGCTGGCTGGAGCAGGATGACAAGAGCCGGGATATCAGCCTGTGCGCCACCCCGCTGGCGGTGGGCTATTTACTGGAACAATGGTGCTGGTCCCGGGCCGCCGCCGTGATCATGGTGTCGGCCACCTTTACCGCCCTCAACGACTTCGGCTATTTTCGCCGTGCCGTGGGCCTTAAAAGCGATGACGGCAGCCGCTATCTGCGCCTGAATTCGCCCTTCGACTACCCCGGCTCCCGGCTGATAGTCCCGGATATCGGCTGTGTGCCCGGCGACGACGGCTTTGATCAGGCGCTGATCGAGCAGCTCCCCCATTGGCTTGCGCAACAGCAGGCCAGCCTGGTACTGTTTTCTTCCTACCGGCAGATGCAGACAGTCGCCGAGGGCTTGCGTGCCAAGGGCCTGAGCCTGCTGGTGCAGGGAGAGGCCAGCCGCCAGGGCCTGCTGCAGCTGCACCGGGTGCGTTGCGACGGCGGCAGCCCCAGCGTGTTGTTCGGCACCGGCAGTTTTTCCGAAGGGCTGGACTTGCCCGGCCATTATCTGACCAACCTTGTCATCACCAAGCTGCCCTTCGCGGTACCCACCTCACCGGTGGAAGAGGCCATGGCGGAGTGGATCAGCCTGCGCGGCGGCAATCCCTTTATGGAGCTGACCGTTCCCGAGGCATCGCGCAAACTCATTCAGGCCTGCGGCCGGTTGCTGCGCAGCGAGACGGATCAGGGTAGAATCGTGCTGCTCGACCGGCGCATCGTCACCCGTCGTTACGGGGCCGCCCTGTTGGCCGCCCTGCCACCCTTTACCCAAGAAATAACAGACTGATGGTATTCGACTTTTCCGTTTATTTTTTGCTGGCGCTGACCGGCCTGCTGGCCGGCTTTCTCGATGCGGTGGCCGGCGGCGGGGGCCTGATCACCATTCCCGCCCTGCTCAGCGCCGGCCTGCCCCCCCATATGGCGTTGGGCACCAACAAGGTAGCGGCCAGCCTGAGCTCGCTCACCTCGGCCATCACCTTCTATCGCCAGCGGCTGTTCCAGCCGGGGTTCTGGTGGCGTGCCCTGCTGGCCGCGGCCGTCGGTGCCCTGGTCGGCACCCTGTTGGTCAATCTGATCAACGCCGCCTGGCTGGAAAAGCTGCTGCCCCTGCTAATCTTCGGAGTGGCCATCTACACCATCGTCAACCGCCGCCATGAACACCAGGGCAACCAGCTGCCCAGGCCCAACCAGCGGCTTTATCGGCGCCAGTGGGGGCAGGGCCTGTTGCTCGGCGCCTATGACGGCGCCTTCGGCCCGGGCGCCGGCGCCTTTCTGATCGTCTCGTCGATGGCCCTGTACCGGCTCAACCTGCTGCTGTCGTCCGGCCTGGCCAAGGGCATGGTGCTGACCAGCAACCTGGTATCACTGCTGACCTTTATCGCCCTCGGGCAGGTCGACTGGATACTGGGGCTGACCCTGAGTGTCGGCATCATGGCGGGCTCTTTTATCGGGGCCCATTCGGCGATCCGCTTTGGTGCCGGCTTTATCCGCCCCATCTTTGTTGTGATGGTGCTGGCCTTGTCGCTCAAGCTGGCCTGGCAGGCCTGGTTTTGAGCATGTCTCCGCCGCGTTATTTGTGGTGATGGTACTGGCCCTGTCGCTCAAGCTGGCCAGGCAGGCCTGGTTTTGACCGTTGCGCCGGAGAGCCAAAGTTGCCACAATCCGGGCGTTACTATCTCAGCCAGTTCAAATGCTTGGCATTTGCTTATCCTGCTAGGAGCCCTTGATGAAAATACGTACCACCCTCGCCGCCCTGGCCATTGCCTGCCTGCCGGTCGGCGCCATGGCCGCCAGCTTTGAAGCCCCCCAGCCCTACCAGATCTTGCTGGTCGACGGCAAAAAGACCGATCACAGCGCCATGCGTGCGGTCAATGTCGTGGAGGTGAAGGCAGGTAGACACCAGTTCGCCATCAGCTATACCGAGGATTATTCCAACCGCAGCGAAATTCGGGTGCTGGACGGCGATCCTGTGATCGTTACCCTGGAGGTGCCGGAAGATGCCGCGCTGACCCTGGATTACCCGACGCCCATCAACTACCAGGCTGCCCGTGAATTCCTGCGTGACCAGGCCGGCGAGATGCGCATCGTCGACCAGACCACCGGCCAGCCGGTCGAGGCCGAGCTCTATACCATCCACCGACCCGCCGGCATGGATCTGGCCCGCGGCATCCAGGACTATCTGGAAGAAGCTGGTAAATCCTTCGGTGGCCGTACCGACGCCGCCCTGGCCGCCGCCGAAGCCCAGTTCGGGGATGCCAGCGTCAATGCCGACTCCCTGGATATGCTCAAGCAATGGTGGAATGCCGCCGACAAAGATACCCGCCGCGCCTTCCAGATCTGGATGATTCAGCAACAGTAAGGGGAACGGGGCTTGTGAGTCAGGGTTCAACCTGACAGCGCGTGGTAAGAATAAATGTTTACCTACAGCAAGCCCCGGGACCGACATAGGCCTGTAGGAGGCTCGACCCCGGGCCGATTGGCCGCAAGGCCATACCAAACATCATCGCGCCGAGGTCGACGCTCCCACAGCAAACCGATGATCCTGCGGGGAATTGTGGGTCAGGTTTCAACCTGACAGGCCGCTGTCAGAATAAATTCTGACCTACATACTCCCCATTTCCCAATCCCTCCCTCTTACTCCGTCCCCGGTTACCTGTCCGGCTTGACCTTCACCTTGAGGCAGGCGGCCCGATGTTGCTCGCTGCCCTCCAGCACCGGCCGGGTAAGGGCGCAGTCCTCGTCCGCCAACGGGCAACGGGTGCGGAACACGCAGCCGGAGGGCGGCGTGATTGGCGACGGCAGATCGCCGTGCAGGATCTGCGCCTGCCTGTTGCGTTCATATTCCGGATCCGGCACCGGCACCGCGCTCATCAGCGCCTGGGTGTAGGGATGGGTGGGACGCTCGAACAGGGCCCTGCCCTCACCCAGCTCCACCGCCGTGCCCAGATACATGACCAGCACCCGATCCGATATGTGCTTCACCACCGACAGATCGTGGGCGATAAAGATCAGCGACAACCCCATCTCCTGCGATAGTTCCTTCAGCAGGTTAATAACCTGGGCCTGGATGGAAACGTCCAGGGCCGAAACCGGCTCGTCGCAGACAACCAGTCTGGGACCGAGTATCAGTGCCCGGGCGATGCCGACCCGCTGACACTGGCCGCCCGAGAACTCATGGGGGTAGCGGTTGATCACATTGGGCAACAAACCGACTTTCATCATCATGGCCCTGACCTTGTCCTTCACCTTCGCCTTCGGCATCTGTGGGTAGAAGGCCCGCAGCGGCTCGGCAATGATCTCGCCTATGGTCATCCTGGGATTGAGGGACGCCAGAGGATCCTGAAAAATCATCTGTATTTCCTTGCGTGTTTCCCGCCGTACCTTGCGATCCATTTTGGTCAGATCTCGCCCTTGCCAGATCACCTCGCCGGCACTGGCCCGCTCCAGCCCGATCACTGCCCGGGCCAGGGTGGACTTACCGCAGCCGGACTCGCCCACCACTCCCAGGGTTTCGCCCTCGTACAGCTTGAAGCTGACGCCGTCCACCGCCTTCAGGACCGCCGGCCTGGACCAGGGCCAGGCCCGCTCCCCCCTGACATCGAAGTACACCCGGAGATCGCGCACCTCCAGCAGCGGCCTGCTATTCACCATTTTTGGCCTCCCAATCCCAATGGCATGCGCGCCGGCGACCCTCTCCGCACGGGGTCAGCGGCGGCATCACACGGCGGCAGGCATCATGCACCCGAGGGCAGCGCTGCTGGAAGGGGCATCCGGGGGGGAGCCTGAGCAGGTTGGGAGGACTGCCGGGGATGGTCGCCAGCTCCTCTCCACCCGCATCCAGTCGCGGAACCGCCTTCAGCAGCCCTTCGGTGTAGGGGTGGCTGGGCCGGTAGAAGATGTCGTCCACCGGGCCGATCTCCATGGTGCGGCCGGCATACATCACCAGTACCTGGTTGCAGCTGCCGGCCACCACCCCCAGATCATGGGTGATCATAATAATGGCGGTGTTGAATTCCCGCTTCAACTCGTTGAGCAGGCTCATGATCTGGGCCTGGACGGTCACATCCAGGGCCGTGGTCGGCTCGTCGGCGATCAGCAGCCTGGGTTGGCACAGCAGCGCCATGGCGATCATTACCCGTTGGCGCATGCCGCCGGAGAGCTCGTGGGGAAACATGCCCATCCGCTGCCGGGCCTCGGGGATCTCCACCGCATCCAGCATACGTACCGACCCCTCGAAGGCCCGGGCCTGGCTGATGCCCTTGTGCAGCATCAGCACCTCCATCAGCTGGGGTCCCACCTTCATATAGGGGTTCAGCGAGGTCATGGGGTCCTGGAAAATCATGGCGATGTGCTCGGCCCGGATCCGGTTCAGCACCTTTTCCGGCAGGTTTAGCACCTCCTGTCCTTCAAGGCGGACGGAGCCGGAGGCGGTGCCGTTCCTGGCCAGCAATCCCATGATGGCGAAAGCAGCCTGGCTCTTGCCGGAGCCGGACTCACCGACCAGCCCCAGGGTGTCGCCCGCATCCAGCGAAAAATCGAGATCGTTGACCGCCACCACCTTGCCCTCCGGGGTGGTGAATTCCACCCGCAGTTCCCGGACCTCCAACAGCGTCATCGACGGCTCTCCTTAACGGTCTTTCGGATCCAGGGCGTCACGCAGACCGTCCCCCAAAAAGTTGAAACAGAACAGGGTGGTGACCATAAAGCCTGCCGGAAACAACAGCTGCCACGGGGCGACCTCCATCGATTTGGACCCTTCGTCCAGCAGGGCGCCCCAGCTGGTCATCGGCTCCTGCACCCCCAGGCCGAGAAAGCTGAGAAAAGATTCAAACAGGATCATGCCGGGCACCAGCAGGGTGGCATACACGGCCACTATGCCGAGTACATTGGGCAGGATATGGCGGGTGACGATGGTGGCCTTGCCGACCCCGCAGACCTGTGCCGCCTCGATAAACTCCCGGCGCTTCAAACTCAGGGTCTGGCCGCGCACGATACGCGCCATATCGAGCCAGCTGACCGCGCCGATGGCGAAGAAGATCAGCAGGATATTGCGGCCGAAGAAGGTTACCAGCAGGATCACGAAGAACATAAAAGGGAAGGAGTAGAGGATTTCCAGCAGGCGCATCATCACCCGATCGGTGCGCCCACCGATAAAACCGGAAGCGGCGCCATACAGGGTGCCGATGATCACCGCCACCAGGGCCCCCATCAGCCCCACCATCAGGGAGATGCGTCCTCCCACCAGGGTACGTACGAACAGATCCCGCCCCAGGGAATCGGTACCGAAGTAATGGCCGCTTTCCAGGCTGGGGGCCGCCATCATGGCGTTCCAGTCGGTATCGTCATAGGCGAACCCGGACAACAAGGGTCCCACCAGCACCAGCAGGGTGATCAGGCCGAGGATAAGCAGGCTGGCCAGGGCCGCCCTGTTGTGGAAGAAGCGGCGGCGGGCATCCATCCACAGGGAGCGCCCCTCCACCTCCAACTGCTCGGAAAACTGCTCCAGCGCATCGCGTTTTGCTTTGGGCACGACCATGACGGGCTCCGGCTTAATAACGGATCTTGGGATCGATAGCCGCATAGAGGATATCGACCAGGGCATTGAAGGCAATGGTCAGGGTACCGACCAGTATGGTCAGACCCAGCACCATGGAGTAGTCCCGGTTCAACGCCCCGTTAACAAACAGCTGGCCGAGTCCGGGCAGGCCGAATATGGTTTCGATCACCACAGAGCCGGTGATGATGCCGACGAAGGCCGGCCCCAGGTAAGACACCACCGGCAGCATGGCCGGCCGCAGGGCATGCCGGAGGATGATATGGCGCCGAGGCAGGCCCTTGGCCCTGGCGGTACGGATAAAATCGGCGTTCATGGTTTCAATCATGGACCCCCGGGTAATACGGGCGATGGCCGAGATATAGTGCATCATCATGCCCACCACCGGCAGGATCAGGTTCTGGGGCGCCCCCTCGTTCCAGCCGCCGGCCGGCAGCCATTGGAGGGTAATGGCAAATACCAGCACCAGGATGGGCGCCAGTACGAAACTGGGGATCACCAGCCCGACCATGGCCGTTGACATGGTGAGATAATCAATCCAGCTGTTTTGTTTCAGTGCCGCCACTACCCCCAGGGCGACGCCGAACAGCACGGCGCCGAAGAAGGCGTACAAGCCGATTTCGGCGGATACCGGCAAGGCCTGGCTCACCAGTTCGTTGACGGAAAAGTCCTTGTATTTGAAAGAGGGGCCCAGATCTCCCCGCAGCAGGTTGCCGAGGTAGCCGAAGTACTGTTCCAGCACCGGTCTGTCCAGCCCGTATCTGGCTTCGATATTGGCCAACACCTCGGGGGGCAGACTACGCTCCGAGCTGAAGGGGTTGCCCGGGGCGAAGCGCATCATAAAGAAGGAAATGGTGATCAGCACCAGCAGGGTGGGAATGGCTTCGAGCAGACGTTTAACAATGAATTTAAGCATTGAGTCTCCTTCAGTGGACTCCCACACACAGCCTAAGAACGAAACATGGTGGAACCCCGGCCCAGGCGATAGGGCCGGCAGGCCAACAACCATGAATCGCGGCGGGGTCGCCCTCCCATCCGGGGATTCCCGGCTCTCCCTGTCCTTAATGTTCCAGAATATACATATCCTTAGAATAGAGGTTATTCAGCGGGTTGTTGGGGTACCCCCCCACATACTGCTGCACCAGGCGCGCGGTCACATACTGGTAGATGGGTGCGATGGGCATGTCCTCGGCCAGAATCTCTTCCGCCTGGGTGTATTGGGCATTACGCTTTTCCGTATCGACGATGGAGCGAGAGGCATTCATTAGCGCGTCAAACGCGGGGTTGGAATATTTGCCGTCGTTGTTACCATGAGTAGTCTGCAGCAGATCCAGCATGGACGAGGCCTCATTGTAGTCGGCAATCCAGCCGGCCCGAGCCACATCGAAATTACCCTGGGTCTTGGTATCCAGGTAGGTCTTCCATTCCTGGTTCACCAGTTCCACCTCTACCTCCAGTTGCTTCTTCCACATCGATGCCACGGCCACCGCCAGCTTCTTGTGATTCTCGCTGGTGTTGTAGAGCAGCTCGAATCGGAGCGGATTCTGCTTGTTGAAGCCGGCCTCCGTCAGCAGTTCCCGGGCCCTGGCATTTCGCTCCTTCTGGGTCCAGCTCGCCCATGCCAGCCTGGGCGGGGTAAAACCGTCGACGATCTCAGGGGTCATGGTGTAGCCGGGTTTCTGACCCTGGCCCAGCACCAGGTTGGCAATCACCTCGCGGTCGATGGCATAGGACAGTGCCTTACGCACCCGCACGTCATCAAAAGGCGGTTTTCTGGTATTGAACTGGTAATAATAGGTGCCCACATAGCCGGTGATGCGGACTTTATCAGGGTGTTCCTGTTTCAGGCGCGTGAAGTGCTCTATGGGTATCTCATTGGTCATGTCCAGTTCACCGGCCAGGAAGCGGTTCATGGCCGCATTCTGGGAGGTGATGGGCAAATAACTGACCCGCTCGAGCACCGTCTTGTCATTGTTCCAGTAATGGGGGTTGCGCACCAGCTCGATCTTCTCGTTGACCACCCAGTCGGACAGGGTATAGGCGCCGTTGGATATCAGGTTGCCCGGCCGGGTCCACTCGGCACCGTGCCGTTCTATCGCCCGGCGATTGACCGGGTAAGTGGTGGTGTGGGCCAGCATGGTCACGAAATAGGGCACCGGCTGTTCCAGTGTTATTTCCAGGGTGCGCTCATCCAGCGCCTTGACGCCCAGGGTGTCTACGTCTTGCTCCCCTTTGAGGATGGCGCCGGCATTGACGATGGTGGGAATTTCCAGGTACCAGGAATAGGGAGAGGCGGTGTTAGGGTCAATCGCCCGCTTGAAGCTGTACTCGAAGTCATGGGCGGTGACCGGCTCGCCGTTGGACCATCTGGCGTCGGCACGCAGGTGAAAGAGATAGTGCTGATTGTCCTGGGTCTCCCAGTGTTCGGCGACGCCGGGTAGGATCTCACCCCGGGGGCCGGATACCACCAGACCTTCAAACAGATCACGCAAAATATTGGATTCGGGCACCCCTTCCGTCTTGTGGGGGTCCAGGGTGGCGGGCTCCGCGCCATTGCCCTTGATTAGCTGCTGCACCTTGGCCAGCCGGGTGTCGGCGGGGATCTCAGCGGCCCAGGTTTGCGCCGCCATGGCCAGCAGCGTCGCGGCCAGAATCGAGGTGGTCTTCTCCGTACGCTTCGATTGCATCTTGCCTACTCCCTCAAGAAAATGGCCCGCCTCTCTCTGGAATCATCGCTCGGGCAGCATTGATTAACTATAGCTGCCTGCGGCAGGCCCAAACAGCGCCGATGAATCTGTGCTGTCAGCCGGCGTATCGCGGCCGGGTCGACGCTGAGGCCCCCCGGGCCCGGCATGCCCCTGTGAGCGGACTTCTATCCTTAAGGTTCTTGCAGCCCCAACACCAAAACGGGCCCAAACAGGGCCCGTTTTTTATCACTGATACTTATCGAGTCTAGAACACCAGGTGGGCAATGAGTGCGATCACCGGCAGGGTCACCAGGGTGCGCAGCAGGAAGATAACGAACAACTCGAAGATATTCACCGGGATCTTGCTGCCCAGCAGCAGGGCACCCACTTCCGACATATAGATCAACTGGGTCACCGACAGGGCGGCTATCACAAAGCGGGTCATCTCGCTTTCAATGGAGGTCGCCAGGATTGCCGGGATAAACATGTCGGCAAAGCCAACTACTATGGTTTCCGAGGCAGCGGCGGCTTCGGGGATCTGCAGCAGTTCCAGCAGCGGTACAAAAGGCATGCCCAGCCAGCTGAACAGCGGCGTATTTTCCGCGATGATCAGCGCCAGGGTGCCGAACGCCATAACCACTGGCAATACGCCGAACAGCATATCCAGGGCATTATGCACGCCGGTCTTGGCCACCTGACCCAGGCCTTCTACCTTGCCGGCACGGTTCAGTGCCAGGTTAAAGCCATGCTTCAGGGTCGATTGTCCGGCGGGGATGGCTTCATCGTCCTGGCTGCGGGCCTGGCCATTGATAAAGAGATCCTTTTTCCGGCTCAGGGGGGGCAGCCTGGGCACGACGATGGCGGCGACGATACCGGCGATACAGATGGCCAGATAATAAGGCAGGAACATATGCTCAAGTTTGACCTGCGCCAGCACCACCAGGCTGAAGGTAATGGAGACCGCCGAGAAGGTGGTACCGATCACCGCTGCTTCGCGCTGGGTATAGTGTTGACCTTCGTATTGCTTGCTGGTCAGCAGAATACCCACACTGCCGTCCCCCAGCCAGGAGGCCATACAGTCCACCGCCGAGCGGCCGGGCAGGCGGAAAATGGGTCGCATCAGGCCGGTCAGCAGGGTGCCGACAAATTCCAGCAGACCAAAATCGAGCAACAGGGGCAGCAACAGGCCGGCAAAGATAAAGACGGCGAACAGCACCGGCAACAAGTCGTTGAGCACCAAGCCACCGGTCACCTCACTGAATACAAGCTCGCTGCCGGTCTGGCTGTAAGCCAGCACCACGAACAGCGCTCCCAGCAGGCGGCTGACCAGCCAGATGGGCCGGATATTAAACAGGCTGTTCAAGAAAGGATGCGAGATTACCCAGTCCGGCTTCACCACCTTGGTAAACAGGGTCATCAGCGCAGAGCTGCTGATCAGCAGGGTTACAATCAACGTCAGGTGGCCGTCCAGCATGGCCTGCAGGCCCTTGGCCAGCACGGCAATCATGATGGTGAGATCGCCGTTGTAACTGACCGGAGTCATAAACAGCAATATACCCACCAGCGATGGCACCAGAAACATCAGCAGGTTTCTTTTGCTACAGGCGGCCTGTCCCAGCAATGTCTTTTCCATAGGTTGTCCTTCCTTAATCAGGCAAATCACCCAATTTGGTTATAAAAGGTAAAAGCTGCATTTTTATGCAGCCCATCAAACAGCTTGAGAATAAAAACAACTTATTTCTGAATAAGGCGTCAATTTCACGAAAGATTGATGAATACTTATTTTACAGCCAAATATATTTAATCAAAATGAAATATCAAAACTTAAACCTACTTAATGGAACTTTGTTAGATTTTTGTTCTGACGTGTTAACTTTGGGCTGGCAGTATAAGCAATTTGTAATCACATGCAAGCTGCAATACGGACAGGATTCCAAATCAGCGACCCGGATCCCTTTTTGACGATAAAAGTGGTTTCAATTGAAGTTGGGGATGGGTGAGCAAGCCGATGGCTGATAGCTGATGGCTTAATGATATACTCGTCCACAGTCATCCCAGCAACGCAGACAGGAGCCCATGCCCTCCCCCGAACTGGTCTTTATCCCCAGCCTCTCCCAGGTAGATGCCGCTGCCTGGGATGCCTTGTTTACTGACGGCTATCCCTTTACCCGCCATGGCTTTTTACTGGCGCTGGAGGCCGGCGGCAGCATAGGAGCCGAGTCCGGCTGGCTGCCGCAATACGCCTGTATGTACCGGGAAGGGCAGCTGATTGCCGCCATGCCCTGCTACATCAAGACCCACTCTTATGGCGAGTACCTGTTTGACTGGGCCTTTGCCGAGGCCTATGAACGCCACCGGCTGACCTATTATCCCAAGCTGGTGTGCGCCATTCCTTTCACCCCCGCTACCGGCCCCCGGCTGGGCCTGGCACCCGGATATCAACCCGCACAGCTTATGCCGCTCTTTGAGCAAGGCCTGATCGCCCTGAGTGAGAAGATCGGCGCCAGCGGCTACCAGTGCCTGTTTTGTGAACAGCCACTGGGACAACAGCTAGGGGAACAACAGTGGCAACAACGGACCAATGTGCAGTTTCACTGGCTGAACCGGGGCTATCGAAACATGGACGACTTTCTTGCCCGCTTCAGCTCTCGCAAGCGCAAGAACCTGCTGAAGGAACGGGCCCGGGTCCTGGCAGGCGGCATCCGTTTTTCCACCCTGAGCGGCGATGCCCTCACCGCCGACATCTGGCGGCAGTTTTATCACTTCTACCGACGCACCTATCAGAAGCGGGCCGGTCACGATGGCTACCTGACCCAGGAAACCTTCCTGCGATGGGGAAATGATTGCCGCGACCAATGCGTGCTGTTTGCCGCCTATCGGGAGCAACAACTGGTAGCCGGGGCCCTGTGTTTTCGCTCAGCCGACACCCTGTACGGCCGTTACTGGGGCTGTGAACAGGAGCTGGAGTTCCTGCATTTTGAGGCCTGTTATTACCAGGGGATCGAGTACTGTATCGAACAGGGGCTGCGCCGCTTCGATGCCGGGGCTCAGGGCGAGCACAAGCTGCAACGCGGCTTTGAACCACGGCTCTGTTACGGTTATTTCAAGCTGTTCGAACGAGGGTTCAATGACGCCATTGCCGACTACTGCCGGCGAGAGACGGCGCAACTGCTTCGCTATCAGGCACAATGCCAACAACAGCTGCCTTTTAAAGATGGAGAGTAGGGATTGTTAGGAGGTAAGTGCTGTACCCGCCGTGATGATATCCGAAGGAGATTTAATGATATGGGCCCATGAACCCGGGGCCGAACTTCCTGCAACTACATCTTGATGGCCTACCGGCCATATCGCCGCGGGGTCGCGCCTCCCACAGCGTCCCTGCCCGATTCTAGGTGTGCTGTAGGAGGGCCGACCCCGGCGCTTTGATATCCGAAGGAGATTTAATGATATGGGCCCATAAACCCGGGGCCGAACTTCCTGCAACTACATCTTGATGGCCTGCCGGCCATATCGCCGCGGGGTCGCGCCTCCTACAAATGGTGTTTAAACACCAGCAGCCGGTTGTTGGCCGGCATGGCATGATCCGCCTGTAAACCCAGGCCGTGGCGCTCGGCCAGCTCGGTCACGTCCGTGATATCCCGTATCCCCATATGCGGAACCTGGTCTCGCAACATGGCATCGAAGGCCCGGTTGCTGGGACTAGTGAACCGCCCCTCGTAGTTGAAGGGGCCGTAGATACAGAGCGATGCCCCCTGCGCCAGCACCCCAACCAGTCTTGCAAACATCGCCTCGACCTCGGACCAGGCCATGATATGCAGGGTATTGGCGGTAAACACCCCCTGATACTGGCCGGCCGGCCAGTGATCCTGGGTAACATCCAGCACCAGCGGCGGCAACAGGTTGGGTAGACCGGCATCGGCAAACCAGAGCGACATACCCGGGATATTTTCCGCCCTGTCACTCGGCTGCCAGTACAGATGGGTCAGCCGCTCGGCAAAAAACACCCCGTGCTGGCCGGTACCGCTGCCGATCTCCAGCACCACACCGGGCCGGTCAAAGACCTGCGCCAGCACCGCCAGGATCGGTCGCTTGTTGTTTTCACAAGCCTGGGAGAAAGGTTTGTCGCTCATGATTTTCCCTATTCCGCTACGCAGTCCACATAATAGTGGGTCTGGCCCGCCTGCTGCTCCGCCACCAGGCCATGGATAAAGGTTTCGAAGCCGGGGAATTTGCCATTGAACTCGCGGGCAAACTTCAGGTAGCTGATGATAGTATCGTTGAATACCTCACCCGGGATAAGCAACGGAATGCCCGGCGGATAGGGGGTGAGCATCACCGCCGTAACCCTGCCGGTCAGTTCATCCAGCGGCACCCTGTCGATCTTCTTGTGAGCCATGCGGGCGAAGGCATCCGCCGGTTTCATCGCCGGCACCAAATCCGACAGATACATTTCCGTGGTCATCCGGGCCACATTGTTCAGCTTGTAGAAGCGGTGAATATCGGCACAGAGATCGCGCAGGCCCACCCGCTCGTATTGCGGATATTTCTGAATAAACTCCGGCAGGATACGCCACAGGGGGGCATTCTTGTCGTAGTCGTCCTTAAACTGCTGCAGGGCGGTGACCATGGTGTTCCAGCGGCCCTTGGTAATGCCGATGGTAAACATGATAAAGAAGGAATAGAGACCGGTTTTCTCGATCACCACACCATGCTCGGCCAGGTATTTGGCAACGATGGCCGCCGGTATGCCGTCGTCGGCGAAATTGCCGTCCACGTTCAGACCGGGGGTAAGGATGGTGGCCTTAATGGGGTCCAGCAGGTTGAAGCCCGGCGCCACATCACCAAAGCCGTGCCAGCTTTCACCGGCATGCAGCATCCAGGCATCCCTGTGGTCCAGGCCGTCATCGGTCAGGTCATCAGGGCCCCACACCTTGAACCACCAGTCGTCACCGTATTCGTCGTCCACCTTGCGCATGGCACGGCGGAATTCCAGCGCCTCGTCCAGGGATTCTTCCACCAGCGCCGTGCCGCCCGGGGCTTCCATCATGGCCGCCGCCACATCGCAGGAGGCGATGATGGCGTACTGGGGGCTGGTGGAGGTGTGCATCAGGTAGGCTTCGTTGAACAAGTCTCGGTCCAGCTTGTTGTCTTCTGCGTCCTGCACCAGAATTTGCGAGGCCTGGGAAATCCCCGCCAGCAACTTATGGGTCGACTGGGTCGAAAACACCATGGAATCCTTGCAGCGCGGCCGCGCCTCGCCGATGGCGTGATAATCACCGTAGAAGTCATGAAAGGCCGCATGGGGCAGCCAGGCCTCGTCAAAGTGCAGAGTGTCAATCTCGCCGTCCAGCAGGGTCTTGATCTCCTCCACATTGTAGAGGATGCCATCATAGGTGGACTGGGTAATGGTCAGCACCCGCGGCTTGACATTCGGTGTCTTCTCGAGAATCTCGCGGCAGAAGGGGTTGGCCATCATCTTCTCGCGGATACGCTTGGGCTCGAACTCGCTGCGCGGGATCGGGCCGATAATGCCGTAATGGTTGCGGGTCGGCATCAGGAATACCGGCACGGCGCCGGTCATCATGATCACATGCAGAATCGACTTGTGACAGTTGCGGTCCACCAGCACGATATCGCCCGGGGCCACGGTCGAGTGCCACACTATCTTGTTGGACGTGGATGTGCCGTTGGTTACGAAAAACAGATGGTCGGCATTGAAGATGCGCGCCGCGTTATGTTCCGAAGCGGCCACCGGGCCGGTATGGTCAAGCAACTGACCCAGCTCGTCCACCGCATTGCAGACATCGGCACGCAGCATGTTTTCGCCGAAAAACTGATGGAACATACGCCCTACCGGCGATTTCAGGAAGGCGACACCTCCGGAGTGTCCCGGGCAGTGCCAGGAGTATGAGCCGTCCTGGGCATAGTGGGTCAGGGCACGGAAGAAAGGCGGCGCCAGCGAATCCAGGTAACTCTTGGCCTCGCGGATGATATGCCGGGCCACGAAGTCGGGGGTGTCTTCGTGCATATGGATAAAACCATGCAGCTCGCGCAGTATGTCATTGGGGATATGCCGGGCGGTGCGGGTTTCGCCGTACAGGTAGATGGGAATATCCGGGTTGCGATGGCGGATCTGCTCGACAAAGCGGCGCAGCTGATCCAGCACCGACTGGGCCTCTTCCCGACTGCCACCACCAAACTCCTCATCGTCAATCGACAGGATAAAGCCGGCGGCCCGGCTTTGCTGCTGGGCGAAGGAGGTCAGGTCTCCATAACTGGTGTAGCCCACCACGTCCATGCCGGCCTTTTCTATGGCAGAAGCCAGTTCACGGATGCCGGAACCGCTGGTATTTTCGGAGCGGAAATCTTCATCGATAATGACGATGGGAAAATGAAACTGCATGGAGAGGCTCCTTGGGTGCTGTGTCGAATGACGGTGGCGGCCTGTTAATGGTCGCCAATTCTAATCCTTATCTCGATGCGTGACAAAAGAAGTTTACATAAAAATTCATCGAAAACGCCACCCGGCAGGCCTGGCTCCGCACCGCATGAAAGACTGAAAAATTCGGCCCTGACGATGCCGCGCCCGCTGCTTCCGGGGGCAATAAGCAGCGGGATAAGGAAGCAACCAAGTGATTATATATTCATCAAAGTAGCATTAAAAAACAACCATACCGTCCTACCCGGAACCAGAAGTTGTCCTTCCATTGTAATAAAATCCACCCCGATACGACCAAGGTATCATGAAAGCAAGATGCAGGGCGGATGATGGGATGAGTACACTGGTTTCTGATGAGTCTGGTGCCATACTTTATATCAAGATACAGTACGGCCAGACAATCATCACAAATCAGGATAGTCAGCAATGACCCAGGACTCGGTACCGCAAGACCCTCACCCAACCGGCTCTTCCCATGACACCTTGATGTCTGACGAACTGCGCCTGCAGATGCTCAAATTTGCCACCCTGCAGCTAAGGGACAGCCACCTGGCAGAAGATGCGGTACAGGAAGCACTATTGGGTGCATTCAGGTATGCCCAGGCCTTTGCCGGCCGGGCTGCCTACAAGACCTGGGTGTTCGCCATCCTGAAAAATAAGATTGCCGATCTGCTGCGCAAGAACCAGCGCCTGGTCAATGTCAGCAGCCTGACCCGGACGGAAGATGACAGCCTGGAAGAGACCCTGTTCAATCAAAACGGCATGTGGCATCGGGATGAACGACCCGTGGCCTGGTCATCGCCCGAAGGCAGCGCCGAAGACAGCCAGTTCTGGCAGATCTTCGAGGCCTGTCTCGATGACCTGCCGCCCAATCAGGGCCGGGTATTCATGATGCGCGAGTTCGTCGACCTGGAAAGCAGTGAAATCTGTAGCGAGCTCGACATCAGTGTCAGTAACCTCAATGTGCTGCTGTATCGGGCCCGGCTGCGCCTGCGGGAGTGCCTTGAAAACAAGTGGTATCTGGATGGAGACTGCCGATGTTGAACTGCCATAAAGCGACCCGGCTGATGTCCGAGGCCCAGGACAGACCGCTGACCCTGGGTGAAAAACTGGCCCTCAGGCTACATACCATGATGTGCTCGGCCTGCAGCAACTTTGAAAAACAGCTGCCGGCCCTGCGCAGGATGGCGCGGGGCTTTGCCCGCCACCAGCCACCGACCGAAGACACGCCGGATAAAAAGCGGGAATAAAACTGCGGGCTGGTATATGAAAGCCCGGACCTTGCCCCGCTTGTGCCTGTGGGATACCCGGCCCCGGGTCTATGCCACCGCGACAGTGCCAGACCCCTAACTTGCGGGGCAACGGCCCCCCATCCCTCCATTAGTCCGAATATATGCATAAAATATGTAATAAATACCCCGCCGCTTCGGACTATATAGTCAGACTCCGACAATATATGGACTTGCCATGAGAGATACACTACCGCTGCTCGATTTGACCGACTTCCCGCCCATCCGCCGGCGTACTCTTGACACCCTGCAGGTCAACCTGGGCTATCGCTGCAACATGAAATGCGTGCATTGTCATGTCGCCGCCGGCCCCCACAGGACCGAGATGATGGACGCCGACAACCTGGCGCTGATCCCCCGGGTATTGAAGGCCCGTGGCCTGACCACCCTGGACCTGACCGGCGGCGCCCCCGAGATGCACGAGGGCTTTCGTGACCTGGTCAAGGCCGCGCGAGAGCTGGACGTCAAGGTGATCGACCGCTGCAATCTCACCATATTGTTCGAACCGGGACAGGAAGATCTGGCGGAATTTCTCGCCGGGCACCAGGTCGAAATCGTGGCCTCCCTGCCCTGCTACTCCCTTGAGAATGTCGACAAGCAGCGGGGCAAGGGCGCCTTCGACAAGAGCATTCAGGCGCTGATCGCGCTCAACCGGCTCGGTTATGGCCAACCCGGCTCCGGACTTACCCTGAATCTGGTCTACAACCCTCTGGGCCCCAGCCTGCCGCCGCCCCAACAGGCCCTGGAGGCAGCCTACAAGCAACAGCTGTTCGACCATTTCGGCATTCGCTTCAACCAGCTGTTCGCACTCACCAACATGCCGATCAAGCGCTTCGGCGACTACCTGATCACCAAACGTCAGTTCCACGATTACATGCGCCTGCTCAAGGAGAACTATGCCGCCGCCAACCTGGATAGCTTGATGTGCCGCTCGCTGGTGAGTGTCGACTGGCAGGGCTACCTCTACGACTGCGACTTCAACCAGCAACTGGGGCTGCACCTGCCCGGCGGCGAATGGCCCCACCTGCGTGATCTGCTCAGCCGGGAACTGGAAGGCCAGCCGATCCGCATCGCCGATCACTGCTACGGCTGTACCGCCGGTCAGGGCAGCAGCTGCGGCGGCGCCCTGCACGAAGACAAAAAATAACTATCGCCTGACTCGTCCTCAAGGAATCATCATGCGCAGACTCCTCCTCATCCTGGTACTGGCCGCCCTGGTGGCCGCCTTTTTCCTGTTCGACCTGGACAAGCAGCTGACCCTGGAAGCCCTCAAGCAGCACCAGGCCGATATCGCCGACTTCAAGGCAGATAATCCCTGGCTGATGGCCGGCGCCTTCTTTGTGTTCTATGTGTTGGTCACCGCCCTGTCGCTGCCGGGGGCGGCCATCATGACCCTGGCCGCCGGCGCCCTGTTCGGCCTCTGGCAGGGCTTTGTACTGGTCTCCTTTGCCTCCACCATCGGCGCCACCCTGGCCTTCCTGGTGGCTCGCTTCCTGCTGCACGATGCGGTGCAGCGCCGCTTCGGCGACAAGCTCAAGGCGATCAATGCGGGGGTAGCCCGGGACGGCGCCTTCTACCTGTTCAGCCTGCGGCTGGTGCCGGTGTTTCCGTTTTTCCTGATCAATATCCTGATGGCGCTGACACCGATCAAGGCCGCCACCTTCTACTGGGTTAGCCAGCTGGGCATGGTGGCCGGCACCTTGGTCTACGTCAACGCCGGTACCCAGCTGGCGGCCATCGACAGCCTGGCCGGCATTTTGTCGCCAGGCCTGTTGCTGTCGTTCGCCCTGCTGGGAATATTTCCCCTGGTGGCCCGCGCCTTGGTGCGGGTAATCCAGCGTCGCCGGGTCTACCGCAACTGGACCCGCCCTCGCCACTATGATCGCAACCTGATCGTGATTGGTGCCGGGGCCGCCGGTCTGGTCAGTGCTTATATCGCCGCCGCGGTCAAGGCCAAGGTGACCCTGGTCGAGGACCACAAGATGGGCGGAGACTGCCTCAACACCGGCTGCGTGCCGAGCAAGGCACTGATCCGCAGCGCCAGGCTGGCCCACCAGATCAAACACGCCGACCGGTATGGCCTGGAGGGCGGCAACCCCGCCTTCAGCTTCAAGGCGGTGATGGCCCGGATACAGGCGGTGATCCGCAAGATTGAACCTCACGACAGCATAGAGCGCTATACCAAACTGGGCGTCGAGGTATTGACCGGCTACGGCAAACTGATCGACCCCTGGACCGTGGAGGTGACGCTCCATGATGGCAGTACCCGGCGGCTGACCGCCCGCAGCATCATCATCGCCGCCGGCGCCCGCCCCCTGGTGCCGGCTCTGCCCGGCCTGGAGCAAGTGGGCTACCTCACCAGCGATACCCTGTGGGAGGAATTCGCCAGGCGGGAGCAGGCCCCCCACCGGCTGCTGGTGTTGGGCGGCGGCCCCATCGGTTGCGAGCTGGCCCAGAGTTTTGCCCGCCTGGGGTCAAAGGTGACCCAGGCCGAGCTCGCCGACAGGCTGATGGCCCGGGAAGACACAGAGGTCAGCCAACTGGTGGAAAATGCGCTTACCAAAGATGGGGTACGGGTGCTAACCGGCCACACCGCGCTGCGTTTCGAGCTGCGAGACGGGCGCAAGCTGATGATCGCCGAGCATCAGGGCAAAGAGGTGGAGATCGAATTCGACGACCTGCTGCTGGCCCTGGGGCGCAGTGCCCGCTTGCAAGGCTATGGCCTGGAGCGGCTGGGCATACAAACCAACCGCACCGTGCAGACCAACGATTACCTGGAAACCCTCTATCCCAATATCTATGCCGCCGGGGATGTGGCCGGACCCTACCAGTTTACCCATACCGCCGCCCATATGGCCTGGTACGCCACCGTCAACGCCCTGTTCGGCAACCTCAAACGGTTCCGGGTCGACTATCGCGTCATTCCCTGGGCCACCTTCGTGGCGCCGGAAGTGGCCCGGGTTGGGCTCAACGAGCAGGAAGCCGAAGAGAAAGGCATCGCCTTTGAGGTCACCCGCTATGGCCTGGACGACCTGGACAGAGCCATCGCCGATGGCACCGATGAAGGCTTTGTCAAGGTGCTGACGATGCCCGGCAAAGACAAGATCCTGGGGGTGACCATCGTCGGTGAACACGCCGGCGACCTGCTCGCCGAATATGTACTGGCGATGAAACAGGGGCTGGGACTGAACAAGATCCTCGGCACCATCCATATCTACCCGACCCTGGTTGAGGCCAACAAGTATGCGGCCGGGGAATGGAAGCGGGCTCATGCGCCCGAGCGCCTGCTGAGCTGGGTGGGCCGATACCACGACTGGCGGCGTGGAGGACGGAGCTCAGACACAGAGCAATCCAAGACCAAGGCCGGGGAAGAAGAGGTGTCACGATGACACTGTCCATTATCATCCCCATGCTCAACGAAGCCCCGGATTTACCGGGGCTCCTGGCCCGCCTTCCCCTGCGCGACTGCCACTGCGAGGTTCTCCTGGTCGACGGCGGCAGTCGCGACGACTCCGTGACCATCGCCCGCCAGGCCGGGTTCCGGGTGCTCGAGTCCGAACGGGGCCGCGCCAGGCAAATGAATGCCGGGGCGACGGCCGCCAGCGGCGAGCTGCTGCTGTTTCTCCATGCAGACACCATACTGCCCCCGATGGCGGTGCAGGCGGTGCAGTCCGCCCTCGCCGACGGCCAACATCAGTGGGGGCGCTTCGATGTGCATATCAGTGGCCGCCATCCCATGCTCGCCGTGATCGGCGGCTTGATGAACCTGCGTTCGCGGCTGACCGGCATCGCCACCGGCGATCAGGCCATGTTCGTCACCCGCGCGGCCTTTGAGCAGGTGGCCGGTTTCCCCGACCAACCGCTGATGGAGGATGTCGAGCTCAGTAAGCGGCTCAAGCGGCTGTCGCCTCCTGCCTGCCTTAAGCTGAAGGTCAGCACCTCGGGCCGCCGCTGGGAAAGCCGGGGCCTGTGGCGGACCATCTGGCTGATGTGGCAACTGCGCTTCGCCTACTGGCGCGGCGCCCCGGCCGAGCAACTGGCGAGGGCCTACCGTTGAACCGGGCCCGTATCATCATCTTCGCCAAGGCGCCCCGGCCCGGCCTGGCCAAGACCCGGCTGATCCCCGCTCTCGGTGCCGAGGGCGCGGCCCGGCTGGCCCGCCACATGCTGCTTTCCACCATTGAGCGCAGCCTGGCCGCCAGCCTGGGCCCGGTGGAACTGTGCATGACCCCAACCCCGGACGATCCGGCCTGGGCTGATATTCCCCTGCCGACGAAGCTGATTTGTAGCGACCAGGGGGCTGGTAACCTGGGAGAACGCATGGCCCGGGCCGCCGCACGAGGGCTGACACAAGCCCCCAGGGTCCTGCTGATCGGCACCGACTGTCCGGCGCTCACTCCGTTACGGCTACAAGCCGCCGCCGAGCGGCTGAACCGGCATGATGCAGTCATTCATCCCGCCCTGGACGGCGGCTATGTGCTGCTCGGCCTGACCCGCTTCAGCCCCCGCCTGTTTGCGGACATTCCCTGGAGCACGGCGCAGGTGGGCCCCATCACTCTGGCCCGCCTCGACGCGCTTGGCTGGTCATACCATAAGGCCGAACCCCTGTCCGATATCGATGTGCCCGGAGATCTACACCTCTTACCTGACCACTGGATAAATTCATGAGGCGACTGATCCTGGCCGGCGGTGGCCATGCCCATCTTTTTGTGCTGGCCGCCCTGGCCAGGCGACCACTGGCCGGCGTCGAGGTGGTGCTGGTAACACCGGACCCGCATCAGTACTATTCGGGCATGCTGCCCGGCTGGATTTCCGGCCACTACACCCGGGATCAGTGCCGGATTGATCTGCGTCCGCTGACGCGGGCAGCCCGGGGCCGACTTGAAATACAGAGGCTGGTCGGCATGGAGGCGGATAACCGGGTCGTTACCTTCGCCGATGGCCGGACGCTTGACTACGATCTGCTGTCGCTCGACACCGGCAGCGAGGTTGAGCTGTCCTGGCTGGCGGCGGCAGGAGACAAGCTGTTGCCGGCCAGGCCACTGCCCCGGTTCTTCGAGGCCTGGCCACAACAACTCGCGCAGGCACGATGCATACCCGGCTACCGGCTGCTGGTGGTCGGCGGCGGCGCCGCCGGGGTCGAGCTGGCCCTGGCGGCTCGACATGCCTTTGAACGGGAACGGATTGATGGCCGGGTGATCCTGGTGACGTCCGAGTCCGGACCGCTGAACGGCCATGCCAAAGGTGCGCGAGAACGCATTCGCCGGGTGCTGGCCCGGGCCGGTATCGATGTATACGAACAAAGGGCCGCCGGAACCGACCAGGGCGTGATGCTGGCCGATGGCAGCCAGCTGCCGGCGAACTGCATTATCGCCGCCGCCGGAGCCAGTGCCCCGCCATGGCTGGCCAACACCGGCCTGCAGCTGGATGAACAGGGCTATGTGATGGTTAATGAGCATCACCAGAGCCTGTCTCAACCTCGGGTGTTTGCCGCCGGCGATGTCTGCGCCCGCCGGGATGTGACCATGGCCCGCTCCGGGGTGCATGCGGTACACGCAGGGCCGGTACTGGCTGCCAACCTCAGGGCCGCCCTTAAAGGCCTGCCGCTGCGCAGCTATCAACCCCGTCGCCATTCCCTCTATTTGCTGGCCACCGGCCCCCGCCATGCGGTGGCTTCCTGGGGTCCGATCAGCATGGAAGGCAAGTGGGTCTGGTACTGGAAGGATCATATCGACAGAAGCTTTATCCGCCGGTTCAGCCATGACCCGGCATAAAGACAATGGCGGCGAGGTCCCGCTCTGCAGGAGGGCCGCCCTTGGGGCTAACGCCCTTGCTAATATCATCGCGGCGAGGTCACCCCTCCCACAGCAAACCCCAAATCAGGCTGGGATCCTGTGGGAGGCGCGACCTCGCGGCGATATGGCCAAAGGCCATCACAAGCAGCAGTTCAATGCTCCCGTCAACCGGACAGCATCCTCTGGCCTGTGTTCCGGCCCCCGGATAAAGCGCTCCCGGTATGATGCCCAGGCCGGCGAGCCCGGTGGCCAGTGGCTGGCAAACCAGTCATCCCATTGTTCATCCCAGTCGATGGGGATGGCGTCGCAATAGAGCGCACCGAGGCGAGTACCGTAGAGGACGGGCACCGGAGACGGCCGAGAGCTGAGGCGCGTCAGCACCCCCCGCCGATCGCCCCTGAAGTTGGGCATGCCGGCGGCCCCGTTGTTGACCACCAGGTGGCGTACGCCATTGATGTCGAAGTCCTGCATATAGGGCAGACAGGTGTGACTGCAAGCAAAAATGCGGGCACCGGCCAGCCCGAACCAGTCGGCCAGCCGGTCGGTGAGCTGCCCCGGCTCCGGCATGGCCTCCAGCGCCAGCTGCCAGCCGGACAAAGACTCGGGGTCACCGTGCAATACCTGCACCCTGTGCCCGGCCACTGTCAGCGCCAGCTGGCGGGGCAGCTGTTTCAGGCGGCCAAGCATGTCGCCATGGTCGACGCTTGCCTGCTGCAGACGGGTCATGATGGCATTGGAACGGGTGACCGTCTCGCCATCGACCCACTCCGGGTAGCCGCAACCACAACCTGCCCCGGCAGAGGGCGCACAGAGTTCGGCCTCGACATTGCCCTGAATGGCATTGTGCGCCAACACCGTTTCGTTGATCAGCCGGAAACTGCTGTTATCGACATTGAACCAGTTGAAGTCGCCGTTAAACACCAGCCCGGGTTCAACCAGTCCGGCGGCCACCTCTTGCTGTTGCAACGCCTCTATGGCTGTTAACGCCGTCCAGTTGCCGTACAGGCCGCCGATGATATAGACGCTCTCCCGCACCGGAGCCGGCCCCTGACCCAACTGCCGGGGATCGATGCGATAGCTGAGGGGGCAGCTGCGCCCCTCGATGGTCATCAGGCCTGCGCCCTGTTGATGCCGCTCGGCCTGAGCCCGAGGGCAAAGCTCGCAAGGCCGGTGAGCAGGATAGCGATGGTGATCACCAGCAGCTTGCTGTAGCTGTGCTCGACCCCGGTCAGAGGCCCTATCCAGTCCACATATCCGGCTTTCTCAAAGAAGTAGAGCACGGCCCCCGCCATGGCGGCGGCGAAGCTGGCCAGGAAGCTCCAGCGCGCCACCTCCCGCCCGGCCAGGATATTGAACAGGATCACCGGGGTCAGAAACAGGGAGGCGGTGCCGCTGACCGCCACTGCATCAAACAAATCCTTGCTACCCACAAACACCAGGAACAGACCGCCGACGGCAAACAGCGCCATGGCAACCCGACCATGTCCCGCCGACGGCCTGCTCAGTCCCATATCCACCACCATCAGCTTGGCGGCGCTGGACAGGGTGGAGTCCATGGTAGAGGCGGCAGAGATCACCAGCGCCAGGCCGAGCAGAAACATGGCCGGGGTACCCAGCAGCCGCTCCAGGGTCAGTAGCAAGTCCTTGTCTTCCCCGCCATGCAGGCCGGCAAACACCCCGACCAGACCGAAGCCCAGGATCAGCAGCGCCGACAACCAGAAGGCATGAATAAAGCTGCGCCGGGTGGTGTCCCTGTCCGCCAGGAATCCCCGGTCCATCATCACGGGATCATGCATGGGATAACTCAGTACCTGCAGCAGGGCCACCACCAGCAACACCCAGCCCGGGCTGGTCAGTTGCGGGCTGCTGGCCAGCAAGGCACCGGCATCGAACAGCGGGTGGCCCAGGGTGATGATCACGATGGCGCCGATCAACAGCAGCAACAGGCTCATTTGAAGCACATCGGTGCGCAGCGAGGCGCGCAGACCACCTGTCATGGAATAGGCCAGGGTCAGGCCGGCAACCGCCAGGATAGACCAGGTATAGGCCTGGGAATCGGCCACCCCGAACACCATACCCACCACCAGCAGGTTGGCGAATACCTCGGTCAACAGCCGCAGGGAGATCAGCAGGTTGTAACAGCCGGCCCCCAGCCGGCCGAAGCGAGTCAGCAGGAAACCCTGGATATTGTCGACTCCATAACGGTAACGTAACCGGTCGACGATCAGCCAGCCGGAGAGAAAGGAACCATAATAGGCGGCATAGGCCAGGGCGCCGGCAATGCCATAGAAATAACCGAGGATGGCGGCATTGAGCAGTGAACGGGCGAAGATCCAGGTGGTCACCTGGGAAAAGGTCAGGGTCAGTACGCCGGGGGCAACCCCCTGGTCGTCGCGTCCGCCAAAGAAGCCTTCGACAGTACGCACCCGGGGAGCCAGCAGCAGGCTGGCCAGTCCTATCAGAGACAGAATGCCGATCAGGCTGGGAATATGGATATGGGTCATGGTCTTTCCTTGGTCGTTTTAATCGGTCATCACGAGGTGCGCCTTGTTCGAAACGGCACAGTGCCAGCGACATTAATACACGGTATCGTCCTCCCTAAAACCGGGTAGTCAGCTCGATAAGCCAGGCCGGGCTTAACGACAGCAGCCAACTTTCCAGGCGCTTGTCCAAGCCGGTCAGCACCAACAGGGCCACCACCAGCAGGCTGGCTCCCATGAGCCGGCGTCCCCCCCGCCCCAGGCTGAGTAAACGCTCCCGGCCCCTGGTAAACCGCGCACGGGACAGCAAGCCGATACCGATAAGGGGGATCACGGCACCCAGGCTGAACACCAGCATCACCAGGCTGACGGCGCCCAGGCTATCGCCCTGCCCCGCCAGGACGATTGCCGCCCCCAGGGTGGGGCCGACACAGGGCGTCCACGCCACGCCAAGCAGCGCGCCCACCAGCAACTGGCCGCGATTGCCATCCGGATGGAAGCCACTGAGCAGGGCCTGCGCCCCGGCACCGAGTCGGGCTGTACGGGCACTGAACCTGGCCTGCAGCCGCCCACTCAGCAGCCAGCAGGCCGCCAGCAGCATCAACAGGCCCGCCCCCAGGCGCAGCCCCTGTCCCTCCAGTCCCAACGCCAGGCCGAAGGAGGCGAAGCCCGTCCCCACCAAGGTAAAGGACAGCGCCAGGCCAAACGCCAGGGAAAACAACCCCAGCCGTTGTCTGGCCATGGCCGCGGCCGCCACGACCGGCAGGAGCGGCAGCACACAGGGCGACAGAGTGGTGAGCAGGCCGGCCAGCAGGCTGAAAGACAGCAAGGTAATACCGATCTCCACGCCGAGCCCTTACCTGAGCTGCCCGAGGAAGGCCCGCAGCCGTTCCGGGCTGGTATCGCCCAGCACCCGGGCGATTTCCTCACCGCCGTCGAACAGGATAAGCGTACTCTGACGATTCACACCCAAGGTGCGGAGTGCCTCCTTTTGCCGATCGAAATCCAGCTTGAGCAGGGTGATATGGGCAAATTCCGGTTCCGCCAGCATGGGCGTCAGCACCGCCTCCTGCCGTTGGCAGACGGCACACCAATCGGCATACACTTCAACCAGCACCGCCGCTTTGTCGGTCTGCAATCGGGCAAAAGCCTGTTGGGAGAAAGGCTGAATGCCGGCCGCCATCGCCTCGGCCCCAACCAACAGAGCGACGGCGCACAAGAGTGTCTTTAACAATGTCATAGGGCATCCTTACGAGATCATCATGGTGTGGGCCGGCGTTAGCCGCGCCACTGCTTGTCGATCTCGAGTTAAACGAGATAAACCGGCTGCTCACCGGCACGCCGGCTTTATAAAAATAGACGCGACCGGGCCCGCTTTTCTTACAACCAGCAGGTATTTTTCATCCCGACGCCCCCTCACTCAGGCATCGGGAGTGGCGCGATATTTTTCGTATCCTGTGCTTGCGGTATGGAAATGTTCCTGCTCGTCCGCCGCCCATATCTGTCTGCTCGAAGCCGGGCTGGACTTCACCCTGATCAAGGTAAATTTGGGGGGTGATCGACGCCTGCCCGATGGCCGACACCTGAACGATATCAACCCCAAAGGCTATGTGCCCGGCCTCGAACTGGACAACGGCAAAGTGCTGACCGAAAACGTGGCGATACTGCAATATATCGCCGCTCAAAAACCGGAAATCGGCCTGGCTCCGGCCAACGGCGCCCTCGCCCGTTACCGGCTCCTGGAATGGCTGGGATTTATCGACTCGGAGGTACACAAGACACTGGGCCTGCTGTTCAACCCCAGGCTGGCGGAGATCGCAAAACCGGCGCGGCTCGAAAAGCTTGGCCAGCGAGCCGTCTATCTGGACCTGCAGCTGGTCGATGCCTATCTCTAGATCGTACTCGGCTGGTGTCCAAAGCTGGGTGTGGATCTCGCACCCTCCCCCCCGGCTAAGTGCCTACCTGGCCCGCGTCGGACAGCGCGCATCGGCAAAAACGACGACCGGCGGCTGAAGCCAGTGCCTTCATTGCCGATACTCCGCCTCCCCATGATGGTGGGGCCGCAGGATCTCGGGCACACCTTCCCTTACCAGTTCGCCTGGGCCAGCCAGGCCTGGGAATGCGCCCGGGGCACAGGGGCCGGCACTGAATCGACCCATTATGTAGGAGGCCCAACCTCGGGCCGACAAAGCAGGGCTGCGATTTATCGCGAGAGGTCGCTGCTCTTGTGACAGAGCAGGCAATCAGGCCGAGGCCTGCTCCAGCTCGGCCAGCCAGTCATCCACCGAAATCGCCAGTTGGCCGGTGATCTCCAATTGCCGGTCTTCGAACACGTCCCGCCCGGGGTTAACTGCCAGCCAGTGGCTGATAACCGCATCCCGGTGCCGCAGCAACGCCTCGATATGGGGTCGAAACAGCACCAGCATATTGCTCAACCAGATATTCACCGGCCAGGACGGACTGGCATGATCGATCACGAAGCTGTCCAGCAGGGAAATCACCGCCTCGGCCGGATACCAGCTCTCACCGGTCACCCAGCGATTGCAGGCGAACAGGCCGACAGGATAACCCCAGCCGTCCATGGAAATGGCCACCAGATGGGCAATCGCCTGATCCCCGCTGGGCCAGGGCTCACTCGCTCCGGAATAGTCCAGCATCTTCAGCTGCTCAGGAATACCCGGCGCGCGCAGGAAGGTATGGAAGTGGCCATGCTCCAGCCCACCGCCGCGATGGGCATGGTAGTAATACTGACTGTGGTTGTCTTTATCGAATACATCGTCCAGGGGATAGTGAGTCATTTCATAGAAGGTCCCCTGCCCCTTGAGTACCTCACCGACGATATTGACTCCGCCCCTGCTCAGTACCCGGTAGCATTCCCGGATCCGGGCGCCGGCCTCACGCATCCGGCGAATATCCCCGGGAAGCAGGCTGGCCGCCACCGGCGGCACCAGTTCAGGCAAGGGCTGGTGTATATCTGCTGTCATAGGCATCCTTGAAAACGTCATCTTCCAATACCAGGCGGTTCAAACACATTGTCCCGCCGGCGGGGCCTGACGGCCATGCATCGCCGGCTGATTGCCTGCCAAACTCCCCTATCTGTCTGCAGGCTGTCTTGTTCCCCTCACTGAGACTTGGCGGCACAGGGATTGGCTGCACAAGGATTCTTGGCCGCACAGGGGTTGGCTGCACAAGGACTCTTGACTGCACAGGGGTTGGCTGCACAAGGATTCTTGACCGCACAGGGGTTGGCCGCGCACGGATTCTTGGCCGCACAAGGGTTGGCCGCGCACGGATTCTTGGCCGCACAAGGGTTGGCCGCGCACGGATTCTTGACCGCACAAGGGTTGGCCGCGCACGGATTCTTGGCCGCACAGGGGTTGGCCGCGCACGGATTCTTGGCCGCACAGGGGTTAAAGGTAGCCTGCTCTGTCTCTACATAGGCCACCAGGGCGGCCAGCTCTTTCGAGTCCCAAGCCAGGGGTTGCGATGCCATGGGAGCGACCATGCAGATCTGGATCATCTCATCCAGGTGCACCTGACTCAGGCCAAACTGCCCTTGGGCCATCGCCACCGGATGGGGGTAGGCCATGGCAAAGCCGGCCTGGTACATCTGCTGGTCCTGATGACAACTGGCGCAAGACAGGCCATTGCTGCTCAGGCTGGTGTCATTGAACAGCGCCTTACCCAGGGCCACCAATTCCGCCTTGTCTCCCTGATAAGGCTGATAGTTGGCCGGGCGTTGTACGGCCTTGGCGGCGCAGGGGTTTACTGCCGCCGGTTTGGCGGCACAGGGGCTCTTCACCGCGCAGGGATTCTGGGTGGCACAGGGATTGGCGGCGCACGGGCTCTTCACTGCACAGGGATTCTGGGTGGCACAGGGATTGGCGGCGCACGGGCTTTTCACCGCACAGGGATTCTTGGCCGCACAGGGGTTGGCAGCGCAAGGATTGGCGGCGCAGGGCTTCTTGCTCATGGCAATCAGCTGAATACCTGTCCCCCCCGATTCGACGGCCTGCACCGGGCCCGACAGCGCCAGGGTCAGCAGAGAGGCCGACACCAGGGCGGCAACGGGAGTAATACGGAAGTAAGCCGAGGGCTGGGAATGACATCGACGCATGATCATGCTCCTTTAGATAATAACTGTCCATGAAAGGCGCAGGGTAAACGACCCTTGCTAGATAATAAGACGCGATAAGCTCCTTACTTATTACACACATCCCTCATTTTTATCGACATCCCGGTTTTTGGCAGGCTGTACCTGGACTCATTGCCACACCGTTCGCGATGCTGACAGCCGCCATGGCATGTCTATTCCCGCATGGTGGACGAGCTTCACCGACTGGGTTGCACCATTCCGAAGCTGCATGACTACCGGCATGAGCCCACCAGTCTGGAAGGGCCTGCTTGGCAGCGAACGGATATTAACAGGGCACGCCACTGCCGGCCAGGGAGGTCGGAAATGCAGAACGGCAGGCACCTCTACGGCCCTGCCGTGGTGTTTCGGCTCTCGCATCCTGACTTCTGTCTCGAAAGATAGTGGTATTTGTATCAGAGAATTATTGAACACCATGATGAAAAAGTTTTTCTTTTCATCTAACTTAGAACAAGTATATAGGCAGGCTTTCAGGGACAGCCTGCACGATAAATATAAAAAGAGATCTCTTGCATGGTAGATGTATATTTAGAAGCAGTAGGAATCTCTTTCTCGGCGGTTATTTTTTACACAGTTGTGCGCGGGCTTCGACACCCCAGGATAAAAAGACAGACGGGCACCCGCTTCGTGATCGCTGGTTTCGGACTGCTTTTTTTCAGCTTGCTCATCGATATTACCGACAACTTTCCCGAACTCAATTACCTGATCGTGATCGGTGATACCGAATATCAGGCCTTTCTTGAAAAAATGGTTGGCACCCTCCTGGGATTGCTGTTGCTCACGCTGGGATTCTGGCGTTGGATCCCCGACATCATAGAGCTGGAGAATGCCCGCGCCGACCTCGATATACTGAATACCGAGCTGGAGCAACGCGTCAAAGCACGCACCCTGGATCTGCAAGCGGCCAACCGCAAGCTAAAGGATGAGATTGCCGAGCGTATCAGGTTCGAAGAACGGCTCAATTTTCAGGCTACACATGATTTGCTGACCAGCCTGCCAAATCGCTATGGCATTCATCAGTTTTTCAACCACCAGCGCAGTCATTCAGGTCCAGCCGCCAGTATCGTCATGTTGTTGGATCTGGACGACTTCAAGAAGGTCAACGATCACCTGGGACATGATATGGGCGACCACTTATTACTTCAGGCTGCGCAGCGATTAGCCAAAGTAATGCCTGAAGGAAACATGCTGGGACGTCTGGGTGGAGATGAATTCATTATTGTTTTACCTGGCCGTAATGACGAAAATGAAGCTAAAGTTTTCGCCGATTCCCTACTTGAGCAATTCCGCCTTCCTTTTATACTCGCCGAGCATGACTATTATCTCACCGTCAGCATCGGCATTGCCCTTAACCCGCGAGATGGAGACCAGCCCCAGCAGCTGATAAAGCACGCCGATACAGCCATGTATGGTGCCAAGAAAGCCGGGGGGAATTGCTACTGCTTCTTCACCGAACATATGAGCAAGAGCCTGTCTCGTCGCCTGGCTCTGGAAGAACAGATACAATGTGCACTTGAAAGAAATGAATTTTCATTGCGTTATCAACCAATTGTCGATATTGAGAATCAGCGGGTAATAGGTGCGGAAGCCCTGTTACGCTGGCACAACCCCATACTGGGAGACGTTTCGCCCGATGAGTTTATTCCTGTTGCTGAACAAACAGGACTCATTATTCCCATTGGCAGGTATGTGATCACAACGGCAATCACCAACACCGCGGCCTGGCGCGCGCAATATAACGACAACTTCAAGGTTTCTATCAATATTTCTCCCCTGCAATTCCGGGAAAACCACCTACCGGACTTCATCTCCCGGGCTTTACAGCAGGCAGGCCTCCCAGGCCAGGCGCTCGTCCTGGAGGTAACCGAGGGTGTGCTGATGAACGGCTACTGGTATATAGCTGATACCTTGGATGCGATACACAACCAGGGGATAGGCATTGCCATGGATGACTTCGGGACCGGGTATTCATCGCTTAGCTACCTGCGCCTTTATCCATTTGACATCCTTAAAATCGACCGCAGCTTTATCAACGAAGTGGAAATGAAGCAAAGCGACCGTGACTTGGTCAATGCCACCATCTCCATGGCGCACCAGCTGGGGCTGCAGGTGGTTGCCGAAGGGGTTGAAACCAGCGGGCAGCTCGATTTTCTCAAGACGCAACAGTGCGACCTGCTGCAAGGCTACTACTTCAGCCGGCCCCTGTTGGCCGATGACTTCGCCCGCTACCTGGAGGCCAGCCTGACAACACAGCAGGACGGCACTGGTTCAGCATTAACCCGGCTTCCCATTCAGTTTCCGTCCCTATCCTGGCGCGGGGAGCGACCAAAAAACCGCTTATAGGCCCGTGAAAAGGCGGCAGTATCGGAAAAACCGTGTTCCAGGGCCACCTGGGTTACACTCATCCGCGTCTGCTGCAGGCAGGTGCGGGCCCGGTTGAGACGCCGGGCACTGGCGTATTGCTGCGGCGTCAGACCAAATTGCTTGCGACACAAATAGTAGAGGTGACTTTCACTGATGTGCAGGGCATCCGCCAGCACCTGGTTGGCGGGCGGTTCATCCAGCGAATTGTCGATTAGCTGATCCAGCACATCGAGACGCAGCGATGGCGGTAAAGGCTCCCGACTGCTGCCGGCATAATGCTGGCTGATCAGGGTCAGGAACAGGGTCACCAGCTGCTGATTCACAACCCGGTACAAGCCGGTGTTCCCCTGTGCCAACTGATGGCCGGCAAAGTCCAGCAAGGGCTGAATTTCACCGGCCAACTCCACCGACTGGGGAGAGCTGAACAGGGTCTCATGGAACGACAGGCTGCATTCCGTTTCCAGCGACCGAACCAGCTCATCCGCCAGATTCAGATCCAGGACCAGCAGTTCGCTGTCTTCTCCCTGCCCGGCATAGCTGTGCTTGGCCGAATGAGGCACCATCAATACACTGCCGCGCGCCACCCGGGCTGCACTGTTTTCGAACTCGCAGCGGGTCTCCCCGGCCACGCCTATCAGTATTTGCGGATAGCTATGAAGATGCTCCCCCGCGTGGGTTGCAATCACATTTTTCCGAGCCTGGGTAACAATCATGGACGCATCCTCTTCATCCGGTATCACTATCCGCAGCATACTAACCCTGGGTGAATCCCATGTGAATCTAAGCTTCACCTATTCGACAGCTGCGGGTAACAAAGGCTGATCTTGGTAGTCTGAAACAAGTACTTGATAGCCTCTGCCAATTCTTTACCAACGTCTCTGGCTAGCATGACACTATATCCCTAAAGCCGAGGTAAGCCATGCAACTGAACGCGCAGCAAGTGATCGACGCCCTGCCCTGGAACGCCCTTATCGAACAGCTGGCCACCATGTTCACCAAGGAAGTCCATTCTCCGGTACGCCATCACCATTTCATCAATGTACCCGGAGCGCCGCAGGCGACACTGTTGCTGATGCCCGCCTGGATCGAAAACGAGTACCTGGGGATCAAGCAGGTCAACGTCTTCCCCGGCAACAGCCGCTTCAATCTGCCGGGCCTGAACAGCCATTACCTGCTTAACTGTGGCAAAACCGGCCAGCCCCTGGCCCAACTGGAAGGCAACGAGCTGACCGCCCGCCGCACCGCCGCTGCATCCGCCCTGGCGGCCCGTTACCTGGCCAGGCCACATGCAGGCAAGCTGTTGGTCATGGGCGCCGGCCGCATGGCTCGGCGTCTGATCCAGGCTCATATGGCCGTCCGCCCCATCACTCAGGTGTGGGTCTGGGCACGAAATCCGGCCGCGGCGGCCAAACTGGTGACGGAATGCCGAGAGCTGAACATCGACATCCAGGTTGCCGGCGAGCAGGACTTGCCCGAGATCGCCGCCCGGATGGATATCATCAGCTGTGCCACCATGGCCGAAACCCCCATCCTCAAGGGGGAATGGCTGAGCCCGGGATGCCACCTCGATCTGGTCGGCAGTTTTACCCCCTTCATGCGCGAAGCGGATGATGAGGCACTGCGTCGCAGCCATATTTTTGTCGATACCCGGGCCGGCGCCCTGAGCGAAACCGGAGAGCTGCTCATTCCCCTGCAGCAGGGCGTAATCGATAAAAGCGATGTGCTGGCCGAGCTGCCCGAGCTGTGCCGAGGCACCCACCGGGGCCGTGCCGAACTTGCCGAACCCGAACAAGCTATCACCCTGTTCAAATCTGTCGGCGCTTCCATTGAAGATCTGGCGGCGGCGGTACTGGCGTACCAGCGCAGCAAGAATCCTTAAGACGGAAAACATAACGTGATGCTTCAAATACCCACCAGAATATTGTATTGCTGTTTTTAAACTGTGGGATCTCCTGTCGAAGATTTAGTAGTAGAAGCCTTTGATTAAAATTAAACCAACCATAAATGGTGACGTAATGGAAAATTATCCACGAATCGATGTAGTTGACATGCACACTGGTGGTGAACCCCTTCGGATCATCACTAATGGTTACCCTCATATTGAAGGCGATACTATTCTTGAAAAAAGACGATATGTCACTCAACATCTTGATCATTTGAGAAAATTCTTGATGTTTGAGCCACGAGGCCATAAAGAAATGTATGGGGCTCTTTTAGTCGAGCCCAGTTTACCTGAAGCTGATCTGGCTGTTCTTTTTCTGCACAATAAAGGGTACAGCACAATGTGTGGTCACGCTGTGATCGCATTAGGTCGTTATGCTATTGATGAGGGAATCGTCGAGCAACAATTCCCTAAAACCACCGTAAATATTGAATGTCCTTGTGGTTTAGTACAAGTAGAGGTTGATTCAGCCACTTCTGAAGCATCATTCATTAGTGTTCCTGCATTTGCGCTGCTATTGAATCAAGAGATTGAGATCGACAACGGACACAATATAAAGGTTGATATTAGCTATGGTGGTGCATTTTACGCGCTGGTAGAAGACCATCAGCTTGGTTTAAATATAGAACAAGATAGTGTTGAAAAACTAACCAACGCTGCAGACATTGTAACCCAGAAGGCCAAAGAACAGCTTAAGTTAACTCACCCAGACAGTGATGATTTGGCATTCCTGTATGGGACCATCATTACAGACAGCAACCTTACGTCAAAGAAGTATTCTAAAAACATTTGTGTTTTTGCCGATGCACAAGTTGACCGTAGCCCCACCGGTTCAGGTGTCACTGCTCGTATGGCACAAGCATATGCAAGAGATATTTATCAGATTGGTGAGAAAGCAAAATTTAAAAGCATTGTTGATTCAGAGTTTTTAGCCGAAGTGCATTCCATAGCTAACCTGGAAGGCTATAATGCTGTCCATGTCAAAGTCTCAGGTAAAGGTTTCTACACGGGCCGTTCAAGTTTTTTCTATGATGAAGGTGATGAGTTAGGAAAAGGATTTTTATGCCGGTAACTTACATGTTATTTACTTGAAATCTGTTTAACGGCCTATAGGCTTGCTTTAAACGGATGTTCGGTCACCCGACTTGCGGCCTGCACCCCGTCGGGTGACCGGTCCTGATCACTATTTCAAAATGGTGTGGCATTTATCTCAGCCATTTAATTAAAAAATAAAAATATTGATTCAGCAGGCTTTTTAATTACAACCTGCGGATTTTAAATGTGTATGGATACTGGGATTAAATCCGACTCGGATGGCCGTCGGGTTAATACTACTGCCACTAAAATAACAGTTATCAGAGGGAATTATTATGGCTTGGTGGAAAAAACAGAAACTCTACATAAAAATACTAATTGGTGCGGTGCTGGGTATCAGCGTAGGCATTATTGGCGGAGAAAATGCAACACTGCTGTCTCCAATTGGTGAAATCTTTATCCGCCTATTACAGACCGTTATTGTTCCATTGGTATTTTTTAGCTTGGTAGCCGGTATCACTCAGCTGGAAAGTATGGAAAAACTCAAGACAGTGGGGTTTAAAACTGTTTCCTTCTATTGTCTGACTGCTTTCTTCGCAACATTAATTGGCGTTAGTATGGCGTTATTACTGAGCCCGGGAAAAAGCAGTACAGCGCTAGATGGGATGAATGCTGTAGTCGAGGCAGCCGATCCCACAGCCGGCTTCAGTTTCATCGATAATCTGGTTCAGTGGGTTCCCAACAACCCTATTGCAGCAATGGCCGAAGGTAGCATGCTGCAAATTATTATCTTTTCGATCATTATGGGGCTGGCGCTGGTCTCGCTGGGAGAGCGCGGCAAACCGTTGGTCACTTTATTTCAGCGTGGCTCCGAACTTAGTATTCGTATGGCAGAACTGGTCGTCACCCTGGCCCCTTATGGTATTTTTGCGCTTATGGCCAATGCCAGCGGCAGCTTTGGCAGCGATTTTCTCATACAGGCGCTGCGCTACGTCATCGCGGATATTAGTGGGCTAGCCGTCATCCTGCTGGTTGTTTATCCGGCACTCATCCTCTCTATGACCCGTACCTCGCCGCTAAAATTTTACAAGCAGTGTAGTTCTGCCATGCTGGTTGCAGCGAGCACAACCTCGAGTGGCGCCACACTCCCCGCTACCATTGCAGTGGCGCGTGATGAAATGAAGATTTCTGAACGTATCTATGGCTTTACCCTGCCACTGGGCGCCACGGTGAATATGAATGGTATGTCTGTGGTATTGGGAGTGATTGCCGTGTTTGCTGCGAATGTTCATGGTACCCCCATCACCATGGCCTTCCTGGCGACGACGATATTTCTTGGGATCTTCCTGGCGGCCGGAACAGCGGGAACCAAGGGAGCCGATATTGTGATGGCGTCTGTCCTGCTGACAACCTTGGGCTTCCCATTAACGTTATTGCCCATCATTGCCGCGCTTTCTCCCTTGCTGGATATGGGACATACCGTCTGCAATATTACAGGCGATCTGGTCGCTACCCGTCTCGTGGCTGACGCCGAAGAAAAAAGCGCCGAGCTGGAAGCGGCAGTCCCCAGCTGATCAAAAAATGTAGGATATCTATATAAGGAAGGGGCCATCAATGGGAGGCCTCTTGTTTTTTGTGGTGATTTTACCACCTTAAATTGGTGTCCGGGATCATTAGACCACTACAACTCGCTCGATTTGTTCATAAAACGAGCCTCTCTCCTTAAGTATTTTCCCATCCATGGGGCTGGCGTCACGGGTATGGTGATGGCCGGGGCCACTCCAGACCGATGATATAACTGTTACTTCAGCAGCTCCTCCTCAAAGGGGAATCGCGACAGGATCTCGATACCGGTTTCGGTCACCACTATCTGCTCCTCCAGCTTGACGCCTTCGCTCCCCCCTGTTCACAGATATAGCTTTCTACACAAAGCGTCATGCCGGGCAAGATATCCCCGTCGTAGCCCGCATCGAGATAGTCCGCATGATGGTACAGATAAGGGTATTCTCCTGTCATGCCTACGCCGTGAGCCGACAAGTAATAACGGTTGGCATGGTATTTTTCCGGGATATTCCAGGCCTTTTCCGAGTATTCACGGAAGCTCATACCGGGACGGATAATATCCAGGTTGTTGCGCACCTGTTCATACGCCACCTTGTACAGGGTGCGTTGCTGCTCCGTTGGTTTGCCGGGACCGAAATGGAAGGTGCGGGAAAAATCCGAATAATAGCCATGACAGCCGACCACATCGGTATCGAGGGCGATCAGCTCGTTTTCCCCGATTATATTGCTGGCGGTTTCCTGGAACCAGGGATTGGTACACTGATCGGAACTCAACAGGCGGGTTTCACAATAGTCGCCATTTTGCGCGATAACCGATTGATGCAGCACAGACCACAGCTCGTTTTCAGTGATACCGGGACGGATGGCATCACGTAACTTGCCGACCACCACTTCAGTCGCCCGCAGATAGCGGGGCGGCGTATTGCGGGCACAAAAAATCTGCATGTTGCGCGCCCCGCAGGCATAGCGAATATTGACCGGATCAGAAATGATCAGTGCCCCTATATCCCGTTTCTGCATCTCGGCGCGGACCCGACCCAGACGGTAGCGTCGTACCGCCCCGAGATCGACATTCAGGCTTTCCGGTGCATGGTCCAGTAACTGAATACCAGAAAGGTCACTCCGTTCGCCATGCCAATCAAGAATCGCCATTTATATCTCCTGCACGCTGTCGCTGATAAACCTCCGAGAGGTCTCTTACTAGTACGGACAATTAAATAACCTGTACTTATGAACCAACAGTCAGGTTATAGTCATCTATTAAAACCGGGGGCTAAGCATGTCTAAACGAGCCGTAAATGAGTATAGGGCGCGATAATTGCTGTATATACGCTGGTTTTTCATCAAAATGGATAACTTTTGGTTATGAAGAGTCTGAGGCATCGCCTGTCACCATTGAACAGCCTGATGGTGTTCGAAGCGGCAGCTCGTACCCTGAGTTTTACCCGGGCAGCCAAAGAGCTGCATGTGACCCAGGCCGCGGTCAGCAAACAGATAAAATTTCTGGAGCAGCATTTTGAATTCGCGCTGTTCGAACGTCATGGTCGAAAGGTCAGCCTCTCCAGTCGAGGAGAAAAACTGCTGCATAAGGTGAGCACTCTCTGAATTACCTGGCCGACGCCGTCGAGGAGCTGACCGAGGTTGGATCGGTGCGTACCGTGACGGTCGCAGCCAACACCGCCGTGTCCCATTACTGGTTGAGTGGGGCCATCCATGACTTCTACCGTCAACATTCAAATTCATCCCTGAACATACGGGTTATCTTCTCGGATCATACGCCCGACCTGTTCAATAATGAGGTCAACCTGGCCATCGCCTATGATACCGGCAGCCGCCCCGGCTGGAGCATAAACGAACTGTTTGTCGAAGAGTTGTTTCCAGTGGCCAATCCCGATTACCTGCGCCGGCACTCCTTTAATGATGCCGGTCCTGAAGCGCTCTTGGCGCATACCCTGCTCGATTACGAAAGGCTCGAGCCTAACTGGATTAACTGGCGAGTCTGGTTTGACGCCCTGAACCTTGATACCCCGGAACTAAAGATCAGTCGCTATTTCAATAACTACATAGTACTGCTCGACGCGGCGGAACGGGGCCTGGGCGTGACGCTGGGAAGCCGATACCTGCTGGACAACAAGCTGAAAAACGGCGCCCTGGTCCGGCTGGCCGATTTCAGCATGCACTCGGGACGCAGCTATTACCTGGCAGCCAATGAGCAATAAGCGATGAGCGATGAGCGATGAGCGATGAGCGATGAGCGATGAAGTACGCCTGATATACCAGTGGTTGGTCAACTATAGGCCCTGAGAGATCCAAGCTGGCCCCATGACCATATGCGGGAGGTGGTTTATGGTGGGAGCGGCAAGCCAGCTGCCATCAGCCTGAAGACAGTTGAAGCTGCTGGCTGGCCTGGCAGCCATATCGCCGCGAGGTCGCGGCCCCACAAGGCGGGGCCATATTCAGGATACCGGGTTTGCTGTGGGAGCGCTCCCCCTGCCCTATGTAGCGCAGCCGCAAAAAAGCCCGGGCCGCATAACGGCACCGGGCTTTTTTTGTCCTCTAGTTCGAGGATGCGTCGGGCTTAGCCGTTAACGCTGGCCAGCAGAGTGTTGAGGGTGGCGCTCGGGCGCATCACCTTCTCGACCGCGGCGGGCTCGAAGTGGTAGTAGCCTTTCAGCTCGGTGGCCGGCTGGCCCTGTACCCCGTTCAGCTCGGCGACGATCTGCGCTTCCTTTTCGCCCAGGGCCTGGGCCAGCGGCGCGAAATGAGCGGCCAGTTCGGCGTCGTCGGTCTGGGCCGCCAGCTCGCGGGCCCAGTACAGGCTCAGATAGAAGTGGCTGCCACGGTTGTCCAGCTCGCCCGCCTTGCGCGACGGTGACTTACCGTTGTCCAGCAACAGTTCGGTGGCTTTGTCCAGGCACTTGGCCAGGATCTTGGCACGGGCGTTGCCTTCCTTGATACCCAGCTCTTCCAGGGAAACCGACAGGGCCAGGAACTCGCCCAGGGAATCCCAGCGCAGGTGGTTTTCCTCCATCAGCTGCTGCACATGCTTGGGCGCAGAGCCGCCGGCACCGGTTTCGTACATGCCGCCACCGGCCAGCATGGGCACGATGGACAACATCTTGGCGGACGTGCCCAGCTCCATGATGGGGAACAGGTCGGTCAGGTAGTCGCGCAGCACGTTACCGGTCACGGAAATGGTATCCAGACCACGCTTCATGCGCTCCATGGAGAAGCGGATGGCCTCGTTGTAGGACATGATACGGATATCCAGGCCGCTCAGATCGTGCTCCTGCAGGTAAGCTTCGACCTTCTTGCGCAGTTCATTGTCGTGGGCGCGCTCCTCGTCCAGCCAGAACACCGCCGGCGTATTGGAGTTGCGGGCACGGGTGACGCCCAGCTTGACCCAGTCACGAATGGCCGCATCCTTGGTCTGGCAGGCGCGCCAGATGTCGCCCTTCTCTACCTCGTGCTGCATCAGCACGGTGCCGTCGGCCGCGACCACACGCATGGTGCCGTCTTCGGTCTGCTCGAAGGTCTTGTCGTGGGAGCCGTATTCCTCGGCCTTCATCGCCATCAGGCCCACGTTCGGTACCGTGCCCATGGTGCGCGGATCGAAGGCGCCGTTGGTCTTGCAGAAGTTGATCATCTCCTGGTAGATGCGGGCATAGGTGCTTTCCGGCATCACCGCCTTGGCATCCTTCGGCTTGCCGTCACGGCCCCACATCTGGCCAGAGGTGCGGATCATCGCCGGCATGGAGGCATCGACGATCACGTCGCTGGGAATGTGCAGGTTGGTAATCCCCTTGACCGAGTCGACCATCGCCAGCTCGGGACGGTTCTCATAGCAGTCGTGAATGGCCCGCTCGATTTCTTCCTGGGTAGACTGGGGCAGTGACTTGATCTTGTCATAGACGCTGCTCAGGCCGTTATTCGGGTTCACACCCAACTCGTCGAACAGTGCACCGTATTTCTCGAATACGTCACGGTAGAACACCTTGACGGCGTGACCGAATACGATGGGGTGAGACACCTTCATCATGGTGGCCTTGACGTGCAGCGACCACATAACGCCAGACTCTTTTGCGTCTTTCAGGGTGCCTTCGAAAAAGTCACACAGCGCCTTGCTGCTCATGTACATGCTGTCCAGCACTTCGCCGGCTTCCAGGGGCAGCTCTTTCTTCAGCTCGGACTGGCCCGCCTTGTTAACGAACTCGATGCGCACCGTCTGGGCCTTGGTGCTGGTGACGGACTGTTCGCTGGAGAAGAAGTCGCCGCCGTTCATGTAATCGGCGTGGGAACGGGATGCCTTGCTCCACTGGCCCATGGAATGAGGATACTTGCGTGCAAAGGCCTTGACCGCTGCAGGGGCGCGACGGTCGGAGTTGCCCTGGCGCAGAACCGGGTTCACCGCGCTGCCGAGGATCTTGGAGTAGTTTTCTCGAATGGCTTTTTCTTCGGCGGTTTTCGGCTCTTCCGGAAAGTCGGGAATATCGTAACCCTGGGCCTGCAGCTCGGCAACACAGGCACGCAGCTGGGGCACGGAGGCACTGATGTTCGGCAGCTTGATGATATTGGCGTGCGGATCCTGGGTCAGTTCGCCCAGTTCGGCCAGGCCGTCTACGACCCGTTGCTCTTCGCTCAAACGCTCGGGAAAGGCGGCCAGGATACGGGCGGCCAGGGAGATATCGCTGAGGGTCACATCGATACCAGCGACACTGGTAAAGGTACGTACGATAGGCAACAAGGAATAGGTGGCAAGTGCGGGGGCTTCGTCGGTCAGTGTATAGACGATGGTAGCTTTTTGAGTCGTCATTATTTTCCCTAATTAATACGGCTGGGGAGCCAACGGCTCAGCGTTGCAACGACTTGTGGTCGGCATTAATGCAGGCTGCAGCCGATGGATTGAATTTCCGGCGCGCATTATATGACATTTGGGGCCCCAACTTTAAGTAATTAGTCGCATTTTTCGACTAAATGACCATAATTTCCCCCAGATGCGGGCTATATCAGCGGAATAACCCCATCGGCAGGTGGCAAGGAGAGCCCTTGTCTCCTGCCGTAACCTGCCTTACCTATCTATCCGGATGCTTATAACAGCGGCGGAGCCGCTTGCCTATCATGGGTCAACGCACGCATGCGTGCCAGTACATCCACCCCAACCTGGTGATAAACATCCAGCAGATCAACCAGTACCCAGTTTTCACGTATTTTGTCATTCTCAATACGCCAGAAATCCAGGCTACGGATGGTGACCTTCTGGCCGGAAGGGGCAATACCAAGCCAGCCATCGCCACTGATGGTGGCGTTCAGACCCGGCCAGCCACAGTAGGCCACATAATTGGCATCGGCGAAATAGGCCTTGCGCTCGTGCTTGCCCAGGCAGCTGACCCTGTCCGGCATGCCTGCCAGAAACGGGATCTGGTGCCAGTTGCGGAATCCCGATATGCGCCGACAGGAGCCGATGCCCGCCGGGCCGTACCAGACCATTTTCGGGTGCCAGTAACGCTCAAGCCCCATGGCCTTTTCTCCACCCACCGCATGCTCCTGCAGACCGTTAAGCATATTATCCACCAGCCTGAAGCTGGCCGCCGCCTGCGCCGCATTATAGGGGGCGGTCACTATGCCGTCCTGAACTGCCGGACCCGGCACCAACAGCTCTCGCCCCAGGCTGGGCCCCATCGGCCAGGCGCGAGCCTGCATCATCAGCTCAGGTATGTCCCAGAGTGCCACCATCTCGACAATTCGGTCATCTTCAATACGGAAAAACTCGGCATAACGCAGGGTAACAAGCAGCCGAGTAGCCGGAATATCCAGCCAGGACTGTTCAAACACACCGGTGTAAAAACCGCCGCACCCGACCCAGTTATGCTCTTCATCCGGGCCCGCCAGCACAATATAGTCCCGGCGCTCCAGATCCGGGATCGCCGCCATCAAAGGCGCGTAACCGACCTGATATAGCCCATCCGGCCCCGTCACTTCCCCCAGGGGATGGGCCAGCTGAACCTTGCAGTCACTGGCAAACAGCTCGTGCAGCTGCTCACGTAGGGTGCCGGGATCGCAATCATATAATGCCGCACGAAATCGATTGATGATGGTTTTATTGTGACAATGAATGTCCAGGTTCATGGTTTTCCCCACAATAACAGCGTATGGGTGCGAACCTGCCGCACCCAGTCCCTATCAATGAATCGCTTATGCCTCTTCGCCGTTTTGCACCGGCATGCGACCGCTGTCGCGTTGATCCCAGCCATGACCGTTAAACGGGTCTACCCCCAGCTGTTGCATCACATAGGGGAAATCGACCATCACCCAGTTATCGACTATCTTGCCGTCCACTACCTTCCAGAAATCCATATAGCGAATTTCTACCCGCTTGCCGGTCGGCGCTATCCCCATGAAAGGTCCGGAATGCACCGCTTCCTGGCGACCGAAGGCCGCACACCATTCCCCCTGGGTAATGCGCGCCTCATCAATGCAGACCTTGTCGGAAAAGGCAGCCTGAAACGGCCGTTGCCAGTTGTCCTGGAATTCCTTTAACCCCTGTTTGAACCCGCAGCCGGCATTGCCCATCCAGCGGAAAGATTCACTGAAAAAACGGCCCATGTTGTCGATATCGTGGTCGTTCAATCCATCGACCATGGCATCGATGGCCGCCAGGGTTTCCTGGGTTTTGCTTAAATCATTATCTTTGGTCAGGGTAGCCTGCTCGGGACGAGAACCTTTCATCTTTACTCCATTCGCACCTGTTTATGATGCCGTCAAGACTACCGACCGGGATCACTCACGGGTATGGTTCGATGCACCCAATATATGTATATTTGCACCACAGCAACCACAAACCAACATTATCGACAGCATTGACATCGGCGTACAACCGATATAATTCATCGTAAAAACACATTTTTTCGCCTTATGAGCGATATAGTCATATAAAACAGACAAACCAAGAGGTTATCAAATAAAAACAAAATATGTGTTTATGCTCTTGCCACAAAAATGACAGATGGTAATAGTAGGAGTGAAATTACACGTGGCGTAGAGGAAGGGACCTTTGGATCTGCATACAGAGACCCCGCAACTGTTTGAACATGAACTGGACTATCGCGTCTACTGGTCTGCCTATCAGAGCAGTCATTGCATCAATACCGGCTGGCGCATCCTGCCCTATTGGGTGGTATTGCACATTACCGAAGGTGCCTATGGCTGCGTACTGGCACAACACGAAACGCACACCCATTTCAGAGCGGGTCCGGGAGAGGTATTACTGGTCCCCGCCGGGATACAACATCAACTCACAGTGGATGAGCCGACCACCGCAGATGGCCTGCATGTGCACTTCACGCTGTTCCGAACGATTGATGTGCTCTCTTACTACCGGATACCGGTAACTGTGTCTGATGACAAGGCCGCATTAATAGGGCGAGCCACTGCCGAGTTGGCCATGGCAACCGAAAACAACCAACACAACAACCTGACCGGTGTCGCCCGCCGACACAGCTGCGCCTATCAATTTTTACAGCTGCTGCTGGGTATCTCCAACGCCATTCCAGGGAAAGATAAACAACTGTTCAGGATAAAGCGGCTGCACACAGCCATGGCCTATATAGATGAGCACCTGGATCAGAACATTCGGGTTACCAGGCTGGCCGAACTCTGCTCATTGTCACGTAACCGATTTAGCGAACTGTTCAAAGACGTGCTAGGCCAACCGCCCGCCCAGTATGTAGCGCAAAAGCGTCTGGATAAGTCCATGTCACTGCTGGTGCACAGCGAACTACCGATCGCCGGCATCGCCGACTCACTTGGCTTTTGTGACCAGTTTCATTTCAGCAAATGGTTCAAGAATGCCACCGGTGACAGCCCCCGGGAATACCGGCATAAAATAAGGAAGGCTCTCTATTCCCAGGCCTGATTTCGTCCTGGGCCCGGTAACGTAGCACATGTCACCGAGCCCTGTTATTACGCAATCAGGAGTTCTGACCAACCGTCATTCACGCTTCACCCAGGGCAACCTGGCTCCACAGGTTGATCTCGTCAATCATATGCCATTCTGCATAGATCTTGCCGTTGCGCAGTTCGGCCTGACTGATTGCCATGATCACCAGGGGGGCCCCGGTCGGCGCGCCGAAACGGCCGTGCCCGCTGTGGGTGCCGGAATAGCTCCAGCGCAGGGAGATGCGGGTCGGCATGCCGGGATCATTGCGCTCAATCCAGTGATGTAGCTTGAACTGGCCGTTAGGTATGGCGCCCAAGTAATCGAACAGGAACTGCTCCAGGCCATTCCAGCCCTGCAGCGCCTGATCGCCCGGTCCATAACCCAGGTAGGCACGGTCATAGCGCTCCCGCACCAGGTTAATTGCGGTCCCGGACCAGAGTTGCTTATAGGTGTCGACCAGCCATTTGGCCTGGCCGCTCGGCTCACCGCTCTGGGGGCCCCCGGACCAACGTTGCACCAGCTCCTCCGCCGAAGGCCATTCGCCCTTGGCCTTCAGTGCCCTCGCAATCTCTCTGCCCATTTCCCGTGGGTCCAGGCCCAACTGCAAGGCAATGGCTGCCTGATCGCGCACCAGCCATTCGTCGACAATCTGGTTGTTGCGGCAGATGCAGTCGGCAATGGTCCTGGCAACCACGCTACGCCCGGTCGGCTGTCCGAAGCTGCCGGTCCCCAGATGGGTCATGGTCGAACGAATACGATGTGAGGAATAATAGGTACCGGGCTCGTCTTCCGACCAGACCACATCTTCACCCAGCAGGGTGCGATCCGGAAACATCTTCAGGGTTTCCAGGGTGCCACGGATCACGCTCTCGATACCCCGGGTTTCGCCGGCCGGGGTTTTTACCGGGGCATCGGCACCGTAATAATCCTCAATGAGACCAATACCCCGGCCTTCCCAGATTTCCTCGGTGATCTTGATGATATAGTCGGTCAGGTCGTCAAAACGGGACTCAAAACCTTGCAATGCCATTATCTCTGCTCCTTGTGTTTGCGGCAGAGACGTCGGTTGCCTTGACCGGCATCTCTGCTAACGTTATTCAAACGGGCGGCTGATCGTACGTCAGCCTTTGACTGCACCCTGTACCAGGCCGGATACCAGCTGCTTCTGGAACACCAGCACCAGAATGATCAGCGGAATGGTGACCGATACGGCGCCTGCCACCCCTTCCAGCACCTTCGCCAGGTTTTCGTCCGAATAGATATAATTCGACAAGGCCGCCGTCATGGTCATGTGATCCCCGTCCATCAGCTGACTGGTGATCAGGAAGTCGTTATAGCCCAGCAGGAAAGAGAACAACCCTGTGGTGATCACCCCCGGCCACATCACCGGCATGATCACCCGGAAGAAGGCCTGGATCCGCCCACATCCATCCACCAGCGCGGCTTCGTCCAGCTCATTGGGAATATTCATAAAGAACGAGCGCAGCATCCAGATGGTAAAGGGCTGATTGATCGCCACCAGCACCATGATCAGGGTTTCGTAGCGGTTCCAGATCCCCAGTTCGAAAAACGCCGGCTTATAGGAGGTCAGCAACACCACGTGAGGCAAGGCGCGGAACACCAGGGCGATGATCAGCAGCCAGAAGCCGACCGACCCCCGATAACGAGATAGCGCATAGCCTGCCAGGCAACCGATGGTCAATGACACCACCACAGTACCGACGGTTACGATCACCGAGCTCAAGGCGTTTTGCCAGAAGCCGTCGACCACCCACACCTGGTAGAAGTGCTCGAAGGTTACATCGGCAAACAGCTTGGGCGGAAAGGCAAAGGCATCCACCGGAGACCGTATCGAGATCATGAACATCCACAGGAACGGAAACGCACACAGCGGTACCCACAAGGCCAGGAATACCTTTCCCGATATATGCCAGGCAGTTGATTGGCTTTTCATGATTAATACCCCCTCTTGTGTTCACGCCAGTTTCTGGTCAGGGCAGGGATCAACAGGATCACCACACCCAGCACGGTCAGTAGCGACGATGCAGCCGCCTTGTTGAAGTTATCCTCGAAGTTGAGGGTATAGAAGGTCAGATACTGCAGCGAGTTGGCAAACAGGTTGGAGCCGAACACCAGCACGGGTTCGAAGATACGATAAGCATCCATGATGTGCATCATGGCCACAAACACCACCAGCGGCATAAGATGCGGCACTATGATATAGCGCACCCGGTCAAAGGCGCTGGCACCGTCGAGCACGGCGGCTTCCAGGCTATCCTTGTTCACCGTCTGCAGGCCAGCATAGAAGATAACGAAGGCGAAGGGCGTCACATGCCAGATACCATAAAGGATGATCAGAGCGCGGATGGTGAAGGCATCCTTCATAAAATAGATCTTGCCCAGCCCCATTTGCTGCAGCAGCGAGGTGATCACAGAGTTATCGAGAAACAGCCAATAGATGGACAGGGAGCCGATCAGCGGGGTAACGATAAAGGGCAACAGACTGGCAAAGATCACCACCCCTTTCATTTTTTTGACTGCATTATCAACCGTCATCGCCAGGGCAAAACCCAGTAACAGCACCAGTGGCGTGGTCACAAAAGTGTACAGCAAGGTAAACTCGAGTGCGCCCCAGAAGTCGATGTCAACAATGTCGTAGTAGATGTCGGCCAGGTTATCCAGAAAACGTCCAGATGACTCGGGGTCGCTCCCTTCCTGGGTGAAGGCACCCGACAAACCATCCGGATCGACGACGGTCTTGATGTTGTCCATCCCGACATATTCCCAGTTACGCACGGGGTTACCCTGTTCATCCAGCACTGGTTGGGGCACCATCTTGGTCACTTCCCGCTCTACGCCTGCAAACACCGGCACCTTGGTCGTCACTTCAACCAGCTCTGTCTGCACCGAGGCATTAAATACCGAGATATAGGCAACCCCGGCCAGTGGCACTGCAATCAGCAGTAACATCGCCAGCACCGAAGGCGCGACAAATAAGGCAAACGTTTTAAATTTCATCACAAACCTCAATAACCGAAATAAAAGGTTCCCGAGGCGAAGCGGCCATCAGGAACCGGGTACGACGTCACAATTATTTAAGGTAACCCGCTTCCTTGGCAGCCTTGATATAGGCAGATTCGGCATCTTTCAGGGATTTTTGCGCACTCTCATTGCCGACCAGGAAGTCGCCGATATTATTACCGATGGCAGCATGGGCCATGGTCATTTGCGGCAGCATGGGGAAGGAGGGTGCACCGCCCTGGGCCGACTCAGCCACCCCGATGGAATAACGGCCCGCCTGATAGGCAGGGTGCAGCCAGATGGTCACATCGTTATTGGCTTCAACCACCTGATCCCGCAGCCCTTCCATGATCAGCTGAAAGGCCAGATCACGATCACCATCCATGTTTTTCGGCAATACTAATCCATCCCACCACAGGGTGGTCGCGGGTGCACCGCCGGCAGTAGCGGCGGGGGCGGCCGCAAAATCAATCAGACCCACCACCTGGGATTCGTTAGGATCATCCATCTTGCCTGCACGAGAGGCCCAGAAGTTGGCCATGGCCACACTGCCCTGTTGAAACTGCTGCATCACGGCCGTGGTATCCAGTGCCAGTGCATTGGGTGACATATAGCCGATCAGCCGCTTCATCAGCTCGAGCGTCTGTACACCCTTGTCATTGTTGAAAGCGGGCTTGGGGCTACCGGACTCAAAAAACTCTCCTCCCAGCCCCAGATAGATGTTGACGAACTCCTGAGCCAGGTTCCAGCCGGCCTTATAGGTCCCCCCCAGCGGATATTCAATGGCTTCTTCCCGCTTCAATATCTCGGCGGCAGCCAATAGCTCTTCATAGGTGGTTGGTACGGCAATACCGTACTTTTCCAGCACATCCTTACGATAATAGAGGTTCTGGGCATTGACCTGGAAGGCAATCGCCATGATGTCATCGCCAAACTTGATCAGCATGCTGTCCTGGATACCGAACTTGTCGCGGTATTTTTCGACCAGATCATTCATGGGCTGCAGCATGCCTGCCGCCTGCAGGGGGGAAATGGAACTATTGGAAACCTGGGCAATATCGTAGGGAGACACCTTGGCATCCAGCGCCTGCTTGGTTTCCGTTTCACTTTCGCGCGTCAGCTTCCAGCTAATGGCCAGCTGATCCGACTGACAGGCCTGTACTGCCCTAGAGATAACTTCGGTGCTCGGGTAACTGTTGCTGATAACATTGATTTCACCCGATCCCTGTACAAGACAAGCAGCCGAGGCCAGTGATGGGGCCAGTGACAGGGCGCCGCTGATGAAAAGTGCTGATAATACCTTCATCTTGTTCCTTCCTCCGTGATGGTTATCGTCCCGAGCACACCACTGCCCCGCTGACGATGGGTATGGCAACAGATTGCCACCTTATGACTTCGTATGCAACAGTATTTCCACTGGCTATAAACTTACTTGCAACATAAAAAGTAACAAAACATCCCAAGAGCCATACAAAAACTAAAACACAACATTGAGTTTTTAGTTAAAGTCAGTCAAATAGACTGACCTATAGTTATAAAACAGATACAAATAGCATCGACAACCCCTTCTAAAACACGAAAATAACAGCTGTTTATCTGTAGGGCAGATAGCTGACACTCGTTATAGACAAGACGTGAATACGAATGCCATAAGTTTGTAATTTATCGCCGTCCCCCAGCCCTGATAAGCAGAAAGCATCATTGCCGTCACAGACAACCGCGCCAAGGCCCTACCCATACGTAACAGACTGCTATCCATCGCATCCTTCTTGATCAGCAATGGCTTGTTGATGATACCCAACTCGCTGTTTAACACCCTGTTGGATATCCGTATCACCCTGGAGGGCTACTCCACGGAAACCGCCGGCGTTATCCAATCCGGTTTATTCCTTGGTATGTTGCTGGGAGCCTTGTTCGAGGTAAAGGTGGTAGTGGTGGTGGGCCATATCCGCGCCTATGCCGCCTTTGCATCCATCCTGTCAGTTACCGCCCTGCTGCATGTGTTGATGATCGAACCGATACTCTGGACCGCGCTGCGCATGCTGTCAGGATTTTTCTGGCCGGCATGTCGATGGTGACCGAAAGCTGGCTCAATGAACGAGCCAGCAACGAAAACCGCGGGCGCATACTATCGCTGCATAGGATCAACAGCTATGCCGCCATGGGTGTGGGCAGTTCCTGCTGCCTCTGGCCGATCCCGGCCAGTTTCACCTGTTCAGCCTGGCATCCATCATCTATTCCCTTGCGCTGGTACCCGTATTGCTGACCCGCTCGGTGGCACCTTACCTCCCCCAATACCAACGCCTGCCGTTGCTGGCCCTCTATCGTCGCTCATCGCTGGGGTTTATTGGTGCCGGCTGTGCAGGGCTGGTCAGTGCCTCCTTTCATGGACTGGGCCCCGTCTTTGCCCAGGGCCTTGGGCTGTCACTCGCCTCCACCTCGACATTCATGGCGTCCGTATTGCTAGGAGGGTTGATATTGCAGTGGCCTGTGGGCCGGCTCTCCGATCGTATGGATCGCCGCCGCGTGATGTGCGGTGTTGCCCTTGCCACTTCACTGGCCTGTTGGGGCCTGGTGGCGGTCATGGATACGGCACCGCAACTGCTGTATCTCAGCGGTGCCCTGTACGGCGGGCTGTCTTTTACCATTTACTCCCTGAGTGTGGCCTATTGCAACGACAAGGGAGCTCAGGGGCAGCGGGTACAGACCGCCATCGGGATGATCATCGCCTATGGTATCGGTGCCAGCATGGGCCCGGTGACGGCGGCCACAATCATGGGACAGACAGGCCCCCAGGGACTGTTCCTGTTCAACGCCACCATCACCGGCTCACTCGGCCTGCTGGCCTTCTATCACACCCGCTATTACCCCACCAGGGCAGAAGAAGAGCAGTGGCCCTTTATCGCCCTGTCGGATGCGCAGCTGACATCAAAAGAGCTCTATAATGCCGCCCTGCTGCAGCAGGAACAGCAGGAACAGCAGGAACAGCAGGAACAGCAGGAACAGCAGGAACAGCAGGAACAGCAGGAACAGCAGGAACAGCAGGAACAATATAACCCGCAACGGGAACACTGATACCAAACGGATGTTACCAACGGTGGACTGGTTAAATATAACGGCTGTGGATACTCGGTTCCGCCCCGAGCGGATACAGGCAGCTTGCTGCCCCATGAAGGCTCCGCCGCGCATATGCCCGCCATGATGAATGGCGGGCATGCTGGAAAAGCAGGCGCATTTTGCGGCCCTGATACGGCGGGCCTGTTTATCGAGGCCTAGTCTCTGTCTCTAATCATGCGATATCCATGATTTAGCTGTTCACCAGGCTGCGGGTACGCTCGAAGATATCCAGCCCCTGCTGTTTCAGCCAGTAAGGCAGGTCGATCAGCACCCAGTTTTCTGCCAGCTTGTCGCCGTCGCGGCGGTAGATATCCACCACCCGCATATCCGCCCGTACATTATTGCCCGGCAACCCCAGGAAGCCACCGACGGGGGTGTTGGTCAGATTCGGCCAGCCGAAGAAGCCGGCATAATTGCCCTCCGCAAAGCGGGCGATATGGCCGTTGAAGACCTTGTCCTTAAGCCCGGTTCTGAACGGATACTGATGCTGCTCCTGATAACGGCGAATGGTGTAGCTGGCGCCGATGCCGGCCGGCCCGTACCAGATCATATCCTCATGCCAGGTCTTGGCCAGCAGTTCAGGGGGGCAGCGATCGTTGCCGCTCTGGTTCAGTTCACTGAGATCCTTGACCATGCGGTTGACCAACTCCAGGGTTTTCACCCCTTCGGCCTGCTCCTGAGGCTGAAAGAGCAGCCCGTCATGGGTCCTGGGTCCCGGATAGATAAAAGACGCACCGGTCTGGGGCGGCAGCGGATTGATACCGGCCTGATGCATAACCCCGATGATATCGCAGAAGAAACCGCTGCGGACTATCTTGCCGTCCTTGATGCAGTTGAAGTCCGCATAACGCAGGAAGCTTATCTTGCGGGTTGCCGGAATACCCAGCCAGGGGTGATCCAGCAGCCCCATGAAGTGGCCCATGCTGACCACCCATTCGGTACCATCGATTTCATTGGTACCGGCGAAGAATACATCCTGACGGCGCTGGAGCGGCGACCATGCCTGATAGAAGGGTTTCCAGAAGGCCTCGACCACCGCCTCGCTGCCCCGCTGCTCGTTGAAGGGATAAACGCCGTACCACTGATAATCACTGCTGGCGTATTTTGCAACAACCGCACCGACCGTCTCCGCGGTCGCCATTTCCAGCTCGCGATAATATTCGAGCACGAGTGCCTTGCTTTCCTGGTATTGACTCATATGAGCTCCTGATATGGTGATGCGGGTTACAGCCTGCTGCCGGCGAGACGGGCGCCTTCGGACAGACTTTTTAGCTTGGCATAAGCAATGTCGGGATCAACGGCGCCAAAGCCGGCAAAGGTCCCGAAACCGCAGTCGGAGCCGGCAATCACTCGATCTGCCCCGACGATAGCAGCAAAACACGCGATGCGCTGGGCGACCAGCTCAGGGTGTTCCACAAAGTTGGTAGTACTGTCCACCACCCCGGGGACCAGGATTTTGCTGTCCGGGATCTCATGTTTCCGATCCCGGAATACGGTCCATTCATGAGCATGTCGCGGATTGGCCGCCTCGAACAACAGCTGGCTCGCTCGCGCCTTCATGAGGGTGGAAAATACCTTGTCCATATCGATATCACAGACATGGGGTCCCTCGTAATTACCCCAGCAGATATGCAGCCGCACCCTGTCTTCCGGAATGCGCTGCAGCGCATGGTTGAGCGCCTCCACATTGGCCTCGGCAACCTTCACAAATTCCCGATCCGACAGCTCACTGAACAACATATGCCGGGACAGCGCCAGATCGGGACAATCGAGCTGCAAATCGAGACCAGAGGCAATGATAAGCTCGTATTCTTCCTTCATTGCATCCGCCAGGGCCGCCAGATAGGCATCCCGGGTCGGGTAATAGTCATTCTGCATAAACAGTGAAATGACCCCCGGAGAGGCCGCATTCAAAAAACCGCGCTCCAGCCCCTGCCCGGACATCGCCGCCTTGAGATTGGCGATGTCTTTGTTCAGATCGTCATGCCCCTTGGCACGCACCTCTCCCCGGCACATGGGCCGCGCATAGGTCGGTGTGCCCCCCGAGTCCGCCAGCCGCTGCAGAAATCCGGGAAACAGCTTGAGATCGGCCGGCGCATTGCGCGGGCTGTCGCCGGCAAAACCGCTGTAGCGGTCCTTCACATAGGTGGCATAAGAAATCTTCGACGTCTCCCCGTCGCTGACGATGTCGACGCCGGCCTGCTTTTGCCTATGTACCGTTTCGGCCACCGCACGCTTCATGCAGGCGTCATACGCCGATTGATCGTACGCGTCGGCTCGTTCACGGGAAAAAATAAAATCAACCACGTCCTGCTGCCGTGGCAACGAACCCACATGGGTTGTTAGTATTCTGGTCATCCTCTGCAGTCTCTGTTCCAAGCGTGGCTGATACATATCGGGAGCAACATCCGCTGCCCCGTCAGACCTTCAACGCAACATTTATCGATATAAAATACTACGCATGCACTCCAGTCATGGGTGCTGCGCCTCTCCCACCGGGATTAGGCACGGGCCCGGATATCGCTGACAACAGGGCTTTCTCTACGGATCCGCTGCTCGGTCTTGGCATCGAAAATATACGCCTTGGACGGGTCTATCCTGATGCCGATCTCGGTATTGATATCCTGACGAAAATACCGGTCGGTACGCGCCGTCACGAAATCATCCCCCACCCGCACAGTCACCATGGTGGACTCCCCGGTCAGCTCCAACGAGTAGATAGGCGCATTGATCTGCCCTGTTCCAGCCGGCACCACCTCCAGATCTTCCGGCCGCACCCCGAGATAGACATCAGTATTAGAGCCAGATGAGACATCGGCCACCGCCATGCCAGGCCCGATAAAGCCGCCCTTTTCCATCGAGCCCCGAACGATATTCATGGGAGGAGAGCCAATAAAGGTCGCCACAAACAGGTTGGCCGGATCGTTGTAAATGGTCTCGGGTGTGCCCAGCTGCTGGATAACCCCCTTGTTGATCACCGCAATCCGGCTCGCCAGCGTCATGGCCTCAATCTGATCATGGGTTACGTAGACGGTGGTAGTTGCCAGCTCATGCTGCAAGTGTTTCAGCTGGGCCCGCATGGTGCCCCGCAGCTTGGCGTCCAGATTCGACAGGGGTTCGTCCATCAGAAACACCGCCGGCTGACGCACGATGGCGCGAGCCAACGCCACTCGCTGGCGCTGGCCACCGGAAAGCTCGCGCGGACGACGCTCCAGCAAGTTGCCAAGCTCGACCATCTCGGCTGCCTTCATGGCCTTTTCTTTGCGTTCTTCCTTGCCCATGCCACGGATTTTGAGGGGAAAGGCGATATTCTCCAGCACCGTCATCTGCGGGTACAAAGCGTAACTCTGGAAGACCATAGCCACATCACGATCCTTGGGTTCCAGATCGTTGACCCGCCGACCGCCGATGCAGACATCACCACCATCCGGATCTTCCAGACCGGCAATCATCCGCATGGTGGTGGTCTTGCCACAGCCTGAAGGTCCAAGCAGCACCAGGAACTCCTTGTCCTGTATTTCCAGCGTCAGGTCTTTTACCGCAATGAAATCACCCCATTGCTTGGTTACGTTTTTGAGGGTAATGCTCGCCATTGGAGCCTCCTGTCCTGTTTGTTGCGTCCTTAGCACTCCATGAACCCGCTGGTTTGTCGACCACATCATGCGATCATTCAGCAGTTTCACGGACCCGACTGTCTGTTGATATCCCGTACGAGGGCTGCCCGCTATAACCGCCCTGCCTATAGTAGCCTTGCCCGGTTTAGCAGTTTGTAATCGAATGGGAATGGCGGCGTTCTGCACCGGTCAGTAACCACTCGGTTATTTACCACGGTCAAAATGTACTACGAATGCAAAACGACTACAAGGATGATAACCTTTGAATAACGATTGTCATACAAGCGCTGTTCCAGCTATCCCCTGGCATCTGACCAATCATGCTAGAACAGCCTGTATCTGCCGTGTATCACCGACATTCACTTGGCAAGGAACCATATAAAATCATGCACCAGACCCACGAAGCCAACCACGAACACCATGACGCAGCCGTTCATTCCCCAACGGCACTGCTGCCCCTGGTGGACAGCCATCATCATCTCTGGCAACTCGATGCCCTGGACTACAAATGGCTCAAGGATGAGGGAGCCCTCAAGCCTTTTGGCGACCCCACACCCATTCAGCGGGACTATCTGATCGAGGAATATCGGCGAGATATCGCCAGTCAGCATGTCATCAAATCCGTTCATGTCCAGGCCGATGGCGCCATCACGGATCCGGTCACCGAAACCGCCTGGCTGCAGGCCATTGCCGACCGACACCCGGATCCCTTCCCCCACGCCATCGTCGGCTATGCAAACCTGGATGACGCATCGGCGGAAGACGTACTGCAACGCCATTGCCAGCATCGGAATATGCGGGGCATACGGCAGATCTTGAGTCATCATCCCGACAGCCGGCTGTCCTTTACAGCAAAAGAGTATCTGGACTCACCCACCTGGCGCCACAACTTTGCCAAACTCGCCCCGCTAGGGCTGAGCTTTGACCTGCAGCTCTATCCCCACCAGATGCAACAGGCCGCCCGTTTCCTGGAGCAACACCCGGACGTACCGGTGGTCATCGACCATGCCGGCAGCCCCTGGGATCAAAGCCCCGTTGGATTGGCAGCCTGGAAATACTCCCTAAGCTTACTGGCAGAACTAGAACAGGTGTACGTCAAGATGTCCGGCCTGGGCATGTTCGACCGGCATTGGAATGAGCAACGACTAAGCTTTGTCACCGACACCCTGCTGGAACTGTTCGGCAGCAAACGGGTAATGGTGGGCTCGAATTTTCCGGTGGACAGCCTGAGCGCAAGCTACGATCAGGTGATGGAGAGCTACCGTCGCCAATTGCTGCAACTGAGCACAGACGAACAAACCAATATATTGGCAGCCAATGCCGAGCGATTTTATCGCATCTGAAGAAAATATCCTGCGGTGAAACTACCGCAGGATATTTTCCCGGCAAGTTAGGAACAGCAACACACTGTACCCGCCAGCAAGCGTTTTGGCTCAAAACTTGCCGCTTGCCACTGACTCCACATCATGCCCTTTAGGGAGGGGCGTTTCCGGCTCTGATTTGTGATGTAACTAAAATAGGGATGTTTACATAATAATATCGCAGCTGGCCAACACCTCCTCGAAAGGCATGAATTCGGGCCCCATATCGTATCGCCCCTTGTGAGCTGAAAACACAACGTCCATACCCAGGGCGCGACCAATCTTGGTCATGTGCTGACCCAGAATGCCCTCTCCGATAATACCCAGCCGGCTGCCCACCAGATCCCTTATCGGATGATTGAAAAAACAGAACTGTCCTGATTGTCCCCACTGGCCGCTTTTGACATCCAAACTATGGGCGATCAGGTTTAGTGAATTTCAGCCGATTTACCAACCGCTTGCTTCAGCATCTCAATATCAAAATCCGGATCCTTGATCGCATCCAGTATCACTTTCTCTCGCGCAGCAATGGTCTTAATTGCAGCCGGCAGCTTGTGCACCGCCTCGAAAGGGATGACGGCGGCGCCATGCTTGTCCGCATGCAGTAAGTCACCATGCTTGACGTTCATACCAAATATCTCGACTTCGCCCCCGTAATCGACCACATGCACGTAAGCATGGCTGGGGTTTATACTTCCGCCCAGGTCCTGAAAACCCCTGGCACTGTCATCAATATCCCGGAACGAACCATTGGTTATCGCGCCGACAGAGCCGAGCTTCTGATGTAGCGCAGTGTGCACTTCCCCCCAGTGAGCGCCAAGCCCTGGATTAGCATCGATATCCTGAACCACAACAATTGTCGGCCCTACTCCGTTGGACGTATATTCATAATACTCCAACGCCTTGGCACGTTTTTCGGCCGGGCAAAATGGGCTTGTCGACCTGATCATGGCCGTTCGTGCATAACCCACTATGGGCGGCAAGTCAGAATCTAAAGCGACGAATTGGGTACGGGTAAAGCCAGTCAAACGCGACTTTTCCGGCATTGCGATATCCAGCGCATTACAGATCGTCGGGGTATCATATTGACGAAGATACTCCAGCATCTCGGTCTCTATGAGGGGATGGCTTGCAATTGCATCAGACATTTCAGTTATCCCTTTTGAAGTTAAACTCAGCAGTGTTCAGGCTCACGGAACTCACTCAACAAAAGGTACTACGAATGCAATCTAGCCACAAGAATGATAACCTTTTAATAACACTTGAGTTACAAAGACAGTTGACATCTCCTCCTGAAGGGCTTTAGGCCAAGGCAATAAATCGGTCTACATTCATCCAAAAGAAGCCCAGGAAGCTTTGCATTAGACCCAAATAAACAACCCTCACCACAATAAATCAGACACTTCCTGGAATCAGCTGCATCCTTTGGTTGATAGCCATTATTTTCTCTGGCAACTGGAAACACTGGACTACAAATGGCTCAAGGATAAGGGGACCCCCAAGCCCTTCGGCGACCCCTCACCCACTCAGCGGGATTATCTGGTCAAAGAATATCAGTGAGATATCGTTCGTCAGCACCTCAGTGCATGTCCAGGCCGATGGCGCCATGGGCGATCCGGTTGCCGAGACCAAATGGTTGCAGGCCGTTGCCGAGCAAAACCCCGAACACGACCCTCATGCCATCATCGGCTTTGCAGATCTGGATGAGGCGTCAGCACCACGGCATTATTGGTCAGCTCATCGCTGGCCACAAACAGCAGTGTGTTGTGCCTTTCTCATGCCTCAACTGCTGATTCCGTTCGTTGACAGGGCGGATCATGGGTAAGACAGATGTGCCCTGATTTAGGAATCAGTGCCTAATGCTAAAAGTGGGTACCGCAAAAATTGATGCTGCAGTCATCACAATATTAGGTCTGTAGCTTATTTTACCTTGACTGTCGCTTAAATTGAGCTAAAAATGAATACGCATGCATAACCATTATTTTACACTCTGCGCGCCCTACTGCGACTCAGGGTGGTAATGGACGCTGCATATATAACTATTCCATCAAGGAGCGATATCGATGTATAAAAAAGCATTAACTCTTGCGGGTGCCATAGGCTTGCTAGTTGCCGGCCAGGCATTGGCAGAAGAGCGATTGGCTTTTGGTGCCACTAACTCTCAGTCGGCCCATTACGCCTACTTTGCTTCTCTAGTAAAAGTGGTCAACAAAGCGTATCCCGACTACCAGGCATCGGTTGTTGAAACCGGTGCAACTGTGGATAACCTAAAACGGATGGCTCGTAACCAGCTCGATATCGGTTTGGTAACAACCAGCACTCTTTATCAGGCATACAATGGCGTTAAATCTTTTGAAGGGCGCCCCATAGAGTCAAAACTACTATGGGCTTACAGCCTGGCACCACAAAATGTTGTAGTCAGACGTGACAGTGGGGTGAGTACCATTGCCGAGCTCGAAGGCAAGGAACTGGGACCTGGTCAGCGAGGCTCTTCGACAGAGTCTACATCACTGGAAGTTCTCGAACTTATGGGCATTAAGCCGAATTGGAAACGCGGCTCCAACGGAGAGCTGGCAGCAGCGATAAAGGATAATCGGGCCATCGGTTTCGTCAAATCGGCGGTCGGCACCAAGTTTGATGCGCTTACCACCGATATTGCTACCTTTACACCGGTCCAGGTTTTGGGTCTCACTGATGCACAAGAACAATTGATCGTTGAAAAACTGCCGGAATTATCCATCGTAGAAATGCCGGGAGGGGAAATGGAACACAGTGGACCATACTCTACGTGGGGGTTCATGATCGGTGTTGCGGCATCTCCCGAACTTGATGATGAGACTGCATACAATATTGTCAAAGCCGTTATGGAAGACAAGGTCGAGCAGGCAGCAGCCTATGCCGATGTAAAAGGTCAGAACCTGGCTGAATTGACACTTAAGTATGCAACCTCCCCCCTGCATCCAGGAGCCATTCGTTATTTTGAAGAAATAGGGTTGAACGTACCGGAACGTCTGCGTTAACCCGATTGGCACATAGCTGTGATATCGAAAGTATCAGTTCGATATCACAGCTTATTTTATATTGCATTACACCTTCAGAGAGTGCCTATGTCTCAAAATATCTCCCAAGCCACACAGGATCATACGAATAGTTCATCTTTATTGCCGTTCAAAGAGTTATCGGCAGCAGCAGTTGCAATAATGATTGGTTGCTTCGTATTCTATACATCTTTTTATGGTGCGTTCGAGACGCTGATACAGCGATCGCTCTTCGTGTCTATGGTCACCATTCTTGGCCTGCTTATGTATCCATTAGGACAAGGCAAGAGTTGGCGGATGCTTGGCATATTACTGGATTTCAGTGCAGGTCTAATTGTAGTAACGACAACGACCTATATTATCATTAACTTTGATGTCATCATGAATGAACAGCCGTTCGCCGAAGATATTGATATCTATCTCGGGCTTGGTACTCTGCTCGTTATACTTGAACTTGCTCGCCGAACAACCAGTCCGCTCTTTCCAATATTGGTTGGTTCAGCCATCGTTTATGCTTACTTTGGCGACTTAATTCCCGGTGCCTTTGGTCATCGGGGGTTCGATATAGACTACATTTCCGAGATTATATTACTTTCTGATCGTGGGCTTTGGGGAATGCTGGTAGGTATCGCTTCCACTACTCTGGCGGCCTTTGTACTGTTTGGTAGCCTTTTACTTCATACAGGAGCAGGACAGACATTTTTCGATCTTTCAGCACGGGCAGGTGGCCGTTCTCCCGGTGGTGCAGCCAAGATTGCAACCGTTGCCTCCGGTCTGTTTGGAACTATCAGTGGTAGTTCGGTCGCCAATGTCGCCACCACGGGTAATTTTACCATTCCCTTAATGAAACGTCTGAAGTATCCCGCCGCGTTTGCAGGTGGTGTTGAAGCCATTGCCTCAACAGGTGGACAACTGGCGCCGCCAATTATGGGTACAGCCGCCTTTGTGATGGCTGAACTCGTCGGAGAAAATTACTGGAAAATTGCCCTATCAGCATTAATCCCTGCCATCCTGTTATATATAGGTATTTTTACCAGCGTTCACCTGATCGCCAAGCGCCGTAATCTTGGTCAAGTGTCTGATGAGGAGCTGCCTGATTGGCGGTCTGCACTTAACTGGCGTCGGTTGTCCCCGATTGTTTGTGCTGCACTAGGTCTTGCCATCGGCATTGTGCAGGGGAATTCCATCGGACTCACGGCCTGCTTTGGCATGATAGGAATCATTATTGCCTATGTGGTGGCCAGCCGTAGTGAGGGAATCCAATGGCGGGTAATAGGTAAAACCCTGATACGCGCCCTGGAAGATGGAGGCCGCGGCATATTGATTGTGGGCATCCTGTTAATTGCTGCCCAGGTCTTTGTTGCCATGGTGAATCTGACAGGCATTGGGGTTGCAATTACTGGTGCCATCCTAGAGCTTGGACAGGGCAATACCTGGCTCATTGCGATTATCATGGCCATCGTATGTCTGATTGCTGGTATGGGTCTCCCTACGTCGGCTGCTTATGTACTGGTCGCAGCCGTTTTTGCACCGGCTCTCATCCAGCTGGGTATCGATCCGCTGGCTGTGCACCTGTTTGTGCTCTACTATGCAGCTTTGTCGGTTGTTACTCCGCCGGTTTGCGTGGCGGTATTCGTATCTGCGATGATTAGCAAAGAGCCTTGGGGGCGCGTAGCCGCTTATACTCTGCGATTAGGAGGAGCAGCCTATGTGATCCCTATGCTGTTGTTGGTTTATCCGGGGTTGTTAGGTAATGGTGGCGTTCAGGCGATTGCTCTGGGTGTTGCCTCCGGCGTAGGTTTCACTCTTTCAGCGGCATCTTTCTTTGCTGCCCAGCCGGTATTTGGTAAAGATAATTACTCTTGGTGCTTATGGCTTCTCCCTATTGGAATGGCCATTTATCCGAGCTGGGTTACTACGATTTCGGCCCTACTTATCCTGAGTGTCGTATATAAAGTTTTGCTACCTAAATCATATCGTCATGATGGTGCACATCCAGCCGAAGAAGTATAACGATATTATCAATAACCAATAAATACGCCGGTCAATCTGACCGGCGTTTACTTCCCTAACCCCTATAGGTTAATAATATAATCACCATAACCTGACAATGGTTATACCAACTTCAATAACAATCTGATCATCGTTTAAGCCTGTACTCATCGTCAACTCAGTCGCTTCCCACAACACGTTAAATAACGATTGTCATACAAGCGCTGTTCCCGCTATCACCCTGACATCTGACCCATCATGCTTCGAGGGATATCGGCGAGATATTGTTTGTCTGCACGCTAACAAGTCAGTTCATGTCCAGGCGGATGGCGCAATGGGCAACCCGGTTGCCGAACAAAACCCCGGACATTACCCTCCTGCCATCGTCGGCTATGCAGATCTGGATGACGATTCGGCGGAAGACGTAATGCAACACCATTGCCAAAATCGGAATATGCAAGGCATACATCAGATCTTGAGTCATCATCCAGAGGTCGGCTGACCCTTACTGCAAAAGTGTATCTTGAGCCACCCACTCCCCCTGCAGTATGCCTACTACAGGGTCCTTTCCAACAGATAGAGCGCCGCTACCACCAGCAACGACATCACTGTCAGATACCCCAGGTTCCAACGCATTATCTGAAAGGAATCCACCCCGTAACGGCCCTGCACCGCCAGGTTCATCCCCGACAAGGGTCCTACCACGGCGCCAAGAGACCAGGATGCCAGGAAGGCCAGCGCCAGCAGGGTATGATCCGGCTCAAGCGGCGCCAACAGCGAGCCAACAAAGGCAATACTGATGATGGGGTGCACCCCCACCAGCGACAGCAGCACTATGGCCCCGTAGCACAGGGAAGCCTCGAACGCGCCGAAGCCGTTCAGCGACAGACCGCCGCCCATGCCCGACACCAGCAGCTCCAGGCCATAGCCGAGCACACCCGCGCACTGAAACAGCATCAACTCGTTGGCCATCTGCGGCAACCGACCGCTGATCTGCCGGTTTAATATCCCCAAAGGCTCGCGGCTGCGCCACGGCAGCACCAGCAAGGTCAGCAGCGGGGTCAGCACGGTGATCACCGCCAGCACCGATAGCGCCGGGTAAAGCCGGTGCATCACGAATACCACCGCCGCCAGCAGCAGGGGCAGCCAGAGGGCCCCGTAATGCATGGGATAACCGGTAAATTCAACCTTGTCCGTGCCTTCTGCCCGCCCCTGCAGCCAGAAGGCAAGCAACAACGACAGGGCAGCCAGCGGAATACTCACCAGCCAGACGGCGGACAGCCGGGCGTCCGGGGCAAAACTCAGGGCCACCGCCATGGCGGCAAAGAAGGGCGACCACAGGGCCGCACCGGAAAAACCGCGCACCAGCACCAGTACCTGCTCCCGGTTAAGGGCGCGGCGGCGAGCGAGCCGGTCACCGATGATAAAGATGGCTGACAAGTTGATCACGGCGCCGAACAGGTGCACCGCCATCAGGGTGGTACCGACCGCGCGCCGCCCCCTGGGCAGCCGCTCGTCTTGCTGTTCGGCCGGCTGGCTGACCAGCCCCAGGAAGCTCACCGCCACCAGCATGGACAGCAGCGCACTGTTGCCTGCCAGCAGGCGCTCCGGATCCATAACCGTCCCCTGCGCCTGGCTCCACAGCAGACACAAGGTCCCCAGGGCCAACAGCACCAGCGACTGAATGCGATTACGACGGGCCAGCCGGGGCCAGAGCAGGACGGATGCCACCCCATAGGCTACCCCGGGCCAGGCCGGTGACAGGTCGGCGCCCAGGATGCGGGCGATCATCAGCAGCAAGCCAGCGGCAACAAACCAGCCGGCCAGCGGCTGGCGATAGCGGCCAAGCAAGCTGCTGCCACAACTTATCAAATTGTATCTCTCTGAAAGTTTTACCTGAGTCACTCTCTCCTGCCCTGTTGCATCAGTACTGGCCAGACTGAATGGTATAGCGCATATTCTCGACCACCCCGTCCGACACAAAAAAGCCCGGAGCGCTGTGCGGCTGCGGGCAAAAATCATCATAGGCGGCTTGGCACAAGGCTGTCTACCAACCGTTCACCTTACTGCTAACCCTGCGCATGAGGCATATGCAATTGCTCGGGCAAACGGGCCGAGCCCCTGACCACCAGTTCCCCCTTCTCCATCAATGCGACCATCGGCTGTTTGGGGTCATTAATGCAATCAACCAGGGTCTGAACCGTCAGCTCGACCATTTTCTCAGCCGGCGGACGTACTGTCGTCAAACGGTAGCCTTCCCAGCCGGCACTGGCGATATCGTCAAATCCGATAACGGAGACATCTTCCGGAATACGCAGGTTCAGTTTGCCCCGAATGGCATCCATCACGCCCAACGCCATGATATCGTTGGCACAAAAAAGGGCGTCCGGCTTGTCTTCTCCTGCAAACAAACGCAATGCCGCCTCGAAACCACCCTCATAGGTGTAATGGCCCACTTCACGCAGCGGCGAAGGCATGCGTCGTTCCCTGATCCGGGAAGTGAACCCATATTCACGATCCTGGTTGGTAGAGGTATTTTCCACCCCAGCGATATAACCGAGCCGGCGATGCCCCGCATCCAGCAAGAGATCGGCCACATTTCTGGCAGCATCGATGTTATCACAACACACCGAGCTGGCCTCGGCCTGGGGAACATAGCGATTGAACAGGGCCACCGGGGTACCCAGCTTGGCACAATAATTGGCCATTTCGGATGATAGGGTGACGGAGGTAATCACGACTCCATCCACCTGGTATTCCAGCAGCCGAGGCAGCAAGTCATCAATATTCTGATCCCGGGAGGCCATGAACAGCATGACCCTGTGGCCCCGCTCCTGAAACAACCGCATAAACATATCCAGCACAGCGGGATAAAACGGATTAACGATATCCGCCATCACGATGCCGATCATATTCGAGCGTCGGCTGATCAGGCTTCTCGCGATGGCATTCGGTTGATACCCCAGCTTCTTCGCGGCGGCAAACACCTTTTCCTTGGTTGCCTCCGAGACACTGGCTCCGGGCGTATAAGCCCTGGAAACGGCTGATTGCGAGACGCCAGCCTCTTTTGCCACATCAGAGGAAGTGACTCTTTCAGGCCTCATAACCTGTTCCTTCTATAACTTGAATTACGCTCACTATGCCCAACCAGGACGCCTGGCCAAGCCCCGGATTGCTCCCCACATTAGATACGCATGCAAGCGCCAGATAACCATACTCTCTACACTTCCAGCCTCTATACCCTGCATCTGTGATGGCTGGCGGCAGAAGAAAGAAGAAACTTTACCCGTCGATTAAAATGAAGACCGGCTTGCATGCGCAATGGAGAAAAACTGAACACAGTATATCCTGTTGAACAAGGGTCACCAACAGCATAAATGCAATTAGCTGCGGTTAATCGGGCAATGCAATTGCATTCGAACCCATAGCGTGCCATGTTGATCGCCCGACATGGTTTCAGCCGCAATGCATAAGTACATGTAACGAGGGATATGAAGATTTATGAGTAGAATACCACTGCTATTGCTGCCCGGTACCCTGTGCAACCACCGTTTGTGGGCACATCAGGTCCTGCATCTGTCCGATATCGCCCAGCCAATGGTCATGGATGTGGGTAGCCATCCATCTACCGAGTCCCAGGCACGGCAACTGCTGCAACAGGCCCCCTCCCGCTTCGCCCTTGCCGGCCTTTCCTATGGGGGCATTCTGGCCCTCGAGGTGATGCGCCAGGCGCCCGAGCGGATCAGTCACCTGGCCTTGCTGAATACCAATGCGCGACCGGATATCCCGGAAAATGAAGCGAGCCGGCGCAGACAGCTGCAACATGCACAGCGGCAGGGACTGGAGTCCCTGCTGAGGGAAACCCTGATCCCCCTTTATCTGCACGAAGATAATCGGGATAACTCACCACTGATACAGACTATTGTTGATATGGCTGTGGCGTGCGGCATGGAGGTGTTTTACAACCAGCTTGAGGCAGTCAGGACACGAGCCGACAGCCGGCCCACCCTGGGAGCAATCCATTGCCCAACCCTGGTACTGGGTGGAAAGGAAGACGTGATTTGTAACCCCGATCGCCATCAGGAAATGGCCGAAGAGATCCCTGATGCCAGGCTGGTGCTGTTGGAGCGCTGTGGCCACCTGTCGACGCTGGAACAGCCTGAGGTGGTTACCGCCGAACTGCGGGCCTGGCTGTCGCGATAGTCCCAGATTGAAACATAGGTAAGGAAAAGACGCCTGTGTCCTGGTCATTACAAGACACAGGCGTACATACAAGTAAGGAGTTAGAGGATCTGCGCCTCATCGGCCTGAACGCCATTCACGACGTTGAAGCAGAAGCCGTCTTCGGGCCCGATATTCTCCAGCCGCTTGGGTACACCGGCCGGTATGGAAATCACATCCCCCGCCCCCATCTCCAGCGAGCCTTGCTCTCCCTGCTGTCCCCAGCTCAGGCGCCATTGGCCGCGACTGACGTGCCACACTTCCTGCTCGCCGCGTACCGTGACCGAGGTACCCTGGCCCGGCACGGCGGCGATGCCATAGAGGTTGAATCCGGCCTGATCATCCTGGAGGATAACGGGTGTGCCGGACTGTCCGGTCGGGCCGATAATATGATGCCGCACGTATTCGGTGCCGAGCCCGGCATTACCGAGCCGGGTTCCCAGTTCAGGCCTGAGCTGCTCGGTTGTGCAGACAAAGCGCGCCAGCATCTCTGCCACACTGTACTCGTCGAAACGGGCGACCTCTTGCGCCGACATCGGTTGTACCGGCTGATGACCGGCGGGGATGGTTTCACCGGCCTTGGTATCAATCAGGGTGCCATCTTCCAGCAACACCAGGCCATGATCCTGAGCCGCTTCCAGCACCTGCGGGGCCCACACCACACCACCGCCACAATCATCACCGCCCAGCACGGTAAACATCATGCCGTAGTCGTCGCCGATATTCTGAAAGCCGCGGAACATGTTGGTGGGAACATTGACCACTTCGCCCGGCTTGACCACGGCCTCGTGCTGACCCTGGGCTCCCCAGAAGATGCGCCAGGTACCGGAAAAAACCATGAACACTTCGGCAGAGAAATGACTATGCAGTGAATTGGTAATATGTGGCGGCTGACCGGCGGCTCCAATGTTGTAACCATGCGGCAGGCGCAGGTGCACATGTTGATTCGGGTTTTCTGCTACACCCGGGCCGATAATGCAGAAATTGTCTTTCTTGTCACTATTGGGGGTATGGGCGTCGATAAATGCCGATTTGCAGGGGATCAATTCATTGTAACGAATGAGACGCCCTTGCATGGTTTCCCGGCTTACTGACTGAATATTCATTTACTTCACCTCTCATTGATAAAGTTGCTGCGCTGACAGCATCCCTTCAGGCACCCGGACTCGCCTGTTGCTCCGCCTCGGCCCATTCGGCGCTGTCCAGCAGGGCTCTGAATCCGTCCTGGATCATCTTGTGCTCGGATGCCATGCCGAAAAAGCTGACATCTTGCGCCAGAAAATGGGGAACTTCGGTCATATCCGGCAGGAACATGCCCACTGTCATCTTCTTGTCCCGACCGGCCTGGCACACCTTCATGGTCGCTTCCTCCACGACCGCATCCTGCATGCTGGTCGCGCCGTAGGCCACCGCCAGATCCACCCGGCCGATAAACAGGCAATCCAGTCCTTCCACAGCGGCAATGTCTTCGATGGCATCGACGCCTTCCGGATCTTCTATCTGTGCAATCACTACCGTATTGGCTGCCGAGTTGGCCTTGTGGCGGGCCATGGGCACTGTGCCATAGCCTGCGGCTCGGGTGGAGCCTGCATAACCGCGGCCACCTGCACCGTAATGGGCCGCCTTGACCAGTGCCTCGGCCTGGGCCGCCGACTTGACATGGGGCACCATGATGCCGTCGGCACCCAGATCCAGCGCATTAAGAATGGTACCGGGTGCATCATCGGGAATGCGGACCACGACACGACATCCCTTGAGCCGTGCCGTCATCACACACAGATCCAGCGCCTCACGACCGAAGGGTGCGTGCTCTGCATCCAGGATCAGAAAATCCAGCCCCGTGTCTGCCAGTACCTCAACAATGATTGGCGACGGCGTTTTTACAAAGGTCCCCATCATGGGCGCCTTGCTTTTCAAATCTTGTTTAAGTGTATTTGCTGTGGCCATGGCCCCCCCTTGTGCTTGTTGCGACGTGCAACCGCTCTGATTCATCAAAAGCGGTACCCCTGTCCCCGAGCGGCCTGATAACCGGCCCGAAACAGACTGCGAAGATAAAAAAACAGATCACCGGTTGCTTAAACCGCTGATCTGAAAGCCCGTGACCGGGATAACGCCAGCTTAAGCCCGCCGCCATCAGGCATAAACCGTTATTTTAATTAAGACCTGGGCCCGGCTTAGCCGACCTGCTTGAATTGCTCCTGATACCGGCGAACCCGGATATCGGCCTGCTCCTGGTGACCGGCAAAGCCTTCCAGTGCACACAGGCGGGAACAGTACTCACCCACCATCAGCGAAGCTTCCGGAGTCACCCGCTGATAGGTACAGGTCTTGATGAATTTACCTACCCACAGGCCACCGGTATAGCGCGCCGCCTTCATGGTCGGCAGCGTATGGTTGGTACCGATTACCTTGTCACCGTAAGAGACATTGGTTTCGCGGCCCAGGAACAGGGCACCGAAGTTGGTCATGTTTTCCAGGAAATAATTCGGATCCCGGGTCATCACCTGTACGTGCTCGGACGCCAGCTCATCGGCAACTTCCACCATTTCTTCATAGCTGTCGCAGACGATAACCTGGCCATAATCCTGCCATGCCTTACCCGCCACTTCGGCAGTCGGCAATATGGTCAGCTGACGCTCCACTTCCTTGATGGTCTCGCGGGCGAAGTCTTCGGAATTGGTCAGCAGTACCGCCGGCGAGTTGTAACCGTGCTCGGCCTGGCCCAGCAGATCGGCGGCGGCCAGCTCCGGATCACAGCCTATCTCATCGGCAATGACCAGGGTTTCGGTGGGGCCGGCAAAAAGGTCGATGCCGACGCGGCCGAACAGCTGGCGCTTGGCTTCGGCCACGAAGGCGTTGCCGGGACCGACGATCATGTCCACCGGCGCTATGGTTTCGGTCCCGAGCGCCATGGCGCCGACGGCCTGAACACCACCGAAGCAATAGATTTCATCCGCGCCGGCCATATGCATGGCGGCAACGATGGCTGGGCTCGGCTTGCCATTGAAGGGAGGAGCGCAGGCAATCACTCGCTTAACCCCTGCCACCTTGGCAGTCAGCACGCTCATATGGGCAGATGCCACTAGGGGATACTTGCCGCCGGGCACATAGCAGCCCACGCTGTTAACCGGGATATGCTTGTGACCCAGGGTCACGCCCGGCAGGGTTTCCTGCTCCACATCCAGCATGGAAGCCCGCTGAATTTCGGCAAAGCGACGTACCTGGGTCTGGGCAAACTCGATATCCCGGATCACGCTCTCGGGCAGGCTGTTGACACAAGCCTCGATCTCTTCCTGGCTAAGACGGAAAGACGCCGGATTCCATTTATCAAACTTGGCCGACAGATCGCGCACGGCTGCATCGCCGCGGGCACCTATGTCACCCAGAATATTTTCTACCGTTTGCTGAACTTCACGGTTGTTCGCCGCCGCCACTTCAACATTGATTCCATCTTTCAGATACTTAGCCATAGAAATACCAGCCTCTTTTATATTTGGTTGATGCCTTGAACAAACTTGCTGCCATCGAATGAATTCGTATGCATTAGCAATTAGACTAGCCACTAAGATGGGCGAGGTCAACAGTAAATGTAAAAACCTGTGGCAATTTTCTAACAATAAAAACAACAGCAATAATAACAATGACTTAACAGATGGAAGATGATATATCACCAAGCCTGTCTGCATGTTCGGTCAATACAACCCCGCTGTTATTACCCCTGCAGATCGATTTGAGACCGTTTTTAATCTAATTTGTATGCATATCAAATAGCACTACTGCCGGGGCCAGGTGACCCGCTGGCAAATCACAATTGCATACGTATGTTAAATGAATTAAAACTAGCCTTATATATCCACAATACAAGAGGCTGATTATGAGTATTCCGAGAACACCGTCGTTTTCCTTACAGGACAAGACCGCCCTGGTTACCGGCGCCAGCAAGGGGATAGGCAGGGCGATCGCCATTGGCCTGGCAGAATATGGAGCAGAGGTGATTTGTATCGCACGCAGCCAGGCCTCACTGACATCAGTCTGCGAGGAAATCGCCTCTATCGGTGGCAAGGCAACCCCGCTGGTTGCGGATGTTTCTTCGGTACAGGATATTCGGTTGAAGGTAGCCGCCCTGGCCAGGATCGATATCCTGGTCAACAATGCCGGTACCAATATTCCGGAGCCCTTTGCCGAGGTCAGTGAAGAGCACTTCGATCAACTGGTCCAGCTCAATGTCAAAGGTGCCTTCTTCATGGCTCAGCTGGCCGCCGATAAAATGCAGGCCCAAGGCGGTGGCAGCATCATCAATATGTCTTCGCAGATGGGACACGTGGGAGCGGCCAATAGAACCGTCTACTGCATGACCAAACACGCCATCGAAGGCCTCACCAAGGCCATGGCGGTGGAGCTGGCACCGCAGGGGATCCGGGTCAATACCCTCTGCCCTACCTTTATCTCCACCCCCATGACCCAACCCTTTTTCGAGTCCGAATCCTTCCAGAAAGACGTGCTGAGCAAAATACCGCTTGGGATGGTCGGTGACGTCAGCGATCTCATGGGCGCCATCGTATACCTGGCATCCGATGCCAGCCGCCTGGTGACCGGTTCCAGCCTCAAGGTTGACGGTGGCTGGACCGCCCAGTAATGCCTCCTTATCAAAGGCGCCAAGCGGCGCCTTGCACACGCCCTTCCCTGTAATATCGACTTTCATGCCAAGGCAGGCGAACAAAAAGAGTTCTTTTGTCACCTGGATTATGTCTTTTTCGTTAATTATCCGGTTGGTTGCAACCAATTGTGTTTGGCATTGCAACGTTGATGACTGAGATGAATGGGTGCGTTTGCATGACATTAATCCCGGTCTGGTAAAATGCATGATCCCAGCCGTTCACCACTACCGGCTGCAAACTGGATACAAAGGGGAGTTGTAACATGAAAGCGATTCTTAAACGCTGGCGATAGCAGTCGGCATGGCTTTCTGCATGGGCACTGCCCATGCGACAACGACCATCAGGATCGGTCACGACAGTCAGGAAAACTCTCACGGGTTCATCTGATCGGCCCGGTGCTTTCTACCATCACTGCGATGTTCCTGTCTGTGAAGATGCCAGATGGCCTGTGGCCATATCGCCGCGAGGTCGCGCCTCCTACAGCGCATCTGCCGGATCAGCCGGAGTTGAGGTTTGTTGTGAGGGCTCCCCCGCCGCAATGATATGTGGCAGCTTCATCTGATCGGCCTGGTGCTTTCCACCATCGCCACGAGGTCGCGCCTCCTACAGGGCATCTGCCGGATTCTCTCCTGCCGTTTACCACTCCAGTCTTTCGGCTTAGTCCGTTTGGCCATGCTGCCGGGCGATCAGCATATAGAGCGAGGGCACCACGAACAGGGTAAAGAGGGTTCCGATGGCCATGCCGCCCACCAGCACCAGGCCGATGGAGTTACGCGCCGCAGCGCCCGGGCCGTCGACCAGGATCAACGGGAAGTGCCCCGCCACCGTGGCCACCGAGGTCATCAGCACCGGGCGGAAGCGGGTCATGGCCGCTTCCTCGATGGCCGCCAGCTTGTCATGGCCCTGTTGCTGGAGCTTGTTGGCAAACTCGACGATCAGGATGCCGTTCTTGGACACCAGCCCGACCAGGGTCACCAGCCCGACCTGGGCGTAGATATTCAGGGTAGTGGTCCAGCCGTCGGTCCAGTAGGGCAAGTCCGGATTGGGCATCTTCAACACGGTGAAGATCAGCGCCCCGAACATCGCCAGCGGCACCGAGCCCAGCAGGATCACCAGGGGATCGCGGAAGGAATTGAACTGTACCGCCAGCACCAGGAAGATCATCATAATCGCCAGCCCCAGGGCCGGCAGGAACTTGCCGCCTTCGGTGCGCAGCTGCCGTGACTCGCCGGTGTAGTTAATGGTGTAATCCGCCGGCAAGATCTCGCGTGCGGCCGCCTCCAATACCCTGAGCCCCTCGTCCAGCCGGGGCGTCATGCCCGACAGCTTGATGGCATTGAGTTGCTGGAAGCGGTTGAGGGAACGCGGCACCGTGCTGTTGTTAAGGGTGGCGATAGCACTAAGCGGGATCAAACGCCCACCCGGTCCGGTCACATAGATATCCGTCAGCTGCTCCGGGTTGAGCCGCTCGCCCCGCTCAAGCTGGGGGATCACCTTGTAGGCGCGGCCCTGGATGTTGAAACGGTTGACATAGTTACCCCCCAGGGCCGCACCCAGATCGGCCCCCACCTGCCTATGGGTCAGCCCGAGGGCGGCCAGCTTCTGGTAGTCGAGTACGATTTCCGATTGGGGCTGATCGATCTTCAGATCGATCTCCGGCGGAAAATAGAAGACGCCGCTTTCCATCGCCTTCTGCTGCAATTGTTCGGCATAAACCAGCATCTGCTGCGGCTCGGCGGTGGAGGCAATGATGAACTCCACCGGGAAATTACTGCCTCCGGGCAACGCCGCCGGCTGGCTGGCGAACACCTGCAGACCGGGAATGGCCGACAGCCCGGCCTGCATCTCGGGGACTATCTCCCGGATTGCACGGCTGCGCTGATCCCATGGCTTGACTACCATGCCGCTGAAGCCGCCCACGCCCAGGGCCGCTGCAAACGGATCCGAGGGCGACAACAGGATCTGGAAGGTCAGTTCCCGCTCGGGTGCCGACAGGAAAACCTGCTCCGCCGCCCGGCCGAAATGGATTTTCTGATCCGCCGAGGCATTGGCCGCGTTATTGATAATGCCGAACATAAAGCCCTGATCCTCGAGTGGCGCCAGCTCCTTGGGCGAAAACAGATACATGGGTCCCACCAGCAGGGTCAGCACGGCCCACAGGGCATAGACCGCCGGCCGGCCCTTGAGAATACGCGCCAGCCAGCGGCCGTAGGTCAGGCGCAAGCGATCGAACCTGTGGTTAACCCAGCCGGTGAACCCGCGCTCTTCCCGCTCGGCGCTGCGCAACAAGCTGGCGCTCATCATGGGTGACAGGGTCAGCGCCACTATGCCGGAAATGGTCACGGCGCCGGCCAGGGTCAGGGCGAACTCGCGAAACAGCGAGCCGGTCAGCCCCCCCTGCAGGCCGATGGGGGTATAGACGGCGGCCAGGGTAATGGTCATGGCAATCACAGGGCCAATCAGCTCTCGTGCCCCGACCAGTGCCGCATCGCGCGGTGTACGCCCCTCCCGCAGGTGGCGTTCGACGTTTTCCACCACCACGATGGCATCGTCCACCACCAGGCCGACCGACAGCACTATGGCCAGCAGCGTCAGCAGGTTAAGGGTGAAGCCGAAAGCCTGCATCAGGAAGATGGCGCCGACAAGCGACACGGGGATGGCCACCACCGGCACCAGTACCGATCGAAACGAGCCGAGAAACAGGAAGATGACCACCACCACTATGGTCAGGGTATCGGTCAGGGTGCTTACCACCTCATGGATGGCGTTGTCGATATATTCGGAGGCATCGTAACCCAGCCGCGCCTCCAGCCCGTCCGGCAGATCCTGGGCGAGCGCGTCCAGATCCGCCCGAACCCCCTGAATCACTTCGATGGTATTGGTGTTGGGCAGCGGGAATATGCCCATGAATACCGCGGTCTGGCCGTTGAAGCTCACCTCGGTGTCATAGTCCTCGGCACCCAGCTCCACCTCGGCCACCTGCTGCAACCGCACCAGGGTATCTTTTTCCCGGCGGATCACCAGTTGCCGGAACTGTTCCGCCGTGTGCAGGTCGGTGTTGGCGGTGAGGTAGACCTGCACCAGCGCGCCCTTGGTACTGCCCACCGCCGCCAGGAAATTATTCGCCGCCAGGGCAGCGCGGACCTCGGCCGGGCTGATGTTCAACGCCGCCATTTGCTGCGGCTTGAGCCAGACGCGCATGGCAAAGGTACGGGCTCCGAAAATTTCGGCGCGCTGCACCCCCGCCAGTGCCGCCAGCCGGGGCTGCACCACTCGCACCAGGTAATCGGTGATTTCGCTCTGGGAAAGGCGTTCGGAGGAAAAACTCAGGTAGGCGGACGCAAACTCGGAATCCGCCGACTGTACACTGATCGACGGCACTTCCGCCTCCGCCGGCAGCTCATTGCGCACCTGATTGACCTTGGCGGTGATATCGGCCAGCGCCCTGGTCGGTTCGTAGTTGAGCTTGAGCCGCGCGGTCACCAGCGACAGGCCGAGCAGGCTCTTCGACTCCACGTAGTCGATGCCGTCGGCGGAGGCAATGGCGCCCTCGATGGCGGTGGTAATAAAGCCACGCACCACCTCGGCGCTGGCGCCGACATAGGGGGTTGCGACAATAACGGCGGCATTCTCGCTTTGGGGATATTGGCGAACACTGAGCGACCACCAGGCCTGCAGGCCGGCGATAACGATAACGATATTGACCACCAGCGCCAGCACCGGGCGGTGAACGAAGAGATCGGTAAAGGCCTTCATGAATACGCTCGCTCCTCACACCCGGTTCAGCTGTTGTCGGGCCAGGGATCCAGTTTGAATTCCGGAGCCAGGCTGTTGTCGATGACCACGACCATGCCCGGACGCAACTTGAACACCCCGGTGGACACCAGCTGCTCACCCGCCGCGACCCCCTCGGTCACCACCACGAAGTCACCCCGCCGGGCGCCGAGACGCACCGGCTGTTGGCGGACCACCAGCGGCGTGCCGTCCTGTTCCGACTCCCCCTCTTCTACCACAAAGACCGTATCGCCATAGGGTCCGTGCTGCACCGCCGTCAACGGGATCAGCAGCACCGTCTCCAGGCGCGCGGCCAGCATGGCAACCGTAACAAACATGCCGGGCCGCAGGCGGCCGTCGGCATTGGCCAGGGTCGCCTGGACACGGACACTGCGGGTAACCGGGTCTATCTCCGGATTGAACGCCGTTACCCTGCCTGCGAACGTCTGCCCCGGATAGGCATCGGACGATGCCGTTACTTGCAGTCCTTCGGTCAGCTCACCCAGCCGCTGTTGCGGCAGGGAAAACTCCACATACACGGGATCGAGCGATTGCAGCGACACCACAGGGCTGCCCTTGTCGAGGAACTGACCCAGACTAATCTGGCGGATGCCGAGCCGGCCGGCGAAGGGCGCACGCAGGGTTTTCTTGTCGATAAGGGCGCGGAAGAAATCAACCTGGGCGTCGGCCTGCTTCATATTGGCTTCGAGCGTGTCGAGTTCTCCCTGGGAAATGCTCTGGCTCTTGCGAAGTTGCTGCCCCCGTCCGAAGGAAAGCCGGGTCAGGGCGGCGGCGGCCTGTGCCTCACGCAACTGGGCCTGCTCAACCTCGACATCCAGGCGCACCAGCGGTTCGCCGGTCTTCACCCGGGCACCCGCTTTGAAAACAATGTCACGTACCATGCCTTCGGCTTCGGTGCGGATAAGCGTCCCCTGGACGGCCACCACAGAGCCGACCGCCGCAATGCTAGGCTGCCAGCTAGCTTCGCGCACCGCAATGACATTGACCGGCTCCGGCGGCATCTGCTGTTGCGCGCCGGCCGCCTCCATCGCCTCAAACTGGAACAGCTTGATGGCCATCAGGCCGCCGACGATCGGCAGCACGACGATGATGCCCACGCCGGCCCATAGTAAGTGTCTTAGCATATTGCCCTCTCCATTGGCCCGGGGGAGCTCCGTGATACCTCGCCGATGCGGTACCCGGCGGTTTTTGTGGTCCACAACCAGATCCGGCAGCTTATCCTTTCAGGCGCGGGCCAATAACCACCGGTTCCGGCACTCCAGCATGCTTGCCAACCGGGTAATACGTAACATTCGTTTCAGGGATGGGTGGTCCCGGCCGCTCGCTGCGCCCCTGGCATATCCGTCACCAGGCCGCCATTCGGACCATGGTCAGGTACTTGCCGATAACCTATCAGGCCGGTACCGGGTTGACCTGGCTCACTGATGATGTCAAAGCCCAAGCGCGTTGTCCGTTTGCAGGTGTTTGAGACTGGTACCACTTCGCTCGTACGCTCTTTCATGAAGTCTAGCCCTGTTCCGGGACCTCATCTCCATGCAGGTGGAGATCCAGCCGGTGCGAGTACCGTGTCCGACACCGATGCCGGTTTCTGCGGCTATCTTCCCAGCCATACATAAAATGGCATCGGCATCCCCTGGCCCTGTAACAACCGGCATAACGCTGCCGCATCTGGTGAGGCAGCGTTCATCATCTATGCATGTTGGCATAATGATTCAGGCCAGGGTTAGCAACTGTGGCGCCATCCTGGCCAATGCCTGGTACACGCGCAGGCTGGCATAGGCATCATTGGCGGCATAACGCTGCTGGGCGGAAGACAACGACTCCGCTGCCCAGTTTGAAAGCGTCAGCTTTCTGGATTTGGGCAGGAATTCTCCCAGCACAATCGCCACCGCGGCCTGCAATCCGACCTGTTGCCGGTAGCCCAATCGCTTGACCGCCCCCGCCAGTTCCATGGTGGCATGCAGCTCAACCCCGAACTTGCGTCGTACAGGCCCCCGATCCGACTTGAGCCCGAAGCCGACCTTGACGACCCGCTCCGACTGAACAATCTCGGCCAGCAATGCATGGCCCGGCGCGTGCCCGGCACTAAACAGAAAGGCGTGTTCGGGGGTGGCCAGCTGCACCAGATGCGGGCCGGTACCGGACTCCCCTGCCCTGAAGGTCGGCTTGCTCTCGGTATCGAAACCAACGTGGGTACACCGGCTCAACTGCTCGTACGCAAAGCTTACCTCCGCCGGACTCCGCACCAGATGAATGTGCTCCACTGACAGTCCGCTAAACTCGGGGAGTGCGCGCATGGCATCCCTGGTGGGTCTTTCCAGATACTGACGGTCAATCATATGGTCCTCATACCGTTGGTTGAACATATCCACGCCAAGAATTGGCCATACACAAAAACTATCGCACTCATAAGAACAAGCAATTTAAATCCATGTAATGAGACTGGTATACCTATCAATACAAGGCGGAGACAAGCCGGTGTCTGCACCGGTCAGCGGTGTCCCGTCGTCTGTTTTGCCGAGCAGTTCAATGAGCATCACCAACACTGGAGAAGGATATGAACGACAATAAACAGGACACAGGCAGCACCGGCAAATGCCCGGTCATGCACGGCTCTCGTACCCGGCTGAGTGACAAGGGCACGGCCAACCTTCACTGGTGGCCGAACCAGCTGAACCTCAGGGTGCTTCACCAGAACACCGCCGAGCTTAACCCCCTGGGCAAAGACTTCGACTACGCCACGGCCTTCAAGAACCTCGACCTGGCGGCAATTAAAAAAGACCTGCACGCGCTGATGACCGACTCCCAGGACTGGTGGCCGGCCGACTATGGTCATTACGGCCCTTTCTTCATCCGTATGGCCTGGCACAGCGCCGGCACCTACCGCATCGGCGACGGCCGTGGTGGCGCCGGTTCCGGCGCGCAACGTTTCGCCCCGCTCAACAGCTGGCCCGACAACGGCAACCTCGACAAGGCCCGCCGCCTGCTGTGGCCCATCAAACAGAAATACGGAAACAACATCTCCTGGGCCGATCTGCTGATCCTGACCGGCAACGTGGCGCTGGAGTCCATGGGTTTCAAGACCTTCGGGTTTGCCGGTGGTCGTGAAGACATCTGGGAGCCGGAAGAACATATCTACTGGGGCGCCGAGCAGGAATGGCTGGCCACCAGCGACCAACCCAACAGCCGCTATACAGACAACCAACTCGAGAACCCACTCGCCGCCGTGCAGATGGGTCTTATTTACGTCAATCCGGAAGGACCGGACGGCAAACCCGATCCGCTCGGCTCAGCCCGCGACATTCGTGAAACCTTTGCGCGCATGGCGATGAACGACTACGAGACAGTGGCGCTCACCGCCGGGGGGCATACTTTCGGCAAAACCCACGGCGCCGGCGATCCGTCTCACCTGGGACCAGAGCCGGAAGCCGCCCCCCTCGACACCATGGGTCTCGGCTGGATCAACAGCATGGGCACCGGCAAGGGGGAAGACACCATTACCAGTGGCCTGGAAGGCGCCTGGACACCAACCCCAACCCAATGGGACATGAGCTACTTCGACACCCTGTTCGGCTATGAATGGGAACTGACCAAAAGCCCGGCCGGTGCCCACCAGTGGACGCCGAAAGACCCCGCAGCCAAAGACACGGTACCGGATGCCCACAACCCGAACAAGCGCCATGCGCCCATGATGTCCACGGCGGATATGGCGATGCGGGAAGACCCTGAATACCGCAAGATCTCCAAGCACTTTCATGCCAACCCGGACGAGTTCGCCGATGCCTTTGCCCGTGCCTGGTACAAGCTGACCCACCGCGATATGGGCCCGGTCTCGCGCTATCTGGGCCCGGAGGTACCGAAAGAAGCGCTGATCTGGCAGGATCCGGTGCCGGCAGTTGACCATGAGCTGGTCACCAAGCAGGACATTGCCGAGCTCAAGGGCAGGCTGCTGACTGCCGGTCTGACGGTCTCCGAACTGGTGTCCACCGCCTGGGCCTCGGCCTCCACCTTTCGCGGCTCCGACAAACGCGGCGGCGCCAACGGTGCCCGTATTCGCCTGACGCCCCAGAAAGACTGGGAAGTGAACCAGCCGGTGCGACTGGCGAAGGTACTGAAGGTGCTGGCAGGCATTCAGAGCGAGTTCAATCAGGCCCAGGCCGGCAACAAGAAAGTCTCGCTGGCGGATCTCATCGTATTGGGAGGCGCGGCCGCCATCGAACAGGCCGCAAAAGACGCGGGACATCCCATCGAGGTGCCCTTCGCTCCCGGCCGCACCGATGCCTCTCAAGACCAGACCGACATTGATGCCTTCGTACCGCTCAAGCCGGAAGCCGACGGTTTTCGTAACTATCGACGCACCAGGTTCACCGTGTCGGACGAAGAAATGCTGGTGGACAAGGCGCAACTGCTGCAGTTGAGTGCCACGGAAATGACGGTGTTGGTCGGAGGGTTGCGGGTACTGGATGCCAACTACAAACAGGCACAGCATGGGGTGTTCACCCACCATCCCGGGACGCTCAACAACGATTTCTTCATTAACCTGCTCGACATGAACACAGTGTGGCAGCCCACCGCCGATGAGATAGATGTGTTTGAAGGACGTGACCGCATCACGGGGAATGTAAAATGGACGGCAACGCGCGTCGACCTGGTATTCGGCTCCAACTCCCAGTTGCGCGCAGTGTCAGAAGTGTATGCCCAGCACGACGCCAAGGAGAAATTCGTGCGAGACTTTGTCACCGCCTGGAACAAGGTGATGAATGCCGACAGGTTCGATCTCGTCTGATCCATAACGCTTGGCCGCTCGGGCACCGTCAGCATGGGGGCCCGAGCGTCGATTCCGCATTAAAGCAATATCCTGCCCGGTGAGCAGCAGGCCATCGGTCGGTACATGGCTTTGCAGCACTGTCGACTGACCCTGGCAGCATGGCTGCTCAATCCTCGTGCAGATAACGATCAAACCAATCGATGGCCAGCCGGATCACCGCATCCAGGGTGCCCGGCTCTTCAAACAGGTGGCTGGCACCCGGCACCGTCTCCAGCCTGAACATGGCCGTCATCTGCTGAGCCGCCTCCCGATTGAGGGTGAGCACCTGGTGATCCTCTCCACCGACAATCAACAGAGTTGAAGCCTGCACCTTCGACAGGGCCGGGCCGGCGAGATCGGGTCGCCCTCCCCTGGATACCACGGCCGCCACCCGCTGGGGGCGATCGGCGGCGGCCAGCAGGGCCGCCGCGGCACCGGTGCTGGATCCGAACAGGCCGAGGCGCAGCGCCCGGGTATCGGTCTCGCCGCCTGCCCAATCGATGGCCCCGCTCAACCGCCGGGCCAGCAGGGGAATATTAAAACGAAACTCGCGGGTCACTTCATCGATAAGGTTTTCGTCTGCAGTCAGCAGATCGAATAACAAGGTGCCGATGCCGGCCTCATTAAGCCGCTCCGCCACCAGCCGGTTGCGGGGGCTGAAACGGCTGCTGCCGCTGCCATGGGCAAACAGCACCAGCGCCCGAGACTGATGGGGCAGCGCCAGAAATCCATCCAGGACGACACCGGCGGCCTTGAACCGCACCTCGCGATGAACAACAGCCGAACTCATGATGATCCCCTCACTATGTTACGCGACACCGGCAGCCAGCCGGGGGTTTCCTTCGACAAGTATGCAGCACAATGGTGAACGTGGCCTATCGCTCCGCCAGTTTGCCCTGTCATCACCCAGCCAACCCTTATCGCCTGACAAGCAAGCCCGCCCGGTCGAGATGAAATACATCCAGATCCCGGGCCAGAAACAGGTTGCCGCAGTAATGCGCCCTTGCCTCCTGCTCTATATCCCGGATGGTCAGACCGGCGCCACTGTCTTTATAACGCGGGCTGAAGTGGGTGAGGATCAGGTTGGCGACCGAAGCCTCGCTCGCGAACCGCGCTATGGCCATCGCCGAGCTGTGTTGCGGCCCGCTCCCAACCTTGTCGGCAATGGCCCGGGTAAAGGTTGCCTCATGCACCAGCACATTGGCCGAACCGACACTCTCGGCAAGCAAGGCGGGGTTGTCGTTATCACCGCAGATGATCACCTTGCGCGGCTTCCTGAGCTCCAGCAGGTAATCTCGCGCGCAGACAGGGCGGCCATCGGGTAATGTGACATCCTCGCCCTGCTGCAACCGCCCCCACAGCGGCCCGGGGGCAATTTCGTCCTCTTTCAGTTTGTCGATATCAAGCTTACGTGGCAGCTCCGTCTCGACAAAGACATAGGCAAAAGAAGGTACACGATGAGACAAGGGCACCGCAGAAATAGTGAAGCCTTGCACGGCAACCACGCCGCTCAGCCCGGCGACATCGACAAAATGCAGCGGATAAGCAAGGGTCAGCCGGGTCGCGTTCTGGCTGGACTCAATCCATTCCCGGAGGGCCGCCGGCCCGACAATGGTCAGCGGCGCACTGCGCCCCGACATGGCCGCGCTCGCCAGCAGCCCCGGCAGCCCGTAACAATGATCGCCATGCATATGGGTGATACAGATGGCCTGCAAACTGTTCAGCGACAAGGGCGTGTGCAACAGCCGATGCTGGGTGCCCTCACCACAGTCGACCAGCATCCAGGGTTTTGAGCCGGTTTTTTTCAACGCCACCCCGGACACATTCCTGCTCTTGGTCGGCGACCCCGAGGAGGTGCCTAAAAAAATGATCTCCATGTTCCGCCCCCTTCGTCACGGTAGCGTGCCGGGCCAACGGCCGATTGGAGCCATAGGCAAAATACTGCCGGCCCCCCTGTCAGGGCGATGGCCAATGGCGCGGGCAATCCGCAGATCTGAATACTATTGCCAACTCATCACACCCTCATAGAAAGTACAATTTTCCACCGAGTCAACGGCATCAACAATATATATTTGCTGTTTTTCCGAGACCGGATATGTCAGGTATTCCGAGCACCTGGCACTTTGCCCGTTGCCCACCACCACCTTTGTTTCCGGCTTGAGGGTGCAGGCCACCATTTTATCCAGCGGTGACCACTGGTAGCATATTTCATAGTCTGAGCGGTACGCAGAAATAGGGCCGGCGGGCTGATTAAACGCCCACCAGTTCCCGTATTGACTATTGGGGTTGGTACTGTTCCATGCTCGAAAAATCATGACTTGCGTATCTTTCTTGCTTTTGTATACCTGCCCCTGACATAACTTTCCTTTTTCCGGCTCACCCAACGCTTCATTTAAAAGCTGCATGTCTTCGGCGACCTCGAATTGAGAAGCGATGTTCTGAGGTAATTCCGCGCTGCCAATACAGCCCTGCTCTGTGACGCGAGCGACATCAACCGGAGCTGAACTGGAACAACCATACAATGCAAACAAAAACAAACCGGGCAATATTCTTTTCATGACTGGCCTCCCCTAACGTTTAAATTCATCAATGAATAACAGCGGCAACAGGATTTCCCCGCCCAAGCGGCAAGCAGCAAGCAGCAAGCAGCAAGCAGCGCTGAATGCCCGTCGAAACCGCCGGCTGCAACAGACCAGCTGAATAACCGTACAACTCCCCCTACCTATCGAGGCAGAAGTCAGGGCCGATACAAAAGCCGTGGCTGTTTATTTCTGCCGGATACGCTACAAGCGATCTTGCCGATTTTCTTACCTGTTAGTGAAGCAGGATAGTCGCTATCAAAATAAAACTCATATGAATCTTTCTCTCAGCTTAAGCAAGCGATTGACAATCAAGGTCGCTAATGCCCGCCGTCAGCTCAGGGCGCGCGGGCTCTTGTCCGAGGTGGGAATAACAGTCAAAAAGTTCGAATGTTAAATGGGATGGGTATCAGACACGGATTGCGGTTTTGTTCGTGTTCCTGTCGAACAACACGCTGACATGTTCGGTGGTTTAGTAAGGGGGCCGGGGAAAAGCAGGTATCAGCCTAAGGAATAGGCCGAGGATCAGCTTGTCGCTGAACGAACGATAGCACTGGTTTGATTTAGGCTGTTTCAGACCGGCCGGCACACGATGCGCTGCGCCTGGTGGTTTGTAGCCACGCTCACAGGCCATGTCGGCTTAAGATAGAAGGAGAAATTGGAGGTGACGCCCGCCAGCCACATCCCGGCACTCGAGTCGCTCGCCTTGGCTGCTCCCTTCCGGGCCTGACCAGGTCGACGAGGTATCGATGCGAGAGGACCAACGGGGTCACCATCGAAGCGCCGCCAGTCTAGCAAACTGAGCCTCAATTGCAATGGAGCGGCGAGCGAATGCTGGTTTATTGTCCGCTAACCTGGAAACAGCAGGAATTTGGCCCCTATACAGATCAATAAACAGGCAAAGCTGCGCTTGAGCACCTTGGCCGATAACCGGTGGGCCAACAGGGCGCCGAAACGGGCAAAGGGAATACTGGTCAGCACGATCCCGATCAGCGCGGGCAGATAGATGTAACCCCAGGCCTCGGCCGGCAGATCTTCATGCCCCCAACCATGCACCAGGTAGCTGACGGTACCCACCAGCGCAATGGGCAGCCCGCAGGCCGCCGAGGCCGCCACTGCCCGCTGCATGGGCACCGAACTCCAGGTAAGAAAGGGTACCGTCAGCGAACCGCCACCGATACCGAAAATGCCCGAAGCCCAGCCAATCAAGCCGCCAACGACCACCTGCGCCGGCTTGCCGGGCAGTTGGGCCTGGCCCTTGGGCACCAGGCTGAACAGCATCTGCGCCGCCACCAGCCAGGCAAAAATACCGATGATCATCTGCAGGTGGGGGCCCGAAAGCTTGTCGGCGGTGAACCCGCCCAGCCAGGCGCCCACGGCAATGCCGCCCGACATCAGCACGACCAGCGGCCAGTCGATGGCCTTGCGGCTGTGGTGGGCATGAATCGAGCTGATGGAAGTAAAAATGATGGTGGCCAATGAGGTACCGACCGCCATATGGGCCATGACGTCCCCGCCGATGACCTGTAATTTAAAGCTGAAGATCAGCACAGGCACGATGATCAGGCCGCCGCCCACGCCAAACAGTCCCGCCATGGTGCCGGCACAGGCGCCGAGCACCAGGTACATTATCCAGGTCATTGATTATCCCCAAGAGTCGATGGTATGGCCCCGATACCAGGGCGTTGGTCGGTTAGTTCTGCTCCACAAAAATCACACTGTCGATATCAAAGCCCAGGGCCTTGGACCGGACCATAAAGCGGGTTCGAACTTCCTGGCTGACGGTGGGCGTTCTGGCCAGCAGCCAGAGATAGGAGCGGTTGTAGCCTGAAACAAAAGCATACCGATAGGCCTCGTCCAGCTCAAACACCACATAAGAGCTGTAGAAGGGGCCAAAGAAAGACACCTTGAAATGGCCCTGCTGCGGGTCGGCCACCAGATAGGCCTTGCCTTCCGCCTCGCGCCAGGTATTTTCCGCCTTATCAAAGCCCCGATTAAGTACCCGCACCCCGCCGTCGTCACGCAGGCTGTAGTCGGCACTGACGTGAGTCAGCCCCCGCTCGAAAGAATGATCCAGGCGGGCAATTTCGTACCAGGTACCGAGGTAACGGTCCAGCTCGAAACTCTTCACCGGCTCCACATCCCTGGGCATACCCAGACAACCGCTCAGCAATAAAGAAAACACCAGCAGAACGATACGCATCGGGTGCCCCGGAAAAGTGAGAACTGGCACATGATATCACAAAAGCCCTGAATGAGACTTTCACTCAGGGCCTTGAAAGCCATCGGCTGCGATTGCCGCGGATAGCCTGATTTTTGGGGAGCGGCACGGCCTCGGCCGATATTAAAGATGGCAGGTCGCCTGCCAGCACATAACGGCGGGCTCACCGCTCCCACAGGGGTTACCCGTCCGGCGTTTACAGGATCCGGGTCTCCTGCTCGGGAATCAACACCACGCCGACAGATTTCGACGTCGGCGTCCCCGTGTTTTCCCCGACGCTGTCGAGCGGCACCAGCGGGTTGGTTTCGGGATAATAGGCGGCCAGGTTGCCACGAGGTATGTCGTAGGGCACCAGGGTAAAGCCTTCGACCTTGCGCTCCCGGTTGTCAAACCACACCGACTGCAGGGTGACCTTCTGCCCGGCTTGCAGACCCTGATCTGCCATATCCTCCCGGTTGATAAACAGCACCATGCGCTGGCCGTACACCCCTCTGTACCTGTCGTCCAGCCCGTAGACGGTGGTGTTGTACTGATCGTGGGCGCGCAGGGTCTGCAGGGTCTGTACCGGCCGGCCCAAATATTCCAACGGCAAGCGCTGCTGCGGCAAGGGACTGCCGATAAAGTTTGCCTTTCCGCTCGGGGTCTGCCACTCCCGGCGGGCGGCGCTGTTGTCCAGATAGAAACCGCCCGGGGTGGACAGCCGGTCATTCATCCGTTCAAACCCCGGTATGGTTTGGCCGATCAGCTCGCGGATGCGGTCATAGTTACCGGCCAGTGCAGTCCAGGGTAACTGCTCCTCGCCCAGCACGGCGGCGGCAATGCCCGCCACTATCGCTACCTCCGAGCGCTGCTCGGGGGAGTTGGGCGTCGTCATCCCTTGGGAGGCGTGTACCATGCTGAACGAGTCTTCCACCGTGATGTACTGGGGCACGCCGTTTTGCAGATCCTGCTCGGTGCGGCCCAGGCAGGGCAGGATCAACCCGGCCTTGCCCGGCCACAGGTGACTGCGGTTGAGCTTGGTGCTGATATGCACGGTCAGCTCGCAGTTGGCCAATGCCGCCTCGGTACGGGCACTGTCCGGGGCGGCCGCAGCAAAGTTGCCGCCCAGGGCGATAAAGGCCTTTGCCGTGCCTTGCTCCATGGCGGCGATGGACTCGACCGTATTCAGGCCGTGCTTTCTCGGCATCGGCCGCTCGAAATGGGCCTCCAACCGATCCAGGAAGTCATCGCTCGGCAGCTCGTTGATGCCGACGGTGCGGTTGCCCTGCACATTGCTGTGACCACGCACCGGACTCAAGCCGGCACCGGAACGGCCGACATGTCCCGCCAGCAGTTGCAGGTTGACTATTTCCTGCACTGTGGCGACTGAATGACGGTGCTGGGTAATGCCCATGGCCCAGGTGCAGATCACCCGTTTGGCACCGGCAAACACCTCGGCGGCCTCGACTATCTGCGCCCGGCTCAGGCCGGACTGGCTCTCGATCTCGGACCAGTCGGTCTGCTCCACCAACCGCAGGTAATCATCCAGCCCCTGAGTATGCCGCTCGATAAAATCCCGGTCGAATACCGAACGTCCCTGCTGCTGCCAGGCCCACAGCTGCTTGACCATACCGCGCACCAGCGCCATGTCGCCGCCCAGCCTGGGGCACAAGTACAGGGAGCTGATGGAAGAAGTTCGGCGGGTCAGCATGTGCCGGGGATCCTGCGGGTTGTCGAACCGCTCCAGGCCCCGCTCCTTGAGGTTGTTGATGCTGACGATAGCCGCGCCCTTTTTCGCCGCCTGGCTCAGGGTGTGTAACATGCGCGGATGATTGGTGCCCGGATTCTGGCCGAACACGAAGATGGCATCGGCCTGCTCGAAATCATCCAGGGTAACTGTGCCCTTGCCCACCCCTATGCTCTGACCCAGGCCCACACCGCTGGCCTCGTGGCACATATTGGAGCAGTCGGGAAAGTTGTTGGTGCCGACAAAGCGGCCGAACAGCTGATACAGGTAGGCCACTTCATTGCTGGCCCGGCCCGAGGTATAGAGCAACAGCTCATCGGGCGAGCTCAGCGCCTTTACCTTTTCGCCGATAAGCTCGAAGGCATCCTGCCAGCTGATGGTGTCATAGGCGTCGGTGGCCGGGTTATAGCACAGCGGTTCGGCGATGCGGCCCTGGTATTCCAGAAAATAGTCGCTCTGCCGGCGCAGGGCACTGACCTTGTTGGTCCGGAAAAAGTCCGCCCGTACCTGGTTGGCGGTTGACTCCCAGGCCACCGCCTTGGCGCCGTTTTCGCAGAAGTTGACGCTATGGCCCGCCGCATCGCCCCAGGCACAGCCGGGACAATCGAACCCCTTCGATTGATTGACCTTGAGCAGGTTGCGGATATTGGCCAGCGGCCGCCTGCTGTTGAGCAGGGCCCGGGTGGTGGACACCAGGGCACCCCAGCCGCCGGCGGCGCCGTCATAAGGTTCGATTCGTTTATGGTCAGACATGGGTACTCCGGCATCACCACGGGGGCATGACGCGCCAAGTGGTTCGGGTTGCAATTGCAGCGGCACCTGCTTCGCCCGCCAGCGCAGGGTTATCCTGCCAGGAGGTCGTTAATAGATAAAAGCAAGACGCAGAGGAAACAGAGCGCCAGTGTATAAAAGAACCCGGCGCAAGTCCAAGCAGAGAGGATTTATCTTTTCTTATCAATATATTAAAAAAACAAATGGGAGCACTTTGACATCCTTAAAAACAACGTTATAACATAACATTTATTTTTTACTGAATACGGACCCCACCATGAAATACCTTGCCGTCGCCCTGTCACTGCTACCCTTCACCGCGCATGCCCAACCTCCGCTCGGCGTGCATGAGCACGGCTTTGGCCAACTCAACCTTGTCCTGGATGGGGAACAGCTGGTACTGGAACTGCATGCTCCCGCCGCCGATATAGTGGGCTTTGAACATGCCGCCGAAACCGAGCAAGACAAAGCCACCCTGGCTGGCGCACTCGCAAAGGTACGCCAGCCCAACACCCTGTTCAGCCTGAACGACACGGCCAGATGTGCGTTGGAAAAGGTGAAGATGGCGGATACTGATGACCACTCAGACCACTCAGACCACTCAGACCATGCAGACCATGCAGACCATGCAGACCATGCAGACCACGCAGACCACGCAGACCACGCAGACCACGCAGACCACGCAGACCACGCAGACCACGCAGACCACGCAGACCACGCAGACCATAATGGGGATGATGAACATGGTCATAGCGATATTCAGGTTCATTACCATTATCACTGCGCCAACCCGACAGCGCTGACCGGCCTGGCAGTCACCCTGTTTGACCATTTTCCCAGCCTTGAACGCCTCGAGATACAGGGTATAGTACCCAATGGTCAGGTGGCCGGTACCCTGACGCCGCAACACCCCCACATCAACTGGTAACCATGACAGCACTGATCGATATCGCTGAGCTGCGCTTTGCCTGGCCGGATCAGCCCGAACTGCTCCATATCGAGCAACTGACCGTCCATCCCGGTGAACGGGTCTTTATCAAGGGGCCGAGCGGCAGCGGCAAGAGCACCCTGCTGGGTTTGCTCGCCGGCATACAAACGGCCAGTCGCGGCCGGCTCACCGTGCTGGGCCAGGATCTGACCCGGCTGGGCGGTCATGCCCGGGACCGGTTTCGCGCCGATCACCTGGGCTACATCTTCCAGCAATTCAATTTGTTGCCCTTTTTGTCCGTGCAGGAAAACGTGACGGCTGCCCTGATATTTTCACGCCACAAGCGCAGCCGATTACGGGCCCCGGCAGAGGTCGAAGCCGCACGGTTGTTGACCGAGCTGCAATTACCGCGTGCCTTGTGGTCCAAGCCGGTGCACAGCCTGAGCATCGGACAGCAGCAGAGGGTAGCCGCGGCCCGCGCCCTGATAGGGCGTCCCGAGCTGGTGATTGCCGATGAACCCACCTCGGCGCTGGATACGGATAACCGGGAAGCCTTTATCGAACTGCTGTTTGCGGAATGCCGGCAGCAGGGCAGTAGCCTGGTGTTTGTCAGCCACGATCCCTATCTTGAGCCACTCTTTTCCCGGGTGCTGTCCTTGTCCGAGCTGAATAAGGTAAACCTATGTTGATGCTGGCATTTAAAAGTCTGTGGGCGCGCCGACTTACCGCCGGGCTGACCCTGGCGGCCATCGCCATCAGTGTGCTGCTGCTGGTGGGGGTGGAAAAAGTCCGGGTTGAGCTGAAAGACAGTTTTGCCCGCACCGTCTCGGGCACCGACCTCATCGTTGGCGCCCGCTCGGGCCAGATCAACCTGCTGCTGTATTCGGTATTCCGGCTGGGTAATCCCACCAACAATATCAGCTGGGATTCCTATCAGCAGATCAGGCAGCAGAAAGGCGTCGCCTGGACCATTCCCCTTTCCCTGGGGGATTCCCACCAGGGCTTTCGGGTATTGGGCACCAGCGAAGACTATTTCCGCCATTACGCCTACGGACGCCAGCAGCGGTTGCAACTGGCCGAAGGCCGGCCTTTCGCCGACACCTTCGAGGCAGTGGTCGGTGCCGATGTGGCCCGCCGGCTGGGTTACCGCCTGAATGAACCGCTGGTCATTGCCCACGGTGCCGGCAATACCTCGTTCAGTAAACATGAGGACTTGCCTTTCACCCTGGTAGGCATACTGGCCCCGACCGGTACCCCGGTGGACAGAACCGTACACGTGCGTCTGGACGGCCTGGAAGCCATTCATCTGGGCTGGCAGAGCGGCCGCCAGACCCACAACCTGAGTCAGGAGCAGGCCCGTGCCGCCGATCTCACGCCCCAGGCCATTACCGCCTTCCTGGTGGGGCTGGACAACAAGATACTGGCGTTTCAGCTGCAACGGGCGATCAATAGCTACCGGGCCGAACCGCTGTCGGCCATTCTGCCCGGCGTTGCCCTGCACGAGTTGTGGAGCATGATGGCCATGGCGGAGCAGGCCATGGCCCTGATCGCCCTGTTTGTGGTGGTCGCCGGCCTGCTGGGGATGCTGACCACCCTGCTGGCCGGTCTGTCGGCCCGTCGTCGGGAGCTGGCCATACTGCGCTCGCTGGGGGCCGGTCCGCGCCATCTGTTTGCCTTGCTGGTGCTGGAAGCCGCCGTGCTCACCGGCCTGGGCATACTGCTGGGCATGCTGGCCCTGTATCTTGCCCTGACCCTGGCCGCGCCGCTGGTACAGGCTCAGTACGGCCTGCTATTCTATCCGGGCCTGCCTACCGCCACCGAATGGCGCCTGTTGGGGCTTATCTGGCTGGCGGGCATGATCATCGGCCTGCTGCCTGCCGCGCAGGCCTATCGCTACTCTGTGAATGATGGAATGAGTATCAAGATATGACAAGATTTTCCTGGCTGTTTGCCACCCTTGCGCTGGTGCTCTCGCCCGCCTGGGCCGAAGATTACAAAACCCTGGAGTGGGATGATCTTATTCCGCTGGAAGAGCAGCTGAACCCGCCGCTTCCTCCGGCGGTGGATCATGATGACGAGTTTGCCATTCCCTCCCAGCCGGTTGGCAAGGTCATTTCAGCACTGGATGGCCAGCAGGTGCGCCTGCCCGGTTTTGTGGTCCCGCTCGAAGGCGACAGCAAGGAGGTAACCACTTTCTTCCTGGTGCCCTATTTTGGTGCGTGTATTCATGTACCGCCGCCCCCGACCAACCAGATTGTCTATGTAAACTACCCCAAAGGGGCCAAGGTTGATGATCTGTGGGATGCGGTCTGGGTGACCGGTACCCTGCGCACCGTCGCCGCCAGCCATGATATCGCCCAGGCCTCCTATTCTCTGGAAGGAGCGAGCGTGGAACCCTACGATCTCTGAACGACAGAGGGGAATGAGGAATGGTGGGTTCATCCCCTGCAGGCGGCCCGTCCCCGGGCCTGTACTGGCCTGCCGCTCCCCCTCAACCATGCCGCTTAGTGCCCGCCCTCGTCCTTGTCGTAGGGGTAGCGGATGTGCCCGAAACGGATCACCAGTATGGTCAGCGCCAACACCAGCGCGGCGCCGGCGACCACGATCAGGCGCAGGTTGTCCATGCCCTTCATGTCCAGGATCAGGTAACGGGCCAGCGCCACTATGGAAATATAAAGGGGGATGCGGATCGGCAGCTTGCCCGATTGAAGATAGATGGCCACCATGGCCAGCACTTCCAGATAGATAAACAGCAGCAGCAAATCGGCCAGGGTCACGGTCCGCGCCACCCACATGGTGTTGACCTCGATGCCCACCGCCACCAGGGTCGCCAGTGCCACTATGATCAAGCCAAGGTACTGTAACCCGTGCAGCAACTGGCTCCCCAATATCCGCATATCATTCATTTTTTGTCCTCAAGGAATTGATTGTCTTGAATTTCTACAGGCAAGATTCATACCATTCAATTATTATCATGCCCCCATGCTTTGTTGCGGGCCTGGTGCGGCCCCGCCTCGGATGATGCAGAGCGCCATATCCCGGCGACGAGCCCCGCTCCTGCAGGGCTGTGGCAGACCCGACTCCGGACAATGAAAGCAGCGTCCAGCTTCTGCCGGGTCTCATCCTTGTGCCCCCTGACCATACTCCCTATAATACGCCGGCTTGAACAATCAAAACTTATAAAAAATTAACTATTTATGACATTTTTGGATAAAGCGCCTACATCGCCCAGGCCTTAACTTCCCGCTGTTGTCGTCTTCTGCGGCGCCCGCTGCGTGCGCTTCTTCCATGTCTGACCATCACCCTGGCCCGAACCGGTCGTTCGGCCCGGAAGGTGATGAAACCGCTTTTTATTTACCTACAAACTTGGAACAACAATCATGCTGCCCAGTATCAAGCAAACCTGGTTCTTCAACATCAGAGGGGACGTGCTCGCCGGCCTGGTCGTGGCCCTGGCCCTGATCCCGGAGGCCATCGCCTTTTCCATCATCGCCGGGGTTGACCCCAAAATCGGTCTGTATGCGTCCTTCAGCATGGCCGTGGTGATCGCCTTTGCCGGCGGCCGGCCGGGGATGATCTCCGCCGCCACCGGCGCCATGGCGCTGCTGATGGTGACCCTGGTCAAGGAGCACGGCCTTGAATATCTGCTGGCTGCCACCCTGCTGTGCGGCCTGCTGCAGATCATCGCCGGCTACCTGAAGCTGGGCGAGCTGATGCGCTTTGTATCCCGCTCCGTGGTAACCGGCTTCGTCAATGCCCTGGCCATCCTGATCTTCATGGCGCAATTGCCCGAGCTGACCGATGTGACCTGGCATGTATACGCCATGACCGCCGCCGGCCTCGGCATCATCTATCTGCTGCCGCTGGTGCCGGTGGTCGGCAAACTGCTGCCCTCGCCGCTGGTATGCATCATAGTGTTGACCATCGTCTCCCTGGTGATTGGCCTCGATATCCGTACCGTCGGCGATATGGGCGAGCTGCCCGACAGCCTGCCGGTCTTCCTGTGGCCCGAGGTGCCCCTCAACCTTGAAACCCTGGGCATTATCTTCCCCTACTCGCTGGCACTGGCCGTAGTGGGTCTGCTTGAATCCATGATGACCGCGACCATAGTGGACGATCTGACCGACACCCAGAGTGACAAGAACCGCGAGTGCAAGGGCCAGGGCCTGGCCAACATTGCCACCGGACTGCTCGGCGGTATGGCCGGCTGTGCCATGATTGGCCAGTCTGTGATCAACGTAAAGTCCGGCGGCCGCGGCCGGCTGTCCACCCTGGTGGCCGGTGTGGTACTGCTGATCCTGGTGGTATTCCTCGGCCCCTGGGTATCGCAGATCCCCATGGCCGCCCTGGTGGCGGTGATGATCATGGTGTCCATCGGTACCTTCAGCTGGGAGTCCCTGCGCAGCCTGGGCACCAATCCCACCAGCTCCAGCGTGGTGATGGTCGCCACTGTAGTGGTGGTGGTGTTCACACACAACCTGGCCTACGGTGTGCTGGTCGGGGTACTGCTCAGCGCCCTGTTCTTTGCCAACAAGGTGGGCCAGATCCTCTACGTGGGATCCGAGCTGACCGACAGCGGCACCCGCGAATACCGTGTTGTGGGTCAGGTGTTCTTCAGCTCATCCGAGCAGTTTATCGCCGCCTTCGACTTCAAGGAGGCCATCGATATGGTACGCATCGATCTGAGCCGCGCCCATTTCTGGGATATCACCGCCATCAGCTCGCTCGACAAGGTAGTGCTCAAGCTGCGCCGGGAAGGAACAGAGGTAGAACTGGTTGGTCTGAATGAGGCCAGCGCCACACTTGTGGACCGCTTCGCCGTGCATAATAAACCCGACGCGGTAGAAAAGCTGATGGGCCACTAAACAAAGGGGAAAATAATGACCACCAATGTAATGGCATGTATCGATGGCTCCGGTTTTGCCGGCGCCGTCTGTGATTTCGCCAGCTGGGCCAGCCTTCGCCTGGACGCCCCCCTGACCCTGATCCATGTGCTGGACAGGGCCAAACAGCCGGATCTGGCCGATCTGAGCGGGACCATCGGCCTCGGCACTCAGGAGCACCTGCTGGAAGAGCTGGCCGGCCTGGACGAACAAAGGGCCAGGCTGGCGAAGGAACAGGGCCGGCTGATGCTGGAAGCGGCCAGGGATCGCGCCGTTAAAGATGGCGTGAAAGAGCCCACCACCCTGCAGCGCCATGGTGAGCTGGTCGACACCCTGGTGGAATTTGAGCCCCATACCCGGCTGCTGGTATTGGGCCGTCACGGGGAGGACAGCGGCTCCGCCTTTGCCCATCTGGGCAGCCATGTTGAACAGGTGATCCGTGCCGTCCACAGGCCGGTACTGGTCACCCTGGGTGAATTCAAGGAGCCGCGGCACATCATGCTGGCCTTCGACGGCAGCGCCACCACCCGCAAGGGCGTCGAAATGCTGGCCCAGAGTCCGCTGTTCAAGGGGCTCAGCTGCCACCTGGTACTGGTGGGCGCCGACACCGACGATAACCGGGAGCAACTGAACTGGGCCAAAACCACCCTGGAATCCGCCGCCATCACCGCCCCGGCCAGCATTATCGCCGGTGATGTGGACAAGGTGCTCAGCCAGTATCAGCAGGATCATGATATCGATCTGATGGTGATGGGCGCCTATGGCCACTCCCGCATTCGCCAGTGGCTGGTGGGCAGTACCACCACCGCCATGATTGCCGCCGCCAGGGCGCCCTTGCTGGTATTGCGCTGATCTCACCTGTTTTGTGGGGAGCCCCCGGCCGATGAGATGAGCGGTGCCCCATCTCATCGCGGCGAGAGCGCCCCTCCCACAGGGTCGCCGCTCCCACCCTTGCGCAATCCCACACCTTGATACAGGTCAATTGCCGTTCTCGTCAATTGCGCTAAGGTTAACCATCAGATGGTTAACAAGGAAGGCAGCGATGAGTACCCATGTTTTAGCCTGTATCGACGGCTCCGACTACAGTGCCAGTGTCTGTGACTATGCGGGATGGGCCAGCCAGCAACTGTCCGCCCCGCTGGTATTGTTGCATGTGCTGAACAGCCCGGAACGCTCCCAGCTGGTCGATCTGAGCACCTCCACCAGCCTTGATGCCCAGGAAAAACTGCTGGCCGAACTGACCGAACTCGACAAAAAACGCATCGGTCTGGCCGAGCAACAAGCCAAACTCATACTGGAGCAGGCCCGAGACCGACTGGTCGAATCCGGTTATCCGGCACCGCGTATCCTGCAACACCAGGGTCGCCTGGTGGAAACGTTGGAGCAATATGATGATTTTTGCCAGCTGCTGGTGCTGGGCCGCCAGGGCACCAATCAGAAGGTAGATCGCAAACGCATGGGCAGCCATGTGGAGCAGCTGCTTCGCACCACCGACAAACCGGTATTGCTGGTTCCCCCGATATTTCAGCCACCCGGCAAGTTAATGCTGGCCTTCGATGGCAGCACCACCACCCGCAAGGGTGTCGAGATGCTGGCGACCTCTACCCTGCTCCAAGGCCTGCATTGCCACCTGGTGATCGTGAACGAGGATTATCAGCATCAAGGCCAGCTGGAATGGGCCGAGCAGACACTTCGCAACGCCGGCCTGGACGTCACCGCGACTCGGCTGGAAGGCGACGTGGAATACAACCTCCGGCAATACCAACGAGAACATGGCATTGAGCTGATCGTAATGGGCGCCTACGGCCATTCCCGCATCCGCCAGTGGCTGGTGGGCAGCACCACCACCGCCATGATAGCGGGCGCCGCCGTACCTTTATTGATATTGCGGTGACCACCGGCCCCGAACGGTCCATGTTCATGCCGGCAGCCCGCGCTAACAACAGGTTCTTGCGGGTGTACTGGCCGCACCTTCCCTGCGCTTTGCAGCCATGATGCCGGAATAAGAACACGTTAGCGTGACAGGCGACACCGGGGCGCCTGTAATTGTTCGCCTGTCTGCTGGGCCCCCCCATTGTGCCAAATACCTTGACACCGACAGGGTGACACTGTGAAAAAGCCCCGCGGCCTATCGACCGCGGGGCTGGGTTAATTATCGCGAGGCCGGTTCCGCCAGCGGTCGCGGCGGTTACGCCACCGGCTCGCCGGCAAAGCCGCGCAGGCCCACCACATGCACATGCTCCTGCTTGCCGTGCACCTTGCGGATCAGCTTGTAGGTGGTGCCTTTTTCCGGGCTGATGTTCTCGGGGGCGGCAATCAGCAGCTGCATGTCCTGGCGTTCGCACAACTCAAACAGGGTGGCGATGGAGCGGGCATCGAGTCGTGCCGCTTCGTCCAGGAACAACAGCCGGCAGGGTTGCACCTCCCGCGAACGCAGGTGACGGGATTCTTCCTCCCAGCTCTGTAGCACCATCAGCAGGATGGCCTGGCCGGTACCGATAGCCTCGCCAGTCGACAAGGCCCCGCTCTCGGCACGCAGCCAGCCGTCGGCGCCGCGCTGTACCTCTATGTCCAGATCCAGGTAGTTGCGGTAATCCAGCAATGCCTGGCCCAGCACCTGCGGGCTACGATCATTCTGCTCCAATTGCGGATTCAGCCGCTGGAACAGCTTGCCCATTGCCTCGGAGAAGCTCAGTTCCTTGCTGCTGAACAGGTCCTGATGACGGCCCTCCGGGTCGCTCAGCGCTTCAAGCAAACGGCCGTAGGTGTCGCGGATATTCACGTTCAGCCGCACCCCTGCCACCAGGCCGAAGCTGATATTCTGCAGTCCCTGGTTAAGCTGACGAATACGGTTCTGCTCTCGGCGAATGATGGTGTTGATCTTGGCCGCCACCTCAACGGACGACAACGACAACTGGCCTTCGCGCAACTGCAGCTCGTCCGCCAGCCGCCCCAGCTCCACTTCCATCTCTTCCAGCGCCTCCACCGGATCGTCGGCCCGGATAATGTCGTGGCGAATGCGCGCCTTCAGGTGACGGAACACCAGTATGTAGAACTGCACCTTCTGCAGGGTGCTACGGTTGCCTTCGGAGAGGCGCAGCGCATCGCGCAGCTCTTCATCGTTGGCCACCGCCATGCGCAGGGCGCCGAGCGCCTTGTCGGAAATGGAGCGCAACTCGTCCGCATCAAGGTAGGCCAGTTCCGGCCGGGCCAGGCGCCGCTCCACATCGTGTTCCCGCGCCAGCCGTGCCACCCTGGCCCAACTGGCCTTGTGGGCCACCAGTGCCCTGCGGGCAGCAAAATAGCCCTGGCCGTCCTTGCCAAGCCGCTGGCTCAGGGATTCTATCTCGCGCTTGCTTACCTGGCGCTGGGCCTCGGTCTGGCTGCGCTTGCCACGGGTATGCACCAGTTCGCTTTCCAGTGACCGTTTGGCCTCCCGGGCCTTGTCTTCCATATCGGCAGACAGGGTAATGCCGAGGGCGCTCAACTCTTCGCGGAATTCGTTCAGGGTGCTGTTTCTGGCATCACGGCCGGTTACCAGCGCGGTACGCGCCTGCAGCGCATCGGTCAGCCGGCCGGACAATTGCTCGGCGCGCAGGTCGGCCTTGCGGCGGGCATCGATGGCCTGCACCAGCTTCGCCTTGAGACTGTCATTCATCGCCGAGCTCTGATCCAGCAGCTGTTCGGCATCCGCATAGGCCAGGTGTGGCAGCCGGGCCACCAGCTGGGTCAGGGCATAGGTACGATCACGGGCATCACTCAGCTCGGCTTCCACTTCGCTCACCTGCTGCTGCAGGGCCTCGAAACCGGCGGGATCCTGACGCAGCACCTGCACCTGCTCGGCCAGCCGGCCCAGCCGCTGGCCGTGGGCGGCCATAAAGTCGCGGGCGATTTCCAGCTGGGTCATTTCTTCGCGGGCGCTGTCCAGGCGCTGCTGCTGACCATCATCGGTCAACAAATCCGCCAGCGGCAGTAATTTGTGCAGCAACGCCTGTTGCTCACGCAGCTGGTGGCGCCGGGCCTGCCACTGCTCCAGCCGGCCGGCGATGGCGGCCAGTTCTTCTTCCAGCTGATCCTGCTGGGCGGCCAGCTCCGCCAGCGCCTCGTCGGGGCTGGGCGCAAAGGCCTGTTGCATGCCCTGGCCAACAAAGTCGCTCAGCTGGTGATACAGACGACTGTGCTTCTGCTGGGCAAAGGCGGCCTCGGCGTACCGGGCGCTGACGGCTTCCAGCTCGGTGCTCAACTGCGCGATTTTCGCCTCGCGAGCGGCGCGGCCGAACATGGGCTCGGCAGGAAAACGGGAATAACGCAGCTGGCGTTCACCATTTTTCACCCAGATGGCGCCTTCCAGCTCGGTGGCGTGCAACAGGTCTTCGTCGAAGGCGTCTGGGTTGCCCTGGATCAGATACACATCCGCCGGGCAGGACTCCAGGGCCTGCAGCTGATCCAGCGCCGCCTGGGGGTCGGCCACCACTATGCCATTGCGGGCCGGACCATACAGAGCCTCGTAATAGGGGGCATCATCCACATTGATGTCGTCGTACACATCCGCCAGCAGGGTGCCGCCCAGCTGCTCGCACAGAGAAATCAGCCGCGGATCGGCATCCGAGCCACTGCTCAGGCTGCGGATCTGCTGCTCCAGGCGCTGCTTGGCGGCCAGTGCCTGTTGCTTGCTTTGTTCTGCCTGATGCTCATCGCGCAGCGCCTGCTGCATGGCGGCGGTCACCTCATTACTGTCGGTCAGCGGCAGCTTTGATAGCTCACGCAATCGTTCCAATTGCTGCTGGGCCTTGTGCCAGGCCGGCGCCGCTGCACGCAGTTCACTCACCCGGGGGGCAATCTGTCCCAGGCGAGACTGAAGCTGGCGTCTGTCTTCGGCGCAGTCGGCCAGCTGTTCTTCCAGCTCGCTCTTCTGTTCGTCCAGCTCCGCCAGCTGCAGCTCCAGCTCGGCGTTATCCTGCACCGGCCGGCCCTGGCGGGCCAGCTCGTCCTGCAGGGCTCGGGCCTTGTCACGCTTTTCGGCGGCCTGTTCGGCGTCCTGCAACTGGCGGCGAATGGCGCCGTCCCGTGCCAGCAGGGACTGGTATTCCCGCCCCTGCTCCAGTAACTGGCCGGCGCGGGCATAGGCCGACGTCCGGGTAGCCTCACCGTCGATGGCCTGCAGCAATGCCAGTGCCTGATCATATTGGGCGCGGGCCGCCTCGGCCAGGGAAAGCTGCTGGCGTTGTTCCAGCACCACGGCGGTCAGCGCCTGCTCACGCTGCTGGTGGGCCAGCTCCTGGGCTTTCGCCTGCTCGGGAGTCAGCTCCGGCAGGCCGCAACGCACCTTGGCTTCGCCCAGCGCCTGGCGGGCCTGGCGATACTGGATGGCGCGGGTCTGCTGAGTATCCAAGGCCTGCTGGTAGTCGGCCAGCTGGCTCTTGAGACTGTCCACCTCTTCTTCGGCCGCCAGCTTGCCGGCTGCCGCCTCATCGTGTTCATCCTGCAGTTCTGCCAGGGTTTCTTCCTGAATGGCCAGCTTTTCTTCGAGCTCGTCCAGCTCCTGCTGGTAGCCGGCGATTTTCTCGCTGAGCTTGACCCCGCTCAGCACCCGGGCCAGATGCTCGGAGGCGATGTCCAGCTCTTCGGTCAGCATACGCTCCCGGGCGGCCAGCCGCTCAAGCTCGTCGGCCAGGTAGACAAGCCGCTCCCGCTCTTCCGCCAGGATACGACGTTCCTCGGCAAGGGCCTTGCGCGCCGTCAGCGCCTGCTCCGACAACCGCTTCTTCTCGGCGCTGTTGCGCACATAGTCGGCGGCCACATAATGGGTGGTTTCGGTGATCAACTGGCGGAACAGATCCCGCTGGCGCTGGGTTTCGCGAATGGCCTCCAGGGTACGGCGGTTCTCGAAGATAGCCGCCTCCATGTCGCTGAAGGCCTTGCGGATGCCGGCGTTTTCCGGCAGCAGGTAGTCTTTCAGGCTGCGGCTGATGGTACTGGAAATGCCGCCGTACAAGGAGGCCTCGATCAGCCGGTAGAATTTGATCCGATCACGCTGATCCTTGAGTTTGCGCGGGGTCACGCCGGTGTCGAACAGGAAGTTGTGATAGTCGGACACAGTACCGAAGCGATCAAAGCGCAACCCGTCCTGCTGGGCTACCGCCTTCAGCTCGCCCAGCGAGCGCACCTGACCGCGACCGTCGTCCAGGCGGTGCAACAACAGGTCGGTAGGGGTATCGCCCGCCCTGATGCCCTGCACGCTGAAGGGGGTCAGGTTGACTTTGTTGTCCCGGTTTGCCACCTGCTCCAGATGCACGCCAAACCAGACCCGCTCGCCCTGGGAGGTATCCACCTCGATCAGCGAATAGCAGTGGCCGCGCTGCAATTTGCCGTACAGGCCCTTGTCGCGGCTGCCGGACTGGCTGCCCGCCTCAGTGGTGTTGCGAAAGTGCAGCAGGCTGAGATCGGGAATAAGCGCCGCGATAAAGGCCGCCATGGTGGTGGACTTGCCGGCACCATTGCCGCCGGACAGGGTGGTCACCAGGGCGTCCAGCTCGAAAGTACGGGCAAAAAAACCGTTCCAGTTGACCATGGTCAGGGAATGAAACTTGCCTCTGCTGAAGGTGCTAAGCGTTTCTGGCGTGCTCACTGCTCGTTCTCCTGCTCTTCTTCCTGGTCGTGGCCGGCTACCGCCTCGCCTTCCTTAATCATGCGCAACTGCAGCGCACGCGGGTCTTCGTCGCTACGCACATCGGCGGCGAAGCGGAACACCGCCTCGCTAATGCGAAACCTGTCCTGGCTGCCCACGGCACTGACCATGCCCAGGCGCTTGAGGCGGCGGATGGCGCTCTTCAACTTGTCGGCGAGCTTGCGCCTGTCCAGATCACTGCCGCCGGCACGCTGGTTGACCATGCGCAGTAGCGCCGCTTCGTTGGCCAGGGTCAACACTTCCTCCTGCAGGTCGAGCAGGGAAAACACTCCCTCGTTGCTCAGCCGGTCAGGGCTCAGATACAAGTAGCACAGCACCTTGCCCACCAGCATTTCCAGCTCCGAGAGGATGGCGGTGCCGAGCTCGCTGGTCGAGCGCGGGCGCAGGTAGTAAAAGCCCTCGGGGGCGCGTACCAGTTCGACATGATAGCGCTGATAGAAGGCTTCCAGTTCCGGGTAATACTCCTGCAGCAGCGAATGCTGTTCCAGCTCGTCGGCACTGATGTGGCGTCCCGCACGCAGCTGGTTGTCCAGCGCCGGAAACAGCGGGTTGGCAATCGCCTGGGCCAGTCTGGGATCCAGGGCTTGTTCAGTATTGGTCGATAACATGTGCTTGTACCTTGGCCCCGTGGGCATTGATGCGCTGCCAGTCCGGCTGGGCGGCGCCCAGGCATTCGGCGTTGGCATGGCCCAGCTTGACCGCTTCGTCGATCAGCAGGCGGGCAATATCGAAATGTTGATGATGGGGGTAATCGTGCAGATAGTCCTTGAGCACGGCGGCCAGATCCAGCGGCCGGCCGGCAACCGAAAACGGCTGCAGATGGTCGCGGATGCGCCCCGACAGCTCGGCGGCCACATCCACCATGTCCTGATACTCCAGTTCGACCGGCAGCTCGCCGGTCACCTCTTCGGCATAGGCGGCCATGGTTTCGTCGCGCAGTTCCAGCAGCGGCTGAGCCTGGGCGATGCACAGCCGCCAGTTGTGCTGTTCAAACTGACGGATGGACTCCCGCAGCCGCTGGCTGAAGGCGCGGTTCTTGTCCATGTCGATGGCGGTGCGGATAAAACGGTGCACATGACGGTCATAGCGGGCCCACAACTCGATGCACTGGCTGCCCCACTGGATGATGGCGTCCAGTCTGGCCTGCAGCTGCTGGCACAGGGTCGCCAGCGGCTCGTCGCGTTCGCCCTGCTGCAGCAGCTCCTCGATATTGAGCAGGCTCTGCTGCAGGCCGTGGCCGGCCTTGTCCAGGGTATCCTGCAGTTCGCGCAGGGTCAGGCCGGTTTCGCGCAACAGCTGTTCACAGGCGCTGATGGCCTCGTGCCAGTTCTTGTTGAGCAGGGCAGCAATGTTGGCCTTGACCGCATTCTGCTGTTCGTCCATGGCGCGCTGGGTGTCGTCGATACGTGCCAGCTGCTCGGCCACCGAATACTTGAGACGGCCCTCTACCTCCTGGGCCCACACCTGCGGGTCCGGATCGGTGGCAATGGCCGCGGCCACCTTGTCCAGATCCCGGGCAATCTGCTCCAGCTGCAGAGAAAGCCTGATTTGGCTCAGCTCACGCTGGGCGGCAAAAAACTCGACGATGGCCACGCCCAGACGCGTCAGCCGGTACCGGCTGTCGCCCTCCCCCGGCTCTCCCTGAAAACGGCTAAGCAGCCGTTGGCGCACCAGATCGTTGATGGCGTTGTTGGCCCGGCTGGCCAGAGTGTCATCGGCCTGCTCGAAGCCCTTGCTGACATAGCCGAAAGCATGGTGCAGCTCGGCCTCGCTCAGCTGTGGCTGCTCTCCGCCGCGGCCGAATACCTGAATCGCCAGCAGGAAGGCCAGCCGTTCCGGGGGCAGGTTAAGCCCCAGGTTTTCCTCTCTGACCCAGCCAATCCAGTCCGGCAGGGTACGGGACATTTCCGTCATCTCGCAGCTCTCTTCGGTTCTTGTTTTGATAACGATGGACAGAGGGTGCAGGCGTTACTCCGCCGACTCACCGTTAATCCCTGTTTGCATGTTCATGCCATCTGACCGCCAGATGACGGGAATGCCGAACCAGCAGGCGCGTTTTTCGACCCTCGCATGGGCTGGCTGGCGGAGCCGAACCCGGTCCCCTCCAGGCACACCTTGGCATTGCCTGACAGTTGCCTTCCCATGCAGCGCGCGGGATCGAGAAACGGCAACTGTTTTTCGAAACAGCGAGTGTCATCTTATAGGCCGTGTCGATTGCGCTGTCTCTTACTCCGTCGCTTGCTTGTTCCAGGATGCTCAGTCGCCTTTCTTCGCCAGCACGTGAATATAGCGCCCCAGGTGCAGGAAGGGCTCCTGGCGGGCGTGCGCCAGCTCCATGGCAATCACCTCGTCCGCCTGTTCCACCCGGATATGCTTCTCCACCATGTAGTCGTGGATCACCCGCACCCCGCTGCGTCCGGTTATAACAAAGCCCAGCTCGCCCAGCCACCGGTAAACCTCATCGGGTTTGCAGGGCCAGCCCGGTGTCAGCTTCTGGCGTCGTTTCTTGACCAGATCGGCGTGTACGTAATCAAAGTGGCCCATCACCAGGCTGTGATACAAGAGGCCGTTGCGATTGTAGAACATCAGTGACAGATGACCGCCGTCCGCCAGCAGCGCCTGCAGACAGGCCAGCAAGCGGGCCTGCTGTTCCACCCATTCCAGCACCGCATGGCACAGGATCAGGTCGAATTGGCCCAGGTCTTCAACACTCAACGACTGAATCGGCGCCTGAATAAACTCAAATTGCCCAAGCAGTCCCTTTTCCTCGACCTGCTCTCGGGCCAGCGCCAGCATTTCGCCGGACAAGTCGCACAACACCACCTTGTGCCCGCGCGCCGCCAGCGGTTGCGACAGGGGGCCAAAGCCGCCGCCCGCATCCAGAATGCGCAGCGGCCGATCCGGCAAGCCGGTCAGCAGTTCGTCAATATCCCGGCTCAACACCGCCAACCGAATGCGGCCCTTGGTGGTACCGTAGATATTGCGCGCAAAGGTATGGCTCTTGCCATCAAAGCTGGTATTGCTTTTAACCTTGGTTTTTCTTCTCACCTTGGTGTTTCTTGCTGAGTCCGGGGAGGCTATTCTGGCACAACCTATACGGTTAACAAATGTGTGCGTGCATGGAGACGATGTTTTTGGCGAAAAAATGGCTGGGTAGCCTGTTATTACCGCTACCTCTGCTGCTTGTCCTGGGCTTTTTAGGGTTGATAATGCTATTAAATAGGCACAAGCGCAGTGGAAGCGCCTTGATGCTGCTGTCGCTGACAGCCTTGCTGCTGCTTGCTACCCGGCCGGTGGCCAATGCCCTGCTCCGCCCCCTGGAATCCCGCTATCCCCCCCATCAGCAGGCCTCCGCTCCGGTCCCGGATGATATTATCGTGCTGGGCGCGGCGGTGGTCGCCGATCCCGGCCTGCCGCTGTTGAGCCGGCTGAGCCAGGCGGGGCTGGCACGGATTACCGAAGGCGTCCGGCTGGCGCATCTGTATCCGGAGGCCCGGCTGATCCTCACCGGCTACAGCGGGGGCGAGGCCATGTCCAGTGCCGAGCTCTACGGGGAGGTGGCCCAGGCCCTGGGCGTGGCGCCCGAACGCCTGCTGCAGCTGCCGCAACCGAAGGACACGGCGGAAGAGGCCAGCCTGGTCAGCCCCCTGATCGACCAAAGGCAGGCACTGCTGGTGACCTCCGCCAGCCATATGCCGAGGGCCATGGCCCTGTTCGCCGCAGCGGGCAGCCGGCCCCATGCCGCCCCGGTCGGCCACCTGGCCAAGGAAAGCCGGGCCGGGCTGCCCTCCTACAGCTATCTGCCCCGGGCCCGCTACCTGTGGCGCAGCGAAACTGCCTGGCACGAATACCTGGGCAGCGCCTGGCTGCGGCTGCAGCATTACTTTTAAGGGAAGCCCCGACTTGACTTGAAACCGACAAAAGAAGAAAAATTACATCATTTTGGGCGTACCGGCTGGCCGCCCCCGGATTCACACCATATAATGGCGACATTTAACCAAAAGGAAACAACTCATGAGACAAACACTGGTAATGGGTAACTGGAAGCTGAACGGCAGCAAGACCCTGGTACAGGAACTGCTTACCGCCCTCAAGGGGCCCGCCGAAGCGGCCAGCCAGGTGGCGGTGGCCGTCTGTCCTCCCGTGCTGTTCTTGGGGCAGGCCCAGCAGGAGCTGGCCGACAGTAACATTCAACTGGGTGCCCAGGACGCCGATATCCACACCCAGGGCGCCTTTACCGGTGAAAACTCGCCGGCAATGTACCAGGAGTTCGGGGTCGAATATGTGCTGGTCGGCCACAGCGAGCGCCGCACCCTGCACGGCGAGAGCGACGCCCAGGTGGCGGCCAAGTTCGCCGCTGTCCAGGACGCGGGCCTGGTGCCGGTATTGTGCATAGGTGAAACCCTGGAGCAGTTCGAGGCAGGGCAGACCCAAGAGGTGGTCGAGCGTCAGCTGCAGGCGGTGATCGCCCACAGCGGCATCCAGGCCCTGGCCAGTGCGGTCATCGCCTACGAACCGGTCTGGGCCATCGGTACCGGCAAGACCGCTACCCCCGAGATTGCCCAGAGCGTACACGCCGCCATCCGCGCCTTTCTGGCCCGCCAGGACGACAATGTTGCAACCGCCGTGCAGATCCTCTACGGCGGCTCGGTGAAGGGCGCCAGCGCCGCCGGCCTGTTCGCCATGCCGGATATCGACGGCGCCCTGGTCGGCGGCGCCGCCCTGCAGGCAGACGAATTTGCTGCCATTATTAGCGCAGCGGCTTGAGTTTTTGTCGGTTTTTTTGGTAATTTTACTACACAAACCGACATTCCCTTGATCTGACCGGTGCGCCGTCATGGCGTGCCGGAAGCTAGATACCTGCAATACCGAGGCTATTATGATTAAACGAATCGGTGTACTGACCAGTGGCGGTGATGCCCCGGGCATGAACGCGGCCATCCGGGCCGTGGTCCGTACCGGCCTGCATCACGGCCTGGAAGTATTCGGCATTCACAGCGGCTACCTGGGTCTGCATCGGGACGAGATCCAACCGCTTGACCGGCACAGCGTCTCCGATGTGATCACCCGCGGCGGCACCTTCCTGGGCTCGGCCCGCTTCCCCGAGTTCAAGGAAGAAAAGGTCCGCGTGGAAGCGGTCGAAAACCTGAAGAAGCACGGCATCGACGCCCTGGTGGTGGTCGGCGGTGATGGCTCCTATATGGGCGCCATGCGGCTGACCGAGATGGGCTTTCCCTGCATCGGTATCCCAGGCACCATCGACAACGACATTGCCGGCACCGACTACACCATCGGTTTCGATACCGCGCTCAATGTGGCGGTCGAAGCCATCGACCGGTTGCGGGATACCTGCAGCTCCCATAACCGTATTTCGGTGGTGGAGATCATGGGCCGCCACTGTGGCGACCTCACTTCCTCCGCCGCCGTGGCCGGGGGCGCGGAGTACGTTATCGTGCCGGAAATCGCCTTCGATCAGGAGCAGCTGCTTCAGCAAATCCATGAAGGGGTGATCAAAGGCAAGAAACACGCCATTGTCGCCATCTGCGAGAACGTGTGCGATGTGAACGAACTGGCCCGGCAAATTCAGGCCGCCACCGGCCGGGATACCCGGGCGACCATCCTCGGCCATATCCAGCGCGGCGGCACCCCCACCGCCCAGGACAGGATAATGGCCAGTCGCATGGGCGCCAGGGCGGTAGAGCTGCTGCTCGAAGGCTACGGTGGCCGCTGTGTCGGCCTGCAGAACAATCATATCGTGCATCACGATATCATTGACTGCATCAAGCACCTGAAACGCCCCTTCAACGAAGAAATGTACCAGCTGTCCAATACCCTGTTCTGAGTGACTGCTTCACGGCATCCCCGTGCACCGCACGGGAATGCCGACACTCATCCCGGTCACAACCCGCTATACGCTCCCACGAAGCTAATGAACGAACCCCTTCTTTCCCGATACCGACTGCAGGATTAAGCCAAACGCCACCAATCGCTGACGCCAGACGCCAGGTTGGCTGGTATTAGCGACAGGCCTGCTGCTATCATCTTCCTAACCGGTTTCGAGCCGGTCCCTATCCGCCAATCATGCAACCAAGAAGAGCCCGAACTTGGACTATACGACTTTAGCCCTGGCCGGCCTGGCCTGCCTTACCGGTGCCTATGTGCAGACCGCCATCGGCTTTGGCATGGCGATCATCGCCGCCCCCATCCTGTTTTACCTGGATCCCGACCTGGTGCCAGGCCCCCTGTCATTTGTGCTGCTGGTGATGTGCCTTGTCAACGGCTGGCGCTTTCGCAAGGGGCTGGAACTCAATCTACTGGTGCCGGCCCTGGTAGCCCGGGTGCCTGGCAGTGCCCTCGGGGTCTTGCTGTTGGCGATGGTCTCTCAGCAGATACTGGCGATACTGATCGCCCTGGTGATCATGCTCGGTATTCTGGTACGGCTCAAGGATATCGCCCTGCCCATGACCCGCACCAACCTGGCCATCGCTGGCTTTCTGTCGGGGGTCATGGGCACCAGCACCACCATCGGTGGCCCGCCCATGGTACTGGTGATGCACGGTGCCGATATGCACCGCATCCGCGCCAACCTGGCCGGCTTCTTCGTGGTGTCCACCCTGATGTCGGTCGCGGCCCTGGTCCTGGGCGGTTACTTTACCCTGTACCACCTGCAGCTTTCCCTGCCGCTGGTGCCCGCCGCCATTATCGGTAACTGGCTGGCGGCCCGCACCCTGCACCTGGTATCCAGACCGGTGATGCACTACGGCTCCTTGCTGCTCTGTACCGTGGCGGTGATCGGTATGTTGATCAATACCTTCTCATAACGAAGCCAATGCCGCTGTGCACGACCTTGGTCCCCCCGGCCGAGCGGCAAGGCGCCGGCATAATTAATGAACAACAAGGCCTTATCACCCCCGTTGCCGGCCGCGGTCGGCATTGTTAAACGCGCCATAAAGTCCGATAATGGGCCAGCGATTCAATCTTGCTGAGTGAACATGTCTGAATATCTGTTGTTGTTTGTCGGCACCGTGCTGGTCAACAACTTTGTATTGGTTAAATTCCTCGGGCTTTGTCCGTTTATGGGGGTCTCCGGCAAGCTGGAGACCGCCATCGGCATGGGCATGGCCACCACCTTCGTGCTGACCCTGGCGGCCGCCTGCTCCTACCTGGTCAACCAGTATATATTGCTGCCGCTGGACCTGCTCTATCTGCGCACCCTGTCCTTTATTCTGGTGATCGCCGTGGTGGTGCAGTTCACCGAGATGGTGGTGCACAAGACCAGCCCGACCCTTTACCGCCTGCTGGGGATCTTCCTGCCGCTGATCACCACCAACTGTGCGGTATTAGGCGTGGCCCTGCTCAATATCAACGAACGTCATAATTTCATGCAAAGCCTGGTGTACGGCTTTGGCGCGGCGCTGGGATTTTCGCTGGTGCTGGTGCTGTTTGCCGCCATGCGCGAGCGGCTGGCGGGTGCCGATGTACCGGCTCCCTTCAGGGGCGCGGCACTGGCCATGATCACCGCAGGCCTGATGTCCCTGGCCTTTATGGGATTCACCGGACTGGTAAAATTGTAGTATGAGTCACCTTCTAATCGCTATCCTGGTACTGGCCCTGCTGGCCCTGATCTTCGGCGTGATCCTGGGATTTGCCGCCGTCAAGTTCAAGGTTGAGGCCGACCCGATCGTCGAACAACTGGATGAGCTGCTGCCCCAGACCCAGTGCGGCCAGTGCGGCTATCCCGGCTGCCGGCCCTATGCCGAAGCGGTGGCCGAGGGCGACAATATCAACAAGTGCGTGCCCGGCGGCGACGCCACCATGCGCAAGATTGCCGATCTGATGGGGGTCGAGCCCCAGCCGATGGGCGAGGCGGAAGCCGCCTCACCCGAGAAAAAAGTCGCCTTTATCCATGAAGACATGTGCATCGGTTGCACCAAGTGCATCCAGGCCTGCCCGGTCGACGCCATCGTCGGCGCCACCAAGGCCATGCATACGGTGCTCAAGGATGAATGCACCGGTTGCGACCTCTGTGTGGATCCCTGCCCCACCGACTGTATCGAAATGATCCCCGTGCCCGTCACCCCCGATAACTGGAAATGGCAACTGCAACCCATCGCCATCAAACAGGTAGAGTAAGATGTCCCTGTTGCACGATTTGACCCAAGGTAAACTGCATCGCTTCCATGGGGGGATACATCCGCCCGAACGAAAAACCGCCGCCAATCAAACCCCGATTGTCGACGCCGGACTGCCGCCCGAGCTGGTCTTGCCGGTACGCCAGCATATCGGCCAGCCGGCCCAGATCCGGGTGGCCGTCGGCGACAAGGTACTGAAGGGAGAGCCGCTGACCGAGCCACTAAATCCCATGATGATACCGGTGCATGCCCCCACTTCCGGGATCATCACCGCCATCGAGGCCAGGCCCCTGTCCCATCCCTCCGGGCTCGACGGCCCCTGCATTATTTTGCAACCCGACGGCCAAGACCAGTGGCGGCCCCGCTTTCCGGTGGCTGACTACCGGGTGCTGGAGGCTGACGTGCTGCTCGAGCGCATCCATGAGGCCGGCATCACCGGCCTGGGCGGTGCCGGCTTTCCGACCCATGTCAAACTCCGGCCACGCAAGAAGGCCATCGAGACCCTGATCATCAATGGGGTGGAATGCGAGCCCTATATCAGCGCCGATGATCGCCTGATGCGTGAACACGCCCAGGAAATCCTGCAGGGTATCGAGATCCTGCGCCATATAGTGCGGCCGGCCTTGACGGTAATTGCCATCGAGGACAACAAACCCGAGGCCATCGCCGCCCTGAAGGCTGCCAACGGTAACCAGGAGGTGCTGGTGGTGTCCGTGCCCACCAAATATCCTTCCGGCGGTGAAAAACAGCTGATCGAGGTGATCACCGGCCGACAGGTCCCCCACAACGGCCTGCCCGCGGATATCGGTATTGTCGTGCAAAATGTCGGTACCGCCTTCGCGGTCAAGCGCGCCATCATAGATGATGAGCCGCTTATCCAGCGGGTGGTAACCCTGGCCGGCGACTGCTTTGGCGAGCAGGGCAATGCCTGGGTGCGTATCGGTACCCCGGTGCGCTACCTGCTGGACAAGTTCCGGCTCGAGCCCGAGCCCCGGCAACGCATCATCATGGGCGGACCCATGATGGGCTTTACCCTGCACACCGCCCAGTCCCCCATCATCAAAGGCAGCAACTGCCTGCTGGCGCCAAGCCTGCGGGAACTGCCGGAGCCGGAGGCCGAACTGGCCTGCATCCGCTGCAGCCAGTGCGCCGATGCCTGCCCCGCCAACCTGTTGCCCCAGCAACTGTATTGGTATGCCAGGGCCAAGGAGCACGACAAGCTCAACGACCACAACCTGTTCGACTGTATCGAATGCGGCGCCTGTGCCTATGTCTGCCCCAGCCAGATCCCCCTGGTACAGTATTACCGGGTCGCCAAGGCCGACATCCGCCAGGCCGAACGGGATGCGGAACTGGCAGAACGGGCCAAGCACCGCTTCGAGGCCCGGCAGGCCCGGCTGGCCCGGGAAAAAGCCGAGCGCCAGGCACGCCAGGAAAAGGCCGCTGCCGAGCGCAAGGCGCGCATGGCCGAACAGGTGGCCGCCGGCGGAGAGGATCCGGTGGCTCAGGCCCTGGCGCGGGTCAAGGCCAAGCAGGCCGCCCCCGAGCAACCGCAGGATATGGCTGCCGCCCGCGCCGCCCGCAAGGAAGAGGCCCGTCGCAAGCGAGAACAGAAGCAGGCCGCCGCCGGACAAGCCGATGTCCGGATGGATGCAGAGCCCCAGGGCGACACCGCCGATCCCAAGAAAGATGCGGTGGCCGCCGCCATCGCCCGCGCCAAGGCTCGCAAGGCCGCCCAGGCGGAACCGTCCGCACCAAGCGAGGCAACAAGCAACAAGCCCGCCGCCGAGGCCGGGGACACCGATCCCAAGAAGGCCGCGGTGGCTGCCGCCATCGCCCGCGCCAAGGCCCGCAAAGCCGCCCAGGCGGAACCGCCTGCATCAAGCGAGGCGGCAAGTGGCGAGCCCGCCGCCGAGGCCGGGGACACCGATCCCAAGAAGGCCGCGGTGGCCGCCGCCATCGCCCGCGCCAAGGCCCGCAAGGCCGCCCAGGCAGCACAGACCGAAGCGACCGAGCCGCCCGACGGCCGCGAAACGGTCGCCGAGGCCGGAGACACCGATCCCAAGAAGGCCGCGGTGGCCGCCGCCATCGCCCGCGCCAAGGCCCGCAAGGCCGCCCAGGCAGCACAGCCCGAAGCGACCGAACCTTCCGCCGGCCGCGAAACGGTCGCCGATGCCGGGGAAACCGACCCCAAGAAGGCCGCGGTGGCCGCCGCCATCGCCCGCGCCAAGGCTCGCAAGACCGCCCAGGCAGCACAGCCCGAAGCGACCGAACCGTCCGCCGGCCGCGAAACGGTCGCCGATGCCGGGGAAACCGACCCCAAGAAGGCCGCGGTAGCCGCCGCCGTCGCCCGTGCCAAGGCCCGCAAGGCAGCGCAGACCGAAGCGACCGAGCCGCCCGCCGACAGGAGTCCCGCGCCCGGCGAAACCGACGACAGCAAGGCGGACGCAGCAAAGAAGGCCGCCATTCGCGCGGCCGTCGCCCGGGCCAAGGCCAAAAAAGCCGCCCTGGCGGCCGATTCATCCACCCAAGACCATAAAGAAGAGCAATAATGGCGTTTAATGTTACAAGCTCTCCCCACGACCATACCCGCCTGGCAACCAGCACCCTGATGCTGCGGGTCGGTTACTGCCTGATCCCCGGGATACTGGCCCAATGGTGGTTTTTTGGCTGGGGCACCCTGATCCAGATAGGAATGGCCGTGCTCACCGCCTATGGCGCCGAGGCCCTGGTGCTCAGGCTCAGGGGCCGCTCCATGGCTGCCATCAAGGATAATTCAGCCCTGCTGACCGCTTTGCTGATCGGCATAGCCCTGCCTCCCCTGGCACCCTGGTGGCTGGTGGTGATCGGCACTGCCTTCGCCATTATCGTCGCCAAGCAACTCTATGGCGGTCTGGGTCAGAACCTGTTTAATCCCGCCATGGTCGCCTATGTGCTGTTGCTGGTGTCCTTTCCCCTGCCGATGACCGGCTGGCTGCCCCCGACCGGGCTGCTGAGTCATTCCCTTACCCTGATGGATACCCTGTCCGCCATCTTTACCGGCTTTACCCTGGATGGCTTCAGTCCCCACCAGCTGCGTGAGCTGGCCGACGGCACCACCATGGCCACCCCGCTGGATACCCTGAAAACAGGGCTGACCCAGGGCCACACCAGCGCCGAAATTCTCACCAACCCGATTTTCGGGGCGCTGGCCGGCGTTGGCTGGCAATGGGTCAACCTGGCCTACCTGGCGGGGGGACTGGCACTGCTGCGGCTGCGGTTGATCAGCTGGCCGATTCCGCTGGCCATCCTCGCCAGCCTGCTGGTATTCAGCCTGATTGGCTTCCTGGCATCTCCCGATGGGGCGGCTTCCCCCTTGATGCATCTGTTATCCGGCGCGACCATGATCGGTGCCTTCTTTATCGCCACTGATCCGGTATCGGCCTCAACCACCTTTAAAGGCCGACTGATCTACGGGGTGCTGATCGGTTTGCTTGTCTACCTGATCCGTACCTTCGGCGGCTACCCGGATGCCATTGCCTTTGCGGTGCTGCTGGCCAACATGACGGTGCCCATGATCGACGCCCTGACCAAGCCCAGAACCTACGGAGAGTCGCGCTGATGTTCGCCACGATGAGACGAGATGATGTTGTCCTGGCCCGAACCCTGCCACCATGGTATCTCGGAGGATCTTGCTAATGCTTGCCATGATGAGAAGAAATGGTCTGGTACTGGCTGCCTTTGCCCTGGCCTGTACCGCCTTTGTGGCGGTGACCCACAGCCTGACACGGGATACCATAGTAGAGCAGGAGCAGGCCCAGCTGTTGTTGGTGCTCAATGAGCTGTTGCCCGAAGACAGCCATGATGAATCCCTGTTTGACCACTGTGTACTGGTTGCCAATGAAGAGTATCTGGGCACCGGCGAGGCCCTGCCCGTCTTCAAAGCGGTCAAGGGCGGTGCACATCAGGGATACGCCATCGAGACCATAGCGCCCGATGGGTACAGCGGCGCCATCAAGCTGGTGGTGGGTGTTCAGGCCGACGGCCGGCTGTCCGGGGTGCGGGTGCTCAACCATAACGAAACACCCGGACTGGGTGACAAGATCGAGCTGAAAAAATCCTCCTGGTTGCTGTCGTTCGACGGCATGGCTCTGCAGGGCGAAGACGATGCCCGCTGGGCGGTGCGCAACGACGGCGGCCAGTTCGACGCCTTTACCGGCGCCACCATTACCCCGCGCGCCGTCGTCAAGGCGGTACGCAATGTCTTGTTGATGGTCGACCAGCAGCCGGCGCTGCTGGCCCAGGCCCCCCGCTGCGGAGCATCGCTATGACAGAACAGCATCGCGAGATTATTCGCCAGGGGCTGTGGGGCAATAACCCGGCGCTGGTGCAGATCCTGGGGCTGTGTCCAGTACTGGCGGTGACCAGTACCCTGACCAACGCCATGGGGCTGGGCATCGCCACCCTGTTGGTGTTGATCGGTTCCAACCTGACCGTGTCCCTGGTGCGCCGCTGGGTCCCCAACGAAGTGCGCATTCCCATCTATGTGATGATCATCGCCAGCCTGGTGACCAGTGTGCAGCTGCTGATGAACGCCTATACCTACGGCCTGTATCAGTCATTGGGCATCTTTATCCCGCTGATCGTCACCAACTGCGTGATCATCGGCCGGGCAGAAGCCTTTGCCTCCAAGACCACCCCGGCCCTGGCTGCCCTCGACGGCCTGATGATGGGTCTGGGCTTTACCGCCGTCCTGTTGGTGCTGGGCGGACTGCGTGAGCTGCTCGGCCAGGGCACCCTGTTTGACGGCGCCGAGCTACTGCTGGGTGACTGGGCCCGGGGCCTGAGGATCGATGTGCTGCACCTGGACAACGGCTTCCTGCTGGCGATTCTGCCGCCCGGCGCCTTTATCGGCCTGGGATTGCTGATTGCCGCCAAGAACTGGCTGGATGCCCGGTTGGCGGCTCGGCGGGCTCCGGCCCCCAAGGCGGAAGTAACCCGGGCGCGGATCACCTCATTGTGAAGATGACCAAGAGCAGTTTATTGTGAATAAAGACAAACGCAGACAAATACTGGAACGACTGCGGGCCGAAAACCCCCACCCCACCACCGAGCTGGACTACAGCAACCCGTTCGAGCTGCTGATCGCTGTGATCCTGTCGGCCCAGGCGACCGACGTCGGGGTTAACAAGGCCACCGCCAGGCTGTATCCGGTGGCCAATACCCCGGCGGCCATCCTGGCCCTGGGCGTGGACGGGCTAAAGCACTATATCAAGACCATCGGGCTGTTTAATTCCAAGGCGGAAAATATCATCAAGACCTGCGCCATCCTGCTTGAGCGGCACCAGGGCGAGGTGCCGGAGAATCGCGAGGCACTCGAGGCCCTGCCCGGGGTCGGACGCAAGACCGCCAATGTGGTGCTCAACACCGCCTTCGGCTGGCCGACCATCGCCGTCGACACCCATATCTTCCGGGTAGCCAACCGAACCCGCTTTGCGCCCGGCAAGAATGTCGATGAGGTAGAACGCCAGCTGCTCAAGTGGGTACCGGCGGAATTCAAGCAGGACGTGCACCACTGGTTTATCCTCCATGGGCGCTATACCTGCGTGGCGCGCAAGCCCCGCTGCGGATCCTGCGTGATCGAGGATTTATGCGAGTTCAAGGACAAGGTATATCCGGATAGTTAACCGGGCCGAATATCACAGACACCATACTAAAACGGGTGAAACAAGCATCGCGGACTGATTTTTATACATTGGGAGTAATACACATGCGTATTCTGCACACCATGCTGCGGGTCGGTAACCTGCAAACGTCGGTCGAGTTCTATACCAAGGTGATGGGTATGAAATTGCTCAGAACCAGCGAAAACGAAGAATATAAATATACCCTGGCCTTTGTCGGTTATGGGGATGAAAAAGACGAGGCCGTGCTGGAGCTGACCTACAACTGGGGCACCACCGCCTACGAACTGGGTACCGCCTATGGCCATATCGCCATCGAGGCGGACGATATCCATGGCACCTGCGAGGCCATCCGCGCCGCCGGCGGCAAGGTGACCCGCGAGCCGGGCCCGGTCAAGGGCGGCACTACTGTGATCGCCTTTGTGGAAGATCCGGACGGTTACAAGATTGAGCTGATCGCCAGGAAAGACGCGGGCAAGGGTCTGGGTAAATAAGCCGGAAGCCGGGATGGCATTGCTGCCAACTCGCCGCGAGGTCGCGCCTCCCACAGGGTCATCTGCCGGTTTTTGAGCTTGCTGTGGGAGCGTCGACCCCGCCGCGATAATATCCGCAGGATATTAAATGGCATGAGCCAGTGAGTCCGGGGACAAGCTTCCTGTCCCTACATCTTGATGGCATTGCTGCCAACTCACCGCGGGGTCGCGCCTCCTACTATCCCTGCTGGAAGCTCTTCTCCCATTACCGATAAGGCAGTTCTATGCCTTCGAACAGCCTGTCAATCTCGTCCGGTGCCTTCAGTGAAATGGCCCTGTCAACCCGCTCCCGGGTCAGGTGGGGGGCAAAGCGCTCCATAAAGTCATACATGTAGCTACGCAGGAAGGTCCCCTTCCGAAAGCCTATCTTGGTGGTACTGGAGGCAAACAGATGGCTGGCGTCCAGGGCCACCAGATCGCTGTCCTGCACGGGGTCGACCGCCATGCTGGCCAGCACACCGATACCGACTCCCAGCCGCACATAAGTTTTAATCACGTCGGCGTCGGTGGCGGTAAACACCACCTTGGGCTCGTAGCCGGCCCGGGAAAAAGCAGTATCCAGCTCGGAGCGACCGGTAAAACCGAACACATAGGTCACCAGCGGATACTTGGCGATATCCGCAATGGTTGGCTGGCCGATGGCGGCCAGGGGATGGCCCTTCGGCACCAGTATGCAACGGTTCCAGTGATAACAAGGCAACATGATCAAGTCTTGATACAGATGCAGGGCTTCGGTGGCAATGGCAAAGTCGGAGGTCCCCTTGGCAACGGATTCGCTGATCTGCACCGGCGTACCCTGGTGCATATGCAGGGAGACCTTGGGGTAACGGGCGATAAACCCTTTGATCACATCCGGCAGGGCATACCGGGCCTGGGTATGGGTGGTGGAGATGTTGAGAGTACCCTGATCCGGGTGGGTATGCTGGCTGGCCACCGCCTTGATACTCTCGACCTTACCCAGGATCTCGCTGGCGATACGGATAATATCCTGCCCGGCGGGGGTGATCTGGGTCAGGTGCTTGCCGCTGCGCTCGAAAACCTGGATCCCCAACTCATCTTCCAGCATCCGTACCTGCTTGCTGATCCCGGGCTGGGAAGTAAACAGGCTTTCCGCCGTGGCAGACACATTGAGGCTGTGATTGGCGACTTCGACGATATAGCGCAGCTGTTGCAGTTTCATGGTTTCGACTGATTAGGGGAATTGAGTTAATACTATCAGACCCTGAGAAAATATCCTCTGCCGATCTCCGTGTGAGACCGAAGATTGCGCTGCCTAACAGACAACCTCGGTCGCCAAGGCACCTCGCTCTGGGTTAACATCCGTCCCGGACGGGCGGGCTTCGACAGGGCCTGCAACAGGCGGCCCGCCGCCCGAACCCCGCAACCCGACAGCACCCGAAGAGGAAACGGCACAGTGAGCACCGAAACCCCCGCCTTATCCGCCCTGTTAGGCGATATCGACAACTTTCTCCTGGCCCTTGAGGAGGGACTGGCCCGGCACCGACTCCAGCCCGGGCTCGGCCAAATGGACCATATCTGCTACCGGGCCGACAGCAACCGCCAATACCTGAGGTTGCGTGCGGCCCTGCTGGCTTATGGGGAAAACCTGGTCGAGGGCATGATAGGAGGTCGCCCCATCATCACCTATGCCTTGCACAGCCCCATCGCCAGCCAATTCGGCCCCATCCCCTGCCTGGAATTGGCGGCGCCCAAACCGGGCAAGCAGCACCTCACTGGCCTGGAGCACGGTGAACTGGTGGTTGAAGACCTGCATCGGTTGCTGGCTGCCAACCCCCACGTGCCCTTCAACACCAAGGGATTGGCCCAGTCCCCCGCCGAGCTGAGCCTGGCCCTGCCCCCCTATCAGGTCAAGTTTCATCAGCGTAGCCTGGCCGAGATCATCGCCGAGGAAAAGGACCGGGGGCTGGTAGTGCCGGTGCCCGAGGATTACTGGTTAGCAGACAAGCAGCGGTAACGGACCAAAATCGTTTGAAGACCTCACTTCAACGGGAGCCCGCAATCGATAGCAAGATTCCCCGAATAAATTGGTCCCCACAGACGGTGCTGTTTCGCTTATAGCTTATGGCTTATCGCTGTTAACGTTGTTGTCTGTTCCTGCCTCAGCAGGCGCAAGCCCGCGGTCACCATCAGCCCCCCCATCGTGCCCCAAGCCACGCCGGCCAGCCCGCCTCTGTTCCAGAAGGGATAGAGGTACAAGCCGCCCAGGCTGGCTCCCAGATAGTAAAACACCAGATACAGGGACGAGGCCAGCACCCTGTGATGCTGCACGCTGCGGCCCACCCAGCTGCTGGCACAGGCATGGCCAGGAAGAAGGCAAAACTGTCGGTCAGCAATGCCAGCAGGATCAGCGGCAGACTGCCGCTCAACAGGCCCAGGTTGCCCACCGCCAGCAGGCCGAAGGCGCCCAGCAGGGTCCGGCACCGGCCCCATATTCATCTGCATGAATTTCTGCAACAGGAGCTGGCGGTGTTTCGCCACGGTTTTTTCATCGGGAGTATATCGTGCGGGAGGCACGGCAGGCCGATCTCTGCCCCCATATCGGCTTTGAAAGCAACCTTATTTCCTTGTTGAAGGCGGTGGTAGTCAGGGCTTTGCCATCACCAGTTTTCTGTGTATGGCGATCGAGGACGACCCGGATCTGTATGCCGTCCCCTCTGCCGACCCCTACTTCCTGGACTGTGTCTGGCCTGGCCCGGCGAGCGCCGGCTGTCCGGGGCCGAGCAGGCGTTTATCGACTTTATCCGGGAGTACCAGCGGGGCCAGAGCCCAACATATCAATTAAATTTATAAAAGAACTAAAAAACTTCAATTTTCATTACCATCGACAAGCGCATAGCATGCCTATGACCCCAGTGATAAGGAGATAGTCATGTTTGCGCTTGTTCCCGGTATTGCCCTGGCCGGCTTGCTGTCCGCCATCAGTCTGTTTTTGTCCAGCCGGCTTGCGCTGGGAGTTAGCCCGTTGATCTTCGCCATAGTACTGGGCCTGTTGCTGGGCAACCTGCTGCCCATGCTGGCACAAGGGGATCGTCAATCGGGCCTGGAATTCTGTAAGAAACGATTGCTGCGCATCGGCGTGGCCTTCTACGGCATCAACATCACCCTGCAGCAGATTGCCGATGTGGGTCAGGCCGCCCTGCTGGTGGATTTTATCATGCTCGCCTCCACCCTGGTCATCGCCTACCTGCTGGGCCGCCGCTGGTTAGGCCTGGATGTGCCCACCAGCCTGCTGGTAGGCTCGGGCTCGGCCATCTGCGGCGCCGCCGCTATTATGGCCACCGAGCCGGTGGTACGAGCCAGACCGCAGCAAACCACGGTTGCGGTCGGAACTGTAGTGCTGTTTGGCACCCTGGCCATGTTCCTCTATCCGTTACTTTATCCCCTGTTGGGTCTGAGTCCTCAGGCGATGGGCATCTATACCGGCGCTACCATTCATGAGGTTGCCCAGGTCGTCGCCGCCGGCAGCGCCATGGGCGCAGACATCGCCCAGGTATCGGTCATCGCCAAGCTGACCCGGGTAATGATGCTGGCTCCCTTCCTACTGCTGCTGGGTGCCTGGCTAAGCCGCACCCAGGGCAGCAGCGCCATACGCGCCCCCCTGCCCTGGTTTGCTTTCGGCTTTATTGCGATAGTGATCCTAAACTCGGTATTGAGCCTGCCGTCGGTGCTGGTAGACAACATCAAGGTGCTGGATAGCTGGGCGCTGACCATGGCGATGGCCGCACTGGGACTGGGTACCCAACTGGCCGGCGTCAAGAGTGTGGGCTGGAAACCCCTGATATTGGCCGCCTGCCTGTTTGTACATTTAACGGTCACCGGCCTGGTGGTGACCCATCTCGCCACCGCCTGGCTATCGTAAACCAAGGGCTAGTCACGATACCCGGGAGCCAAGAACAGCCAAAGGAGCGGGCTTTGCACGTCACCTCCCAGTCTGCGGCTGTTTTTCACTATATAGTGAAGGATCGTGCGATTGATCAGGTCCTCGAGGAGTCCCCTATGCCTTATCGCAACATATTACTGGCACTGGAATTAAGCGAGCGGGAGAAGCCCTTGTTAAAACGGGCGGTGGAACTGGCCGAACATTGCCAGGCTCGCCTGCACCTGGTTCACGTCGACCCTGAAATGAGCGGTATCTTTGTCGGCAGCCTGAACATGGATCTGCGCCAGCTAAAGATGAAACTCAAACTGGAAAGTGGCCGGGAGATCATGAACATGCTTCGGGTAGAGCAACGCCGGGTAGAGAGCATCTCCTTGCCGACCGGCGATATCCAGAGAGCCATCCGCCTGGCCGCCAGGGAAAAGGATGCCGATCTGCTGATCTGTGGTCACCATGCCGGCCACAGCTTCCTGGGTCATTTATTTTCCAATGCCGCGCGTTTTATCGACATCGGCGGCTGTGATGTGCTGGTGGTCAAGCTGTAAAAGGCACCAAACCACCACTACACCACCGGTACCGTACCCGGCTATTTCAGGCAAAACCCCTGGCTGTGCAGAAACGCCAGCATATAGGGCCGAGCCTCCTTGGCCAGCGTCGCGCCTATCTGCCCGGTCCAGGTCATGGATTTATTGCCGCCGGTACGGGTCTGATAATAATGCTCCACGGCACTGTCATAGTCCGCCATCAAAGACGGATCCTGCACTGACTGATAGTGGTTTTCGAAAAACATCAGCTCCCGGGGCAGTCGGGGCTTGGATTCCGGATCCTGATCCGGGTGGCCGATACAGAGGCCAAACAGGGGCACCACGCCCTTGGGCAACGCCAGCAATTCAACCAGCTCGGCCGGATGATTGCGCACGGCGCCGATAAATACCCCTCCCAGCTCCAACGACTCGGCGGCAATCAGGCTGTTCTGTCCCATCAGGGCGGTGTCGATGGCGCCAATCAACAGCTGCTCCGCAAAGCCGGTCCGGGCCTCGGGCACCCATTGCAGGTGGCGATGAAAATCGGCACAAAACACCCAGAATTCGGCGGCGGCCCCCACATAGGCCTGCTCTCCACAGAGCATCATCACCTGTTGGCGCAGCACCGGGTCGGTGACGCGAATAACAGCCGAAGCCTGCAGGAAACTGGAGCTGGGAGCCGCCTGGGCTGCCGCCATGATGGCATCGAGCTGCTCCGGCAGGATCGGCTGCTCGGTAAACTTGCGGATAGAACGGTGGCCGCGGAGCACATCGAGGGTGGGTGTCATTATTACCTCTTTTAATCATTATCTGTGTATCATCACCTTATCGGATAAGTAGCAAAAATGGGAGCCTGCCGGTGCTTGAAACCCAACATATAGAGCCCATGTCCCGGCGTCATGGTCTCAGCCTGACGGTGATGGGCGCTACGTTTATGCTGATCCTGCTCGGCGTGCTCTACTGGCTCGGCGGCCGCGGCCACCTGGTGGTCTACTTCCTGTTTCTCGCCAGCCTGGTAACAACCCTGCTCGGCATACTCAAGCTACGGGAGCCGGTGTACAGCTTTTCCCTGAGCCGGGACAGCCTGCACTTTCATCATAAAATCGGCGGCTGGAGCCTGCACTGGTCCAATGTCGTCCGTATCGATCAGCCCAGGTTCAGTGTGGGTCTGGAGCTGACCGAGCTCCCTTATATCGGCCTTAAAATCCGTGATTATGACGAGCTGCTGCCGTTGATAACGCCCCGGCTGGCGGTACACCTGCTGACCGAACAGCGTCCGCTGCTGGCTATGGCCTTGCGCTATCAGGTGGTCACCCGCAGCCAGCTGCAGGACTGGCTTATCGAAGACAGCCACTATCGCTCGGCCTCGGGCCGGCGCTACGAGGGGATATTGGCCATGCTCGCCAACCGCATGAGCCACCTGAGACAGCTGTATGGCTACGATCTCTTGGTACACGAGTCCAACCTGGATAGAGACACTCCCGATTTCGTCGCCCTGCTGCGCCGCTACCAGAGTGCAAACTCCCTCCCGCCGGAACAACACTGACACCACTGTTTTCAGCCGGGGAAAACGACGGCACAATAGCTACACTCTCCTCGCCGGGCCGATACCGATGAAACATCTGGATGACTTCTATTTATTCGTCAAAGTGGTACAACATGGCGGCTTTTCCCATGCGGCGGCCGAGCTGGGCCTGCCCACCGCCACCCTGAGCCGCCGTGTTTCGGGGTTGGAACAGTCCCTGGGCTGCAAGCTGCTCAGCCGCACCACCCGCAAACTGCAATTGACCGAAGAGGGCCGGCGCTATTTTGAACGTCTCAACCCCCTGCTGAATGAAATAGAACAGGTGACCGGGGATATTCAGGGACAAAGCCAGTCCATCAGCGGGCTGATCAAAATAGCCGCCCCCATCGCCATCTCCAACACCTTCCTGATCGATGGCATTACCGAGTTTTGCCTGCAATACCCGCAAATTCGCATCGATCTGCTGCAAAGTAATGACTATACCAGCCTGCTGGATACGGATCTGGATGTGGTGTTTTTCAGTGGGGAACTGCCTGATTCCAGCCTGAGGGCTCGCCGCCTGGGTGAGGTGCAATACGGTTTGTTTGCCTCACCCCGCTATATTGAACAGCATGGTACGCCGACCCTGCCGGAAGAGCTGGATCAGCATCACATCATCCAGTGCTGGCCCCATAGAAACTGGCAGCTGACCCATCAGGACGGCCGCCGCTTTCATCTCAAGCCGGTACCACGTCTGTCGGTAAACCAGGTACATTCGGCGGTCAAGGCGGCCATTCAGGGACTGGGTATTGTCAATGTTCCCGAACACTATGTTGCCCATCATCGGGAAAACGGCCAGCTAAGACCCGTATTGGCCGGCTGGCGAGGCGGCCAACGGCCCTTCCACATGGTTTTCCATAATCGGGAACTGGCCCCGGTCAGGCTGAATACCTTTATTGAATTTATAGACAGGCATATGCGTGAACGACTGGTGTCCACCTGGATAAAGACGACATAGGGGGAAAGATGAATAAAAAAATGGGCAGCATCCTGCTGCCCGACTCCACTAATAACAAGATAAACGTTGTTTAACTATGCAGACAAAGTAACACAAGCCGTACCGGTTAATTAGTTACGAATTTGTAAAATGAAACCGCTCATTATTCCATTTTTGGAATAATGAGCTTTGGTGACGGCTCCCAGACCCTGCTGCTCCGCCGGATCAGTGCAAATCCTGTTCCCATAAAATATGCTGTCCCGGTATCCAGCGCTGTTCTATCTCGGCATATCGCTGCTCCAGCAGGTGCCGTTTTATTTTCAGGGTGGGGGTCATGATGTTGTTCTCGATTGTCCAGGGCTCCTTCATCACCAGGATGCCGGCCAGGCGCTGGTGCTTCTCCAGCTGGTCGTTGATCTTTGTCAATGTGTTTGCAAGCCGCTCGGCCAGGGCTCCCTTGTGCCTGATATCCGTGCCCTCTCCCAGCTGCACCAGGGCTACCGGCTGGGCCAGGCCACTCCCGATCACACAGACCTGCTCGATCAGCGCATTTTCAACCAGCATGGCTTCTATCGGCACCGGTAACACATATTTCCCCTTGGCGGTTTTGAAGGCATCCTTCACCCGGCCGGTAATGGTCAGGTAACCATCATCGTCGAGTTTGCCCTGATCGCCCGTATGCAGCCAGCCGTTACGCAGGGTGTTGGCGGTGGCCTCTTCATCCTTGTAATAGCCACTCATCAGGCCGGCACAGCGACACAATACTTCGCCGTCTTCGGCAACACGGATTTCAACCCCGACACCGGGCTTGCCGACCGTGCCGACCTTGTCGCTGCGGAACGGATAATTGAGGGTGGAATAGGCCAGGTTTTCGGTCATGCCCCAGGCTTCGGTAATGGGCATCCCCAGCTGTTCGTACCAGCGCAGCAAGGAAGGGGCAACCGGTGCCGAGCCACAACCCAGTATCCGCGCCTGGGACAAGCCCAGTCCGGCACGCACCTTCTTTTTAACCAGGCCCGAGAGCAGAGGGATCCTGAGCAGTATGTCCAGCTTGCCCTGGGGCAACTTCTCCAGGATCCGGCTGCGGAAGTTGGCCCACAACCGGGGCACGGAAATAAACAGGGTCGGCGAAATAGTTTTCACATCATCGATAAAGGTATCCAGACTCTGGGCGAAAGCCACCGGCAAGCCGCCATACAAGCTGGCGCCCAGTATATAGACCCGCTCGGTAATGTGGGCCAGGGGCAGATACGAAAAGGCCCTGTCCTCGCCGGTCAGGCTTGCGGTTTGAACTATGCCCCGGCAGGCGGCCCCATAGGCGCCGAAGCTGATCATCACCCCCTTGGGTTGACCCGTGCTGCCCGAGGTATAGACCAGGCTCATCAAGCCATCCGCATCCGGTACCGGCCGCTCTCCCCAGGGTTCGTGCCCGGCCAGCAGTTCATCCCAGTGGTGTTCCACCGGGATGCCCGACTTGTAGGGCATGGCGATGCGGACGAGCCCCTCTGGGATACCTCCGGCCTGCTGCTGCGGGTCGTCCAGCTTGCCGATAAACAGTGCCCGGCACTCACTGTGCTCCAGCACATAGCGCACCGTGTCTTCACCGGCCGTCGGATAGATGGGCACGCTAACATAGCCGCCCATCTGTAGGGCAAAGTCACAGATAAACCATTCGGCACAGTTTTTTGACAAGAGTCCCACCCTGTCGCCCGGCGCCAGGCCCAGGGCATGCAGACCGCTTACCAGCCGGGCCGCCTGTTCCAGCACCTGGCGCCAGCTGTAGGTATGCCAGCGCCCTTCCTTCGGCTGGCGCAGGTAGACGGCATCGGCCTGGGCGTCGGCCCAGTGGTAGAGCATTTCCAGCGGCAGTTGGGCGGGGGCCTGAGTCATGGACATCCTCTGTCATCGGCAAGCGGGATATCTAGAAGCATAGCCGAAAGAATCCACCCTGCCGCTGCCATCTTGCTGATGTATATCACAAAGTTAAGATGGCATGGGATAAGAGGGGGTGCCCGGAAAGCGGTAGGCCGGCGATTAACCGGGATGGCTCCAATACCCCTGGCGACAACCGGCCAACAGCGTACGGAAGGCGTCCCCCTCTAGCTGCAGCAGGTGCCGATGATCACCGGCCTCGAGATAAACCCGGGCCAGGGGCACCAGGGCGTCATCCAGAATCGTCTCGATACCGTAGGCCGGACCCAACGGAGGGATGGCGCCGGGACGACAGTCCGCAAACAGCCGCTCAGTATCCACTTCGGACGCCAGTTCCAGATGCCGGTTCAGATCTTCCCGGATACGGTTTACCCTTACCCAGTGATTGCCCGGTATCACGGCCATCAGAAAGCCGACACCATCCTTAAGCAGTACCGCCTTGACCAGGTGATCATCCGGTATCAAAGCAGCCTCGGCTGTCTCCCGGCTGGTTTCGCTGGGGCCATGGCGCAACAGCCGGTAAGACACGCCACGGGAAGCCAGGTATTCCTTAACCGTTTTTGCTATTGGCATGACCCTCTCCCAGCTATGGGTCCCGACCGGGACGACAGATACCTGTCTTGAGTGTAACCGGCAGCGCCGAAAACGCCCGCCCATGGCAGCACGGGCTCCTCGCTCTGCCCCGAGGGACTGTCTCCGGGTCCCCCGCTCGGCTATGTTATTTCAGTAGCGCAGACCCGGTCACGACCATCGTGTTTGGCCCGATACAGTTGTTGATCGACGGCGGCCAGCAAGGCCTGGTGGGTCGAGCCAAAGTCGGGTATCTGTGTTGCCACCCCTGCGCTGATGGTCACGACCTTACCGACGGCCGAGCCCAGGTGCTCTATCTTGAGCGCCTTGACGGCAGCACGTATTACCTCCGCTCGACTGGTAGCCCCCCGGCAATCGGTATCGGGGAGAATACCGACAAATTCCTCTCCGCCATAACGAGCAACCAGATCACGGGGCCGCCTCACCGAGTCGCTCAATACTTCGGCCACCGAGATCAGGCAATGATCCCCCTCCTGGTGCCCGTATCTGTCATTAAACTGCTTGAAATAGTCCAGATCAAGCAGTACCAGCGACAGCGGGCGTCGTTCGCGCAGGCAATAACGCCAGTTGAGATCAAGCTCTTCATCAAATTTGCGTCGGTTGGCTACCTTGGTCAGGCCGTCTATCATCGCAATGGAGCGCAACAGGTCACTCTGCAACTTCAACGCCAGATGGGTACGCACCCGTGCCGATACGATAACCGGATTGATCGGCTTGCTGATAAAGTCCACCGCACCGATTTCTAAGCCCAGGGCTTCGTCACCTTCCTGACTCTGGGATGTCACGAAAATAACGGGAATATTCCGGGTTTCCGGATCCGCTTTCAGTCGACGGCATACTTCATGGCCACTGATACCCGGCATGACCACATCCAGCAGGATGATGTCCGGGCGCTGCTCCCGACAAAGGGCAATTGCCTGCTCGCCATTCGTGGCCATCAGTACTTCAAAGCGGCCCCGAAACACCTCGTGAAGAGCCCGGATGTTCACCGCTTGATCGTCCACTATCAGGATGCGTAACGGGCCCACCGGGTGTGGAAATGAAGCCAGCAGCTGCTCAAGGTTCATGTCTTCTCCAGTAATTCTCGAACTATCCTGCTCGCGGCGGCAAAATTAAGATTCTGGACCTCGGTGGCCAACTCTTCCCGGCGTGCGTGCAACCGATCGCAAGCCCCTGCAGTCATCTCTTCAACGAGATCGATGGCGTCGAGGTTTCCCGCTTCCAGCAGGACCAGCAGTTGTTCGAAGCGCCGCCGGCTATCGCCATCCGCCGTTTCGTCCGTCGCGGGCTCCCCTTCGGTTTCCGGCACGGTAACAGCCTCAAGCAACGTTGCCCGCTCCTGCGCCAGCCACACTTTCAGCTCTGCCAGGCTGGCTGCATTCAACAGGTTAAGGGCACTGTCCGTATCCGCCGTCTTGAGCTGCTGCTCAAGCTCGGCCATCCGCGATGCAAACCCCGCCGCCCCCATGGTACCGGCTACCCCCTTGAAGGTATGGAGCACCGCCGCCGCCGCCGTCAGATCCCGCTCGCGGATATGAACTTCCAGCTCACCGAACAAGCCGGCAGCATTCTCCTCTAACCCCGACAGCAGCCTGCGATACAGGCGTGCATTACCGCCAAAACGGCGCAGAATGATATCGATGTCCTCGATTGATGCCGACGGGCCGGCAACCGGCTGGTCGACCGCCAGGCCGTCTGCGCCCGAACGGAACGACAGCAACACGGCAATCAGATTCTCGATATCCACGGGCTTGCCCACATGCGCATTCATGCCCGCTGCCAGGCAGGCCTCCTGATCTGCCGCGGTCACGTTCGCCGTCATCGCCAGGATCGGCAGCTCACGACAGGCGGCATCCGCACGGATGCGTCGCGTGGCTTCCAGGCCATCGATATCGGGCATCTGCATATCCATCAGCACCATATCGAACGCCGTTGGCGCCTCGACCACCTTGCGTACCCCATCCAGCCCCCCTTCGGCAAGCTCGACGCAGGCTCCTTCCCCGCCCAGCAATTCTGCCGCCACCTGGCGGTTGAGGGCATTGTCTTCCACCACCAGCAGGCGCAGCCCCGCTAATCTTTGCAACGACGGGGCCGGCACCGTCCGATGCCCGGGCTCGACCCTGCTGCCGTCAAGCGCCTGCCGCACCGTGGTGACCAGTTGCTGGGTGGTGATGGGTTTGGTAAGAAAATCGGTAAAGGGGGGATCGGCATCCTGCTGGGCCTGCGCCAGTTGCTCCCGGCCATAGGCGGTGACCATGATAATGGTGGGCAGACCTCCTTGCACCTGCTCCCGGATCCGGGTGGCGGCGTCCAGGCCGTTCATGTCCGGCATCGCCCAGTCCATCAGCACCAGGTCGTAGTCCGTGCCGGCCGCCATTTCCGTCACGGCCGCCTGGCCGCTGTTGGCGATATTCACCTGCCAGCCCTGGGAGCCGGCGGCACGAGCCAGTATCTCTGCCGACACCTTGTTGTCATCGACCACCAGAACCCGCAATGGTCGTTCGCTGGTTTCCCCTCGCGCCGGCGGCCGGGCCGTCTCGGCAAGGCCCAGATTGAGCTCGAACCAGAAGTGGCTTCCGACCCCCGGCTGGCTGCTCACCTGAAGCCGGCCGCCCATCAGGGCGATCAGCCGCTGGGTGATCACCAACCCCAGGCCGGTACCGCCGAAACGGCGGGCAATCGAGGCATCTGCCTGGTTGAAGCCTTCGAGTATATGTTCGAGCTTGTCCTCGGCAATGCCGATACCGGTATCGGTGACCTGCACACACAAGCGGATTGACGCGGGGCCACGACTCAGCTCACTGATACCGACGACCACTTCCCCCCGCTCGGTGAACTTGATGGCATTGCCCGCCAGGTTGATCAGGATCTGCTGCAGTCGCAAGCGGTCACCGACCAGGCTGACCGACAACGAGGGGGGGAGATCGAACATCAGCTCGACCGGTTTGTCCCCCAGGTTGCCGGACAACACCACCGCCAGATCCTGCATCAGCTCCTCCAGCTCGAAGGGCTGCAGTTCCAACTGCAACTTGCCGGCCTCTATCTTGGAATAATCAAGAATATCGTTGAGCAGGCCCAGCAGGGAGCGGGCAGCGGTTTGCGCCTTGCCGAGGTACTCCCGTTGCCGCTGGCTCAGCTCCGTCTGTTGCACCAGCTGCAGCATCCCCAGCACGGCATTCATCGGCGTACGGATCTCGTGACTCATATTGGCAAGGAAAGTCGACTTGGCCGCACTGGCTTCATCCGCCAACTCCTTGGCCTGGCGCAGCCGGATTTCAAGCTCACGCTGTGTAGTAATGTCGAGGTTGATGCCCGTCACCCGCATAGCCCGTCCCTGTTCATCCCGCTCTAACCGAGCCCCCGCCTGGATATAACGGATCCGGCCGTCGGGCAGGAGGATGCGGAACACGGGCTCAAAAGTCCCTTTCCCCTGCGCGGCCGCCTGCAGGCAGGAGACGGTGGCTTCGACATCCTCGGGATGCACCCGCTCCTGCCAGTGATCGAAGCAGAGCCCATTGTTACGCAAGGTAAGGGGTTGCGCATAGAGCTCGAACATCTTGTCGTTCCAGTCCACCGAGTTATCCGCCAGGCTCCAACTCCAGATGCCCAGCTGGGCTACCTCCGCCGCCATCAGCAGCTGATCCCGGGCCGCCGTCAGTTCACTGCTGTGTCGGCGCTGGGCCGTGATATCGGTGGCGATCTCCAGGTAGCCGCTCAACTGCCCCTTATCGTCCCGCATCGCGGTTACCACCAGCATCACCGGCACCAGGGAACCGTCCTTGCGGACAAAACTCCATTCCCGGGTCTCGGCACCGTCCCGCTCCGCTTTGAGGGTGAAGATCTCGAACCCTGCCACCGGCCGGCCGAACTCCCGGCTCAATTCGGCCCCCCTTGACTCCGCCTCCTGCTGCAGGTGGAAACGTTCCGGAGAGCGCTTGCCGACAAGTTCATCGGCCCGGTATCCCAACAGCCGTTCCGCACCGGTATTGAACAGGCGGATGGTGCCGTCTCTGTCGGTCGCCACGATCGAGACCTCGGACGCCGCATCCAACACATTCCGGAACAGCATGTTCAGTTCCGCCAGCTCCGAGGTGCGCTGGGCGACCAGGGCTTCGAGGTTGCTGTTGAGTTCGCGGATCCGTGCGGCGGCCTCTTTCTGACTCGATATATCGCGTACCGTCTTCGACGCCCCGATCACCCGGCCACTGCTGTCATGGATAGGCGAGACAGTCACGGAAACATGGATGCTGTCGCCGTTTTGATGCTGGCGAACGGTCTCGAAATGGGGGATCTGTTCACCGTTGCCTATACGTGCGAGTATCTCTTCTTCTTCTGACTTCAGGTGGTCGGGCACGATCAAGTCGGCCAATTTCCGACCTATTGCCGCCTGGGCGGGATAACCAAAGATCTGTTCGGCGCCCCGGTTCCAGCTGGTGACCACGCCGTCGAGCGTCTTGCCGACAATGCCGTCGGACGAATTCTCGACGATGGCCGCAAGCCGCGCCTGTTCGGCCAGGACCTGCCGGCGATTCCACCGGCTGATGTTGACGATGCCGAGCAGGGATGCCGCCAACAGGCTGATCAGGCCGCCCAGCAAAAAAACCTGCAGGGGCGACCCCTGGTGCAGGCGTTGCACGAACAACGGGCGGGCGCTGAACCGGGACTCCCAGCGCCGGCCGTAGGCCTCGAACCGGGTACGCTGGGTGTGCAGCTTGACGGCTTGGTCCTGTTGGTGACCATTGCTGTAGAACATCACCTCCTCGCCCGGCGTGGTCACATCAAACAGCTCAAGATGTACCGTATCGGCATCCAGGTGCAGATCGGCCAGTACCTCTTCTATCAGCAACGGCGCATAACTCCAGCCATAGGCACTCTGCTCACGCTCGGCCTCGGTGGGCGGGGTGACACCACCACGATAGATGGGCATCAGCATCAGGAAGGATTGCAGCGGCTTGCCGGATGCCGGTGCCAGGGTGATTGGTCCGGTCAGCCGGACTTCTCCGGTGCGCATCGCCGCATCGGCAGCTTCGCGCCGGTTTTTCTCCGAGCCGATATCCAGGCCGACCGCCTGAACATTGCGTTCGACCGGCTCGATATACTGGATGATATAGCAATCACCGTCATGGGGAGCCAGCACCTTGACCCGGAAGTCGGGCCAGCCATCGGCCCGCGCCTGCTCGACAAAGGACGCCACCCTGGCCTGGGGCACGCGGCGGATAAAACCGAACCCATGGGCTCCGGGAAATTCCCGGTCGATATCCCGGGTGAGGCTGTAACGCTGGAACAACTCGCGGCTGATGCCCTGCTCGCCTGCAATCGACACCGCGCCACGGGCGCCATGCAAGCCGTACAGATAAAGCGCGAGGCGGTTCCTGACCGCGGCGTTGGTCTGTTCAGCGGCGTTGGCAACCGCATCGTTCACGCGCTGCTCATTGATCTTATGCAGTTGCCAGGCCAGCAGGGTGCTGGCAGCCAGCCCGATAATCAGGGCGAGTTGCGCCCAGCGGTTTTTGAAAGCAAAGCCGAGGTGTAGCTTCATTTATCGGTTCCTTTCGCCATCAGCCCCGGTGAGACAGCCGATGCTCGGACCGGTACTCATAGCGAACAGCCTCATGCGGTGTAGATACCAACTGTAGGCGAACAGGTCCTGTTTGGAAACCTCAAAGACCAACACCGCGGTGTCATTACGCAAAACCGGGGTCAGCAAGGAAGGGAATATCTCGCCGAAGCCTGCTCAGGGCCGATAGCGTGCCCCTAAGCAGGTTTGGCTCATGATGCAGTCGGCTCCGGCGGGCAGTGCCGAAATGCCGCTGCCCGAGCCCTGAACACGAAAAAACCCGCCGATTGCTCAGCGGGTTTTTCTAAATCTGGCGGTGAAGGAGGGATTCGAACCCTCGATACGTTGCCGTATACACACTTTCCAGGCGTGCTCCTTCAGCCACTCGGACACCTCACCAAATTTTTCCGTGTTTTTTGATAACGGGTGTCACTTTCACCCGCTTACTGCATTTGGATTGCCGTCCTCGGGCTGACGCAGCACGCTGCGTAACTTATACCCCGGCTTCGCCTCTCGGGCAGCCACTCGGACACCTCACCAAATTTTCCGTGTTTTTTGATAACGGGTGTCACTTTCACCCGCTTACTACATTTGGATTACTGTCCTCGGGCTGACGCAGCATGCTGCGTGACTTACACCCCGGCTTCGCCTCTTGGCAGCCACTCGGACACCTCACCAAATTTTTTGGTATTTGATACGGTGTTACCTGCACCGTTTGCTGCCGGTCCGTATCCGTCCTCGGCGAGCGGGGCGTATAGTAGAAAAGTCCCGGGGGCTGCGCAACGACTTTTTTCGGATCTACGACTGTTTGACCAATAATACGCCAATCATGCCATCGGCCCCGGCGCCCGGCATCTTTGCGGGGCGACCTTTTGCACCAGCTCTGGCATAATAGCCGACCGATTCAGGCAGACATCAGGGTACTATGGCTGAGATAACAGCACACACACGGCTTAATGAACGCTTCCGGGGATACTATCCCGTGGTGATCGATGTGGAAACCGGCGGCTTTAACGCTCAGACCGATGCCTTGCTGGAGATCGCCGCCGTCACCCTGAAAATGGATCAGGAAGGCTGGTTGCTCCCGGATCAGACCTTTCACTTTCATGTCTCGCCGTTTGAAGGCGCCAATCTGGAGCCGGCCGCCCTCGCCTTTACCGGCATAGACCCGTTCAGCGCCCTGCGCGGTGCGGTGACCGAAGCAGAGGCACTGACCCAGATATTCAAGGGAGTGCGCAAGGGGCTCAAGGCCGCCGGATGTCAGCGGGCCATCGTGGTCGCCCACAATGCCGCTTTCGATCACGGTTTTGTGATGGCCGCCGCCGAGCGCGCCGAGATCAAGCGTAACCCCTTCCATCCCTTTGCCACCTTCGACACCGCCACCCTGGCCGGGCTCGCCCTGGGCCAGACTGTGCTGGCCAAGGCCTGCAAGACGGCGGGGCTCGACTTCGACAACAAGGAAGCCCACAGCGCCCTCTATGACACCAGCAAAACCGCCGAGCTGTTCTGTAGTATCGTCAACCGCTGGAAGGCCTTGGGGGGCTGGCCCCTGCCGCCGGACGACGGCGATTTCCCGGTCAAATAATCCCCCCCCGGCCCGTTAAACAAGGCACTAACGTGGCTGGGGGGTCCGACCATCACCGCCGGCTGGTACGCACTATCCCACCGATGCTTACCGTCAGATGCCCGGTGCGGACCCACAGCCGGGTGCCCGGCCCCGCCACGAGTTCAGGCACAGTTCCCGGCGGGAAGCGCAGCCAGCTCAGGCCGTTGAACCCGTCCTGCCCCGCTCTCAACTCACCGCCCAGTACCAGTATTTCCAATCCATGCCGATAGCAACAGGGCGGGAAACGGCCGCCGTCCGGAAAACTCAGCACGCTGGTGACTTCACCGCCATGCCGATGCAGTGGCAGCCGCAAATAACCATGCTCGCCGTTAACCCATTGACCGTCGTCCGGCGCTGTCGTCACCAGGGAGTGGGTATCGTCCGCGGCAAACTGGTTGAGCTTGACGAAGATCAGGCAGCCGTCACGACTGAAGGCGCTGTGATGGCTTAGGGGTGGGTGACGCACATAACTGCCGGCAGGATAGTTTCCGTTTTCGTCGGAAAACACCCCCTCCAGCACCCAGAATTCTTCTCCCTGGGGATGATCATGGGTAGGGAACTGCGCCCCCGGTTCAAAGCGTACCAAACTGGTTACATGGCCGCTCTCGGCCTGTTCCCGTTCCAGGGGATAACGCCAGACGCCGGCGGCGGGAGACGCCTGCCAGCGCTGCGTATCATAGGGGAGTGACAGTGTCTGCGAAAAGTCCATATTGAGCATCGGTTAATGTCCCGACAGACAAGGGGACTATCATAGTCCCCCTCCCCTCGATTGAGGTCAAGCCCCTTTTAGCGATGTTGTTTGGTAGACAAAGCCGTCATCCCGGGGCACAAAGCTGAGCCGGTGGCTGATGCAGTCCGGGGCATCCTGCTGATGGTGTGAGACAAACAGCAACTGGGTCTGTCCCTCGGCCACCAGCAGGTCTATCCAGCGTTTGACCCAGTGCCTGTTGAGGGTATCCAGACCCTGTAGTGGCTCGTCCAGGATCAATACCGGCGGGTGCTTGACCATGGCCCGGGCGATCAACAGCAGTCGCTGCTGGCCATAGGACAGGCTGCGGAACGGCACCTCTGCCTGCTCACTCAGCCCCAGCAGCGCCAGCCACTCCCGGGCCAGGGCCAACTGGCGATCGCCGGGCTGCTGATAGACACCGACGGAGTCAAAGAAACCGGACAGGATCACCGAGCGGGGGGTAGCGGTTACCCGGTATTCCAGCTGCATACTGGCACTGACATAGCCGATATGCTGCTTGATGTCCCAAATGCTCTCGCCGCTGCCCCTGCGATGGCCGAATAAGGTCAAGTCATTACTGTATCCCTGAGGGTGATCGCCGCTGACCAGGCTGAGCAGGGTCGACTTGCCGGCGCCGTTGGGGCCGACTATCTGCCAGTGCTCCCCCGGGTTCACCTGCCAGTTCAGGCCATCCAGGATCAGCTTGTCGCCATAGCGGATGCGGATATCGCGCATCACAACCCGCGGCGTCACCCCGTCCAGCTGGCGTCGCTGCGCGTCCGGATCGGGCGCCGGCAGGGCCTGGGCCGCCTGCTCCCGGGCTTCAAGGTGCATCAGCTGTGCCATCAGTCCAGCCTGCTCCACCTGGGTCCGCTCGCCACTGACCACCAGCTCACAATCGGCCAGAATACCGAGCCGGTCGGCGCAGGGGGGAATTTCTTCGAAACGATTGAGGATCAGCACCAGACTTTGGCCCTGGGCAACCAGTTCACCCAGCAACCGGCTCAGGGCCGCATGGGCATCCACATCCAGACCATCGAACGGCTCGTCCAGCACCAACAGCTCCGGCTGCCGCAACAGGGCCCGGCACAGCAGCACCTTGCGGGTTTCGCCGGTAGACAGGTATTTGAACCCCCGTGACAGCAAGCCGGACAAACCGAAATCCGCGGCCAGCCCGGTCAAGGCTTGGGGGTTACTGGCCCCCTCCAGCATGATATCCCGGGCGGTATGGCCCTGATCCTCATAATCGAGGTAATCGCTCTGATCTTCGTCCCGCTCCCGCTCCGCCAGTCGTTGCTGCTGTTCAAACGACACCCACTCCACCCGCCGGAAGCGATTTTCCATGATACCGGTAATGCACGTCAGTTCTCCCGCCAACACCTGGGCCAGGGCCGTCTTACCGCTGCCGTTGGCGCCGACAAAGGCCCAGCACTGGCCCTTCAGTAAGGCAAGTTCGGGGATCTTCAGCCGGCGTCGGTCGGTGATGGCGAAATGGGCGTCCCGGATATTGATGCTGGCCATGGCTTGCAGTCCTTGTATTAGCGGTAAATGCGCCATAATGGGTAAAGCCGGCTGGTGATGCAAGCCGAGATGCGACCCGTGTAACTCCGTTATTGTGAGCCAGCGCCCAGCTCCGCACGGGAGAAGGCGTTAACGTCAGTGCTGGGCTTAAGTGAACCTGCGGGTTAAGGAAGACATATGGGTTATAACCAGGCGTTACTCGATGAACTGAATCTGTTACTGCATTTTGACCTGGATACCACTCAGCAGGGTATCAAGGTGCACCACACCGCCGCCGCCGCCCAAATCGGCGCCGCCGAGCGGTTGCACCAGAAGGGGCTGATCACTCTGCACGATGGCGGCTACCTGACCGAGCTGGGACGGGAGGCCGCCGAGCATGCGCAAACCATGCTGAGGCTGCTGAAGGAACCCACTACGGCTTGAGCCACATTCAGCAGATACAAAAATGCCGGCTTGCGCCGGCATTTTCAATCATACCTGCGACTATTACAGCTCGCTGGCATTCTCGGACAGGTACTTGGCCACACCTTCGGTAGAGGCCTGCATGCCTTTCTTGCCTTTTTCCCACTGAGCCGGGCACACTTCGCCGTTGGTCTCGTGGAATTCCAGGGCATCAACCATACGCAGCATTTCATCGATGTTGCGGCCCAGCGGCAGATCGTTGACGACCTGGTGACGAACCACGCCGTTCTTGTCGATCAGGAAAGAACCACGGAAGGCGACACCGGCTTCCGGATGCTCAACATCATAGGCCTGGCAGATTTCGTGCTTGACGTCGGCAACCAGCGGGTATTTCACCTGACCGATACCGCCGTTCTCCACGGCGGTGTTACGCCAGGCGTTGTGGCTGAACTGGGAGTCGATAGACACACCGATAACTTCTACGCCACGCTTCTGGAATTCTTCAAAGCGGTGATCGAAGGCGATCAGCTCAGACGGGCACACAAAGGTGAAATCCAGCGGATAGAAGAACACCACGGCGGCTTTGCCCTTGGTGAATTCTTTCAGGTTGAAGTTTTCAACGATTTCGCCATTACCCAGTACAGCGGCAGCGGTAAAGTCAGGAGCCTGACGGCCTACCAATACGCTCATGTGTATCTCCTTGATTATCTATGGGTGGTTTTTATTAAACCGGATGGTGTGCATAAACAGTATATGGGCGGCCCACACCAAACCCAAGGGGGCCGAAGCGGTTCTTTGCATCGAATGGCGAGGAAGCATACAGGCGTCGGTTGCTATAAGAAAAATAATACTCGACATACGGGTATTATTTTGCAAACTAGCGCCCCTTGTCCCCTTTCGCCAATCAAAAAAGGATAAGTAAATGAATCCTGTCGTTGTCGCCGTCGGCCTGATGCTGGCATTGAGCCTGCTGCGCATCAATGTCGTGGTCGCCCTCTCTCTCAGTGCCCTGGCTGGAGGCATGGTATCCGGCATGTCCCTGACCGAGGCGGTCAATACCTTTGCCGGCGGTCTCGGTGGCGGTGCCACTATCGCCCTCAGCTATGCCATGCTCGGCGCCTTCGCAGTCGCCATTGCCCGCTCGGGCATCACGGACCTGCTGGCCCAGAAGGTGATCAAGGCACTGGGCCAGGACCCCGACGCCGGCCGGCTGCTGTGGATCAAGGCCCTGCTGATGAGTACCCTACTGCTGGTCGCCGTCTCCTCTCAAAACCTGATCCCGGTGCATATCGCCTTTATTCCCATCCTGATCCCACCCCTGCTACATGTGATCGCCAAACTACGTCTGGATCGCCGGGCCCTGGCCTGCGTGCTGACCTTCGGTCTGACCGCCACCTATATGCTGCTGCCGGTGGGCTTCGGCGGCATCTTCCTCAACAATATCCTGCTGGCCAATCTGCTGGAAAACGGGGTACAAGCGGATAAATCCATGTTGCCGATGGCCATGGCCATCCCTGTCGGCGGCATGTTTCTGGGGTTGCTGGTGGCGGTGTTTATCAGCTACCGCAAGCCGCGTCACTATGACGAAGGCAAGATACTGGCAATCGAACCCGAACACGTCACCATCAACTATGCCCATATCATGATCGCCGTGCTGGCCATCCTTACCGCCCTGGGTCTGCAGCTGTACAGCGACTCCATTATATTGGGGGCCATGGCGGGCTTTATCATCTTTACCCTGGGGGGAGTCATTAAATATCAGGAAAGCCAGGACGCCTTTACCCAGGGAGTGAAGATGATGTCACTGATCGGCTTTATCATGATTGCCGCCGCCGGTTTCGCCGCTGTGGTCAAGGCCACCGATGGCATAGGTACCCTGGTGCAAGCGGTAGAATCGCTGATCGGGGATAACAAGTCTCTGGCCGCATTGGTGATGCTGATGGTGGGATTGCTGATCACCATGGGCATCGGCTCATCCTTTTCCACCATTCCGATTATCGCCCCCATCTATGTGCCCCTGTGCATCGCGCTGGGCTTTTCCCCCCTGGCCACGGTCGCCATCATCGGCACCGCCGGTGCCCTGGGTGACGCCGGCTCGCCGGCCTCGGACTCGACCCTGGGCCCGACCTCGGGCCTGAACGCCGATGGCCAGCATGACCATATCTGGGATTCGGTGGTGCCCACCTTTGTACACTACAATCTGCCGCTGATCGCCTTCGGCTGGCTGGCTGCGGTCAGCCTGTAATTCAAGAGGCTCTGTCCTCTCCCCCCTGTGGGAACGTCGACCTTTGTGGGAGCGTCGACCCCGGCGCGATACTATCCGCAGGATAGTTAATTGCCTGAGCTATATCGCCCCGGGGACAGGCCTCCCACAAAGGCTTCTGCCGAATCTCGGGTTTGCTGCATTTTGATGGCCTGACGGCCAACTCGCCGCAGGGTCGCGCCTCCCACAAAGGTACTTGCCGAGCTTCGGCTTTGTTGTAGGCGCGGCGACCCCGCAGCGATTCCCTTTTCAGGAATTCAAATCAGCTCGCGGATCAGCTGCCTTAGCCATTGCAGCGCCGGCTGCCGATCATGGAGCGGATGCCAGACACAGTTGAGGTGATAGTCGGGCAGGTCTTCGGGCAGGGCCACCCGCTTCAGGGGCCAGGCCCCGGCCAGCAGTTCGGCCACTTTTTGCGGCAGCACCAGCAGATGGTCGGTCTGACTGACGATGGCGGCCGCCGACATATAACTCTGGCTGTTGACCGAAATAATTCGCCTGAGTCCCAGTTGCGCCAGCCAGGTATCGACGATCGACTCCCGGGTACCCAGTGGCGAGTGGAATACATGGGGCAGGGTCGTCAGTTCCTCCAGCGACACGCGTGTGCCGACCACCTTATGATCCTGGCTGACCAGGCCCGCCAGCGGCTCGGTCAGCCAGGTTTCTTTCTGCAATCCGCCGGGCAGTTTCATATATTCATCGAAGCCCAGCACCAGATCCACCTCGCCGTTGGCCAGCCCTTCTTCCGGCAATTTGTCGCGCAGTATATGGATCTCTATGCCCACCAGGGGCGCGATCTGCTTCAAACGGCGGATAAGGGGCGGGATCAGCACGCATTCCACATAGTCGGTAGTGCTCAACACAAACCGCCGGCGGGAAGTGGCGGGATCGAACTGCGCCGGCCGGCTCAGTTGCTGCTCCAGCAGCGCCAGGGCCTGGTGCACCGCCAGATGCAGCTCCAGGGCCCGAGCCGTTGGCACCATGCCAGCCTGGCTGCGTACCAGCAGGGGATCGGCAAAAAATTGGCGTAACCGATTCAGGGCATGACTCATGGCCGGCTGGCTAATAAACAGCTGCTCAGCCGCGCGGGTAACATTACGCTGTTTCATCAGCGCGTCAAAGGCCAGTAACAGATTCAGATCGAGTTGGTGCAGCTTCATTGATTATTCACCATATGAATAATTAAATTAATACTATTCATTTGCTGAATGAATTACCAGCGTCCAGACTGAGTCTAACCTGTATATCAACCCGTTTGTTGAGGAGTATTGACATGAGCAAGGTAACCGTCGCCGCTACCCAGATGGCCTGCAGCTGGGACAAGGAAGGCAATGTACTGCGCGCCGACAAGCTGGTGCGCCAGGCCGCAGCCCAGGGTGCCCAGATAGTGCTGATCCAGGAGTTGTTTGAGACTCCCTATTTCTGCATCGATCAGAGCCCGGAGCACTTCGCCCTGGCCCATGAGCTCGACAACAGCCCGCTGATCCGCCATTTTCAGGCCCTGGCCAAGGAGCTGGCGGTGGTGTTGCCGCTCAGCTTCTTCGAAAAGGCCGGCAATGCTTACTACAACTCCCTGGTGGTGATCGACGCCGACGGCTCTCTGCTGGATGTCTATCGCAAGACCCATATCCCCAACGGCCCCGCCTATCAGGAAAAGCAGTTCTTCACCCCGGGCGACACCGGCTTCAAGGTGTGGCAGACCCGCTATGCCAAGATTGGCGTGGCCATCTGCTGGGATCAGTGGTTCCCGGAAACCGCCCGCAGCCTGGCACTGATGGGTGCCGAACTGATCTTCTTCCCCACCGCTATCGGCTCGGAGCCGGCCTACCCCGAGATCGACAGCCAACCGCACTGGACCCGCACCCAGCAAGGCCACGCCGCCGCCAACCTGGTACCGGTGATCGCCTCCAACCGCATCGGCACCGAACGCAGCAAATATCTCGACGACCTGGAGATGACCTTCTACGGCTCTTCCTTTATCGCCGATCAGTTCGGCGAACTGGTCGCCCAGGCCGACAAGCACTCCGAGGGCGTTCTGGTACACAGCTTCGATCTGGAAGAGATCGCCAAGACCCGTATCAGCTGGGGCTTGTTCCGGGATCGCCGGCCGGCCATGTATCACACCCTGCTCACCTCCGACGGCAAAAACCCGGGGGCCCGCTAATGGCTGCACAGTTTCAGGGGTTGCCGGCACAGGTCGGTTTTTACATGCCCGCCGAATGGGCGCCACAACAGGCAGTATGGATGATCTGGCCCCACCGCCCGGACAACTGGCGGGAACAGGGCCGGCCGGCCCAGGCCACCTTTGCCCGCCTGGCCGAGGCCATCTCCGCCGCCACCCCGGTCTACATGGCGGTCCCGACCAGCGAGATGGACAAGGCCAGGGCGGTGATGCCCGCCCGGGTACAGCTGGTTGAGATCAATAGCGACGACGCCTGGGCCCGGGATACCGGCCCGACCGTGGTCATCAACGACAAGGGGATGGTCGCTGGTATCGACTGGCGCTTCAATGCCTGGGGCGGCCATCAGGGTGGTCTCTATTATCCCTGGGACAAGGATCAGGCCATGGCCCGGGCCATGCTGGCGCACCAGCAGTTGCCGGTGATCGAGTCCCCCCTGGTGCTGGAAGGCGGCTCCATTCATGTGGATGGCGAAGGCACCCTGCTGACCACCGCCGAGTGCCTGCTCAACCCCAATCGCAACCCGGATTTCACCCGCGCCGAGATTGAGCAACAGCTCAGGGACTACCTCGGCGTCAGCCAGTTTATCTGGCTGCCGGAAGGCGTTTACATGGACGAGACCGATGGCCATATCGACAACATGGCCTGCTTCGCGCGACCGGGTGAGGTCATACTGCACTGGACCAATGACGAGAATGACCCCCAGTATGCCCGTTCCCGAGCGGCCTTTGAGGTGCTCAGCCAGGCGGTAGATGCCAGGGGCCGCAAGCTGAAAATATGGAAGATGCCCCAACCCGGCCCCCTCTATATTACCGAACAGGAAGCCGCCGGGGTGGAAGCCGGCGCCGGCGTGCCACGGGTCGCCGGCGAGCGGCTGGCCGCCTCCTATGTGAACTTCCTGATCAGCAACCGGCGGCTACTGTTCCCGCTGCTGGATGAAGGCACAGACGATCAGGCCCGTCAGCTGCTGGAAACCATCTTCCCCGAGCTGGATGTGGTCGGCGTACCGGCGCGGGAAATCCTGCTCGGCGGCGGCAACATTCACTGCATCACCCAGCAGATCCCGGCGGTATGATACCTGGGGATTAGGGATTCGGAGCGATACAATCAAACAGCAAGGGGCGCAATGCCCCTTTTTTGATCACCCTATAAAACGGAACCGGTCGAGGCTGAAGGGCGACAGATCGAAGCCCGTTTCACCGTCCAGCATCCAGCTGGCAAACAGTTCCCCCAGCACACTGGCAAACTTGAAACCGTGGCCGGAACAGGCGCTGGCGATAAACAACTGCTGATGTTCGGGGTGCCGGTCCAGGATAAAGTGCTCGTCGGGTGTGCGCACATAATGACAGGCCTTCCCCGCTATCATCTCCCCTGCCCCGGGCAGGTAGCGGCGGACAAAGCCATTGAGCTCTTCCTGGTCTTCGTCATAGGCGCCAAAAGGCAGCAAAGGTTGTTCCGGCTCCAAAGGCTGACCACCATCATGACGCCCTACCTTGAGTCCTGCGCCTTCCAGGGTGGGGAAACCGTAAAAGATGCCGCCGGGAAGATCGGCGGAAAAACCGGACAACGCAGCCGGATCATGCACCGACTCATCGGCATGATACCAGGCAAAGGTTTTGCGTACCCGCTGCAACGGCAGTGGCAGTCCGAGCCCGGCCAGCAGCGGTGCCACCCTGTGGCCGGCACTGACCAGCACTCTGGTCGCCTTCAGTTGCAAGCCGGATGCGGTGCCGGCGGTGATCTGGCCGCCGACCGCCTTCAGTTCGGTGACCTGCTGTCCACCCAGCAATACGGCGCCCCGCGCCTGGCCCAGTCGCCGCCAGGCCGACAGGGCCCGCTCACAGTACAGTACCCCGGCGTCAGGCTCGAAACCGCCGCGGATATCCGGGGACAATTGCCAGGCAGGCCAGCGGGCCATGGTCTGTGTTGCATCCAATTGCTCCAGCGTCAGTTGGTACTCGGAGGCGCTGCGCACCACCTGGGCCAGAAATGGACTGCCGCTCGTGCCCAGGTTGACCACACCACAGGGTTCGAACAACCGCTTACCGGCGAGTTGTTCCAGCTCTTGCCACAAGACACGGGCCCGCAGCAGCAGGGGGATATAGGCGGCTCCCTCGCCGTAGGCATAGCGGATCAGCCGGGTGCTGCCGTGATGAGAGCCCAGGCTGTGGGGCGCTTCGGCTTCATCCAGCAGGATAACCCGAGCCCCCTTACGGGCCAGATAGAAGCCGGTGGCCATACCGACCGAGCCGGCGCCGACAATCAGTACATCTGCATCCATTATTGGTTCCTGTGTGTTGCTGCGGGCAGCACGGCGCCCGTATCGGCTTCATAGGGCTCATAGCGTACAGCCATGGTATCTATGACCTTGAGTGCAGGACGCGAACTTATCACAGGAAAACAGATGAGACACGGGAAAGCAGCAGCTAGTGCCGGGGATTCAGACCACCAGGACGGGCGCGGGTCGGCCAACTCGGGAGTCGACCGACCGGATCTGGAGACGGGCGGTTAAGCTTCGTCTTTTTTCGGGTATTTCGCGGCCGTTTCGTCGATCAGGGCCTTCAGCTCACCCTGCTGGAACATTTCCAGGATGATGTCACAACCACCGATCAGCTCACCGTCAACCCACAGTTGGGGGAAGGTTGGCCAGTTGGCGTATTTGGGCAGCTCGGCACGGATATCCGGGTTCTGCAGGATGTCTACATAGGCAAAGGGCTCACCGCAGTTCATCAGCGCCTGGGAGGCCTGGGCGGAAAAACCGCAGCTGGGAAACTTGGGAGAACCTTTCATATATAACAGGATCGGGTTTTCGCTGATCTGAGTCTTGATTTTTTCAATGGTGTCCATGACTACCTCGGACGGCTTGTTGTTAAAAAATCTATTCTACTGGATCTCCGGTCGGTCACAAGCCTTGGTCATTATAAATTGGTATCTGCTTGGCAATTAATTGCGGGTCAGCGCGGCCCGGCTATTCCCTACAAAAGCTGTTGTTGTTTAGCCGTCTGGCAAGCTGTTACAATCCTTTCAGCAATGTGCCGCTATTCTGAAAGCACGGATGTTTTACCTTCCGCAAGAAAAGAAAGTCAGCAATGTCTCGAGCCGACCCCGGTTGGCATACTAAAATGGAGAAAATAAAAATGGCATTTGAACTTCCCGCTCTGCCTTATGCGAAAAACGCCCTGGAACCCCATATCTCCCAGGAAACTCTAGAATATCACTACGGCAAACACCACAACACCTATGTGGTCAATCTGAATAACCTGGTTCCCGGCACCGAGTTCGAAGGCAAGTCCCTGGAGGACATCATCAAGACCTCCAGCGGTGGCATCTTCAACAACGCCGCCCAGGTATGGAACCACACCTTCTACTGGAACTGCCTGTCTCCCAACGGCGGCGGCGAGCCCACTGGTGCCCTGGCCGATGCCATCAAGGCCGCTTTCGGCTCTTTCGATGCCTTTAAAGAAGAATTCACCAAGTCCTGCGTGACCAACTTCGGTTCCGGCTGGACCTGGCTGGTGAAGAAGGCCGATGGTTCCGTCGCCATCGCCAACACCTCCAACGCCGGCTGCCCGCTGACCGAAGGCGCCGCTCCGCTGCTGACCTGTGATGTGTGGGAACACGCCTACTACATCGACTACCGCAACGTGCGCCCCGATTATGTCAAAGCCTTCTGGGCACTGGTAAACTGGGACTTCGTGGCAGAAAACTTCGCCAAATAAGTTCTCGTTAGCTAAAAACACCCCGGCTCACCGGGGTGTTTTTGTTGATGCCTTTTTTTTGTACAACCCGTTTGGGTGTAGAATGCGCCCTCTTTTTATTTGTCCCCTTGAAGTGAGTTACGCCACGTGAGTATGTCTGTCCCCCGCATCGGTTTTGTCAGCCTGGGTTGGCTCAATGCGATCAGACCAATACATCATTAATCACTCACCAAGCCAGACTACCCTATTGATTTAAAATAGTTTTTTATCAATTCTTGCCAAGTGGTCCTTCATTGCAACATAGCTTGCCAACTTGCTGAGGACGGGTATCTGACATGCTCGCTATCCAGATGCCGGGCCGACATCGAATACATCAACAACCCGCCGCCCCTCTGGCTTCATACCAAATGAGCCCGTCACTCACAGCAGCATGATCCCCGTGATGGCACCCTCATGCTTTTTCAGGCAGCACAACAGGACAGCTGTTTGATATCCTTCGTGAAGGCTTGGGCACAGAGCTTCAGGCCCTCCACCATGGTCAGATACGGAAACAACTCATCCCCGATCTGCTGCACTGTCATCCGGCTGCGTAGGGCAAATACCGCTGCCTGGATAAGCTCCCCTGCCTCGGCAGCCACCGCCTGAACGCCGAGCAGACGGCCAGTGTCTTTCTCCGCTACCATTTTGATGAAGCCGTGAACATCGAAGTTCACCTGTGCCCGTGGCACGTTATCCAGTGTCAGGGTACGGGTATCCACCGACAGTCCCCGCGCTTTTGCCTGTGCTTCGCTCAAGCCGACGGTGGCAACCTGTGGAGCGGTGAAGACCACTGTCGGCATGGCGCTCAGATCCAGTTTTACATCGCCACCGGTCATGTTGATCGCCGCTCGGCTACCCGCCGCCGCGGCCACATAGACATACCGGGGCTGATCGGTACAATCGCCCCCTGCATAGATACCGGGCACCGACGTTTCCATCCGCTCGCTCACCTCAATGGCTCCTTTGTTCGTCCTTACACCAATCATTTCCAAACCAAGCGCCTCGGTATTCGGGACTCGCCCCGTGGCCACCAGCAGCTGTTCGGCACGACATTCTCCGGCAGGGGTCTGCAAGATAAATTCACCGCCCGAGTATGCCACCCGGCTTGCCTGGGTTTGCCTGAGCACATCCATGCCCTCTCTGTAGAAGGCGGCCTCCAGGGCATCGCCGATGGCCGGGTCTTCACCGGATAGCAGACGGCTGCGAGCCAGAACGGTGACTTGGCTGCCAAGCCGGGCGAAGGCCTGCGCCAGCTCCACTGCTACTACCGAAGCACCGATAACTGCCAATCGTGGGGGCACCTGATCCAACAGCAGGGCGGTAGTGGAGGTCAGATAAGGGGTTTCCGCAAGTCCGGGAATGGCTGGCCTCGCAGGACGTGCCCCGGTACAGATAAAAGCCCGGTCGAACCGAATATGCTGTTCCGTGCCGCCTGGTTGACGAACAGCCACTGTTCGGGAGTCGACAAACCGTGCCTCTCCCCCAACCAGGGTGATGTGCGGGTTGTCACTGATAATGCTTCCGTACTTGGCATGCCGCAGCCCTTCCACCAGCGCCTGTTGCTGCTCCACCAGTCTGGCACGATTGATTTCAACGGATTGCTTGCTCACTCCACAATCGAAGGGGCTGTTCCGGCGTAGATGGGCAATGTCAGCAGCACGGATCAGGATTTTAGAAGGCACGCATCCAGTATTAACGCAGGTGCCACCCAGGGTACCACGCTCAATGATGGTTACCCTGGCACCACGTTCCACTGCCTTCAGGGATGCGGCCATGGCTGCACCGCCGCTGCCAATAACAACAATATGGGGTGACTGCTTATGGTTCATCATGATTCCTTACCGGATGGGGGGTTGCAGCTTGCCTGCTGCTTCTTCTGACGCCATAGTGCAAAGGCCGTGAGCCCGATAAAAAATATCAGGGCAGGCAACAGCACGTAGTCCAGATAGCCAATGAGTGAAGCCAGACCAAGGGCACCGAATAAAATAACCAGTACCGGGGTGAAACAGCACAGTGCCACAACAAGGGTGCCAATCAGCCCGATCCTGAGCAGTGTTCCGGGGTGACTCATGTTTCCTCCTTACGGGTAGATGGATAACCGGCGTTGGTCGTGGCCCAAATCGCTTTTCTCCTTCGGGGTATCAACACCAGCCTCCTTTTGTTAACCAGCTAATTATGTCAACCTTACTTCCGTAGCCAACTACGGAGTCAAGTGTCATGTCGGGAACACAAAGGTCTTCAATGACCATCGGCAAGCTGGCCAGGGCGGCGGACATGAATGTGGAGACTATCCGCTACTACCAGCGGCGAGGGTTGGTACCAGAACCTGACAAGCCTCCTGGCGGCATACGCCGCTATGAAACGACTGTTCTGACGCGTCTTCGGTTTATCCGCACGGCTCAGTGGCTGGGTTTCAGTCTCGATGAAATTGCTGGCCTGTTAAAACTGGAGGATGGCACTCATTGTGATGACGCCAGGAAACTGGGCGAACGGCAGTTGGCCAAAGTGCGCGCCAAAATCCAGAGCCTTCAACAGATTGAGAAGGTACTGGGTGAGCTGGTTAAGGAATGTTGTATCCAGGAGGGAGACGTCAGTTGTCCGCTGATCTTTTCTATATATGATGGACTTGGGACACAACCGGATGGCAATGCAAGATGACACTATCAGCTCAGGAGCGCTCCCCAGAGTGAAAGGTTTACTATCCCTGACCGCCCGCTTAAGCATTGTGTTTGGGCTCACCATGCTCGGCATCTGGATACTGGTCAGCGTACTGCTGTTACATGCCCTGGGTCACCATTTCGATAAGCAGGACGACACGGAGATCACCGGCAAGCTGCAACTGGCCACAAACTTCCTGTCGGCACATATCGAGTCCGGAGCACAGGACTGGTCATCCCTGAATCATCAGCTTAATGATGCCCTTCTGGGGCACCACAGCCTCTATATTCTTATCCTGGATCCACAAAGCCAGGTGTTGGCCGATATTCACCCGCCTGGTTCGGCACAACCCGGCATGGCATCGGGGAATGGCGGATGGGGGCTAGCTCCGGGAAGCATTGAAAACTGGAGTGAAAGGGGCACCGTTTTTCGCAGTATAACGGAGCAGTGGGTGCCGGAAGGTACCGGGAAGCAGGCCGACCTCCCCCCGTATTTTCTTGTGCGTGCCACCATAGATACCAGCTATCACCAGCATTTTATCAATGAAATAAAAAATGGGCTGTATTGGTTTACCCTGGGTATCGGCTTAATTTCACTCTTTCTCGGGTGGATTGCCTCCCGGATAGGATTGAAGCCGCTGCGTGAATTGACATCGGTCTCCAAAAACGTAACCGCCAGTCAACTCAACCAGCGCTTGTCACTGGATCATGCTCCCTCCGAGCTCTACGCCCCAATCAAGGCATTCAATACCATGCTTGACCGCCTGGAGGCGTCATTTCAGCGGCTGTCAGAGTTCTCTTCCGATATTGCCCACGAGCTGCGTACACCGGTGAACAGCCTGATGATGCAAACTCAGGTGGCGCTGGCACAGCCACGAGATGCCGAGGACTATAAGGAAGTGCTTTATGCCAATCTGGAAACAGCCGAGCGACTGGCGAGAATGATTGGTGAAATGCTGTTTCTGGCCAAATCGGAGCAGGGCCAGCTGGCCATGCAGCGTGAGCCACTTGAACTGGCCGATGAACTGGACGAATTGCTTGAGTTTTTCGAGCCGCTCGCCAGTGAAAAGCAGGTACGGTTACAACGGCAAGGCAGCGCCAACCTGCTGGGTGACAGATCCATGCTGCAAAGGGCATTCAGCAACCTGCTGACCAATGCCATTCGCTATACACCGACGCAAGGCGAAGTGCACATTTCTGTCTGTAGTGACAGCAAGGGCACCACCGTTAAGGTCGCCAATCCAGGCCCGGCCATTCCACCCGAACAGTGGCCTCGGCTGTTCGATCGTTTTTACCGAGCAGACAGTGCCCGTCAGTCGGTCACCGAGGGCACCGGGCTTGGCCTGGCTATCGCCAAGGCGATTATCGATGCCCACGACGGTAGCCTGTCGGTGCACTCCAATAAACAGGAAACCTGTTTTACGGCCCATTTTGCCCGCACAGGCCCGTTAACTACTATCGAATAGCGGCTTACTCGATGCCGTGTTGCCGCTGCTGTTCACGGATGTAGGCAATGATGTCGCCGACTTCTTCGCGGGTGACGCCGGGTACCGGTGGCATGTCCCCAAAGCGCCAATGATGGGCGCGTACCCCGTTGGCGGCTGCCCGGTAAAAGGCTTCATCGCCATGATGGGATGGCTCATACACCTTGTGAATAAACGGTGGTCCCTGGCGAGTGCCTTTTAAGTCTGCACCATGACAGCTGGCGCAGTTATCCTTATAAGCCAGCTTGCCCTGCTGTATTTGCTCGGTTCCGGCGGACAAGTCACCCGGCAGAAAATGGCTGCCCACCATGGCGATCGCGGCCAATATCACAATTCCTGTACCCCATAACCACCAGCGGTGAGCCTTTGATGTTTTGTGCACGGCGTTACTTACCTTCTTGCTCGGCTGACTAAAAAAGTGGCATGGGAGCCTACCCATGCCATCATCCTTTACATCACCTGTATCCGGCCCTGCATGCCCGCCTCCATATGGCCGGGGATCAGGCAGGCAAAGTCGATGGTGCCGGCCTGATCAAACTGCCAGACCAGGCCGCCTTTCTGGCCCGGTTGCAGGCTGATCATATTGGGCTCGGCGTGCTGCATATCCGGCATCTGGCGCATCATCTCGGCGTGTTCCTGCAACGATGAAAGGTTGCCAATCACCAGCTCATGGGACAGCTTGCCCGGGTTTTTGATGAACAGTCGCACGGTTTCACCCGCTTTCACCTCGATTTGTTCAGGTGAAAAACGCATATCATCGCTCATCACCACTTCGATGGTGCGGCTGACCTCGGCAGAACTGCCGGGCCGACCTATGCCGTGCATATCCTGCTGCATGGCTGCCATATCATGGCCTTGGTGGCCACCGTGTTCACCCGCAGCCATCGCCAGGCCGGGTAACAAAGACAGCATTAAAACCGATAATGTCTTTTTCATGTTTTTACCTTGGTATGAATTTGCCTTTGCAATAACGGATTAGTACCAGAAACAGACAGCATACCGGTTAGCCGCTGTCTCGTAGATGACTCATCCATTACAAATTTGTCATGTAGGGTGTGGCAGCCTGGGTTCCGTGGCTGCTGCTGGTCTCCCCTATTTTTTCTGATAGGCTGTCAGCTATCCGAGCAAGCACAACACGAACTCACATGAAACTTCTGATTATCGAAGATGAAATCAAGACCGGCGATTACCTGCAACGTGGCCTGAACGAAGCCGGTTTTGTGGTTGACCTGGCACGCAATGGAACGGATGGTCGGTATCAGGCAATGAACGAGCCCTACGATCTCATCATTCTGGATGTGATGCTGCCGGACATGGATGGCTGGCAACTCCTTCAGTCATTGAGGAACGAAGATAAGCAGATGCCCGTGCTGTTTTTAACCGCTCGCGACAGCGTCGAAGACAGGGTCAAAGGCCTGGAACTGGGCGCGGATGACTATCTGGTCAAGCCGTTCGCCTTTTCGGAATTACTGGCCCGGGTACGCAGCCTGCTGCGCAGGGGAGCTGCATCGACCTTGAAAGACTGTCTACATGTTGCCGACCTGACTCTGGAGTTGACCAAGCGCCGGGCAATCCGGGCGGGTAAACGCATCACCCTGACCAATAAAGAATTCGCCCTGCTTGAGCTGATGGTGCGCAGGCAGGGAGAAGTGCTGCCCCGCTCCCTGATCGCATCCCTGGTGTGGGACATGAACTTCGACAGTGATACCAATGTCATCGATGTGGCCATCCGCCGTTTACGGGCTAAAATTGATGACGATTTTGAGCCAAAGTTGATCCAAACCGTGCGCGGCATGGGATATACCCTGGACCTGCCGAATCACGGCTAGCCGCTGCGTATCAGCAACACCTTACTGTTCTGTCGGAGGAAACCGTGCTTACCTTTCCTCCGCCACATCATGATCCATCATCTGCTCCATCATCATGTGCATCATGTTCATACGCTGCTCCATCATGCCCATACGCTCTTCCATGTCCATGGGTGACATCCCTTTGCGACCCGGCACCATACCTCCCTGACCTTTCATCATCTGCATTCCTTCCCGCATGCTCTGCCTATGGGTCTGCATCAATGTCCTGCGCTTTTCGGGATCGCTTTCCTGATTTATTTCTGCCATTAAAGCCTGCATTTCTTCCATATGCTGATGCATGGTCTGCATCTGTTCCTGGTTCATCATGCCCATCATAGCGCCGTGTCGGTGTGACCCTGTCTGCGACTGATGACTGTCGGCAAGCACTGGACCTGCCATGACAGCGGTGACCATCAACATCCTGACCAATTTTTTCATGATATTTTCCCTATATACCATCCGGATAGAACCCGAAGCTATCTCCGGTAGCTGCAATGTTCAGTCTAGTTGGCCAGAACAGCGACAACGCTTCATTACAGATTTGTCATTTTTATGTTGCCTCGCCCTCGGGTATGCTCCCCTCGCCCACCATGGCCACCGCATCCGGAAACAATCGCGGTACTCAGAATCCGTCATGACCGCATGAACCAAGGGAGTTATTTGAGTGTTATCCGCCATTCGTTTAAAACGCCTCGCAGGACGTGCCTTGTATCTCTGCGCCCTGATATCCGTAGCCGCTCCCCTGCATGCCCATGAAGGACATGATCATGCTGCTCCGGAGCGGACCGCAGCCGCCATCACCTCACCCCGGGCGTCCGCCCACAGTGAGCTGTTTGAACTGGTGGCCATACCGGACGAGACACACCTCATTATTTATCTGGATCGGTGGCAGGATAATGCACCGGTCACCGGCGCAACCCTTGAGCTGGAAAGCGGGAATTGGCAGGTCGAGGCCACCGAGTTGAGTGCAGGCACCTACAGGGTCGAAGCCCCCTTTGTCACCTCCCCCGGTCAGTATGAACTGATGTTTACCATCAGTACCCAGGACGATCTTGATCTGCTGGCCACCACGCTGGACATCAGCGCGCCACCTGCCACCACGGTACCTGAACACCCGATGCCGATGCTTGCCCTGATGGTCGCCGGCACTGTCATCATTCTACTGTTGCTGTACCTACTGTTACGTCGCTTGTACCCATCTGCCCGGAAATAATCACACCATGAAGATACTGATCCCGATGTTCAGTTTAGCGTTGCTGTTGTCACCCCTGCTGGTACAGGCCCACGGCGACGAAGATCACGGTGATGTAAGTCATGCCGAGCCTGCCGGCAGCAACAGCACCCTGCTCACCAGCGACAAGCCCCGGCGTCTGCCCGATGGTCGTGTATTCCTGCCCAAGGAAACCCAGCGCCGGTTGGCGTTGCGGACCCTGGTACCGGAGGAGCAGCAGGTAGCGCGAACCGTGATGCTTAACGGACATGTGGTGATGGATCCCAATGCCAGTGGCCGGGTACAGCCGCTACAGGCGGGAAGGTTGATGGCCGGCCCTTCCGGGCTACCACTGCTGGGCCAGAAAGTCGCCAAGGGAGAGATACTGGCCCAGGTCATGCCTGCGGTCTCGACCTTCGATCTGGCGACCCAGGCCGCCCAGATTGCAGACTGGGAAGTACGCCGCCAGCTGGCCGAAAAAGAACTGGGGCGCTTGCGCAACCTATCGACCGTGGTGCCCCGTAAGGAAATAGATGCCGCCGAAGCCGAGCTGGCCGGACTTACCGCCCAGATAAAGGCATTGAAGCAAGGGGTGATCAAACCCGAATTGCTGTTGTCGCCCATCGATGGGGTGATTGCCTCCAGCTCGGTGGTGAACGGACAGGTGGTGGAAAGTAAGGAAATCGTATTTGAAGTCGTCGACCCGGCCCGGTTGCTGATCGAAGCTCAGGTCTACGACCCCAAGGTCGCCAACCGGATTGTTTCAGCCAGTATCCCCAACGACACCACACCACTGACCTATATCGGCAGTGGCAAAGCCCTGCGTGAAGGTGCGCTTCCCCTGCTTTTCCGAGCGCAAGATGCACAAGATCTGGTGCTCGGGCAGTTGCTTACCATCGTCGCCCAGACCGATCAGACCCTGCGCGGCATGCCACTCCCGGCTTCCGCCATCGTCAAGAATGCGGCCAATGAATCGGTAGTCTGGCTGCATGTTGACCCCGAATATTTTGTGGCCGAACCAGTCCAGGTCCAGCCCCTGGATGGTGAGCAGGTAGTCGTGACCGGCCTGCGGGAACAGCAGCGCGTGGTAGTACAAGGCGCCACCCTGCTTAACCAGATTCGTTGAGGGAAGATATGTTTAGTTGGATAGTCAACACCAGTTTACGCAACCGCCTGATGGTGCTGGTTACGGCCCTGATAATGATGATATACGGCGGGGTTACCTCCTGGCAGATGCCGGTGGATGTGTTTCCGGATCTGAACAAGCCGACCGTCACCATCATGACCGAGGCCGGTGGGATGGCACCGGAAGAAGTCGAGCAGCTGGTGTCGTTTCCGTTAGAAACCCGACTTAACGGCATGCCTGGTGTTACCCGGGTTCGCTCCGTGTCCGGTGTGGGCCTGTCCATTGTGTATGCCGAGTTTGACTGGGGATCGGATATCTACCGCAACCGGCAACTGGTGTCCGAGCGCCTCAATGAAATACGGGAGCAGCTACCCGCCGGGGTAAGCCCCACCATGGGCCCGATTTCATCCGTAATGGGCGAGATCATGCTGATCGCCTTTCCCGCCGATGGCGACGGGGCAAGTCCGATGCAGGTACGCGAGTATGTGGATTTTATCCTGCGCCCCCGCTTGCTCTCGATCCCGGGAATTGCCCAGGTGATCCCCATCGGTGGCGAGGTCCGGCAATTCCGGGTGGAGCCCAATACCGCCCTGATGAATCAGCTGGACATCAGCTTCTCGCAACTGGAGCAGGCGCTAGCGGCATTTTCCAGCAATACCAGCGGGGGCTTTCTGGAAAAAAACGCCCGTGAATATCTGATCCGTCACCTGGGGCGCACCACCCGACTGGAAGATCTCAAGAATATTGCGGTGGCGGTGCACAACGACAACCCCATCCAGCTCAAACAGATTGCCGAGGTCAAGTTCGCCGCCGCCACCAAGCGGGGTGACGCCGGTTTTAACGGTCACCCGGCGGTGATTGTCAGTGTGCAGAAACAACCCAACGCCGATACGGTCAGGCTCACCGACGACATTGAGCTGGCCCTGGCGGAACTGCGTCATTCCCTGCCCCCGGGCATGACGCCGCCGCAGATATCGTTCAGACAGGCTGACTTTATCGAAGCCTCGATCTTCAACGTGCAGGAAGCCCTGCGCGATGGCGCCATCATGGTCGCGGTGATCCTATTCTTGTTCCTGCTCAATGTACGCACCACGCTGATCTCACTGACGGCAATTCCGTTATCGATGGCGGTCACCGCGCTGGTTTTCAAACTCATGGGCTTGTCCATCAATGTCATGACCCTGGGCGGACTCGCCATTGCCATCGGTGAACTGGTCGATGATGCCCTGGTGGATGTGGAGAATGTGCTCCGTCGCCTCAAGCAGAGAAAACCCCAGGGCATTGCCCGGATCATCCAGACCATAGCGGCAGCCTGCAATGAGGTACGCTCCGGGGTGGTGATTGCGACTCTGGTGGTAGTGCTGGTGTTTGTGCCCCTGTTTGCCTTGCCCGGTATAGAGGGGCGGCTGTTTGTGCCACTGGGCATAGCCTATATCACCTCCATCCTCGCCAGTATGGTGGTAGCGCTGACGGTGACGCCGGTGATGTGCTTCTATCTGCTGCCCAGAATGAAACGCATATCTCATGGCGACTCCTTCCTGGTGACCTGGCTGAAAAACTGGGACAAACGACTGCTGAACGCCAGCTTTGACCATGCCCGGCCGATCCTGCTCGGTGCCTGTGCCCTGCTGTTGCTGGCCATCGCCACTGTGCCCTTCTTTCCGCGCGCCTTCCTGCCCGCGTTCAATGAGGGTACCCTGACCATCAGTTTGCTGCTCAACCCGGGCACCTCGCTGGAGGAATCGAACCGTATTGGCCGTCTGGCCGAGACCGCGATTCTGAGCGTACCCGAGGTAAAAAGCGTCGGCCGCCGTACCGGTCGAGCCGAGCTGGATGAACATGCCGAAGGCGTACATTCCACCGAGCTGGATGTGGATTTGAAGTCCAGTGAGCGTGACAAGGAAGCGATCATGGCAGATATTCGTGCCCAGCTGGCCCCCTTACCGGCGGTCGCTCTGCTGGGCCAGCCGATTTCACATCGGCTGGATCATCTGCTGTCCGGGGTACGAGCCCAGATTGCCATCAAGATCTTCGGGGATGATCTGGATACCCTGCGCGGGCAGGCAGCCAGTCTGCGAGAGCAACTGCTACTGATACCCGGGCTGACCGACCTGCAAATTGAAAAACAGGTGCTGATCCCACAGATTAAAATTCGTCTCGATTATGGCCAGGCGGCGTTATACGGTATTTCTCCCGGCCAGTTGTTGTCGAACCTGGAAACCCTCACCGAAGGGGATACGGTCACCCAAATTATCGACGGCAACAAACGCTTCGACCTGGTGGTGCGCCTTCCCGACCAGGAGCGTAATCCCCAAGGTCTGGCCAATATGCTGATAGACTCCCCCCATGGCCGGATCCCCTTATCCCGGGTCGCGAGCATAGAGGAAGATGATGGCCCCAATCAGATCGGCCGGGAAAACAGCCGCCGCCGTATCGTGATTGCCGCCAATACCGATGGCTCGGATCTCGCTGCGGTTATCGCTCAGATCCGGCAGACCATCGCCGCTAGCCCCCTGCCTGAAGGATACTTCATCAATCTGGAAGGACAGTTCCAGGCTCAGGAACAGGCAACCCGGATGATCGCCCTGCTGTCACTGGTGTCTTTTTCACTGATCTTCATGGTGCTCTACAGCCGTTATCGTTCATCCCGGCTGGCGCTGATGATCATGGGCAATATCCCCATGGCCCTAATCGGCAGTGTGGCCGCCATGTGGCTGGCGGACATTTCGCTCTCGGTTGCGTCCCTGGTGGGCTTTATTACCCTGACCGGGATAGCCACCCGCAATGGTATTCTCAAAATCAGCCACTACATCAACCTGTGTAAATTTGAAGGCGAGCACTTCGGCAAAGAGATGATCGTGCGTGGCTCGCTGGAGCGGCTGACACCGGTACTGATGACGGCGCTGGTGGCGGCCTTTGCGCTATTACCGCTGCTGCTGGCGGCGGATGCCCCCGGCAAGGAAATACTACACCCGGTCGCCGTGGTCATTTTTGGCGGCCTGGTGAGCTCCACCTTGCTGGATACCCTGTTAACACCTCTGATGTTCTGGCTTTACGGGCAGCCTCCGCTAGAGATGCTGCTTGAAGATAAATCCGAAGATACTTTTTAATACCTTAATCGAAGGAACAAACCCGATGAAAACATGCCGCTTGCTGGTCTTGAGTATGCTGTTACCCTCCTGGGTATACCCCCATGGAGATCTCATCCCTGCCCACGGCGGCCTGATCACTGAAGGCAAAAACATCACGGTAGAGCTGGTGACCCAACCCGATATGACCAGGGTTTATTTGAGTGAGCACGGCACACCCATAGATTCCTCTGCCGCCAGTGGTGAACTGATATTGCTCAGCGGCGGCAAGAAGTCCCAGATCCCGCTCGCTCCCGCCGGATACAATGCCCTTTCAGGACCAGGGGTCAACCCTGAGCCCAATGCCAAAGCTGTAGTCAGGGTAAACGTACCTGATGTGGGTAAAGAGCAAATCCGCTTTGCATTGGAATAGCGCAACCAAGGCCTCCTTATTGGGGCATTTGGGAAAAGTCCTGGCTGGCACAGGCATTCGGTAGGCTGTTCGGAAAAGCTCAGGAAACATGTGCAGGCTGAGGTAAGGAAACCCCAGGTCAATTGCCGGCAGCTGTTTCTGGGCGCAGATGGTTTACTGTCCTGACCTTCCCGTTTGCGCTACAATTGCCGCCTTCCCCGTCAGTTTGGTTAAAAAACAAGCAATGAAAGATAGCAAAGTCCCCCGCATCGGTTTTGTCAGCCTGGGTTGTCCGAAGAATCTGGTCGACTCCGAGCGCATCCTGACCCAGTTACGTATCGAAGGTTACGAAGTGGTTCCCTCCTACGACGATGCCGATCTGGTGATAGTGAACACCTGTGGCTTTATCGACAGTGCCGTGCAGGAATCCCTGGAAGCCGTAGGCGAGGCCCTGAGCGAAAACGGCAAGGTGATCGTCACCGGTTGTCTGGGCGCCAAGGAAGATCAAATCCGTGAAGTGCATCCCAAGGTGCTGGAAATTACCGGTCCCCATTCCTATGAGCAGGTGCTCAACCATGTGCACCAGTATGTGCCCAAGCCGGAGTTCAATCCCTTTGTCAGCCTGGTGCCCGAACAGGGCGTCAAGCTCACCCCCAAGCATTATGCCTACCTGAAGATTTCCGAAGGCTGCAACCACAAGTGCACCTTCTGTATCATTCCCTCCATGCGCGGTGGCCTGGACAGCCGCCCCATCGGTGAGGTGCTAAGTGAAGCCCGTCGCCTGGTAGACGCAGGTGTAAAAGAACTGTTGGTGATCTCCCAGGACACTTCCGCCTACGGGGTGGATGTAAAGCACAAGACCGGCTTCGCCGACGGCATGCCGGTCAAGACCCATATGCAAAACCTGTGCGAAGAACTGGGCAAGATGGGCGTCTGGGTGCGGCTGCATTATGTCTACCCTTACCCGCATGTAGACGACCTGATCCCGCTGATGCGCGACGGCAAGCTGCTGCCTTATCTGGACATCCCGCTACAGCACGCCAGCCCACGCATCCTTAAACTGATGAAACGCCCGGGCGCCGTGGAGCGCACCCTGGAGCGTATCCGCAGCTGGCGCGAGATTTGCCCGGAGATCACCATACGCTCGACCTTTATCGTCGGCTTCCCCGGCGAAACCGAAGAAGACTTCCAGCTGCTGCTCGACTTTATCGAGCAGGCCGAGCTGGATCGGGTGGGCTGCTTTACCTACAGCCCGGTAGAAGGCGCCCGTGCCAACGAGCTGCCGGACCCGGTACCGGAAGACGTCAAGCAGGAGCGCTTTGATCGCTTCATGGCACTGCAACAGGCCATCTCCACCCGCAAGCTGGCGCTCAAGGTGGGCAAAACCCTGGAAGTGCTGATCGATGAGGTGGACGAAGAAGGTGCCATCGGCCGCTCCAGTGCCGATGCCCCGGAAATCGACGGCCTGGTCTACCTGAATGGCGAAACCAGCCTCAAGCCCGGTGACAAGGTGATGGTCAACATACAGCATGCCGATGAGTACGATCTCTGGGGTGAACTGGCTTAACCCCGCCCGCTCACGGCGCCAGTAACCCCCTAAAAACTCAACCCTGTTACCCAAGGTAACAGGGTTTTTGTTTGCCCGGACGATGACAACCGTTGTTAATTCCTTCCATTTGTCATTAAATGACATAAAAAAATGAAAATATCTCCCTTGCTCGGTCAGGTTTTTAGAGATTAGTCATACTTTGGTATAGGACTACTCTCAAGCTAACCGTTTGTCTTGTATAGTAGACATCATATTTCAGCTTTACGGGGTAGCTTCATACCCTGTCGCATCCAGCCCGGTTATCCAGATGAATACGTTAGAAAAAATCACAAAAAATATCGATAGTTTCAGCAAGTCTGAAAGAAAAGTGGCGGAAGTCATCCTCGCGTCACCACAAACCGCCATCCATTCCAGCATCGCCGCCCTGGCCAAGCTGGCGGATGTCAGTGAGCCGACGGTCAACCGTTTCTGCCGCCGCCTGGATACCAAGGGCTTTCCCGACTTCAAACTGCACCTAGCCCAGAGCCTGGCCAATGGCACACCCTATGTGAATCGCCATGTGGAAGAAGACGACACACCCGAGTCCTATACTGCCAAGATTTTCGAGTCCAGCATGGCCTGCCTGGACGCCGCCCGCCACAGCCTGGATCCGCTCGCCGTCAACCGCTGTGTCGATATCATGACCCAGGCCAAAAAGCTGTCATTCTTCGGCCTGGGAGCCTCCTCCGCCGTGGCACACGATGCCATGAACAAGTTTTTCCGATTTAACGTGCCCGTGCTCTGCTTCGACGATGTGGTGATGATGCGCATGAGCTGTATCGGCAGCAGCGAAGGGGATGTAGTGGTACTGATTTCCCATACCGGACGGACCAAGGCACTGGTGGAAATTGCCCAGCTGGCCCGTCAGAACGATGCCATCGTCATCGGCCTGACCGCCAAGGATTCTCCGCTGGCGCGGGAGTGCTCCCTGGTGTTATCGATGGACGTGCCGGAAGACACGGACGTATACCTGCCCATGGCCTCACGCCTGGCCCAGATGGTGCTGATCGATGTGCTGGCTACCGGCTTTATCCTGCGCCGCGGAGGCAAGTTTCGGGAAAACCTGAAAAAAGTTAAAGAAGGGATAAAAAATTCACGATTTGATAACCCTCACCTTTAATGTTGATCAGATGGCCGGCATTTACCGGCCATTTTTGTGATCCAGTCTACACTTCCTGCCAGACATAGGGTATTCTTGGTAACAATTTACAAAACTAAGGGCACAGCGTCAGATCGTGAGCAAGCCAGTCTCAATGTTAACCGGATGTCAAATCAGCCGAAACATGGCCGCCGAATCGCTATCTGCAGATGCCTACTGTCAGTCTGACATTCGCAGTCCGCACCATTTTAAACCCCACGCTTATTGTTCATCATTACTTCGAATGTATTTCAACTGGAGTCTCATATGTTAAGACGTACCAAGATTGTCACTACCCTGGGCCCGGCCACGGATCGCGACGATAACCTGGAAGGTATTATTCGCGCCGGCGCCAATGTGGTGCGCATGAACTTCTCCCACGGCACCCCCGAAGATCACATGGCCCGTGCCAACAAGGTGCGCGAAATCGCCCAGAAACTGGGTAAGCACATTGCCATCCTGGGTGACCTGCAGGGTCCCAAGATCCGGGTATCCACCTTCAAGGACGGCAAGATACAGCTGGCTGTTGGCGACAAATTCGTCCTGGATGCCGCCCTCGGCAAGGGCGAAGGGGATCAGCAGCAGGTCGGTATCGATTACAAGGCGCTGCCTAAAGATGTGAAAACCGGGGATGTACTGCTGCTGGATGATGGCCGGGTACAACTCAAGGTAGAATCTGTCGATGGCGACCGGATCCTGACCGAAGTCACCGTTGCCGGCCCACTATCCAACAACAAGGGCATCAACAAGAAGGGAGGTGGCCTGTCGGCGCCGGCCCTGACCGAAAAAGACAAGGAAGACATCATCACCGCCGCCAAGATTGGCGTCGATTACCTGGCTGTGTCTTTCCCGCGCACCGGTGAAGATCTGCGCATCGCCCGCGAACTGGCCCGTGCCGCCGGCAGCAATGCCAAGATCGTCGCCAAGGTCGAGCGTGCCGAGGCCGTGGCCACCGATGCCGCCATGGAAGATGTGATCCTGGCCTCGGACGTGGTGATGGTGGCCCGGGGAGATCTGGGTGTGGAAATCGGTGATCCCGAGCTGGTCGGCGTACAGAAAAAACTGATCCGCACTTCCCGTCGCCTGAACCGGGTGGTGATTACCGCTACCCAGATGATGGAATCCATGATCAGCGCCCCGCTGCCGACCCGTGCCGAGGTGATGGACGTGGCCAACGCTGTGCTGGACGGCACCGATGCGGTCATGCTGTCGGCCGAAACCGCCGCCGGTGACTTTCCGATCGAAACCGTCAAGGCCATGGTGGATGTCTGTCTGGGGGCAGAAAAGCACCCCAGCGTCAATGTCTCCAATCACCGGATGAACTTCACCTTCACATCGGTGGAAGAAACCGTCGCCATGTCTACCATGTACGCGGCCAACCACCTGCAGGGGGTCAAAGCCATCGTCGCCCTGACCCACTCCGGTACCACACCGCTGCTGCTGTCCCGCATCAGTTCCGGGCTGCCGATCTTCTCCCTGTCCCGGGAAAAGCAGACTCTGGGCTGGTCAAACCTGTATCGCGGCGTTACCCCCGTGTTCTTTGAGCCCTCCGATGAGCAGAACACGGCAGAAGTCTGCCGCGAAGCCCTGGCCTGCCTGAAGCAAAGCGGCTATGTCAATGCCGGTGATCTGGTGCTCCTGACCCACGGCGACAAGATGGAAGTGGTCGGCAGTACCAATACCTGCAAGATACTGACCGTAGAATAAGCAAGGCAATAGTTTGCCGGATAAAGCCGAACCAGAGGGTTCGGCTATACTTCCAAACCAAGGGCCACTGAACTTTTCAGTGGCTTTTTTAATTTCTTTGTAATTGCTTTCAAAAAACCACGACTGGAAAAACTGGCTTAATACCAGTGACATGGCCGGAAAATGCGCCTGCTATTCCGGCCTTCCCGCCATCTATCTGACGGTCAGATGGCATGTCCCGAGCCCTCAGTGGTCAGCTTGCGGCCTGCATCAATTTCGGTGATGGGCCAAACATCCTCGCCGGAATTGTAATACGGACAACATCCCAATAGCGGCGTTTGCCAGTCTGTTTGAAAAACAAGCGGATGCGCTATGAATGACCTTGGCCTGTCATAGTTGCAGCGCAAAATTCAACCAGATCATTCCGTATGATAGAATCGCCCCTTGGCATCCCGGTTACCAGAAGGAAACTGACATGGACGAACCCCTATGTGCCCGATGTGGGTCACGAAGCATTCGTATCCGCCGAAAAACCTCCCAGAAGCTGCGATACCGAGGATCGAGACGATACCGTTGCCTGGGTTGCGACGCCGTCTTTCTGATTATCAGGAAGGGTCTCCATATTCAGGAAGTGGCCAGCAATAACGAGAACAAGGCTGACAAGAACAGCCCTTGAAGCAGGGCTCGGGTGCAATTTCAGTCAGGGACGGTCCCCTAACCATCACGGTTTCGTCAGCCCAATCAATGCAGGTGACGGGACCCTGCTAGCTAATCTTGGCGTGTGGCCTTTTACTGGGCCTCAGGCAACGTCGTCAGTTTTTTGGCGCGACTGGCGGGCCAGCACCTCTGCCGGGAAGCTGTCCACCGCAATGGCGGCGCGGCGCCATTCATCCGCCTGCAACAACCGTTGAATATCGGTCTCGGTCAACACTCCCTTTTCCCTGGCCTGTTCGAGCAAGGTGGTTAGCGTCTCCTTTAGGGGCAGTGTACCGTCATGCTGGGCATCTGCCAGTGTTTTCTCCAGACCCTGAACCGCCAGCATGGCACCGAAGGCTCGCTCCAGCTGACCCAAACCAGGCTCGCTCTGCTCTCCGATATAACACAGCCAGGTCAGCCGCTCACGTATCCCCCCAGTACTCATCAACTGCTTGCTGATCGCCTGGGCATGTCGATCCAGTGGTTTCTTGTATCGCTTGCCCAGGGGGAAAATCAGGGCTTTCAGGATAAAAGCCATCGGCCGGTTGGGGAAGTTCTGCAAGAACCCTTCCAGGGCATCGGCGATCAGGTACAGGTTGCGGCCGACGGCATAATGCACGAACGGCAGTTCATCGACAGGTCGGCCGTTGTCTTCGTAAAATTTCAGGGTGGCCGAGGCCAGATACAGGTGGCTGAGCACATCACCCAAACGGGCGGAGAGCATTTCCCTGCGCTTGAGATCCCCGCCCATCATCAGCATGGCCACATCGGCACACAGGGCCAGTGCCTTGCTCATCCGGGTCAGCTGACGGTAGTAACCGGCGGTTTCACCGGCCACCGGCGACGAGTTAAGGCGGCCGCCGGTCATCCCCTGCCAGAAGGCGCCAAACACATTGCCAAGAGCAAAGCGGATATGCTTGAACAACAGGATATCGAAGGCATCCAGGCCCGCCTGCTGATCCGGGTTGGCCGCGGCCTCCAGTTCTTGCAACACATAGGGATGACAGCGGCTGGCTCCCTGACCGAAGATCATCAGGTTACGGGTCAGGATATTGGCCCCCTCCACGGTAATGGCCACGGGGATGCCCATATAGCTGTGGGCCAGATAGTTGCTTGGCCCCATTTGAATTCCTTTGCCTGCATGCACGTCCAGCGCATCATCGATGACGGTGCGCGCCATTTCCGTCATATGATACTTGGAAATAGCGGTCACTATCGCCGGACTTTCATTCAAATCCAGGGCGCGGGTAGTCAGGCGGCGGGTGGCTTCCAGCTGGTAGGTCAGGCCACCGATGCGGCCCAGGGCTTCCTGTACTCCTTCAAACTTGCCGATGGACAACCCGAACTGCCTGCGCACATAGGCGTAAGCCCCGGTGCTGCGGGTCGCCAGATGGCCGCTGGCGGTGCCCAGTGCCGGCAGTGAAATACCCCGCCCGGCAGACAGGCATTCAACCAGCATGCGCCAGCCGCGCCCCGCATAGTCGGGACCACCGATGATCCACTCCAGGGGAATAAAGACATCCTGCCCCCGGGTCGTGCCATTCAAAAACGCCAGCCCCATGGGAAAATGCCGATCACCGATTTCCACTCCCGGGTGGCTGGTGGGGATAAGCGCGCAGGTAATACCCGGCTCCCTGTTCTCCCCCAGCAAACCATCGGGATCGAGCAGCCGAAAGGCGAGACCGAGTACGGTGGCCCGGGGGGCCAGGGTAATATAGCGCTTGTCCCAGTTCAGGCGGATACCGAGCACCTCTTCGCCTTCAAACTCAGCCCGACAGACAACGCCGGTGTCGGGTATGCCCCCCGCATCTGAGCCGGCCTCGGGACCGGTCAGGGCAAAACAGGGGACTTCCGAGCCCTTGGCCAGCCCCGGCAGCCAGCGATCTTTCTGTTGCTGGGTTCCATAGTGCATCAATAGCTCACCGGGCCCCAGGGAGTTGGGCACCATGACGGTCACAGCGGCGCTGATGCTGCGGGTAGCGATACGGGCGACTATCGTCGAGTTGGCATAGGCGGAAAAGTCATGTCCGCCATAGGATTTGGGGATGATCAGCGAAAAAAAACCCTCCCGCTTCAGGTAATCCCAGACTGCCTCCGGCATTTCCCGCCGTTCGTTGACGATATGGTGATCGTCCAGCATGGCCAGCAGGGTACTGACCTGATTGTCCAGGAAGCTCTGCTCATCGAAGGTCAGGGTAGAGGGACCATAGGCCAACAACTTTGACCAGTCCGGCTTGCCGCGGAACAGTTCGCCATCCCACCATACCGAGCCGGCCTCCATCGCTTCACGCTCGGTAGCCGACAGGGGAGGCAAGATCTTCTTGAAGGTGTTAAACGCAGGCTCACTAATCCATTTCTTCCGTAAACTCATGCTCCCTGTCCTCCTGTATGATTAAACCTAGGATCTGGCACCAACACCGCTGGCGAGATAGGGGATCAGCTTGCGTACCAGGCCCTCGACATCGATTTCTTCATTAAAGTCGGCCTGGGCGATATCGCGCAGGGCATCGCTGGAGGCCATGGTGAAGACCACTGTGCCCAGGGTGAAATGCAGCCGCCAAAACACATCGGATGCCGATAGCTCAGGGGCCCCCTTGCGGATGGCCTGGGAAAAATGCTCCAGAACCTGCCCATAGTGATTAACGATAAACCAGCGCAAGAACCCCTGGTTATCAATATAGCCACGACCGAGCAGCTGAATAAAAATCTCCGGCCCCCGCCGCTTGATCCTGGTGAGCGCCATCAAGGGGGCGACAAAGCACTCGAATACCTGCTCCAGCCTGAAGTCGGGCTCCTGCAGCAAACGTTGCAGCGCGTCGTCCACATTCGGCATAAAGATGCTTAGGTAGCGGTCCATGACCGCCTTGATCAAATCTTTCTTGGATCCAAAGTGGTAATTGACCGATGCCAGGTTGACATCGGCGGTGCTGGTGATGATGCGCAGGGAGGCGTCATTGAACCCTTGCTCGGCAAAGAGAACTTCGGCGGCATCGAGTATTTTCTGCTTGGTGTCTTTCTTGCTCATCGGTCATCCCGGAATAAAACGCATGTTTTAAATTTACGTTTCAGAGCTGCCTACTGTCAAGCTTAAAGCCGGGGAGATATTTTTTTATTTTTGGGAATTTATCGGGAACCTTATGGTTAATATTTGTTCATACTTAGTGCCACTGCAATTAAGCACTAAGTCTTCGCCCAGCCCTGCTGGGCATTTTTTTGTGTAAAATAAGGCTTTTACCTCAAACCAGAGAGGAGACCCCATGAGCCTGGCCGACGCCCCACCGGAAATTAAGCTGGCCGTTGATTTGATCGAACTGCTCGAGCTCAACGAAGTAGAGCCCGCCGTCGCTCTCGCGGCCCTGGCGATTGTCAGGCGGGATTTTGAACATAAACTCGAACAACAAAAGACGGCTGATAGTTGATCCCCGTGACACTCATCAACAGCACTGTTGTCATTGTTGACCGGCTGTGTAGAGCAAGCGGTATCCTCCCTTGCCCTGCTCCCGATATGGCTGGCACTAAAAAGCCGGAAGCCGGATAATCCGCATCCACAGGCTGGCGTGCGGCATAACCTGGCTTCCGGCTTGGCTTGAAGGATGACGCCTGCTGCTTACAGCTCGTCTTCCAGGTAGGCATACCCTTCCAGGCCGGCCGACAATTCTTTGAGCAACATGGTACGGGTATCTTCATCCAGGTCGGGATGATTGGCCAGCACTTCATAGCGGGCATTGATCACCGACGGATCGATATCCACATAGCGCAGCATTTCGGCCACATTGCTGCCTTCCTTCACATTGCTGATCACTACCTTGCCCTGCTCATCCACCGCCACTTCGGCACTGTGGGTATCGCCAAACAGGTTGTGCATATCGCCCAGGATCTCCTGATAGGCTCCGACCAGGAAGAAGCCCAGGTACTGGGGCTGGCCGGGGATGAACTCCGGCATCGGCAGGGTGGTTTCCACACCTTGACCATCCACATACTGGTCGATGGCGCCGTCTGAATCGCAGGTGATATCCAGGATCACCGCCCGGCGGGTCGGTGCCCTGTCCAGTCCATCCAGCGGCAACACCGGGAAGATCTGATCAATCCCCCAGGCATCGGGCAGCGACTGGAACAGCGAGAAATTGACGAAGCATTTATCCGCCAGCTTCTCGTTCAACTCATCTATGATGGGTCTGTGGGCCCGGTTCACCGTATCCAGCCGCGACTTGATGCCCAGACAGATATTCAGGTGCATTTCTTCCGCCCAGGCCCTGTCTTCCAGGGTCATCAGCCCCATGTTGTACTGCTCGTGCACATCGGCCAGCTCAGCCACCGTATCGTGGTATATTTCCAGCAAGGGCGGGTCTTCACGGCACAGATCCTGCCAGGTTTCCCAGATATTCTGCAACAGGAAGGCCGCGTCTTCCGCCGGCGCCTTGGCCGCCTGAGGATTGGCCGACTCAATGCTGATCACATTAGCCACCAGCAACGCATGGTGGGCTGTGATGGCCCGACCGGACTCACTGATGATCAGCGGGTAAGGCAGATCGTATTCACGGCACACATTGCCGATGCCCCACACCACATTGTTGGCATACTCACGCAGGTTATAGTTGGCCGAACAATAGCTCTGGGAACGAGTCCCCTCGTAATCCACCCCCAGGCCGCCGCCCACATCGACGATATCGACCGGCACGCCCATACGACGCAGTTCGCCGTAGAAGCGACCGCATTCACGTACCCCTTTCTGGATATCGCGAATATTGGCTATTTGGGAGCCCAGGTGGAAATGCAGCAGCTGCAGCCAGTCCAAACAATCGGCATTGCGCAGCTGTTCGACCAGGCTCAATACCTGGGCGGCACTCAGGCCAAACTTGGATTTTTCACCGCCGCTGGACTGCCACTTGCCCGCCCCCTGGGAGGCCAGCCGAGCCCGAACCCCCAGCCGGGGGCTGACATTGATACGCTTGGCCTCTTCCATCACCATGGTCAGTTCGGACAGCTTCTCGATCACGATATAGACCTGATGGCCCATCTTGGTACCGAGCAATGCCAGGCGAATATATTCCTTGTCCTTATAGCCATTACAGACAATCACCGATTCGGTTTCATGGCTATGAGCCAGCACCGCCAGCAGCTCCGGCTTGGAGCCGGCTTCCAGACCCAGTCTGGGCTTGTCCTTATAGGCCTTGGTCACCGCTTCCAGCACGCCGCGTTGCTGGTTGACCTTGATCGGGTAGACGGTCAGGTAGTCGCCCTGGTAACCATAGTCTTCGATGGCACCATTAAAGGCACTGAACAGGGCATCGATACGGCTCTTGATGATGTCGGGAAAGCGCAGCAACACGGGCGCGGCAAAGCCTTCCGCCTTCAGTTGCTCTACTACCTCGGTCAATACCACCGCCGCATCGGGGCGGCTCTTGTCGGGCGTGACAACGACTCTTCCCTTGTCGTCCAGATGAAAAAAACCGGCTCCCCAATAAGGCAGGTTATAGATCTTGAGGGCGTCGCTTGCGGACCAATCAGCCATATCTTTGTCCCATTGAAATTGTTCGGGCCATAGAATAAATCGAGCCTGAAACATTCAGGCTCGAATCAGTAAATTACGCCTCGATGGCATCGAGTACGTAGCGAGGCAGGGCAAAGGCGCCCTTGTGTACCTCTGGGGTATAGTAACGGGTTTTCAACCCGGCGGCATTAAAACGGGCCTGCAGGGTTTCCAGGGCCACCGCTTTCAACGACGGGTCCTGACTGGCCCAGGCTAGGGTCATGACGCCACCCACATAGGTGGGCACGGCTGCACAATAGAAGGTGCGGTCGGCAAAATAGGGGGACAGCCGCTTGGCCGTGGTGGTGACCTCATCCAGCTGCATAAAGCAGACGCCGTTCTGGGCAACGAAAATACCGCCCTCGTTGAGGATCCGCCGACAGCCTTCATAGAAGGCGGAAGTAAACAGGGCCTCTCCCGGGCCGATAGGATCCGTGCTGTCGGAAATGATCACGTCGAAACGGCCGTCGCTGTTGGCGACAAAGTCCTTACCGTCACCGATCACCACCTGCACCCGGGCATCTTCATAGGCGCCCTGGGAATGATTGGGCAGGTATTCCTTGCACATCTCGATGACCTGCTGGTCAATTTCCACCATGGTGACCTGTTCAACGGTCGGATGCTTGAGCACCTCACGCAGTATGCCGCCGTCGCCGCCACCGATGATCAGCACGCTTTTGGCATTGCCATGGGCAAACAGCGGGGTATGGGTCAGCATTTCGTGATAGATAAATTCATCCCGCTCCGTGGTCTGGATAACACCATCCAGTGCCATTACCCGGCCCATTTCCTGATTTTCGAATATGATCAGGTCCTGGTGTTCGGTCTGATGATGGAACAACACCTTGTCGATGGTGAATGACTGACCATAGCCTGGATAGAGGCTTTCTAAATAACGCGTGTCCTGAGACATGGCTAACTCCTTGACTGGGCGCTCAAACGAGCGCCACCGGCACAGGCCGGGCATAATACCAACAGCGACAGTATAGCCGCCCGTCTAGAAAACTCGGTTGATTGACCCGGTGATAATAACGAACGGGGGGGGCTGGCAGTCATGACCACGCATGCTGCACACATCTGCAATGACCGGACGAGCAACTGTATCCATACGACAAATGGTTTGCCACACTGCCTCATATTCAATTGTCATCCTGTCCTGCCGTGCGCATCAGGCCGGCGCCTGCACCCCTGTCAATCGGGGGGCGAGTGTACACAGTGCATGCCCGCTTGACCAGTATCAATATCCTGTAATAAAGGCATTTTTTAGCACACAGATATATCCAGCAGCGCCGCCCCCAGTGAATATAAAAAATAGCGGCCACAGCGCAGACCCAGCTGATAATCCTGCTCCAGCTGAGACCTGGTTGAACCGAGCACCCGGCTCACCAGTGGCCGACTGGGATAGATCTCGATCACCCGGGCATCAAGGGGAGGATCCTTGATAAAGGATTGAGTATCGGAATAGCAACGCTCATGGGCCCGCACTATCTGCATTATCTCCCCGAAGCGATCGGCCCCGATCCACTGCTCCAGCCGCTGGGCCCATTGCAGGCTGACCCGGCTGTGCTGGGGTACGGTCCGGATCACCACTATGGTCCTGGCTCCCCGCCGGTAGGCCTCCTGTACCGGAATGGCATCGGCAATGCCGCCATCCTGGTAACGCTCACCCTGCCACTGTACGCCGGCCCGGTAAAACAGGGGAATGGCACTCGATGCCTTCATGCCCGTCATCCAGTCGACTTCCCGGGGGTGGAAATAACAGGCCTGCACATCGCGAGTCCTGGTACTGCAAAACAACAGCTCCCGACCGTCCAGGCGCTGCAGGCCCGTCTCTATATCAAGGGGGTGCTCGCCGGACAGCACCTCGAAATACCAATCCAGATCCACCAGATCTCCGCCACGAACAAAGTCCAGTGGCCGGAAGAAATTCGATCGGGTGGTGTAATCGATGATCATTTCCCTGGCATAGCCGGCCGCGTTACAGGTAAAGGCCGACAGGTTCTGGGCTCCCGCCGACGATCCTATCATCAACTGGAAAGGGTCATACCCCTCCGCCATAAAGGCATCCAGCACACCGGCCGTAAAGATACCTCGCTGCCCACCACCCTCGCACACCAAGGCTAACGTGCCCCTGCCCGCAGGAGCCGGCCCCAACAAGGGAGCCACTCTTTCCCTATTGATGGATAGATGATTCGCCATAATTGCATCCTGTCATTAAAGCGTCATCGGAGCGCCACTGATTGTTCATTCCTTCCTTTTACTATTAGCTTAAACCATGGAGGAGCCTGCTATGTTATCTGTAGATACCCTGGCCGCCGAACACCTACCCAAATGGCAACATTTCCCCGGCTGCAAAGCCCTGCTGCGTTACCTGCTGCATGAGCAGGCCTTCGGCCAGTTCGCAGAGCAATATCCGCACCTGAGGGGGCTCGATTTTGTCGAGCAGGTGCTGGAATACTTCCGCTTTCATATTCAGCTGCGGGAAGACGAACTGGAGCATATCCCGAGCCAGGGTCCGGTGGTCATTATCGCCAACCATCCGATCGGCTCCCTCGATGGCCTGGCGCTGCTACGCCTGGTCTCCCGGGTTCGACCCGATGTTAAAATCGTCGCCAATCAACTGTTGGCCAAGCTGGCCCCCCTATCCTCGCTGCTGTTACCGGTCGACAACCTGGGCGGGCGCACCGGTCGGGCGCAACTGCATGCGGTGAATCAGCACCTCAAACAGGGCAAGGTAGTGATCATCTTTCCGGCGGGCTCCGTCTCCCGCCTTGGCGCAAAAGGCATCCAGGATGATCGGTGGCATTCGGGGTTCATCCGCCTGGCGACCAAAAACCGGGCCGCTGTGGTACCTGTGCATCTACATGGCCGCAATTCAGCCCTTTTCTACCTGAGCTCCATAGCCTATCGCCCCCTGAGCGCCCTGTTACTGGTGCGAGAAATGTTTCGCCAGCAAGACAAGCAACTCCAGGTCCGCATCGGTCAGCCCATTCCCTGGCAGAATTGCCACCAGAAAGGCCTCAACGACAAGGGGCTCACCCTGCTGTTTCGCCGCCACCTGTACCGTATCGGCAAGGATAAATCAGGGTTATTTGAGACCCAGTCGGCCATCGCCGCACCCGAGCCGCGTCAGCTGCTGAAAAGGGCGGTAGAGCAATGCGAACACCTGGGACAAACCCATGACGACAAGTCGATTTACCTGGCCCGCGCGGATCAGGACAGTCATTGTGTGATCCTGCGCGAAGTGGGCCGGCTGCGGGAGCTGTCGTTCCGGACCGTTGGAGAAGGCACCGGTCGACGCCGGGATCTGGACAAGTTTGATGACGACTACTACCACCTGATCCTGTGGCATCCCCATGATCTGGAAATCATCGGTGCCTACCGCTTTGTGCCGACCCAACGGCAGGTGGCGGAGAAGGGCCTGGACGGTCTCTACAGCCATCATTTGTTCGATTATGATGACAGCATGCGGCCCTACCTTGAGTCGGGCCTGGAGCTGGGGCGCAGTTTTATCCAGCCGGCCTACTGGGGCCGCCGCAGCCTGGATTATCTGTGGTTCGGCATCGGCGCCTTTCTGGCCAGACATCCCCAGTATCGCTACCTGTTCGGTCCCGTTTCCTTGAGCGCCGCCCTGCCGCTGGCGGCCCGCGAGCTGCTGGTGGCCTTCTACCGCCTGCATTTTCCTGCCGCCAACGCGCTGGCCCGCTCCCGCCGGCCACTGCCTCCGAGCACACCCCAGCTGCTGGCTACCTTCAACGGCACCGACTACCAGCAGGATCTCACTCTGCTCAAGCACCTGCTGGACAACATGGGTGTCGCCATCCCCACCCTCTATAAACAATATACCGAGCTGTGCGAAGCCGGCGGCGTACAGTTTATTGACTTCGGCACGGATCCGGATTTTTCCGACTGTGTCGACGGCCTGGTGATGGTGGATCTGCAGCGGCTTAAAGCCAGTCGCTATCAGCGTTATATCGCGCCCCACCTAAATGCCTGTTCCTGATTGGGCTATAGAGATCAGGCCGTGGCGAGCGAGCTGCTTGTCAGGTTTCTGATCCCCCTCTCGACATATGATGACATGCGTTTCAATTTTTTAGCGGTCGACATGACCCAGATCCCGTTCCGGAGCAATTTTGTCCCGGAGCCGTTGCTTGATTTCCTTGGCTTCGGGAAAGCCCTGATCGATGACCCGGCACCAGATCAGCTGGCCATCTACATAGATTTGAAACTGCCCTTTCTCCCCCGGGATCAGCGCGACCTCCCCCACTTCATCGGCGAAGCTGGACAGGATCTCCTGGGCCAGCCAGGCGGAGCGCAGCAGCCAGCGACACAAGGTGCAATAGCGTATTTCTACCCTTGGTTTCATGTTTTATTCCCCCAAAATCCCGAGCATGGCGCACGCCCGCCAACGGGTAAAGCACAAATAGCGCCCGCAGGCGCGATAAGATGAATACAAAGAGGCGTCGAGCCAGTTCAAGCAGGGCCTCCGCCAGCCGATCACATCCACCGCAAAGGCCGGCGACGGGGTTTAAAACGCTTGATCTTACCGACCGCATTGAAACCGTTGCGGTAACGGCCCCAGGGATCATTCCCTTCACCAACAAAGGTCACATCCAGGGTGACCGGCCTGGAGACGCCGTACAGCGTCAGCTCACCGGTCAGCCTGCCAGATTCCTTGGTGCCCTCAAAACCGGTGCTGGTGAAGTTAAGGTCGGATATTGTCGGACATCAAAGAAGGCAGGGCTGCGCAAGAGCCTGTCACCGGGTTCATAATTGATATCGACACTGTCGGCCTGAATGGTCAGGTTGGCGTTGCCGCAGCGGGATTGTCACCATCGATCAAGTCATTGCCTTCAAACTGGTTAAAGTGGCCCAGCATGGTGCTGAAGCCCATGCGGCTGATCTTGAAGGCAATTTTGGAATAAATATTGTCCACCTTGAAATCGGCAGCCATCACGGGCCGGCCAACAGGACGAAAGACCACAGCAAGGAAGCAGTCTGTTTCATGGGATTCGCCGCTCTCTCGTTTGCCTGTTTACTTAACCGTATTCATTCGGGTTCAGCACTAAACTATATTGAAAAACGGAACAATTTAGACTTAAATTAATAATTATTTACTAATGGTTTATAATATTGGATCAGCTGTCCGCCATTCGGGCCTTCTGCAAGGTCGCTGAGCAACAAAGCTTCACCAAGGCTGCCAAACAACTGGGTATGTCCGTGGCCATGGTATCCAAACTGGTCAATATACTGGAAAAAAGTCTGGATGCCCGCCTGCTGATGCGCACCACCAGGCGAGTCAATGTGACCGAGGCCGGCCACCTGTATTATGAAAAGTGTCATGCCATACTGAGCGAACTGGAGCAGGCGAATGCGCTGATTTCCCAACACAGCCAGCAACCAAGCGGTCGTATCAAGATCTCGGTACCCATGGATTTCGGCACCCTAAAGATAGCGCCCCTGCTGACGGATTTTCTGGTGCGTTACCCGGATATCCATCTGGACCTGGAATACGGTGATCGGCTGGTCGCCCTGGTGGAAGAGGAGTTTGATCTGGCGCTGCGGATAAGTACCCTTGCCGATTCGTCGTTAATCGCCCGCAACCTGTGCCCCATTACGATGGTCACCTGTGCCTCACCGGATTATCTGGCACGGCACGGTGCGCCCACCCATCCGAGCCAGCTTGCCGAGCACAGTTGCCTGACCTATGCCCTCACCGATCCCGAGTGGCTGTTTACCCAGGGCAAGCAGGCTTACCGTGTCCGCCCCAACAGTACCATGCGCGCCAACAATGGCCGGGCCCTGGCGCTGGCCGCAAGCCAGGGGCTTGGCATCATCATGCAGCCCCATTTCATCGTCGACGATTACCTGGCACAGGGCAGCCTGGTGCCACTGCTGGAAGAGTACAGCCTACCCCACTTCAACCTGTATCTGATCTACCCCCACCGTCATTTTCTCCCCAACCGGGTGAAATGCTTTGTTGACTATATGGAAGCCTGTTTCAAGAAACTGTAAAAAGCAGGGGTCATCGCCCCTGCCAATTAACGCACCACGCCGGTAAGAAATTCCTGGCGGGTATCCGGGCGACTTTTGAAAATCCCCCCCAGAGAGGTCGTAGTGGTGCTGCTGCTCGAATCCATCACACCACGGGCCTTGACGCAATAGTGCACAGCACTGATGCTGACCGCCACATCCTCTGATTCCAGCAGGGTTTGCAGGGCAACCAGTATTTGCTGGGTCAGCCTTTCCTGTACCTGGGGACGGCGTGCAAAGAACTGCACTATGCGGTTGATCTTGGACAGGCCAATCACCTTGCCGCGGGGGATGTAGGCCACAGTGGCAGTGCCGTCTATGGTAACGAAATGATGCTCACAGGTACTGGTCAGGGTAATATCCCGGACCTGGACCATTTCATCTACCTTCATCTTGTTGTCGATCAAGGTGATTTTGGGAAAATGGGCATAATCCAACCCGGAGAAAATCTCCCGGACATACATTTTGCCAATGCGTTGAGGCGTTTCACACAGGCTGTCATCGGCCAGATCCAGACCCAGGACATCCATCATTTCGGTCATTAAACCGGTAATACGCTGCTGCTTTTCATCCGATGTCAGGCCATTATCCACCATAGGGGTTTCCAGGCCTCTGGCTTCCAGGGCCGAACGCACCAGAATGGCGGCTTCGCTCAAAGCGGTCATGGGTGTCTCCATGGAATAAGGAAAATAACTAGGTCATAGTAGTTCATTTGAGCCCACCTGTGAATGGCAATGCCAAGCATCCCAGGACCCAAAAAATATGCCAAAATATCTCGGTAATCTGAAATACTAACATAATACAATTGCATAGCTAGGTGAAAAATTATGGCAAGTCACGACAGTTGTAGCCAACCCGGGCTACGTCCCTACCATGAAGCCAAGGCCGATATGTTGGCCCACCTGGCCGCCGTGATCGAACCCGACATCATTTCCCTTGAACAGGCCCTCAATCACATCCTGGCCGAGCCCGTGCTGTCCCCCCTGGACGTGCCCTCTTTCGCCAACTCGGCCATGGATGGCTATGCCCTGCGGGCAGCAGATATCCCGGCCGACAGCGGGCTGAAACTGGTGGGGTCCAGCCTGGCGGGGCACCCCTACAATAACAGGATCGCGGCCGGCGAATGCGTACGCATCATGACAGGTGCGGCCTTACCGCTGGGGGCGGATACCGTGGTGATGCAGGAAAACTGCCAAACCGAACACAATGTGGTCTATATCAAGGAAGCCCCCAGAGCGGGGCAGCACGTGCGTCACCCGGCGGAGGATCTGGCCCAGGGTGAGCTGGTGTTCGAAGCCGGGATCCGCATCAATGCCCGGGTGCTGTCCGTGCTTTCATCCCTCGGGCTGGAACAAATCAGCGTATATCGTCCGCTCAAGGTGGCCCTGCTGTCCACCGGCGATGAACTGAAGGCGCCGGGTGAACTGTTGTCGCCCGGCGATATCTATGACTCCAACCGGATTGGGGTGCGAGCCATGCTTACCCGGCTGGGCATCGAGGTCCTGGATCTGGGCATTATTGCCGACGATCCCGTCCAGATCCGCCGCGCCTTCTTGAAGGCCGCCGACAAAGCAGATGCCATTATCACCTCGGGCGGAGTCTCTGTGGGTGATGCGGACTACACCAAGCAGGTACTGGACGACGTGGGCGAAATCGGCTTCTGGAAGCTGGCCATCAAGCCCGGCAAGCCCTTCGCCTTCGGCCATATCGGCCACTGCGCCTTTTTCGGGCTGCCCGGCAACCCTGTCTCGGCGGCCGTAACCTTTCACCTGCTGGTTCGCCCGGCCCTGGCCAAACTGGCCGGGGAACAGTACCAGCCACCGCTGACCCTGCAGGCCAAGGCGCTGGCTCCCTTTAAAAAGTCTCCCGGACGGATGGATTTCCAGCGGGGGTTGGTGCAGGTCCTGGACGACGGTACCCTGGGCGTCCGTCCGACCGGCGCCCAGGGCTCAGCGGTATACAGTGCCCTGGCCCAGGCCAATTGCCTGCTGCACCTGGAGCAGGACAGGGGCAATGTGGAGGCCGGTGAACCGGTCACCCTGGAGCTGATTGACGGGCACTACCTCTGATGGCCGGGCTCAACGATCAGGAATGGCTGCGCTATAACCGCCAGATAGTACTGCGCCAATTCGACATAGACGGTCAGGAGGCACTGAAAAACGCCGCCGTACTGATCATCGGCGCCGGTGGCCTGGGTTGTGCCGCCGCCCAGTCGCTGGCGGTGGCCGGCGTCGGCCGCTTGACCCTGGTGGATCACGATGTGGTGGAGCTGTCCAACCTACAACGCCAGGTATTGCATCAGGATGCGGACCTGGGTCGCTTGAAAGTGGAATCCGCCGCCGAGTCGCTGACTGCCGCCAATCCCTATCTGACGGTCGAAACCTATGGTCAGCGCGCCGACGAGCGCTTGTTGGGTTCGCTTATCCCCCGGCATCAACTGGTACTGGACGGCACCGACAACCTGGATACCCGCCAGCTGGTCAACCGGCTCTGCTACCAGGCCGGGGTGCCCCTGGTGTCGGCGGCGGTGATCCGCATGGAAGGTCAGCTCAGCGTTTTCACCTATAGGGAGGATGAGCCCTGCTACGCCTGTCTCGGCCGGCTGATGGGCAGCGACAGCCTCAGCTGTGTGGAAGCCGGGGTGCTGGCACCCATGGTGGCAATCATGGGCTCTCTGCAGGCGTTGGAGGCCATCAAACTGCTGGCCGGCATGGGCCGGAGCCCCTGCGGCAAGCTGGTCCTGGTGGACGGCCTGCAGCTCGGCATGCGCGAACTAACCCTGCCCAAGGCGCCCGACTGCCCGGTATGCGGGATACCCGTGGCGGGGAGCAAGGGCTAGATCGATAGCGGGGTCCTTACTGCTCGACCCTGCCTCGCTGCCATCTTTCCGCCGCCTGGGTGTCACTGTCTTTTGCCTCCACCCAGCGCTCCCCCTCCCGGGTCTGTTCTTTTTTCCAGAACGGTGCCCGGGTTTTCAGGTAATCCATGATGAAGTGACAGGCCTCGAAGGCGGCTTCCCGGTGGGCGCTGGCCACCCCGACAAAGACGATCTGATCGCCCAGCTCCAACCGACCGATGCGATGGATCACCCGACACTCCAGCAGGGGCCAGCGCGTCCTGGCCTGCTCCACTATCTGATGCAGGGCATGCTCGGTCATGCCCGGATAATGCTCCAGAACCATGCCGTTCACCGCCTGCCCCTGATTCATGTCGCGCACCTTGCCGACAAAGGTCACCAGGGCCCCCACCTGATGGCTCTCGCTGAGCGCCTGGTATTCGTCTGCCAGGCTGAAATCCTCGGTTTGTACCCGGATCATCTCAACCTCCGGTAACCGGCGGGAAGAAGGCCACTTCGTCCCCTGCCTTGATGGGGGTATCGAGCGGCACTATGGTATGGTTGACCGCTGCCAGCAACTTGCCGGTAGACAGCGCCAGCGCCCATTTGTCACCCCGGCCAACCAGCGCCTGGCGCACGGCCTCGACATCGGCGTAGTCGGCGGACAACTCCAACTTGTCCAGGCCGACCAGCTCGCGCACCTGCGCAAAAAACATCACCTTGATCGTCATACCTTGAAATCTCCCGATTTGCCGCCACGCTTCTCCAGCAGGCGCACCCCTTCTATGCGCATGTCCTTCTGCACCGCCTTACACATATCATAGATGGTCAGGGCCGCCACCGAGGCGGCGGTCAGGGCCTCCATTTCCACCCCTGTCTGTCCGGCCAGCTTGCAGTAGCTCTCGATGCGTACCCCGTTGCGCTCGCTGTCTGCGGTCAGGGCAATGTCCACCTTGGACAGGGCCAACGGGTGACATAGGGGGATAAGATCGGCGGTCTTTTTGGCCGCCATGATACCGGCGAGCCGGGCGGTGGCAAAGACATCACCCTTGTGATGTCGCCCGGTGACGATCAACTGCAGGGTCTCGGCGGCCATCAATACCCAGGCTTCGGCGCGGGCTTCGCGCACCGTCACCGGCTTGTCGCTAACATCCACCATATTGGCCTCTCCCGAGGCATTGAGATGGGTAAATTGACTCATGCGGACCCCAGGTGCATCACGAAATTACAGGGCTTGTGGCGGGCGTCCAGCTGCTCCACCAGGATCTTGCTCCAGCCGGTGCGGCAAGCGCCGGTCGAGCCGGGCATACAGAAGACCGCAGTCCGGTTGGCCAGGCCGCCGACCGCTCTGCTCTGCACCGTGGAGGTACCCAGCTCTTGATAGGTAATGTGACGAAACAGCTCGCCGAAGCCGTCAATCTGGGTATCCAACAGCGGCAACACCGCATCCGGGGTGGTATCGCGGCTGGTAAAGCCGGTGCCACCGGTGATCAATACTACCTGCACTTCCTGGCTGGCTATCCAGCGGGACACCAGGGCACGAATGGCATACTTGTCGTCTTTCACGATGACTTTTTCCACCAGCCGATGACCGGCTTCGGCCAGGGCTTCGGCCAGGTAGCGGCCGGAGCTGTCGGTGTCCTCATTACGGGTGTCGGAGACGGTGAGCACCGCAATATTCAGGGGCAAAAAGGCATTATCGGCATGACTCATGACGTCCTCTCATAACTTTCACGCAAAGATATTTTTATAAAGGCATTCTCGCACAGCTTGTCATGAGGTCAACGGGCGGCAGCTTAAAAATAACGCCGGTGCACTGAGTCACCGGCTTCTGGCTGCTTATGGATGGCGTTAGAACCCCGCTACCCCTTGCATATCAGGCAGCTGATGCGCGATGCCCTTGTGACAGTCGATGCAGGTTTTTTCACCGCTGGCGAGCGAGGTGGAATGGGCCTGGGCACTGCGCTTGCCTTGCAGGCTGAAATCCATATAGTCAAAGTTGTGGCAATTGCGGCATTCGCGAGAGTCGGTTTCCTTCATACGTTGCCATTCCCTTTCCGCCATATGACGACGATGCCCTTCAAACTTCTCCGGTGTATCGATAATACCGGTGAGCTTGCCCCACACCTCCTTGGATGCCGCAACCTTGCGCACTATCTTGTGGGTCCACTCATGGGGCACATGGCAGTCGGGGCAGCTCGCCCGCACGCCCGAACGGTTGGCGTAATGAATGGTATCCCGGTATTCCAGGTAGACGTTCTCCTGCATCTCATGGCAGCTGATACAGAAGCTTTCGGTATTGGTCACCTCCAGCGCGGTATTGAAGCCTCCCCAGAAGATCACCCCACCGAAAAATCCAAACACCAGCACCAGGCCCACAGCCACCTTGCTCGGTGAACGAAAGACGTACCACAACCGCTTTAACAGGCTTTTCTTCTCGGCCATTAGGGTTCCTTACCTGAGTGATTCGACGGGGGTGAAGGTGTTTTCCACCAGCGGCCTGGCACCGGTCTGCGGCACATGGCACTGCATGCAGAAGTATCGGCGCGGGCTGATGTCACTCAGGGTCATGCCATCCCTGGGTTCAAAGTGGGTAACGCTGACCCGGGGCGCGTTGCGTGAGGCCGCGTTTTTCCAGCCATGACAGGACAGGCAGCGATTGACCTTGAGATCGACTTCATAACTCCGGACCTGGTGCGGGATCAGCGGCGGCTGATGCATATACTGCCGGTCCTGGATGCCCTGATCCTTGAGCGGATCGCGGATCCGCTCCGGAGCCGGATCCTGATCGAGTGACAGCGTCCCGCGCAAGGCCTTCATTGTACCGGTATCAAGGCTGGCACCGTCGCTTTGCGCCTGAACCGGCCCCATGACCAGCAGCAGGGCCATCATCAGCATTACCGTTTTATTCATCATCAGTGCTCCTTGTTAGCGCCTCTGTTATGCCTTGCCGACCTTGACCGCGCACTTCTTGAAGTCGGTCTGTTTCGAGAGGGGACAGGTCGCATCCAGAGTCAACCGGTTCACCAGCTGGTGTTCATCAAACCAGGGGATGAACACCAGCCCCTTGGGGGGACGGTTACGGCCACGGGTTTCAACCCGGGTTTTCATCTCGCCGCGGCGGGACGCTACTATTACCGAATCCCCCCGCCGCAGCTTGCGCGCCTTGGCGTCTTCAGGGTGCATGAAGACCTGGGCATCCGGATAGGATCGGTGCAACTCGGGCACGCGCCGGGTCATGCTCCCCGAGTGCCAGTGCTCCAGCACCCGCCCGGTCGACAGCCAGAGATCATATTCCTGATCGGGCGACTCCGCCGCCGGCTCATAGGGCAGCGCGAAGATCACCGCCTTGTTGTCCTTGTGGCCGTAAAACTGTACCCCGGTGCCTGCCTTCACATAAGGGTCCGCCCCTTCACGGTAGCGCCAGCGGGTTTCCTGTCCATCCACCACCGGCCAGCGCAGGCCACGCGCCTGGTGGTACATGTCATAGGGTGCCAGGTCATGGCCATGACCCCGGCCAAAGGCGGCATATTCCTCGAACAGGCCCTTCTGTACATAGAAACCGAAGTGATCACGCTCGTCGTTCAGCTCGTTCTTGCAGTCTTCTGCCGGGAACCTGTCCACCTGCCCGTTGCGATAGAGCACCTCAAAAAGGGTCTTCCCCCGGTATTCGGGCATCCTGGCCAGCAGCGCCTCGGGCCAAACGTCTTCCATGGTGAAGCGTTTGGAGAACTCCATTAGCTGCCACAAATCCGACTTGGCGCCCTCCGGGGATTTCACCTGCTGGTACCATACCTGGGTACGGCGCTCCGCATTGCCGTAGCCGCCTTCTTTCTCCACCCACATGGCGGTGGGCAGCACCAGATCGGCAGCCTGGGCGGTGACCGTGGGATAGGGGTCGGACACCACCACGAAGTTGGCCGGGTTACGGTAGCCGGGCAGCCCTTCCTCGTTCATGTTGGGAGCGGCCTGCATGTTGTTGTTGCACATTACCCAGTAGGCATTGAGCTTGCCCTCTTTCAACATGCGGTTCTGCACCACGGCGTGATAGCCTACCTGGGGATTGATGGTGCCCTCGGGCAGCTTCCAGATCTTCTCGGCGGTCGCCCTGTGCTGGTCATTGGTGACCACCAGATCCGCCGGCAGGCGGTGGGCGAAGGTGCCCACTTCCCGGGCGGTGCCGCAGGCGGATGGCTGGCCGGTCAGGGAGAAGGGGCTGTTTCCCGGCTCGGAAATCTTGCCGGTCAGCAGGTGAATGTTGTACACCATGTTGTTGGCCCAGGTGCCCCGGGTATGCTGGTTAAAGCCCATGGTCCAGAAAGACACCACCCTGGTAGCCGGGTCGGCATAGGTCTGTGCCAGCGCTTCCAGCTTGTCGACCGGCACGCCGGACAATTTGGATACGGTATCCACATCGTAGTCGGCCACGAAGGCAGCAAACTCCTCAAAGCTGATCGGGGTCGAGGCCCCCGAGTCCGGATTCTCGGCCGCCTGCTGCAGGCTGTGGGTCGGCCGCAGGCCATAGCCGATACCGGTCACGCCCTTGACGAAATTCACGTGCCGTTCGATGAACGCCTTGTTTACATAGCCGTTTTCAATGATGTAATGGGCGATGTAGTTGAGCATCGCCAGATCGGTCTGCGGATGGAACACGACGCCATTGTCGGCCAGCTCGAAGCTGCGGTGCTCGAAGGTAGACAGTACATGTACCTTGACATGGGGCGCGCTCAGCCGGCGATCGGTTACCCGCGTCCACAGGATGGGGTGCATCTCTGCCATGTTTGAGCCCCAAAGCACGAAGGCATCGGTGGCTTCGATATCGTCATAGCAGCCCATCGGCTCGTCCATGCCGAAGGTACGCATAAAGCCGGCAACGGCAGACGCCATGCAATGGCGGGCATTGGGATCCAGGTTATTGGAGCGGAACCCGGCCTTGAGCAGCTTGACGGCCGCATAGCCTTCCATGATGGTCCACTGGCCGGAGCCGAACATGCCCACACCGCTGGGGCCCCTTTCTTTCAAGGCGGCTTTCCATTTCTCCGCCATGATGTCGAACGCCTGATCCCAGCTGATCGGCGCGAACTCTCCGTTCTTGTCGAACTTGCCGTCTTTCATGCGCAACAGGGGCGTGGTCAGCCGATCCTTGCCGTACATGATTTTCGACAGAAAGTAACCCTTGATGCAGTTCAGGCCCCGGTTGACCGGCGCCTCGGGGTCACCCTGGGTCGCCACCACCCGGCCATCCTGGGAGCCGACCAGTACCGAGCAGCCGGTACCGCAGAAACGGCAGGGCGCCTTGTCCCATTTAATGGCGGTTTGATCCCGGCTGGTGATCAGATTGGTGGCACCGGCAGGCACCGTCAGCCCTGCAGCGGCAGTCGCGGCGGCGATCGCATTCGCCTTCATAAAGTCACGTCGACTCAGCTTCATACTTGCTCCTCACCGGCTTCCAGTTCGGCAAATTCGTGATAAATGAGGGTGGTTGACAAGATGCCATCCAGTAATGCTATTTGGTCTATCAGGCTGACCACCGACCTCTGGGTGGGCCCTTCCAACAGCACCACCAGCTTGCCACGCGCTTCCGTTACCGGTACCTCGGCCCCCGTCAGGGCGGTGATGGTCTGTTGCGCGGCAGCCAGCTGCTCCGGCCGGCAATGGACCACCAGGCTGGCTACATGCCATTCGTTGTTGTTTCCCATTGCTACTCCTGACTCAGGATCTCTATGGTCTGTACCGGACAGGGCGCCACGCAGGCACCACATCCGGTACACAGGTCACCGACCAGCTCGGGCCGGGATATACCTCCCGGCCGTGGTTTGAATTGAATGGCTACCGCTTCACACACATCCTGACAGCTGCGGCAATAGATCCCCTGCCTGGCCAGGCAGGCATCCCCGAAGCTGGCCAGCTGCCGCCAGGGGGGCTGCTGTTTATCAACAAAGATGTCTTGCCCGCAGCTGTCGACGCAGCTTCCGCAGAAACTGCACTCCCCTTGGGAAAACCGGATAGTGGGATAACCGCCGTCACCCTGGACGATAATCTGTTCGGGGCACGCCTGCAGGCAGTCTCCGCAGCGGGTACAGCCTGCGGTAAAGTCAAGCCAGTCCACGGACCAGGGCAGGCAATTGGCCAGTTTGAGCGGCGCCAGTCCGCCTTTCAGCCATCGGCGCCTGGAGAGATCCAGCGCTTGTGTCATCGTAATTCCTCCCCTTGTCCGGCGGCTCAACAAACGAGAAGCCAAATGAAGCGAGATAAGACCTTGGCTATGCATGGTCTCTGGATAGGAACAACGATAAGCGGGGATAACAAAGAATGTCTTGTGCTGGGTCAACGAATAGCGTCGAATACAGGGGAAAAGCCGGTGCTTTGCCCCTGTAGGGAAGGGATTAGTGGGCGGGAAATATAGCCGTCAGCCGCCGATTGAAGCGAGGTGGGGAGTCAAACCGGTGTTGCCCTGATGCAGGAAGTGGCTGGCCTTCTTGTCGGCGAGCGCCTCGCGTAGACGGGCCTGCAGGCTTGCCAGCTGGTTGTCCTCTGTCAGCAGGTCGCGGAGATCAACACCGTAATCGCCAAACAGGCAGAGATGCAGCTTGCCCAGGGACGAGACCCGCAGGCGGTTGCAACTGGCACAGAAATCCTTCGCGTAGGGCATTATCAAGCCGATTTCACCCTGATAATCCGGATGCCAGAACACCTCGGCCGGACCATCGTTATGGGCCCTGACCTTCTGCTGCCAGCCTGTTCTCAGCAACTGCTCCTTGATAAGCGCACCACGCACATGATGACGGTTGAACAGCTCATCCATCTCCCCGGTCTGCATCAGCTCGATAAAACGCAGCTGAATGGGATGATGTTTAATCCATCCCAGGAAACGATCCAGCTCGCCATCGTTGAGACCACGCATCAGCACCGTATTGACCTTGACCTGGCTAAATCCCGCTACCAGCGCCGCGTCGATGCCGGCCATGACCTCATGGAAGCGATTCTCGCCGGTGATCTGATGAAACATGCGCGGATCCAGGCTGTCGACACTGACATTGATAGCCGACAGGCCGGCCCGCCGCCAATCGGCCACCTGTTTGGCCATGCGATAGCCGTTGGTGGTGGTTGCCACCTTGCGGATACCCGGGGTGGCCGCCACTGTTTCGATAATTTGGGTGAAATCCTTGCGCAGGGAAGGTTCGCCGCCGGTGATACGCACCTTGTTGGTGCCCATGGCGGCAAAGGCCCGGGTCAGCCGGCCTATTTCATCCAGGGTCAGGAACGACTTGCGCCCATCCGGTCGATAACCGTCGGGCAGACAATACTGGCATTTGAAATTACAGACATCGGTTACCGACAGCCGTAAATAGTAGAACTTGCGCGCAAACGCATCTTGCAATTCAGACATAAACACCTTTCCAAGCATGGGAGGCAAGGACATTTCTCTCCTTACCCTGACAGCCCTCGGGCTGAACGGTCGGGCTACCCTATTCCGCAGAACTTAGGTCAGGCCGACTCGGAGTTTGTAAAATTTATAACCTCACTAACATATGTAAAAAGAGGGTAACAAAGCAAGCGAAATCATTCCCTTGGCCTTGCATCACATCAAGGTGTGCCCCGATCCCCCTGCGCTCCGGCAGGTACAGGTGACCTGTGCGCCATGCCGTATCCTCTTCTTCACGCGATAGCGGGCGCAAGTTCCCGACGCCGGCGACGTAAACCAGAGGTACCATCACGACCGACAGCGATACGGCTTTATCTGAATGGCCAGGAGTGGAAAAGTAGTAAAATGAGAAAACCATATCGCATAGCGCCACATTTTCGCATTATGCAATCTTCTTTTGTCGGGGTATTTGCCGGGAAAGCCAGTCATGGCGGGGCATTAAAAGTTGGCACGATAATTTCATATATATTCGGTAGTCGTTTTTATCCCGTGCTCTCTTCAGCTCTCGCTGAAGTTCGGTCAACCCCTTGGGTTGACCATTTTTTTTGCCTGTCAGCCGCCCCCGACCTCATTTGCCATCTCTTCCAGCAATGCCTCCAGGCCCTGTAACAAAACAGGCGTCATCGCCGACACCCGCTCGCTGTCCTCCCGGCGACCGGCCGCCTCCAGCTTTTCTGACAGAAACTGACAACGCAGCACACCATAGCTGCCACAAACCGACTTCAGGCTATGGCAACTATGGGACAGGCGCACATAATCCCGATCGGCAAAGGCCTGGGCAACCTCCTGCCTTTGCTGGCGGATATCCTCAATAAACAGGGTCAGCAGCCCTTTCACCACCTCAACGCCCAGGTCCTGCCTCAGATGGGCCAGCCGGCTTCGATCCAGCAGGGGCAGGCGGGATTGCAGGTTGTGCCAGTCGGTCACTGTACCGTCTCCCAAGCCTGCAGCTTACGATAAATGGTCGAAGGACTGACTTCCAGCAGGGCCGCGGCCCGGGCGATATTCCCTTTACAGTGGGCAATGGCGGCTTCGATCGCCCGACGCTCCTGAATAGCAAGGGGAAGTACACCCACGGGAGTCGTTACGTCCATATCGGACGGCGGCGCCGCGGCGGTTATGGTCGGTTTGTCCAGCGGCGGCGGCAACATGTCCACCTGGATCCACTCTCCCTGATGCAAGACGACCGCATTGCGGATCACATTTTGCAGTTGCCGTACATTGCCCGGCCAATGATAGGCCTGCAGCCTGTCCGTGGTGTCTTCCGACAGGCCGATAAACGCCTTGCCTTCTTCTCGGGAGACCTGACGCACCAGGGTGTTGGCAATGCTGATCACATCCGCGCCCCGCTCGCGCAACGGCGGTAGATGAATGGGGATCACGTGCAGCCGATAATACAGATCTTCCCGAAAACGTCCCTGCTCGACCTCGGTGAGCGGATCCCGATTGGTGGCGCAGACGATACGTACATCGACCTTGATTTGCTTGGAACTGCCCACCGGCTGAATATAGCCGGTCTGCAGGAAGCGCAGCAGCTTGCTCTGCAGCTCCAGATCCATCTCGCAAATTTCATCCATAAACAGGGTGCCACCATCGGCCCGGATCACCGCCCCTTCCCTATCCTGCAGAGCCCCGGTAAAAGACCCCTTGACGTGGCCAAACAACTCGCTTTCCATCAGATCCTTGGGGATGGCGGCGCAATTCAGGGCAATAAAGGGGCCCTCGATACGGCCACTGAGCTGGTGGACGGCTTCGGCACACACTTCCTTACCCGTGCCGCTCTCGCCGGTAATAAATACGGTGGCGCTGCTGGGCGCGGCATTTTCAATCAGCCGATAGACCTTCTGCATTGGCAGGCTTTCCCCGATAAACCCCTGGAATCGCTCCCGCTCGAATTCATGACGATATTGATCCACCAGCTTGTTCAGGCTGCGGAACTTCATGGTGTTATGCAGGGTGACCTTGAGCCGCTCGGCTTCAACCGGCTTATTGATAAAATCATACGCCCCCAGGCGCATGGCATCGACCGCCACATCCACAGAGCCGTGAGCCGTCATCACTATGGTGGTAATGTTATAGCCCTCATCATGAAGCCATTGCAGTATGTCCATACCGCAGGTGTCGGGCAGTATCAGGTCGAGCAGCAAAATATCGGGAGGCTGCCGACGGATATGGGCCATGGCCTGCTGCCCGGTATTAACCAGGGTCAAAGTCAGCGGCTCATCCTTGAGATAAGCTTGATACAGGGCGGCCAAAGAAGGCGTGTCTTCCACCATCAATACATTCAGCCGTTCATCTACCATAGTCTGCTCCAACTTCTCTCATCCAGATCCCCTTTCTGTACCGACGCTAAAAAACACTTGCAGCGAGTTAACCGTATGTTAACATACATTAAACATCTGATGTGACTCATATGTCACTGGTGTCCACTGCTCATCCATTTTATTTTTGCTGTCAAAACAGCAACTTTTTATGCCTGTGTGGCTGCTGCGAAACCAGGGTATACATGTACCCTGGTCTTTTTTTATGCCGGATTATCAATGTCGACAAACGCGACACTCAGTCCCTGCTCTTTGGCCAGCCACTGGCCCAGCGCCTGAATTCCGTAACGCTCGGTGGCATGATGGCCGGCTGCATAGAAATGGACCCCCAGCTCGCGGGCAATGTGCACCGTCTGTTCCGATACCTCACCGGTGATAAAGGCATCCACTCCCTGCTCGGCGGCAAGTTCAATATAGCCTTGTCCACCCCCGGTGCACCAGGCCACCTTGCCGATCAGCGCGGGCCCCGCTTCCCCTACATGCAACGGAGCCCGCCCTAAACGTTCGGTAATACGAGCGGACAGCTCGGCTCCGGTCAGCGGCTGATCCAGTTCGCCCTGCACCGCCACGGACAGCGCATTGCCTGGCTCCAGGGGCCCCGTCATCCGTATATCCAGCACCCGCGCCAGCTGGGCGTTATTACCCAATTGCGGATGGATATCAAGGGGCAGATGATAGGCATACAGGTTGATGTCGTGACTCAGCAATGCCTTCAGCCGTTGCCGCTTCATCCCGGTGAGCACTTCCTTCTCGCCTTTCCAGAAATATCCATGATGCACCAGGAGGGCATCAGCCCCTCGCTTGATCGCCTGATCGATCAGGGCCTGGCTGGCGGTCACTCCGGTGACTACCCGTCTCACCTCACGTTTGCCTTCTACTTGCAAACCGTTTGGAGAATAGTCCTTAATGGCACTGACATTGAGCAAATGACCCAGGGTCTGCTCCAGCTGTATATTGTTCAATGGCTGCTTCCGATTCGAAAATATAAACGATATTGTAAAACAAAAGGTGACCTTGATGAGTACCCTGCTGTCAGAAGTGTTAACCCACCTGCAAACACCCGTCGTCAGGGATCTGGCCTGGGCGCTTGGTAGCCCCAACCTACTCGGCGGTTATCCTTTTATGCCTGAAAATCAATGGTATAAAGAACTGCTCGAAGAATATGAGCCACGCCTGTATCAACTTGACCGACGCCCTGAATTACTGATCAGCCACACCCAGGCCCACCGTCGCCTGGGGCAGTATTTTGAATCCCTGTGGCACTTTTATCTGCTCGACTCTCCCCGCTTTCAGCTGGTTGCCCATAACTGGCAGCAGATAGAGCAGGGGATCACCCTGGGCGCCTTCGATTTTATCCTGTGGGACAACCGGCTGAACCGTTTTGAGCATTGGGAAATGGCGGTCAAATTTTACCTGATAACAGATCCAGATGAACAATTCGGTCATGCCCTGGGCACAAATACCCGTGACAGGCTACAACATAAGCTGGAGCACATGAGCCAGCAACAGCTGCCGCTCAGCCAAAAACCCACCATTGCCGGCAGGTTAAAACAGCAGGGTACCCTGCCCGAACATCACCGGCTTATCCTCAAGGGTCGACTCTATTACCCACATCATTGCCGTCGGCTGTTGTGTCCCGAAGGAGAAAGGGGGGTATGGGGCTATCAACCACCGGCCGATGATTATCGGGCGCAGCATAAACTAAGCTGGTTAACCGGTCATAGTCCGAGCGATGTGCAGAGCAGTGGTCATTGCTATCTTGGCCCGAAAGGAAATTGGTATTTCTTTATGGCGCAGGACTGGCCGGATATCAAAGGGGGGAGATAAAGCGTCAATAAAGGAAGAGATGGAGGCGCGTTCCGGAGTCGAACCGGACTAAACGGATTTGCAATCCGCTGCATAACCGCTTTGCTAACGCGCCGCAGAACCGAATTTGGAGCGGGAAACGAGATTCGAACTCGCGACCCCAACCTTGGCAAGGTTGTGCTCTACCAGCTGAGCTATTCCCGCACACAATATAACTTTTACTTGAGGCCGCGAGTCGCAACCCTCAATGACTTCAGCAAGGTTAAACTCATCAGCTGAGCTATTCCTGCACACAATTTAACATTTACTTTAGATTACAAATCGTAACCCTCGGTAACGTCAATTAGGTGCTGCTGATATCAACACGGGAGCAGCTCCCTGTCGACGGATGAGGATTATAGGGGCCTTGCCTCACATTACAAGCCATTTTTACGATTACGGATTTGATTGTTTTATTTTTCGACGAGATGGGCATTTTGGCAACAATCCCGGTAGGTAGCCCCGGACTCTGGAAAAAAACCGAGGCCTGACTAAGCTTTGGCAATCATATCGAATCGGGAAATCGCCATGTTGCTTCGCGCCTGGCTTGTTATATGTGCCCTGCTGTTCAGCGGTTATCCACTGGCCGATAACGATGATATAGCCCCGGAGGCGGCCACCGGCTACAAGGCCAACCCCCTGGTCCGGGCCAAAACCAGCATGGTGGTCTCGGCCAATCCCTATGCCAGCCGTGCCGGGCTGGCCATACTGGCGGACGGTGGCAGCGCCGTCGATGCCATGATAGCGGTACAGGCCGTGCTGACCCTGGTTGAGCCCCAATCATCAGGCATAGGTGGCGGTGCCTTCCTGGTACATTGGCATGCCGAGCAACAACAGCTGACCACCCTGGACGGGCGGGAAAACGCCCCGCTCGCGGCCGGGCCGGACTTGTTTCTCAACGAGCACGGCCAACCCCTAAGCTTTTTCGATGCCGTGGTCGGAGGTCGTTCGGTCGGCACCCCTGGCACTGTCCGGCTGCTGTGGGAAGCCCATCAACGCTTCGGCACCCTGCCCTGGCGGCAACTCTTTATGCCCGCCATCGAACTAGCACTCAGGGGGTTCGAGGTGTCTCCCCGGCTGTCCCGGTTAATCGAAGGCGACAGGGAATACCTGTCCCGGGACCCGGAGGCCAGGGCCTATTTCTTTCATGACGATGGCCGGCCACTCCAACCCGGGGAGCAGAAAACCAATCCGGCACTGGCCGCCATCCTCACCCGCATCAGTATCGAAGGTCCATCGGCCTTCTATCGGGGAGATACCCCCAGGGCCATTGTCGACAAGGTCCGCAATGCCGCGCGTCCGGGAACCCTCGCCCTGGCCGACTTTGCCAACTACCGGGTCAAGGAGCGCCCTGCCGTATGCGCTCCCTACCGACAGTATCAAATTTGCGGCATGGGGCCGCCCAGCTCGGGCGCCGTGACCCTGGGGCAGATACTGGGTATCCTGTCTCATTTCGAACTCGCCACCCTGGGGCCCACTACCCCGGAAAGCTGGCGGCTGATCGCCGATGCCTCACGCCTGGCCTTTGCGGATAGGGGCCTGTACCTGGCCGACAGCGATTTTGTGCCGGTGCCGGTCGCCGGCCTGCTGGATCCCGAGTATCTGGCCGGTCGTGCCCGCCTGCTGAAACTAACCGACACCGCACTCACCGATGTCCAGCCCGGCCTACCCCCTCCCCTCGACCGCCGGCCATCACCGGATCAGTCAATTGAATTCCCCTCCACCAGCCATATCAGCATCCGTGACGCCGCCGGCAATGCCCTGTCCATGACCAGTACCATAGAAAGCGGTTTTGGCTCCCGCCTGATGGTGCAAGGGTTTTTACTGAACAACGAGCTGACCGACTTTTCCTTCGTCCCCGAACAGGACGGCAGGCCGGTGGCCAACCGGGTGGCGCCGGGCAAGCGGCCCCGCTCTTCCATGGCCCCGACCATAGTGCTGTATAACAATCAGCCCTTGCTGATCATCGGTTCCCCCGGTGGCAGCCGCATTATCGGTTATGTGCTGCAGAGCCTGATCAATGTGCTCGATTGGGGCATGGATATACAGGAAGCCATCCACCAGCCCCATATTTTGCATCGGGGAGGATCGCTGGAAATTGAACAAGGTTCCCTGGGGCAGGCCCTGCTCCCGGCGATGAAGCAACTGGGCTTCGACACGCAATTAACCGAGCTGAATTCAGGGACACACGCTATCATGATCACACCTGCCGGTTTGACCGCCAGTGCCGACCCCCGCCGGGAGGGAGTCGCCCTTGGACAATGAATGAGAACGCTACCTGCATGAACGAGACATTACCGGTGTCACCCAGCCTGCGTGTATTACAGCTGCTACCCCTGATCCCCAGGGGCCTGGTGGTCAGCTACGGTCAGCTGGCGGATCTCGCCGGACTTCCGGGCCGTGCCCGCCTGGTGGGTCGCATACTAAAGACGGAAGATACCGGAAACCTGCCCTGGCACAGGGTGGTGTCGGCGGCCGGCCGACTCAGCCTGCCGGAAGGCAGCGAGGGCTGGCACGAGCAACGCCAACGGCTGTTGGCCGAAGGCGTATTGATAAAGGGAAATCGGCTGGATATGCGCAAATACCAATGGCAGCCGGATCTGATGGCCATGCTGATGCTGATGGAACACTAGGGACGTCCCGTTACCGCGCATGACCTTTCCAACCGGGCACGATCAAGGCAGCAGGCGCAACACACTGTGGGCCTGTGGGTAGGTCTGCTCACACTGAGCTCGCCCTGTCGGGACAGGTCCCCGGCAGGGCGACAATGAAGCCATCAACCGTACCCGTGCTGGTGTCAGTCGGTTTCTTCCAGTAAATCACTGACATGTACCTGAAAGGGGATGGTTTCATCCTCTCTCTGAAGCAGTACCAACTGATTGATAATATCTACTTCCAATACATAACCCGAGCCATCTGACGTACGACAGATCATTCCCGGCCTAACCTCATGAATATCCATATTCTCTCTCCCTCAGCCATTACCCGCTGCATTTAACAACATCCCTGTTTTTTCTGTAGCCACCATTCGAACACCGTAAAAAACCGTGACCAATGGCAGGCGCCGACAAGCAAACAGTGGGCTTCAGCCTACGGCGAGTCTGCATTCGGAACCCATTACCTATTTTCTGCCCGCCATACCATGGGCTCAGCGGGCATCCAGGTGGTTATCTGGCCGTTGCCAAGGCCTTCCTGGTCCAGCCGGAGAGGGCTTCAAGCCTTCTTGGTCTTGCCCTTCTGGCTAACCTTCCACTGGCCTTCCGCATAATGTGCCGTCCAGCCGGTTGCCTTTTTATTGACCTCGGTCATCACATATTGTTCCTTGTTTTTGCGGCTAAAACGCACCACCGCCTTGTTGCCGTCCGGGTCGGCCACCGGCGCTTCCGTCAAATACAGGAATTTCTGCGGCAGCCGATCCTTGAAACGAATCAGCTCTTCCACCAGCGGTGCGCGGGTTTCCCGTGACTTGGGAAAGTTGCTGGCAGCCAGGAACAGGCCGGCGGCACCGTCACGCAATACAAAGTAGGCATCGGACTGGCTGCAGGGCAGCTCGGGCAGGTGCACCGGATCTTCCTTGGGTGGGGCAACTTCACCGCTCTTCAGGATTTTACGGGTATTGCCACAGGCCTCGTTGGTGCAGGCCATATATTTTCCGAAACGGCCATTTTTGAGCTGCATCTCGGCGCCACAGCGATCACAGTCGATTACCGGACCCTCATAGCCTTTGAGCTTGAATTGGCCCTGCTCCAGCTCATAGCCATCACAATCCGGGTTCTGACCACAGACATGCAGCTTGCGCTTGTCATCGATCAGATAGGCATCCATGGCAGTGCCGCATTTGCCGCAGCGATGCTTGGCCCGCAGGGCGTCGGTCTCGGCCTCGTCGTCGTTGGCCAGTACAAAATCATCACCGGGCACCAGGTTGATGGTCTGCTTGCAGCGTTCCTTGGGCGGCAGGGCATAGCCGGAACAGCCCAGAAACACGCCGGTGGTAGCGGTGCGGATGCCCATCTGCCGACCACAGGTCGGACACTCGATATCGGTCAGCACCATCTGGTTGGCACGCATACCCCCCTCTTCCGCCGGCAGTTCGGCCCGCTCCAGCTCCTCGCTGAACTCCGCATAGAAAGCATCCAGCACCTGGGTCCAGTTGAGGGTACCGCCGGCAATTTCGTCGAGCTTGCCTTCCATCTGGGCGGTAAAGTCATAGTTCATCAGTTCCGCAAAGCTTTCCTGCAGGCGATCGGCGACGATTTCCCCCATCTTTTCCGCATAGAAGCGACGGCTTTCAACCTTGACGTACCCCCTGTCCTGGATGGTGGAAATGATGGAAGCATAGGTCGAGGGCCGGCCTATGCCCCGCTTCTCCAGCTCACGCACCAGGGCCGCTTCGGTAAAGCGCGCCGGTGGCTTGGTGAAATGCTGTTTGGGATCCAGCCGATTGAGGGTCAGCGTTTCTCCCTGCTGTACGGCCGGCAACTCGGTATCGTCCCCTTTGCGTCCCTGGGGGCTCAACACCTTGGTCCAGCCCGCAAAACGCAGGATGCGGCCACGGGCCTTCAGCTCATAATCCCCGGACTGGACGATGATGGTACTGCTGTCGTACTGGGCCGGCACCATCTGACAGGCGACAAATTGCCGCCAGATCAGGTCATAGAGCCGTTTGGCATCCGCCTCCATGCCATCGAGCTGCTCGGCCTTCAGCTGCACATCCGAGGGGCGTATCGCCTCGTGGGCTTCCTGGGCGTTGGCCTTGGCCCCGTACTGATTGGCCGACTCGGGCAAAAAGTCCTGTCCGTACTGCTCCTGGATATACTCCCGCACGCCCTCGACCGCTTCCTGGCTCAGGTTGGTAGAGTCGGTACGCATATAGGTAATGTAACCGGCCTCATACAACCGTTGGGCCAGCATCATGGTGCGTTTAACGCCAAAGCTGAGCCGGGTGCTGGCTGCCTGCTGCAGGGTCGAGGTAATAAAGGGCGCGGGCGGCTTGCTCTGGGTCGGCTTGTCTTCGCGGGACGCCACCTTGAAGCTACCCGCTTTCAGCGCAGCCACCGCCGCCATGGTATCGGCTTCATTGGTGGGTTTGAACTCCCGCCCCTGATATTTGGCCACCATCATGGTCAGCGCCAACCTTTGCTCATTGCTGAGCTCGGCCTGCACATCCCAGTATTCTTCCGGAACGAATGCCTTAATTTCCCGTTCCTTTTCGACGAGCAGGCGCACAGCCACAGACTGTACCCGGCCGCCGGACAGGCCTCGAGCCACCTTTTTCCACAGCAGGGGCGAGACCATGTAGCCCACCACCCGGTCGAGGAAGCGACGGGCCTGCTGGGCATTGACCCGGTTCAGGTTCAGTTCGGACGGGTGACTAAAGGCCTCCTGAATCGCCGACTTGGTAATTTCGTTGAATACCACCCGTTTAAAACGGGCATCGTCCCCCCCGATCAGTTCTTTCAGATGCCAGGCTATGGCTTCCCCTTCCCTGTCCAAATCCGTTGCCAGGTAAACGGTGTCGGCTTTTTCCGCCAGGGATTGCAACTCGGACACCACTTTTTCTTTACCGGGCAACACCTGGTAATCGGCCTTCCAGCCATGCTCCGGATCCACCCCCATACGGGCAACCAGCGCCTGCTGCTCCTTTTGCTTCTTCAGCCTCGCTTTTTCTTCCGCACTCAGATGCTTGGTGTCGACGGCACTGCGACCATTGCCTTTCTTGCCGGCAGAGGCTGAGCCCGAGGTGGGCAGATCCCGCACATGGCCGACACTGGATTTGACGATGAAGTCCTTGCCCAGATATTTGTTGATGGTCTTAGCCTTGGCTGGCGATTCGACAATTACCAGAGATTTACTCATAAAGCGCGTGTTGTTCCTTTAAGTCTGGCCCCTGTCCGGGGTAACCGGTGGCGAGGTATTGACGGCTGTATAAGTGAAAAAACCGCAAAACGCAAACTTGCCTGTACCAAACCGGAAAAAAATTGCATGAATTTATATTTATTTATTAACACCCTCATACCAGCAGGAATCAACTGCTTTTTTTATCAAGGTGCCTGTTCGACCGCTTTTTATGCATTCTTATTTTTGTGGTGAAATCTGTTGTTAAAAACGGGTTACACCCGCCAAATAAAACCACATATAATGTCCCCAAGCAGAATATTTGCAGACATTTCCACCATTTTAAAGGACAATATAATGGTTCAGTTCGAAGCTAATTTTGATGGCCTGGTTGGCCCCACTCACAACTATGCAGGCCTGTCTTACGGCAACGTTGCCTCTCAGTCCAATGCCCAGGATGCGTCCAATCCGAAAGAAGCGGCAAAACAGGGCCTGAAAAAAATGAAGGCACTGAGCGAGCTGGGCTTGATCCAGGGCGTGCTCGCCCCCCAGGAAAGGCCGGATATCGACACCCTCAAGCGCCTGGGCTTTACCGGTAGCGACGCCCAGATCCTGGAAAAAGCCTTCCGGGAAGACCCTGTGCTGCTGGCGGCCTGCTGCTCGGCCTCGAGCATGTGGACCGCCAATGCGGCCACCGTTTCGCCCAGTGCCGACACCGAGGATGGCCGGGTACACTTCACACCGGCCAACCTGACCAACAAATTTCACCGTTCCATCGAACATGAAGTGACCGGTCGCATCCTCAGCCGGGTATTTGCCGATGAGCGCCATTTCAAACACCATGCGGCGCTGCCGACCAATGAATACTTCGGTGACGAAGGTGCAGCCAACCACACCCGCCTGTGTGCCGAATATGGCCAGGCCGGGGTCGAGTTGTTCGTTTACGGCCGCAGCGCCTTCGATCTGCAGGCTCCCGCCCCCAAGCGTTATCCGGCCCGGCAGACACTGGAAGCCTCCCGCGCCGTGGCTCGCCTGCATGGCCTGAGCGACAGCACCGCCATCTTCATTCAGCAAAACCCAGAGGTGATCGATCAGGGTGTATTCCACAATGACGTGATCGCGGTCGGCAACCAGAATGTGCTCTTCTATCATCAGCAGGCCTTCCTGCATACCGAGCAGGCCCTGGCCGAAATTCGCACCAAACTGCCCGGTACCGAATTGCACTTTATCGAAGTGCCGACAGCCGATGTACCGCTGCAGGACGCGGTGAAAAGCTACCTGTTTAACACCCAGATAGTGACCCTCAAACCCGGCCATATGGCGATTATCGCGCCCACAGAGTGCCGTGACACCCCGAGCGTCAACGCCTACCTGAACAAACTGACCGAGCTCGACAACCCGATCCGGGAAGTGCACTTCATGGACGTCAAGCAAAGCATGCGTAATGGCGGTGGCCCCGCCTGTCTGCGGCTGCGGGTGGCGATGACCGATGTTGAACACGCCGCCACCAACCAGGCCTGCCTGATGAACGAGACCCTGTTTGCCCGCCTCAACCAGTGGGTCGATCAGCACTACCGGGATCGGCTGACCCTGAGTGATCTGCGCGATCCGGCGCTGCTGCAGGAATCCCGCACCGCCCTCGACGAGCTGACCCGCATCCTGCAACTGGGCTCCGTGTATCCTTTCCAGCGTTAAGCTGAAAGCAACAACCGCAAGCAGCCAGATCGAACTGCTGTGCCATGGCCGGAAATACTCCGGCCATGGCCCTGTCGGCAGGAAGCCGGTTCACCTCGTTTCCCCCTTCACCGCTCACCATGAGGCAGGACCCAAGCGGTAAATTTACCTGCGATGACTCGACATTGCCGCCATAATATGACCAAATGAGTCATAATCAGTACGTCCTCTTGACCTTCAACCTGGCAAACGGGAGTCAACAACATGCAATTCAACACCTTATCGCGTACCCAAACGGCGGTACAGTCAACCAACAAGGTATTGCGCAATACCTATATGCTGCTGGGCATGACCCTGGTGGTAGCCTCGTTGTCCGCCGGTGTCAGTGCCATGCTGGCCCTGCCTCATCCGGGCCTGATCATTACCCTGGTGGGTTTTTACGGCCTGATGTTCCTGACCGAAAAAAATAAAAACAGTGGTCTGGGCTTGTTGTTTATCTTCGCCTTTACCGCCTTTACCGGTTACACCATAGGTCCCATCCTCAACCTGTATCTGAGCACCAGTTCTGGTACTGAGACCGTGATGCTGGCGTTGGCGGGAACCGCACTCACCTTCCTGTCACTGTCCGCCTATGTGCTGACCACCAAGAAGGACATGTCTTTCCTGGGCGGCATGATGATGGCCGGCTTCGTGGTGATCATTGTCGCCTTCATCGCCAATCTGTTCCTGCAGCTGCCGGCCCTGAGCCTGGCGATGAGCGCCATGTTCATCCTGTTTTCATCCGGCGCCATCCTGATGCAGACCAGTGCCATCATCCATGGCGGCGAGCGCAACTATATTTCCGCCACCATCACCCTCTATGTGTCCATCTTCAATATCTTCCTGAGCCTGCTGCAACTGCTGGGCTTCAGCCGGGATTAATCACCGGCAGGCAATCCCAAAGCAAAGCCCCGCAAGGGGCTTTTTTATCGGTTACTGCATATGCCCGCCAGCCTTCCTTGCTTTATTCAGGATGAGCTTGCTCCGTTTCGCTAACCACAGGCCCGAGCTGTCTTTTGGTTATGGCTCGTCGGTATTCCCAACAAAGCGTGGCACCCGCCGGACTGCTGTGACCAGGAGCCCGGTGAATGGCTTCAAGCTAGTGGGACAAGGACGACTTCTGCTTGAAGATAATTCCCATCCCAGTAAACAATCGATCTATTTCATCCCTGTATTAATATCGGACAAAGCGTCTGCTCCATCGACCCGCATCAAGCCCATCCATGTGACGCTCAGCACATGACATCTGACCGCCATGGATGACGGGAATGCCAACATGGCAGGAGCAGTTGTTGGGCCTGTCATGTGATGGTCGCTGGAGCAGATCTCTTTGTCCTTCTTGATGCAGCAGAGCTATCTGTTGACGCCGTCTTCAGGCAACGCGGTGTTCAAGAAAAGGCAATAGGGACCGCCTCCCACGACCGTGCAATGCCACGGATGGCATTGCCGAGCCCCCATGGACGGTTCATGGCGTGTCGTGGGAGACGGCTGTGTTGCCTCTGTAACCCTGACCAAAGATGATCTGAGCTTTACTGGGATGGTATAAAACACCATTCCGGGTAAGTGCGATGCCCCCCAAAAAAAGCCGGCACAAGGCCGGCAAAAGTACTGCTGTTGGACTGGATACAGTCAGCTCAGGCCATGCAGCTCCTTCCAGTTTCCCGGATGAACCACATATCCAAAGAGGGCATGTCCGCCGTAGACCAGCTCGGTCCCTTCCGGGATCCACAGCATCTGGCCCGGCCGAACTTCATGTTTCTTGCCGTTGGCGGTCAACTCGAAACAGCCTTCGATAACGAAGACCACCTCGTCGTAAAGCAGGGTCCAGGCGACTTCGGCCCCTTCCCAGCGGGCGAAGCCGACCCCGATATTCGGTGACACCTCGGGGCTCAGTGCCCGGGCCACATAGGCGGCCCCGGGGGGGCCACCACGTACCGTGAAATCCAGGTCCTTGCTGTCGATTAATCTTACTTCACTCATATTTCACTCCGACTTTGCCATTTGGCCAGCATGATACGGCTCTTTACCCCCAGTCCCAGAAAGGGCTCGGGTGGATTCAGACTGGGCATGCCGGTGACCTGCTGAATATCCTGCAGCTGCCGGGAATCGGCCCCCACCGCCAGATCGGCCAGTAGGGTGCCGGAGATGGTGCCCCAGGCGGCCCCGACCCCGTTATCACAGGCACTGGCATAGACACCGTCCTCCAGCTGCCCGAAGAAGTTGGTAAAGTTGCGGGAGATGGCATAGACCCCGCCCCAGGTATGGGTAAAGGGCACCTGAGCCAGCTCCGGGTAGCGGGCGACAAAGGCACGACGATGATCGGCCCGGATCTTGTTGCGCACGCCCTCATCAACATTGGCGCCATATCTGGGCACATGTTTATAGGTGTTGCGGATCAGCAGCCGGCGGTCGGCGGTCATGCGCACCGTGGTGCCCGCATGGTCCGCAGGGGTCAGGCCCCAGTCCAGCTGGCCGCCGTAACGGGCCAGTTCGTCATCGGTCAACTGACGGGTCCAGCTGGCGAAGGTCATCACCGGCAACAGCCGGTTCTTCAGATAGCCGAACTCGCGAGTGAAGATGCTGGTGCCCAGCAACAGCTGAGGGGTACGTATAGTGCCCGTGTCCCCCTGCAGCCGCCACATGCCGCCTTCCCGGCTCAGGGTGCGGATGGGCGATTGCTCCAGCAGTTCGACGTTGTCCGGCAGGTGCTCGGCCATGCCGCGCACCAGGGCAGCGGGCTGCATCAGGTAGCAGCCGGGGGTATAGATGGCCCGGCTGTAATATTCGCTACCCAGCACCCCGGTCAGCTCGCTTTTTTCGACCCGACGGTAGGGTTCGCCCAGATCTTTCATCAGGTGTTCGAAATGATCGAGGTAGGCTTCCCCCCGCTCACCGACGGCACCCTGATACTTACCCGCATGAGACCACTGGCAGTCGATACCGTGTTTATCCACCAGCCCCTGTAACTGGGCGATCGCGGCCCGGTTCAGGCCCAGCAGCTTCTGCTTGTGGGCCGGATCCGGATGCTCCAGGGCAAATTTATGGGGCAGGTCGATAACAAAGCCCGAGTTGCGTCCCGAGGCACCGTAAGCCACCCGCTGGGCATCCACCAGCAGGATACGGGCATTGGGCTTGTGCTCGGCCAGGCGCCGGGCCGCGCCCAGGCCGGCGAAGCCGGCGCCGAGTACCACATAATCGGCATTGTGCTCGCCGCTCAACACCCGGGCGGAGGTGGGAACAGGCAGGGCCTGATACCAACCGCAGCTGTTATCATCCAAGGGTAAGGCTGTCATTGTTCGGTTCCTTAAGCTGCGTTCTGTTGCAAGTCGAGCCGGGCCAACCAGGCACTTCTCTGCCCCTGAAGCTGGCTGCCAAGCAGGGCAAAGCCTTTCAATTCACCCTCTGCATTATAAAAACCCGCCGCCAGCTCGGTGCCATGAACCTCGGTGCGCCATTCACCCTCGCCCGCCGCCGGTAACACCGACAAGGGCAGCACCGGGGTCTTGACCAATACCGGCGTGGCTTTCAGGGCTGCCGCCGTGATATTACCCAGCAGACTCTTGACCAGCGCCGGAATGGCCTGGTTAATGGGCGCGATATAGGGCGCCCACTGGCCTTCCACCTCGGCACAGTCGCCCAGGGCGAAGATATGCGGATCCGAAGTCTGATGGCGGGCATCCACACGGATACCACGACCAGTCTCGAGGCCGGCAGCCTGAGCCAGGCCGGCATTGGGCCTCAAGCCCACCGCGCTCAGTACCAGGTCGGTATCCAGCGTGCGGCCGCTCTGCAGCTGCAGGCGATAGCCCTCACCCTGGCGGTCTATCCGGCTGATGCTGTCCTGCAGGGCCCAGTCGGTGCCCAGGCCGGTCAGGGCCCGCTGCAATGCCTGCCCCAGGGGTTGCGGGATCAATCGCTCCATCGGCCATTGTCCCAGGCCAACCACAGTCACCGCTATACCCTGGGCCGCCAGATCATTGGCAAATTCGCAGCCGATCAGGCCATCACCCAGGATAGTCACGTGCTTTTTACCGGCCAGCTGGTGGCGGAAGCGGCGGTAGTCGAGCAGGTCATTGACGCTGATCATTGCCCCTTGTTCGCCCTCGACCGGGATCACGATGGGCGATGCCCCGGTCGCCAAAACCAGTCGGCCATAAGGGTAGCTGCCGATGTTGGTATGCAGCAGCTTGTTTTCCCGGTCGATATGCTCAACCCGGGTATGGGGATAGACCCGCACCTTGAGCCGCTGCTCCCAGGCCAGCGCGGTTTCGCTGACCAGGCTGTCGCCGTCCTTGCCCAGGGCCAGGGCGTTGGACAATGCCGGCTTGCTGTACAGGGCGCCGTCGTCGGCAGTAAACAGGGTAATGGGCAGATCCGGTGACTGGGCGCGCAACGCCGCCGCCAGCTGATAACCGCCATGACCGGTACCGATGATCACCACCGGCTCGGGGGCTGATTCGACCTCCGGAGTGCTGACCTCGGCGACCGCCGCCAGCGGGGCCGGCTCTTCGTCGGTGATCTCCATCATCTCGAAGTCGGCCTTGCCTACCAGGCAGTCGGGGCACACCCAGTCATCCGGCACGTCTTCCCAGGCGGTGCCCGGGGCAATGCCGTCGGCGGGCCAGCCCTTGGCCTCGTCATAGATCAGTCCGCAGATGATGCATAACCACTTTTTCATCTTGTTTCTCCCCACTACCCTGTTTACTGCTGATACCGACATAAGCCGGTCTTTCAATCTGTCTACCGTCGCAAACCGGGGACGGTCAGCCTCACGCCGACTCGCCATGAACTCATCCCTGAGGGCTCCGCTGCGCCATCCCTGGCGCAGAGGGTCGGCTTAGCGACAAGCCATCCCCGGCTCATGTGTTCGTCAATATCCTGACGATATCAACGGTTACTCAGACGGATACCGATATTGCGAGTCTGGACATAGCTGTAAATCGCTTCCTGTCCCTTCTCGCGACCAAAGCCCGACAGGCCCACGCCGCCAAACGGCGTTTCGATGCCACCGGCAAACCATTCGTTGATGAACACCTGGCCGCCGCGCAGTCGGTTGGCCACGCGCAGGGTCTGGCTCAGGCCTTCGCCAAACACCCCGGCCACCAGGCCGAAATCGGTGCCGTTGGCCAGTTCGATGGCGTCGTCTTCGCTGTCGAAGGGCATGATCACCAGTACGGGGCCGAATACTTCTTCCCGGGCAATGGTCATCTCGGGGGTCGCTTCGATCACGGTCGGCGCCACAAAGTAGCCGGACAGCTCCGGATCCACGCCGCCGGTCAGGATCTTGGCGCCCTCGGCCCGGGCCTGCTCGATCATCTCCAGCACCCGCTGTTGCTGATCCTTGGAGACCACAGGGGTCAGATCCGGGTTGCCTTCGCCCTGACCAATGGTCAGGCCTTCGGCCAGGGCGACCACGGCCGCCTTCACTTCGTCATAGCGGTCACGCGCAACCAGCAGGCGAGACATGGCCGAGCACACCTGGCCGGCATTGAAGAAGATGCCGACTTTCACGCTAGCCAGCAGGGTATCCAGGTTCACGTCCTTGAGGGCGATGGCCGCAGACTTGCCGCCCAGCTCCATCACCGACGGGGTGGCCCGCTCGGCCGCATCCCTGAGGATGCGCTGGCCGGTCGGTACCGAACCGGTAAATACGATCTGGTTGGTGTCTTGGTGCTTGACCAGGTGGCTGCCCACCTCCGAGCCCTTGCCACACAGCAGGTTGACCGCCCCCTGGGGGAAGCCGGCCTGCTCGATGGCCTTGACCAGCAGAGTCATGGCCAACGGGGAAATTTCCGGAGACTTGATCACCACCGCATTGCCGGCCGCCAGGGCCGGAGCCAGGGAGCGGGCACAGATGGACACCGGAAAGTTCCAGGGCACAATCTGCACCGACACGCCGAACGGCACATACTGGGTGAAGTCCACATAACCCTTGCCAAGCGGCACCGAGATACCTTCAATCTTGTCGGCCATGCCCGCGTAGTATTCAAAATAGCGGGCCGCCTCGATAAACTCGTCCCGGGCATCGTTCAGGCTCTTGCCGTTTTCCCGACAACCGACCAGGCCGCCCTCGTCCGCGATGGCGCGGATCGCATCGGCGGCCTTTAGCAGCCAGCTGGTGCGCTGGGCCGGGCGGACATCGCTAAGGGCGCCGCTGTCCACACAACGACGGGCCGCGGCCATCGCCAGATCCGCGTCCTCGATGCCGGCCTGGGCGATGGTGGCGTATGCTTCACCGGTGCCCGGGTTCATGACCGTGATTTGGCGGGATGCATCCCGCCACTGACCATCGATATAGTTCTGATAATGCTGCATTGATTAGGCCTCCAGTGCTGCTTTAACCTGATTCGCCAGCCACTTCTGGAAGAAGTGGGTCGGCAGATCCATTTCGGGGGAGAAGACACCACCACCGAATCCGGGGGAGTGACGGCCTTTCTGCATGCCTTCCACGGCACCGATGTCTTCACCGAACACCACACGCCAGGATTCCAGGGTAGCGGTACGGCAGGCAGCGTATTCGTCTTTGGTTGCTTCATCGCTCACATAGTAGAGCCGCAGGTTTTCGATGGTCTTTTCCGCATGGATCGGATCGATCATCATGGCGAAGGCATGATCCGCCTGGATGCCCAGCAGCACATTGGGGAACAGGGCAATATATTCCGCATGACGCAGCTTGTCTTCCGGCCAGCTCGGGAACTTGGGCAGGTGGGTACCGGCGGTGTCGGACAGGTTGTATTTGTAACTACCCTGTCCGGCGAAGCGATCCTCGAACATGATGTTGTAGTGATCTTCCAGCTTGGAATAGGTGTTCAGAGCCGGGTGCACCCAGGGCAGGTGGTAGGCTTCGCAGTAGTTTTCTACGGTCAGCTTCCAGTTGCTGGCAACTTCAATTTCCAGGTGACCACCCATGTTGGCCCGGCGCAGCAGGCTCAGGCCATCTTCGCCCAGGAACTCTTTCCAGCGGGCTTCCAGGGGCGCGATATGCTCTTCGAAGGGAGCCGCATCTCCGGACAGGTTGACGAACACCATGTCCATCCATACCGCGGAACGCAACGCCTTGAGGCCATGCTTTTCACAGTTGAAGCGGTCATCCTTGTGCTTGGCGATGCCGCCCACATGGGGGGTGCCCTTGAGATTGCCGTTCAGATCATAGGTCCAGGAATGATAGGGGCAGCGGATCATGCCCTGTACTTCGCCGGCTTCGTGGACCAGTTGCATCCCCCGGTGGCTGCAGACATTGTGGAATACCTGCACTTCCCCGTCCTTGTTGCGCATCATCAGCAGCGGAAGATCCATAAAGCTGACCGGTTTGACATAGCCGTTCTTGACCAGATCGGACGCAAAGCCGACACAGGTCCAGGTTTTACCCAAAACTTGATCTCGCTCAAAGGCGAAATATTCCGGGCTGGTATAACACTCGTTGGGCATGCCGTTGGCTTCGGTGATCGGGTTTAACACACTGTCGATCTGCTCGAGCTGCCGGACTGGAATAATGGTCTGATTGACATTGCTCATTGTTATTTCTCCCACTGTGACGCAGTGCTCCCTGCGCTGATGTTGGCAACGGGCACGCGGGGTGCCGATGGGGAGCATTCTCGTTAACAGCGGGGTAACAAACAAACGACTTTTTGGCCGGGTATCGATGAGCTTTTGTCATCCATCGCCCAGGTCTCGGCTGTATCCTTGTGAAGCTAACGACTGGTTCTGCGATCCATGCATTACCAGGGTTCACTCGTGGATGAGAAAAAATCAGTTGAGCCAGATCCCGCATATCCCTACTCTCCCCGACGTTAACAAGTAATTAACCATATATGCGTGCAACGCAGAGGGAGGAGTTATGCGTGCAACATCCGGGATTCTAAAAGGATTGAATCCGACCGTGACCATCGCATCCAAGGTGCTGGTCATCGGTTTTGTATTGTTTTGTGCCATCCTGGCCAATCAGGCCGGGCAATATTTTGAAGCCATATCCGGCGTACTGCTGCAGAATATGAAGTGGTTTTACCTGGGACTGGTTAGCCTGGTGGTCGGCTTTTTGTTGTACCTGATGATCAGCCGCTTCGGCCATATCCGCCTGGGCAAGGATAATGAAAAGCCCGAATTCAGCTACCTGTCCTGGATCTCCATGCTATTCTCCGGCGGCATGGGCATCGGACTGATCTTCTGGTCGGTGGCCGAGCCCATGTGGCATTATGCCGATAACCCCTTTAGTCCTGGGTTATCCAACGAATCCGCCGCCACCGCCATGCAGCTGGCCTTCTTCCACTGGGGCCTGCACCCCTGGTCGGTATTTATCATCGTCGCCCTGGCGCTGGCCTACTTTTCCTATCGCAAGGATCTGCCCTTTACCCTGCGTTCAATCCTGTATCCGCTGATTGGCGACCGCATCTATGGCCCGATCGGCCATGTGGTGGATATCCTCACCGTGGCGGTGACCGCCTTCGGCATCTCCCAGACCCTGGGAATGGGGGTTATCCAGATCAACAGCGGTCTGAACCAGGTATTCGGTACCAGCATCAGCCTGGGCGTGCAGTTGCTGATCATCGTGATCCTCTGTACCTGTGCCGTGGCCTCGGTGTTGTCCGGCGTCGGCAAGGGCATTCGCCGCCTGTCCGAATGGAATATGCTGCTGTCTCTGGTGCTGGTGATGATCGTGCTCTACGTCGGTCCGACTCGCTATATCCTCAATACCCTGCTGGAGAGCACCGGCAGCTATGCCCAGAATATAGTGGGCATGAGCTTCTGGAGCGATACCCAGAACGATTCCGGCTGGCAGAACTGGTGGACCGCCTACTACTGGCCCTGGTGGATGACCTGGGCCCCCTTTGTGGGCATGTTTGTGGCGCGCATCTCCAAGGGACGCACCATCCGTGAGCTGATCGGCGGCGCCCTGATAGTGCCTACCCTGATCACCTTCCTGTGGATGTCGGTATTCGGCGGCGCCGCGCTCAAGGTCGAGCAGGATTCACGGGTCGCCTATGAGCAGCAGGCCGTGGTGTTGGCCGAATCCGGTCAAGCGCCACAGGCCGAGTTCGCCGGCGGTCCTATACTGGCGGCGACCAAGGCCGATACCACCCAGGCATTGTTCACCCTGTTCGATAACCTGGACACGGGGACCATGGGCAAGCTGCTGAGCGTGCTGGCCTGCCTGCTGCTGGGTACCTACTTTATTACCTCGGCAGACTCCGGCACCCTGGTGCTCTGTACCCTGGATGCCGCCGGTGCCAGCGAACCCCCGACCTCGATCCGGGTGCTGTGGGGCATAATGATAGCGCTGATCGCGGGTGTGCTGCTCTATGCCGGTGGCCTCAAGGCGATGCAGACCGCCTCCATTATCGCCGGCTTCCCCATCGCCATCTTTATCGCGGTGATGAGCCTGACCCTGTTCCACAGCATTCGTCGGGAGCCCAAGCCCTGGGCCATGCTTCCGGACCATGTGCGTCCGGAGCCGACCAAGCTGGATGGCCCGGTCAAGCCGTTGGCAGAGGCCGAGTCGCAGCAATCCGACTGGACGAAGGCACCCCTGCTCGGCAAGTAAGCTGTATCAATATAAAAGAATAAAAGGCCGGGGAATTCCCCGGCCTTTTGCTTTATGAAAAAACAAATAACTCAGGTCAGCCCTTTCTCCCCCACTTCGCTGGGCAGCTGCTCCAGCAGCCAATGGCGGAACAGCTTGACGCTGCTCGGCACCACGCCCCGGTTCAAGGGCTCGAGCATGCAGAAACTGGCCGGGGTGCGCAGTACCGTGTCCACCGGCCGCACCAGGGCGCCGTTTTCCAGGTATTCATCCACCAGCGAGCCCCAGGCCAGGGCGATACCCTGACCATTGATGGCCGCCTGCAGCAACATGGGGTAATTGTTGATGTTGACCCGGTTACGGGGGCTGGCCGGGGGCAGGCCCACCTGTTCGAACCATTCCTGCCAGCTGACCCAGTCCCGCTGGGACTCATCCAGATAGAGCAGCGTCTTGCCAAACAGCTCCTCCGGCGTGCTCCAGCCCTGGACACGCTCCAGGTAGGCCGGACTGCACACCGGAAACACCTCTTCCGGAAACAGGCTGGTGACCTGCATTTCGTCCGGTGGGAGCCGACAGTAAAACAGCGCGATATCACAATCCAGCCGGCGCAGATCCGTGAGTTGGTCCGAGGCCAGGATGCGCAGATCCACTTCATCGTGTTGCTGCTGAAAGCTGGCGACCTTGGGCAGCAACCAGAGGGCGGCCATGGCATTGGTGGTCGCCACCGTTACCTGCTGTTCTCCCTGCCATTTCTTGATTTCCCCGGTGGCCTGGGCCATGTCCATCAGCGCCCGGTAGATGGTCTGGTAATACTGCATCCCGGTCGGGGTCAGGTTGATACTGCGGCTAGCCCGCACAAACATCGGCTTGCCCAAGTATTCCTCGAGCTGGCGGATCTGCCGGCTGATCGCGCCCTGGGTCACATTGAGTTCGCTGGCCGCCAGGGTAAAACTGAGATGCCGGGCCGCCGCCTCGAAGGCCACCAGGCTATTCAAAGGTGGCAAGGGTTTGATTTTCATCGGAGTTACCCAATATCAAAGGTTAAGCCTATTGTGAACAAAGGCGGCTGGTGACACCAGTCCCATGCAGATAAAAGGCCGAATTAACCGTCGTGCCAGCCCCCCGCCTTGCGTTATTATCCTTGCTCTGCATGCCTATACGAGCCCATGATGTCCAGCCTGCTACCCTGGTTAAGACGACTCTTTACCGACAGCCATTTCTTCTTCGCCCTCAAGGTCCTGCTGGCGTTATCCTGCCTGTTGTTCTTCGGCTGGCTGGCGGACGAAATCCAGATTGCCGTCACCCTGGCCCTGGGGGCCATGGCCGCCGCCCTGAGTGAGGTAGACCAGGCCCCCTGGGGCCGCTTCCGCCATTTGCTGGTCAGCCTCGGCAGTTTTTTTATCGCCACCATCCTTGTCAACCTGTTCATCGACCAACCCCTTATTTTCGGCCCCCTGCTGATAGCCGGCACCTTTATGCTCATCCTGATAGGCGCCGCCGGTGCCTCGGCCCGGGCCCTGGGCTTCGGTACCCTGCTGGTGTCTCTCTATGCCATGCAGGGCCATCTGCACAGCCCCCATTTCTGGTACCAGCCGCTGTTACTGACCGCCGGCGCCGTCTGGTATGGCCTCATTTCCTGGCTGGTGCTCCTCGCCTGGCCCTACAAGCAGGTACACGAGCAGCTGGCCCAGTGCTACTTTGCCCTGTCCCGCTACCTGCTGGAGAAGGCCCGCTTCTTCGATGCCCCTGAACAGGAGCACCAGCAGTTGCGCCATCAGCTGGCCCAGCTCAATATCCAGCTGGTGACCGCCCTGGATAACACCAAACAAATGCTTAACCGGCGCCTGCAGGGGAGCGAGCCCCAGGACGAAGAACTGAGCCGCCTGCTGGCCCTGTATCTGCTGGTCATGGATATGCACGAGCGAGCAACATCCAGCCATTACTCCTATCAGCAGCTGAAAGTCGAACTGGAGCAGAGTCAGGTGGTGGCCGGCTATCAGACCGCCCAGTGCGAACTGGGCGAAGCCTGTTACCGGCTGGGCTACGCAATTCTGACCCACAGCCGTTATCGGCATGACAAACGGCTCGCCTGGGTGCTGAGTGCCCTCGGCGATCAGCTGGCCTACAGTCACCTGCAGCGTCATTATCCCCGCTCCCTGCTGAGCCCGATGAAGTTTCTTGCCCGCAATATGCGCCACCTGCACCAGGCTCTATTACGTGCCGAGCGACTCACCCAGCCCCATCACCCGGCGGTGCTGGATTACAGCAGCGATGCTATCGAGCTGGCCCGGCCCGAGCAGCCCCCATTCTGGGACCGGTTGAAGACACTACTACACCCCAATGCCATACTGTTTCGTCACAGTGTCAGGATCAGCCTGTGCTTTGCCCTCGGCTACGGTCTGATCACCTCCCTGGGGCTGGAGCAGGGCTACTGGATACTGCTGACCATCCTCTTTGTCTGCCAGCCCAGTTTCAGCGCCACCCGCCAGCGGCTGGTACAGCGCACCCTGGGTACCTTGGGCGGCATCCTGGTGGCCATGCCGCTGCTGACTTTTTTCCCCTCTGTGGGCGCGCAGCTTATTATCATGCTGCTGAGCATCTTCGTCTTCTTTACCCAGGTCAGGACTCATTACAGCTGGGCCGTCTGCTTTATGACCCTGTTTGTACTGCTGGCCTTCAGCCTGCTGGCAGGCAGCGAGGAACAGGTGTTTTTACCCCGTTTGCTCGACACCCTGGCCGGCTGTCTGCTGGCCTTTATTGCGGTCTGGTTTATCTGGCCCGACTGGCAGCAACGTTACCTGCCCCGCCTGATGGCCGATGCCATGGATGCCAATGCCGACTATCTGGCCGCCATCATCGATCAGTTCGCCCATGGCCGCAATGAACAGCTGAATTATCGCATTGCCCGTAAGCGCGCGCATCAGGCCGACAACCAGCTAGCCCTGACCTGGCAGAATATACGGGTCGAACCGGTACCCAGGCACTGGCTCAACCTGTGTTTCGACATCGCCTACCGCAACCATACCCTGCTGTCCTACCTGTCGACCCTGGGCTCCCACCGCAAGCATGCCGATGTGCTGCAGGACGCACAGGTGCTGGTCGAGCGCCTCCAGGCCGCGGCACAGGCATTGCGTAACGGCCGGGAGCTGGCGGCCTTCACGCCCCTGCTCCAAACCCCCGATGCCACCGACGACGAATGGGAAATCCTGACCCAGCAATTACTGGGCAATATTACCCAGCTGGTCAATGATCTCTACTTGCTGTCCCGGGGCTTTCAGCAACAGGGGTCGTTGCCGCACACCACGGCGACAGGTAAGATCGGTCCGCAACAGTAGCAGGAGTCAATATGTTGGAATTTAACGGCCGTCAGATAGAAACCGACGCCCAGGGTTACCTGAAGCAGGTGCAGGATTGGCAGCCTGCATTGGCTGAGTCCCTTGCAGCGGCAGAAGGTATCACCCTCACCGCGGAACATTGGGAAGTCATCAATTTTGTGCGGGAATTCTATCTGAAGTACAACACCTCGCCCGCCATCCGCGCCCTGGTCAAAGCGATGGCCAAGGAGCTGGGGGAAGAAAAGGGCAACAGCCGTTACCTGTACCGACTGTTTCCCAAGGGCCCGGCCAAGCAGGCCACCAAGCTGGCCGGCCTGCCCAAACCGGTCAAGTGCATCTAAATTACGGATACCAATAGCGCTCCATTTTGAGACTGAGCTCAGCAACCGTTATTTTACTAATCGATCAGCAATAAAAGAGGCCACCCGCTGTCGCGAGTGGCCTCCTTACCCTAATGGTTTGTTGCTTTAACTGTCAGGGATAGCTCTGTATCCGCCCCTTCAGGCCGGTCAGCCGCTCCAGGGGCGCCAGCTGTTGCTCGAGCCGGGCCCGGGAGTCAGGGCCAACCCACACCCGGTTCAACACCCCCTGCTGGGGCACCGCCGGTGAAGTCTGGGCACGATATCCCGCCGCCTGCAATTTCTTGACCAGATCGTTCACATTTCCAGCATTACGGAATGCCCCCAGCTGTACCACAAAGCTGCCCTGCTGCGGCTGGGCTGCCGGTTGCGCAACCGGCGCAGGACGGATAATGGGGGCCGGCTTGATCACCGGAGCAGGTTTGGGAACCGGTACCGGCTGAGGTTTGGGTTCAGTCTTGACCGGTGCCGGCTGGGGTTTGGGTTCAACCTTGGTCGGGGCCGGTTTGGGTGCCGGTTGGGGCTTGGATTCAACCTCGGGCGGGGCCGGCTTGGGTGCGGCCTGCACCACCGGCTGAGACTTGGCGGCCGGAGGCGCCTCCTGCGGCTGTTCCAGGGCCCAGACTTCAGGCACCGGCTCGACCGGATCGGGCTCGCGCTGAGCCGGCTCAACCTGCGGAGCCACCCCTGCCGAAGCAATCGGCAGAGGCTGACTAATCACGGGTTGTGGCGGGTCCAGCTCAGGACGCAGGGGAATGGTGACCGCCTCATCCTGGACCAGCTGTTTCTTCCCATCCAACAGGTCGGGCAGGAAGATCACCCCCAGGGCAAACAGAATAACGGTACCAACCAAACGATGCTGAAATTGAGTCGCCAAATGCAGTTCCTACCCGGTTATTTTGTTGGCCAACACATCTGCCACGGTGAAAAACGAGCCGAAGGCGATCACGATATCCTGCTCGCCGCAATCGGCTTCGGCCGCGGCCAGGGCCGCATTCACCGAGTCAAAACACCGGCCCCGTACATGCTGCGCCAGCCCCTCGGCGCTCAATCCCCTGGGGCCAGCCAGACTCGCCAAGTACCACTCATCCACCACCGGCTGCATGGGTGCCAGGGTCGCGGCAATATCCTTGTCCTTGAGCATGCCCACCAACGCCAGGATACGGCCTTTGGCCCCCAGCGTGGCCAGCCGGGACGCCAGATAGCCGGCCGATTCCGGGTTATGGGCCACATCGACCCACAGCTGCGGATTCAGCTGCTGGAAACGTCCGATCAGCCGAGCCTGGGTCAGCCCATCGACCACCGCCTGCCGACCAGGGACAAATGGCGAACAGGCCAGGCTGGCCAGGGCGGTAGCCGCATTCATCAGCGGCAGATTGGGTAACGGCAGGTCCGACAGCGTCAATCCCTGTCCCTCGAAAGCCCAGCGGGTTCCCTCCTGGCGAAACTGGAAGTCGACGCCCACCCGCTGCAGGGGCGTACCCAGGGCACGAGCATGATTCAGCAAGCTCAGGGGCGGATCCAGCTCACCACAGACGGCCGTCTTTCCGGGCCGGAAAATACCGGCCTTTTCCCGGCCGATGGCTTCCCGATCCGTACCCAGCCAATCGGTATGATCCAGCGCTATGGTGGTCACCACCGTCTGCTCCGACGCCACCACATTGGTGGCATCGAGCCGACCGCCCAGGCCCACTTCGAGCAATACCACCTCGGGTGCCGCATCGCGGAACAACCAGAGTGCAGCCAGGGTCGCAAACTCGAAATAGGTCAGGGCGATATCGCCCCGCGCGGCCTCCACCTCGGTGAAGGCCGTGCAGAAACGCTCGGCGGCGGGAAACTGACCGTTAATACGCACCCGCTCCCGAAAATCGATCAAATGGGGCGAGGAGTATACTCCGACACTGTGCCCCGAGGCCTGCAATATGGCCTCCATCAGGGCACAGGTTGAGCCCTTGCCATTGGTACCGGCGACCGTGATCACATGGCTCGGCAGGCTGAGCAGGCCCATGCGCCCGGCGACCGCTTCCATCCGGCTCAGGCCCAACTCGATATGAGCCATGTTCAGGCCTTCCAGATAGGCCAGCCAGTCGGTCAGGGACCGCTCCGGAGAAACCGCAGCTGTCGTGCTCATCAGGCTACGACCGGTTCCAGGTTCATCAACTTGCCGATCAGGCCGGCGAGGCGATCACGCATCTCACGACGATCGATGATCATGTCGATGGCGCCATGCTCCAGCAGGAACTCGCTGCGCTGGAAGCCTTCCGGCAGCTTCTCGCGTACCGTCTGCTCGATAACCCGGGGACCGGCGAAACCGATCAACGCCTTGGGCTCACCCACGTTGATATCACCCAGCATTGCCAGGCTCGCGGATACCCCACCCATGGTGGGATCGGTCAGTACAGAGATAAACGGCAGGCCCGCGGCCGACAGACGGTTGAGGGCTGCGCTGGTCTTGGCCATCTGCATCAGCGAAAACAGGGCTTCCTGCATGCGCGCGCCCCCCGAAGCAGAGAAACAGATCAGGGCGCGATTCTCGGCAATACAGGCGTCGACCGCCTTGACAAAACGGGCGCCGACCACGGACGCCATGGAACCGCCCATAAAGGAAAATTCGAAGGCACATGCCACGACCGGCAGGCCCTTGAGGCTGCCCTTCTGCACCACCATGGCGTCTTTTTCGTTGCTGCTCTTCTGGGCCGCACTGATCCTGTCCTTGTATTTCTTGGAGTCCTTGAACTTGAGCACGTCCTGGGGCTCCAGCTCGGCACCCAGCTCTTCCCGTCCGTCGCTGTCGAGGAACTTGTCGAGGCGTACACGGGCGCTGATGCGCATATGGTGATCACACTTGGGACAGACTTCCAGGTTGCGATCCAGCTCGGCCCGGTACAGCACCTGTTCACAGCTGCTGCATTTGCTCCATACTCCTTCCGGAATATTGTGACGACGGACACCGATATTTTTATTTTTGGGAAGAATCTTCTCTAGCCAACTCATGGAAATCCTTAGCGTTTATGCAAATTTATCGCGCAGTCTGGCATTGTCGTCCAGCGGCTGCATGGTCCGCATTAAACCACAGAACTGCGTTCAGGTTGATAAAAAACTGGCGGTGCGGGGCCCAGCTACCCGCACGCCTTGTCTATAAATAGTCAGGCAGCCACAAGGGGCCCGGTACTGTTTCCGGCAAGCCGAAATGCGTGGGGTAATCGACCGACACCAGGTACAGGCCGCCGGCCTTGGCGGTGACCCCCGCCAGGTTGCGATCCCGCCCCTCCAGCACTTCCTGTACCCAGCCCGCCTCGGCATTACCCATGCCCACTTCCAGCAGGGTACCGGTAATATTACGCACCATATGATGCAGGAAGGCATTGGCCTTGATATCCAGCACCACGTACTCGCCGTAACGCTTGACGTTCAGGTGCATCACATTGCGGTTGGGGCTCTTGGACTGGCATTGTACCGCCCGGAAGGCGCTGAAGTCCCGCTCTCCCAGCAGGCATTGGCCCGCATGGTGCATCTTTTCCGCGTCGATCGGCTGGGGATAATGGCTGACCCCATGGCCGTGGATGGCCGGCCGCATCTTATGATTGAAGATAATATAGCGGTAACGCCGGGCGGTGGCACTGAAACGGGCATGAAAATCGTCGTCGACCGCCTTGACCCACCGCACGGCAATACCGGCCGGCAGGTTGGCATTCATCCCCAGGGTCCAGGCGCCCGGCTGGCGGCTGGCATGGGTATCGAAGTGCACCACCTGACCAGTGCCATGGACACCGGCATCGGTACGGCCGGCGCACTGCACCTCCACCGGATGATCGGCAATCTTAGAGAGGGCTTTTTCCACCTCTTCCTGGACACTGGGTACTTCCCGTTGACGCTGCCAGCCGTAATAGCGGCTGCCGTCATACTCTATTCCCAGGGCGATTCGCATAATCGATTCCAAGGTCAAAAAATGGCGGCAATTATACCTGTTAAGCCGGTTTTTTACAGGCGCTGCAACAGTTTTTTCGCCTCCTGCTGCTGCTCGGCAGTGCCGCGTTTGAGCGCCTGTTTCAACAGGGTTCGTGCACCACCCTGTTCACCGATTTCGATATAGGCCCGAGCCAGATCCAGCTTGGCGCCTATCCCCCCTTCATCCTGATCCACGTCCACCTCCTGGTGTCCAAGCACGGCGGCATATTCGTCGAGCCCTACCTCCAGCCTGAACTCCACCTCCTTGTCGGCGAGGCCTGCAGGCGCCGCCTTGCCCCTGGTTGCCATAACCGGCTCAGGTACCGCTTCGGACACCGGTGCCGAAATATCCTCCGTGGCTGCCGTTCGCTCGGCATCGGGATGAGCGCTGGGGGCCGGCCGTGGGTCGTCCAGGCTCGGAACATAGCGGCTGGACGTGTCCACCAGATTAAGGCCGAGGCTGACAGGCGCCTCCGCGGTTCTGCTCAGCTCCTCGGGGTGACTCGTTGGCGCCGTCGGCGGGAGCCGAATCGTCAAGCGGTCCTGGCCTGCGCCCATCCGAGGCTCTCCCTGCATGGCCGCCGGCTGCGCCGCAGCCGGTTGCTGCCTGCCCCACCGCTTGAACAACAGCAGCAGGATCAGCAACGACACCAGTAACAGATACGGCTTGTTATCGGCAAGGACTACCGACCAGCCGGGCTCGCTCGCCGGTGGCGCCTCCCGGGTCACCTTTAGCTCCTGCACCTCGTCGCTGAGCGCGCTGACATGCTGCCGCAGCTGCCGGTTGAACTGGTTCAGTTCGGTCAGCTGGGCATTGGAGAGCGTCAGCTGTTCACGCAGCTCGTCCAGCAGCCGACTCTGCACCTCGTCCTGCCGCTGGCTGCCGGCAGACACCTCTTGCGGCTGCCCCCCGACCGTCGCCTCCTCGGGTACGGCGGCAGGCACCAGGGTAGCGGTGGCCGGCCTGGATAGACTGGGCTGCCCCAGGCTCAGCCGGCGATACTCGGCTTCCGCGGCCCGGGGCGAACGGGACAGCACCTGCTGTTGGCCGGGCAGCACAAGGTAGGCATCCCGGAGCAAGCGATGGATATCACCGTTCAGAAAAGCCTGGGGGTTAAGATGGTAGATGGCCACCACCGTTTGATGAACACTGGCCGGGGGGCGGGTATACCGTTCGGCAATGGTCCACAGGTTATCTCGACGGCCGACGGGGCCATAGCGGCTAGCACTCGTAGCCACGGCCGTTTCCCCGCCGGCAACCGCCCTCTCCGGCCCGAGGGTCAGTGTCTGGGCGCCGGTGCCCGGTACCCAGGACAGGTACAAGGCCAGGCCGACAACAGAAGACCATCGTCTGCTAGGTATCATCAGGTTATTGCTCCCTCTGCCTTCAGGTATTGAAGCCCAGCCCGGCCAGCCGTCTCTGGACGCCTTGATCCGGGTATGTCAGGGTCAGTGAGCCCAGCTCCCTGCGCTCCGGGTAGGTTTTACGCAAGCGGTCGAAAAAATCCGGCTTGCCCAGGGCCGCCCGAAACCGGTGGTCATCGGCGCCGATATCATACACCAGACGCACCAGACGACCGAGCATGGCCTGATCCGGCACCTGGCCCAGGGCCAGCTGGGCCACCGGCGGCGGCGGCAGTAAATGCTCGAACCCCGAGGTCACCGCCCTGCCCCGCTGTTGACACAGGGCCTGAAACAGGGCGAAGGTGCCCCTGGCCTTGCCTTCCAGACTGTAACCGGCAATATGGGGCGTGGCAATCAGGGTATGGGGCACCAGCTCGGCCAGCAGCGCCGGCTCATGCTCCCAGACATCCATCACCAGGGTCAGCGGCGAAGGGCCTTGCTGCCGGTCGAGCAAGGCCCGGTTGTCCCACACATCACCACGACAGGCATTGACCAACACCTGCTCGGAATTTAACCCCTCAATGCGTTCCCGATCCAACAGGTGCCAGGTGGGGTGCTCTCCCTCATGGATCAGGGGCACATGGAAGCTGACGATATCAGCGGCCAGCGCCTGTTCCAGGCCGACAAAGTCGCCGCCTTCCCGCGCTGCCCGGGGCGGATCGCAGAGCAGCACTTCCATCCCCAGGGCACGGGCTCGCCCCGCCACTTCGGAGCCGGTATTGCCGGCCCCCACCACCGCCAGCCGCTTTGCCGACAGCTGCCAGCCCTTGTGCTCGGCTACCTTTAGCAGGGCCGCCAGCAGATAGTCACCGACCGCGACCTTGTTACAGCCGGGGGCGCTGGCGAAGGTGATATCCCGCTCGGCCAGATAACGGGTGTCGATATGATCACAGCCGATGGTCGCGGTGCCGACAAAGCTCAGCCCCCGGGCCTGGGCTAGCAGGGCTTGATCCACCTGGGTGATGGAACGCACCAGCAACACCTCGGCCTCAGCCACCTGCTCCGGGCTCATGTTGCGCCCTGGGCAGGTTGTCACCTGACTCCACTCGTCAAATAACTCATGTACATAGGGCATATTTTCATCGGCCAGCAGCTTCATCTCTGTCTCCCTTGGGTCAATGGACTGCATTGTAACCCGTCTCGCCACCGGCTTCAGCTGCCATCGGGATCGGGATTTGCTAGACTCACCAGCCCCTTGTCATGCGAGTCTGAACATGTTGTCGAAAAAGTTTGGCCTGTTGTTCCTGATCCTGGTGTTACCGGTGGCGGTGGCCAGCCTGGGGTATCACTGGCACTGGAGCTGGTTTCCGCTGCTCGATCTGGACAAGGCGCCTGCCCTGTGGGCCTATGCCGTAACCCTGACCGTGGGCAAGGCCGGCATCCTGCTCACCCTGCTGCTATTAAGCTTGCTGACCCTGTTCCGCTGGCACCGGACACCCCATCAGTTGCTGGTATTTTTCCTGTGCCTGTTTATCGCCCTGGGCGGCGCCTTCGTCACCAAGACCCTGGCCAAACTCTATTTCAAGGAACCCAGACCCTATGTGCTCTGGCTGGTCGAGCAGGGCCGCTTGCCGAATGCCGACAGCTTCTATGCCAACCGGGAAAGCGTGCGGGAACAACTGTTACGACAGGGCCTGAGCCAGGTACCGGAACGGCAGATCCCGGGCTGGCTCAAGCTGCACTGGGGCGAGGAAGTCAACTATTCGTTTCCCTCGGGGCACGCCATCGCCGCCATGACCCTGGCCAGCTTTTTCTGCCTGTTGCTGAGCTGGCGGCAACGCACGCGCTGGCTGGTCGCCACCCTGGCTGCCTGGGCCATCGCCGTCTGCTACTCCCGCTTGCTGCTCGGCCTGCACTGGCCTGCCGATATCCTGGCCAGCGCCTTGCTCGGCTTCGGCTTCGGCACCCTCGGCGCCGGCGGCTTTATTACCTGGCTCAACAGAGCCGACAGATAAGGCAGGATTCTGCCCCTGAGAATCAAAGAAGGGCGCCGAGGCGCCCTTCTTTATCAATGACCATTACCCGGACCTATATCAGCCCTTGTATTTGCTCAACACCAGGCTGGCATTGGTACCGCCAAAGCCGAAGCTATTGGACATCACGGTATCCAGCTCCACCTCCTTGCACTCGGTGACGATCGGCAGACCCTTGGCCTTCTCGTCCAGCTCGGTAATGTTAATGCTGGGGGCGATAAAGCCGTGCTCCAGCATCAGCAGGGAATACACAGCTTCGTGCACACCGGCGGCGCCCAGGGCATGACCGGTCATGGCCTTGGTGGCGGAGATATAGGGGGCCTTGTCGCCAAACAGGCTGTGAATGGCTTCCAGCTCCTTGACATCGCCCACCGGGGTGGAGGTGCCGTGGGTATTAATATACTGCACTTCCTGCGGGGCTGTGGCCATGGCCTGCTTCATGCAGCGTACCGCGCCTTCGCCCGAGGGAGCGACCATGTCGTAACCGTCGGAGGTAGCGCCGTAACCGGTGATTTCGGCATAGATATGGGCACCGCGCTTGAGCGCGTGCTCCAGCTCTTCAACCACCACTATGCCGCCGCCGCCGGAGATGACAAAACCATCACGGCCCGCATCATAGGTACGGGAAGCCTGCTCGGGGGTGTCATTGTACTTGCTGGACAGGGCGCCCATCGCATCAAATTGCAGTGCCAGGGTCCAGTCCACCTCTTCACCACCGCCGGCAAACACTATGTCCTGCTTGCCGAGCTGGATTTGTTCCAGGGCGTTGCCGATACAGTGGGCGGAAGTGGCACAGGCGGAGCTGATGGTGTAGTTAACACCCTTGATCTTGAAGGGCGTGGCCAGACAGGCGGAGGTGGTGGACGACATGGTTCTCGGCACCATGTAGGGACCAACCCGACGCACGCCTTTTTCCCGTAGTATGTCGCAGGCTTCGATCTGGTTTTTGGAGGAAGCACCGCCCGAGCCAACCACCAGGCCGGTGCGCTCATTGGACACCATGCTCTCGTCCAGGCCGGCATCTTCAATCGCCTGCTGCATGGAGAGATAGGCGAAAGCGGCTGCATCACCCATAAAGCGCATCACCTTGCGGTCGATATGCTCCGCCGGATCCATCTTGATGTTGCCCCATACCTGACTGCGCAGCTTGTAGTCGGCAAACTGTTGGGAATAGGTGATACCGGAGCGGCCTGCTTTCAGGGAAGCCAGGACCTCTTCCTTATTGTTACCTATGCTGGAAACCACACCGATCCCGGTAATGACTGCTCTTCTCATGTATCTGTCCCGTAATATCAATTTGGCGCCAATTCTAACCATAAAGCCTGGTCAAACTGGTCTGCTCTCACATAAAATGACCGATTTAACGGCCCTGGAGGTTCAGTGTCCCCCCACATTGTTACAACTGCAAGCCTTGACTGGAATGAACAAGGCACACCAGTGGCCGAAGCATTCGATGATGTCTACTTTTCCAATGATAATGGTCTGGCGGAAACACGCTATGTTTTTCTCGGCCAGAACGGACTGCCCGCACGTTTTATCGACCATGACCGGGCCCAGTTCGTGGTTGCCGAAACCGGATTCGGCACCGGCCTGAATTTTCTCGCCACCTGGCAGGCCTTTCGCCACTATCGCCGGGACCATGCTAATGGTAATACCAAAAGATTGCATTTCATCAGTGTGGAAAAGTTTCCCCTGAGCAGGGCGGATCTGAAAAAGGCCCTGTCCCACTGGCCCGAATTGGCCGAGCTCAGTCAGCGGCTGGTGTCAGCCTATCCCCTGCCGGTATCCGGCTGCCACCGACTGTGGCTGGATGAAGACACCAGCCTGGACCTGTGGCTGGGCGACGTTGCCGAGCTGCTCCCCCAGATGGAAGCGGGCCTCGCCGGCAAGGTGGATGCCTGGTATCTGGACGGCTTCGCCCCCAGCAAGAACCCCGATATGTGGACCCCTACGCTGTTCGACCAGCTGGCCCGGCTGGCGCGGCCCCGCTCTACCCTGGCCACCTTCACGTCGGCCGGTTTTGTACGCCGCGGCCTGCTGGCCGCCGGCTTCGAAATGGCCAAGGTCAAGGGGTTCGGCCGCAAGCGGGACATGCTGGCCGGCCATCGCCGGGTAGACCAACGCCAGCCCTATGCCGCGCCCTGGTACTGGCGCCGTCCGGGCCAGGGTGACAGTACCCTGATCGTCGGCGCCGGCATTGCCGGCGCGGCGCTGGCCCATGCCCTGACCCGCCGCGGTCACCGGGTCACCCTGGTTGAACAGGCCGCTCCCGCCAATGGGGCTTCGGGTAATCATCAGGGTGCCATCTATCCGTTATTGAACGGCAACCATGACAGCCTGAGCCGGTTTTATCTGCAGGCCTTCCTCTATGGTCGTCGGGCCCTGTCCATGCTGACCGACCAGGCAGGCTTCGCCCACGACTGGTGTGGCGTGGTGCAGCTTGCTCACGATCCCAAGAGCGCCGCCAAAATCGACAAGCTGCTGGCCGGGGGCTTCCCTGCCGAACTGGTCAAGGAGCTGGATGCCGACGCCGTAAGCCGGGAAACCGGCCTGGAGGTGGCGCTGCCTGGCGTCAACTACCCCCTCGGCGGCTGGGTCTGCCCTGCCGAGCTGACCCGGGCCTTTATCGGTGCCGCCGAACAGACCGGGCTGCTCGACTGCCATTACCATACCCGGGTCACCGGCTTCGAGGCGGCCGGTACCGGTTTCGTGGTGGACACAACCCAAGGACAATACCGGGCCGATAACCTGGTACTGGCCAGCGGCCACCAGCTGACCCAGTGGCCGCAGACCCGGGAACTGGCCCTATATCCGGTCAGGGGACAGGTCAACCATCAACCCAGCCAGCCCCCCCTGGACGCACTCAGAACGGTGGTCTGCTATGAAGGCTACCTGACCCCGTCCTGGCAGGGCCGGCACTGTATCGGCGCCAGCTACGGCCGCAACCAGACCAGCCTGGACTACCGCCCGGCTGAAGAACAGCAAAACCTGGACAGGCTGACCGCTACCCTGCCCGTGCTACAGGGCCTGACCCCGGATACCGGTGCCGGCCGGGTCGGCATTCGCGCCGCCTGCCGGGATCACCTGCCGCTGGTGGGCGCCGCCGCCAACAGGGAGGCGCAGCTCGCCGACTACCAGGGGCTGCATCAGAGGCCGGAGCAGCTGGCTCCGCTGGCCGACGATGTACCGGGGCTCTATGTATTGTCGGGGCTGGGATCTCGGGGGCTCTGTTCCGCCCCCCTGCTGGCCGAGGTGCTGACCGCCCAGCTGCTGGACGAGCCCTATCCCCTGTCCCGGGAGCTGCTGGCCGACCTGGCCCCCAACCGTCACTGGATACGCAAACTGCTGAAAGGCAAGTCGGTTGATTAAAAAACCGTCTAACTTGTCGCCATGTCATTAAAAAACAACCATAAATAGTCGATAACCTGACAGCCGGCGTCGGTCACTATATGATTGCGGCTAAACAAAGTGATGGGAACCCGTGATGATCACCGCCTATCTGTTAAAAGGTAAAACCTTCGAAATACAGCCGCTGACGGTAGCAGACGCCCTGCCCGAACACACCCTGTGGCTGGATATTCACAAGCCCGACGAACAGGAGCAGCAGTGGATGAGCCGCCTGTTCGAGGAAGAAGCGCCCGAACTGGATGAACTGGACGATATCGAGGCCTCGGCCCGCTTCTATCGCGACAAGGACGGCCTGCATATCCACTCGCTGTTTCCCCAGCGCCTCGGCAAGCATATAGACGGCATCAATGTGCTGTTTACCCTGCGCAAGGAGCTGCTGATCAGTTTTCGGGAAGACGATCTGGGGCTGATGCGCCTGCTGCGCCACTATATGCGCCAGGAGCGGCTGGAGGTGGAAGACGCCGCCGACCTGCTGCTGGAAATCTTCCAGCACAAGATCGAATATATCTCGGATCTGATCGAAGATGGCTACAAGACCCTGGAGGGCACCGCCAAGGAAGTGCTGCAGGTCGATGATCTGCACAAGACAATGTCGGATCTGATGATGCAGGAAGACGGCAACGGCCATATCCGGCTGGCCCTGTACGATACCCGGCGGGCGCTGCGTTTCCTGAGGCGCTCCCTACGTCAGAGCGCCAGTGACGAGCAGCGCAAATGGATTGATGAAATGCTCTACGACATCGAATCCCTGTTGCCCCATACCCAGTTCCTGTTTGACAAGATCAACTTCCAGCTGGAGGCCGCCATGGGCTTTACCAGCCTGGAGCAAAGCAAGGTGATCAAGATCTTCTCGGTCGCCGCCGTGGTGTTCCTGCCGCCGACCCTGATCGCCAGCATCTACGGCATGAACTTCGAGATACTGCCGGAGCTGGGCTTCAAATACGGCTACCCCATGTCGCTGGTGCTGATGCTGATGTCCGCCTGCGGCACCTATTTCTTCTTCAAGCGCAAGGGCTGGCTGTAATTCAACCAGAGGGCGCGATATTCATTTTTGATAAGGACGCTGATATGTTCAAAAAAACGGCCACCCTGGTCTGCCTGTCTGCCCTGTTGCTGGGTTGTGACAACAATGAGGTGGGTGACGTGTCCCTGGGGCTGTTCACCACCAAGGATATCAAGATAGAGGTGCTGACCGATCCGGACGTACCAGGGGTGACCTGCCATATGTCGAACATAGTGGCAGATCTGGATCTGGCAGATCCCTCGGACATGTCGATCAGCTGCCGCCAGACCGGTGAAATCACCAAAGCCATGATCGACACCATAGACCGCTCGAAAAGCGGCGATATCGTGTTCAAGAAGTCCAAGAGCATCTTCCTGAAAAGCCTGAAAATAAGACGCATCTTTGACGACCGGAGCCAGACGCTGCTGTATATCGCCTACAGCACCAAGGAGACCAGCGGCAGCTACAAGCATTCCATGTCGACCGTGCCGCTGTGGGGCACCCAGGCCTATCAGTTCCCCCAGGCAGGCCAGTAACAGCCAGGTCCCGAAGGCTGTAGGCTGGGATTCGCTCCCCATCCCGGCCTACCAGCTGCGCCCTTGCTTACTCCCCGGGGATTTGAAGCGCATTAACACAGAAAGCCGGGCCTGATACTGCCAGATCCTTCCCCTCAGCTGCGAATAAGCTGCTCGCGCAGTGTGTGGATGCGATCACGCGCCACAGCCGCCTGTTCGAATTCCAGGTTTTGGGCATGATTGATCATCTCCTTTTCCAGCTGGGCAATCTGCTGGGTTAGCTCCTTGGGTGTCGGCAGGTGCGTCGGCGCCAGGGGCTTGTCCTTGGCCCGCTTCGACCCCACCCGACGGGTGCCGTCCAGGTCCATCACATCGCTGACCCGCTTGTTGAGTCCCTGGGGCTCAATGCCGTGCTGCTGGTTGAAGGCATGCTGCAGCTCGCGACGGCGCTCGGTCTCATTGATGGCGGCGGCCATCGAGCGGGTGATGCGATCCGCATAGAGGATGGCCTTACCGCTCAGGTTACGAGCCGCCCGGCCTATGGTCTGGATCAGCGAGCGCTCGGAGCGCAGGAAGCCCTCTTTGTCGGCATCCAGGATCGCCACCAACGACACCTCCGGCATATCCAGGCCCTCACGCAGCAAGTTGATGCCCACCAGCACATCGAACATCCCCAGGCGCAGGTCGCGGATGATCTCCATCCGCTCCAGGGTATCGATGTCCGAATGCAGATAGCGTACCCGCAGGCCGTGTTCAATCAGGTACTCGGTAAGATCTTCCGCCATGCGCTTGGTCAGGGTGGTGACCAGCACCCGCTCGTCCCGTTCGGCGCGGAGCCGGGCCTCAGACAGCAGGTCGTCCACCTGGGTAGCCACCGGCCGTACCTCCAGCTCGGGATCCAGCAGCCCGGTGGGCCGCACCACCTGCTCGGCCACCTGGTCTCCGGACTTGTCCAGCTCATAGGGGCCGGGTGTGGCCGATACAAACACGGTTTGCGGCATCAGCGCCTCGAATTCCTCGAAGCGCAGGGGACGGTTGTCGAGCGCCGAAGGCAGCCGGAAGCCGTATTCCACCAGGGTTTCCTTGCGCGAACGGTCGCCCTTGTACATGCCGCCTATCTGGGGGACGGTGACATGGGACTCGTCGATAATCAGCAGGCCGTCGCCGGGCAGGTAATCGAACAGGGTGGGCGGCGGCTCCCCCTCCCCCCGCCCCGACAGGTAACGGGAGTAGTTTTCGATGCCCGAGCAGTAGCCCAGTTCCTGGATCATCTCCAGATCGAACTGGGTGCGCTGGCTGATGCGCTGTTCTTCCAGCAGCTTGTTGGCCGCCAGTAACTGCTGCTTGCGCGCCTGCAGTTCGGTCTTGATCAGCTCCATCGCCGAGAGCAGGGTTTCCCGCGGGGTGACGTAATGGGTCTTGGGATAGATGGTGCAGCGCGCCAGCTGCTTGCTGACCGCCCCGGTGAGCGGATCGAACAGGCTGATGCGCTCGATTTCGTCATCGAACAGCTCCACCCGAACCGCCTCGTTGTCGGATTCGGCGGGGAAGATATCGATCACCTCACCGCGTACCCGGAAGGTACCCCGCTGGAAGGCCGCATCGTTGCGGCTGTATTGCAGCTCCGCCAGCCGCCGCAGCATATCCCGCTGGTTCAGGTGGTCGCCGGTTCGCAGGTGCAGCATCATGCTCAGGTAGGACTGGGGATCGCCCAGGCCGTAGATCGCCGATACCGAGGCCACGATCACCACATCCCGGCGCTCCATCAGCGCCTTGGTGGCCGACAGCCGCATCTGCTCTATATAGTCATTGATGGAAGCGTCTTTCTCGATAAAGGTATCGGTGCTGGGTACATAGGCTTCCGGCTGGTAGTAGTCATAGTAGGACACAAAGTATTCCACCGCATTGTGCGGGAAGAACTCCTTCATCTCGCCGTACAGCTGGGCCGCCAGCGTCTTGTTGGGCGCCAGTATCATGGTGGGCCGCCCCAGGGTGGCAATAACATTGGCCATGGTGAAGGTCTTGCCCGAGCCGGTCACCCCCAGCAGGGTCTGATGGGCCAGGCCGGCGTCGATGCCCTCCAACAGCTGAGCTATGGCCTTGGGCTGATCGCCGCCCGGTTGATACTGGCTGACCAGCTGGAATGCTTTACTCATCACCATTCTCCATTACATACTCAGGCCAGTTTACCCCCTGAACAGGGAAGAATTTAAGTAAAAACTTGGCTTTGCCGCTATTCCACCAAACTAACGGGATATTTCCCTTGACCCACCGGCGCCCGGTGCGTACCATGCGCAGCCTCTTTACGAGATTCCCCCTTAGTTCAGTCGGTAGAACGGCGGACTGTTAATCCGTATGTCGCTGGTTCAAGTCCAGCAGGGGGAGCCAATTTTTGCTCCGTAGTACTTGATTTATCCACCGCAATCAGATCCTTTCCCGATAAAAACCCACAGCCTTAGCTTTCGCTGCTGATCCCCCTTTGGCTGCCCATACGTCACCGCCTCTCTTGACACTTGAAATATTTAAGCATTTGATTTAATTGATCTTTTTATTTGGCGAATATTTTACCTTTTTTTCCGGAAGGCTTGCCACACCTGGCTTTGCACCGGTTTTATCTAGCTAATCCACAAGCTTATCCACAGAAATGGTGGATAAGTGACGCAAACCCAGCAGTAACAAGGACCCCCTCGGCTGTGTATAACCTTTTGAGTCCACTCAGGTCAAAAGCGCGTCCATGACAAGGTTTTTTTTTGTAGTGACAGTCAGCCCCATGACCTCCGTTGACTGAGCAAAAGATATACCAGATTGGTATTTTACAGAGACGACAAGACTCGATTGATGAGTTCCGGCTTTGGTTTTCACCGGCTTGGCATTAAATACAGGATGAGCCTGGCGGAAATGTGACTGTGAATGAATGATGACGCTGGTTAGAGGGGAAGCCGGGCCTGATGCCCGGCTCCTCTGGTTGAGGCTTTTGCCACCGGCGCTTATGCCTTTGGCGGCAAGGACTTCATTTCGGTGGCAATGATTTCGGCCAGGGGGCCCAGGATCACCTGCAGGTTGTTGTCTCCCAGCTTCACTATCCCTTTGGCGCCCAGGGCTTTCAGCCGGGCTTCATCGGCCAGGGTCCTGTCTTTCAGGGTCAGCCGCAGGCGGGTAATACAGGCATCGATATCGGTGAGATTTTCACTGCCGCCCAGGGCATCCAGATATTGACGGGCCAGTTCCGATTTATCGGAGCCGACTTCTTTGCGCCCTCCTGCAAAGGCGGGCTTGGCCTCGTCACCCTCACGGCCCGGGGTTTTCAGGTTGAACAGCTTGATGGCAAAGTAGAAGGCCACAAAGTACACAGCCCCCACCACCAGGCCGATGCTGAGCAGTACCCAGGGACGGGTGGCCAGGCCCCAGTTCAGCACCAGATCGAACAGGCCGGCGGAGAAACCGAAACCATGCAGGATACCAAACAGGTTCACCACCACCAGAGACAGGCCGGTCAACACAGCGTGAATACCGTACAGCAAGGGAGCCAGGAACATAAAGGTAAATTCCAGGGGCTCGGTAATACCGGTCAGGAACGAGGTCACGGCAACGGAGACCAGCAGGCCTGCAGCCTGAGCCCGCCTGTCTTTGGGGGCCGCCAGGATCATCGCCAGCGCTCCGGCAGGCAGGCCGAACATCATCACCGGGAAGAAACCGGCCATAAACACACCCGCGGTCGGATCACCGGCAAAGAAGCGATGCAGGTCACCCCTGGTCACCTCAGACGCGATCTGGGTAATAGCGCCACCGTCGACACCGGGTACGGCGCCACCGACCGTCAGGTTACTCACCAGGGCCGGATCCAGACAGATATTCTGCACGCTGCCGGCCACCTCATAGGTTACCTTCAGACACTCTCCCAGACCGAACCAGAAAATGGAGTTCACCACATGATGCAGGCCCACGGGGATCAAGCCCCGGTTCAGTAGCCCGTAAAAAAACTGGCCCAGCCCCCCCGATGTGGATACCGCCAGGCCAAAGCTGTCGATACCATGCTGAATAACAGGCCAGACAAAACCGGCAATAAATGCCGCCAGCAGGGCCACCAGTCCGGTCATGATCGGCACCAGCCGCTTACCGCTGAAGAAAGCCAGATAATCTGGTAGCTTGGTCATATGGAAGCGGTTATAACAATGACCGGCAATGATACCGGCGATAATACCGCCAAAAAACGACATATCTATCTCATTGTTGATAGTCTTCGCCGCCCCGGTCAGCACAAAATAGCCTACGGCGCCGGCCAGGGCCGCCGCCCCGGCATTATCCTTGGACAGGCCGACAGCAATGCCCAGACCAAATAGCAATGGCAACTGGCTGAAGATGGCGCCACCCGCCTCGGCAATAAAGGGAATGCCCAACAAGTCCGGTTGTCCCAAACGCAGCAGCAAGGCCGCCACCGGCAGTGTGGCGATGGGCAGCATCAGGGCCTTGCCCAATTTCTGTAAATAACCCAGCAGGTTCACGGTAGATCTCCTTAAGTTGTTATCCACCTAGGTGCATAAGTGTGTTGTCGCCTTCATGGCTGTAGCCAGTCTACCCAGTTTACTTCTCATCGCAAATTAAGTTAGCGTAATGTGTGATATGGATCTCCTTACCACCCCCTTTAATATCATTTATGATGACACCAAAGCGCCACTTAATTTACCATGTAAAATATGATTACTAACCATACCGAGGATTACCATGCGTCTTATCCCCCAGCCCACCGCCGCCGATGTCAGCCTCTGGTCGGCACGCTATATCGCCGACCGCATCAATGCCTTCGCCCCCACCCGGGACAAGCCCTTTGTGCTGGGCCTGCCGACCGGCAGCACGCCATTGGCCACCTATCGGCGACTGGTCGAACTGCACCGGGCCGGTGAACTCAGCTTCCGCCATGTGGTCACCTTCAATATGGACGAATACGTGGGTTTGGCCAAAACGCACCCCCAGAGCTACCATCGCTTTATGCATCAACATTTTTTTGAGCATATCGATATCGACTCCGCCAACATCAATATGCTGGATGGCAATGCCCCCGATCTGGTTGCCGAATGCGCCCGCTACGAAAACAAGATCAGACAGTATGGTAAAATTCACCTGTTTATGGGCGGCGTGGGGAGCGATGGTCATATTGCTTTCAATGAGCCCGCCTCTTCCCTATCCTCTCGTACCCGGATAAAAACCCTGACCGAAGACACCCGACTCGCCAATTCCCGTTTTTTCGACAACGATCCAAACCAGGTACCGCGCATGGCGCTGACGGTAGGGGTCGGTACCCTGCTGGACGCGGAAGAAGTGTTGATCCTGGTCACCGGCCACAACAAGGCCCTGGCCTTGCAGGCGGCGGTAGAAGGCGGCGTCAACCATATGTGGACCATATCGGCGCTGCAGTTGCATCCCCGCAGCCTGATGGTCTGTGATCAGGCCGCGACCATGGAGCTGAAAGTCAAGACAGTGCGTTACTTCGAAGAGCTGGAAGCGGAAAATATCAAACATTTATAAGAGGTTGTATGTTTGCCTTAACCGATTGCACCCTGTTTGACGGCAGTCAGTGGCTGCCACAACATGCCCTGTTAATCGAGGGTGAAACCATTGCCGCTGTCCTGCCTCAGGATAGGCTAGACACCAGCACGCCGCGCCGCTCCCTGGCAGGGGCCCTGCTCAGTGCCGGTTTTATCGATCTACAGCTCAACGGCTGTGGCGGCGTGATGTTTAATGATGCAATCAGCCTGGATACCCTCTCCACCATGCATCAGGCCAACCTCAAATCAGGCACCACCAGCTTCCTGCCAACCCTGATCACCTCGCCGGATCAGGATATGCAACAAGCGGTCAGCGTAACCCGGGACTACATGAGTCGTCATCGGAACCAGGTGCTGGGACTGCACCTGGAAGGTCCCTACACCAATGTCCAACGCAAAGGCATTCACCCGGAACAACTGATCCGAGCCCTTGATGAGCCCATGCTGGCATTCCTCTGCGCCAATGCCGATGTGATAAAAAAAATCACACTGGCACCGGAGTGCAATCTACCGGAGCATATCACTCGTCTGCGGGCGGCCGGCATCCTGGTGTCCATGGGCCATACCGCCGCCAGCTATCAACAGGCCATGGCCGGCTTCGACGCCGGTGTGGGCTTTGCCACTCACCTGTATAACGCCATGACCCCGACCCTCAACGGCCGGGAGCCGGGCGCTGTCGGCGCCGTCTACGATCATCCCCATGTGTATGCGGGCATAGTGGTCGACGGCTTCCATGTGCATTACGCCAACGTACGCCTGGCCCACAAGGTACTGGGCGAACGGCTGTGCCTGGTGACCGACGCCACAGCCGCCGCCGGGGCCGGCCCCGGCTTCAGCCAGTTCGACTTCTGCGGCGCCACCGTCTATCTGAGAGACGGGCAATGCGTCGATCGGCATGGTACACTCGGCGGCTCAGCGCTGACCATGATGACCGGCGTCAGAAACCTGGTGGTGGATGTCGGCCTTTCCCTGGACGAGGCGCTGCGTATGGCCAGCCTCTATCCTGCCCGCGCCCTGGGTGTCGAGCACAGACTCGGCTCTATCGCGGTGGGCAAGGTGGCCAATCTGGTGGCGTTTGATCGGGACTATAAGGTCGGCGCCACTCTGGTAAACGGAACCTACAAAGCGCAGCCATAAATGACCCGTGGACAAATAGCCAACGTCGACCTTATCAAGCAAGTCAACTGTGCGGCCGTCTATCGGCTGATCGACAGCCAGGGCCCCATCTCCCGGGTGAAGATCGCCGAACTCAGCCACCTGGCGGCCGCCAGCGTCACCAAGATCACCCGCACCCTGATCGAATGCGGCCTGATTCGGGAAATGGCCCATCAGGCCTCCACCGGCGGCCGCCGCGCCATCTCCCTGACCACTGTGACCCATGCCTTTCATCTGGTATCGGTGAAGCTCGGTCGGGAAGAATTACAGCTCTGTCTGTACAGCCTGGACGGCCAGGTGCTGGCCCGGCAGATCCATGACTTTCCCCACCAGGACCGGACCGCCCTGCTCGATAGCCTGATTGCGCATATCAGCGATTTCATCGATGGGCAGCGGCGGGAGCTGACGCTGGTCGCTATCGCCCTCACCATGCCGGGGCTGACCGACGCCGTGCATGGCCAGGTGATTTATCACCCCAGCTTTCCCCTGGCCGACGTGCCCCTGGCCCGGCTGCTTAAGGAAGCCCTGGGACTGCCGGTATTCATCGGCAATGATGTCCGTACCCAGGCTCTGGCCGAGCATTATTTCGGCGCCTCCCGGGATTGCCTGGACTCGGTGCTGATCAGCGTGCGTCATGGGGTCGGTGCCGGCATCATCACCGAAGGTCGCATCTTCCGCAGCCTGGGAAGGGACGTGGCGGAAATAGGCCATATTCGCGTCGATGCCCTGGGCGACCGCTGTCATTGTGGCAATTTCGGATGCCTCGAAACCATGGTGGCTGATGCCGCCCTGCTCAAGCAAGCCGGACGCATGCTTGAGCAGGGATTCGACAGCCGGCTGAAGAATCAGCCGCTGACCATGGCCAACCTGTGCCAGGCGGCGCTCGACGGCGATCGACTCGCCAGAGATGTGCTGGAGCGGGCCGCCGAGTATCTGGGCCAGGCCCTGGCCATCATGGTAAACCTGTTCAATCCTCAGAAAATCCTGCTCGCCGGGGAACTGTGCGCCGCCGACAGCCTGTTGTTCCCCTTGATCGGCAGGGCCATCGCGCACCAGTCTCTGCCCAGCTTCCACCAAGACCTGCCCATCGTGAAAGCCCACTTCCAGGATGAACAGACCATAGGTGGCCTGGCCCTGGTCAAACGAGCCCTGTTGGAAGGCGAGTTACTGCAATTGATTATAGAGAGCCGCTGATGACAAAACTGGTATACAGTACGGACCCCGACTGGCAATCCGGACAGGGAGCCTCATCCCATACCACGCATGCGAGCCCTTACCCCGACGACGGTATCCTGCGTATTAGGCGGGAAACCAAGGGGCGGAAAGGCGCCGGGGTGGTATGCATCTACGGCCTGCCCGCCGACCGGCTCAAAGACACCGCCAGCCTGCTGAAAAAGCAGCTAGGTACCGGTGGGGCCATCAAGCAGGGTGTGGTGGAGATCCAAGGCGACCGCCTGGAGCAGGTGAAAAACCTGCTGGAAAACGCCGGTTTCCAGGTGAAAAAAGTGGGCGGCTGACGCCGTAATGCCGGTCAGTTAACGGGACTGGTTGGCTTTCAAGCCGACCTTCTGCGCCATGGACGGCGCAGCAGAGCCCCCAGGGATGGGTTTACGGCGTGTCGGCGGAAAGCGAATTAATCCCGTTTTACGCTTAACCGACAAACATTATGGCTAACGCCACCACTTGATTTTCTTTTATCCCCCGCTAGAATTCCCCTTCCTGCACAAGGGGGAGTAGTCTCTCATTGAGACAGTCATCAACATAATTGGTGCAAAATCACCATGGTGGCTGTGACCCAAACGGGTTTGACGAGACCTTTGACAGGCTGATGTCGATACCGGGGACGGGCGGCATGGCCTGCTCAATGGTTGAATATAATCCTGTCCCCTTTGGTATCGTTTTGGAAGCTTTATCCACCTCAACCCTGGCCGTCGCCATCGCTGAAATCGGTGACAAAACCCAGCTACTGGCCCTGCTGCTCAGCTGTCGTTTCCGACGTCCTGTACCCATTATCACCGGCATACTGCTGGCCACCCTGATCAATCATGCTATGGCCGGCTGGGTCGGTGCCTGGCTCCAACACTGGCTGGACCCCGACTGGCTGCGCGCCCTGCTGGCTGCCTCTTTTTTTATCATGGCGGTCTGGATGCTGATTCCCGACAAGCTGGCAGAAGAAACCGGCAGCTTCCGCCGCCTAGGCCCCTTGCTCACCACCTTCGTACTCTTCTTCCTCGCTGAAATGGGCGACAAGACCCAACTGGCAACCGTTCTGCTGGCCGCCCGCTTCGTCGATGGCTACTGGTGGGTGATTATCGGCACCACCCTGGGCATGCTGCTGGCCAATGTCCCCGTGGTGATCATCGGCAAAAAAGGCGCCGAGAGGATCCCGCTTAAATGGATACATGGCCTCAGCGCCGGTCTGTTTATCATGCTCGGCATCACCACCCTCTGGTGGTAACACGTTAAGCCGGTGGCGGGAACCCCGAACTCGGGGCCATGGTGGGAGGCGCTCCCACGGTAAAGCCTAAGAGCGGCATATGCCCCCTAACCTAACCGTAAACCTGAAAGCTGTCGGCATTCAGCCAGAGATGCACCAGGATGCTGGCAATATAGCCCAGTAGTATCACCGGAGCCCATTTCAGGTGGCCGAAAAAGGTATACATGCCCCGGGCCTGGCCCATCAACGCTACCCCGGCGGCCGAACCGACAGAAAGCAGGCTGCCGCCCACCCCCGCAGTCAGGGTGATCAGCAACCAGTTGCCATGAGACATATCCGGCTCCATGGACAGCACCGCAAACATCACCGGAATGTTATCCACCACTGCCGACAACAGGCCCAGCGCTATGTTGGCATAGGTGGCATTCCACCCTGTATAGAGCAAATCCGAGACCAGTGCCAGGTAGCCCATGAAGCCCAGACCACCGACACACATTACCACCCCGTAAAAGAACAGCAGGGTATCCCACTCGGCCCGGGCAATCCGGCTGAACACATCGAAGGGCACCACACTGCCCAGGCGCCGGAGGGCTTCGTCGTCACCCCGCTTCTGGGCAAGGACACGCTTGCGCGACAGGGAACTGGGCAGGGTCTGGCGCAGGTAGTAACCAAAGAATTGCAGGTAACCCAGGCCGGTCATCATGCCCAGCACCGGCGGCAGGTGCAGCAGGCTGTGGCAGGCAACGGCAGAGGCAATGGTCAGCAGGAACAACAGAACGATACGGATGGCGCCGCGCTTGAGCTCGACATCCTCGTACATGGCCGCGGGATGGCGGTTTTCCACATACAGGCTCATCACAATGGCCGGCACCAGGTAGTTCACCAGCGCCGGGATTAGCAGGATAAAAAATTCGTTAAACTTGACGATGCCCGCCTGCCAGACCATCAGGGTGGTAATATCGCCGAACGGGCTGAAGGCACCGCCGGCGTTGGCCGCGATCACGATATTGATACAGCAAAGGTTGATAAAGCGTTTGTCGCCTTCGGCGACCTTGACCACCACGGCACACATCAGCAGGGCCGTGGTCAGGTTATCGGCAATCGGGGAGATAAAGAAGGCCAACAGGCCGGTCAGCCAGAACAGGCTCTTGTAGCTGAAGCCTTTGCGCACCATCCAGGCCCGCAACGCATCAAACAACCGCCGCTCTTCCATGGCGTTGATATAGGTCATGGCCACCAGCAGGAACAGCAATAACTCGGCATACTCCAGCAGGTTGTGGCGGAAGGCTTCTTCCGTCAGCCCCGGAATATCATGGTTGATGTAGGTCCAGCCGATGGCGGCCCAGATGATACCGGCCGCCACCAGCACCGGCTTGGACTTGCGCAGATGCAGATATTCTTCGCTCATCACCAGGATATACGCCAGTACAAAGATAAATACCGCGAATATACCCACCGCCGAGCCGGTCAGATCCAGCCGCCCCTCGGCCGCCAGCACTGGCCCGCTCGCCAGTGCCGCAAGCCCCGCTAACCCAGCCAGGCACAGTTTCCTTTGCATTGTTTTTTCTCGCTTTTGTTGTTTTAGCTATAGTTATTTTCGGTCCGGGATCCCGCGCGGATCCCGACAAAAAAATAGTAACATAAAGCAAAATAAATAAATTTTCGTTTCTTGGGCACCCATCCCATTTTTGCAGTTCACCCCGGCCGGCCACAGCGCATCCATGCCCCGGCATGCCGGCTCGAAAGTGAATATAAAATTACACCTCCGCGACCAGCCAGATTTTCAAAAAAACCCATCAAACTGAGTCATACATGGCAATACCGCCAGCAAACAGCAACCGACCCCCTGCCAAAAAACTAAATATTTAATGTTGTTTTTTGCATGATTTTTCACGATCATTAGCACCTGTCCAGTCTCCAGTGAAGGAAAACCCGTGCGCGACAACGATGCTGCTTTGGTCAAGGCATTTCGTCAATCCAGTCCCTATGTCAATCTGCATCGGGGCTCAACCTTTGTGGTCATGTTGGGTGGCGAAGCCATCGCCCAGGAAAACTTTCCCAATATCATCAGTGATATCGCCTTGCTCACCAGCCTGGGGATCCGCCTGGTCATCGTGTTCGGCGCCCGCCCGCAGATTGACAACGGCCTGGCCGAAGCCGGCCTGGAAGGGGTATTTCACAAACAAACACGGGTGACGGATGAAGCCAGCTTCCGCATCATCAAGGATGTCTGCGGCGGGCTGCAGATGGATATCATGGCCCGGCTGTCCATGGGGCTGGTCAATACCCCGATGCAGAATGCCCGCATCAACGTGGTCACCGGCAATTTTGTTATCGCCCAGCCCCTCGGCGTCGATGACGGCGTGGATTACCTGCATTCCGGCCGGGTACGTCGTATCCACACCGATACCATCCACCACCAGTTGTCCCATGGCGGTACCGTGCTGATCTCCCCCATTGGTTTTTCGGTGACCGGCGAGAGCTTCAACCTGTCTTCGGAAGAGCTGGCCAAACGCCTGGCCATCGAACTCAAGGCCGACAAGCTGATCGGTTTTTGCTCCCAACGTGGCGTACTGGACGAGTCAGGCGTGGCCATGCCCGAGCTGTTCCCGGAGCAGGCAGAGGCCGCCCTGCAACGACTACTTAACGAAGGCGACGAGATGTCAGGCACCGCGCGCTACCTGCGGGCGGCCATCGCCAGTTGCCGCGGTGGCGTGCCGCGCAGCCACCTGGTTAGCTACCGGGAGGACGGCGCCCTGATCCAGGAACTCTTTACCCGGGACGGGCTCGGCACCCAAATTGTCAGCCAGAGTGCCGAGCAGGCCCGTCAGGCCCGTATCGACGATATCGGTGGCATACTGGACCTGATCCGGCCGCTGGAGGAAGACGGCATACTGGTACGGCGCTCACGGGAACAGCTGGAAATGGAAGTCGACCAGTTCACCATTATCGAAAAAGACGGCGCCATCATCGGCTGCGCCGCCCTCTATCCTTTCCCGGAAGAAAGCATGGCGGAAATGGCCTGTGTCGCCATCCACCCGGATTACCGCCGTTCCAGCCGGGGCGATATGCTCTTGCATAAGGTAGAGGAGCAAGCCAAGAAACGGGGCATGAATGCGCTGTTTATCCTGACCACCCGTTCCATTCACTGGTTCCGGGAACGCGGCTTCGATCCGGTGGATGTGTCGGCCCTGCCGATGGGCAAGCAACAGCTGTACAACTACCAGCGTCGTTCGAAGATAATGCTAAAAAATCTGATTTAAACTGAGTTTTTTCCTGTCGACCATTGACACTCGTACCGTGAGTCAGTAGTTATAGGAAGCCCGTTATCGGGCAAAGAAGAGGCGCGTTGTTCAGGCAGCCGGCAGGAGGAGCACCCACTCCCAGGATAGCCGGTCAGGGGAGACAACGCCGAGGTGGTAACAAAGGGGTGTTTGTTACCATCGGCTACGGAGGCTGAATCCTTCGGGTTGTCACCTATGGGTGGAGTGCTTCTACGTGACCTTTCTCGTGTCTGCAGTCGTTCCCCCGTTGTTATTTATTTTTCGCATGCATACTTCAAGGAGCTGCACTTGAATCAACTTATAGTCGCCAAGTTTGGTGGGACCAGCGTTGCCGATCATCAAGCCATGAGCCGCTGCGCCGCTATCCTCGAACAAAACCCCCACACCCGATTGGCGGTGTTAAGCGCAAGTTCCGGGGTTACCAACCTACTGGTTGCCCTGGCATCGGGAGAGCATCAGCAGGCGCACCGGGCCGAGCTGCTGCAACAGCTGACCGACATCCAGCAAGGCATACTGACCAGCCTCGGCAACCCCGAGATGCTGAGCCGTCATATCGAAGAAATTCTGCACCATATCAAGGAGCTGTCGGACAGTGCCGCGATCAGCCCCAGCAAGGCCCTGAACGACGAGATCGTCGCCCAGGGTGAGCTGATGTCCACCCGCCTGTTTGTCGAGCTGCTGCGCCAACGGGGTACTCCTGCTGTCTGGTTCGATGTACGTCGGATCATGCATACCGATGACAGATTCAGCCGCGCCGCACCCGATCTGGATGCCCTGGCCCGGTCTGCCGTCGCCGAATTGCAGCCCCTGTGCGAAAAGCAACTGGTGATCACCCAGGGCTTTATCGGTGCCGCCAGCGATGGCCGCACCACTACCCTGGGTCGCGGCGGCAGCGACTTTTCCGCCGCCCTGCTGGGTGAAGCCCTCGAGGCATCCGCCGTAGAGATCTGGACCGATGTGCCCGGTATCTACACCACGGATCCCCGCCTGGTGAGCGAGGCCCGCGCCATTCCGGAAATCAGCTTCAGCGAAGCCTCGGAAATGGCAACATTTGGCGCCAAGGTTCTGCATCCAGCCACCCTGCAGCCGGCGGTACGCCGACAGATCCCGGTATTTGTCGGCTCCAGCAAGGCACCGGAAGCGGGCGGCACCTGGATCCGCAACGCCACCCCCCAGGCGCCGCTGTTTCGCGCCCTGGCCCTGCGCCGCAATCAGGTACTGCTGACCCTGACCAGCCTGAATATGTTCCAGGCCCACGGCTTCCTGGCCGAGGTGTTCGGCATCCTGGCCCGACACAAGATTTCCGTCGACCTGATCACCACCTCGGAAGTCAGCGTGTCCCTGACCCTGGATGCGGGGGCCGAACTGCTGACCGATGAAGTGCAGGCGGAACTCGGTAAACACTGCCATCTGAAGGTGGAACATGGCTTGGCCCTGGTGGCCTTGATCGGCAACCGCATGAGTGAAGTCAGCGGGACCGGTAGCCGGGTATTTCAGGCGCTGGAAAGCGTCAATATCCGTATGATCTGCTACGGCGCCAGCCCCCATAACCTCTGTTTCCTGGTTAATGATGACGCCGCCGCAGGCGTGATACAGGATCTGCACCAGACCCTGTTACCCGCCTAGACAACCAGGGCGCCCCTCAGGGCGCCCTCCTCTTTTCTGCGTCACTCATCCCGGGCACCTGATCTTAGCCACGCCCGAAAATAACCAGGGCGACGCCACCCAGCACCGCTACCGAGGCCAGCAGAAAGCGCAGGGTCAAGGGTTCGCTCAGCCACAGTATGCCTCCCAGGGCCGCAATTATTGGCACACTCAGCTGTACCGTGGCCGCCTGGGTGGCGTTCAACCCACTCAATGCCCGATACCAGAGCGCATAGCCCAAGGCCGAGGTCAAACCGCCGGACAGGACGGCATACCAGAGCCCCATGGCATCCAGCCTGGTCCAGGGTAACCAGGCGAAGAACAACCCCGCCCCCAGGGGGACGGCTCGCATAAAATTACCGGCCGTGACCCGGGTCGCATCGGTGACACCCCGTCCACGCAATGAATAGACGCCCCAGGCCACCCCGCTGGTTAACATAATAACGGCGCCTGCGAAGGGCGGTGCCGAGATCCCCGGTAACAACAGACCCACCAGGCCGGCAAAGGCAGATCCCAGCCCCAGGCTCTGCCAGCGGTTCAGTCGTTCCCCCCGCCACAGGCCCGCCCCTATCATGGTCACCTGCACGGCCCCAAACAACAACAGGGCACCGGTACCGGTGGCCAGCGACAGATAGGCAAAAGAAAAAGTGGCCGCATACAGGAACAACGCCAAGGCCGACCACCAGCTGCCCGCCTTCAGTGCCCCTTTCCTGCCGTTGAGCACCACCAGCAGCCAAAGCACCAGGGCGCCGGACAGCAGTCGCATGCCGGTAAAGCTGGCCGCATCTATTTCGGTACCCTGGAACGCCAGCCGGCAGAGCACCGAATTGCCGGCGAAGGCAATCATCGCCAGCAGGGTGGCCAATAACAGATGGGCATTGGGCATTCATTGATCCTGTTAAAATAACTGATACAAATATCGCTACATTTCGAGACAGAAGTCAGGATTCGATAAGCAGCCCCTCCGCGCCAAGGATGGTGCGGCGGAGCCCCCTGGGAGGGGTTTACGGCAAGTCTGCGTTCGAGCCTGATTTCTGTAGCACAATTAGGAACAGTTATTTAAAACCACCAGGCAACCAGCACGCCACCAGCCATCGAAAGCAGCATGGGTCCCCCTACCCTGGCACCCAACACCCGTCCACCGACGGTCAGGGCCAACAACGACTTGACGATATTATTGACTGACGCAGCCAGCACTATGCCCAGCACGGCGGTGGCAAAGTCGACGCTCGACAGCGACATCCGCGTCAGCGACAGGGTGATGGCATCCACATCGGCAATCCCCGAAGCCATGGCCAGCAGCAGGATACCGGTGCTGCCCAGCCAGTTCTTGAGCCATTCGCCAAGCACCATAATCACCATGATCAACAGGCCAAAACCGACGGCCAGCTTGAGGTCCAGCGGCTTCATTCTGAGCCTGGGCTGATCGAGGGTTACCTGCTTACGGTGATGCAGCCAGATAAATACCGCCGGCACATAAAGCAGCATTGTCATCATCAGCACCGGCAGCAGCAGGGCCGGCAACAACTGCGGATTAATCAGGGCGCAATAGACCAGGATGCGGGGAAACATGGTGCCGCAGGCCAGTAAGATACCCGCCGCCAGCAAAGGATTGAGCCGGGGATTTACCCGCGACAAACGGGCATAGTGCAGGGTCAGGGCGGTGGAAGAACTCAAGCCCGCAAACAGGCTGGTAAAGAGGATCCCCTTCTCGGTGCCGCCGACCCGCACCGCGAAATAACCCAAAAAAGAAATGGCGGCGATCAGCACCACCATCCACCAGATCTGGTAGGGATTGATGGCCTGACCTGGCCCCATGTCCAGATCCGGCAGCAGCGGCAGCATCACCACCGAAATCAACAGCAATTTCAGGCCGGCGTCCAGCTCATGCTGCTGCAACTTGTGCAACAAACCATGGATCTCCTGTTTATTATCCAGGATAAAGGCGGTGATCACCGCTGCGGCGGCGGCGATGGCCGGGTCATCCACCAAAGCCACGGCGCCAAAACAGAAAGTGAGGATAAGCCCGATGGCGCCGGTCACGCTATAGTCGGCCACCTGCTGACTGCGCACCCGATAGGCGACCAAGCAGATGCCAAATACCCCCAGCAGAGACACGGCAAAGATCCAGCCACCGAAGTGCAGGGAGAGCAGGGCCGTCAGCCCCCCCAACAGGCCAACCAGGGCATGGGTGCGTATACCGGCGATACGCATCCCGGCCTGGCTGTCCCGGGTCTGCCAACCCCGCTGGATGCCGATCAACATGCCCAGCAGCAGCGCAATGCCCAGTCGGCCCAGGGTCTGATGGCCGTCCAGCAAGCGGCCAACTACCTCATCCATGGAAGCTGCTATTCCGACGGAAGCAGCGGTGTGGCTCATCCCGCTCACCGCCCCGCGCGCAGTCGTTGATACAACGGGCCCAGGCAGCCTGCCGCCGCACCCCGCCCGGTGTCATTGTGCCTCCTCAGGCCATGCCTGTTGATGAACCGACGGGCAACCGTCGATCAGCCAGTATCTTGCCCGCCTGGCGCGCCTCGGCTTCATGCCCCGGCTCGCGCCAGGGTTCGAGGAGGGCAGCGTCCAGCCAGTCCTGCATGGGTTTAAGTGCCAGCAGCTGCCGCACATAATCATCGGCAGCGGGCACCAGTTTGAGCCCGTAATTGCTCACCCGAAAGGCCACCGGCGCAAAGAATGCGTCCACGGCGCTGAATGCTCCCCCCGCCAGCCAGGGGCCACCGAAACGGGCCAGCCCTTCCTGCCACAGCTCGTTCAGTCGGTCGATATCCTGCCGCAGCTCGGCGTCCACCCCGTTCATTTCGAGCTGCAGCCCACAATTCATCGGGCACTGATTGCGCAGCGCAAAGAAGCCGGAATGCATCTCGGCGGCGGCGCAGCGGGCCCAGGCTCTGGCCTCTGCCTGCCTGGGCCAGACGCCGGGATAATGCTCGGCCAGATATTCGGTGATCCCCAGACTGTCCCACACCACCACACCGTTATCCACCAGGCAGGGCACCTTGCCGGTAGGAGAAAACCGCCGGAAGGTCGACCAGTTGGAACCGGATCCGAAAGGCTCCAGGTGCTCGTTAAAGGGGATATCCAGCATTCGCATCAGTACCCAGGGTCGCAGCGACCAGGATGAATAGTTTTTATTGGCGATAAACAGCTCTTTCATGACGAGATCCTTGGTACCCGGTGAGGTGTGTCTCCCATGGCCACACTTGTGCCGACCGGTCAACACAAGTGTGGCTATGCTTGCCGGAATCGCAAGCTTAGGCCCCTCTCGCCCGCCGGGACAAGCGATGGACAGCCCAGCCATAAATCAGCAGGTTGACGCCCAGGGCTAGCAGCCCCAGCAACAGCTGAATGCCCGGCGTCAAACCGGGCGGATAGATGATGGCCATCAGATAATGGTCGATAAAACTCCCCTCATAGCCGCTTTCCCCGGCCAGCCGCCGCAAGTGGTTTTCCAGCGGGGTAAGCGGACAGGTTCGTCCCTGCAGCTCGACCAGCATGGCCCAGGCGGCGGCAGGCAGGTGGATAAGCGGTAACCATTTACGCCACAGCAGCAGCAGGCCTCCCAGCAGGGCGAAGAGGATAAACAGCAGGTGCACCACCAGCACCAGGTCGGCCAGCAGGCGGGTAATCATGGTTCTGGGGACAGCTCCGGACCCGGGGCCACGGCACACCGCATGCAGCGCACAGCGTCCGGCTGCAGGGCCCGGGCCTGGTTCGCGCCGTTGAAACTGCGCTCGGTCGCTTCCAGGGTGCCGTCGGCATAGGCCTGCACCACTGTCTGGGCCCGGGTACCATAGTCCGGACCCACGATAAAGATGGAGGACAGATCCAGCTCCCACTCACGGGAAATGCCGGTCATCGGCAGTTCGGCCTCATCAGCCCGGGTGGGATCGCTTAAAAAACCCATACAGACCTGCACCAGCTCCCGGTGATCGCTGTCCAGCCCGGCCAGCCTGGCCTTCAGTCGTTGCAATTTTGGCCAGGGGGTGTCGAGCACCGCATTGGACAAACCATAGAGCCCCGCCGGCAGGCTGCGCGCCTCGGCCCCTGCCTGGTTGCCGCAATACCAGACAGATGCAGGGCCGGTTACGCCGTAGATATCGCCCACTACCAGGTTGAAACCGTTATATTGATGGGCCCGGGGCATCAGCTGCCGACTGTAGTGCTCCGGGCTGACGTCACTCTCAAGAAACCCCGCAACCAGCCCGCCCCGGGACGGTGCCTGGGCATGCTGCGGCACCCCATTGCGAAAGTTGGTCAGGGCGGCGAAGCGGCCGTTACGGGTCAGCCCCAGCCAGGTACCCCCCGCCTGTAAATCCCGTCCCGCCCAGATGCCATCGTGGCCCGGCCACCAGTCCGCCACCGCCGTGGGCCTGTCATAGAATTCATCCCGGTTGGCCAGCAACAGCAACGGCATATCCCCACCGGGATCCCAGGAAAAGGCGATCAGGCACATACCAATCCCATCCTCCTTCGGCTATATATTCACTCACCTGCGACTCATGTTTATCACAGTCACTATATGATCTTTTCCGGACACTGTATCCCAAATAAGTGCTCCGAATGCGGCACCATCGACCGGAGACCGCACATGAATACGCCGCGACCCGGGGCAGCCACACCACTGTTCGCCTGGGGGAGCGCCGGAGTGAGTCACCCGGCCAGCTGAAAAAGCGACCCGGCGCCAGCCGTTATTCCTTCGCCGGCTCTTCGTCTCTTACCCGCAGGAAGCTGGCGAACCGGGGGATCCCCTTGCGGGTTTCGCCCCGGTACCGATAGCTGATGGTACTGCCGATGGCGGGGGGAGAACGACGCTGCCGATCGGTCAGGCCGGTGCCGATGCGAAAGCGTCGGCCGTCGGGGGTTTCCACCAGCAGGGCACCAAGCAGCCGGCTATATTTTCCCTTACCAGGCAGATGGGCGACCACCACCGCCTCAGCATCCTGGTGGCGTTTGAGTTTCAGCAAGGCATCGGTGCGCCGGGCCCGATAGTAGGCATCGCCCCGGTGCAGCATCAGCCCTTCTCCGCCCCCTGTCTCCACCTCGGCCAGCCAGGCCATCAGCGTCGCTTCGTCGGCGACCTTACGCTGTTCAATCAGGGCAATATGGGGCCATGTCCGGGTGTTGAGTAGCGCCTGCAAGGTGAGCAGTCGCCCGTCAAATTGCAACTCGCTGGCGGGCAGGTCAAAGACCATAAAGCGGATCCGCCGCCACTCCTGCTCGTCGGGCCGATAGCGGCGCACCGCACCGGAAAGTTCGTCGAAGCGTCCTCGTCCCATCCACAGCTCACCATCCAGTGGCTGTCCGGGAAAGCCGGCGGTAAACCAGTCTGGCGCATTGAAGCGGTTGCCCTGTCGGGAGATCAGGGCATGACCATCCCAATAGGCACGCACCCCATCAAGCTTTTCGCTGACCCAGTACCGTGCAGGCACCTCTTGCCGCTGGTACGCCCCAGCCAGCTGCAGGGGCGGCACGGGATCGGCGGCGGCCCCGGGGCCGGCCAGAGCCACCAGACCCAGCACGGTGGGCAATAACAGTGGATGATGTTTCATAAGGCTCCTCCCTGCGTTCTCGAAGCTTAACCCAGGGAGCAGCCGGGATGGCGAATGAGGTGGCGATTCCACCCGTTTGGGGGATTCGCCCTGTGGGGAGCCTTACCCCTTCAGGATCTTCTCCAGGGGGGTAAAGGACAACTGATGCGCCTCGGCCACCGCCTGATAGACGATTTGCCCCTTATGCACATTGAGCCCGGCGGCCAGGTGGGGATCCTCCTTCAGTGCCTGCCGCCAGCCTTTGTTGGCCAGTGCCTGGACAAACGGCAGAGTGGCGTTGGTGAGGGCAAAGGTGGAGGTACGCGCCACACCACCGGGCATATTGGCCACACAGTAATGCACTATTTCATCCACCGTGTAGGTGGGGTTTTGATGGGTGGTCGCCTTGCTGGTTTCGAAGCAACCGCCCTGATCGATGGCCACATCCACCAATACCGCCCCATGGGGCAGCAACCCCAGCATATCACGGGTGATCAGCTTGGGCGCCGCGGCACCGGGGATCAGCACGGCTCCCACCACCAGATCCGCCCAGGGCAATTCGCCCTCAATCGCGTCTGAGGTTGAATACAGGGTCTTCAGGGCCGGGCCGTAGAGGCTATCCAGTTCTTTCAGACGGGCCAGGGACTTGTCCACCAGGGTGACATCCGCCCCCAGACCCAGGGCCATGCGGGCCGCGTTGATCCCCACCACCCCGCCACCCAATACCAGCACACGGGCGGGCGGTACACCGGGCACCCCGCCCAGCAGCACGCCCCTGCCACCGCGGGCCTTTTCCAGGCAGTGGGCGCCGGCCTGTATCGCCATACGCCCGGCCACCTCGCTCATCGGCGCCAACAGCGGCAGGCCACCGCTGCGGTCGGTCACGGTTTCATAGGCGATGGCGGTGCAGCCGGCATCCAGCAGGCCCTGGGTCTGGGGCAAATCCGGGGCCAGATGCAGATAGGTAAACAATACCTGGCCCGGCTTCAGCCGCTGATACTCCTCGGCCTGAGGCTCCTTGACCTTGACTATCATCTCGGCCCGGGCGAACAAGGTGGCGGCATCGGGCACGATCTCGGCCCCGGCAGCCAGGTACTGCTCATCGCTCAAGCCGATGGCGGCCCCCGCCTGAGTTTCAACCAGCAGAGTATGACCGTCCCTGACCAGCTCTTTTACCCCCCCGGGCGTCATCCCTACCCGGTATTCGTGGTTTTTAATTTCCTTGGGGATCCCTATATCCATATTGCTTGCCTCCCGATTGAGGTGAAGTGAGGAAATCCAGCAACAGGCGCATCACCTCATAACCATGATGCTCATGCTCAAGTGAATCTATCGCCTGTCGATACAGGCTGCCGCTGAAGTACGCCTTGCGCTGCTCGATCAGGAAACGGGAATAGGCAGGGGTAAACTCCGGGTGTCCCTGTACCCCTATCACCCGATCGTCCAGGGTAAAGGCCGCATTGGGGCAGAAATCCGAGCCGGCCAGTACCCGGGCCCGCTCCGGCAGGCTCAGCACCTGATCCTGGTGACTGACCAGCAACCTGAACCCCTCCGCCGGCCGGTGTCCCTCTGCTTGCTGTCGCCAGCGGTAATCATGGGTGCCTATGCCCCACCCTACCGGGGCCCGGCCCACCTCGCCGCCGTGCATCAAGGCCAGCAGCTGATGACCGAAACAGACTCCGGCGATACGCTGCCCCTGCTCCAGCAAGCGCCGAACACAGGCCTTCAGCCGCTCTAGCCAGGGGTACTGGCCAAAGGCATCGAAGCGAGCACCGCTGATAATCCAGCCATCCAACCGGGTGCCTTCGTCGGGCAACTGATGTTGGTTCGCGTCATAGACCTGTAATTGTGCCTCTGGTGCCACTGCCGCTATGCACTCCCGAAACAGGTCTGGATAATCACCGCCGACCCGGCTGAAGTCGCTATCCGTATGGTCACATAACAACAAGCCTAGCTGCATTCTCTTCGCTCCCGGCGTTTTTATGTTTGATTATCTATATAGATACATCAAAAAAGGCCGGGAAACACCCAATGCCGTTCACTTAAGTTGAAAAGGAGAGTCCTCCCCTTAATTGAACAGCTTTATGGGAAGCATCCCCTAATCACTGCGGGCCAGCGCCGCCTCCTGCCGGCGACGCTTTTCCGCCCTCACCATCAACCACCAGCCAATCAAGGTTACCAGGGACACAATCAGGATAATGATGGTGGCCAGGGCGTTGATCTTGGGACTCACCCCCAGGCGCACGCTGGAAAAAACCACCATCGGCAGGGTGCTGGCGTTGGGCCCGGACACAAAGCTGGCTATCACCAGATCGTCCAGCGACAAAGTAAAGGCCAGCAGCCAGCCGGCGACGATGGCCGGGGCGATAATCGGCAGGGTAATGACCAGAAAGATCTTCAGGGGTCGGGCCCCCAGATCCATGGCCGCCTCTTCCACCGCACTGTCCAGCTCCCTCAGCCGGGAGCTGACCACCACAGCCACATAGGCCGAGCAGAAGGTCACATGGGCAATCCAGATGGTGGTGCTGCCCCGTTGGGTTGGCCAGCCCAGCCAGTCTCCCATGGCCACAAACAGCAACAACAGGGACAGGCCGGTGATCACTTCCGGCATCACCAGGGGCGCCGTGATCATGAATGCAAAGCCGTGTTCCCCCCTGAAACGGCCCATTCGGGTCAGCACAAAACCGGCCAGGGTACCCAGTACCACGGCGGTCGTGGCAGCAAAGAAGGCGATGGTCAGGCTGAGCAGGACCGCCTGGATGATCATCGGATCCTCAAACAGTTCCCCGTACCAGCGGGTCGACCAGCCGGCCCAGACGGTTACCAGCCGGGAGCTGTTGAAGGAGTAGATAATCAACAGCAGCATCGGCAGGTACAGAAATCCGAAGCCCAGCAGCAGGATCAGCCGGCGCAGCCAGGAACGGCTGGCGGGTATCTGGTTCATGGCCTGTCCTCCCACTCTTTACGTTGCCGGTATGACATGGCGTGGAACCACATCGTGATGTCTCCGCGTAGTTGAGGCATCACTGGCCCTCCAGCTCTTTGCGTTGGCTATGATGGAACCACATGATGGGCACCATCAGCAGCAGCAACATGATGCTGGCGACCGCCGCCGCCACCGGCCAGTCCCGGTTGTTGAAAAATTCCTGCCACAGCACCCGGCCGATCAGCAGGGTATCCGGGCCGCCCAGCAGTTCCGGGATAACAAACTCCCCCACCGCCGGAATAAACACCAGCATGGCACCGGCGATCATACCCCCGCGGGTCAGGGGAATGATTACCGTCAGCAGGGTTTTCCAGGGCCTGGCGCCCAGGTCGGCGGCGGCTTCCACCAGGGAGTAATCCAGCCGCATCAGGGCGGTATACAGGGGCAAGACCATAAAGGGCAGATACGCATAGACGATGCCGATATAGACGGCGGTATTGGTATTGAGGATCTGCAGGGGGCTGTCGATCAGCCCGAGGAACAGCAACAGGTTGTTGAGAAAACCGTTATTACCCAGGATGCCCATCCAGGCATATACCCGGATCAAAAACGAGGTCCAGGACGGCAGGATCACCAGCATCAACAGCATGTTGCGGGTCGACGGCCGGGAATGCACTATCGCCCATGCCAGCGGATAGCCGATCAGCAGGCACAGCAGGGTCGAGACGCCGGCCACCTGCAGGGACTGCAGATAAGACTGGATATAGAGGCTGTCACTCAGTAAAAACAGGTAGTTGTTGAAGTTCAGCAACAGCTGCAGCTGGTTGTCGGCAAAGCTGAGCATCTGGCTGTAGGGTGGGATCGCCAGCACCGACTCAGACAGGCTGATCTTGAGCACAATCAGGAACGGGATCAGAAAAAACAGCAGCAGCCAGGCATAGGGCAGCGCAATCACCAGCTGGCGGCCACGGAACCGGGGCAAGAGAGACATGGTCAAAACTCCCTAATCCTGAAGGACGGCACAACTGTCCGCCTCCCAACGCAAATGAACCCGCTCCCCCCAGGTCGGGTTGCCCTTGTGCGAGCGGTGACGGTTGGGCAGGGTCGCCATGATGCGTTTCCCCGAGGCCAGCCGGATATGATAGACCGACAGGCTGCCGAGATAGGCGATGTCTTCCACCTCTCCGCTCAGCCAGTTGTCATCCCGGGACGGGGCCTGGTCACAGAGCTGCAGCTTTTCTGGCCGTATCGCTACCGTCACCGCCTGCCCTTCGGCCACCGACTGGCCATGGTTGACCAGGACCGGGTGCTCGAGTTCGGGACAGGACACCAGGCAGGTATCCGGCTCATCCCGCGCCACCACGCCATCAAACAGGTTGACCGAACCGATAAACTCGGCGCTGTAGCGGCAACTGGGGTATTCATAGATATCCAGCGGCTTGCCGACCTGGATCAGCCGGCCCCGGTTCATGATGGCAATGCGCCCGGCCATGGTCATCGCCTCTTCCTGATCATGGGTTACCATCACGCAGGTTACCCCCACCTGCTCTATGATATTTACCAGCTCGAGCTGCATTTCTTCCCTGAGTTTCTTGTCCAGGGCACCCATTGGCTCATCCAGCAGCAGCAGCTTGGGCTTCTTCGCCAGGCTGCGGGCCAGCGCCACCCGTTGCCGCTGGCCGCCGGATAACTGGTGAGGCTTGCGTCTGGCATAATCGCTCATCTGCACCAGCCGGAGCATCTCTGCCACCCGCTCGGCGATCTCGGCCTTGGGCAGGCCTTCCTGCTTCAGGCCGAAGGCGATATTGGACTCAACCGTCATATGGGGAAACAGCGCATAAGACTGGAACATCATATTGATGGGCCTGTCATAAGGGGCCACGGCGGCGATATCCTGTCCATCCAGCAGGATCTGGCCCTGCTCGGGCCGTTCAAACCCCGCCAGCAGGCGCAGCAGGGTCGACTTGCCGCAGCCCGAAGCGCCGAGCAGGGCAAAGATTTCGCCACGGCGGATGGTCAGGCTGACATCATCCACAGCCGCATAGCCATCGAACAGTTTGCTGAGGCCCCTTATTTCCAGGAAGGCCTCGGGTGTTGCCTTGTCGGCAAACGAGTCTTGATGATGGGTATTATCAGGCAACTGTGCCTACTCCCTCTTGTAAGAAGGTGCCGGTAAGTCCCGACACCCAGGCTGTTTAACGTCCGGTTTTTACCCGGGTCCAGGCGCGGGTGATCACCCGGTTTACGCGCTGCGGCAACAGCTTGGCGGTAAACAGGCGATCAGCAGCCTCGGCGGTGGGATATATGCCGGTGTCGTTCAGTATGCTTTCCTCCACAAACTCCCGGGCAAGCAAGTTGGGGTTGGCATAGGCGACATAGTTGCTGACCGCGCCGATCACTTCCGGCTTCAACAGGTAGTTGATCAACTGATGGGCATTATCCGGGTGCCGGGCATCCCTGGGGATGGCCAGCATATCGAACCACATCAGTGCGCCTTCCTTGGGGATCGAATAGGCGACCTTGACGCCCTGTTCCGCTTCATCGGCCCTGTCTCTGGCCTGCAGGATATCGCCCGACCAGCCGACCGCCACGCATATATCCCCGTTGGCCAGGTCATTGATATATTTGGAAGAGTGGAAATAGGTGATATGCGGGCGCAGGCTCATCATCAGCTCGGTGGCCTCTCCCGAGTAATCGGCGGGCGTGGTGCTGTTGGGATCCTTGCCCAGATAGTTGAGTACGGTGGAAAAAATTTCGGTCGGGGCGTCCAGAAACGCCACGCCGCACTGGCTGAGCTTGGCCAGGTTTTCCGGCTTCAGCACCAGATCCCAGGAATTGACCGGGGCATCCTCGCCCAGGGCGGCCTTGACCTTGTCCACGTTATAGCCGATGCCGGTGGTGCCCCACAGGTACGGCACGCCATACTGGTTACCGGGATCCTTGTCGGCCAGCAGGGCCATGATCTTGGGATCCAGGTTGCCATAATTGCTCAGCTTGGACTTGTCCAATGCCATAAAGGCCCCAGCCATAATTTGACGTCCCATAAAGTCGCCGGTCGGCACCACCAGATCAAAGCCGGTATTACCGGCCAGCAGCTTGGCCTCCAGCACCTCGTTGGAATCAAATACATCATAGGTCACGGCAATACCGGTCTCGGCGGTAAAATTCGCCAGGGTATCCTCGGCGATATAGTCCGACCAGTTGTAGAAATTCACCTGGGGTGCTTCCTGGGCCTGTACACCGCTGCCCAGCACCAGCCCGGCAGCCAGCAGTGCGAGGCGAAAACCATTGTTCAAACTTGCCATGGGCATCTCCATCCTTGTAGGTAATGACATCTGATTTAAGGGCGGCACATCATACTCATACCGACCCGATTCGGGAATCGGGTCTCCGCAAATTATTTCGTGCCCGGCCGCTCACACATTGAGCAGCAAAAACTCCCGCTCCCAGGCGCTGATCACGGTAAAGAAGGCCTCATATTCCTTGCGTTTGACCGCGATAAAGGCATCGACAAAACGCTGGCCCAGCACGTCCCGCAGTTCATGATTCTGCTCCAGTGCCAGCAGCGCCTCCTCCAGGCTGCGAGGCAGGCCGAAGGGCATATTATAGGCACTGCCCTGTACCGGCGCCGTGGCCTCGATACCCTGGGTCATACCCAGATAGCCACAGGCCAGGCTGGCCGCCAGGGCCAGATAGGGGTTGGCATCGGCGCCCGCATAGCGGTTTTCGATGCGCCTGTCACTACCGCCCGAACGGGGCACCCGCAGGCCGACGGTGCGGTTGTCTTCCCCCCACGACATGTTGCGCGGCGCCGAGTCACCGAAGGCCAGCCGCCGGTAGGAGTTCACATTGGGGGCAAACAGGGCCACGACGGCGGGTACATAGCGCTGCAGGCCGCCGATATAATTCAGGAACAACTCGCTGTGGCTGCCGTCCGGGTTGGCGAATAGGTTGTTGCCGTCCTTGTCGACCAGGCTCTGATGAATATGCATGGCGCTGCCGGGCTCGTTTTTCATCGGCTTGGCCATAAAGGTGGCATAGACATGATGGCGCATCGCCGCCTCGCGCATGGTGCGCTTGAACAGGAATACCTGATCGGCCAGGTCCAGGGCATCACCATGGATGAAGTTGACCTCCATCTGGGCTGCCCCCGTCTCGTGGATCAGGGAGTCCACCTCCAGCTCCTGGGCCTCGCAGTAGTCATACATGTCTTCGAAGATGGGATCGAATTCATTGACCGCATCGATGCTGTATGACTGGCGCGCCGTTTCCGGTCGACCGTTGCGGCCGATGGGCGGTTCCAGGGGGTAATCCCAGTCCTCGTTTTTCTTGACCAGGAAGAACTCCAGCTCCGGCGCCACGACCGGTTGCCAGCCTTTTTGTTCATAGAGCTTCAGCACCCGGCGCAGCACGCTGCGCGGTGCCATTTCCACCGGTTCGCCCTCGGCATCGAAACAGTCATGGATCACCTGGGCGGTCGGCTCCGTCGCCCAGGGCACCAGCCGGGGGGTCCTGATATCCGCCTTCAGCTCCATGTCCTGCTCGGTCCAGTCGATACTGGTATCATCCGGCCAGTCACCATTGACCGTCTGCAGAAAAATATTGTCCGGCAAGCGCATCCCCCTCTCCTTGAGGAACTTGTCGGCGGGCAGGATCTTACCCCGGGCATTGCCGGTGAAATCCGGCAGCAGGCATTCCACCTCGGTGATGGCATGCTGGCGCATCCATAACCGTAATTTTTCCATGTCTTGCTTATCAGGATCTTGAACACTCATGATGCACACTCAACTGAGTTATCCGCTAGGGCTAGCATAGTTCATACTGGTTAGAATATACGAATCAATAACTTGTACGAAATTCAAGCTAAATGACAGGCGCCGTACGAGCCAATGGGATCCGGATCATAATTAATCGACATTGGTATATTAAAGTTCAACGGCAAGGCTTAGCTTTATTGGGGATGGGCGTTTTCTTAAGGACACATCATGGACAAGCCAGCCAGCGATCAAATCCAGAACCGGCCTCCCTGGGCCGACTTTCAATCCGTCGACCTGATGCTCTGTGATATCAACGGGGTACTCAGGGGCAAACGTATCCAAGTCAGCGCCCTGGAAAAAGCCCTGCGGGACGGCATCAGCCTGCCCGCCTCCGTGTTCGCCCTCGACATTACCGGCCAGACCGTCGAGGAAACCGGGCTGGGCCTGGCCCAAGGCGACACCGATCGTACCTGCCGGCTGCTGCCCCATACCCTGGCGCCCGTTCCCTGGCACAGGACCCCCTCGGGCCAGGTGTTGATGACCATGGAAGAGCTTGACGGCACCCCGTTCTTTGCCGATCCGCGCCATGTGCTGCAGAAGGTGCTGAAACGCCTGGAAGACAAGGGGCTGTTCCCCTGCGTGGCGGTTGAGCTGGAGTTCTACCTGGTAGATCAGAAGGAAGGGGCCGATGGCCTGCCCCAGCCCCCGATCCTGCCGGGCACGGATGAGCGCATGCACGACACCCAGGTCTATTCCCTCGACGATCTGGACAGCTGGGAGGACTTCCTGGTCCGGGTCGCCGAAGTCTGTGCCGTGCAGCGCATCCCCGCCGACAATGCGGTGGCTGAATATGCCCCGGGTCAGTTTGAAATCAACCTGACCCACCAGAACAACGCCGTCGATGCCTGCGATCAGGCCATACTGCTCAAGCGCGCCATCAAGGCCATTGCCATCAAGGAGGGCATGTACGCCACCTTCATGGCCAAGCCCTACAATGGCCAGGCCGGCTCGGGCATGCATATCCATGTCAGTCTGCTCGACAAGGATGGCAATAACGTGTTCGCCGACAACCATGATCTGCTGCGCCAGGCCATCGCCGGCGCCTGCAGCATGCTGCCCGAATCCATGGCACTGTTTGCCCCCAATGCCAATTCCTATCGCCGCCTGCAGCCCCATATGTATGTGCCGCTGCACGCCAGCTGGGGCTTTGATAACCGAACCGTGGCCCTGCGCATTCCTTCCGGTGACAAAAACAGTACCCGGCTGGAGCACAGGGTGGCGGGCGCAGACGCCAATCCCTACCTGGTGACCGCCGCCATCCTGGCCGCCATCGACCACGGCATCAGCGAACAACTGAGGCCCCCCTCGCCCATACAGGACGATGCCAACAAGCTGGACCTGGCGCTGTTGCCCTATCGCTGGCAGGACGCCCTGGACAGGTTCGCCCAGTCCCACCGGCTGTCTCAGTATCTGGGCAAGGAATTTCATCGTGCCTATCTGATCAACAAGCGCCATGAACTGGCCGAGTTCGATCAGCATGTCACCCCGCTGGAATACCAGTGGTATCAACATCTGGTCTGAACACAAGGGATCCCATGCACGCCGCCCATGCCAACTCCTATTATGCCGCCTCCCTCAACCTGCCCCTGAGCTACCCGGCCCTTGAGGAAAACCTGGATGTGGATGTCTGCATCGTCGGGGCCGGCATCACCGGGGCCGCCGCCGCGCTGACGCTGGCGGAAAAAGGCTACTCGGTGGCGGTGCTGGACGCCAACCGGGTCGGCTGGGGGGCATCCGGGCGTAACGGCGGCCAGATGATCTTCGGCTATGCCTGCGAACAGTCCAGGCTGACCCGCCTGGTGGGCATGGAGACCAGCCGCGCCCTGTGGGATATTTCCATCGAAGCCATGGCCCTGATGCGCCGGCGCATCCGCGACCACGGGATCGACTGCGATCTGGCCGACGGCCACCTGCATGCGGCAGTGAGACCCCGCCATATGCACGAGCTGGAGGCCTGGGCCACCGAACTGGAGCGCGACTTCGGATACCGGGGGCTGCAGCTGTGGGACCGGCACCAGCTAAACCGGCAGTTGGCTTCCAATGCCTACCTGGGCGGCCTCTATGACCCCAACAGCGGCCATGTACACCCGCTCAACTATACCCTGGGGCTGGTCCGGGCCGCGGCCCGGGCCGGGGCCCGTTTCTTCGAGCACAGTCCGGTGACCCGGATCGAGCGGGGCGCCGCACCGGTGGCCCACACGGAAAAGGGCCGGGTACGCTGCCGTCAGCTGCTGCTGTGCGGCAATGCCTACCTGCAGGGACTGGCACCGGAAATCGAGCGCAAGCTCATGCCGGTCGGCACCTATATCACCGCCACCGAGCCGCTTGGCCGCGAGCGCGCCGAGGCGCTTATCGCCAATCACATGGCGGTGGCAGATCTCAACTTCGTGCTGGACTACTTTCGCCTGAGCGCCGACCATCGCTTGCTGTTCGGGGGCAGGGTCAGCTATTCCCGGCTGGATCCGCCCAACCTGGCCGCCGCCATGGGCAGGCGCCTGCGCGCCGTGTTTCCCCAGCTGGCGGACGTACGCCAGCAATACACCTGGGGAGGCTATGTGGGCATCACCCTCAACCGGGCACCCCACTTCGGCCGGCTTGAACGGAATATCTACTATGCCCAGGGCTTTTCCGGCCACGGCCTGGCGCTGACCGGCATGGCCGGCAGCCTGATGGCCGAGGCCGTGGCCGGCTGTGCCGAGCGTTTCGATCTGTTCGGACGCATCCCCCACAGGGACTTTCCCGGCGGACGCCTGCTGCGCACCCCGGCCCTGGTGCTGGCCATGGCCTGGTATCGGTTAAGAGATCTGTTGTAATGCAGGTCAGAAATGCTCCATTATGGGAACAGGAGGTGCCGATGGAGCAGCTGGAGTTTTTCACCGTGCAGAGCCCCTGCATCGGTGTATGTCAGGTCAATAACAGGGGCTATTGCAAGGGCTGCCTGCGCAACCGGGAAGAGCGCTTCAACTGGTTGCAGATGACGCCCCGGCAGCAACGGGAAGTCATCCGCCTGTGTCATGATCGCCGGCGGCGGATCCTCGCCGCCGCCCGTAAGAAGCAGCTCGAACAGGAAGCGGCGGCAGCGCCGCGCCAGGATGAACTGCCGTTCTGATGGCAACCGGAGCAGGCGGTGGTGAAGGCGTAACAGCCCCCCGGTGATGCTTATCCGGCAACAGCCAACCGCTCGCCCAGCCAGCCGGCAATCTGCTCGGCCCCAGGATACCCTGCCGCTGTGACCGGGCGTCATGCACTACCGCATTTGGCTTGTTTTATATCCTGGCCCGCGCCTGCTGCGCGCGCCCGTGAACCGGCTCAGCTTGTCAGTCCCTGAGGCACCAGCACCTGCTCGTTGATATGACGCTTGAACAGGGCGGCAAGCCGCTCTGCGCCCAGGTTGAGGGGCACTCCCCTGAGCTTGAGTATGCCAAGGGCATGGGCCGGAAACCGGGGCAGTGCGTTAAAGCAGGACAACCCGCAGCCGGCGAGCGGATCTTCAAAAAAGACCCGTGGGCCAAAGCCCACCAGGTCGGTCCGGCGAATCAGCTCTATCATCAGCAAGGGCGAGTCGCAGCGGACAATACGCGGTGACCGTCCCCCCTGGGTGTCGAGCCAGCTCACCAGTTGCTGGGCCGAGCTGCCGGTGGTCAGGTTCAGTACCCAGCGGGCGTCCAGCATCTGGGACCAGTCGGTGGCTGCCAGTAGCGGATGCCCCTCCCGCGCCACCGGCTCGGAAAAAATACGAGTCAGAGGTTCGAAGGCGATTTCATAGGGCAACTGTTCAGGCTCGGCCACAGCAATGGCGAAGTCGAAATGCCCCTCCAGCAACCCGGGCAGTACCGTAGTCAGCATGCCCTCGACAAACCTCAGGCTAACATCCGGCAGCTCACGTTCAAACTCGTTCAGCACCGTCGGCAGCGCGGTCGAGGCAATGGCTGTGGTCACCGCCGCCGTGACCTGAATCCCTGCCCCTCCCTGCAGCCAGCGGATCTCATCGCGCGCCTTGTCCAGGGTGGACAGCGCCAGACGCGCCCGGGTCAGCAGCGTCTGGCCGGCAGGTGTGAACTCGACGCCGCGATAGCTGCGGATCAGCAGCTTTGCCCCCAGATCGGCCTCCAACTCGCGCAAGGCCTTGGTCAAGGCACTCTGACTCAGGTGCAGCGCCCTGGCCGCACCGCGAATCGAGCCCTCCTCGGCCACCTTCAGCAAGGCCTTGAGCTGATGATCTTTCATATCAACTGATTACCTCAGGTTGTCACCAGACAACATTTGTTGCCTTTACAGTATCACTCACGGCTGACACCATGGTGAAACACAGATGAAAAACCATGTCAGCCGGTGAGTATTATGACAGTGAACGCAGACATTAAGCCAGGTCTCGACCAGATGAAGGGCTGGCGACGCCAGATCCATCAGCACCCGGAGCTGGGCTTTGAAGAGTTCTCAACCAGCCAGCTGGTTGCGGAACGACTCCAGGAATGGGGCTACGAGATCCATACCGGCATCGCTGTCACCGGCGTCGTGGGCGTGCTGCGCTGGGGTGACCAGCCGGGCCTGCGCCTGGGACTGCGCGCGGATATGGATGCCCTGCCCATTCAGGAAGCAACGGGACTACCCTGGGCCAGCCAGGTGGCGGGCAAGATGCACGCCTGTGGCCATGATGGCCATACCGCCATTCTGCTGGGCGTCGCCGAAACCATGGCGCGCCGGCATCGGGAACAGGGACTGCCCGGCAGCGGCACCTTAACCCTGATTTTCCAGCCCGCAGAGGAGCTGGGCGGCGGTGGCGGCGCCCAACGCATGCTGGAGGAAGGCCTGTTCCAGCGCTTTCCCTGCGATGCGCTCTTTGCGCTGCATAATTTCCCCGGTGTGCCTGTAGGCAAGCTCTGCTTTCGCGAAGGCGCCTTTATGGCCTCGTCGGACACGGCCAAACTGACCTTCGTCGGCAAGGGCGGTCACGGCGCCCTGCCCCAGCTGTCCCGGGACCCCACCCTGCCGGCGGCGGCCACCGTACTGGCCCTGCAAAGCATTGTGGGTCGCAATGTGGATCCCAGTCTGGTCTCGGTGATCAGCGTCGGCCGCATGCAAGCGGGCACGTCCGCCAACGTGATCCCCAACACCGCCGAGCTGGAGCTCACCATTCGCACCCTGGATCCCGAGGTGCGCAACACCCTGGAACGTCGTATTCGCACCCTGGCCCAGTCCCAGGCCGAGGCCTTCGACTGCCAGTGCGACATCGACTACCAGCGCGGCTACCCGGTGCTGATCAATGATCCGGCCATGACCCAACTCGCGGTCGACACCGCCCGGGCGGTGTTCGGCGACGACCACGTCGAGGCGTCCACCGCGCCCCTGACCGGCAGTGAAGACTGCGCCTACTTTCTGGAGCAGGTGCCCGGCTGTTACTTCCTGGTCGGCAACGGCGACAACGGCCATGAGGCCGGCGCCAGACTAGGGCCCTGCAGCCTGCATAACCCCCATTACGACTTTAACGACGACTGTATGGAGGCGGCCTCCACCTTTCTGGTGAAGCTGATCTCCCGTTATTTCGAACAATCGGTACAGCCCTGATAATGGCGTTCAATTGCCAATGCCCTTCATTTTCAAGGAGAGAGACATGAACCAGCCCCACCCCCGTGCCGGGAGCGATAACAAGCAACGCAGGTGGTTTAACGAGTTTCCCGATCCCATGGTGTTAATCTTCATGGTGCTGGTCGGGGTATACCTGCTGACTTTCATTATTCCGGCCGGTGAGTTCGCCCGCGAAATCGTGGACGGCAGGAGCCGGGTTATTCCCGGCTCCTTCCAGCTGATTGCTGAAACGGCCCCGCTGCACTTCTTCGAGCTGTTCCTGGCCATTCCCCGGGGCATGATCAATGCCTCCCAGTTCCTGTTTATCGTGTTTATCGCCGGCGGCCTCTTTCATGTGCTGCAGTGCACGGGCGCACTGGAAAACGTGGTCGGTGTTGCCGCCAACAAGGTCGGTGCCGGCAACAGCACCAGGAGACGCAATCTGATCATCGTGCTGGGTACCTTTATCTACGGCTTTTTCGGCGTGGCCGTGGGCGGTGAAAATAATATCGCGCTGGTGCCCGTGGGCGTGCTGGTGGCCTCGGCCATCGGCTGCTCGCGGCTGGTGGGCGTGACCATGGCCGTTGGCGGCATCGGCATCGGTTTTGCCCTGTCGCCGATCAGCCCCTATACCGTGGGTGTGGCCCAGAACATTGGCGAACTGCCGCTGTTCTCGGGCTGGGGTCTGCGTCTGCTGATGGTGCTGGCGGCGCTGGCCATGCTGTCGGCCTATATCTGTCTGCGCGTGGTCAAGATGGAGTTCCATGATGAGCAGCCAGTCGAGATGAGCAAGCCACTGCAGGAATACCGGCTGTCACGCCAGGACCTGATGACCCTCGCCATCTTCCTGACAGGTCTGGGCGCTCTACTGACCGGCGTGTTCAGCCGCGGCTGGTACATCAAGGAAATTACCGCCATCTTCCTGATGATGGCGATCGTGATCGGCTTTGCGGCGGGCATGAGTGCCAACCAACTGGTCAAGCGGATGATGGAAGGCGCGGCCTCGGTCACCTCGGGCGCGCTGGTGATTGGCCTGGCAGCCTCGATCCCAGTGATTTTGCAGGATGCCCAGGTCATTGACACCATCGTCAAATCGCTGAGCTCGGTGCTGGAAGGCATGCCCGTGGCCCTTGCCGCCGTGGTGACCAGTATTATTCAGGGGGTAATCAACCTGTTTATTCCCAGCGGCTCGGCCCAGGCCTTGATCACCATGCCGATCCTGATCCCGCTGGCGGATCTGATCGGCATGAGCCGGCAGTTGATGGTCTCTGCGTTTCAAATCGGCGATGGCCTGACCAACCTGTTCATTCCCACCGCGGGCGGCATCCTGGCCATGCTGGCGCTGGGCCGGGTCTCCTACGCCCAGTGGTTGCCGGTCATTGTGCCCATCATGGCGCCCATCTACGTACTCTGCTGGGGGTTGATGGTCGCCGCCGCCTACCTGGGCTACTGATCAACAGCGCTGCCGGGGCCGGGTTCATCCCGGCCCAGCCCCTCGAAAAGCCAGCCGGCAATCTGCTCGGCTGGCTTTTCTTCCATATGCAGATGGTGGCCGCCGGCCAGTATTTTTAGCTCAAGGTCCGGCACCAGTCCCAGCCAAGGCTCGACCCGCGCCATGCCGATCCCCTGCTCCGCCATCACCAGCAACACCGGCATGGTGAGCCGGCGCAGAAAGGCGGTGATTTGCTGCTCGCACAACCGGACCACCGACGGCTGGGTCAGCGCCAGATCGCTGCGCCAGTACCAGCCATCGGCCTCCTGCCGCAAGCCCCGTTCCAGCAGCAGGCGGGCCGCCTCCCGGCTTACCGGCCAGCGGCTGTTGATACGCGCCGCTACCGCCTGCTCGAAGCTGGCATAAGGCCGCAACGAGCGCCGGCTCAGACGCGCCCCCTTGAGCAGGGCGTCGGCCATCTGTCCCGGCAACTGGTCGGCCGGATAATCGAGCGGGGTGAGGCCGTCCAGCAGGAACAGCTGGCCGACCCGTTCGGGGAAGGCGCCGGCAAAGAGGGTGGCCACCCCGGCTCCCATGGAATGGCCGAGCAACGCCACCCGCTCCAGTCCCAGCTCATCCACCAGGGCCAGCACATCGGCCACATTGTCCCAGATGTAATAGGGCTGGCCGGTGGGCCGGTGAGCGGAATGGCCATGGCCCGCCAGATCCAGGGCGATCAGCCGCACCTGGGGCAACCGCCGGGCCAGCAGGGTAAAGCTGGCCGCGTTGTCGAGCCAGCCGTGCAGCGCCACCACAGGCACGGCCTGGGGGTCGCCCCACTCCATCACCGCCATACGGCGACCGTGAATGTCAAACTGCCAGGAACGGTGCATAACGCCTGTCCGCGCTTACTGGCCCCAGGCTTCGGGGTACTTGTAGCCCTCGAAGCGCTCGACCACGTATTCCTTGAAGGAGTCCGAGTTGTAGGCGGCGATCAGGTCCTGCACAAAGGGTTGTGCCTTGTCTTCGCTGCGCACCACCACCCAGTTGATAAAGTCGTAGCTGCGTTCCAGGAACAGCCCCTCGGTAAAGGCGATGCCGCTGGAAGCCGCATAGTTGCCGTTGATCACCGAGAAATCCACATCCTCCCGCGAACGGGGCAATTGCGCCGCCTCCAGCGGCACCAGTTTGATACCCTTGATGTTCTCCACCACATCGAACTCGCTGGCACGCAACTGCTCTATGCCTTCCCTGAGCTTGATCCAGCCCATGTCTTCAAGCATCAGCAAGGCCCGGGCCTGGTTGGACGGGTCGTTCGGCAGGGCGACCGTGCTGCCGGCTTTGACCTCGTCCAGGCTGTTCAGCTTGCCGGCGTACAAGCCCATGGGACCGGTGGGCACCTGGGTGATCGGGCTCAGGCTCAGGCCGCGATCCTGGCTGAAGGTATCCAGGTAGGGCTGGTTCTGGAAGCAATTCACATCCAGCGCCCCTTCGGCCAGAGCCAGGTTGGGCATCACATAGTCGGTAAACTCCACCAGCTCGACGCTATAGCCCTGGGCTTCGAGCTGGGGCTTGATCGACTCGGTCACCATATCGGCAAAGTCACCGACAGTGGTGCCGATCACGATGTGCCTGTTATCGGGATCGGCGGCCAGCACGGAGAACGAAAACGAACAGGCGGCCAGGGCCAGCAGCGGCAGCTTGAGGAAGGTACGACGCATGAATGCTCCTTGGGGTATGCGAAAAAATTCAGGTGAGCAACACTAAGGTGCCGGCCGGATACAGCTAAGCCGGCCTTTGGCAGTAGGGATGCCGCCACAGAGCATACATGGATGTACTCGCTGCGTGCCGGCGTGATGTACCGGCCTGCACCACCATGAGATCTTGGCTGCTCCGGGTCAGAGAATAAAGCCAACCACCTGAACATATACACGTTTAGACTTTTAGATGGCCATGGTATCAAGTGACACCATAAACACCAAGTGTAAAAGCGCCCGCTTCCCGCCGTCACGGGCCTGTGTGGAAAGAAAAGCTAAAAACAGGAAATAGCGGGGCTCAGACCCCGCGTTCGTTGTTCCAGATCAGCACATGCAGCTGGGGCAGCACCCGGGCCCGGTACCAGGCATCCTCCGATACCCTGTCCACCAGCCAGCGTAGGCGGGCATTGAGCGCCTCGGTATCGGTCTCCAGCTCCGGCGCCTCCGGGGTGGCCGGTGCCGGATTGCAGGGCTGCAGGGTCAGGGGCAGCTGCGGATATTGATCGGCCAGCGCCCTCGCCCAGCGATAATCCTCCTCGTCGGCGATCACCAGTTTCAGGCTCACCCGGGTTTGAGGCCCCGCGGCCGCCAGGCAGGCATCGAAGCGTTCCTTGTTAAAGGCCATGGCCGAGGACGGCGGCTTGGGGCTCAGGGTCAGGTGATCCAATTTGGCAAACCAGTCCTGGGCCCGGCTGCCCTGGGTTTCCATGGCGAAGGTATAGCCCTGGGCCTGGCCCAGGCTCAGCAGCCCGCCCAGGGGCTGCAATGCCGGGTTGCCGCCGGACAGGGTGATCAGCAGCGGCTTGTCGCCGCTCAGCCGGCGTACCTCGGCCATGATGGCCTCGGCGCTCATGGGGGTCCAGTCGCGCTTGAAACGAGGCTCCACCGCGTACAGGGTATCGCACCAGCTGCAACGGAAGTCGCAGCCGCCGGTACGCACAAAGAGGGTGGGCATGCCGATCAAGGCCCCCTCCCCCTGAATGGTGGGGCCGAAGATTTCACTGATGGCAATGGTCATGGGCGGTACTCGGCCCAGGTCTTGGGGGTTTCCGAGACGCTGACGGCGCTCACCTCCGGCCAGTGCCCGTGGGCCCACTCGAACAGATGCCTGGCCAGCCGCTCGGCGGTGGTGCACTCATCCCCCAGCACTTCGTTCAGATGCCGGTGATCCAGGTGGTCGTCGATATAGTCCTTGAAGGCTTTCAGTTCAAGGTAGTCGCGTACGAAGCCGTATTGGTCCAAGGTTTCGCTTTTCAGCTCGATTTCCACCACATAGTTATGGCCATGCAGACGGGAACAGGGATGATGCGCCGGCATCTGCTTGAGCTGATGAGAGGCGGAAAAGTGAAACTCTTTCCTTATTGTGAACATGCTTTGACCCTCGCCACCGCTGCCTGCCAGTATGCGCCATCCTGGTAGGGGGTCGGGTCGACCACTCCCGCCAGGGTCATGGCCTCGATGCGCTCGACACAGGTGCCACAGCGGCCACAGTGGGTCTCACCGCCCTCGTAACAGGACCAGGTGTCTGCCACCGGCACCCCGTAACGGGCGGCGTCTCGGGCGATGGCGGTCTTGTCGGCGTCCACGTAAGGGGCGTACAACGCCACCTCACCGACCCCTTCCAGCGCCTTGGCCTGCATCTCGGCAAACAACCGGATGAAGTCGGGCCGGCAGTCCGGGTAGATAAAGTGATCGCCGCCGTGAACGGCGATGGCCACCGTATCCAGACCCTGGGCCGAGGCGATTCCGAAGGCGATGGTCAACATGATGGCGTTGCGGTTGGGCACCACTGTCACCTTCATGTTTTCTTCGCTGTAATGGCCGTGGGGCACGTCAATATCGTCGGTCAGGGCTGAGCCGCTCAGCTGGCGGCCGATATTGCCGATATCCAGCACATGGTGGGGCACATCCAGCCGCTCGGCACACAGGCGGGCGGCATCGATTTCTTTCTTGTGGCGCTGACCGTAATCGAAGGTCAACAGGGCGCCCAGGGCACCTTCTGCCGCCAGCCGACAGGCCAGGGTGACGGAGTCGAATCCGCCGGAGCATATTACTAACGCTTTCATTGTGAGTCCTTGTTTTATCCGGGTAGGCTGCGACCGGGTTCAAAAGCGGGCATATTCTACCGGTTGACGGTCCTCAGGCCAATAGTTTCATATAAAGATTTCTGACCGGTTCGGACGAATCCCGAGCTCCCCGCCATAAATAACCATGACGCGGCCCGCTCAAGCTGACTAAGATTAATAACATGCGACGCTTGGAGCAGATGCAGGACAGCAGACGAACGCCACGGCGTCACAACAAGAACCATCAACAGGTCAGGGAAGATGAAAAATCTCGCACTCTTAATGGCGGCGGCCATCTCAACCAGCGCTTGTTCGGGCCTGAACCTGCCCATGTTTACCAGTATCCCTCCCAACACGCCGGGAGTGTCGACCGCCCTCTCCGACAAGACCGGGCAACGGGTGATAGATACCATTTCTTTCTCCTCGGCCAATACCTTTGCAAAGGAGCCGATTACCGACTGTGTCAACGGGCATATTTCTCCCCCGGCTACAGCCCGGCCCGACACCGAGCCCCGACTGATCCAATTTGCCGGCAACGATCGCATCATGGCCACCGGTAGCAGCCCGTTTACCTATCGCCAGTATGGCGTGATCCCGTTCAGGAATATCCTCGACTTCAACCTGTCGGTGGCCGCCAGGCCCGGTGGCACCAGTTACCGGTTCAGGGATGTGATCCAGATCCATCAGGGCACGGCGAGTCCAATACGTCTCTACGACAAGGGCAACCAGCAGGTATATAACTCGCTGCAAAGCCTGTTCCGTGAGCTGGATGCCTGTACCGCTGACCGGCGGCACCCAAGAAAAACCGCCTGACACCAGCCCCCTACAGGCTTGCTTTGGCAGCGTGCCTGGGCTAGGGTGTGAGTTGAATTTTTTATATATTTTTTAATTAGTTGCATAATCAGACTGTTTACGGAGAGGTGTTTATGCACGGTGTTTTTCCTTCCTTGCCAGGCTGCGTTACCCCCTGTCCGGCTTGAGCCGGGCGCCTCCGGGCCACCCGGCCTCTTCATCTGAAATCAGTCAAGCACCTATCGTGTCAATCCGGTCTTGTTCGACCGGGCAACCAGAAGGAGACCATGCCTTGAAGCCTTTACCCTGCCGTGGCGGGAATATCCCGCAGCCTTTTTCGTTCATCGCCCGAGCGTTCAAGGAGTTTGGGGGGTGAGTCATGATCCGGGAGGAACATAGCGGCGTGTCCCCGACGGATGCAAGTAACGGGAGCATGGTGATGAGCAAGGAAAAAGTGAAGAAGAAAGCGGAAAAATCCCTGAAGGAAAAACGCCAGGAAAAGCGCGAGAAGCGCCAGCAGAGGGCCTAAGCCAGCCTGAAAACCACAATGACCGGGGGCTGTCAGGCCCCCTTAAGTGCTCGGCATTAGCCCGGCGGCGCCCTTTCACCTGAAACAAACAGCCCCTAAACATAGGGGCTGTTTTTATTGAGCAGTGCCTGTCGGCAGGGCTCGTCGTCAGCTTAGCATGTATAATGACGGCGGTTGTCTTGGTTAATTTTTTGTTTTGGTTAACTGAAAACTAGCCGGTTTTTACCGCCGTTTTCTACCTTTTCACGTGAATACTCGATGAATGATTATTTATTCCAACTTATTACACCGCACGGGACCAAACCAGGTTTCACCATTTACCACTACGGAAATTTTTGGATTACCGGTGACACCATTAACTGCAGCTCCCTGCTTCGGCAGTACAATTTCACCCGATAATTCCAGCGTGAGGTCAACTTGCTCCCTTACGCTCTGGTCATGACTACCACCACCGTCAAAGTAAACCGTTACAGGGACATTATGCAGTGTAATAGTTGGGCCCAGCACGATATCGGGACCCCTATTGCTGCAGCCTCCATCAATGGACATATCCAAGGTCGCGGGCAAATCCAGGTTTTTAACCACATTGACTGCCTGTGCGGAAAAAGAGCCAGTCAGTGCCAGCGACATGAACATCGCTAAGGCTGCGGTCCGGGATACCATATTCATGGTATAAACCTCCAGTTATCAAATACTTACAGTCAAGCAGTAAATCTCTTTCCGGTGATCTCGGTTGGCGAAAAACAATGCTTCTCGAGCCGGACAAACACACTACCAGACTAGGGTGTGTTCCTATGCTACACAGCTATTGCTCAGGCACTGTGGGACAAGGTGCACACCACGCAGTTTGGTGAACCCAAATCAGCGGTAAGCAACGCAACAGTATGGAGTAATAACCTTGCTCCTTCGAGTAGCACCTCCAGCCGACAATCAGGGCTGCCACTGGGGAATGAGTAAATTATGTTCAGTATAGGAACACATACTAACCCGCAAATATCGGGCCGGCATCTTATCACCTTGAAAATAAAAGATTTATTGGGTGTAAAAAGTGAACAGACCACACCAAATGTAACACTCAAGCAACATACTGACGGTGGTTTTTTCTAATTTATTGATTTTAAAAATAATAAATTTTAGCGGGGTGTACTATAAATGAAACAATCCTGTCCATGCAGATTACATAGGCCCGCCCGGCTTTCATCCTGCCAGCCGGTCTACTCTGAGTAGAAGCCTCGAAATCGATTTCATCCCAGGTGACATGAAGCAAATCACTCATCCGTACCGGAGCCAGCAAGATCGGTGGCTTACCATCGGCCACCATCCGCTTGGCCTCAACCAGTCGCTCCCGGGCTTCTGCCAGGGTAATTCCACCCTCGCCATAATGGCCAAAAGTGATCGTCTCCTGGTGGTCATAGATTGAGTGATTATAACGGATCGAGACGGTGATGGCGGGCGTTACATCCACATAGAGGCCATCACGATCGGCCACCTTGTTCTGGGGTTTCAGGTTTCTCAGCTTGGAGTCTGTCAGCATTTGTAGTTTTCCACAAAATACCGTCGTTAATACCGTCAGACGTTGAACCCTAAAATACGTGATGCACATCACACCAGATGCAATGATATATGCCAGCCACTCAGCGATATAGCCTCTCTTATTAGAGCACCACAGGAATGTCACCCAGGCGGGTGGTATAGGCTGGCGACAACCGTGCCCGCTTCATCTGCCACGGCTTGTTGATCCCTTCTCCCGCCAGGAACAACCTGCCGCGCCTGGACTGGTTGATGGCGTCCATCACCTGCATCAGCTCGACACTGTGCAACCGCTCATTGACCTGCTCGAACAGCCCCGGTTGATAAGTACCGGGCGGCCAGAAATCACACAACATCACCCCGGCTTTCTGGTAACGGCATCCGTCTTTCCAGATCGCCTCCAGCCCCCGCACGGCGGCAGCCACCATATCACGGGTATCGGCCGTGGGCAGCGTCAATTCGACCGAAGCATGGTTGCTGTAGCGGGGCTCGTTCTCGGCGAACGGTGACGTTCGAATAAACACCTGCACCAGCCGACAGGTTTGCCGCTGCTGGCGCAGCTTCTCGGCGGCCCGGCTCGCATACTGGCACACCGCCTCCCGCATGGGCTGATATTCGGTGACACGTTCACCAAAGGAGCGGGAATTGATGATCTGCTTCTTGGGGGCAGGGCTGTCTTCCCAGGGAATGCAGGCAATGCCGTTCAGCTCCATGATGGTGCGCTCCAGCACCACGGAAAACTGCTTTCGAGCCAGTTTGGGCGGCACTTTGGCCAGATCCAGCGCTGTGGTTACCCCCTGGGCCACCAGCTGCCGGGTCAGCCGCCGGCCGATGCCCCATACCTCCTCCACCGGCGTGATCGCCATCAGCCTGCGCTGCCGATTCCGGGCGCTAAGATCCACCACCCCGCCGGTGGCCGGCCATTTCTTGGCCGCGTAGTTGGCCAGCTTGGCCAGGGTCTTGGTCGGCGCTATGCCCACCCCCACGGTAATCCCTACCCATTGCTCAACCCTTGCCCTCACCTGCTTGCCAAACGCCACCAGCTCCATGGCATTCGCAACACCGGTCAAATCCAGAAAGGCCTCGTCGATGCTGTACACCTCCACCGCCGGCGCCAGCATTTCCAGCACTCGCATCACCCGGCTGGAGATATCCGCATACAGGGTATAGTTACTCGAAAAGGCCATGCCACCCGCCCGTTCATACTCTGCCATTATCTTGAAATAGGGCTCGCCCATTCTGATGCCCATGGCCCTGGCCTCGGCGGAGCGGGCCACCACGCAGCCGTCGTTGTTGGACAGCACCACCACCGGCCGGCCACGCAAATCAGGCCTGAACAGCCGCTCGCAGCTGGCATAGAAGTTATTACAGTCCACCAGGGCGTAGCTGATCATGGCCGCCGGAACGCATGGATGACATTGGTGACCACACCGAATACGTCCAGGGTTTCGCCATCGGCAAACTCGATGGGCCGAAATCGGTTGTTGGCCGGCACCAACCGCACCCGGGGCCTGAGCGCCAGGTATTTGCAGGTCATCTCACCGTTCACCGCGGCGATCACCACATCGCCGTGCCGAGCTTCCAGGCTGCGATCGACCACCAGCACATCTCCCGGCCGAATGCCGGCATTGAGCATGCTCTCGCCCCCGGCCCGCACCAGATAGGTGGCGGCCGGATGCTTGATGCAGAGATCATTGAGATCAATCGCCTGCTCCACATAATCCTGGGCCGGACTGGGAAAACCGCACTGGGCCCGTTCCAGGATCAGCGGCAACGGCTGACGGCTACGCTGCTGGTGGGGCCCAAGGGGAGTCACTGCATCCATGTTCAAACCTTTATGTACTGTATATATGAACAGTATATTTTGAGTGCGGCATTTCGACAAGATCACCAAATGAAGCCTGCTGGCGGGTCTACACTCAAAACATTGGGAGGACGCTATGTGTGGCAGATTTGCACTGGATATCGAGCTAAGCACCCAGGTCGGCGCCAGGCTGGGCATTGCGTTCAACACTCCGCCCAATGATGATGTGCGCCCCACCCACACAGTGGCCACGGTGGCCTGGCTCGATGACCGCTTACAGCAGCTGAACACCCACTGGGGTATCAAGCCGGAGTGGGCCACGCATTGGCTGATCAACGCCAAGGCGGAAACCGTGACCGGCAAAAAAACCTTCGCCCGCGCCTTTGCCGAGCACCGCTGCCTGGTGCCCTGCTCGGGCTGGTATGAATGGCGGGATGAAGGCGGGCCGAGAAAACAAAAATACCGGTTCGAACATGCCAGCGGCGATGAGCTCTACATGGCCGGCATCTGGTACCCGGCACGCGAGCACGAAGCCAGCCCGGCGCTGGTTACGCTCACCACCCAGCCGGACGAACTGTGTGCTCAATATCACAACCGCATGCCGCTGTTGATCGCAGCAGAGCATATTCACTACTGGTTTGGCTCAACTCCGGAACAACTGACGCCGCTGCTCACACCGACCACCAATACACAGATTGCTGTTACAGCATCTGATCAATAAAGGCATCTGGCGCCGACGGGTAAAGCCCCTAGCTTCAACTTGGGCCGGCCCATCATCCATCGTCACGACTGGGAGTTATCCCGTCATCTCCGCGAAGACGGAGTTCCAGGACAAGGAGCACGGCCCGGATCACCACAACCGATCTGCAGAAACACATGGACTCCCACCTTAGTGGGAGTGACGACCATTCCTGGAAATGAGCAATCCATAACAAATGGACAGCCTTCACCTGCTCGTTGAGGAACAGGGAGCCAAGCAATATCGCCGGGACAGGAACCCGCAAGGTGACCAGCAGCGGGTTGGTTGCTCCTGCCGTTTCCAATTCTATCGCGAACAAGCTGCCCCGGGCTGCTCTCGAAGGTAAGGCCCATAGGGAGCTTGCTCCTGGGTCAACATCTCAGCGGCTCAAAACCGCCATTGTCGCCCAGGGGGCAACGTTAACTCCGGTATCACAGGGTCTGTAAAATATCGGCGTTAACGATAACCCGGCAATAATCGGATGGAAGCGCCAGGCAAAATAAGGTCATATAACGGTTATCAAGGTCTAACTCGAGTTCATGCCATGTCGATGCCATCTGAACAGGAAATGAGGCAAGCGATAGCTGCCAGGGACAAGTCCCGTGATGGCCAGTTTTTCTATGGGGTCATCACGACCGGCGTCTTCTGCCGGCCGTCCTGCGCTACGCGCTCGGCGAGACCCGAGCACCTGAGATTCTTCCCGACCGTGGAAAGCGCCATGCTATCCGGTTTCAGGCCCTGTAAGCGCTGCCGGCCTGCTGAAGGAATATCACGCGTTGAACGACTGGTGGAGATCGCCCGTTACATTGAACAGCATGCCGATGAGCGGCTGACACTGGCTCACCTGGCCGAGATAGCCGGATTGTCACCATCAAGGCTGCAAAGAATATTCAAGCAGGCCCTGGGGATTTCCCCCAAAGCCTACCAGGACGCGGTTCGAATGCGGCATTTCAAGCAGTCCCTGAAGGAAGGTGACAGCGTGACTGACGCGATTTTCTCCTCTGGATTTGGCTCCATTAGCCGTGTCTACGGCGAAGCGAGCCGCAATATCGGCATGTCCCCCAGGGCCTATCGAACAGGCGGCGCAGGCGAGAGCATCATCTACGCCTGCCGAACCACTGCCCTGGGCCTGATGGCCATGGCAGCAACGGATAAAGGCGTCTGTTTTGCCCAGTTTGGTGATGATGAAACATCACTGCTCGCCCATCTGAAGGCGGAGTTTCCTCATGCTGAGTTACGCCCCTCCCCTGCGCAAGATGCCCCCGAACTCGATGCCTGGGTGGAAGCACTGGATCGGCATATCAGCCAAGGCGCTCCCCGGCCGGAGCTGCCCCTGGATATGCGCGGCACGGCGTTTCAAATGAAGGTGTGGCAGTTCCTGCTGAGCATCCGGGAAGGCGATGTTCTCAGCTATGGCGAGGTGGCTGCACACATCGACAACCCCAAGGCGGTACGGGCGGTCGCATCGGCCTGTGCCAAAAACCGTATTGGCGTGCTGATCCCTTGCCATCGGGTCTTAAGAGGGGACGGCAGCCTGGGTGGATATCGCTGGGGACTGGAGCGCAAACAAACACTGCTGGACGCAGAGAGAAAACGTCGTGTCGGTTAGTATTAAGCTGACGAACATCTGCCAGCGGCCACTGATGCTAACCCGGCGTGCGTTTCCCTTAGCCAGATTACCTGATCTCCGTGCAGCAACTTACCGCTTCACACTAAATGGCGGGCAAGCCGGGCATGCTCCAGCTTTTACAAACCCCAAGGGAAACCTCATAACAAAAATCCCATTAAAACATGGGCTTAAGTGTCATTTTATGCCGGTTAGTGCCAGCTTTTACCTAACGAGTGATTTCCACTCCATTATCAACAGTTACTTTCATTCGTTAAATATCAGAAACTGACAAGGACACCCTTCTTCGATACCAAGTAAAATACCACGTGCAGAATTTTTATAAACTTGGGATGAAATCACAGGATTCCAACATAAAGGGCTTGAAGCCTTCTACAAGACTGGGACGACCCGAGGCATTCAAGCGGCACATGCGGCCAAACTAAGTCGTATCCTGGCGTTACTGGACGTTGCCGCTGGTCCGGACGACCTCAACGTTCCCTCCTTCAGATTACACCAGTTGAAAGGTGAGCTGGGCCTGTCTGTCAAGGAAACGGCTGAGCGACTGGGCATGTCCCGTGTAGCTCTGTCCCGTGTACTGAACGGCCGAGCGGCGATCAGCCCTGACCTTGCTCTTCGTCTGGAAATGGCGGGAGTGAGCACGGCCCGAGCCTGGCTCGCCATGCAGGTGAACTACGATCTGGCCCAAGCCAGGCAACACCCGCAACCACCGATCAAGGCGCTACAGCCAACTGGTTGATACCTTAACCCAGCGTGATAAAGAAACCGCCTCACTTGAGGCGGTTTTCATGTTAATTGGAATGCAACTCAGCTGGCCGTCTCGTTTAACGTCGAAAATCTGGCCGCCGCGCTTAGCACTGCCAATACCGAAGCAGTAACAATGTTCAAATGTCGCCCCACGCCAAAGCGTGACCCGGGAACGCCGGGTATGGCTGCCTCTACAATAGCCAGTGCTTCTGCATCAGAACCCGCGCCCAGGCTGCGCTCCTCATAACTATCAATACGCAACGGCAGTCCCAACGCCGCTACAGTGGCCGCAATCAGCCCCTTGCCTGCTCCCTCGACAGTTTTGATATTGCCATTCGCATCCGCAATATCCAGGGTAATGCCCTGCCCGTCCTTATGTCCGTACAGACGATGGCCGCGATAGGTGAAGCTGGATTGTTTCCGTATCGAAGCAAGATAAGTGTGCTCAAACAGATCCCAAATTTGCTCGCTGCTCAGTTCCGTTTCACTGGTGTCGGCCAAAGCCTGCACAATGGAGCTGAATTCCACCTGCATACGACGTGGCATGGTGATGCCGTGATCCCGTTGCAGTAAAAACGCGATACCGCCCTTCCCCGACTGGCTGTTAACGCGCACAATGCTGTCGTAAGTGCGGCCCAGGTCTTGGGGGTCAATCGGTAGATAAGGAATACGCCAAGGCATATCAGCCTTCTGCGCGTCAAACCCCTTGGCGATGGCATCCTGGTGAGAGCCTGAGAACGCCGTGAATACAAGATCGCCCACATATGGATGACGCGGATGAATAGGCAATGCGGTACATTCCTCAGCCACACGGGCAACCGCTGCAATGTCGGAAAAATCCAATCCTGGCGCGATGCCTTGCGTATACAGGTTCAACGCCAGCGTCACAATATCGACATTGCCGCTGCGTTCACCGTTGCCAAACAGGCATCCCTCGACTCGTTGTGCGCCGGCCAGCATGGCTTGCTCGGCACAGGCCACTCCCGTGCCCCGGTCGTTGTGGGGATGCACGGACAGCACTATGTGCTCACGCCGCTCCAGCCGCCGATCCATCCATTCGATCTGATCGGCAAAGACATTGGGCGTGGAGACTTCTACCGTGGTCGGCAGGTTGATGATCATCCGCCGCTGCGGCCCGGCATCCCAGACGCGAATAGCGGCGTTACACATGGCCAGCGCAACCTCCTGCTCAGCCATGCTGAATGTCTCAGGAGAGTACTGCAAAACCCATTCCGTTTCTGGGTGGTTGGCCGTCAGCCGCTTAAGCAGCATGATGTGGCGTTCCACCATGTCTATCATCTGCGGCACGCTCATGCCGAACACGATGTCACGCCAGGCGGGTGCGATGGCGTTATAGACATGCACGATCACACGCCGCGCACCTGCCACACTGCGTACCGTCTCGGTGATTAAATCATCGCGTAATTGCGTCATCACCATGGGGGTAACATCTTCAGGGATCTGGCCCGCATCAATGAGGTGACGCACAATCTCGAAGTCGGTGTGCGAGGCTGCGGGGAAGCCTATTTCAATTTCTTTAAAACCGATCCGCACCAGTTCATGAAACAAGCGCAGCTTGCGCTCGCGGTTCATTGGTTCGAATAGTGCCTGATTGCCATCGCGCAGATCAGTGGACAGCCAGATCGGCGCTTGCGTCAGGGTACGGGACGGCCATTGACGATCGGCAAGATTGACTGGGGAAATAGGATGGTATTTCCGGGAAGGATCAGCCAGCATTAAAAACACTCCAAAAGAATCTGTTAACGCCTGATTCCCCTGGCTCGAAACAAGCTGACGATGGTCGGGGTCAGGGGAAATCAGGATGGGTCATAGCACGAACGAATACGTGCGGACCCCGACCAAGAGCCAGCGTTAGTCGTTGTTGCGAAAGTTCAAAATCGAACATGGGTAATGAAATCCGGTAAATTGCTTGAACCCAATATTAGACTTGCACACCTTGTCTAACTACATAAAAATAGACATATTCTTTATCTATTTGGACAAATTCCTCTCGCATGGGTTTTTCCTCTCCTGAAGACGGCAATCATGCACTTGACCTCAGCCTGGAAGAAGCAAGCGGTCTGCCGATATTTGGTGTGGCGGTGCACTACCCTGCCGGCCATATCGTTCCCTTGCACACGCATTCGCACGGTCATCTGATTTATGCAGATCGTGGTTTGCTGCGTGTGGAAGCAGAAAGCGGTCAGTGGCTGGTTCCTCCCACCGCAGCGGTCTGGTTACGGTCAGGCGTTGCGCACAGTCTGGTTGTTCCCGTGGCGCTGCAAGCACACGGTTTGTTCGTGCACAATGATATTTGCGCCCGCCTGCCAGAGAGAGATTGTGTGATACATGTTTCCGGTCTGCTACGAGAGCTGATAATGGCATTGACCCAGGCCGACAAACAGGCCATATCTTCTACCCGCATACGTTTGCTGGGCGAGCTCTTGGTCGAGGAAATACACACCCAGCCTGCCCTTCCGTTTCATCTCCCGTGGCCTGCGGGCGATGCTGACAGCCCGATACAGCGAGTGTGTCAGTCACTACTGAACAACCCGGGCGATGCAACCACCGCCACCGAGTGGGCTGACAGACTGGCAATGGGCGATAAGACTTTTCACCGGCGTTTTCTTCAATCGACTGGCATGACCTTTGGTAAATGGCGTCAACAACTGCGGTTAATGTCGTCACTCACGCTATTGCTAAAAGGAATACCAATCACCCAGGTGGCACTAGCAAGCGGCTACGAAAGCCATAGCGCTTACACTACGGCGTTTAGTAAGCAATTCGGACAGCCACCGTCTGTATTTTCAGCAAAAATATAAAGCCATGCTCAATAATCATTCTATATATGACGTGAATAAATATATAAATGCTTTGGAAAATGAATTAACAGAATATTAAAACGTTTCCATGGCTTACCTATAGTTAATAAGTAGTACCGTTTTCATGTGGGAAATTAAATCCTTAGCCTAAACCAGGAATAATCACAGCCTATTGAGGCGGTTTAGGGAGGGCAATAAAAAGGCGCCTAGGCGCCTTTTAAATGTATTTTCTAGGTTAAACCGCTCACTCCCACTCGATGGTGGCGGGCGGCTTGCCGGAGATGTCGTACACCACGCGGCTGATGCCGTCGATCTCGTTGATGATGCGGTTGGACACATGCCCCAGGAAGTCGTATGGCAGGTGGGCCCAGTGGGCGGTCATGAAATCGATGGTTTCCACGGCCCGCAGAGACACTACCCAGTCGTACTTGCGGCCATCGCCCATCACGCCTACGGAGCGCACCGGCAGGAACACGGTGAAGGCCTGGCTGACCTTGTTGTACAGATCGTGCTTGCGCAGCTCTTCAATGAAGATGGCGTCGGCCCGGCGCAGCAGGTCGCAGTATTCCTTCTTCACTTCGCCCAGTACCCGCACACCCAGGCCCGGGCCCGGGAAGGGGTGACGGTAGAGCATGTCGTAGGGCAGACCCAGCTCCAGACCCACCTTACGCACTTCGTCCTTGAACAGTTCGCGCAGCGGCTCGACCAGCCCCATCTTCATGTCTTCGGGCAGGCCACCCACGTTGTGGTGCGACTTGATCACATGCGCCTTGCCGGTGGCAGAAGCGGCTGATTCGATCACATCCGGGTAGATGGTGCCCTGGGCCAGCCAGCGGGCGTTCTTCAGCTTCTTGGACTCTTCGTCGAATACTTCCACGAACACGCGGCCAATGGTCTTGCGCTTGGCCTCCGGCTCGTCGATACCCGCCAGGGCGGACAGGAAGCGCTCTTCGGCGTCGGCCTTGATGATGTTCAGGCCGAAGTGGTCACCGAACATCTCCATCACCTGCTCGCCTTCGTTCAGGCGCAGCAGGCCGTTGTCCACGAACACACAGGTCAGCTTGTCGCCAATGGCGCGGTGCACCAGCATGGCCACCACAGAGGAGTCTACCCCGCCGGACAGCCCCAGAATCACCTCATCGTCACCCACCTGTTCGCGGATACGCTCGACCGCATCCTCTATGATGGTCGCCGGGGTCCACAGCGCCGGGCAGTCGCAGATGGTGCGCACGAAGTGCTCCAGCATGCGCGCGCCCTGGCGGGTATGGGTCACTTCCGGGTGGAACTGCACACCGTAGAAGTGGCGGGACTCATCGGCCATGGCCGCAAACGGACAGTTACCGGTTTGCGCTACCTTGGTGAAACCTTCCGGCAGGGCGACCACCTTGTCACCGTGGCTCATCCACACATCCAGCAGGGCATTGCCTTGCTCGTCTACGGCATCTTCAATATTGGCGAACAGGGCGCAATCGGCTACCCGCTGTACCTGGGCATAACCGAACTCCCGCTCGGTAGAGCCGGCCACAGTGCCGCCCAGCTGCTCGGCCATGGTCTGCATGCCGTAGCAGATACCGAATACCGGTACGCCGGCATTGAATACATACTCGGGAGCACGCGGACTGCCTTGTTCCGTAACCGACTCGGGCCCCCCGGACAAGATAATACCATTTGGATTAAATTCACGGATTTGGGCTTCGCTGACGTCCCAGGCCCACAATTCACAGTAAACACCCAGTTCGCGTACGCGACGGGCAATCAACTGGGTGTACTGGGAGCCGAAATCCAGGATCAGGATCCGGTTATCATGGATATTTTTGGTCATTGTCTTCCTACTGATTACAGACGCCGCTTGTGGGGGGGTAGACAAACGGCAATATAAAAACGGGGGATTGCTCCCCCGTTTGCTGCTTTTCCGGGATTAACCCATACGGTAGTTGGGCGCTTCCTTGGTAATGGTCACATCGTGCACATGAGATTCCTGGATGCCCGCGCCGGATATCTTAACAAATTCCGCCTTGGTGCGCAGGTCATCAATGGTCGCACTGCCGGTCAGACCCATGGCGCTGCGCAGGCCACCCATCTGCTGATGAATGATTTCCTTCAGCTTGCCCTTGTAGGGAACCCGGCCTTCGATGCCTTCCGGTACCAGCTTGTCGGCGGCATTGTCGCTCTGGAAATAACGGTCGCTTGAGCCCTTGGTCATGGCGCCCAGTGAGCCCATGCCACGGTAGGACTTGAAGGAGCGTCCCTGGAACAATTCGATTTCACCGGGTGATTCTTCGGTACCGGCGAACATGGAGCCCATCATCACGCAGTTGGCGCCGGCGGCCAGCGCCTTGGCGATATCACCGGAGAAACGGATGCCGCCATCGGCGATGACCGGAACATCCAGATCCTTCAGGGCCTCGACCGCATTGGCCACGGCGGTGATCTGCGGCACGCCGCAACCGGTGACGATACGGGTAGTACAGATGGAGCCGGGACCTATACCTACCTTGACCGCGCTGACGCCGGCTTCGACCAATGCCAGGGCACCGGCGGCGGTGGCCACGTTGCCACCGATAATCGGCAGATCCGGGTAGGCGGCACGGGTTTCGCGGATACGGTTTAGTACACCATCAGAGTGGCCGTGGGATGAATCGATCAGCAGCACATCCAGGCCCGCCTTGACCAGGGCTTCGATGCGTTCCTGGTTGCCTTCGCCCGCGCCCACTGCAGCGCCTACCCGCAGACGGCCCTGCTCGTCTTTACAGGCATTGGGTTTACGCTCGGCTTTCTGGAAGTCCTTGGCGGTGATCATGCCGGTCAGCCGGCCCTGTTCGCTCACGACCAACACTTTCTCGATACGGTGCTGCTGCATCAGAGATTCGACCTGATCCCTTGGTGTGCCTACGGTAACGGTCACCAGACGCTCTTTCTCGGTCATCACCTCATGGACCTTTTTGCCCAGATCGTGCACAAAACGCACGTCCCGTCCGGTAATGATGCCCACCAGCTCCCCCTCGGCGGTGACCACCGGATAGCCGGCAAAACCGTTCATCAGGGTCAGCTCGCGAATATCGGCAATGGTCAGATCCGGACGGACGGTGACCGGGTCGGACACCACTCCGCTCTCGAATTTCTTGACCTTGCGTACCTGAGCGGCCTGCTCTTCGATCGACATATTTTTGTGAATAAAGCCGATGCCCCCTTCCTGAGCCAGGGCAATCGCAAGATCGGCCTCGGTCACAGTATCCATGGCGGCGGAAACGATAGGGATGTTAAGATGAATGTCCCGAGTCAAACGGGTACGGAGATCTGCCGTATTGGGTAAGACGGAAGAATGGGCGGGGACCAATAATACATCATCAAAGGTCAGGGCGTCTTGGGCAATCCTAAGCATCGCAATATTCACCATAATGGTTGGGGAAAAATATTGCCGACAAATTGTAGATATGTCGGCCCTTCGGGTAAAGCGATATTTTGTTATTTTGTGTAATTAAGAGCAAAATAACGGGCAAAGCCAATTATTTTTATATAAAAATACTGTCAAGGGACCATTTTGCACCAGGAAAAGTTAACAGATATCTATACGGTGACACGCCTCAACCGTCACGCCCGCCTGCTGCTGGAGGGCGAAATGGGAACGGTCTGGCTAACCGGCGAGATCTCCAACCTGGCCATGCCCGGCTCGGGCCACTGGTATTTTACCCTCAAGGATAGCCAGTCCCAAGTACGCTGTGCCATGTTCAGGGGCAACAATCGCAGCGTGAAGATACGGCCCAAGAATGGCGATCAGATACTGATCTTTGCCCGGGTTACCCTCTATGAGCCCAGGGGAGACTACCAGCTGGTAGCCGAAACCATGGCGGCGGCCGGCGAAGGCCTGCTCCGGCAAGAGTTCGAGGCCCTCAAGGCTCGGCTGGGGGCCGAAGGCCTGTTTGACAGCGAACGCAAGCATCCCCTGCCCGCCCACCCAAGACGCATCGGCATCATCAGCTCTCCCACCGGGGCCGCACTGCGGGATATCATCAGCGTACTGGCCCGCCGGGCGCCCGGACTCGAGGTCATCGTTTATCCCAGCCAGGTACAGGGGGATGCCGCCGTGCCGCAACTGGTGCAGGCCCTGTCCACCGCCAACCGCCGCCGGGAATGCTGCCTGCTGATCCTGGCCCGGGGCGGCGGTTCACTGGAAGATCTCTGGAGCTTCAACGACGAACGCCTGGTCCGCGCCATCGCCGACTCCAGGCTGCCGGTGGTCAGTGCCGTGGGTCATGAAACCGATATCAGCCTGGCCGATCTGGTGGCCGACCTGCGGGCCCCCACCCCGTCGGCCGCGGCCGAGCTGATCAGCCAGGACAGCGATGTGCAGCGGCGCCAGTGGCAACAGGGCGGGCAACGGATGGAGCTGGCCATGCAGCGCTTGCTCGGTGACAGGCAGAGCCGCCTGCGCCAGCTGCAGCACCGGCTGGAGCGCCAGCACCCGCGTCAGCGACTACAGCAACAAAGTCAGCAGCTCGACCAGCTGCAACTGCGCCTGATGCGGGCCATGAGCCGGCGTCTGGAACAGGCCGGCCAGCGGGCAGAACGGGCGGCACTGCGGCTGGCACACCAGCACCCAGGCCAGCGTCTGGCCCACGGCACAGAGCGGCTTAATGCACTACAGCAACGGCTGCACGGAGCACTGACCGTCCGTTTGGGCGCACTGGGCCACCGTCTGGCCCTGGCCGGCTCGCGGCTGCACGCCATGAGCCCCCTGGCCACCCTCTCCCGGGGATACAGCATCACCCTGCACAATAACAGCGTGATCACCGACGTCAGCCAACTGCACAAGGATGATGTTATCACCACCCGGCTGGCCAACGGCGAAGTGACGAGCCGGGTGGACACCGTCAAGCCGGCGTAACTCAGTCCGGCTCTTGCTCCGCCAGACTGGCGAGCTGTGCCAGGGTCAGGGGGGCGGCGGGCCAGCGGGGCGTAAACACGCCGAGCTCACCCACCTCCCTGCCCTGCTTCGCCGCCAGCACCATGGCCGCCTGGGGGCCGCACTGGCGGCCTTGACAGGGCCCCATGCCGCATCGGCTAAAGGCCTTCAGTCCGTTCATGTCCAGGTTGTGCTGGGCGGCCAGCCCCCGCACTCGTCCCAGGCTTATCCCTTCACAGCGGCACAACAAAGTAGCATCGTCTTCCTCGGCCAGGGCCTGCTCATCGGGCCGATACAGCGCTTCCAGAAAAGGCCGTATGGCCGCATCCTGTTCCATGCTGGCCTGCAGCTGCCGGGCCTCGTCCTCGTTGATAACCGGCTGAATGTTTAATTCCCGCGCCAGCTCGCGAGCCAGCAGCCGGCCACGCCAGGCCGCCTGGCGCGCGCCCAGAATGGCGACGCCGTCACCGGCCACGTAAAGACCGGGCACCGGGGTACGGCCGTCTTGCTGGCGAGGCTCCCAGCACAGTCGCTGCGGACTCCAATCAAGGGGGCAACCGGCTCCGGCCGACAGCGCGGTATGAGGGATCACGCCGAAGTGGGTAAGCAGGGTATCGGTGTCGATATGGTGCTTCCGCCCCCGGTGCTCAAAGCGCACCGCACGTACCCAGTGATCACCCTCGGCGGCAAGCCTGCAGGCCCCCAGGTAAAGGGGCACCCTGGCCTGCTTCAGCGCCCACTGGTAACGCAGCCCCTGCCACAGGTAGTGACCGGCGCGCAGGGCCTTGGGCAAGGCGGCCAGGGCACGACGGTAGTGGCGCAGGGGGGTCAGATCCACCACCGCCAGCGGTGCGCAGCCTCGTTGCAGATACTGCCAGGCCAGCAAATACAACAAGGGGCCAGTGCCTGCCAATACCGCCGGCTCGGCCATCAGCCCCTGCTCCTTCAGCAGGATCTGGGCACCGCCCCCGTTCACCACACCGGGCAGGGTCCAGCCGGCAAAGGGCCAGGCCCGCTCCATGGCACCGGTGCACACGGCCACTCGTTCGGCTCGCACCTGGCTGGCCACGCCATCGCGCAACAAGGACACGCAAAAACCGGACTCGATGGCCCAGACCCGGGTGCCCGGCCAATAGTGCAGTGGCTGCCGGCGAAAAGCCGTGACCAGCTCGCCACCACGGCGGTAATCCGGCCCCATCAGCGCCAGTGTTCCGTCACTTTGCCTTTCCCAGGCCCGGTAGATCTGGCCTCCGTGGCTCGCCTGTTCATCCACCACCAGTACGTTCAGGCCCATGCAGGCCGCGTCGGTGGCCAGGGCCATGCCCGCCGGCCCCGCGCCCACCACCAGCAGATCAACTTGCATGTTCGCCTCCGGTATCAATGTCCATGCCGGCAGCCACCGGCACCTGGCAGCCCTGGCGCTGTTCGCCATCCACCCATACCAGACACTCGTAGCACACGCCCATCAGACACAAAGGCGTGCGCGCCCGGCCCTCTCGCCAGATAACCTTACGCTGTTGCAGCAACACCGAGGCCACGGTGCTGCCCGCCGGCACCCGGCAGGGCTCGTCATCAATGCGAACCAATACGGTGGCGGTGGTTTGGGTTGGTTTCCACATCAAATCTCTCCGTGGTCATTGATAGCAGCGGCGCACCGCTGTGTTGCGCCAGCAGGCCGGCCAGTTCAAGGGCGTGCCAGGCGGCCAGCGTCACGCCGCTGTGGCAGGCCACGGCATGCACGTTTGAATACCGGGCCGAAGGCTGATAAAGGGGAGCGCCATCCGGGGTGATCACCCGGGTGGCGGCCCAGGCCCGCAGCATGCGCGCCTGGCCAAGCGCCGGCAGCAGCCGGGTAGCGGTACGGGCAATCTTGCCCAGCACCAGTGTCTGGGTCTGATTACCCGTGTCCCCTTCTTCCCAGGAGTCACCGCACATCACTGTGCCGTCGGCGGTCTGGCGCAGGTGTGCGGTGGCAAAGGGCAACAGCGGCGGCTGGCGGGCGGTCACCAGAATCTGTCCCTTTACTCCCCGTACCGGCAACGTCACTCCCAGAGAGTCGCGCAGTGCCTCGCCCCCCAGGCCGGTACACAGCAACAGGTGCCGACCATGAATTTCCTTGCCACCGTCCAGCAACAGGTGAACACCGTCACTGCCCGCCTCCGCCTGCTGCACCGCCTCGTCGCGCCGTACACTGCCCCCCCGCCGTTCAATACCTTGCGCCAGAGCCAGCAGCAGCATCAGCGGATTAACGTGGGCGTCCATGTCGCACCAGGAGGCGCCCGGCACGTGCCCGACTCCGGGCAGGAAGCATGCCAGCTCGGTGGCATTCAGCATGCGGGTTTGCAGCCCGGTATCGGCATGGAGCGCCTCCAGGCCGGCCTCGCGCTCAAGCACTTCCTGCGGGCTCAGGCAGAAATCGAGCCCGCCGCTGGGGCGGTATTCCAAATCCACCCCGGTCAGTTGTTGCAGTTCATCGGCAAAGCCGGGCCAAAGCCGGGCCGAGGCTTGGGTAATGCGGGCATAGTCGCTGAAACCGACGCCCTTGCCCTGCACCCAGATCAGACCAAAATTGCCCCGGGAAGGGCGAGCCAGAGCGTCCCGGTCGTCCAGCACCAGTACCCGCTGGCCGCGGCGACTGGCGCCATAGCCCAGGGCCAGACCACAGACGCCACCGCCAACGATGACCAGATCCCACATATCGATACCTCCAATCCCGAGCATATTGCTGGCAATTCATAACATGCAGCGCATAATATGATTCACATCATCAGGGAATGTTATGCATGTTAACCTTTCAGCAGCTCAACGCCTTTCGTGCCATCATGCTGAGCGGCACCGTCACCGATGCCGCCCGCCTGCTTCATATCAGCCAGCCGGCGGTCAGCCGGCTGCTGTCCCAACTGGAATCCACGCTGGGCTTCAGCCTGTTCGAGCGCCACAAGAGCCGATTACTCGCCACCCGTGAAGCCAGAGCCTTTCTGGCGGAAGTGGACAAGGCCTTTATCGGCCTTGACCGGCTGGAGCAGGCCGCCGCCGGCATTCGCGAGCACAGAGGCGAGCAGCTGGTGATCTCGGCGTTGCCGGCGTTTTCGGTGTCGCTGCTGCCCCAGGTGATCGCACGTTTCTGCCGCCGCTTTGACGGGGTCAACGTCAGGCTGGTAACTCACCGCTCCGCCGATGTGCTGGCCCAGACCCGGGCCACCCAGAGCGACATTGGTTTTGCCGACATGATGGGCGCAGAACAGGGACTGGAGCACATTCCATGGGTGTTTGAGTGTGTCTGCCTGCTCCCCCGGGATCACCCGCTGGCTGACAAACCCAAGGTGACGCCGGCAGACCTTCACGACCAGACGCTGATCCAGCTGGAGCCACACCTGGATCCCAGCGACCGCGTTCAGCGCCTGCTGACAGAAGCAGCCGCCCGGCCCATTACCCGCATTCACACCTCACTGGTGGCCAGTCAGGCAGCACTGGTGGCAGCCGGAGCCGGCATCGCCCTGGTGGATCCCTTTACCGCCGGGGCGGCCCGTGCACAGGGGCTGATCAGCCGCCCCTTTAGCCCCATGGTGCCCTTTCGGATTGACGTGCTGTTTCCGGCATTTCAGCCCCGCAGCCGTCTGGCCAGTGCCTTTCTGGACGAAACCCTGGCCTGGATCCGCGAGCAGGGCATTCGCATAGTAGCGCCGAACGCTTAAGGCTGCCCGGGGCCGTAGATATCGACCGGAAAATAACGATCGTTAATTTCCTGGTAACGACCATCGGCACGCAGGGCGCTGATGGCATCGTTGAGTTTCAGCCTGAGCGCCTTGTCCTGTTTGCGTACGGCAATGCCAACCCCTTCTCCGTACCAGCGCGGGTCGGTCACCGGCTCACCCACCTGAGTAAAGTCCTTGCCTGCGTCCAGATCGAGAAAGCCCTGGCGCACCGCCAGCTGATTGACCAACAGCAGATCGAGCCGGCCGCTGGACAGATCCAGATAGGCTTCGTCCTGAGAGCCATAACGCTTAATATCGACATTGTCGCCGAAGTTGTCGCTGATGTACTTGTCGTGGGTGGTGGCCCGCTGTACCCCCACGGTTTTGCCATCAAGACCTTGCGGGGTCAGGGAAAACTCAGTCCCTTTGGCGCCCACAAAAATAGCGGGTATCTGGTAATACTTGTTGGTGAAGTCCACCTTTCTCTTGCGTTCTTCGGTGATCGACATGGACGCCACAATGGCGTCAAACTTGCGAGCCAGCAAGCCGGGGATCATGCCGTCCCAGTCCTGGTTTATCAGCTCGCAACGGGCCTGCAATTCGTTACATAGGGCTCTGGCAATATCCACATCAAAGCCAACCACTTCCCCGTTTTCGGTCATGGAAGAAAATGGCGGGTAGGCGCCTTCCACGGCAATGCGGATCTGGCTCCAGTCTCTGGCGCTGGCCGAAGTCATGGTCGTCAGCGTCAGGCCGGCGGCAAAGAGTAAGGCGGTTTTTCTCATCATGGTTCCCTCATTATTGAGATGGACTTCAATCTTTACTGGCTGGCGCTTTGCTGTCCAATGCCGGTTTAAGGGCAAGTCATAAGCCAATGTTATGACCTGAATAACCAAGAATGTGTAGCAGCCTGGAGTGCACCAGGATGCATTTATCTCTGCAATAATTTTGTAAATCCGGTTCAGACACGGGTGGCCCCGTTAAAGGTGGGCATGACCCAGGCGCCTCCCTCTGTGATGCAAACCGATGATGGCCGCTGGGGAGCCTCCCGGAGCCTTTATTCGGGTTTGTGCCCGGCACTGCGTCCAGCCTGGCCTGTACGCCGCTTCGGGTCCCGATGGGCTATTATTAAGGTAAACCAATCATCTGGAGATTGGTCATTTAGCGAGCAATTTATTCAACTGCTACTATACTCAGTGGGCACGACAGAGGAGGCAGCCTGTACCTGTGTACGCACGCCTTCGGGAGGTAATTATGGGTATGTCGCTTGCACTGAAGCAATACCTGGACAGCCAGCAGATCCCCTACGACATGGTGCACCATGCCTATTCAGAGGGCGCCGCTCAAAGTGCCATCGCCAGTCACATTCCTCTGGCCCAGATGGCAAAAGCGGTCATCCTTGAGAACGAAGGTGGTCAGCGGATGATGGCGGTGATCCCCGCAGCCGACAAGGTCGACCTGCAACGCTTTAACCAGTTGGTTCACGGCGAAGTCAGGCTGGCATCGGAACAAGAACTCATCCGGATGTTCAAGGATTGTGATAAAGGGGCTATTCCGGCGATGGGCGAACCCTTCGCACTGGATACCCTGGTCGATGAAGCCTTGCTTGAAATGGCAGACATCTACCTGGAAAGCGGTGATCACAGAGACCTGATCCACGTCTCCGGTGATCATTTCCGTCAATTGGCCAATAACTGGCGTCACGGTGAATTCAGCAGAAAGCCGGATCCCTGGAGCCGGGCCGAACGAATGTGATTATTGGTGAGGGGTGAGCAGAATCCATGGTTGGGATTCGCTTCGCTCATCGCCAAGCTACCGTTCGGGTAATTTCATGTAATAAAAAAGGAGCCTCTCGGCTCCTTTTTTCTTTCAGCTTCCAGCTAGAATTTACCAGCCGGTCACTTCACGCAGTGCCTTGCCGATATCGGCCAGGGAGCGTACGGTTTTCACACCGGCGTCCTGCAGCGCAGCGAACTTCTCGTCTGCGGTGCCCTTGCCGCCGGAAATGATGGCGCCGGCATGGCCCATACGCTTGCCGGGAGGCGCAGTCACGCCCGCGATGTAGGAAACCACCGGCTTGGTCACGTTCGCCTTGATGTAGGCGGCCGCTTCTTCTTCGGCGCTGCCGCCGATTTCACCGATCATCACGATGGCTTCGGTTTCCGGATCCTTCTCGAACAGGGCCAGGATATCGATAAAGTTGGAACCGGGGATGGGATCACCACCGATGCCCACACAGCTGGACTGGCCGAAACCTTCGTCGGTGGTCTGCTTGACCGCTTCGTAGGTCAGGGTGCCGGAGCGGGAAACGATACCCACCTTGCCCTTCTTGTGGATATGACCGGGCATGATGCCGATCTTGCACTCGTCCGGGGTGATCACGCCCGGGCAGTTAGGACCGATCATGCGCACGCCGGCTTCGTCCAGCTTCACTTTCACGTCCAGCATATCCAGGGTAGGAATGCCTTCGGTGATGGTCACGATCAGCTGGATACCCGCATCGATCGCTTCCAGGATGGCATCTTTACAGAAGGCCGCCGGCACATAGATAACGGAGGCAGTGGCGCCAGTGGCTTCGACCGCTTCACGCACAGTGTTGAATACCGGCAGGCCCAGGTGGGTGGAGCCGCCCTTGCCGGGAGACACGCCGCCGACCATCTGGGTGCCGTATGCCAGCGCCTGCTCGGAATGGAAGGTGCCCTGGCCACCGGTAAAGCCCTGACAGATAACCTTGGTGTCTTTGTTGATCAGAATGCTCATGTTGTTATTTCCCCTGTGCGGCATTAACGACCTGGACGGCAGCGTCGGTCAGGCTGGTCGCGGCGATGATGTTCAGGCCGGACTCGGCCAGTTTCTGGGTTCCGGCTTCGGCATTGTTGCCTTCCAGACGAACCACAACAGGTACTTTAACGCCCACTTCCTTCACCGCACCGATAATGCCTTCGGCGATCATGTCACAGCGTACGATACCGCCGAAGATGTTCACCAGAACAGCCTGGACATTGCTGTCGGACAGGATGATCTTGAAGGCTTCGGTTACCCGCTCCTTGGTGGCGCCGCCGCCCACATCCAGGAAGTTGGCCGGCTTGCCGCCGTGCAGGTTGACGATGTCCATGGTACCCATGGCCAGGCCCGCGCCGTTAACCATGCAACCGATGTTGCCGTCCAGGGCGACGTAGTTCAGTTCCCATTTGGCAGCGTGGGCTTCACGGGCATCGTCCTGGGACGGATCGTGCATTTCACGCAGCTTGGGCTGACGATACATGGCGTTGGAGTCGATGTTGATCTTGCCGTCCAGGCAGTGCAGGTTGCCGGCAGTGGTGATCACCAGGGGGTTGATTTCCAGCAGGGCAAAATCGTAGTCCAGGAACATCTGGCCCAGGCCCAGGAAGATTTTGGTGAACTGCTTGATCTGGTCGCCTTTCAGGCCCAGTTTGAACGCCAGTTCACGGCCTTGGTAGGCTTGAGGGCCAACCAGGGGATCGATGGCAGCCTTGTGGATCAGCTCGGGAGTCTCTTCCGCTACCTTCTCGATTTCTACACCGCCTTCGGTGGATGCCATGAACACCACGCGACGGGTGCCACGGTCAACAACCGCACCCAGGTACAGCTCTTTGTCGATATCGGTGCAGGATTCAACCAGGATCTTGGCAACCGGCTGGCCGTTGGCGTCGGTCTGGTAGGTCACCAGATTCTTGCCCAGCCAGTTTTCGGCGAATTCACGGATTTCTTCCTTGGTCTTGGCCAGCTTGACGCCGCCCGCCTTGCCACGGCCACCGGCGTGAACCTGGCACTTGACTACCCACATGTTGCCGCCAATCTTGCTGGCTGCTTCTACCGCTTCCTGGGGATTATCACATGCGTAGCCTTCTGATACGGGCAGTCCGTATTCGGCAAACAGTTGTTTTGCCTGATATTCATGCAAATTCATGTTGCGTATTCCGTTGTTGTGTTGGGTTCAGGACATAAAAGTGGGTCGGGCTGCAGGCCCGACCTCATTGTTATTATCGGTTATACGTCCAGCAGCAGGCGGGTCGGATCTTCCAGCAGTTCTTTGATGGAGACCAGGTAACCCACTGACTCACGGCCATCGATCAGACGATGATCGTAAGACAGAGCCAGGTACATCATCGGCAGGATTTCCACCTTGCCGTTCACCGCCATCGGCCGGTCCTGGATCTTGTGCATACCCAGGATGGCGCTTTGCGGCGGGTTGATGATAGGAGTAGACATCAGGGAGCCGAATACACCACCGTTGGTAATGGTGAAGTTACCGCCGGTCATGTCGTCCACGGTCAGTTTGCCGTCACGACCCTTGATGGCCAGCTCTTTGATGCTCTTTTCGATATCGGCCAGGCTCAGGCGATCGCAGTCGCGCAGTACCGGCGTTACCAGGCCACGGGGGGTGGACACGGCAATGCTGACATCGAAGTAGTTGTGATAGACGATATCGTCGCCGTCAATGGAGGCGTTCACTTCCGGATAACGCTTGAGCGACTCGACCACCGCCTTCACATAGAAAGACATAAAGCCCAGACGGATACCATGACGCTTCTCAAACACCTCTTGATACTGCTTGCGCAGGCTCATGATGGGGCCCATGTTGACTTCGTTGAAGGTCGTCAGCATGGCGGTGGTGTTCTTGGCTTCCAGCAGACGCTCGGCCACCCGCTTGCGCAGACGGGTCATGGGTACCCGCTTCTCGGTACGCTCACCCAGAGGCACGACCGGAGCCTTGGCGTCGGCAGCCGGAGCTGCGGCTGGCTTGTTGCCGCCCTTGATAAAGGCTTCCACGTCTTCCTTGGTGATCCGGCCACCCTTGCCGGAGCCGGCCAGCTTGGCCACATCGATATTGTGCTCGGCCACCAGGCGGCGTACTGCCGGGCTCAGGGCATCGCCGTCGGCATCAGCTTTCGCATCGGCCTTGGCTTCGCCGTCTGCGGCAGCCGGCTTGTCCTTGGTTTCCTCACCGGCAACGGCGCCTTGCTTGAGTTTGCCGATCAGCTGACGGCCCAGCACGGTTGCGCCGGCATCTTCGATGATGGCTTCCAGGATACCGGCTTCAGGCGCAGGTACTTCCAGTACGACTTTGTCGGTTTCGATGTCGACGATTACTTCGTCGCGCTCAACCCGGTCACCCGGCTGCTTGTGCCAGGTAGCAATGGTGGCATCGGCGACAGATTCTGGAAGGTCGGGAACCTTGATTTCGATGGTCATCAATATGTCCTATGTGCGGTTATGCTTGAGTCAACGTCAGTGCGTCTTCGACCAACGCTTTTTGTTGTTGTAAGTGAACAGAGGTGTAACCCACGGCCGGTGATGCCGAAGCGGCACGTCCGGAATAACGCAGGTTGGCCCCAGCCGGGATCGCAGCCCAGAAATGATGCTGGCTGCAGTACCAAGCTCCCTGGTTTTGCGGCTCTTCCTGACACCAGACAAAGTCTTGCACATGCTGGTAGTCGGCCAGAATGGCGGCGACCTCTTCCTGCGGGAAGGGATACAGCTGCTCAATCCGGATAATCGCCACGTCCGTTTGTTCGTTCTTGCGGCGCGCTTCCAGCAGATCGTAATACACCTTGCCGGAACACAGCACCACGCGCTTGACACCTTTGGGATCCAGGTCATCGATCTCGCCGATGGCATTCTGGAAGCTGCCGCTGGCCAGGGTTTCCAGCTCGGAAACAGCCAGCGGATGACGCAGCAGCGACTTGGGCGTCATGACCACCAGCGGACGGCGCATCGGTCGCAATACCTGACGGCGCAGCATATGGAATACCTGAGCCGGGGTAGTGGGCACGCACACCTGCATGTTGTGTTCCGCACACAGCTGCAGATAACGCTCCAGACGGGCGCTGGAGTGCTCGGGTCCCTGGCCTTCATAGCCATGAGGCAGCAGCAGGGTCAGGCCGCACATCCGGCCCCATTTCTGCTCGCCGGAGCTCAGGAACTGATCGATCACCACCTGGGCACCGTTGGCAAAGTCACCGAACTGGGCTTCCCACACGGTCAGGCCTTCCGGTTCGGCAGTGGCATAGCCGTATTCGAAGGCCATCACCGCCTCTTCGCTCAGCACCGAGTCATAAACCTGGAACTGACCCTGTTGCTCGGACAGGTGGCACAGCGGGGTATAGGTGCTGGCATCGTTCTGGTTGTGCAGTACCGCATGACGGTGGAAGAAGGTACCACGGCCGGAGTCCTGGCCGGTGAGGCGGACCTCATAGCCGTTGTCGCACAGGGTGGCGTAGGCCAGTACTTCGGCAAAACCCCAATCCGCCAGCTTCTCGCCCTTGGCCATCAGCTTACGGTCGGCATAGATCTTGCCCACCTGGCGCTGCAGGCTATGGCTCTCGGGGTAATCGGTCACCCGCTCGGCCAGGTTCTTCAGCTTGTCCAGCTCATAGCTGGAGTCATAGGGCATGTCCCACTCGTGGCCCAGGTAGGGCGACCAGTCAACGGAGTGTTTCTCCATCGGCCGCCATTCCTTGACCACACATTCACCGTGATCCAGGGCATCCCGGTATTCGTTGATCAGGGAGGTCACATCCTCGCTCGAAACCGTGCCCTCGGCGATCAGCTTGTCCGCATAAATCTTGCGCGGCGTCGGGTGCTTCTTGATCTTCTGGTACATCAGCGGCTGGGTCGCACTCGGCTCGTCGGCCTCGTTGTGACCATGGCGGCGGTAGCAGACCAGATCGATGACCACGTCACGACCGAACTCGTTGCGGAAATCCAGGGCCAGTTGGGTCACCTGTACCACGGCTTCGGGATCGTCGGCATTCACATGGAAAATCGGCGCCTGTACCATCTTGGCGATATCGGTACAGTATTCGGTAGAGCGGGTATCGCGCGGGTTGGAGGTAGTAAAGCCCACCTGGTTGTTGATCACGATACGCACTGTGCCACCCACCCCGTAACCGCGGGTCAGCGACATGTTAAAGGTTTCGGCAACCACACCCTGGCCGGCGAAGGCCGAGTCACCGTGAATGGTAATCGGCAGTACCTGGCGGCCGTCCGGGTTGTCGAGCCGGTCCATGCGCGCACGCACCGAGCCGATAACCACAGGGTTGACGATTTCCAGGTGCGAAGGGTTGAACGCCAGCGCCAGGTGTACTGTGCCGCCCGAGGTTTCAAAGTCGGAGCTGAAACCCATATGGTATTTCACGTCACCCGAGCTTTGTACTTCGTACTTGCCGGCAAAGGCATCAAACAGATCCTGGGGCCGCTTGCCCAGCACGTTGACCAGCATGTTCAGACGGCCACGGTGGGCCATACCGATCACAACTTCCCGGCCACCCTTCTCGCCGAAGCGACGGATCAGCTCCTTGGTCATGGGGATCAGCGCATCGCCGCCTTCCAGGGAGAAGCGCTTGGCACCGGGGAACTTGGCCCCCAGATATTTTTCCATGCCTTCGGCGGCGGACAGGTTATCCAGAAACCGCTGTTTATCTTCGGCTGTGTATTTGGGCTCACCCACCACAGGCTCAAGCTGGCTCTGGATCCAGCGTTTTTCCCGGGTGCTGGTAATGTGCATGTACTCGGCACCGACGGAGCCGCAGTAGGTCTTTTTCAGCGCCGCAACCAGATCCTTCAGCTTCATGGTTTCCTGGCCGATGGCATAGGAACCCACATTGAAGGTAGCATCCAGATCGGCGCCGGTCAGGTTGTGAAAGGCCGGGTCCAGCTCGGCAACGGTGTCACGCTTCCACAACCCGAGGGGATCAAGGTTTGCATTCTGATGGCCACGAAAACGGTAGGCGTTGATCAGCTGCAGGACTTTCACTTGTTTGGCATCAGTGTGGGGATCACTGACCGGGGTAGCATAGCGGGAGGTGTCTTTGGCCAGACGGCGGAAATAATCTCTTACTTGCGAGTGGGGTTGCTCCGGAGATCCATCGCTCGCCGGCAAAGCGTCGAACACGCTGCGCCACTGATCGGAAATGGAGTCAGGATCAGCAAGGTAGGCCTCGTACAGGTCTTCTACATAGGTCGCATTGGCACCGGCCAGGTGAGAGGATTCCAGCCAGGCTTGCATTACGCCATTTTGCATCATTATCCCTTTAACTTCTCGACAGTAAAACTGTCATTCTGGGCGTCGAGTCAAGGCCGCCCATGGGCGGCCTGGTTTACAGCTTGGGCAGATTAAACGGCCCGTTTCAGCAGCATGGATTTGATATGACCAATGGCCTTGGTGGGGTTCAGGCCTTTGGGACATACGTTCACGCAGTTCATGATGCCATGACAACGGAATACGCTGAAGGCGTCATCCAGTTCGGACAGACGCTCGTCGGCGGCGGTGTCGCGGCTGTCAATTAACCAGCGGTAGGCGGCCAGCAAACCGGCCGGGCCGATAAACTTGTCCGGATTCCACCAGAAGGAAGGACAGGACGTGGAGCAGCAAGCGCACAGGATGCACTCGTACAGACCATCCAGCTTGGCGCGCTCATCCGGTGACTGCAGATGCTCCCGCGCCGGCGGCAGCTTGTCATCGGCGATCAGGAAGGGCTTGACCTTTTCCCACTGGGTGTAGAACTGGGTCATATCGACCACCAGGTCACGCACCACCGGCAGGCCGGGCAGCGGACGAATTACCACCTTGTTGTCTTTCTTGAGCAGATCAGACAGGGGGGTAATACAGGCCAGGCCATTCTTGCCGTTCATGTTGAGGCCGTCGGAGCCACACACGCCTTCACGGCAGGAACGACGGAAAGCCAGGGTCGGATCCTGCTCTTTGAGGGCCAGCAGGGCATCCAGCACCATCATGTCGGAGCCTTCGGACACGTCCAGCCGGTAGTCCTTCATATGAGGAGCGGAGTCGGTTTCCGGATTGTAGCGGTAAACAGAAATAGTAACTTGCATCATCCCCTCCCCTTAGTAGGTCCGTGCTTTCGGCGGGAAAGCTTCACGGGTTTTCGGTGACATGTTCACGGCACGCTTGGCCATGGACTCGCTTTCCGGATTGTACAGTGAATGGCACAACCAGTTGTCGTCGTCCCGCTCCGGATAGTCGAAGCGGGAATGGGCGCCACGGCTCTCGGTACGGAAGTTCGCGGCCACGGCGGTGGCGTAAGCGGTTTCCATCAGGTTGTCCAGCTCCAGGCACTCGATGCGCTGGGTGTTGAAGTCGCGGCTGGTGTCATCCAGGCGGGCGGTTTTCAGGCGCTCGCGGATTTCCTTCAGCTCGGCCAGACCTTCGGCCATGGCATCGCCTTCACGGAATACCGAGAAGTTGTTCTGCATGCAGCGCTGCAGGTCCTTGCGGATCTGAACCGGATCTTCACCGTTGCGGGTGCTTTCCCAACGGTTATAGCGGGCCAGGGAGGCATCCAGGTCGGACTCGGATGCACTACGGCTCTCGCCCATTTCATTCAGGGCCGAGGTCAGGTGCTTGCCCACGGCGCGGCCGAATACCACCAGATCCAGCAGCGAGTTGCCACCCAGGCGGTTGGCGCCGTGCACGGAAACGCAGGCGATTTCGCCGACCGCGAACAGGCCGTTGACCGGTACTTCGTTGCCGTTGGCATCCAGCTTCAGGGCCTGGCCATTCACGTTGGTCGGCACGCCACCCATCATGTAGTGACAGGTCGGGATAACCGGGATGGGTTCCTTGACCGGATCCACGTGGGCAAAGGTCCGCGACAGTTCGCAGATGCCCGGCAGGCGGGATTCCAGCACTTCCTGACCCAGGTGATCCAGCTTCAGCTTGATATGTGGTCCCCAGGGACCTTCGCAGCCGCGACCTTCACGGATCTCGATCATCATGGAACGGGCCACCACGTCACGACCGGCAAGGTCCTTGGCGTTGGGCGCGTAACGCTCCATGAAGCGCTCGCCGTCCTTGTTCAGCAGATAGCCGCCTTCGCCACGACAACCTTCGGTCACCAACACGCCGGCGCCGGCGATACCGGTGGGATGGAACTGCCACATTTCCATGTCCTGCACCGGAACCCCGGCACGCAGGGCCATACCGACACCGTCACCGGTATTGATATGGGCATTGGTGGTGGACTGATAGATACGACCGGCACCACCGGTGGCCAGAACCACGGCCTTGGACTTGAAGTAGACGACCTCACCGGTTTCGATATCGATGGCGGTACAACCGACTACGTCGCCGTCCTGGTTTTTCACCAGATCCAGGGCATACCATTCGGAGAACACTGTGGTCTGGTGTTTGACGTTCTGCTGGTAGAGGGTGTGCAGCAGGGCGTGACCGGTACGGTCCGAGGCAGCGGCGGTACGTGCCGCCTGCTCGCCACCGAAGGCCTTGGACTGACCACCGAAGGGACGCTGATAGATGCGACCGTTGTCGAAACGGGAAAAGGGCAGACCCATTTTCTCCAGCTCGAGGATGGCTTCGGGTCCGGTTTCGCACATAAACTCGATGGCGTCCTGGTCACCGATGTAATCGGAGCCCTTGACGGTGTCGTACATGTGCCACTGCCAGTCGTCATCGTGGGCATTGCCCAGCGCGACCGTGATCCCGCCCTGGGCGGATACAGTATGTGAACGAGTCGGGAAAACCTTGGACAACAGCGCACAGCTCTTGCCGGATTCCGCTATTTGTAAGGCGGCGCGCATACCTGCACCGCCGGCGCCAATTACTACGGCGTCGAATTCGCGAATTGCAATAGTCACCTTATACACCCCACAGTACGACGATGCCGGTCAGCAGATAGACCAACAACAAAACCACCACCAGGAACTGGGCTACACCACGCCACAAGGCGGGCTTGATGTAGTCGGACAGTACCTGCCAGGCACCGATCCAGCCGTGCATCAGCACGCTGAACAACGCCAGGAGGGTGAATACCTTGGTCGAGGTTTTGGCGAAAAAGCCGGTCCAGACATCATAGGTAATGTCGTTGAAGGCGATAAAGCCAACCAGATAAATGGTATATAAGGTAAGAATTACAGCAGTAGCGCGGATCAACATAAAGTCGTGCACGCCGCTGCGTCCGAAGGTTGCAGAATTAGTTACCATACCAACACCCCCGCCAACAGTGACAGAAAGATGGTCACACCGAACGCTATCTTGGCACTCTGTGCACCAGACTCCAGCTCCTCACAGTAGCCCAGATCCATAATGAGATGGCGTACGCCGCCCACTATGTGATAGGCCAATGCAGTCAGCACACCCCAGAGGATAAATCCGACGAAGAAACCGTCGAGAATATCCACGACCGCCAGGAACCCTTGCTCGGAAGAGAGCGAGTAACTGAGCAGCCAGATAAGGATGGCGAGCGCAAATAGCGTGATGACACCGGCAACCCGGTGGAGGATAGATGCGATTGCTGTGACAGGTTGGCGAATAGTCCGTAGGTCGAGGTTTACAGGTCTCTGTTTTTTAGTCACGGTCTTGCCCACTAGCTCCATGGAGCACGTTAGTTATTGTTTTAACAGTTTTGCCCGGGTATATGGAAATGTGGTGTGACACGAAAAGCATAATCAGGCACCGCGACCGGTCGGTCACTGCACCTTCATTATCTGCATCTGAGGCACGGCCACAACTGCATCCTATACCCTCGGGTGCCGAGTATAAGGAGGGGGGGAAATAAATACAACGCAGGCTCGGCAACAATTGCCAAATATGTAAAGCTGATCCCACAACCGGGTTTACGGCTGATGGGCAGGACGACTAAAATTGACATTCCCCCCTTGTTCTGTTTTCAATATGGCCGAACCATGGGACGTGCTGCTGCTTACTTTCCCATAAAAAGTGCATAACAATTCGGACCCGTGGACCTATTATAAAAAAACAAGGAGACGTGTTATGGCTGACCAAAAGGCCACCCTGCATCTGCCCGGCAAGGATCCCATTGAGCTTCCTATTTCATCAGGTACTGTTGGATACGATGTAATCGATATCAGTTCCTTGGGCTCACACGGTTACTTTACCTTCGATCCCGGTTTCATGGCGACAGCCTCCTGCCGCTCCGAAATCACCTATATCGACGGTGACAAGGGCATCCTGCTGCATCGCGGCTATCCCATAGACCAACTGGCTCAAAATGCAGACTACCTGGAAGTCTGTTATATCCTGTTGTACGGCGAGGCCCCTACCGCCAAGCAGTATGACGATTTCCATCGCAATATCATGCGCCACACCATGGTCCATGAGCAGCTCTCTTCTTTCTTCAAGGGCTACCGTCGTGACGCCCACCCGATGGCCATCGTCTGCGGGGTAATCGCCGGCCTGTCAGCCTTCTACCATGAGCCCATGGACATCAATAACCCGGAGCACCGGGAAATTGCCGCCCATCGCCTGGTCGCCAAGCTGCCGACCATCGCTGCCATGGCCTACAAGTATTCCATCGGCCAGCCTTTTGTCTATCCGCGTAACGAGCTGAGCTACGCCGGCAACTTCCTGAACATGATGTTCGCCGTGCCCTGCGAAGAATACAAGGTCAACCCGATTGTTGAACGGGCCATGGACCGTATCTTTACCCTGCATGCGGATCACGAGCAGAACGCGTCTACCAGTACGGTACGCCTGTCCGGCTCCAGTGGCGCCAACCCCTTCGCCTGTATCGCCGCCGGTATTGCCTCCCTGTGGGGTCCGGCCCATGGTGGCGCCAACGAAGCCTGCCTGATGATGCTCGAGGAAATCGGTTCGGTTGACCGTATTCCCGAGTTTATCGAGCGCGCCAAGGACAAGGACGATCCCTTCCGCCTGATGGGTTTCGGCCACCGGGTGTACAAGAACTTCGATCCCCGTGCCACCGTGATGCGCGAAACCTGCCACGAAGTACTGGATGATCTGAAGATCAGCGATCCGCTGCTGGACGTGGCCATGGAGCTGGAGCGCATTGCCCTGTCCGACCCCTACTTCGTTGAGCGCAAGCTGTATCCGAATGTCGACTTCTACTCGGGCATCATCCTGAAAGCCATCGGTATTCCCACCAGCATGTTCACCGTGATCTTCGCCCTGGCCCGTACCGTCGGCTGGATGTCACACTGGAACGAAATGATCTCCGATCCCAAGCAGAAGATCGGCCGTCCGCGTCAGCTTTATACCGGCGCCGCCGAACGCGAGTTCAAGTCCCAGGTTGAGAAATAACGCCATTGACCATGGCATAGCAAAACAAGGCCGGCCAATGCCGGCCTTGTGTTTATTGCTGGATAATATTGATCTGCTTGGAGGCATGCTCCGCATTGGCCTGACGCGGCACCTCTACCTTTAAGACCCCATCTTTGAACTGAGCACTGATATCCTCGGTCCTGGCATCGGCGGGCAGTGTCAGCACCCGCTGGAAATGACCATAACTGCGCTCGATCCGGTGCAGGGTGTCACTTTTTTCTTCATGCTCGTGCTTCTTCTCTCCGCGAATGACCAGCCTGTCTCCTTCCTGGGTCAGGGTAACATCCTCTTTTTTCACACCGGGAATTTCCACACTGATCAGATAGCAACCTTCCCGTTCACTGATGTCGATGCTGGGCTTGAGCTGACTGAAAGCCGGCCAGTCACCCAGTGGCAGATCACTCCCGAACCGGCGCAGGTTGCGCTCGAACAGGCGCTCCATATCCTGTTGCAAACGCGCAAGGGGATGCAGTTCCTGCTCGTTGCCCACCATGGTCAGGGGCTCATCCTGCTCATGCTTGAACCAGTTCCAGGGTGCCAGCCTGGATGATGACAAACGTTTAATTGCCATTTGAAACCTCCTTGAGCGTCTATTTTTTGACCTCATTGATAATATAGGGGCAGCTCAAGGTCTTTAAAAGGGCACAACATTGCTCTGGATCAAGCCGAAGCCTATTTATGCAGCGGAGTCAGCCGGCCCAGCAGCCGGGCAATCCTCTGGTGTTCGTTCAACCGTAACAACCAGCCCACGGGAATGCCTTTTTCGCCAACTCCCCAGTGGGCGGCGGCCAGGGCACCCACCAGCAAGGCCCGGCCACAGCTGTCCCCCCCCAGCAGGATATTGTCGGTAATCGCCCGGGAATAACTGTCGGCACGCCGGATCAGTGCCAGGGATACGGGGATACTCTCATGTAAAGCACAGCCGGTTCCCCATTGTTCGGCCAACTCATCGAGGCCCGGCCGGCCCTCGCACGCCGCCCTCGCCCTCTCCTGCCATGCCCCCGGCAGATCGTCCACCATAACCTGCAGCGCCTGAGCCAGGGGAGCCCCCCGCAACAGCAGGTTCAGGCTGTGAGCCAGGGCTTGGGCAGCCTGCTGAACCTCGGGCAGGCGATGGCTCACGGCGGCGGCATCCCTGACCTTGAGTGCGAGGTCACTCGGTTCCGGATAGCAGGCACAGAGTGCCGGTACCGTGGCCAGGGCCGGCGTCTGCTCATCGTCGCAACCCGACTCAAGCGGCCAGTCTTCGGCCGGCCCCTGCAGGGTCTCGAGCAGGGCCCGGGTCGGCCTGTCGATATACCCCTGATAACGGCCACCGGCACTGAAATGCCGTACAAAGGCCCGTTGATAGGCAGCGCTGTTCCAACCTCCCTCGGCCGCCATCACCTCGGCGGCCAGCAGGGCCGTTTCACCATAGCCGGACTGATCCCCGGAGCTTTTATCGGGATAGCCGAAGTATCCGGCTGCATCCTGATAATCGGCCGCATCGGGGGTGAGAAACACACAGCCGCCTTCCCGTTGCACGACATCTGCAATACGTCCCCTGTCATATAGCCAATGCAGCCCCAGACTCGCCGCATCGGCGACCAACACCCCCAGCAGCGGCAGACAGCTGTCTCTGTTCCACATGGTTATGGCTCCATCCAGTGCACAGGGTAAGCATAAGCCATAAAAAAAGGCGCCGAAGCGCCTTGTTGATCCGGACCCGGGGTTATTCCGTCTCCGGGCTCGAATACTGGCTCATAAACTCACCGGCCTTGTCCACCATGCGGCTGGAACCGACAAAGTAGGGGGTGCGCTGATGCAGCTCGGTCGGTTTGATTTCCATGATACGACGGTAGCCGTCGGTCGCCTGGCCACCGGCCTGCTCCGCCAGAAACGCCAGCGGGTTGCACTCATACAGCAGCCGCAGCTTGCCGTTGGGAGCGCTGGTACCGGAAGGGTAGATATAGATGCCGCCCTTGAGCATATTGCGGTGGAAGTCGGATACCAGGGAGCCGATATAGCGGGAGGTATAGGGCCGCTTGCTTTCCTCGTCCTTTTCCTGGCAAAACTTGATGTACTTTTTCACACCTTCAGGGAACTTGATGTAGTTACCTTCATTGATGGAGTAGATCTGGCCCTGCTCGGGGATACGGATATTCTCGTGGGACAGGCCGAAGGAGCCGAGAGAGGGATCGTAGGTAAAGCCATGCACGCCATTGCCGGTGGTATACACCAGCATGGTGGATGAGCCATACACCACGTAACCGGCGGCGATCTGGTTGACCCCCGGCTGCAGGAAATCTTCCAGGGTTACCGGCTCGCCCGGTTCGCTGATCCGGCGGTAGATGGAGAAGATGGTCCCGATGGACACGTTGACATCGATGTTGGAGGAGCCGTCCAGCGGATCCATCAGCACCACGTATTTGGAGTTGGCGCTGGTGTGGCTGTCGAATACCACGAAATCGTCTTCTTCTTCAGAGGCGATACCGCAGACCTCACCCCGGGCCTCCAGCGCCGCCTTGAAAATATCGTTGGCGAATACATCCAGCTTCTGCTGCACTTCACCCTGGGCATTTTCGCGGCCAAAGCTGCCGCCGATGATGTCCGACACCAGGCCGGCGCGGTTGATTTCCCGGTTCACCACCTTGGCCGCCCGACGGATGGACGACAGCAGCGAGGTCAGCTCTCCCGTGGCATTGGGGTATTCGGACTGCTTTTTAACTATGTACTCACCCAGGGTAATCATATTTATCCTCAGATATTTCCGTTTTCAGGGCCGGTAACGCCCCTCTCGTTATGCGGGGAACTTTACCCCGAGATGTTTTTTTTTGCAGCAAATTATGTCATTCAACCGGCGGCCAGCAGGCGCCGTATGGCATCCAGATCGGCCTGGGTATCCACCCCGGACGGGGGCAGCACCCGCGCCTGGGCCAGGGCTATCTGTTCACCATGCCAGAGCACCCGCAACTGCTCCAGTTTTTCCAGCTGTTCCAGCGGGCTAGTTGGCAAGCTGATATAACGTTGAATAAAACCGGCCCGGTAGGCATAGATGCCGATATGACGCAGACACAAGCTGAGATCCGGCGCGGCCTTCGCCATGCCGTCCCTGTCCCAGGGGATGGGCGCTCGGCTGAAATACAGGGCATGGCCGCCACTGCTTGTCACCACCTTGACCACATTGGGATCCTGCAGCTGTTCGGCCTCCTCGATCGGCGTCGCCAGGGTCGCCATCGGTGCCTGGCTGCCGGCTAGCAGCGCGGCGACCTGATCCACCAGTTCGGGCGGCAGCAGGGGCTCATCGCCCTGCACATTGACCACTATCTCGTCGGCTGGCAGCGCCAGTTTTTCCACCACCTCGGCCAGCCGTTCGGTGCCCGAATCATGATCGGCAGCGGTCATGCAGACCTCGACCTCCAGCCCCGCCAAGGCATCGGCGATTCGCCTATCATCAGTGGCCACCACCACCCGATGGGCGGCGCTCTTTTGCGCCTGCTCCACCACCCACTGGATCATCGGCTTGCCGTGAATATCGGCCAGGGGTTTGCCGGGCAGCCGGGTCGAGCTGAAACGGGCGGGAATTACAACGATAAAGCTCATCCGGGCAGCTCGTCCAGATCCAGTTTACGGGCGCGATTTTCCAGCAGCACAGGGATGTTTTCGGTGATCGGGTAGGCCAGGCGGTCAAACCGGCACACCAGCTCATTGTGCTTCCTGTCCAGCTGCAGCTTGCCCTTGCACACGGGACAAGCGATGATTTCTACCAGTTTGGCATCAATGGCCATGGTGGAGCTCCTTTAAACGGGTTAACAGCAATTGTTCAAACTCGCCCGGTAGATGGGCGTCGACGGGCAGAAACCAGGCATCGTCATGGCCGCCCCGCCACTTTACCGCGTCTTTTTCGGTCATTAACAGGGGCCGGGACTGCACCTCGGCCAGCGCAGCGGGGGTCACTCCCTTATGGTCGGCCAGCGCCAACCGCCGGTCAAGTACAAAGCCCTGCTCGGTGAGGGTAGTAAAAAAGCGGCCCGGATTGCCGATCCCGGCCATGGCATGGACCTGGCTGCCGACGGAGGGGCACGGTCCCTCACCTTCGCCTACGGCGTTAAGCTCCCCCGACGCCAGCGTCATCAGGTATTCTCCCGGTGCCGCGGGACCGCCGTTATTGACCACCGCAGTGACCCCGCCGAGTCGCCAAAGACCTTCGCGCAAGGGCCCCATCGGCAGCAGATAACCATTGCCGAAGCGGCGCTGGCCGTCCACCACCACCAGTTCGATATCCCGCGCCAGGGCGTAATGCTGCAGGCCATCGTCGCTGATGATGATATCTACCCCCAGAGTCACCAGCTGTCGGGCAGCGGCGGCCCGGTCGGGGGCCACCACCACCGGGCAACCGCAGCGGCGATGGATCAGCACCGGCTCGTCGCCGGCCTGTTCAGGCCCGGTATCGCCCGTCAGCCGCAGGGGATACGTCTCGCTCTTGCCGCCATAGCCCCGGCTAATCACCCCGGGGCGAAAGCCCTGTTTGCGCAACCATTCCACCAGCCAGATCACCAGCGGTGTCTTACCGTTGCCGCCGACACTGAGGTTGCCCACTATGACCACCGGCACCGGGGCCCGGTAAACCGGTTTCAGCCCCCATCTGAACAGCCGCCGGCGCACCCCGGCAATCAGTCCGAACAGCAGGCTGAAGGGCAGCAGCAACCACAGCCAGGTCGGCGTGCGGTACCAGGCCTGCATCACTGGTCCCCGAATTGGATGGCCCTGAGCTGGGCATAGACTCCCTGGCTGGCCATCAGGCTGTGATGATCCCCCCGCTCGACGATCCGGCCCTCGTCTATCACCAGGATTTCATCGGCATTCTCAATGGTAGACAGGCGGTGGGCGATCACCAACGAGGTCCTGTCCTTGCGCAGGTTATCCAGCGCCGCCTGGATATGGCGTTCGGACTCGGTATCCAACGCCGAGGTGGCCTCGTCCAGGATCAGCAGGGGGGCATTGCGTAACAGCGCCCGGGCAATGGCGATCCGCTGGCGCTGGCCGCCGGACAGGCTGGCGCCGTTTTCGCCGATCAGGGTGTCGTAGCCCTGTTCCAGCTTGTTGATAAATTCGTCCGCATAGGCGATTTTCGCCACCGCGATGATTTGCTCCCGGCTGTATTCACCCTCGGCGGCATAGGCGATGTTGTTGGCGATGGTGTCGTTGAACAAATGCACGTGCTGGGACACCAGGGCAAACTGTCGGCGCAGATCGCTGAGCCGGTAGTCCCGGATATCGACCCCATCGAGGCGGATTTCACCCTCGTCGATATCGTAGAAACGGGTCAACAGGCTGGCGATAGTGCTCTTGCCGGAACCGGAGCGGCCCACCAGGGCGATGGTCTTGCCCGGCGCCAGGGTAAAGCTCACCCCTTTCAGGGCCGGTGTGTCCTTGGTCGGATAACGGAAGGTCACTTGGTCGAACTCCACCTGCCCTTGTGCCCGGCTCAGAGGCCGACGGCCCTGATCCTGCTCGCCTTCGCTGTCGAGCAGGCCAAACAGGCTCTGGCAGGCGGCGATGCCCCGCTGATAGGAGACATTGACCTGGGTCAGGCTCTTCAGCGGCCGCATCAGCATCATCATGGAGGTCACGATCACGGTAAAAGTGCCCGGGGTCAGGCTGTCCTGGACACCGTCGAAGGTGGACACATAGAGCAGCACGGCGAGCGCGAAGGAAGCGATCACCTGTACCACCGGGGTACCGATGGCATCGGCCGCCACCATCTTCATGTTCTGCTGGCGCACCCGGTTGCTCACCCCCTGGAAACGGCCGGCCTCCACCCGCTGGCCGTTGAACATCAGCACTTCCTTATGGCCCTTGAGCATCTGCTCGGTGCTGCTGGTGATATTGCCCATGGCATCCTGCATGCCCCGGCTGATGCGGCGAAAGCGGCGGCTGATAACGGCGATCAGCACGCCCACCACCGGCCCCACCGCGAAGAAGATCAGCGACAGCTGCCAGGAATGATAAAACATCAGCCCCAGCAGGCCGATCACCGTGGCCCCTTCCCGTACCAGGGTCACCAGGGTCGAACTCGCCGCCGACGACACCTGGGAGGCGTCATAGGTCACCTTCGACAGCAGGGTGCCGGTATTGTGGCGGTCGAAAAACGCCACCGGCATTGCCATCAGCTTACCGAATACCTGTTGCTGCAGCGACATCACCACATGGTTGCCGACCCAGGCCATGCAATAGTTGGACAGAAAGGTGCAAACACCCCTCAGGAAAACGATGCCGATCACAAACAGCGGCATCCACTTCAGCACGGCGGGATCCTGGCCGGTCAGGCCCTCGTCGATCAGCGGCTTGATGGAATAGACGAAGGTGGTGTCGACGGCGGCATAACCGGCCATGCCGATGATGGCGGCCACCAGGCCGAGCTTGCGCTCCTTCACATAGCCCAGCAGGCGTTTCAAAACCGGCCAGGATGAGGAGTGTGCTTGTTCTGACATAAGGTCTCTGCCTAGAAAAATAAGCGGCTATTCTAACGACTTCCGCCCATTCAACCAAGCATTGAGCCGATTATACCAGGGACCCGCTCGCCACCGGTTAACAAGGCGCCATTGATCCCCCTGCGCGGTGAAATGCAGCATGCCATGCTGACCGGTGACATACTGCTCGACCCCTTGCCGCTCAAAGCGGGCCACCACCTCGTCCGCAGGAAAACCCCAGCGGTTGGCGAAGCCCGCGGTATGCACCACCAGACTCGGCGCCACCGCCCGGTTGAAGGCCGGGCTGGACGAGCTGCCGCTGCCATGGTGGGGACTGAGTAACAACTGGGCCTGCAATCGTTGTCCGCTGCGGAGCAGCCGCTGCTCGGCCCATTCCTCGATATCGCCGGTCAGCAACACCGCCAGCCGGCCGTCGGAGATACGCAGGACACAGGAGTCATTGTTGCTGTGACCGCTGAGCTGCTCGGGCCAGAGCACCTCCAGGGTTAGGGATTGCCAGTGTTGCAGTTGACCGGCCCGACACCCCTGCCCGTCCGGCCAAGCCCCCCAGCGTCGGTCGACGGACAGCGTCCGCGCCAGGTAGTCTCGATTGCCGCTGTGATCCCTGTCGTTATGGCTGATCACCAGGTAATCCAGCCGGCGGATGCCCAGTTCGTTCAGCAACGGCAGTATTACACCGTCTGCCATGTTGAATCCCGACGGGAAACGATTGCCGGTATCATACAGCAGCGCCTGCCCGCCCTGGGTGACCAGCACCGACAGCCCCTGGCCGACATCCAGCACCCGGACCTCCCAGACCGGCCCGGGCCAGGCCTTCAGCAACAGCAGGTACAGGCCGAGCAGCCAGAGCCGACGCGCCCCGGGCAGCAGCCCGGCCATCAACATCAGTACCAGCAACAACAGGGCTCCCTGGCCCCAGGCGGACAGCGGCCACCAGGGAGACAGGGTGCCTACCAGCCACTCCAGGACCGCCATCAACCGGACAAACAGCCCATCCAGCAACGCCAGCAAAGGCAGGGCCAGCCCGGGCACGGGTACCAGCAGCAGACAGGCCAACAGCAACAGCGGGATCAACAACAGGGAAAACAGCGGGATCAGCACCAGGTTGACGGGCAGCGACAGCCAGCTGAAGCCGCCGAACAACAGCAACAACAGGGGCAACAGCAGCAGGGTCAGGGCCAGTTGCAAAGCGACCAGCCCTTGCCGGCGAAACAGCAGCCGGGAACCCAGCAAGGCGGCGACCGCCAGCACCGACAGCCAGAAGCCCTGGTTGAATATTAGCCAGGGCTGGCCGGCCAACAAGAGGGTACAACACACCAGCAGTATGCGCCGCCCGCTCCAGTACCGACCCAGGCCGCCGAGCCCAAGCCAGAGCAGCAGCATCAGCAGGGCCCGCTGGGTCGGCAGCGAAAATCCCGCCAGCCAGGCATACATCAGCGCCAGGGCCGCACCGCCCAGGGCCGCCAGCCAGGCACGGCCGGTCAGGCTGCCCAGGCCATAGCCGAGGGCGGCCAGCAGGCCGATATGCAGGCCGGAAATGGCGAACAGATGGCTCACCCCCAGGGCCCGCAGCGTGTCCCAGTCCCGGGGCGCCAACTCGCCCCGCTCACCGAAACTCAGCGCCAGCAGCCAGCGCCGGGCAGCCAGTCCCTCGGTGGCATCCTCGAAACGGCTCAATAGCCTGCTCCGCAGCGTAACCGGTGCGGGCGCGTGGGACAGCAGACCAGTCAGGTAGCCGCGGGCGGTGATCCCCTGCCCCAACAGCCAACGGGCACTGTTGAAACCACCCGGGTTCTGCAGGCTGTGGGGCGGCATCAGGCGGGTGACAGAACCGATACGATCACCCCGTGCCGGTATGGGTCCCTGCCCATACCAAGCCAAAAGTATCCGGGGTTGGGGGGAAAGTGCTTGACCATTCAGGCTTTCCAGCCTAACAATCAGCCGACCCGTCGTTTCTTCTTTGGGGTAGGAGGCGACAACCTGACCCGCTATAATGTGACTCCTGACGGTCAACTCGGGCTGGGTCAGCCAGTTGAGTTGCCAGTGGCTATAGCTGAAAATCCATAATACCCCCAGCAGCACCCAGCCACCGAGCAGGAAGCGCCGTAGCACAAGCAGACACAAGAGTGTCAACGGCAGCCACCAGTCCCAGGGTGGCAACCAGGGCCAGATCAAACTGGATGACACACCGGAGCAGAAACAGAACAGCCGCTTATCCATGGGGTAAGTATTGCGGACCTGGAGCAGATGCCAAAAAAAACCTTACGACGCTTGATGCCCGACCCGGGCACCATCAAAAATAACAAGCACTTACAATTGCTTGGCGACCGCCTGCATGACAATAACCTGTGGCATCTGAACCGTCACTCCGCCGCCGGCGCCTTTGCCGTCGGCCTGCTCTGCGCCTGGATGCCGATCCCCTTTCAGATGTTGCTGGCCGCCAGCATGGCCATTTTTTTTCGGGTTAACCTGCCCCTGTCGATGGCGCTGGTGTGGGTCACCAATCCCATTACCATGCCGCCCATGTTCTATTTCTCCTACCGGCTGGGCTCGTTCCTGCTGGACAAACCCCACCACTACCAGCATTTCGAGTTAAGCCTCAGCTGGCTGACCAGCGCCATGAGCACCGCCGGGCCGCCGTTCCTGCTGGGCTGTGCCGTGCTGGGGCTGGTCAGTGCCGCCACCGGTTTTATGACGATCCACGGCCTGTGGCGCTGGACGGTGCTGCGCCGCTGGAAACACCGGCGCCAGAGCCGTTTATAACAGTGAGCAGAAGGCAGTAGGAGGCGCGCCCCCGCGGCAATTAGTTTCAAGGCCATCAAATATCCTGCGGATATTATCGCGCCGGGGTCAACACTCCCACAGCAAGGCATCTCGCAGCGATATGGCATCAGACCACTGAATATCCTGCGGATATTATCGCGCCGGGGTCGACACTCCCACAAAGGTCGTCCCTCCTCCAGCAAGCTCAAAAACCGGCAGATGACCCTGTGGGAGGCGCGACCCCGCGGCGAGTTGGCCGCCAGGCCATCAAGATGTAATTGCAGGAAGTTCACCCCGGGGCATTGGTTTCAAGGCCACTGAATATCCTGCGGATATTATCGCGCCGGGGTCGACGCTCCCACAAAGGTCGTCCCTCCTCCAGCAAGCTCAAAAACCGGCAGATGACCCTGTGGGAGGCGCGACCCCGCGGCGAGTTGGCCGCCAGGCCATCAAGATGTCATTGCAGGAAGCCCGATCCCACGGCAATTAGTTTCAAGGCCACTGAATATCCTTCGGATATTATCGCGCCGAGGTCGACGCTCCTACAGCAAACCCAAACCCGGCAGCAGCTCCTGCTTCTGTGGGAGGCGCGACCCCGCGGCAAGTGGGCCGAAAGGCCATCAATGTAGTTGCAGGAAGCCCGATCCCACGGCAATTAGTTTCAAGGCCACTGAATATCCTTCGGATATTATCGCGCCGGGGTCGACGCTCCCACAAAGGTCGTCCCTCCTCCAGCAAGCTCAAAAACCGGCAGATGACCCTGTGGGAGGCGCGACCTCGCGGCGAGTGGGCCGAAAGGCCATCAATGTAGTTGCAGGAAGCCCGATCCCGAGGCGATTAGTTTCAAGAACACTGAATATCCGTCGGATATTATCGCGCCGGGGTTGACGCTCCCACAAAGGTCGCCCCTCCTACAGCAAGGCATATCGCGGCGATTGGCTTCAAGACCTCTGAATATCCTGCGGATATTATCGCGCCGAGGTCGACGCTCCCACAGGGATCGCCCCCTCCTGCCAATCGACGCTCCCACCAGGAAAGAGCTTCAGGCCTCTCCCAACAGTTGGCTGGGCAACAGCCGGCCGGCGCGCCAGGCCGGATACAGGGTAGCGACAAAGATAAGCAATAGCGCCGAACCCGTCACCAGCCACAGGTCCGCCCAGTGGAACTCAGTGGGAATAAAGTCGATAAAATAGATCTCCGGATTGAGCAGGTGGTGACCGCTGGCATTTTCGTACCAGCGCACCAGGGCCGACAGCTGGCGGGACAGCAGCCCGCCCAACAGGGCGCCAATCACCACCCCCAGCACCCCATTGAGCATGCCCTGCACCACAAAGGCACCGCGGATCTGCCAGGGCCCGGCGCCCATGGTCTTGAGGATGGCGATATCCCCCTTCTTCTCGTTGACCGCCATCACCAGGGTCGACACGATATTGAAGCTGGCCACCGCCATCACCAGCAGCAGCACCACATACATCAGGGTACGCACCAGCTGGATATCCCGGTAGATGTTGCCCTGGCTGCGCATCCAGCTGTCCACATAGAAGGGGCTGGGCAAGGCCATGGCCGCATTCATGGTCAGGGCGTCCGCGCTCAGCACCTCATCCACCTTGAGGTGGAATCCGGTCACGCCCTCCCCCAATTCCCGCAGTTGCTGGGCATCCTCCAGGTGGGTATAGCCCAGCACCGTGTCCAGCTGGCCGCCCAGGGCCAGTATCCCCACCAGGGTGAAGCTGTGCCGCTCGGGTGAGCCAAAGCCCTGGCTGCCGGGTGTCGGCAACAACAAGGACACCGTGTCACCCAGCTCAAGCTCCAGCTGCCGGGCGATGGCCTGCCCCAGGATCAGCTGACGCGCCCCCGGCTGCAGCTCATTGAAATTGCCGCCCTCGATAAAGGCCGACAGGTCCGAGATCTGCGCCTCAAGCCCGGGCTCGATGCCCTGCAACTGCACCGCCTTCAGCTTGGAGCCCTTGCTCAGCAAACCGTCCAGCGGCACATGGGGCGAGGCGGCCAGGATCCCCGGGGCCGAGGTCAGGTGCGCCACTATACCCCGCCAGTTATCCACCGGCCCCTGGGCCGTGGTCAGCTGGCCATGAGGAATTACCGCCAGGATCCGCTGCTCCAGCTCCCGCTGGAAGCCGTTCATCGCCGACAATCCCAGGATCAGCGCGCCGACCCCGATGGCAATACCCATGATGGAGGCGGCGGAAATAAAGGAAATAAAGCGGTTGCGCCGTTTGGCCCGGCTGAAACGCCAGCCCAGGAACAGGCTGAGAGGACGAAACATCAGTGCGCCTCCTGCAGCCGGCCATCCACCAGCCGGGCCTGCCTGTCCAGGCGTGCCGCCAGCGTCAGATCATGGGTTACCACCACCAGGCCGGTGCCCGACTCCGCCTGCAGTTCGGCCAACAGGGCAAAGACGTCGGCGGCGCTGTGGGCATCCAGGTTACCGGTGGGCTCGTCGGCCAACACCAGCCGGGGACGATTGACCAGGGCGCGCGCGATGGCCACCCGCTGGCGCTCACCACCGGACAGCGCCGAGGGCCTGTGTTCCAGCCGATGGCCCAGCCCCACCCGGGAGAGCAGCGCCTGGGCACGCTCCCGGGCCTCGGCAACGGCCACGCCGGCAATCAGCAACGGCATGGCGGCGTTTTCAAGGGCGGTAAACTCCCCCAGCAGGTGATGAAACTGATAGACAAAGCCCAGCTTCTGGTTGCGGAAGCGGGCCTGGGCCCGGTCCGACAGCCGGTGCAGATCCTGCCCTTCCACCTGAACCCGGCCACTGGTGGGCGCATCCAGGCAGCCCAGCAGATGCAGCAAGGTGCTCTTGCCCGAGCCCGAACTGCCCACCACCGCCAAACTCTCGCCCGCGCTCAGAGTCATGCTGACTCCGTCGAGGATCTGTACATCACGCTCACCGTCCTGATGGGCCTTGGTCAACTTTTCTACGACTAACAGGGGGTTACTCATAACGCAATGCCTCGGCAGGATGAACCTGTGCCGCCCGCCAGGCCGGATACAGGCTGGCCAGCACACACAACAACAGGGTGGAAAACAGGATAAATACCAGCTGGAGCCTGTCCAGCTGCACCGGCAGGCTGTTACCGCCCGCCGCCGAATAGAAGTTGATGCCGAGTGTTCCCAGCACGGCGTCCAGGTTGAAGCACAGCACCAGCCCCAGCCCAAAGCCCAGCAGGGAGCCGAGCACGCCGCTGAAGCCGCCCTGGATCATGAACACCCCCATCACCCGCAAGCGGCTCAACCCCAGGGTCTGCAGCATGGCAATTTCGGCCTCCTTGTCGGTCACCACCATCACCATGGACGACAGTATATTGAACGCCGCCACCAGGATGATCAGCGCCAGCATCAGGCTCATCAGCCGTTTCTCCATGGCCACCGCCTGGAACAGCTCGCCCCGGCTCTGCTGCCAGCTGGCCAGGGTCAGCCCCTCCGGCAGCGGCGCCAGCCGATCGACCTCAAAGGCATCGTGCAGCCACAGCCGCAGCCCGGTGGCCTGCTCAGGCCCATAGCGCAGCAGCTTGGCCGCGTCCCCTAGCCGCGCCAGCACCAGCTGGTTGTCGACATCGGTGCCGGTGCTGAAGGTACCCACCAGGGTAAACAACCGCTGGCTGGGTACCCGCCCCAGGGGGGTAAAGCGGCTGCCTTCGGTGACCGTGACCCGCACCTGATCCCCCGGCTCCACGTTCAGACTGCGGGCCACGCCGGCGCCCATCACCAGGCCGTAGGGCAGGTACTCGAAGAATTCCCGGGCCTGGCCGTTCATACCGGTCAGCAGCGGATCGTCCGCCGGAAAATCGGCAAAATCCACCCCGTACAGCTCGACCCCGGTCAGGTGGCCGGGCCCCTGCACCATGGCTTCCGCCTGGATAAAGGGCGCGCTGGCCTTTACCCTGGGCTGATCGGCAAACAGCGGGGCATATTGGCCGGGATCGGCCAGCCGGCGCTGATCATTGGTCACCAGGGCATGGGGGATCACCCCCAGCAGCCGATCCTTGAGCTGTTGCTCGAAGCCATTCATCACCGCCGACACCAGGATCAGTGCCGCCACCCCCAGCAGGATGCCGATGGTCGAGAAACAGGAAACAAACGAGGCAAAACTACGGCGCCCCCGGGCGCCCGCATACCTGAGACCCAACATCAGGATCAGGGGTTGAAACATGGTATAATCATCCGTTTTGCAAAGGGTTTTACGTCACCCGCGAGTTGCGGAATAATAAAGGTTCGCGGATGACGCAACAAGCTCCAGTGGACCCATGACAACAATAGATATCAAGAGCCCGATCCCCAGGCCCAAGGCCAGCCTGGGCAATCTCACGGGCAGCAGCCTGGCATTGGCCATTGCCCAGCAGGTACAACGCCACCCTCACCTGGTACTGCTGGTGGTCGCCGACACCCCCTCGGCCCAGCGCCTGGAGCAGGAAGTCGGCCATCTGCTGGCCGACAACCGGCTACCGGTGTGCCTGTTCCCCGATTGGGAAACCCTGCCCTTCGACAGCTTTTCTCCCCACCAGGATATTATCTCCCAGCGACTGGAAACCCTCTATGGCCTGCCCGCCCTGGGCCGGGGCCTGCTGATCGTACCGGTCAGCACCCTGATGCTGCGCACGCCACCGAGACAGTACCTGGAACATAACAGCCTGCTGGTGCGCACCGGCGACAAGCTGGATCTGCACGGCCTGCGCTCCCGGCTGGAGCAGGCCGGCTACCGGGCGGTGGAGCAGGTGCTGGAACACGGCGAATTTGCCGCCCGCGGCGCCCTGCTCGACCTGTTCCCGATGGGCGCGGATGAACCCTATCGCATCGATTTCTTCGATGACGAGGTGGACACCCTGCGGCCCTTCGATCCGGACAGCCAGCGCTCCCGGGACAAGGTCGACGAAATTCGCCTGCTGCCGGCGCGGGAATTTCCCACCGATGCCGCCGCCATCGAACGCTTTCGGGGCCAGTACCGGGAACGCTTCGCCCTGCGCAACGAGCCCGAGGCCCTCTATCACAGGGTCAGCCAGGGCCAGTTTCCCGCCGGTATCGAGTATTACTTCCCGCTGTTTCTCGAGCAGACCGAGACCCTGTTCGATTCCCTGCCCGCCGACACCCTGGTGCTGACCCAGGGCGAGCTGACCCAGCCGGCGGAGGACTTCTGGGCCGATGTGCAGTCGCGCTACGAAGACCGCCGCCACGACAGCCTGCGCCCGCTGCTGGCCCCTGACAGCCTGTACCTGCCGCCGGAGGCCCTGAACAGCGCCCTCAAGGCCTATCCCCAGCTGGTACTGAACGCAGAGCCGGTGGCCGAAAAGGGCGACCGGCTCAATGCCCCGGTAAGCCCCCTGCCCGCCCTTGAAGTCGAACACCAGAAGAGCGCGCCCCTGGCCCGGCTGCAGGCATTCTGCCGGGATTTTCCCGGCCGGGTGCTGTTTTCGGTGGAAACCGCCGGCCGCCGCGAGGCGTTGCTGGAACTGCTGGCGGACAGCGGCCTCAAGCCGACGCCCTGCGACAGCCTGGCTCGCTTCCTGGACGGTAATGCATCACAAGGGCTGCTGATTGGCCCCCTCGCCCAAGGTTTTATTCTGGGTGAACAGCTGGCGCTGATCTGCGAGGGCGATCTGCTCGGTGGCCGGGTGATCCAGCGCCGACGGCGGGAAAAGTCCGCCACGCTCAGCCCCGATACCCTGATCCGCAACCTGGCCGAGCTGTCCATCGGCCAGCCGGTGGTGCACCTGGATCACGGGGTCGGCCGCTATATGGGCCTGCAGACCCTCAACGCCGGCGGGCTCACCTCCGAGTACCTGACCCTGGAATATGCGGGCGGCGACAAGCTCTATGTGCCGGTGACCGCCCTGCACCTGATCGGCCGCTACAGCGGCGCCGACGAGCCCAGCCTCAACCGGCTCGGCAACGATACCTGGGCCAAGGCCAAGCGCAAGGCGGCCGAGAAGGTGCGCGACGTGGCCGCCGAACTGCTTGATGTCTATGCGCGCCGGGCCGCCAAGCCGGGCCAGGCCATCCCCCACGACAAGAGCGCCTACCGCCAGTTCGCCGATGCCTTCCCCTTCGAGGAAACCGACGACCAGCTGATGGCCATCAATGCGGTGCTGACCGACATGACCCAGCCCAAGGCCATGGACCGGCTGGTGTGCGGCGACGTGGGCTTCGGCAAGACTGAAGTGGCGATGCGCGCCGCCTTTGTAGCGGTACACGGCGGCAAGCAGGTGGCGGTGCTGGTGCCCACCACCCTGCTGGCCCAGCAGCACTACGACAACTTCCGCGACCGCTTCGCCAACTGGCCGGTGCGGGTGGAGATGATCAGCCGCTTCAAGACCGGCAAGGAGCAGGACAAGTCGCTGCTCGGCCTGGCCGACGGCACCATCGACATCGTGATCGGCACCCACAAGCTGCTCAGTCAGGATGTGCGCTTCAAGGATCTGGGGCTGCTGATCGTCGATGAAGAGCACAGATTCGGGGTACGCCAGAAGGATCAGATCAAGGCGCTGCGCGCCGATGTGGATATCCTCACCCTCACCGCCACCCCCATCCCCCGCACCCTGAACATGGCCATGGGCGGCATGCGCGACCTGTCGATCATCGCCACCCCGCCCGCCAAACGGCTGGCGGTGAAAACCTTCGTACGCGAGTCGGATCCGGCCCTGGTGCGCGAAGCCATACTGCGCGAACTCAAGCGCGGCGGCCAGGTCTATTACCTGCACAACGAGGTACAGACCATTGAAAACAGCGCCCAGGCCCTGGCCGAGCTGGTACCCGAGGCACGCATCGCCGTTGCCCACGGCCAGATGCGCGAGCGGGAGCTGGAGCGGGTGATGTCCGACTTTTATCACCAGCGCTTCAATGTGCTGTTGTGCTCGACCATTATCGAAACCGGCATCGACGTGCCCACCGCCAACACCATCATCATGGACAGGGCCGACCGGCTGGGCCTGGCCCAGCTGCACCAGCTGCGCGGCCGGGTGGGTCGTTCCCATCACCAGGCCTACGCCTACCTGCTGACCCCCCATCCCAAACGCATGACCACAGACGCCAAGAAGCGGCTGGAGGCCATCTCGGCGCTGGAAGACTTGGGCGCCGGCTTCGCCCTGGCCACCCATGACCTGGAAATCCGCGGTGCCGGCGAGCTGCTGGGCGACGAGCAGAGCGGCCAGATCACCGCCATCGGTTTCAGCCTCTATATGGAAATGCTGGAGCAGGCGGTGAAGGCGCTGCAATCGGGCAAAGAGCCGGCGCTGGATCAGCTGCTGCGTTCACAAACCGAGATCGAGCTGCGGCTGCCGGCGCTGCTGCCGGATGACTACATTCCCGATGTGAACATGCGGCTGTCGATGTACAAGCGCATCGCCACCGCCGACAGCGAGGCCGCGCTGCGCGAACTGCAGGTAGAGCTGATCGACCGCTTCGGCCTGCTGCCCGAGCCGGGCAAGAACCTGGTGGCGCTGGCCGGGCTCAAACTCAAGGCAAGCGAGATCGGCATCGACAAGATCGACGCCGGCGCCAATGGCGGCACCATCAGCTTTGCCCAGGATGCCAGGGTGGACCCGGGTTATCTGGTCGGCCTGCTGCAGAGCCAGCCGCGCATCTACAAGATGGAGGGGCCGACCAAGTTGCGCTTTGCCATTCCAAGCCAGGATGCCAAGGCCCGGCTGTCGCTGGTTGGCGATATGCTCAACGAGCTGCGGGCAAACGCGGGGTAGCAAAGGGTCAATCAAGGGACAGCCGCACAATACCCGGATAAAACCCGGGGTTTACAGCAGCATATGCGGAAGGTATATATCTCGCCCGGAAGGTATCTGCCTTCGGACAGGCCCCCTGTCTTTACCCTGCGACCCTGTTTTTTGAGGCTTGATGAAACACGATTTTTCCAACGTCACCGCCGGTGGCCCCCTGCGGGTCGGCATACTGGGCGGCGGCGTTGCCGGTGCCACCGTGGCCCTGCGGCTGGCCGACCTGGGCATACATTCGGTACTGATTGAAGCCAGCAACGGCCTGGTCAACGGACCGCCTATCTGCCATCTGCATGCCGGCGGCAACCTCTATAGGGATATCAGCGACGAGCAGTGCCTGACCCTGCTGCGCCAGTCCATCGCCTCGGTACGCGCCTATCCGCACAGCATCAATCGTCGCCCCACCGTCATTGCCACCCCGGTATCCGATGCGGGCAACGCCGAGGCACTGCTGCCCCGGCTGGCACAGGTTGCCCGGGAATATCAACGACTGGTGGCAGAAGATCCGGCCAACCGGGTGCTGGGCGATCCCGAGCACTATTATCGCTGCTACAGCCGCGCGCAGTTTGAAGCGCTGGCCAATCGCCCCCTGCCGACCCGACCAGAAACCCCTGACGACTGGATGATACCGCTGGCCCATCATCTGGATCCCGATAGCCTCAAGTTTCCGCTGATCCTGGTGCAGGAATATGGCTGGAGCCTGTTCCGCATGGCCGCCACCGCCACCCTGGCGCTGAACGGCTCGCCGCACTGCGAGCTGCATTTTGATACCCGGGCCATGGAACTGCAACACACCCGGGATGGCTGGCTGGTGCACGGCCGCGACCATCAGGGGCAGGCGCGGCAGTTCAGGGTGGACTTTCTGGTCAATGCCTGCGGCTTTCGCACCGGACAGGTCGATGACATGGCCGGTTACCGGCGCCAGCGCCTGGTGGAATACAAGGCCGCCTATCTCGCCCGCTGGCACCGCGCGGAACAATGGCCCGAGGTTATCTTCCACGGCGAGCGGGGCACCCCCCAAGGCATGGCCCAGCTGACACCCTATCCGAACGGTATCTTTCAGCTGCACGGCATGACCGACAGCATTACCCTGTTCAAGAACGGCCTGGTCGCCAGCTGCGAGCAGAGCGCCCAGCCGCGCTTGCCACAACCCTATCAGGCCCAGCTGGAACAAGGCTGGCAATCCCCCGACATCGAGAGCCGCACCCGAGGGGCCATCGCCCACCTGGCACGCCTGCTGCCCGCCTTCAATGATGCCGAACCCGCCGGCAAGCCGCTGTTCGGCGCCCAGCAGATCCCGGGCACCGATCCCCGGCTGCGGGCGGCGGATGTCTCCTTTGAAGGCATGAACTATGCCCGGGTGGAAATCGTCAAGGCCAGTTCGGCGCTGACCGCCGCCGACCGTATCGTCGGCAGGCTGGGCGACCTGGGCTGGATAGAAATGACAGACCTGCCGCTGTCACCCAGTCTCGCACTGACCGAGGGCCAGAGCGCTGCCGAGGTAGAGCGGGAAGCCCTCCGCCTGGCCCGCGAACGCGGCTACCCGGACGAACTGGCGCTGAATATGGAATAAAAGAAGCAATCTCTTTCTCGTTCCCACGCTCCGCGTGGGAACGCAGGCCACGCCGCAACGGCACACATCCCACCGAAAAAAAATACCGCACTAACGCGATAGCGGGCTGGTTCAGCCTGCATCCGCTCGCCTGAACAGCATGATCACAGAGTTAAAACGCAAGGCCTGGCCCAATGGCATGGTCTGAATGGTTAGAAAAGACTAGTCTGTTCAGCACAGCATAAGGAGCACGACATGCATATCGGCATTCTGACCATCACCTTTTCGCTGCCGGGGTGTCGCTCTCTGAAGGAAAAACGCCAACGCATGGGCGGCATGCACGAACGGTTCGGGCGCAACCCGGCGGTGGCGGTCTGCGAAAGTGGTGAACACAACAGGCACGATGCCAGCGAATGGTCCTTTGTGGTGGTGGCGGCCTCGAGACGCGAGGTTGAATCCCAGTGCAGCCAGATCGAAGAAAAGATACAGTGCACCGTAGAAGGGCGCATAATCAAGGTCACGCGTGAACTCCTCTAATCGAACAGGATCCATTATGAACAAGATTCAGATAGATATCGTTTCCGATATCGCCTGCCCCTGGTGTGCCATCGGTTATGCCCGGCTGGAGCAGGCCATGGCACGGCTGGCACCGGAGTATGAGTTCAGCGTTCAGTGGCATGCCTTTGAGCTGAACCCCGGCCACATCGGTCAAGGGGAGCCCATCTTGCCCGCCCTGGCCAAAAAATACGGGCGGAGCGAGGCAGAAATGCGGGAAAATCAAAATCACATGATGGCGATTGCCACCGATCTGGGCCTTAACTTTGAGAAATTACAGGTGCGGCATACCTGCAATACCTTCGATGCCCACCGCCTGGTGAAGTGGGCTGCCGAGCAGGGTCGGCAAACCGCCATGAAACAAGCCCTGTTCGAGGCATATTTTGGCAAGGCGATGGATGTTTCCGATCACGCTGTGCTATTGAGTTGCGTTGCAGCCCTTGGGCTGGATGCGGCAGCAGCCAAACAGGTACTGGACTCGAATCAGTACAGTGCCCTGGTGCGAGAAGAGGAAGTAACCTATCAGCAGGCCGGTGTGACTTCCGTGCCGGCATTTATTATCAACAACAAGTACCTGATTTCCGGCGCCCAAGAGCCCGACACCCTGGTGCAGGCCTTGCAGGAGATTGGCGCCGACTCCCCTTGAGCGACGCCCTGAATCAGCCAGCAGCCTAAAGCAAGAAACCGGAAGCAACCTCTTCTCGTTCCCAGGCGGAGCCTGGGAACGCAAGCCAAGCTTCTCCGGGTGCTTGCTCCGGCTGCCATACCTCGTCACGGCGAAACAGGCTCGCATCATGTTTGCGCTCTATACTGGATAAAGGTGAACCGACTGTGTAAGGGATAGGGGCCGTGAACAAAGTAAAACGGCGCGGCACGCTTTCCATGCCGGTACTTATTCTGCTGCTAACATTTTTGTCGGCCTGTGCAACGGCACCGAAAGAAGTTTACCAAGAGGTCTCAGCGACAGATCTTCCCGAAACCTCCCTCGTGACCGTTGAGATGGGGGATGCTACCTGGGCGAAATTCAATGACCTCCATATTGACGGCGCAAAATACAGCGCCGTTAAACTGAATCCCGGAACCTACCGAATTGAATACAGTACAACCTTCGGGGTGAGTTTCATGGTAGATCCGAGAATGTTGGTCTCACAAGCGGTGAACATGACCATTGACTTGGAGGCTGGTCGCACTTACCGACTGCGCGCTGACAGGACATATGGACGAGGGTACGCAATGTATTTCTGGATTGAAGATACGCAGGGCAATGTTGTTAACGAGATAAAGTAACCCTGTCGATGCCGCTAAATAACTGTTCCTAATTGTGCTACAGAAATCAGGCTCGAACGCAGACACGCCGTGGACCCATCCCTGGAGGCTCCGCCGCGCCACTGACTGCCATGGATGGCGGAAATGCCGGAACAGCAGGAGCATTTTCCGGCCATGGCGCGGAGGGTCTGCTTATCGAATCCTGACTTCTGTCTTGAAATGTAGCGGTATTTGTATCAGTTATTTAGTGATCTACCATTCAGAACCGTTATTTATCGAGCATGCCAAGCCCATGGCAAAAGGGGCTGTGTTATATAGCAGGAAGCCGTTCATAAAACAGTGGCTGACTATTCCGACGGGAACACCTACCCACGACGTGATGAAAGAGGTCTGTAGCAGTTAGTCAAAAGCGGCATTATTGTGTGTCGAGCGATGAAACAATTTGAAAGCAATGTAAACCGTAGGGACCCCGGCGCGGTTGGGTTTACCCGGCCGGTTCCCGATTCAAGCAGGATTGACCGACCTTCCAGAATTAGGGTTCAAGCAACTCTGCAATGGGTAACCTGTTCGTTGCTTTCATTTCCCGCAAGGAAATATTCGAGCGGATGCTCGACACACCGGGAAGCTTTCTCAGCACCTTGTCTACGAATTGGCTGTAATCATCCAGATCCCGGGCCACCACCTGCAACAGAAAGTCCGACTCCCCGGTGGTATTGTGGCAACTGAGCACACGAGAGCATGCCTGGATGACCTTCTCAAATTCTGCCGTCACCTCTTCGCTATGTTGCGTGCAGCTGAGTTGTACAAAGGCCAATACCCCCCCTCCCAACTTACGCCGGTTAAGAATGGCCTGGTAGCCTTCAATTACGCCCGCTTCCTCGAGACGTTTATGACGCCTCCAGCACGACGCCTCACTCAGCGCGAGCTGCTCTGCCAGCTTGGCGTTAGACAGCCTCCCGTCCAGCTGTAACCTATCGGCTATTGCAGCATCCACTTTATCAAGTGAGTCCATCCAGATGAATCCTTGCAAAAAAACAACGCATACGGAAAGGCTATTTCAAATTCTGTCATTTTGTCAATGTAAATAGAAAGGTAACCTCACCCATTGTGCTTTATATTGGAAGGGTATTTCACAAAAGGAGAATTTTATGAAAGCTGTTGTTTATGAAAGCTTTTCCGCCCCCCCCCAAATCAAGAATGTACCCGATCCAACACCGGAAACACACGGCGTTGTCGTCAAGGTGATGGCGACCGGTGTTTGCCGGAGTGACTGGCATGGTTGGGTTGGTCATGATCCCGATATCCAGCTCCCGCATGTTCCCGGGCATGAACTGGCAGGCATTGTCGAGGCGGTCGGCAAAGACGTGACACAATGGAAAGTCGGGGACCGCGTCACCGTTCCTTTTGTCGGGGGCTGCGGCGCCTGCCCCGAATGCCACTCCGGCAACCACCAGGTCTGTGATACGCAATTTCAGCCAGGCTTCACCCACTGGGGCTCCTTTGCCCAGTATGTGGGTATTCACCAGGCGGACATAAACCTGGTGGCGCTACCGGAAACCCTCGACTTTGCGACGGCGGCCAGCCTGGGGTGTCGCTTTGTGACCTCGTTTCGTGCCGTTGTTGATCAGGGTAAAACCTCTGCCGGGCAATGGGTGGCGGTCCATGGCTGTGGCGGGGTCGGCCTGTCCGCCATCATGATCGCCAACGCGATAGGCGCCAATGTTGTTGCAATCGACATATCGGAAGAAAAACTCGAGCTGGCCCGCAAGCTGGGTGCGGTCGCTACCGTCAATGCGACCAGGGTTGCCAATGTTGCAGAGGCGGTTGTCGAGATTACCCGGGGCGGTGCCCATGTTTCCCTGGATGCGCTTGGGCACCCCACGACCTGTTTCAATTCAATCAGCAACCTGCGCAAACGGGGCAAGCACGTACAGGTGGGCCTGATGCTGGCGGACCACAGTACGCCGGCCATTCCTATGAGTAAGGTGATTGCCCATGAGCTTGAAATACTGGGCAGCCACGGCATGCAGGCATATCGCTATGACGCCATGCTCGCCATGATGCAGTCGGGAAAACTCGCCCCTGACAAGCTGATTGGCAGAACCATTTCACTGGAGCAGTCGATCGATGCGCTGATGAACATGGATAAATTCGAAGGAACCGGCGTGACCGTGATCACCGAATTCTAAGAGGGCGCAACATCCGGCACCCAACAGAACTTCCCGTTATCGCCTTTATTGGCGGCGGTAATATGGCCGCCGCCAATAAAGTTGAATGGCCTGATTGCCAGTGGTTATCCAGCTCAATCCATCATTGTCGCCGTTCCGAATGAAGAGCAAGGAGCCAAGGCAGCCCAATGTTTTGGCGTTCCAAGGTTGAACCTGGGGACGCAAGCCGCAGCCTGTCCGTAGCCAGCGGCTGAGCAGCTCCCTTTGCCCTCTTAGACACTCCGGCGTCGCCTGTTGGCGATGCCAACCGCTAGCTCGGGCGTCAATAAGCATCAGCAGACTATGCTGGCGACTTGTGACCAAGAGGCAGGCCGATGACTTACCCCTGTGTTTACCCTCTTCCAATTCGCAATCTTTGCCGCCTATAATGCAAAGGCTTCATATGAGTTCAGCCAAATAATGGCGATCTGGCCTCACACAACCGGCACCAGGAGAGGCCCGTTCGCCCGCAAGAGCCGGCGGTAGCGTGCTTGCTTTATCTGCACGCGCCGCAGCAAGCCCCCCGAAACCACCGCCGGATGCTCGAAAAATACGTCTGGCATGCGTGTTTTCACTCTGAGGATAAAAACAACATTATGATAATCAATATGTTGCAGAATAGCATCGGATAGATATCAGGCACCGGTCGCGGGCAAAATGCGCATGCGTAGTTTGATCATCCTGAACAAAGTCGATGATTAATAAAAACCGCATTAAATCAGTTTCCTACCAAGATAAGCCGCAACTGGTTCGATGAGTAAAAACGCGCATGCGCAGTATTAAAATTGTTATGCATATAGGATAAACATTGGTCGATAATATAAAGAAAATTAACTTGTGGATAATAAAGTCTATTCGCAGTGTAGATGATACCGTTTGTGAACAGTTTGAATCTGTGGTTGGAAAGTCGAATGACAATACAACAAAGAACCTATATAAGATTTTCAGATTTGCACTGATTGCTTCGTTCATGGTGTTTTTAGCAAATTTATTGCTAAGAGCAGATTTTCTTCCTTCAAGTGATTGGAAGTTAGGTGAGTTTGGAGATTTTTTTGGTGGAATTATAAATCCTATACTTACCTTTTTAATGTTTATTGGTCTGATTATCACCATAATTGTTCAAAAAACAGAACTTGCGTTAGCCAGAGAGGAGTTTAGCCGAACTGCAAACTCGCTTCATGAGCAAAGTCAGCCTTCAAAAAAACAAGTATTTGAAACTACATTCTTTAACCTTCTTAGAATACATGCTGATACCTTAGAGTCATTAAAGTTTAACGATAAAGTGTTGTGCTGTGCCCTGAATATACATGAAGAAGATTCGGTTGGTAGAGCAGTATTTTCATCGATCCTCTCTTGGATTAACACTGATGAAGTAGATATGAAAAAATCTAGCGAAAACTATAAGTCGTTTCAAGATACTGAAAACCATGTTGTAGGTCACTACTTTCGAGGGCTTTATCAAATTTTAAAATTTATAGATTATTCAGACATATCAAAAGAAGAAAAAGAAAACTACTCAAGGATATTGAGAGCCCAACTATCAACAGATGAGTTGGCATTGTTGTACTTTAATTGTTTGTGCACCAGTGTTGACACGGGGCAATTTAGAAATCTACTTATTGAATTTAAAATGTTGGAACATTTAAATCTTGGGAAGGAAGATTTCTGGGAGCGCTTTACTCTGTCTGGGCGAGTGATATATACAATCAAAGAAGATCTATTGAACTATATAGAGTTTAATGATGATGGTACGGTAAAGCGATCAGCATTTGGTTCCAATGCTGTAGCGAGTTCACACTTATATACGCATAACAAATCAATACAACAGACAGCTAAAGCGGCTGCTGATTGAGGCGTTATGTGAACCCACAAATTGCGGAGATAGAACCTGAACATACTAACTGACAAACTGAAGTTCTTGTTGGTGGCGTACTTCTCAAAGCATATATGTCCGGATCGTTTCTCTCTAACTAACGAAGAAGCAAAAAAGAACGATTTTTACGAAGTTCACATATATGTACCAGACGCATCAAATGATGAAATCGCAAAGATACCTAAAAAGAATCATGGGGCGCTTAGGATTAAATGCGAGTTCATGCCAATCAAAAATGCCTCAAGGTGGGGGAATATTCTCGCTGGCAAGATAAAAAATACTGGGGCTGTTGAGTTTTCCGAAGGACTTCTATCTTCAGACTATTTAAGATATTCGAGAATCGACGTAAATTATTACTTCGGATATTGGAATTTCCGAGAGCAGGACTGCTCTGTCTCTACTCTTATTTATCTGTTTATTCTGAGATCTTTAAAGCTCGTATATATAAGTATCGTAAAGTACAGACTATTTAAATATTTCAGGAAACTAAGATCTCGACGAAAACTAAGAGCGCCGCTGAAAAGCAAGTATGAGATTTATGAAACCCTCATGAATAATGATAATGTGCTTAGACAAGGGGCTTTTACCAAAAGTGAGCTATCTAATGCCTTGTTTGGGAATCATTATGTAGGTGAATATTCGGTATACCAAAAAGTGTCAAAGTCATTAGATTGGATTTTGGATGCGTGTATTGAAGATGGTGAGATGAGGAAGGTAGGAAACCAAGATGATCCGTTGTATGAGATAAAAGGGAAAGGAATACACTATTTCACACTAACTAAAGAGCACTTAAAAAATGAAGAAGCAAACAAGCTAATTCAGCAACAACAGATGTCCATTCAAAAGAAAATGGTATGGCTTACGGTGTTTTTAGTTATTGGCACTTTCTTATCCGCTATCGATAAAATCGAACAAATTAAAACTTTTATGGCCGGCCTCATTTCGTGGCTTAATTCATTAATTGAAATGGCGGTAAGAATATTCACATAACAAAGCGTTGCACCGGACAATGGAACTCACCCGCTTTAACGGACACACCTCGATAATGTAGAGAGGTGTGCCATGCCAGCTTACAGAACAGGAAAGCGAACCCAGCAGTACATCAAGATAAAAGCTGTTCTCGGAGCCATAAAGAACACCGGAGTGTGAAGGAAGTTGCCGAAGCACTGGACATCCATCCCTTCATGTTGTCTCGTTGGCGTAAAGAGTATCGAGAAGGAAAATTCGGCATGACAAAATACCGTAAGACTCCGACACCCGAAGGCAAGCACCAGGAGCAGGACGAGCTAAGGCTGTATGCGCCGTTATTCGCCAGATAATCGTTAAATAAAAGCGTCGTTCTTATCTATCTGAAGCGAACGATTAATTCATATTAGGTAATAGAAATGGTTTATTTAAAACAATCAGCAATCGCTATGGCATTAGGTGTTTTTCTGGTATCAACACCTGCCGATGCTGAATCTATCATGCAGCAATGGAAACAGGGTTTGAGCGGGTCCAGGCTCACATCTTACTCGGGCTCGGCAATCAGCTCTAATAGCACGCTGACGACAATCAACTTTTGCAGAAACGGCAGGTATAGTTACTATAAAGAGGGGAGCTGGTATGTGCCCGGTACTGCTGGAGGAGCCTCTAATAGCACTATTACCGGCCGCTGGGATATCCAGGAAAACTATAACCATGTCATGCTGGTATATGTTACTGACAATGGAGAACAGGGGGCCTTCCCTATCTACTTGCAGAACAATGGCCGCGTTAATATAGGTGGAACTGCGTTTGCCATTCAGCAAGGTGGGGCAGGATGTTAGGTGATTGCCTGCTACGCCTTTATCAGCAAAACTACAACCAATTGTAACTTGTTGATATCAAGCCTGTTAGTGAACAGCTTCATAACCTGCTTCGCTACCATCGATATATAGCTGGCACAAAGAGTGAGACACCGGGATCAGGCCTTGCTTTTTACCCTGGACGGCCATCTAATGGGAAAAATGCAAGACCTGACCCCATAACATTAAACGCAGTCGTTTCTCTTATGAATATGACTAGAACTAGCTTGTGGTGAAATAACCAAAACTAAACATATCTATTTCATCATATCGAACGAAAACTTTATACTAAGGTAAAGCGGAAACATCAACGATCCGTTCACCTTCGCTTTACGCGAACAACATTAAACCTACAAACTCCATTCGGATAACAGATGATTGTGAAAATAATTGTCATTAAATCAAGTATAGCTTTAGCCATTTCAATGTTTATTACAGCGTGTTCTTTCAATAGCGTTGTCCCTCCCGGAATGACGCCATTATCTGCATATGGGCACTATGTCATATCACTGCCTTATGACGGAGGAAACGGGTCCCGAGAGAGTGCAGAAAAACACCTTACTCAATATGCAGAGCGACTCTGCCATAGCAATAAATTTTTTATAGTAGACGAATCAGTGCGAAGAAACGTAGACATTTTTGGAACCAAGAACATTTATTGGGAAGTTAAATGCCAATAATAGCTCGATAACATCAACCGCTCTATTTTATGAATAAATAATCCTGGCCCAGCGGGTCAGGCCGGCGGTAACGCTGCCGAAGTGGTCGCCGATAACGATGGGGGTATGCTGAAACTGCTGTTGCAGAAACTGGTTCAGTACCGGTGATTTTTCTTGAGTTTAGCTCTTATTACCATATAGCCGAGTACTTCTTCGAAGCAGTACGAAAAAGAATATTAACAACAACGTGTCCGTTTTATCGGGTGAACATCAACTCTAAAATAATTTTGTCTAGGTAAGGTAAAAAGTTAATTACCTATAAAAAGCTGTCAAACCCTCGGTCACTGTGTGGCCGAAAGCACTAGTCCACTGCACGGCTTTCCAGCCGATTTGCTCGGCGGTAGTTAAGCCATATAAAACGTTAATAAACGAGGTGAGAATGAATAAAAATAGAAAAACGTTAATGTTATCTTCAATGCTAAGCTTTGTGGCTGGTTGTGCTTCAACAGTAGATGTAAAACCAAGCTTTGAGGAAATAGATATTTTAAGTATCAACACTCTCGAAACAACAGTAGCTAAGAAAGTATTCCGCTCAGAATTAATTGAGTACTTTACTGATGATTCAACTGTATGGGGCAATCAACCAGCAATAGGCGTTAATGCAAACCCTCCATATATGTTCGCTACTAACTCCATTAAGGGGAAATATATTGGAGCTATCGCGCCAACAGAAAATGAAATCATGTTTCTATACAAGTCAAAAAATATTTTTGATCAAACATTTCAGTTCGCAGCAATTTCTACCAGCCCAGAATCAAAAGCCTCGGCATTAAAAGGGAACACGTGGCGAGGGCAAGATGTTTACTATTTGATATTGACTGATGTTCGTTTTTGCGTTGCGCATGGATTAGAAGAAAAGCCAGCGGTATCTGGATCTTCTTGGTCTGTAAGATGGGAGCAATGGCAAGGTGACATGTCATCAAAAGCAGGGTGCTTTGATCCTACGCCTGTGGGACGGGATTTAGGTCAATACTTGCACTCTAGAACTCAATTACCTCAATATGCCAGCAATGCAGCAATTATTCCTTTTCTTGATTACAGCTCCTTCGAAAGATTTACATCAGTTTTCTTAGGTGCATTTCCTAATATAATCCACCGGTGATTATCAAATGAAATTGCTAGCTTTATTATTAACCATTGCTCCTCTTTTGGGCTGTTCACAAAAAGAACACTTTGAGGAATGGCAAGCTGATAGAGATGCGTGGGAAGGTGGCTTTAATGTTGAAAGTGAAAATATCAAAATGATTCCAGCATTGACGCTTAGGTCAGAAGAGGAGGTAAAAACTGGGGTACCCTCATCAACAGAATTAGAATCAGATAAAGATGTAACTGCAGATTGGTAGCCTATTATCAAGAAAAGTTTAACTTGTAGACATCCCTTTCAGTTGCACCGCAGTGCGAGCGTTTTCTGCCCATTGTTGTGCCTGTGGGGTCAGGCCTTAAATTTCACAGCTCTGTGGCTGACACCCAGTCAGTTCCTTCTCAGAGTTAACTTGATTTGGAAACAAATAATATAAGGCCTGCCCCCGTGTCGTCTCTATTACCTTACAGCAGAGCCATTGTTGCTCTTATGAATAAATAATCCTGGCCCAACGGGTCAGGCCGGCGGTGACGCTGCCGAAGTGGTCGCCGATAACGATGGGGGTATGCTGAAACTGCTGTTGCAGAAACTGGTTCAGTACCGGTGACTTGGCGGTACCGCCGGTCACAAAGACCACATCGGGCTGGCAGCCGGCCTGGGCAATGGCATCGTGCATCAGCGCGGCAATTTTAGCCAGTTCCCGCTGGCAGGCGCTGGCAAAACCATCCCGGTCCAGTTCAACGGTGAATCCGTCATCGATATCGGATAAATCCACCTGCTGTTGGGGACAGTCCGTTAGCGCGATCTTGCTTTGCTCTGCGGCGTTGACCACCCGGTAGCTGAGCTTGTTTTTTTGCACGGTAAACAAGCGCTTTAACAGCTCGGGCTGCTCGGCGTCACGGATCAGCTGCTGCAGGAAGCGGCCGTTGGCGGCACTGTAAAATTCGGTTTGATGGTTGATGTTGTTGATCGCCATGGCTTGCCAATAGCTGTTGACCGGTATGGCCTTACCGGTTTTCAGCATGCTGTCCATGCCGAAGCCCGGCATCATGCCCTTCAGCGCAAAGGCAATATCGAAATCATTGCCGCCCACCCGCTCACCGCTGTGGCTCAACAGGTCGCCGGTCCTGTCTTGTGCAGCCGCCTGTTTGGGCCCCATCAGCAGCATGGAGCAGTCCGTGGTACCACCGCCAATATCTACCACCAGCACCCGGGTTTCCTTCTCCAGGCTCGCTTCATATTCAAAGCCCGCGGCCACCGGCTCGAATTGAAACTCAACGTCCTTGAAGCCCACCCGCCTTGCGGCATTGGTCAGTATTTGCAGTGCCTGCCGGTTGCTCTCCTCACCACGCAGCCCCTGAAAGTTGATCGGCCGGCCAATCACCGTTTGCGTCACGCCGCTACCTAGGGTGGCTTCGGTCAGCCTTTTTACATTGCTCATCATGGCCGCGACAATGTCTTCAAACAGTTCAATTTGCTGGGGCAACAGGCCACTGGCGCCGAGGAAGGATTTCGGTGATTTTATGTAGTAGCCTTCATCGGGCTCCTGCAGGTAGTTGTTTAACGCCTGCACGCCGAATGACAATTCGATCGGGTAGCCATCCAAGGCAAGCTCTCTCAACGCCGCCTGCCCTTTCAGTAATTGCCTTTGGCGCTGCCGCTGGAAGGTGGTTTGTTCTGCCGGGGGCAGGTGTTTGTACAGCCAGTTGACTATCACATCGCGGCTCGGGGCATACAGATTCGACGCTATGTAACGACCATGATCACCCAAGGGTAAAATCTTCGGGTTATTGCCTTCCATAACACCGACCGCACAGTTTGATGTGCCATAGTCAAAACCGATCATATCACTGCCCCACCACAAAAAAGGCCGCGAATGGTACAGACTCACCCGATCGCTGGCAAGCGTTTTCAAGCTGTCAGGAGCGGGGCCGGCTTAAATCCACCCCGAGTGGTGTGAACCGGCCTTGCCCAGGGCGGCTGAGCCCGGCTCGCGTTAGCCCGCATAGGGCATGGATAGCCGAAAAAACGGGGAGGTCGCCCTCCCCGCTTTTGGCCTGGCGGTGAATGCGTTACTGGCTGACCACGGGTTTGAGGATCTTGGGGTTGGAGTTGCCCCACACCGTGTACAGATCCGCCAGCAGGGCGCCGTTGGCGTCTTCCAGCTCGCCCTGGGTGACTTCCGCCCCCCCCTGCTTGCCGAACAGCACCACTTCATCCCCCGGCTTGACGCCCGGAATATCGGTCACATCGATCATGGTGGTGTTCATCGACACCTTGCCCACCACCGGCGCCCGCTGGCCGTTGACCACCACATAGGCCTTGTTGGTGAACACCCGGCGGTAACCGTCGGAATAGCCCATCGGCAGGTTGGCCAGCAGTGAATCCCGCTCCAGGGTATAGGTGCCGTCATAGCCCACCAGGCTGCCGGCCGGGTAGTTGTTGACCGACGCCACCCGGGTCTTGAACGACATCACCTTCTTGTATTCGGTATAGGAAGGAATGGTGTCGCCATAGATGATACCGCCGGGGCGAACCATATCCAGCCGGGCTTCCGGCACTTCCAGGGTGGTGAAGGAGTTGGCCGCATGCAGGGTCAGCTTGCTGCGATCCAGCTTGCCGTCTTCGATCAGCCACTGGGACTGTTCATTGAATTTGGCCAGCCCGGCGCGCACGAAGTCCGCGTCTTCATACTGGAAATGGGTCATGATGCCGACCAGCTCCAGGTTCTCCAGCGCCAGCAGTTCGCGGGCTTCCTGCTTGCCTGCTTCGGTGGCCATTTCCAGGCCGTTGCGGCTCATGCCGCCGGCATTCAGGCCCAAATGATAACGCAGGGTCTTGCCCGCGGCCTTGGCCACCTCGGCCGCCTGGCGGGCCGCCTCGATATCGCCGAACAGCTCTTCCATCTCGTATTGCAGGCCATTGCTCACTTCCGCCGGCGTGGCGCTGCGTACCCGCATGATGCGCCCTTGATAGCCGCTTTCCCGCACCACTCGGGCTTCTTCGTTGCTGGTGATGCCGATGCAGGGGATATTGGCGGCCATCACCGAGGGCATCAGGTTGGCGATGCCATGGCCGTAGGCGTCGGCCTTCATGATGGCACAGATCTGCGACTTGCCGTCGAGCAGGGTCTGCAGGGTGCGAATATTGTGCTCGAATGCCGCCTGGTCGACTTCCACCCAGGCATTGGCAGACTCAAGCTGGGCACTGCTGGTATCCAGGCCGGTAACGGGAAGTTCGGGGGCGGCCTGAACCTGGGTAGACAGGCAGCCGGCCAGGGCGACGGCCAGCAGGGTAGGGGTAAATTTCATTGCGTGTGCTCCTTGAATAGCGGGTCATCTGCTCCTTTGGCGATAGCTGCCGGCCGGAAAACCGTTTCCAGCCATCAGATGACAAACGCACTATACAGGGAAAAAATTAAAATTTAATAGCGATAATTATCATTTTATTAACACAAAAAACCACAGTAGAACAATAAATAAACATTTAACACTTATTCATTCCCGGTTTCTGCATAATCATTCCCGGCTTCATGCGTCCTGCATTTTCCATGGGCGGCAGAACGACGCCCTCAGGCAAGATATTGGAGTCAATCGGAGCAAGATCCTGCGGGTTTACCGCAGTATGAAAGATGCTTGAAAAGCGACCGGGGGAAATATCTATGCGCCAAACAAAAGGCTCCTCGCGGAGCCTTTTTTTCGGTGCTGCCTGTCCAGCCAGGCATGGATGGCGGAAGCGGCGGGAAGGTCGCCCTCCCCGCCTGGCGTTGCCGGCCTCAGTGCAGCTTCAGCTTGGGTCTTAGCATGCGGTTGATGCGGCCCACCAGCATCATCATGCCGGTGCGCATATAGCCGTGCAGCGCCACCTGATGCATGCGATACAAAGAGATATACACGGTGCGGGCGACCCGCCCCTCCACCATCATGGAACCGCGCATCAGGTTGCCCATCAAGGAGCCCACCGTCGAATACCGGCTCAGGCTCACCAGGGAGCCGTGATCCTTGTAGACATAGGCCTTGAGCGGCTTGTTGTTGAGCTGGGCCACTATGTTGTCAAACGCCTGATCGGCCATCTGGTGGGCCGACTGGGCCCGGGGCGGCACCGTCTTGCCGTCGCCCTGGGGGCAGGAGGCGCAGTCGCCGATCACGAAGATATGGTCGTCCCGGGTGGTCTGCAGGGTCGGCTTGACCACCAGCTGGTTGATGCGGTTGCTTTCCAGCCCGGCGATGTCCTTCATAAAGGCCGGCGCCTTGATCCCCGCCGCCCAGACCATCAAGTTGGCCGGGATCAGCTCGCCGTCCTTGGTCATCAGCCCCTCTTCGGTGGCTTCCACCACCATGGTGGCGGTGCGCACGTCCACCCCCAATGCCTTCAGCTCCTTGTGGGCCATGGCCGAAATCCGCTCGGGCAGCACCGGCAGGATCCGCGGGCCGGCTTCCACCAGGGTCAGCCGCAGGCAATTGCGATTGAGTTTTTTAAAGCCGTAGGCGCCCAGGTGCTCCACCGCGTTGTACAGCTCCGCCGACAGTTCCACCCCGGTGGCCCCGCCGCCGACGATGGCGATATCGACCTTCTCGTCCACGGTGTCGCTCTCGGCATACTGCAGGAAGCGGTTCATCAGCTCGCCATGGAAACGTTCGGCCTGCTGGGGGCTGTCGAGGAAGATACAGTGGTCGCGTACCCCCTTGGTACCGAAATCATTGGACACAGAGCCGATGGCCAGCACCAGTATGTCGTATTTCAGTGCCCGCTCGCCCACCATCTGCCGGCCGTTGTCGTCCAGCAGGGGCGCCAGCTTGATGGTTTTTTCGTCCCTGTCGATGTCGGTCAGGGTGCCCAGATGAAAGCTGAAGCCGTGGTTATGGGCCTGGGAGCGATAGCTGAGGCCGTCGATGCCCGCATCCATGGCACCGGTGGCCACTTCGTGCAGCAGGGGCTTCCACAGGTGGGTCCGGTTTCTGTCCACCAGCACGATTTCCGCCTTGCCCTTACGCCCCAGCTTGCGCCCCAGTTTGGTGGCCAGCTCCAGGCCACCCGCACCACCGCCCACTACAATAATCCTTGTCATATACGACCTCATTAAACAAAAAGAAAAACCTGCAGCTATGGCGGCGTGCCATAGCTGCAGATTCTCACCCCGTCCAGTCCATTTGGGGTGGAGTCTTCATTCTAAAAGTTGAGATTCAAACCACAAGATTGTTTTACCTGAAAATAAAGTCTCGGCAACCGCCCTCCCTGGCCGGTCGCCGTCCTGTTATTCGTGCCAGCCCTGATCCCGACCGAGCCGCAACAGCCTGTCGCCGGCCTCGCGCCAGCGCGGGCTGCTATACAGCTGCTCGGGGCCGCCGCAGCGCGGCTTGCGCAGGGAGGAGAGATCCCGCCGCAGGTCGTGGGGCAAGCTGTCGATGATCTTCACCGCCCCCGTGCGGTTGTTGCAGGCCAGCAGCAGGTCGCAACCGGCTGCCAGGGCCTGCCGGGCCCGCTCGGGATAGTCGCCGGCCACCGCCGCCCCTTCCATGGTCAGATCGTCGCTGAAGATCAGGCCGCCGAAGCCCAGCTTCTGGCGAAGTACCTGCTTGAGCCAGAAGGGCGAGAAACCGGCCGGCTGCGGGTCGACCGCCTCGTAGATCACATGGGCCGGCATGATGCCGTCTATCATGCCGGCGGCGATCAGCCGGCTGAAGGGAACCAGATCCGCCTGCTCTATGTCTGCCAGCTCCCGGGGGTCGACCGGACTCTCGGTGTGGGAATCGGCCCGCACGCTGCCATGGCCGGGAAAATGCTTGGCCACCGTCTTCATGCCCGCCTGACCCATGCCCCGGATGTAGGCACTGGCATTGGCGATCACCGGCTCGGGATCCTGGCCAAAGCTGCGGTCGCCGATCACCTCGCTGCCCCGCTCCAGATCCAGCACGGGGGCAAAGCTGAGGTCGATATCATGGGCCAGCAGCTCGGCGGCCATCAACCAGCCGCAGTCCTCCAGCAGTGACTGGCGATCCTGCCCCGCCAGCGCCGCTATCTTGCCGGGCGCCGGCAGGGGGAAAAATCCCCGGCGGAAGCGCTGTACCCGCCCGCCCTCGTGATCCACGGTCAACAGCAGGCCGGGATTGATGCGGCGAATGGCCTTGACCAGGGCCTGCAGCTGGGGGCTGTCGTGATAATTGCGGCTGAAAAAAATCACCCCGCCCAGGGTCGGGTGCGCCAGCAGTTCTTTTTCTTCGGCATCCAGCTCGCAGCCCTGCAAGTCAAGAATAAAGGGGCCCATGGTTTCTCCTGTATATTAAGAAGGTCACGACGAGTCGGTTCTGTTTCCCGACTGTCCCCCAACCTGCCGAAATCAGGCTGACAGCCCAATCCTGTTCAGTGAGTCGGGCAGCCTGGCGGTCGCCTGCCGTTGATAATCCCGATAGCGGATGTCGTCGGTCTGCTGCCATTGCAGTGCCGCCCACAGGGCGGTGATCAGCTGAACCCAGGGCAACCGGGCCCTGACCCTGGCCAGGCTGATGTCTCCTCCCGCCTCGGCATAGCGCTCCACCAGCCTCCTTCCCCCCTGTTCATCCAGCCCGAAGCCGTCCCACACCACCGCCAGCTCGAAGGCGGCATCACCCATCGCCGCATATTCCCAGTCGATCAACCAGGGCCGGGGGCCCAACAGGTTGGTGCCGCTCAGGTCGTTATGACAAAACACCGGGGTAAAAGGCAGGTTGAGGGCCGGTCGCTCGAACAGCGGCAGCACGGCGGCTATCTCCGCGGGTAGCCGCCGCAGCCGGCTCAGGTAGCGGGCCAGCTGCCCCCGCAGCTCAAGCGGCGGCAACGATGGGGACAAGCCGTGCAGCCTGGCCAGCACCCCCGCCAGGGTGGCGGCGGCAGCCGGCTCCAAATACGACCAGGACGGCTCATCCAGCCAGTCCAGCACCAGTATCCCCCGCGTCGGCTCGGCGAAACGGATAGCCGGCGCCAACCCCGCGTTTGCGGCCGTCCGGTGGGCGATAAGCTCCCGCTGCCGGTCGATGCCCAGCCACTCGGGCCGGGGGCAGCCCAACCTGAGCCAATAGCTGCCGTTACCCGTATCCAGCCGCCAGCTGCGGTTGGTCAGGCCGCCGGCCAGGGGGGTTAGCTTGCCATCGAATGCCGCCGGCAGCAGGGCAAGCAGCCGGCTATTGTCCACTAACCTTGTCAGACCAGAGCAGTTCGCCGCTGCGGAGATCCATCAACTGGGCGCTCAGGGTAAAACCGGCACCGGCCCGGTTCAGGCTGCCCGACAACAGGTAGCTGGCACCGCTCTGCTTGCCCAGACTCACCAGGGCGGCCATATCGGCCCGCCCGCTCTGGTAGGCCAGTTGCTGACGCAGGTTGCTGACTTTGTCACCATCCACGAAAGACAACCGGCTGCTCAGGTTGGCCTGCAGCCGCTGAGTCAGGGCGCGGGTATCCATCGGACTGCCCACCTGATTGCGGATATCATCGAGCAGCACGGCACCCTGTACCTCGTTGATTTGCGGGCTGGACTTGAGCCGGCTGGCCAGGTTGTCCGCCAGCCGGGCCAGGGCCTGATTGCTGGCCGGGGGGGCCGGCATGGTCGGCGCGTCAGGTATCGTCACCGGGGAGACAGGTTCACCGGGGATCATCAGCGGCGGCCTGACGGGCGGCGGCACATCCACGGTCGGCGGTGGTGGCGGTGACGGCGGCTGCGGGGTCACCGGCGTGACCGGTGCCGGCTGCCGCGAATAGGGATCGGGCAGGGTACAGGCCGTCAACACAGCGGCCAGCAACAGGGGGAAAACATGAAGTAATTTCATTGTGTTACCTTAGCGTGCAAGCATGGGTCCCAGGGCACGACCACCCAACAGGTGCATATGGATATGGAACACTTCCTGGCCGCCATGACGATTGCAGTTGACGACCAGCCGATAGCCGTCCTCGCTGATACCGGCCTGTTCGGCCAGCTTGCGGGCCACGGTAAACAGCCGACCCAGGGCCTGCTCATGCTCGGCTTCCACCTCGTTGACCGTCGGGATCAGCACATTGGGTACGATCAGGATATGGGTCGGCGCCTTGGGGTAGAGATCCCGGAATGCGGTCACCAGTTCGTCCTGATAGAGGATCTCGGCGGGGATCTCCTTGCGAATTATTTTGCTGAATATCGTTTCTTCTGCCATCACCGTCTCCTTGAAAGATAAATCACCGGCAGCCATCGGTGCGCCCGTCAGGCCATACCAGAATTCGCTATTATAACCGGGTTAGCCGCTAAGGGAATGAAGTCACCATGAATAAACTATTGATTAAAAACGCAACCCTGGTCAATGGCCGGATTACCCACCAGAACGGGGTGGTCAGTGAGCCGGCCTTCGGCCAGCGGTTGATGTTCAGCTGCTGACTGGGTAAATAGCAGGCAAACGCACCCCAATGGCCGAGACAGCGGTTGACAGCACCCAGACCCTTCCCTAGAATCCCTCCCCGTCGAACAGCCCAAGGGAAGTACGACAACATTGGTTGACGGCGTGTAGCGCAGCTTGGTAGCGCACTGTCATGGGGTGTCAGGGGTCGGAGGTTCAAATCCTCTCACGCCGACCAAAAAACAAAAAAGCCCGAAGGTAACTTCGGGCTTTTTTGTGTCCGCGATTTACGGCGAGTCAGTATTTGTCCGATGGATCCCGGCAAAACCATCATTGACGAGCGGGATCAGATTCAGGTAACACCATTATCGGATACACTGAGCATCTCGCTAATAAAAGGAACAGATGGAACCATGGCTAACTTCAGACAAAAAACCCTGGCCATTGCCCTGGCCGGTATTATCGGCAGCCAACTGGCCGCCTGCGGTACCGTGTTTTATCCCGAGCGCAAGGGCCAGATCAACGGTCGCATCGATCCCGTGGTGGCCATCGCCAACGGGGTGGGTCTGCTGTTTTTTATTGTACCGGGTGTTATCGCCTTTGCCGTGGATTTTTCCACCGGCGCCATCTACCTGCCCGGCGGCCGCCGCGCGGAAAATATCCCGCCCACCGACCACAAGCTGACCGAAGCGGAAATCAACGACACCCTGTACAGTGCCACCGGCACCCGGGTCGACTGGCAGCAGGACATGGTGCTGGTCGAGCGGCTGGACAATGAACAGCAAGTGCATCGCCTGCTGGCAGCCAATTCAGCGGCCATGCGTCAGGTACAATAAGCGCCATTGAATAACACAGCCAAACGATTAAGGGCTCCTCCGGCCAGGCCGGGGGAGCCCTTTGTTTATCCGGCGCCAATCAGCAGGCGAACAAGTATGATCCGGATCCGCTCGCAATAAAAAACGGCCGGGCCCCTTGTCAGGGCCCGGCCGTCAGCAGCCTTCCGGGCGCTTACTCGGAAGCGGCGATCAGACTCGCATTGCCACCGGCAGCCGTGGTATCGACACAGAGGTGGCGCTCAATCACGAAACGCTCCGCATCCTGCTCGGTGAGCAGCGGCAGCAGCGCACCCTCACGGCGAGACAGGGCGACCCGGTATTTGCGCAGCGCTGACTCGTCAGCCGCACTGGCCACCGCCTCGAACCCGCTCACGGTTTCCAGGGCGGCAGGCTGCAACAGGCCATCCAGCCCCTGCACCGGAATTCCGGCGGCCTGTGCTGAAGCCAGTGCCGCCTTGGCACCCGGCGCGACCACAACCACAGCATTACCCTGAGACAGCGCGATACCCGCCTGCTTCATGGCCGATGCCAGATCCGGCCCCAGACAGAGCACCACACCGCGAGGACGGCATGACAGCCGGTTGAGCTCTCCGGTCGGTCCCGGCATCTCTTCCGTGGTGGCGTCCAGGGCGGCAGGTACAACGCCAAACGTCGGCTGCAGGCGCTGCGCACGATCCCGAGCCACTGACCATTCCTGGCCGTTCAGACCCTTGATGGCGGTCTGCAGCTGCTCCGCCGTCACCGTTTCGGCGGCGGAGGTTGCCACGCCCTCGGCGGTGACAGGTGTCATGAAGCGGCGTACATACTGGGGACCACCGGCCTTGGGGCCAGTGCCGGAGAGGCCTTCGCCACCAAAGGGCTGAGAGCCAACGATGGCACCGATCTGGTTGCGGTTGACATAGATATTGCCGACCTTGACCCGGTTGACGATACGCTCCACCCGCTTGTCGACCCGGGTATGCAGACCGAAGGTCAGGCCGAAGCCCTGTGCATTGATCTGGTCCACCACCTTATCGATGTCTTTCGCTTCGAAGGTGGCAACGTGCAGCACAGGCCCGAAGATCTCTTCTTCCAGTTCATGGATGCCCTCGAGCTTGATCACCGTCGGTGCCACGAAGAGCCCTTCTGCGGGAACCGGCAACTGCTTGAGTACGCGACCCCTGGCAGCAAACTTCTCGCAATGGGCCTCGATACCCCGCTTGGCGTTCTGGTCGATCACCGGGCCCACATCGGTGGACAGCTGCCAGGGGTCACCGACGCGCAGCTCGTCCATGGCACCAAACAGCATCTCCAGCAGGTGATCGGCGATGTCCTTCTGGATATAGAGCATACGCAGGGCGGAGCAACGCTGTCCGGCACTCTGGAACGAAGAGGCCAGCACATCACGCACCACCTGTTCCGGCAGGGCCGTTGAGTCCACGATCATGGCGTTCAGACCGCCGGTCTCGGCGACCAGCGGCGCATCCGGGGCCATGGACTCGGCCATTACCTTGTTGATGTGCTGGGCGGTGGCGGTGGATCCGGTAAAGCAGACACCATTGATGCGCGGGTCGGAGGTCAGCGCCGCACCAACGGTACTGCCGCTGCCGGGCAGCAGCTGAATAGCCTCCCGGGGAATACCGGCTTCGTACATCAGCTCGACGGCGCGGGTAGCGATCAGCGCGGTCTGGCCGGCGGGCTTGGCAATCACGGCATTACCGGCCGCCAGCCCCGCCAGCACCTGACCGGCAAAGATGGCCAGGGGGAAGTTCCAGGGCGAGATACAGGCGATCACGCCACGGCCGGCACCGAAATCCTGGTTGCGAAGGGCTTCGTTCGGATAATAGCGGGCAAAGTCGACGGCTTCGCGGATCTCGGCGACGCCATCCAGCAGGCTCTTGCCCGCCTCCCGGGTAGCCAGCGCAAACAACTCACCGGCATGCTCTTCGAACAGGTCGGCCACGCGACCGATACGCTGGCAACGCTCCTCTACCGGCAGCGCAGACCAGATTTTAAAGCCCGACTGGGCGGCATCGATGGCGGCTTCGATATCCTCGCTGGAGGCCTGGGTGACATGACCGACCAGATCCGAGGGTTTCGCCGGGTTGCGTACTTCTTCTACCTTGCCACCGCTGCTCTCACGGGCCAGCACGGGTCCGCCGGTCCACTGGCAAGTCTTGAAGCGATCCCGTTCCGCTTCAATCGCGGCCACCTCTACCGGATCGGTAATATCCCAACCCTTGGCGTTGCGACGTTTGGCACCATAGAGATCGGCAGGACGCAAGATCGCCTTGCTGGACAGTGCGTCGCCCATCGCCTCGACCGCATCGAACGGGTCGCGGGCAATATCTTCCGGTTTGATACGGGTATCGACAATCTGGTTGACGAAGGAGCTGTTGGCGCCGTTTTCAAGCAGACGCCGTACCAGGTAGGCCAGCAGATCCTGGTGGGCCCCTACCGGTGCATAAATACGGCAGCGGGTGCCCTGTTTGGTGAGTACCGCATCGTGCAGTGACTCGCCCATACCGTGCAGACGCTGAAATTCAAAGCAGTCCTTACCCTGGGCCAGCTCGAGGATGGCCGACACCGAATGGGCGTTGTGGGTGGCGAACTGGGGATAGATACGGTCGGTCATGCCCAGCAGTTTCTTGGCGCAGGCCATGTAGGACACATCGCTGTTGACCTTGCGGGTGAAGACCGGAAAGTCCTCCAGACCCATCACCTGGGCACGCTTGATTTCCGCATCCCAGTACGCGCCTTTCACCAGGCGTACCATGATGCGCCGATCCAGCTTGCTGGACAGTGCATAGAGCCAGTCGAGCACGTGAGCGGCACGTTTGCCGAACGCCTGCACCACAACGCCGAAGCCGTCCCAACCCGCCAGGGCAGGATCGGACAGTACGGCCTCGATCACGTCCAGGGACAGATCCAGGCGATCGGCTTCTTCCGCATCGATATTGAAACCCATGTTGGCGGCTTTGGCCTGCTTGGCCAACTCCAGGGCGCGGGGCACCAGCTCGTTCATGACCCTGTCTTTCTGACCGAATTCGTAACGGGCGTGCAGCGCCGACAGCTTGACCGAAATGCCGGGGTTACTGCGGATCTCGGCATGCACACAACTCGGCGCCAGCGCCGCGATCGCCTTTGAATAGGCGCGGTGATAGCGTTGCGCATCCGCGTCGGTGCGGGCCGCCTCGCCCAGCATGTCGTAAGAATAGGTGTAGCCGCGAGACTCGTAGCTCTTCGCGCGTTTGACCGCTTCCTGAATGTCGCGGCCCAGCACGAACTGACGACCCATCTCCTTCATTGCCTGAGCAACCGCGGCGCGCACCACCGGCTCGCCAAGACGCTTGACCATGGAGCGCAGGGTGGTCGCCAGACCCTGAGGGTCGACCGGGGAAAGCAGCTTGCCGGTGATCAGCAATGCCCAGGTGGAGCTGTTGATCAGCGACGAGTTGGACTGCCCCCGGTGCTCACCCCAGTTGCCAGACGCCACCTTGTCTTCGATCAGCGCATCGATGGTGGTCTTGTCCGGCACCCGCAGCAGGGCTTCGGCCAGGCACATCAGGGCCACGCCCTCTTTGGTGGTCAGGCCGTACTGGGCCAGGAATTTTTCCATCATGGTCGGCGTGGAATTGGCACGCACATCGCGTACCAGTTCGGCGGCACGCGCCGAGATGCGGGCGCGGTCATCGGAGGAGATAAGGGCGTTCGCAACCAGAGATTTGACAACCGTTGCCTCATCGGCGAGATAGTGACTACGCATATTTTCCCGGCAAGCGGCCATCGACGGTGCTGTATTGTTCATCCGCCCTTCTCCTTCTGTGTGTGTGGGTACAATCTTTCTTTGAGCCGCCATTCTACCCACAAACAAAGAGTCATATTTCCTATATACAAGTAAAATAAATTACATTTTGACTTATTATTGATACCTGAATTAATTTTTTAACCACTAAAAAATTAAAAACATATCAAATCGACTATTCAGTCTATTCCGGGGCTCGCCGTCGCCGTCAGGGCCTGAAAAAGTCGCCCGAAACACACAGCCCACACGGCACAGGCCGGTCTCTGCCGCCCTCAATGGCAGCTCCTGATTGTGCTCCAGAGATTGACCCCGAGCGCGCCATCGCCCCACGCTTTCCCCGGGATTCCGGCTCAGCAAAGATAAATGGTCGATTTCACCAACAAACGAACCTATGTAGACTATTGGCATACACTCAACCGTAACAATGGGAATAAACACTAAAAATGGCTGAAACCACGGGAAATTTGGACAGGGCTGATTTGCAGATCATCAAGGAACTCCAGGAGAATGCCCGGATGACGGTAACCGAGCTGGCTTCCCGGGTCGGCCTGTCGAAGACGCCATGCCAGCTGAGGATGCGCCGGCTCGAGGAGCAGGGCTATATTACCGGCTATACGGTGCTGGTCGATCAGAACAAGCTCGGCCTCAGCCATATCGCCTTTGTCCAGGTCACCCTCAACGACACCAGCAGCAAGGCGCTCACCGCGTTCAACAAGGCGGTCAGCAAGATAGGCGAAGTCGAACAGTGTCACATGATTGCCGGCGGTTTCGACTACCTGCTGAAGGTCCGTACCAAGGACATCGTCTCCTACCGCATGGTGCTGGGAGAAAAGCTCTCCACCCTGCCCCACGTGGTACAAACCAGTACGTTCGTGGTGATGGAAAGCGTAAAGGATATCGGACTGTAGGCTGTCGATCGGTTAGTAGGCCCCGCCGATGGCGGGCCTGAGGTTGTCGTAGAGCGGGATCAGGCTGTTCAGTTCGGTCGGATCCAAAGAGGGCTCTAAATGGGACAGCCGCTTGCGGCTGCGCGCCATGCTGGCCGGTCGCAACAGCATGACATTGGGATACAACCGCCGGCCCTCGGCCAGTAAACGCTCGGCTTCGTCATATTCACCGGCCGCCCACAGGGCCAGGGAGGCATTGTAGTAGATGCCCGCCCTCGGGGTATGCAGGATAAAGTGTCGGGCCCAGCGGCCATAGTCCCTCAGCCCGGCCTGGTCCTGGCTCAGTAATGCCTGCTTCAGCTGCAGATGCCGTCGATAAAAGGCGCTCCTGTCATACCAGATCAGAGGGTTGACCACCGCCTTCAGCTCGGCCGGCGTGCGGTATTCATCCTGGGCGTAGCGGGTCAGCTGCTGGCTGGAATACAGGCCCGTTGCCATAAACAGCATCACCCCCAGCGGCCAGGCCAGCACCGGCCAGCGGCTCCAGCGCGGCGGCATGGGCAACAGGCAACGCTGGCCGTATTCCGCATCGATCACATAGACCAGCAGCAGGGTCATAAACCAGTGCGGCAGGGAATGATAGAAGGGAAACTCGGTCTGGCTATGAACAAAGATCGGGCTCAGCACGCCGACCCAGGCCAGGGCCTGGGCAAAGGGCACCCGGTACAGCAGCCGCAACACCAGCAGGCTCAGCAATACCAGCCCAACCAGGGGCACGATTCCCCCTTCTATGCCCCACAGCAGGAACTCATTGTGGGGGTGCCCCATTTCGGTAAACAGCGCCGGCGCACCCGGCGTCAGCTCGCGCCAGTCGGCGTAGGTCTGATAGAAGGCATGCTCGAAGCTGCCATAGCCGTACCCCAGCCAGGGCTGGTCCAGCCACATGCGCAGGCCGTGCCGATAGATATCGAGACGACCATCGGCTTCGGTATAGATAGCCAGGCTGCGTTTGCTCATCTCGAACATATCCAGGCCACCTACCCCCAGCAATACCCCGAGCGGGATCAGCGCCAGGCAGGCCAGCAACCGCTTGGAGCGGGTCTTGATCAGGGTCTGCCATATCAGCGGCTGCAACAGCAGCAGCCCCACCAGCAACCCCAGCTGGCCTGCCCGTGACTGCAGCAACACCACCAGCATGGCCCCCGAACCCAGCACGGCGGCAAACCAGCAGGATTTGGCAATAAAGAGGCGCCTGGGGGATTTGACCTCGTTCAGCCAGAGATGGATGGCCAACACCATGCCGGTGGCGATGAAGCTGGACATCACGTTGCGGTGTTGGAAGATGCCGTAGGGAGAACGCACCTCGGTGTTGTAGCCGAAGCGGTTGCCCGGCTCCAGCAGGAAGAACTGGGCCAGGCCCAGCATGATCTCGATGCTCACCGCCGCCAGCAGGCAATACAACAGGTAACGCCGCCCCTTGCCGTTGAAACGGCATTGCTGCAGGGCCAGGTAGAACAGCAGTCCCCCCAGCAGACCCAACATACGCGGCAGGGCATGGCCGGCCACGGTATTGTGATCGGGATAGAAAAACGGCAGGCACAGCAGGCTGCTCGCCAGCAGGGCACCCAGCCAGAAACGGCTGGTCAGCAGCCGCCGCTGCCAGTGCCACAGTCCGACCGCGGTCATCAGGCCGACAAAAAACCAGCCGATGATATTGAAGGGCAGTTGCAGGCCGATGCCGAACAGGTGGGGCAGGTAGAGGTGCATGCCAAACAGACAATAAAGCGCGGCACAGCTCAGCATTATCTTCGCCTGCTTTTCTTGCCGTACCACCTGCTCGGTTTTCATGCTGTAAGGAGAACTCTCGGATCGGGCCATCATCGATGGCCCACACTTTACCCAAGCCGGCCGCAAAATGCATGGGTTCCAACACTGCGAACCGGCAAAATCTGCCCGATGGCGCCATCAGGGCGGGGCATGATATCCCCACTCCGCCTAAAACTCGAATTTATAGAACAGATCTATCGCCTGGTTCAGGCCGCTGGCCGCCTGCAGATACAGCCTGGGCAACAATTCGTAGCGCAGGCGTACCTCACCGATGGCGGAAAAGACCCCGACCCCGTAACCGATCTGCAAGCCGGGCAGCACATAGGCACTGAGGCTCACCCCTGTACCCTCCCCCGAGCCTTCGGTATCGATCACCACATCCTGCAGGCCCAGGCTTTCCGCCACCCCGGTCACCACACCCCCGACCTGGCTGACGCCGGCCCCGATCAGCATGGACTGCATCATGGCGTTGCTGTCCGTTTCGCCGCCGCCGCTCAGGCCGCGCCCCCGCAGCAGCCAGGACAGCTGCTCCACCTGGGGCATTGGCGGCTCGGTAAACACGGTGAACTCTGGCTGTGCCGCACTGCCCGTGACCCGGACCCCGGCGGTGACGGTGCTGTCGGCCATGCTGGAAGGGTTGCGGATGGCCTCCACCGACAGGTTGGGCTGATCGAGGGGACCACTGAACAGTATGCTGCCTTCCCGGATCAACAGGTTCTGGCCGTAGGCCCGGAAGTTGCCGTTGTTCAGACGGATCTCACCGTTGGCCCGCATCGTCTGGCCGGGTCGCTGTACCAGCCGCAACCGCCCTTCCAGCCGGGTTTTCAGACCATAGGCCTCCAGCCTGACATCTTCGAGCAGGCGCACCTGCAGCCGGATGTCCACCGGCAGGCGGGGCCCTGTCTCCTGGATCACGCCGTCCCGCTGCACTATCACCACGTCACTGGACAGCCCCACCGCGCTTTCCGGCAGGCTCTTCACCTCGATACGGGCCCAGGGGATCAAGAGTTCGCCGCGGATCCTGGCCTGCTCGCCCAAGGTGATCTGCAAATCCGGACTGACCCTGACCCGGCCCAGGCCCGGATAACCGGCTCCCAGCTCGCTGCCTTTCAGGCGGATCTCACCGCTGATCGGCAGGCTGGCCCAGTCCAGCTCGCCGTCGATATTCAGCCGTCCCCGGCCCATCCGCATGGTGCCCGTGATCAGGGCGTTGTCACCACGGATATCGAGCCGGCTGCTGAAGTCCCGCACGGTCACTATGTCCGAACGGGTATCCACCTCGCCCCCGGTCAGGTTGATATTGCCGAATAGCAAGGGTTTGCTCAGGGTGCCGTCCAGCCGCCCCTGGCCGGCCAGGGTACCCTGCAGCCGCAGCACTTCCGGCAACAGGGGCGCCAGCCAGTCCAGGTTGAAGGAGTCGATGGCCAGATCACCGCTCAGCCCCCGCCGGCCATTGAGCTCACTGACATTGGCGTTGACCCTGAGGTTACCCAGGCTGTCCGAACGAAAATCGAGCTCCGAGGCCAGCCGGTTGTCCTCGGTGTTGGCCGTGAAGGTCAGGCTCTGATAGGCCACCCGGGTCCCCCTGCTGACAAAGGTGCCCGGCGTGGCACGGATATCCGCGTTCAGCTGCGGGCGCTTGCCTTGCCAGGCAAACTCGGCCCGCCCCTCCAACACCGCCTGCCAGGAAAAGTCATCGGGAAAGAACGCCTGCAGCCGGGCGATATCGAACCGGTTGAAGTTGAAGCCGCCCTTGCCCCGGTCGGCACTGGCCTGCAACGCATCCATACACAGGGACGCCTCGCCCGAACGCCAGCAATGGGCACTCGCCCGGAGTTGGCTCTGGGCCTGTATCCAGCTGAGATCCACTGCCGGTTCCAGCTGCCAACGGTCCAGGGGGGTATCCAGCCGGGCCTGAACCAGTTTTCCCCGCCAGCCCGCTTCGTCCAGGCCGCCGGTCAGCGCCAGTTCACCCGCCAGAGGCTTGCCCTGGATAGCCAGGCTGAGCCGGTGGGCCTGCTGATCGCCGTCGGCCTCCAATCGCAGATCCTGCCAGCGGAGTTCATCCGACTGCAGTTGTGCGGCCGTCAGGCTCAGGCTGCCGCCGACCACCTTGCCCAGGGTAAGCTCAGAAACCAGGGCCAGATCCGTGGCACTGCTGCCATTGAAACCGGCCTTGGGGCTCTTGATATCGAGCGATACCCGGGGCGCATCCCGTTCCCCGCGCACGTCAATCCTGCCCGCCAGTGAACCGTACAAGCCCGGCAGGTACACCGCCAGATCCGGGGCATTGAGCTCCCCCTCCAGCTGCCATTGGCTGTCGATACGGCCATTGACCGTCAGCACATTGTCGCCATTGTTCAGCTGCACCCCTTCGATCTCGCCCTGCAGGCTGTCGTCCAGAGTAACCCGGCCCTGCAAGCGCAGGGGGTAATCCCTCAGCCGGCCACTGACATCGGGCTCGGCCCGCAGCTGCCAATGCCCTTCCGCCAGGCTGAACCGGCTGCTGATAGCCCCGTTCAGACGGCCGGGCAACTCGGCCACAAACACACTGGGATCCACTTCGTTCAGGTTGACCACCCCGTCCCAGTCGATGCCCCGGGCCCAGCCCAGGCGTCCTTCCAGGGCCAGCTCGCCTTCGGGCAGGGTGAGTCTGAGCGGAGCCAGGGTCAGCTGGGACATATCCCCCCGGCCGGTAAGCGCAACGGCAAACTCGGGCAGATCCGGCCCCTGGGCCTGACTGTTCAGGCCCAGTCGATAACCGTCCAGATTTCCCTCCAGTGTCAGCTTGCCCTGCTCCAGCCGCCAGGCGGGTTGATTGAGGGGCCAACCCAGTTGCTTGTAGTCAAGGGTCAAGTCAAAGGGCAGCTCGGGCTGTAACAGAGCAGCCGACAGCACGGCATCGGCATCGATGCCCTCCCGCAGGGCCAGCCTGGCCTTGAGTCTTGCCACGCTCTGACTGAGGGTCAGGGCCAACCGCTGGCCGGCCAGCTGGCCGTCGAGCAGGGGTTCGTGCAGCTCGGCATCCAGCTGCATCGCCAGGGGATAGTCTCCGCTCAGGGTAGCCTCACCGGTCAGTGCCAGGCTGGCCAGCTCATGGTCCATCTCGAACTGGCCTATGGTCAGTTCGCTTTGCTGGCCCTGAACATTCACTTCCAGCCGTGACAGGACCTGAGCCCGGCCGTTTTGCACCAGCCGGCTGTCGAGCAGCCGCAGCTGTTCCACCTGCAGGGGAAACGGCAGCCGTATCTCCGGCAAGGCCAGCGGCTGCCCGGGGTCGGCCTGGGCAGGCTCGGATCCCGCCGAGCCCGACTCGCTCAGGGTGATCGTCAGGCCACTCATCTGCGGCCCGGTGATCCTCATACCGGTGTTATCCCAGCGGGCCGATACCAGCAGGCTTTGCCAGGCAATGGTCTGCCCCGGCAGGCTGATTTTCACCCGGTCGGCACGTATTTCATCGAGATCGACAAGCAACGGCGGCGCTATCTCGCCGAGGGGCTCCCCGGACTGGTCATCACCGCCTGCAGGCAGAGCCTTGATGCTCACCTCTAGGTCGGCGGCATCCAGTCGTTTAAGCCAGAAGCGCTTATCCAGTACCTGTTGCAGTTCCCAGTCAATGGTGACCGCTTCGGCCTTTACAGACAGGGATTCATCCTCATAGGCCAGTCGGCTGAACTGCCAGCCGTAGGCCAGCTGGCCGGACACCAGCTCGCCACTCAGGCCGGGCAGCTGCCGCTGGGCCAGCTGCCACAACCACTGGTTACCGGTATGGGTAAACAGCAGTCCTGCCACCAACACCAGCAACAGCACAACCAGCGCCAGCAGGCCGAGGGAAACACGTTTAAACCAGATCATAATTCGGGGCCCAGGGTGAAGTGTATGCGCCAGGGGGTATCCGGCTCGGACACCCCAAAGGCCAGATCGAGGCGCACCGAGCCAATGGGTGTCAGCCAGCGTACCCCGACGCCGGTCCCCACCTTCCAGGCCTCGCTGTAATCGTTGGTGGCGGTACCGGTATCGACAAAGGTAGCCAGCCGCCATTTCTCCGCTACCCGGTAGTCATATTCCAGGCTCAGGGCAGAAGCATATTTGGCACCCAGACGATCGCCGTTCTCATCGAGGGGGGTAATGGTCTCGTAGCCGAAACCGCGTACCGTCAGGTCACCACCGGTAAAGAAGCGCAGCGACGGGGGCAACTCGGTTACCTCATCCACCCACACGGCCCCCTGCTCGGCCCGGGCGATGACCCGCTGTTTTTCATCGATGGAACGCAGCCACTTGGTGCGCCCCCACAGGCGCACGAAACGGGTGTCCGAACCCCACCAGGGTTCGGACAGCTCCAAGGTGGCCAACTGGGTATCACCCCACACTGGGTCAAGGCCACCCTGGATCCGGGTACGATTGAAGGACACCCCGGGGATCAACAGGAAACTGCTGTCTCTCTGCTCACCCTGGGTATAGGATTCAAACTCGCTGCGGATAAAGGCATCCCGGGTCCAGTCGGTGGCACTCTTGTCCCAGCGGTGGATCGAGGCCACCAGACGATCACTTTCGGTATCGTCCTCATCCAGGCGCTGATAGCCTCCCTGCAGGGTGTAGTAGTTATTCAGCGGATGGCCCCGGGGTATCTTGTAGACCAGGGTGATGTCCTGCTTGGGGGCCGACAGCTTGAGAGTAGTGTTGACGCTGTGGCCCAGGTTGTTGATCCAGGGTTTTTCCCAGCTGGCCGAGGTCCGTGGGCCTTCGTCGGTCGAAAATCCCACCCCCAGCTCGACCTCATTGTCGGCCTTGGCGCGCAGCACCACCGACAGCGGTACCTGCTGGTTTTCGTCGGCCTCGATCACCATGGGCAGCACTTCAACCTGGCGGAAATAACGGGTAGAAGACAGGGAGCGGCTCAACTCGGCCACCCGTGATGCCTGGTAGGGATCGCCCGGCTTGATATCCACCAGCGGCGCGAGCAGGCGATCCACCGGACGGTCCGTGTCGACCCTCAGCTCGCCAAACTTGTATCTGAGACCCGAGTCGAAGGCCAGCTCCACATCCGCGGCATACTCCCAGGGATAGACCCGCACCTGGCTTTTTTGATAGCCGGCATCGAAATAGCCCCGGGTCAGCGCCAGCCTCACCAGGCCGGCCTTGGCCTTCTCATAGACGTCGTGGTGCAGTATATCGCCCTGCCTGAGGTTCAGCTTGCCGAGCCGTTCGGCGAATGCCGGATCTGCCGCCGCATCGCCATCCAGTCGTATATCCAGCTCGCGTATACGCACCGGTTCGCCAGGTGTAACACGGATCACCAACAGCTCGGGATCGTCTTCGGCAGGGCTGATATCGATCTCGGGATTATAGTAACCCAATGCCTGCAGGCTGTTGCGTACCGCCATATCAATGTCGTCACCAAAGCGCTCAACCTGCTCGGGCTTGAGCGGGGGCAGCTGCTTGAGGTAGGCCTCGGCATTATCTTCAAGCTCCCCCTCCAGCCCTCGCAACTGATACTCGACCTCCTGGGCATGGCCCCCCAGGCTCAGCAGCATCAATGCCATAGGCCCCCATAAACGTAAGCTCATACCGCCACTGTCCCCTGGATCTTGTATCGCACCGCTATGCATATCCTTTTAATTATGCCTGACAAGCGGCAGGCCATGGATGTAATACTTCAACAGGCCGCACTTGTCGAAAAGCCCGCATTATGGGACCCTTCAATCCGCCTTGTTCTTCTGCTCGAGTCGTCTTATGTCGCCATCCCCTACTCGCTGTTCACTGTTGGGCTTTGCCGGTTTCAGCGGCAGTGGCAAAACCAGCCTGCTGAGGCAACTACTGCCCCTGCTGCGCCACCACGGACTGACCGTCGGCGTTGTCAAGCATACCCATCATGATGTCGAACAGGACACGCCCGGAAAGGACAGTTACGAGCTGCGCCATGCCGGCGCAGCACAATGTCTGCTGGCTGGACCCAATCGTAGCATTCTCACCTTCGAAAATCTGCACCCCGAAGAACCAAATCTAAATGAATCTCTTTCTCGACTGGATCTGAATGCGCTGGATCTGGTGCTGGTCGAAGGCTTCCGCGAGGCCGCCATCCCCAAGATTGAAATTCACAGGCCCGTCCACGGCAAGCCCCTGCTCTGCCTGCAGGACCCCTGGATTGTGGCGGTGGCCAGCGATCACCCCGAGCTGCCGATATCCTGTCCGCTGCTGGATTTGAACCAGCCGCACCAGATAGCCGATTTTATTCTCCAGCAACACGCCCAGGACCGGCTACAGCAGGTGAAAAGCTGAAGCCGGTACCATCCGGGTAGCCGCAGCCATCCCGATACAGGCCATACAAGAGCCCATGACGCCGGGCAAACGCCTGCTGTCGCTGCAGGGCCGGAGTAAAGTCGCCAATGGGCAGGATGCGTGTCTCAACCGGCCGTCCCGACATTAATGCCAGATGGGCCCTGCTTTGCTGAGCCCACTTCTGTTGCAGCCGGGTTTGCACATAGATGGCCGGGCTGTAGGCCTCGCCCCGATCGCAATATTGTCCCCGGGCATCGAAAGGATCTATCGCCGACCAGTACAGGGTCAGCAGATCACCATAGCTGATTTGCTCATCATCGTAGCTAACCCGCACCACCTGCCGCCGCTGATATTTGTCGCCGCTCATCCAGCCCGCTTCCGTTGACACTATCCCGGAACGCCCGGCAAACAAGGCTTCCATCACCCAGAAGCTGCCACCGGCAAACACCGCCTGGGCGGCCTGGGCCTGGGGCACCAACAGGCACAACAGCAGCCATATTTTCAGGTACATACCCCATTGCTCCTTTACTTCCTTAGCGCGCCTGATCATAGTTGAGTTATCGCCCGCTAAGCTATTGATAAATTATGGAAACACTTATCGGCTCCCGCCTGTTCTGGCTGGCCTTGCTGGCCTGTGTACTGCCCCTGCTCGGGGCCCTCGGCAGCCGCTGGCAACTCTGGCCCTACAGCCTGGGCCTGCTGCTGTTGCTCGCCGGCCTGTTGCTGGCGCTGCCGGTACTGGGTCTGGCCCTGTGGCAGCGCCAGTGGTTTGCCCTGCTGCTCGCCTGCCTGCCGTTGCTGGTGCTGCTCCCCCCGCTGATCCAGGGGCTCAGGCTGCCGGTGATCAACGACATCAGCACGGATCTGGTATCGCCCCCCGTCCTGAACGCGGCGGCGCGTCTGCGCGGCCCCCGGCACCACGCCCCTAACTACCCCGGGCCGGCAACGGCGGAAAAACAGCGGGCCGGATGGCCGACACTGGGGCCCCTGACTCTGCCCTTGTCCCCCCGGGAGGTCAAGCCGCTGGTGCTCGACCTGGTTCGTGAACGAGGCTGGCAACGGGTCGACGACCAAGGCGCAGACAACATGCAGATCGAAGCCGTGGTGAGCAGCCGCTGGTTCGGCTTCGAGGACGATGTGGCCATCCGGCTGACGGCGCAGGATGGGGGCACCCGGGTGGACATGCGCTCCGCCTCGAGGGTGGGCAAGAGTGATTTCGGTGCCAATGCCGGGCGGGTGCAGGACTTTCTAGCCGATCTGGACCACAAATTTAAGGAATAATGCGCCTGAGTTAACTAATACTTGTCACTTAAGCGTAAACGGGATGAGTTACCTCCCCGCCGACACGTCGTAAACCCCTCCATGGGGGCTCTGCTGCGCCGTCCCTGGCGCAGAAGGCCGGCTTGAAAGCCAACCAATCCCGTTTACTGACTGGCATTAACCTTAGTTAACCCGCTATTTTCTGGTTCGGAGCAGGTATGCAACTTTTCTGGCAACTGGGCTGGTTCTTCAAGGCCCACTGGCGCACCTACAGCCTGTCGCTGGTGATGCTGACGGCGGTAGCGGTGATGAACATGGCCATCCCCTACCTGATCGGCAAGGCGGTGGATCGGCTGGTCACCCCCGCCGCCGGCCAGGCCGAAGGCCGCTACCTGTTGTGGATCATGCTGCTCGGATTGGCGGTCTACCTGTTGCGCCTGGGCTGGCGCCGGATCCTGTTCGGCACTTCCTACCGGCTCGGCAACCAGCTGCGTCGCCGCTTTTACCAGCGGCTTACCCGCCAGGGTCAGGCCTTCTACAGCCGGCACAATACCGGGGACCTGATGGCCAGGGCCACCAACGATATCGACGCCATCGAGATGGCCGCCGGCGAGGGAGTGCTCACCGGCTTCGACGGCCTGCTCACCCTGATACTGGTGCTGATCATGATGTTCGGCTTTATCGACTGGCGCCTGGCGCTGGTGGCGCTGCTGCCCTTCCCGGTAATGGGCTGGTGTTTCTACCGCATCTCCAGCGCCATCCATCACCACTTCAAGGCGGCCCTGGAGCAGTTTTCGGTGCTGAATGACAGGACCCAGGAGGCAATCGCCGGGGTGCGCATGGTCAAGGCCATGGGTCGGGAACAGATAGAAAGCCAGGCCTTCGACCGGATTGCCGAGCAGGCCGCCGAGCGCAACTTCCGGGTGGCCAGGACCGAGGCGCTGTACGAACCCGTGGTGTTTTTGTCCATGTCTGCCGCCCTGCTGCTCACCGTGGGCTTTGGTGCCTGGCTTATCTGGCACCAACAGCTGACCGTCGGCCTGCTGACCAGTTTCACCCTGTATCTGGTGCAGCTGATCTGGCCCATGTTCGCCTTCGGCTGGCTGCTCAACATCGTCGAACGGGGCAGCGCCGCCCTGACCCGGGTCGACAGCCTGCTGGCCATTCCCGACAGCGTACCCGATCTCGGGCGGCGGGAGCCCGTCTCCTGCGCGCTGGCGGTCACCGATCTGGATTTCAGCTATCCGGGCAGTGGACAGCCCGCCCTCCAGCAGCTTGCTTTTACCCTGGAGCAGGGGCAGGTACTGGGCCTTGCCGGTCCCACCGGAGCCGGTAAAAGCACCCTGCTACAGCTACTGATGCGCTACTGGGAAACGGCACCGGGCCGGATCCGCCTGGGCGGCCACGGGCTGGCCGAATACCGCCTGGACAGCCTGCGCCGCCAGTTTGCCTATGTGCCGCAAGACGCCTTCCTGTTCAGCGCCAGCATCGCCGACAACATCGCCCTCGGCCGACCGGATGCCGACCGGGAACAGATCATCGAGGCCGCCCGGCTGGCCTGTGTACACCAGGACATCAGCCAGCTGCCCGACGGCTATGACACCCAGGTAGGCGAACGGGGCCTGACCCTGTCCGGCGGCCAGCGCCAGCGGCTGTCCATCGCCCGGGCACTGCTCAGCCAGGCGCCGATATTGGTGCTGGACGATGCGTTGTCGGCGGTGGACGTGCATACCGAGCAGGCCATCCTCGGGCATTTGCGCAGCCGGTGCCATCAGGCCTGCATCATCGTCAGTCATCGGCTGTCGGCACTGGAGCATGCGGATCAGATCCTGGTCCTCAGCCACGGCCGGATGCTGCAGAGCGGCACCCATGCCGAACTCAGCCGCCAGGATGGCTGGTATCGACGCATGTGGACCTATCAACAACTGGAGGCCGAGCTTGATGAAGCCTGAACAGCCCCAGGGCAAGGCCACCTTCGGCCTGCTGCTCGACTATGTGTTCCGGGACAAGCGGCTGCTGTTCAAGGCGATAGCCCTGTTGCTGCTGGCCACCGCCGCCGATGTCGCCGGCCCCGTGCTGGCCAAGGTCTTTATCGATGATTATCTGCTGGCCAGGGCGCTCTCCCCCGGACCGGTCACCGCCTTGCTGCTGGCCTATATTGTCAGCCAGGTGGCCGCCGCCTGGCTCAGGTATCAGCAGACCCTGCGCTTTACCGAGATGGCCCTGGCCGCCGTGCTGGATATACGGCAACGGGTATTCGCCCATGTGCTGCGCCTGCCGATGGCCTTCTTCGACAGGGCCAGGACGGGCCGCCTGGTGAGTCGGGTCACCAACGACACCGAAGCCATCAAGGATCTGTATGTGCAGTTCCTGTCTGTGGTGCTGACCAACCTGGTATTGCTGGTGGGCATCATCATCGCCATGGCGCTGCTCGATGTGCGGCTGATGCTGGTCTCGCTGCTGCTGATCCCCGCCGTCGTGGGAGTCATCTATCTATATCAACGGCTGAGCGGGAAAGCCGTGGCCGAAAGCCGCCAGCTCCGCTCCGAGATCAACAGCGAGCTGAGCGAGTCAATTGCCGGCATGGCGGTGCTGCAGGCCTGCGGCCAGCAAGAGCAGGCCGCCCGCCGCTTCGATGCCCTAAACCAACGCTACTATAAAGCCCGTATGAGAACCATCCAGGTGGGTGCCGTACTGCTCAGGCCCGCCATCGACCTGCTCAGTGTGCTGGCGCTGATCGGCATCATTCAGGTGTTCGGCTGGCAGCACACCGCGGGCATAGCCGAGATTGGCGTGCTTTATGCCTTCCTCAATTTCCTCGGCCGTTTTACCGAACCCCTGGCGGAAATCACCCAGCGCTTCAACCTCTATCAACAGGCCATGGTGGCCGGTGATCGCGTCTACCAGCTGATGCACCAAACTCCCCAGTCCCATGGCCGGCAGCACCATCACATCACCGCCGGTAAGGTGGCCTTCCGCCGGCTGCATTTTCAGTATCGGGCCGACAAGCCGGTCTTTAGGGGACTGGACCTGGAGATTCCCGCCGGCCAGTTCTATGGCGTGGTGGGACATACCGGCAGCGGCAAGAGCACCCTGCTCAACCTGCTGTTGGACTTCTATCGGCCCGGCGCCGGTCAGGTGTGCATCGATGACGCGCCCCTGCACCAATACAGCCGGCATGCCCTGCGCCAGGGGATCGGCCTGATCCCCCAGGATCCCTTTATCCTCGCCGGCAGCCTGTATGACAACATCGACATGGGCCGCGGTCTTCCGAGATCACAGATAGAGCGGGCGGCACGACAGGCCCACCTGTTGCCGCTGATCGACGAACTGGAATCCGGTTTCGACACCCGGCTGGGCGAACGGGGTACCCGCCTGTCGACCGGACAACGGCAACAGCTGGTGATCGCCCGGGCGCTGGCTGCCTCGCCCCGGATACTGCTGCTGGACGAGGCGACCGCCAATGTCGACAGCGAAACCGAACAGGTGGTGCAGAGGGCGCTCAGGGAGCTGCACGGCAAGGTCACCATGATAGTGGTGGCACACCGGTTGTCGACCATCAGCAGCGCCGACCGGATCCTGGTATTGTCGCACGGTGAACTGGTCGAACAGGGCAGTCACCGCCAGCTGATGGCCCGTCCCCAGGGGCTGTACAGCGCCATGTACCGGCTGCAGCAACAGGCCCGACAGCTGACATGGGCCGAACAGGCCTGATCCTTTGGTCCTGTCCCGTGACTGGCCATGAAATCATGAACAGTCACGGAACACGCTTTAGTATAAGAAAGACAAGGGGGCAAGGCACAATACGTTAAAACAATCGAATTCACCGTGCCCCCCACAAACTTTCATCGTCGCCTGCTACCAAAAAACTCAGTGATATCAGTATACTTGCCCTCCTCATCCAACCGGCATAATGCCGAATAAATTCTGTCAAAACGCCCCCTGATCCGTCGCCGTACGGCTACGCTTGGAATAGGTGGCTAACAATAATGGCACTGGGGGTCTAATATGGGTGGCAAGCAACAAAGGGAGTCAACCGCTATCGCCTTCACGGAAGAAGCTGTGCCCCACGTTCGCCTGCCCAAACCGGCCAGGCGCAAGCCCCGCAGGCGCCTGTTGATCTGGCTGGTATTGTTTATCCTGCTGGCCGCCGCCACTGTGCTCGTGGCCTATGAGATGCGTACTTCCCAGTTACAGGCCAGGCAGCTGTCCCGTTACGCCAGCACCCTCACCTACAGTGTCGAATCCGGCCCCAGCGATGCCATTCACTATCCGGGGGCCGGCCCCTTCGACAAGCGGCTGGGCTACAGTTCATTGCCGACCCTGCTTGAACGGCTGCAGCAACGCGACTTTATCATAGAGCAGCAGGCGCAGTTTTCTCCCGCCCTGCTCGATTACAGCAGACGCGGCTTTTTCACGCCCTATCAGGAAAAAACCCAGGCCGGGCTGGTGATCAACGATTGCCGCGCCGAACCCATCTACCGCCATAGCTACCCCCGGCGTCATTATGCGGATTTTAGCGCCATCCCCCCCTTGGTTCTGCAGGCCCTGCTGTTTGTCGAAAACAAGGAGCTGCTCAACAACGAATACGCCCAGGTCAACCCGGCGGTCGACTGGCCCCGCTTTGCCAAGGCCGCCCTCTCCCAGGTCGGGCGGGCACTGGATATACAGGATGACTCAGCCGGCGGCAGTACCCTGGCCACCCAGGTAGAAAAATATCGCCATTCCCCCAACGGACTGACCGTCTCTCCCAAGGAAAAGCTGCGGCAGATGATCTCCGCCAGCGTGCGCGCCTATCAGGATGGGCCGGAAACCCTGGCCGCCCGCCAGGAAATCGCCCTGGCCTATCTGAACTCAGTGCCCCTGGCGGCCGCGCCCGGCTATGGTGAAATACACGGCGTCGGCGATGGCCTCTGGGTCTGGTATGGCGCCGACTTCAACAGGGTCAACCAGCTGCTGACACCCGATTATGTACAGACCATTTCCCTGGATGAACAGGGACTGGCGTTGCGCCAGGTGCTCTCACTGATGATAGCCCACCGTCGTCCCTCCTATTATCTGGTCCGTGGCCGGGATGAGCTGGCATCACTGACCGACAGCTATCTGCGCCTGCTGGCCCGGGACGGGCTGATCAGTCAGCCGCTGCGCGATGCAGCGCTGGCACAGCCGCTGAACTTCCGGGATTTCCGGCAGGCGTCGGCGGTGGTGCCGATCGACAGCAACAAGGGTTTACAGGTTGCCCGTAGCCGTTTGGGTGGCCTGCTGGGTTTAACCATGTACGACCTCGACCGCCTCGATCTGTCGGCCAGCACCACCTTGCAGGACGAGCTGCAACAACAGGTGACCGACTACCTGCATCGGCTGGCCGATCCCGATTTTGCCCGGGAGATAGGTCTGTACGGCGAACGGCTGCTATCGCCGGAAAAGACCCAGGAGGTCAATTACAGCTTTACCCTGTTTGAACGCGGCCCCCACAGCTTTCAGGTCCGGGTGCAGACAGACAACACCCATCAACCCTTCGATATCAATGAGGGCAGCAAACTGGAACTCGGCTCGACCGCCAAGTTGCGGGTACTGACCACCTACCTGGAAATCATCGCCGAATTGCACCAGCGCTATGCCGGACTCGGTAAGGAGGCTCTGCGTCAGGTCGAGGTCGACCCGCAGGATCTGCTCAGCCGCTGGGCCGTCGACTACCTGCTGAGTAACCCGCAAGCCGAACTCGCCCCCATGTTGCAGGCCGCACTCAACCGCCGCTACTCTGCCAGCACCGGCGAACGTTTCTTCACCGGCGGGGGCATACATACCTTCCATAATTTCCGCAAGGAAGACAATGGCCGCAATCCGACCCTGATGGAGGCACTTCGTGAGTCCATTAACCTGCCTTTTGTCCGCCTGATGAGGGACATAGTGCGCTACAGCATCCACCTGAACGAAAACCGCACTCAGTTGCTGGCAGATGACAAGGATCCCCGCCGCCGGGAATACCTGAGCCGCTTCGCCGATCGGGAAGGTCGAGTGTTTTTACTGCGTTTCTGGCGTAAATATCAGGGCAAGGATGAGCAGACCCGACTGGATACCTTCTTTGACGGCCTCCGAGCCACCCCGACGCGGCTGGCAGCGGTGCATCGCTACCTGATGCCGGATGCGGATCCGGAGGCCTTTGCCGCCTTCCTGCATCAGCGGCTGCCCAATGAAAGTCTTACCGACAAACGCATTGCCGACCTGTACCACCGCTATGGCCCGGGCGCCTACAGCCTGCCCGACCAGGGTTATATCGCCCGCGTTCACCCGCTGGAGCTGTGGCTGCTCGGCTATTTACAGAACCAGCCGCAGGCAAGCTATAGTGACGCCGCAGCCGCCAGCCAGGAGCAGCGCCAGGAGGTATATGGCTGGTTGTTCAAAACCCGGCACCGCAGCGCCCGCGACAACCGGATCCGTACCATGCTCGAAGTGGAAGCCTTCCTCGACATACATCAACGCTGGCAACGGCTGGGCTTTCCCTTCGATCACCTGGTCCCCTCCCTGGCCACCGCCATCGGCAGTTCGGGTGACAGACCCGCCGCCCTGGCCGAACTGATGGGCATCATTCTGAACGACGGGATACGCCTGCCGACGGTACGTATCGACGGCCTGCATTTTGCCGAAGGTACCCCCTATGAAACCCGGCTGGGACGGGATCCGTCCCACGGCCAGCGGGTCATGCCCGCCGAGGTGGCTGCCGCCCTGCGCAACGCCCTGTCAGATGTGGTGGAAGGGGGCACGGCCCGGCGCCTGCAGGGCAGCTTTAAGCTGGAAGACGGCACGCCCCTGACCCTGGGCGGCAAGACCGGGACCGGCGACAACCGTATCGAAACCGTCAGCCGTTACGGCCAGGTACTTTCTTCTCAGGCCCGCAACCGCACCGCTACCTTTGTTTTCTACCTGGGAGAAAGCCACTTCGGCACCCTGACCGCCTATGTGCCGGGCAGCAAATCGGACAAGTTCCGCTTTACCTCGGCGCTGCCGGTACAGGTGCTGAAAGGCATGGAGCCGCTGCTGCGCCCCTACCTGACCCCGGACCAGAACAGCCGGTGTCAGCCGCCACGGTTAATCGACACCCAGACGGTGGAACATAACAGCCAGGAGGCCCACCGAGCACAGCAGAGAGAAGGCTGAGCCCACGGCTCAGAGATCGCCTAACGATTCGACCAGGGTTATCGCTTCCGATATGGTGCGTGCATTCAGCTTGGCGACACAACAGGCACCGGACTGGGCAGCGTGGTTCCTGACCAGGGTGATGATGTCCGCCAGTGTCGCAGACTCCCCACTGGGTCGTGGGACCAGCTTGTGCCGAGTGTTTTTATCCAATGCATAGACCAGGCCCTGACCGTCGATCAAACGGTCGCCTTCTTCCAGGCTGAGCGCATACAAGGCCGCATCCAGCTCCCACTCGGACTGGCTGCCGATATAGCTCAGCTCGTCTTCCCCTGAATATTTGATAATCGCAGGCCAGGCAACCAAGGCATCCTCCCATCATGGCAAACCGCACGGGTATCGTTATTAGTATTGACCCGGTTCGGCTATTTAAGCGCGACAATCTCAACCGGCACCACTCCGGCCCTGATCATGTTGAGCTCCCTGGCGGCCTGCTCGGACAGATCGATAATCCGACCCCGGCTGTAAGGACCGCGATCATTGATACGCACCACCACTGACTTGTTGTTGCGCAAATTGGTCACCCGTACCCGGGTACCGAATGGCAGGCTGCGGTGAGCGGCGGTGAGGGCATGCTGATTAAACTTCTCGCCGCTGGCGGTTTTTCGCCCATGATGTCGGCTGCCATAGAAAGAGGCCTTGCCCTCGGCCCGATAGCCGGTTGTTTCGGGAGGCGGGGGGTCAATCGGGATCATATTTTGTGTACTGCCGCAGCCGTGCAAGAAGACGAGCGCGGCAATCAACAACAGGGTTTGTCGCATACTGGATTTCCTGAAAAAAGATGCCGTTACCGGTTAACGGGGCGCAGCATAGACGGGCCGCATCACCGTCGGCAAGCCCAACTCCCCCCTAAGCCGCAGATCCGGCCCGTTTCGATGGTTTTATACGAAAAAAGACGACGCACAGCGGGCCCGTGCACACTGCCGTTCGGCATTGACAGCTTATCCGGGCCCTGCTAAGCCTAAAATGCTGCCCCAAGCTAGCCTTGACCGTTTTGGTTAACGCCGGCAGCACCTTGTAAGGAGCTGATAACAATGAACGGATTGGTTCCTCTTCCTCGCGTTACGCTGGGTGTTATGCTCGGTATGACCTGTGGATTCACCCTCGCCGCAACCCCGGAAGAAAAGATCGCCAGCGCCATGAGCGCGGCGCCACCTTCCATCAGTGCCACCGCGACCATACTGGACTGGCCGGCCGATATGACCGCCGAGATGCCGGTGCTGCGCCAGGGTACCAATGGCTGGACCTGCCTGCCGGATATGCCGGCGTCCTCCGGCAACGATCCCATGTGCCTGGACGCTCCCTGGCTGGACTGGCTACACGCCTGGATGAATAAAACGGCACCGGCTACCGGGAGTCTGGGATTCGGCTATATGCTGCAGGGCGGTAGTCCCGAAAGCAATACCGACCCCTACTCCACCGGCCCCACCGACAACAACGAATGGATTACCGTTGGGGTGCCGCACCTGATGATACTGGTGCCCGATGCAGCCATGCTGGAAGGGCTGCCCACGGATCACAACAATGGCGGCCCCTGGGTAATGTGGCGGGATACCCCCTATGTACACATCATGGCCCCCATGCCGGCCTATCAGCCTGAATAGATGGCTGACATAACACACAGCCCCGGCCTATCGGTCGGGGCTGTTCTGTTATTGCAGGGCCGCTTGCCCGGCTTTAACCTGATCGGGCACCACATTAACGGCCTTCGCCCCATACCAGCCGCAGCCAAACTGGATCAGCTGCAGCGCCATCAGCAGTAACAAGGACGACTGCCAGACACCACTAAAATCTTTGAGCATACCCAGCAGAAAGGGGCCTACCGCCGCCAGCAAATAGCCGATGCTCTGTGCCATGGCCGACAAGGCCGTGGCCTGAGCGGTATTACTGGCACGCAGTACAAAAAACGACAACGCCAGGCTCAGTGCTCCCCCCGTCCCCGCGCCAACCAGGGATGCCCACAGCATGGGAGCCGCCGCCGCATCCCACCACAGCCCTAGCAGGCCAGTCATGGACAGCAGGAAGATGGCGACCGCCAGCGGTTGCTGGCTACGCATTTTGGCCGCAAGGATAGGAATAAACAGGTTGAACGGGATACTGACCAGGTTGATCATGGCCGTGGCCTTACCGGCCTGCCCGACATCCAGGCCGGTGTCGATCAAGATCTTGGGCAACCAGGTAGCCATGGAATAGAAGAAGAACGACTGCAGGCCCATGTAGAAGGTGATGGACCAGGCCAGGCCATCACGCCACAGGCTGACCTTGACCGGATTCTGCGGCCTGCCCACCCCCCTTGCCTTCAGCATCGGCAGCCAGAACAGCAGGCTGAACAGGGGGAACAGGGCCCACAGCATCATGGGATAACGCCAGCTGCCGAAATGGTTCATCAAGGGGACCGCCAGGTATACCCCCAGACCTGCGCCCAGGCTTAGGGTGACCGAATACAAGCCGGTCATCATCCCCATCTGGCGGGGGAAAAAGGCTTTCACCAGGCCCGGGATCAGTACGTTCAGCAAGGCGATGGCCAAGCCGAGCAGCAGGGTACCGGCCATCACCAGGCCATAACTTTCCGTTACCCGCAACCAAGCCCCCAGGCTGATCACCAGCAGGCCGGAAATCGCCAGGAGTTGAGGTGCACAACGACGGGTCAGCCAGGGTACGCAGATGGACATGACCCCAAAGCAGATCAACGGCAGTGTGGTCAGCATGCTGAAGCCACTGGAGCTAATCTGCAAGGTATCACGTATCTCCTGCACCAGGGGACCCACTACCACCAGGCCGCCACGCAGGTTGGCGGCCGCCAGCATCAGCGCCAGGATCGCCAGCCCAGCGACCAGGGGACGACCGCTGAACGGGCCATCCGGATATTTTATTGTTGTCATTAATATACCTTAAGCACCGAGACCAAAGATTTTTTCGCCAATTATGTTGCCAAAAGATAAAGAGACAACAGCAAAAGACAGAAAAACGAAATCGGAATAAAGAAACCCGCCTGTTAAAGGGTTAGTATTGAAGGGCAAGCTGTCATCAACGGAATCACCATGCTAGACCCAAAAGATATTACCGCTGTTATCCTTGCCGGAGGAGAAGGCCGCCGCATGCAAGGGGCCGATAAGGGCCTGCTCCCGCTGTGGGGCAAGCCCCTGGCCCAGCATGTACTGGAGCGACTCAAACCCCAGGTGGCCGCCGTGCTGATTAACGCCAATCGCAACGTGCCCCGTTACCGGCAACTGGCCCACGTCATCCAGGATGAAGGTTATGGTTTTGCCGGCCCCCTGGCCGGCTTTGAAGCCGGCCTGGTCCATGCGCCCAGCGAATGGGTATTGTTTGTGCCCTGTGACAGCCCCCTGATACCGCTGGATCTGGCACATCGCCTGTGCCGCGCGGTGCAGCACCACAATCAGATTGCGGTGGTCGACGACGGACGACGTATCCATGCCGCCACCGCCCTGCTGCATCAATCCTTGCTACCTTCCCTGTGCAATTATCTCGATGGCGGCGATCGCAAGCTGCAACTCTGGTACCAACAGCACGAGCTGGTGCCGGTCGACTTCAGCGACGAGACCGAGGCGTTCTTTAATCTGAATACCCGGGAAGCCCTGGACCAACTGGAACAAAAGGGCCAGCCCCTGTAACACCGACGATCTTTTTGTGGGAGGCGCGACCCCGCCGCGATAGGGCCATCGGGCCTCTTCATCTGCCTCAGGCCCTTGTGGGAGGGGCGCCCTCGCGGCGATATGGCCGCCAGGCCATCGGGCTCTTCACCTGCCTACAGACCCTTGTAGGAGGGGCGAGCTCGCCGCGATAATATCCGCAGGTATCAATGGCCTTTTGGCCATATCGCCCCGAGTCGGGTCTCCGGCGGAATTACTGCCCGAAGTAACGCACAAACTGGGCGGGATCCCGCTCCGGCAGCTTGCGGACTTCCACCATGGGGGTGCCCAGATACAGGAAGCCAACCAGCTGGTCTTCGCCCTGCAGGCCGAGCTGCTGATGAACGTACTGATCGAAGATAAACCAGCCGGAACGCCACATGCCGTTAAAACCCTGGGCCTGGGCCGCCATCTGCATCGCCATCAGCGCACAGCCGGCGGACAAGTGCTGCTCCAGGGGCGGCACCTTGTCGCTGGGTTTGACCTTGGCGGCCACAGCGATAACCAGGGGGGCCCGCAGTGGTGCCAGGCGGGCTTTTTCTACCTTATCTTCCGCATCGCCACGCCTTTGCGCCGCCTGGGCAAGAATTTGCCCGAGGGCATCACGCTGCTCGCCGGCAAACACGATAAATTCCCAGGGCATCAGGGCACCATGATCCGGCGCGCGCAGGCCCGCGTCGAAGATGGCATCAAGTGCCTTACCCGCCGGTGCCGGCTCGGCCAGGCGGGGGCAAGAATGACGATTCAGCAGTAATTCGAGTGCGTCCATCGGGATCTCCTAACAACGATGGCGATACCTTAGCACAAGGCCAAATGAAAATAACCCTCATTCAGCTATTGCCCACAGGGTCAAATCCCGGCCGCCAGCTCGGCCCCCTGACGAATGGCCCGTCTGGCATCCAACTCGACCGCCAAGTCGGCACCACCGATCAGGTGCACCGGCAGGCCCCGGGCCTCCAGGCCCGCCTGCAGTCGCCGCTCCGGCTGCTGACCGGCACAGATGATCACATTGTCCACCGCCAGGCACAGGGACTCACCGTCTTTCTCGATATGCAGCCCGTGGTCGTCGATGCGCTGATAAACCACCCCACCCCACATGGTCACCCTATGCTGTCGCAAGCTGGCCTTATGGATCCAGCCGGTCGTTTTGCCCAGCCGCCTGCCCGGGGTGCCCGGCGTACGCTGCAACAGCCACAACTGCCGTTTGGGTTCAATGGATGGCCTTGCCATCAGAGCGCCGGCCTGTTGATATTGGCCATCTATGCCCCATTGCGCCAGCCAGTCGGCCCGGGACTGGCCCGCCTCCGCCACCAGATATTCGGCCATATCAAAACCGATGCCGCCCGCGCCCACGATCGCAACCCGCCTGCCCACGGGAGCATGGCGCGCCAGCACATCCAGGTAGCCGAGCACCTTGGGATGATCGATACCGGCAATCTCCGGTGTGCGTGGCCGAATACCAGTGGCCAGCACCACTTCATCGAAGTCTTCGCCCAGCAACGCCGGGGTCGCCTCGGTATTCAGCCGCAGCCTTACCCCGGCACGGAGCAAACGATGGTGAAAATAGCGCAAGGTCTCATAAAACTCTTCCTTGCCCGGGATCTGCTTGGCGTAGTTGAACTGACCGCCGATCTCGGCAGCACGCTCAAACAGGGTCACCCTATGGCCCCGTTCGGCAGCATGGCATGCAAAACTCAACCCCGCCGGGCCGGCACCGACCACCGCCAGCCGCCGGGGGCTACTGGTGGGCACAAAATTCAGTTCGGTTTCATAACAGGCGCGCGGGTTGACCAGACAGCTGGCCCGCTGCCCCTTGAACACCTGATCCAGGCAGGCCTGGTTGCAGGCGATACAGGTGTTGATCAGCCTCCCCTGATCCGCCGCCGCCTTGTTGACGAACTCCGCATCCGCCAGGAAGGGCCGCGCCATACATACCAGATCCGCTTCGCCCTGCGCCAGTATCTGCTCCGCCACATCAGGGGTATTGATACGGTTGGTGGCGATCAGCGGCACCATCAGCGCAGCACGCACCCGGGCCGTGACCCAGCTGAAGGCCGCCCGCGGCACACTACTGGCGATGGTGGGCACCGGCGCCTCATGCCAGCCGATGCCGGTGTTGATCAGGTTAACGCCTTCGCGCTCCAGGGCCTGGCCCAGGGCGATCACTTCGTCCAGGCTGGAGCCCTGCTCGACCAGATCCAGCATCGACAGCCGAAAAATAATGATAAAGTCGGGGCCGGTCGCCGCCCGCACCGCCCGCACTATCTCCAACGGGAAACGAATGCGTCGTTCGAAGCTGCCGCCCCAGCCATCCTGCCGGTGGTTGGTGCGGGCACAGATAAACTGATTGAGCAGATAGCCTTCCGAGCCCATGATCTCCACCCCGTCATAGCCCGCCTGCCGGGCCAGCTCGGCGGTATGGGCAAAATCTGCAATGCAGCCCTGGATCTGGCGATCACTCATCACCTGTGGTTTGAAAGGGCTGATACGGGCCTGTTCGGCGGACGGGGCCTGCAAAAACGGGTGATAGGCATAGCGACCGGCGTGCAGTATCTGCAAGGCGATCTTACCGCCTTCCCGGTGCACCGCTTCCGTCACCAGCCGATGTCTGGCCAGTTGCCAGGGAAAACTGAGCTGGGCGGAATGCGCCATCAGCCGCCCCCGGAAATTGGGGGCGATGCCGCCGGTGATGATCAAGCCGACCCCGCCCCGGGCCCGCTCCCCATAAAATGCGGCCAGCTTCTCAAACCCTCCCGGCTCTTCTTCCAACCCGGTATGCATGGATCCCATCAGCACCCGGTTCTTCAACCGGGTAAAGCCCAGATCCAGGGGCGCCAGTAAGTGGGGATAAGGGCTCATGCTTCCTCCGCCGAAACTGAAAACCAATGACGGCTTCAGGCTAATGGATTAAAACACCATTTTCAAACAATTGTTTACATGGCACCGGGCCTTCACCATGGCATTGTTCCGCCGACAAGGCCATAATGTTTTGAATAACCAAATATTCTTAATTAGGGCGTTGTTATGTGGTCTGCCATTAAATGGTTTTTCCGTACCCTGGGTCGGGTGCTGAATGCCATTCGTATGTTGATTATCAACCTGCTTTTTCTACTGATGCTGGTGTTTGTTATCCTGATCTTCACCGGCAAGGAAGAAGCAGTGCCCCTGCCCGAGCACGCCGCCCTGACCCTCGCCCTCACCGGCCCGATACTGGAACAGGACGATATTCCCAACACCCGTCGGCTGATGCAGAAATGGCTGAGCGGCGATACCACACCGCCGCCGACCAGCCTGAGCCGGATCAAAGAGGCGCTGGAGCTGGCCCGCACGGACCCGCGTATCGGCGCCGTGGTGCTGCGGCTGCAAAACATGACCGAGTCCAGCCTGACCAAGCTGGATGAAGTCGGCGCCGCCATCGAACACTTTAAAACCTCCGGCAAGCCGGTATATGCCATCGCCGACTACTACACCCAGGGCCAGTATTACCTGGCCGTTCACGCGGACGAGGTTCTGCTCAATCCGGCCGGCGCCGTCACCATTCAGGGCATGGGTGTCTATCGGCTGCACTATAAGTCGGCCTTCGAACGCTTCAACATCACCCCCCATGTCTTCCGGGTCGGCACCTATAAATCCTTTGTCGAACCCTATCTGCGGGACGACATGTCAAAAGAGAGCCGGGAAGATACCCTGCGCTGGCTCAACCAGCTGTGGCAACACTACCAGGATCAGGTGGCCAGGTTGCGCAATATCCCCCATGACCATATCGCTCCCGGCAAGGAGCAGCTGCTGGCCCGTTTTCATGCGGTTAACGGCGATCCGGCCAGATATGCCGAATCCCTGGAACTGGTCGACCGCCTTGCCAGCCGCAATGAAATGCTGCAAACCGTGGCCGAAACCGTGGGCTGGGACAGCGAGCTGAATCACTACTCCAGCGTGGAAATCGACGCCTACCTGGACCGCGCCAAAAAAACCCAGAACAGCACCCCTGCCGTCGGCATCATCACCGCCAGCGGCGCCATCATGAGCGGCGAGCCCGCCAGCAACACCATCAGCGATGAACACCTGAGCAAACTGATCAACGAAGCCCGGCTGGATGCGGACATCCGTGCGCTGGTGCTGCGCATCGACAGCCCCGGCGGCAGTGCCTTCTCTGCCGAGCAGATCCGCACCGCCCTGCTGCGCTTCAAGGAAAGCGGCAAACCGCTGGTGGTATCGATGGGCAGCACCGCGGCTTCCGGTGGCTACTGGATTGCCGCCGATGCCGATCGCATCTACGCCGCCCCGACCACCCTCACCGGCTCCATCGGTGTCTTCGGCCTGTTCCTCACCTTTGAAGAAGCCTTTGAAAAGCTCGGCCTGAATACCGATGGGGTGGGCACCACGGATTTTGTCGGCGGTGGCCTGACCACGGGCCTGCCCGAACATACCAAGGAGCTGATCCAGCTGGGCGTGGAGCACACCTACAACCAGTTTGTCGGCCTGGTTGCCGAGGGCCGGAGCCTGAGCCCCGAGCAGGTGGAAGCCGCCGCCCAGGGCCATGTGTGGACCGGCCGGGACGCCCAGCGTCTTGGCCTGGTGGATGAGCTCGGTTATCTGGACGATGCCCTACAAGGCGCCGCCACCCTGGCCGAGTTGCCCAGTTACCGGGTCAAGCCGGTGCGTCTGGCACCATCTGCCAAGGATCTACTGCTGGAAGAGCTGTTCCTGGACAGCCCGCTCAGCCTGAGCGACGCCCTCGCCGCCTGGCTGCCGGCGCCCCTGCAAGCGGCCGGTAACCGGCTTGAGCAGGAATTGAATATGATCAGCCAACTGGACGATATCAAGGGCCAGTATGTGCTTTGTGTGGAATGCCAGGGCCTGTAACCTTTCACCGCCTCCCACGCCCGGCGTGGGAGGCCACCAGGAAACATAGATGAGTAAAAAGGCAGTCTATATCGCCTATACCGGCGGCACCATCGGCATGCAGAAGTCCAGCAAGGGCTATGTGCCGGTGGCCGGCTTTATGACCGATTGCCTGGCTCACACCGCTGAGCTCCGGCGCCCGGAAATGCCCGACTACCATATCCACGAATACAGCCCGCTGATCGACTCCGCCGATATGTCACCGGCCGACTGGCAGCGTATCGCCGACGACATCCGTGCCAACTACGAGCAATACGACGGCTTTGTGGTGCTGCACGGTACGGACACCATGGCCTTCACCGCCTCGGCGCTGTCTTTTATGCTGGAAGATCTGGAAAAACCAGTGATCATCACCGGCTCCCAGATCCCCCTGGCCGAACTACGCTCCGATGGCCGGCCCAACCTGCTCAACGCCCTCTATATTGCCGCCCACTACCCCATCCACGAGGTCACGCTGTTCTTCAACAACCAGCTGTACCGCGGCAACCGGGCCAGCAAGGTCCATGCGGACGGTTTCAATGCCTTCGACTCCCCCAATTTTCCGCCCCTGCTCAATGCCGGCATTCATATCCAGCTGCAGGCCGGCGCCCTGGGTCGGGCCGAAGGCAAGGCCCTGCAAGTCAGCCCCATCACGCCCCAACCCATCGGCGTGGTGACCCTGTATCCGGGTATTGCCGCCGAGGTGCTCGCCAATATCCTGCAACAGCCGGTGAAGGCCCTGATCCTGCTCTCCTTCGGGGTGGGTAACGCGCCACAAAACGACGCCATGCTCGACCTGCTCAAACAGGCCTCCGCGCGGGGGGTGATCATCGTCAACCTGACCCAGTGTCTGCGCGGCACCGTCAATATGGAAGGCTACGCCACCGGCCACGCGCTGGCCCGTGCCGGGGTGATCTCCGGCTATGACATGACCACCGAAGCCGCCCTGACCAAGCTGCATTACCTGCTGAGCAAAAACCTGCCGCCGGAGGAAATACGCCGGCTGATGGGCCAGAGCCTGCGCGGCGAACTCAGCCGCTGACAGCGGTCCCTGAGGTAGAGGCAATTTTTGTGGGTGCATCGTTCTTTGTGGGAGGGGCGACCTCGCCGCGATTACCTATGGCACGGTTCATTGTTCGAAGTCGGTTTCCACTATCGCTCCGAGGTCGGGCCTTCTACAGGATAATCTGCCGGGCTTTGGGCTTGCTGTGGGAGGGGCGACCTCGCCGCGATTACCTGAAGACCAAGATGCGATGAACGAGTGGCTTATCCCCCCGGAGACGGGCCTCCCACAGCGAACCCCCCCACGACACCTCCACTGCGATCAGCTGTGGAGGTGTTTTAATACCAACCCCATGACTTAGATATCCAGGATGGCCTTGGCCTCACCCAGTACCGCCATCGACTCGTCATGCTTGCCGGCGTTATGCAGGGCCTCACCCTCGGCGCGCAGCTCGATTACTTTTTCCATATCTTCGGCAGAAAGCATGGGATCGTCGGCCAGCCTGGCGTCTATGGCCTTCATCTCATTCGGGCAATTATGGGCCAGTGCCGTCCCGCTGGCGCCCAGCAAGACAAGCGCAACAAGGGCAGAAATTAACGTACGCATAGTGAGCTCCTTCCACTACCAGTCAGTCATTTCAGATTAGTGCACGGACCCCTGCTGCGCCATCGGACTCAAGCAGCAGTCACAGCCATCAGCCTGGCCATTTTTATGCCTGCCGGCATCTTGACTTCCTTTGGAAATGGCGGCCCCACCACGATGAATCATCCCGGGGTCGGGCCTTCTACAATGGGTGCGAAATTAATCACAAGACATCCACGTTCACTCCCAGTCCTGTTTTTCCAGCCAGGGGATCATCCGCTCAAAGGCTTGGTCCAGTTGGGCGATGGTCGTGGAATAGCTGATGCGCAGGGCATTGGGCATGGCATTGCCGAAGGCGTCGCCGGGAATGGTGCAGACGCCGATTTCCTTGAGCATTCTCAACGCTACATTGGCGGCATTTACGCCTTCAGGCAGGCCGGGAAATAAATAAAAGGCGCCCTGGGGACGGTAACCCGTTAAATAAGGCGCCTGGTCGATCCATTCAATTAACCTGTTCCGGCGTTTGCTGTATTCGGCCACCATATTATCGATAAAGTCGCTGCTGCCGTTTAATGCCGCCACCCCTGCCCATTGAAAGGGGGTATTGGCGACCGTGGTGGTAAACATATGGTAACGACGCAATTTCTTGATGGCGCCCTGGCTGGCCATCAGCCAGCCAATCCGCATGCCGGCCATGCTGTAGGTTTTGGAGAAACTGCTCACCACCATCACGTGATCCAGATCGCTGCAGCAGGACAAGACGCTGGGATAGGTCAGACCGTCATAAATCAGGTGGTCGTATACTTCGTCGCTGATCACGTAGATACCGCGATAGGCCGCTTCCTCGACTATGGCCTCGACGGTTTCCCGGGGATAGACGGTGCCGGTGGGGTTGCCGGGAGAGTTGAGCACGATCGCATAGGTATTGATGTCCATGGCATCGATCACTTCCTGGGGATCCAGCTGATAGCCCAGCTCGGGGCGCAGCGGCACATGATGCACCACACCGCCGTTCATGCGGATAAGCGGGGCATAAAGCATAAAGGCCGGATCGGGCACGATAAACTGCCGTCCCGGCGCCGAGGTGGCGGTCAGGGCCAGATACAGGGCTTCGGTGGCGCCCGTGGTCACCAGGATATTTTCCGGGCTTAGCGGCCGCTGATATCGCCTGCCATAGTAATTGGCCAGGGCTTCCAGCAGCTCCGGCAGGCCGGCGTCCATGGTGTAGCCGGTCTGACCCGCATACAGCGCCCGACTGGCAGCATCGAGGATATGGGGCGGCGTGGGCAGGTTGGGCTGACCGATGGACAGGTGGATCACGTCGTCCATGCTGGCCGCCAGGTTAACCATCTTGCGGATGCCGGGCACCGGGATGGTATGCAGCGCCGGATTCCAGATGGGATCTTCGCTTTCGTAGAAATCCTTATCGTCCAGGGTGCTCATCATACCTCCTTCTGTGGTCAAGGCGAACCCAATACACAGGCCCTGCAAGCCATTGCCGCTGATGACGGCTGCTTAACCCAACTCCAGCATGGGCGGGCGCAGCGTCAGCCCAAGCGCCTGCTGGTAAGCATGGGCTACCTGCAGTACCCGGGCATCATCGAAGCGGGCACCGACCAGCTGAATGGCCATCGGCAGTCCGTCGGCCGCCAGCCCCGAGGGTACGGAGATTGCCGGCTGGCCGGTCAGGTTGAAGGGGTAGGTAAAGGGGGTCCAGGTCGGCCAGCGGGTAGCGGGCCAGTCCACCGGCACCTCCCGGTTGGTGTCGAAGGCGGTAATCGGCAGGCAGGGCGTCAGCAGCAGGTCGTACTTGTCGTAGAAGCGCGACATCCGCTCACTCAGGGCCATGCGTTCATTCATGGCGCCCAGATAATCGAGCATGGTGCAGCGTTCGGCCTTGCTGACCACCTCCACCAGCGCCGGGTCCATCTGTGCCCGTGCCTTGGGGCCCAGATCCCGCAGGGCATTGGCGGCCCCGCCGTAAAACAGATGGCTGAAGGCCGCCAGGGGATCCCCGAAGCCGGGATCCATTTCAATCACCTCGGCACCCAGTTCTTGCAACAGCACCGCGGCCTGGGCCGTGGCCCGGGCAATGTCCGGGGCTACCTCCACGTAGCCCAGGTTGGGGCTGAAGGCAATGCGCAGGCCGCTGATCGGTTTGTCCAGCCCGGACAGATAATCGATATTGCGCCGGGGGGCGGCCAGGGCATCGCGGCTGTCGGCACGGGTCAGCGCATTCATCATCAGCGCACAGTCGGCCACGGTGCGGGTCATGGGGCCGGCATGGGCCAGGGTACCAAAAGGGCTGGGTGGCCAGTGCGGTACTTCGCCATAGCTGGGCTTGAAACCGACAATGCCGCAAAAACCGGCAGGTATGCGTATGGAGCCACCCGCATCCGTGCCGAGCGCCAGCGGCCCCATACCCAATGCCACGGCGGCGGCACTACCGCCACTGGAGCCACCGGCGGTCCTGGTGATATCCCAAGGGTTGTTGGTGGCGCCGCACAGCGGGCTGTCGGTTACTCCCTTCCAGCCGAATTCCGGGGTGGTGGTCTTGCCCAGCGGCACATATCCCTGGCTCATCAGCGCACTGATCGCCGGTGCGGACTTGTTGAGGGTGCTGTCAGGCCTGATGGTGTGCGAGCCTTTACGGGTTGGCCACATGGGCGTCAGGAACACGTCTTTCACCGCCACCGGCACGCCGTCCAGCGGGCCGAGCGGTCGGCCTTGCCGGTAACGCTGCTCCGACTCCCGTGCCAGGGCCAGTGTGGTCTGCTCGTCAACCAGACAATAGGCATTCACCGCCTCGTTATGCCGAGCAATCTGAGCCAGCATGGCGGAGGCCGCCTCCACCGGCGACAATTCACGGCCTTGATACAAACCGTTCAGTTCAAGGGCACTCAGGGTCAGCACTGGGTTCATCGTTTACCTCCCGCCGGGAATAAATCCGCTGTTCTTGTCCACCTCATTGAGTAACCGCTCACCCCGCTCGAAACGGGTGAAGTTGACCATAAACTGCTCGCCCAGCCGTCGTTCCCAGCCCACCACGTCTCCCGCCATATGGGCGGAAATCATCACATTGGGCTGGGTCCACAGGGGATGCTCCGGCGGCAGTGGTTCGGTGTCGAACACATCGAGGGCGGCACCGGCAATCTCCTCCGCCTGCAGGGCATGCAGCAGATCGTCGGTGACCACTATCGGCCCGCGACCAACATTGATAAAGCGCGCGTGGGGAGCCATTGCCCTGAAGGCGGTGCGGTCAAACAGACCCCGGGTCCGGGGGGTGAGCGGAGCCGTCACTACCACATAATCCGCTTGGGGCAACAGTGCCGGCAAATCATCCTGGGCGCACACCCGGGCAAAAGGAGGTTGTACCCGCGCGCTGCGGGCCACGCCGGTAACTCGCATACCCATGGCGCCCAGCATTCGGGCCACCTCGGCGCCGATGGCGCCGGCCCCCATCACCAGCACCTGTTTACCGATCAGGCTTTCCGTTTCTCTGTGTTGCCAGCTGCGGCTTTGCTGCAGGCGCAGGTTGGTGAGGGTGTCTTTGGCAAACATCAATATGGCGCCCAGCACATACTCGGCAATGCCGCGCTCGAAATTGCCCCTGGCATTGGTCAGCACGATATTGCTGTCACGCAGGGCCGGAAAACACAGCCGGTCGACACCGGCACTGGTGGCATGCACCCATTTAAGCTTCGGTCGGTCGGGCCATGCGCGTTCCAGCAGCTCGGTGCGAAAGTCGGTCACCAGCAGGATATCGGCCTCGGGCAGGCTGGTTTGCAGGGTCTGCTGGTCGGTGGCCAGGGTCACCCTGGCTTGCTGCTCCAGGCCGTCCAGCCCGGGCAGCAGGGGTTGTTCCGGTCCTCTCAGCACCACTACATGGGTCATCAGTTTATTCCTTGGGTTGGGTTCTTTCCCCTACCCTAGCTGGCAAAGCGCCACTCCCCCAAATTTTGATGAGCCTGTAGCTAAGATTTTCGCAGCGGGGTCGACTTTTCATGCGGGAGGCCCGCCCCCGAAGCGATAGTGAAAGCGGGTATCGGGCGATGAACCGTGCCACTGATTATCGCGGCGAGGTCGCCCCTCCCACCAAGATCGACGCACCATTACAAGCACAAGACCCGGCAGATGACCCTGTCGGAGGCGCGTCCTCAGGGGTCCACAAAGATCGACGGCTACTGCCGGCATAAAAAAACCCCGGCAAGCCGGGGTTAAAAGACCAAACTACAGAGGGATTAACGGAGTTCGCGCAGGGCCTGGATGCGTTTTTCCAGCGGCGGGTGGCTCATGAACAGCTCGCTGTGCTGCTTGCCGTTGATGCCGAAGGCGGCGAGCGAACCTTCCAGCTCGCTTTCCGGACCACGGCGCAGGCGCTCGAGGGCGGCGATCATTTTCTCTTTACCCACCAGGCGGGCCGAGCCTTCATCGGCGCGGTATTCGCGCTGGCGGCTGAACCACATCACAATAACCGAGGCCAGCATGCCGAATACCAGCTCCAGCACCATAACAGTAACAAAATAGGCAATACCGCCCATGCCACCGCCTTCTTCTTCCTCGTCACGGCTGAGGAAACTGCTGATCAGGTTGGCCACGATACGGGCGAAGAACATCACAAAGGTGTTGACCACGCCCTGCACCAGGGTCAGGGTGACCATGTCGCCATTGGCCACATGGCTGATTTCATGGGCCAGCACGGCCTCGGCCTCGTCGCGGCTCATGCTGTACATCAGGCCGGTGCTCACCGCCACCAGCGAGTCGTTGCGGCGTGCGCCGGTTGCGAAGGCATTCATGTCGTTAGACTGGTACACACCGACTTCGGGCATGCCGATGCCGGCCTGTTGCGCCTGACGAGCCACGGTAGTGACCAGCCAGTGTTCCATTTCGTTACGGGGCTGCTCGATCACCTGCACGCCATAGGCACGCTTGGCCATCCACTTGGACATAAACAGCGAGATGGTCGCGCCACCAAAGCCAAACACGGCGCAAAATACCAGCAGGCCGGTAATGCTGCTGCGATCGATACCCAACACGGAAAATACAATATTCAGTACCACACCCAGTACCAAAACCACGGCCAGGTTGGTGGCGATAAACAGCAGAATGCGTTTCATAAGCCTTCCTTAACGATAAAAGTCTGTCGACATAATATGTCCGAATGGCCAGATTTCAAGATCGGTTGAATGAATTATTGAAGGCACCTGTGGTTATCGCTGTGGTACAGAGCAGCCAGAAGGGGGGGAGCATAAGAGCCTCGCCCCCGGGGCGATAGTGGAAGCGGGTCTCGGGCGATGTACCCTGCCACTGATTATCGCGGCGGGGTCGCCCCTCCCACTGAGGTCGCCACTCCTACAACAACGCGGCGATATCGAGGAAACTCTCGGGGTAGTCAATTTCCTCTTCGCTGAGCCAGGGCAGCTCACCGAGGAAGGGGGCCGAGATCAGGTGTTTCAGGGTGTCGGCGTTTTCCTGAAAGTGCATCATGTCCGGATCGACCCGATTCAGTACCCAGCCGGCCAGTGACAGGCCGTCGCGGCGGATGGCTTCAATGGTCAGCAGGGCGTGGTTGATGCAGCCCAACTTGGCGCCCACCACCAGGATCACCGGCAGATGTTCCCGTTTGACCCAGTCCGAGAGGAAATGCTGCTCATCGAGCGGCAACCGCCAACCGCCCGCGCCCTCAACCAGAATCCAGTCGGCGGCGGTTTCCTTCAGCCGCGCCAGGCCCTGGCTGATGTGGCCGGTTTGTATGCTTTCATTGGCCAGCCGGGCGGCAATATGGGGGGCGATGGCCGGCGCAAAGGCATAGGGATTGACCATCGAATAAGGCAGCGGAATAGAGGCTTCCCGCTGCATGGCGTTGGCGTCGCTGTTGCGCAGCTCACCGCCCACCAGCTCACAACCGGAGGCCACCGGCTTGTAGCCCACCACCTTTTTGCCTACCTCTTTGGCGGCACGCATCAGTGCCGTGGTCACCAGGGTCTTGCCGACTTCGGTATCCGTGCCGGTCACAAAAAATGCCTTAGCCATATATTACTCCATACGCCAGTCGGTAACTGGCCACATATTGGCCAGCCGTGTTCTTAGGATAGGCAAGATTCAGTCGTTGCCAACCGGCCTTGCCCAGCAGGCCGGTACGGCGCTCGCCATTCACCTGGTTGGCGCCTATGCCCTTGAGATCCAGCAGCAAATCCTTTACCCGGGTATAGCTGAGCGGCACCTCGGCGACCGTCAGCCGGGCCTGCCGGCCGCAGTTATCAAGCAGCTCCTGCAGCCGCTCGCGGGTGGTGAAGCGGTTGATATGAGGATGATCATCGACCGCCCGCCAGGCCTGGGCCAGCTCCTGCAGGCTGCCGTCCAGCAAGGTCGAGAACACCAGTACGCCGCCGGGCTTGAGCCGCTCGCTCCAGCCCTGCAGCCAGGCGGCCGGATCGGCGCTCCATTGCAGACAGAGGTTGGCAAAGATCCAGTCCAGGCTGTTCGGCACCAGAGGGAGCGAATCCATATCGGCACATATGGGTACGATATCGGCCTTCTTTTGTGCCTGCTCAAGCATGTCAGCCGACAGATCCAGCGCCAGCAACTGCTCGACCTTGGGCCTCAGGATCGGCAGAAAAAAACCGCTGCCGCAACCCAGATCCAACCCGCACTGCTGCCGGGCTTGGGGCAGCAGTGCCAGCAGCGCCTCGCCGCTGACGCGTTGCAGGCCATTATGCTGCTCATAGCTGCGCGCGGCCCGCCCGAAGGCGGCGGCCACCCGGGCCTTGTCTATCACTTGTTCCATTCCGGCGGTCATAGGCTGGCCTGCAAGGCGGACACCAGGGTATCGATGTCGGCGCGCTGATGGGCGGCACTTAAGGTTATGCGCAGTCGGGCCGAGCCTTGGGGCACGGTTGGTGGCCGTATCGCACCGACCCAGATCCCGAGGGCTTTCAGCCTGTCCGCAAGTGCCAGGGTGCGGTTTTCTTCACCGATCACCAACGGCTGGATGGCGGTGATCGAGGGCAACAGTTCGCAGGGCAGGGAGGCCACTCCCTGGCGGAAGCACTCGACCAATTCGGCCAGGTGGGCCCGCTTGTCGTCGGCATGGCGGGCCAGCCGCACCGCCGCCAGTATGGCTGCCGCCTGAGGGGGCGGCAGGTGGGTGCTGTAGACATAGCTGCGGCCGTAATTTTGCAGATAGTCGATCAAGGCCCGGCTGCCGCCAACAAAGGCTCCGCTAACCCCCAGGGCCTTGCCGAAGGTACCCATCATGATCTGCACCTGGCTCGCCTCGAGACCCAAGTGGCTGAGGGTGCCCCGCCCCTCCCGACCCAATACGCCCAGACCGTGGGCGTCATCGATCATCAACCAGTTTTGACTCTGCTCGGCAAGGGCAACCAACTCGGGCCAGTTGCCCAGATCACCGTCCATGCTGAACACTCCTTCGGAAATAATCAGCCCGGACTGCGGCTTAAGCCTGGCGGTAAGGGACGCCATATCGTTATGCGCAAAACGCTGCATCCGGGCCGGGCTGAGCAGACCAGCCTCCTGTAGGGAGGCATGATTGAGCTTGTCTTGCCAGCACAGATGCTCCCTGGTAAGCAGGGCCTTGATAACGGCCTGGTTGGCCGAAAACCCCGAGCTGAACAACAGCACGGCTTCCAGCCCCAGCCAGTCGGCCAGCTCGGCTTCCAATGCACGGTGAATCGCGTGATGGCCCACCACCAGGGGAGACGCAACCGCGCCCACGCCATATTCCCGGGCCGCATCATCGGCAGCCAGACGCAGTTCGGGCGCCTGACTCAGGCCCAGGTAATCGTTGCCGGCGAAGTTGAGATATGCCCCTTGGTCGGCATACAGCAGGCGCCCGGCCACCTTGTCAACAGTGGCCAGCCGGCGCTTCAGTCCCGCCGCCTCACGGTTGGCCAAACTCAGGTTAAAAGGCATGTTTTCCTCAAGCTATAAGCTGGAAGCAGCCAAGAGCCGTATGTATGTCATGTGAGCACTGCAGGCCAGTTGCTGCCTGCAGATTAAAAACCGTCATTTCACACAACGCCGAACAGCTTCCAACTTTTTCAGACTTCGTAATACAGAGGCTTGGGCTCATTATGAGCGGCAATCTGTTCGTGCAGCTCAATTTCGGCCATCTGGTCCGGCTTCTGGCTGGCACCGCTCGGTCGCACACCCAACCGCTTGAACAGCTGCATATCGCTGTTTTCATCCGGATTGGGGGTGGTCAACAGCTTGCAGCCGTAGAAGATGGAGTTAGCGCCGGCCATAAAACACAGGGCCTGCATCTGATCGTTCATCTTTTCCCGCCCGGCTGACAGACGCACATGGCTCTGGGGCATCAGGATACGAGCTACGGCGATGGTGCGGATAAAGTCGAATTCATCGAGATCTTCCTGGTTTTCCATCGGAGTGCCCTTCACCTTCACCAGCATGTTGATGGGCACGCTCTCGGGCTGACGTGGCAGGTTGGCCAGCGCCAGCAGCAGGCCGGCCCTGTCTTCCGGGCTTTCGCCCAGACCCACAATGCCGCCGGAGCAGACTTTCATGCCGGAGTTACGCACGTTTTCCAGGGTGTTCAGACGATCCGCATAGGTGCGGGTGGTGATGATGTCGCCGTAATATTCCGGGCTGGTGTCCAGGTTGTGGTTGTAGTAATCCAGTCCCGCGTCGGCCAGGCGATCGGCCTGCTCGCCCGACAGCATCCCCAGGGTCATGCAGGTTTCCATACCCAAGGATTTGACCTCTTCCACCATCTTGACCAGATAGGGCATGTCCCGCTCCTTGGGGTTTCGCCAGGCCGCGCCCATGCAGAATCGGCTGGAGCCATTGGCCTTGGCTTCCCGCGCCCGCTCCAGCACCTTTTCCATTTCCATCAACCGCTCGGTTTCCAGGCCCGTGTTGTAGCGGGCGCTCTGAGGGCAATATTTGCAGTCTTCCGGGCAAGCGCCGGTCTTGATCGACAGCAGGGTGCTGACCTGCACTTCGTTGGCATCGAAGTTGGCCCTGTGCACCTGCTGGGCTTCAAACAGCAAATCGAAGAAGGGGCGTTCAAATAAGGCGAGTACCTGCTCGCGGGTCCAGTGTTGGCGGCTCATGGTGTCCCCAATGTCCTTAAAATGAAGAGGTGTTTTGCTTGGCTAGTGTAAGGACGGGCGTTATCCTGTCAACAACAAAAAATATCAACGGTTTACATCTGACTAAAAATGAATCAACTAAACGCGCAATTTGATCTCGACCACCTCTGGCACCCCTATACCTCCCTCACCAAGCCCCTGCCCTGCTACCCGGTTGAGCGGGCCGATGGAGTCTATCTGCAACTGGAGGACGGCCGCCGCCTGGTCGACGGCATGTCATCCTGGTGGGCCTGCCTGCACGGCTATAACGTGCCCGAACTGAACCGGGCAGCCGGCGAACAGCTGGGCAAAATGTCTCATGTGATGTTCGGCGGCCTGACCCATGCTCCCGCGGTTGAACTGTGCCAGGCGCTGGCCGGGGTGCTGCCGGCAGGACTGGATCGTTTCTTCCTGGCGGACTCGGGCTCGGTATCGGTAGAGGTGTCGCTGAAGATGGCCATCCAGTACTGGCACGGCCGGGGCCAGCCCAAGACCCGTTTCGCCTCCCTGAGCCGGGGCTATCACGGCGATACCTTCGGCGCCATGAGCGTATGTGATCCTAACGGCGGCATGCACAGCCTGTACAAGGGCTTTTTACCCGAGCATCTCTTTGTGCCCGCTCCCCAAAGCCCGTTTGAAGGCCCCTTCGATGCCACCGAGCTGAACGCACTGGAAACCGTGCTGGCCGAACATCATCACGAGCTGGCGGCGCTGATCCTGGAGCCTATTGTGCAAGGCGCCGGCGGCATGCGCCTTTATCATCCCGACTACCTTAAAGGGGCCCGGGCGCTGTGCGATAAATATGATGTGCTGTTGATTGCCGATGAGATCGCCACCGGCTTCGGCCGTACCGGCAAGCTGTTCGCCTGTGAATGGGCCGGCATCAGTCCGGATATCATCTGTATCGGCAAGGCGCTGACCGGCGGCTACATGACCATGGCAGCCACCATCACCAGCCGTAAGGTGGCCGATACCATCTGTAACGGCCCTGCCGGCGTACTGATGCACGGCCCCACCTTTATGGCCAATCCGCTGGCCTGTGCCGTGGCCAAGGCCAGCCTGGAACTGTTATTGGCCTCTCCCTGGCAGCAGCGGATCGCCGCCATCGAAGCTCAGCTTAAACGAGAGCTGGCTCCGGCCCGTGATCTGCCAAGGGTAAACGATGTGCGGGTGCTGGGCGCCATCGGGGTGATTGAGCTGCACGAGCCACTCGATGTCGCCGAGGTACAGAAACGGCTGGTGGAGCTGGGGGTGTGGATCCGCCCGTTCGGCAAGCTGCTGTATATCATGCCCCCCTATATCATCCAGCCCGACGAGCTGAGCAAGCTGACCCGTGCCATGTGTCAGGTGGTGGGATAATGGGCTCGACGCCCTTTGTAGGGCGGCGATGCCTGGCGGCCCTATCGCCGCGGGGTCACGCCTCCCACAAGGCCGGCAGGCAGATGAAATGTCAGATGGCCTGGCGGCCCTATCGCTGCGGAGTCGCGCCTCCCACCAGGCCGGCAGGCAGATGAAAAGCCCGATGGCCTGGCGGCCCTATCGCTGCGGGGTCGCGCCTCCCATTACCGCTTGCTGATCTCAGACATGGTCTTTGCCTGCTCCAGGTTTTCTACCGCCCTGGGATAATAGCTGGGCGAAGAATCGATGGCGCGCTGGAACAGGCCGCTGGCCAGGGTATATTCCCCCTCCATCATGGCAATATAGCCCATATCATTGAGCGCCTCGGCCTGGGTCATAACCTTGCGCAGGGCCTGCAGTGCCTCCTGCTGACGGCCCCACCTGAAATACAACAGCCCCAGGTTGCTCCAGGCCCGCTGATAGTCGGGTTGTTGATTCACCGCCCGGGTAAGGGCCCGCTCTGCCTGGGGGTATTCACCGTCCAGGTAATAGGAAAACCCCAGATTGCTGTAGACCATGGCCGAGCCGGGGGCTATGGTCAGGGCGCACTGATAAAAGTGCCGGGCCTCGCTGCCTTTTTCGATAATGTCCGCCAGCAGGCCCAGGGCATTGTAACTGCGCCAGGGAGACTGGGCATCAGTCACACAATGGGCAGGGTTGACAGCGGCATTCTGACCAAGACGGAGCCTGTCCGCCGCCACTATCTCGTTAAAGATCTGCTCGGCTTCATCATGGCGTTTCATATCCACCAGCAGCAGCCCCAGTGCCTCGCGCACATCCTGACGTTTCGGGTTGTGACTCAGGGCCTGGCGATAAGTCTGCTCGGCCTTACCGTTGTTGTTGCGCTGCCGCTCAAGACCGGCAATGCTCAGGTAAATATCACTCTTGTCAAACTCGGTGAAGGCCAGCGCCTGATTATAGGCATAGATGATGGAATCCGGGTTGCCCGAGGTCTGGGCCTGAGAGATCAGCATCCGCGCCTCATCGGCATTGGTGGCCCGGATTATCCCTGCCCCCGGGGTCTTGCCGCCGGCCATATCGCCGTCCTGAGAAGAGCTGGCGGCACAACCGGTCAACAGCAGTATCATTAGCGCAATGGTTGTTTTTTTCATTGTTTATCCTCAAGACAGCCTTGGCTGTGGTTAACCCCCAAACACCCTGAATACCTTGATCAGTGCCGGCCCGACCGCAACGATAAAGAAGGACGGCCAGATCAGGGTAACCAGGGGGAAAATCAACTTGGTGCCGATCTTGGCAGCCAGCTCCTCCGCCTCCTGTTTGCGCTTGATGCGATACTCGTCGGCAAACACCCTCAGGGTTTCGGCAATACTGGTCCCCAGCTGAATACTCTGGTTGATGGCCACATTCAGGCTGCGGAAGTCTTCCAGGCCGGTGCGCAAAATAAATTCATCAAACGCCTGCTGCATGCTCAGGCCAGCCCTGAGCTTGGCGGAAACCAGGGTCAGCTCCTCAGAGAGCGACTCATGGCTTAGATTGATTTCCTGGGCCACCCGTTGCAATGCCGCCTTGAACCCCATACCCGCCTCGGTGCAGACCACCAGCAAATCGAGCGCGTCCGGCATGGCCATCTTCATCTTGTTCATACGATTATTGGCCAGCCGCTCAACCACGAATACGGGCAATACATAGGCGATGTAGCCGATTGCCACCATCAGCAATAACACAAACTTGAATTGCAGGGTGCTCAGGCGGGTCAGAAACAAGAAGCTGCCAACCAGGGCCGCGATAACCACCAGCAGACGGATGCCGGTAAAAACATGGTAGGCGGTTTCCTTCTGAAACCCCGCATGTACCAACAGGGTGCGGATGCGATGGCCACTGAACGCCCCCTTGTTATTGTGCTTGGCCACCACCAGCCGTTGCTCCAGGGTATTCTGGTCGGCCTCGGCCTCCTGTATACCTTTGAGCTGTTTGCGATAAGGGTTACGCACCCCACCGGCCACCAGGGTCAGCCCCCAGAACAGGGTGATGGCCGACAGGCCCACCACCCCTATCAAGAGCCACTGCCGCATCTGCGGGTCGGCAAGGCTTGCCTCGAACATTTCCATCAAGCCGTTCATATCACACCTCTATCTTGATGATTTTGCTTATCCACCAGGTACCCAGCACCATGCCCACCGCGCCGTAGATAAGCAGCTTATGGCCTTCCTCGGTGCCGAACAGCTCGGCCACATAGCTGGGCGTGGTCAGGTAGATCAGAGCGAACAGCGCAAAGGGGGTCAGCACCAACACCCAGGCGGACATACGCCCCTCCGCCGACAGGGTCCTGAGCTGGCGATTGAACTTGAAACGATCACGGATGATGCGCGACAGCTTGTCGATATTCTCCACCAGGTTACCGCCGGTTTCCCGCTGCACCTGCACCGCGCTTATCAGCGCCATATTGGAGACGCTGGGCACCCGCTCCAGCAGGCTGGTCATCGCCTTGCGTACATCCTTGCGATAGTTGATATCCGCAAACACCAGGGCAAATTCCCGGCCGATGGGGTTGGGCATCTGCTCGCTGATAAGCTTGATGGTGTCGGCAAAGGAATAGCCCGCCTGCAGGCCCCGCTTCATCACGTCCAGCGCCTCGGGCAGCTGCTGCTCGTAGAGAGACAACCGCTGATAATAATCACGCCGCAGCTTGAAGTGGGTAACTAAGCCGGGCAATAGCAGCAGCATCAGGCTGAGTACCCAATTATGCCAGAGCAGCCAGCTGCCCAGGGTCAATGCCAGGGTAACCAGGCCGACCAGAAATACCAGCTGGTGCGCGTATAGCCTGGAGCCGGCCAGTTCGAGGGCAAAGGCCACCCGTTCCATGACGGGCAGGGTTTCTATCTGCCGCATCAGCGGCGACAGCGCATCCAGCTTCTTGGTACGAAAAATGGACGCCTGCCCCTGTTCCCGGCTTTCGTCCGCCAGGGCCTTGACCCGTCGTTTGAGCAGGGCAGAACGATTCAGCCGGGGATGGGTGACCGGAACAAACAGTGCCAGGCTCAGGGTCACCGCCGCCAGTCCGACCAGGGCGAGAAAAATAAGGGTATTGATGGACATATGGCCTCCTAGAGGATACCGCTGTGCAGATCATCGCCGCCGAACAGGCTACGAGGCAGCACCATGCCACGGCGGGCCAGGCGGTCATAGAAATTGGGCATGACCCCGGTGGGCCTGTGCCTGCCCAGTACATTGCCCTCACTATCGACACCGGTACGCTCGAAGGTAAAGATTTCCGACATGGTGATGGTCTCACCTTCCATGCCATGCACCTCCTGCATGCTGACCAGCCGCCGGCGACCGTCCTCCTGTCGTTCCAGCTGAATGATCAAATCCAGTGCCGAGGCCACCTGGGAGCGAATATTTTTTATCGGAATATCAAAGCCGGTCATGGCCACCATGTTCTCCAGCCGGCCCAGGGCATCCCGGGGCGTATTGGCATGGATGGTAGTCAGCGAGCCTTCGTGGCCGGTGTTCATGGCGGTCAGCATGTCGAAGGCCTCGGCGCCCCTGACCTCCCCGACCACGATGCGGTCAGGACGCATCCGCAGGGTGTTTTTCACCAGATCCCGTTGGCTGATCTCTCCCCTGCCTTCTATGTTGGCGGGCCGGCTTTCCAGCTGAACCACATGAGGCTGCTGCAGTTGCAGTTCGGCGGAATCTTCTATAGTGATGATGCGCTGGTTGGCGGGAATAAAACCCGAGAGTATATTCAGGAAGGTGGTCTTACCCGTGCCGGTACCGCCGGAGATCAGTATATTGAGCTTGCCCTTGACCACCGCCTCCATCACCTCGGCGATAGCCGGAGTAATGGTGCCGAAGTCGATCAGGGTGTCGATGGCCAGTTTTTCCACGGTAAAGCGCCGGATGGAGACGGTCGGTCCATTCAGGGCCAACGGCGGGATAATGGCATTGACTCGGGAGCCGTCCTTCAAGCGGGCATCCACCATGGGTGACAGTTCATCTATGCGCCGGCCCACACTGGATACGATCCGCTCTATGGTACCCATCAGGTGGCTGTCGTCCCGAAAGGTAAGCGGCACCTTCTCTATTCGCCCCCGTCGCTCTATATAAATACTGTTGCAACCATTGACCATGATATCGGCCACGCTCGGATCGGCCAGCAGCGGCTCCAATGGCCCATGACCCAGCACTTCATCAAGGATCTGCCGGATAATTTTCTGGCGGGATTCCAGCGAAAGCGGCGTCGGCGAGTCCTGCATCAACTGCAGACACAAACGCTCGATCTGCTCACCTGCCTCGGCATTGGATACGGTCTGCAACATGGGCAGGTCCAGCATATCCATCAACTTGTTGTGCAGCCGCTGTTTGTGAGTCTCTTCTTCTTGGCTGAGAATATAGTCTTCCAGGTTCATCCTTGACCCCCTTGGTGATGGTAGATATCCATCACTATCATTATTTTTCAGAGCCTGAGTCTCCAGGCCGCAGATCGTGCCCTCGGGCCGATATATTTCCTTTATGAATGCCTGCCCAGCAACCTTTTAAATAGTCCCGGTTTATTTGCTTCCTGTGCCCCTGGCTTGGCAAGCAGGCTGGTTGTAATGCTCTCGAACATGGCCACCAGCTTGTGATTGCTTTTCACCTCAACCACCAGCTGACCCAGATCGGTACAGGTTTCGGCCAGGGCGAAATCATTGGCAAGTGTTACTATCTGCTTGATCTCGGTGGCTTTTTCTATTTCCTTTATGGACACGTCTTTTTTCTTGTCATAACGGTTGATCAACAGGATGATCTTGTTCTTGCCAATCCCCAGCTCGTGCCTGAGCTGTTTAAGCAGATAGATGGTCTCCCGCAGACCCGACAGACTCTGCTGCATCACCACCAGCACATGCTCGGCGCTTTCCAGTATCGGCAGGTTCCAGCTTTCGGGCCCTCGCGACATATCTACCAGCACAAGGCCATACTGACTGCGCACCAGATGCAGCAGCTGGGCACACTGCTTGGCAGAGACCGGCCGTTCTTCACTCAAGGGTACTGAGCTGGAAGGCAGTACATCCAGCTGTTCTCTCGCCTGACTGACCATACCCGCCAGCGCCATGCTGTCCAGCTCGGTCGCCCGGGCCATGGCGTCTGCCAGGCTGCCCTGTTTATCCTTGATATTGAGGTAGTCGGTTAACGAGCCATATTGCAAATTGGCATCCAGCAGCGCCACCTTGCGTTGCTTGCTCAAGGCATGGCCCAGGTTGGCGCAGATAAAACTGACCCCCGAGCCGGACTTGCCATTGACCACCACAGTCACCGGCGCCAGCTCGGCACTGGCGTTCAACTGCGTGGCAATACGGCCCAGGGCCGACCACAGCTCACTCGGATCGCAGTCGTAGGGCAGGAAATCCACCGCCCCTATGCGCATGGCGCGACGCACCAGCTGGGTATTTTTGACATCACCCACGAAAATCAGCGGCCGTTTTCCCGGTACCTTGCGCTCCAGCTCTTCATATACCGGAGACATCAGCGGGTTATCAACCAGCAGCAGTACATGCCGCTCACTCTTGGGCAGGGGATCCTGCTCGTTTAGCCGCTTCAGCTGCAGCTGACTGGAATGCAGTCGCACCTTGAGCAAGGGCCAGAGCCGCCCCTCAGGATCCATTACATCCAGCTGCAAGGGGCAGGCAAGCACGGGAGCCGGATAAGTTGCTTCTCTTTCAAGTTCGACTATCTTGATATCTGTCATAAATCAGGCTCCTCCGGTGTCACATGAAATGTCTCCGGATTTGGTTACACCCAGGCTTTCTGCTCGTAAGGTACTGGCGAAATCCGGTGCCAACATGGACAAATCCACCGTTAACGGCAATATCATCTGGTATTGATAATTGACTATCAGGCTGCGTACATAACGGATACTGTTAAAATCCGCACCCGCCGGTGCGGCCAGGGCGTTACCCGTGGCATCGAGATATTCGAAAGCCAGGTTCGCCGGCACAAAGCCCGGCAAGGATCCCCCCAATTGTTGTGTAACCTGACCCGCCACCACGCCACTTTGTACATCATCAACCAGGCAGACCGTTGCCAGTCGGGCCGCACGGCGAGACACTTCATTGAGCACGCCCCAGGTATAAAGCAATCGGCCGGCTTCCATCACCGCGAACATGGTTAAAAATACCACGGCCCCCACTATGGCGAACTCCACGGTCGTGGTGCCTTTTTGCAACTTAAGGGGGCGATTATTCATAATAATGCCCTCATGGTCATGCTGGTTTCCAATGGGAAATTTAATGAAATGGTGTTCCCGAAAAAAGTATTAAATGTATCGCCAAACATCGGCTGCCAATCGTAACTGACATGGATTTGTACATAGGTCTCACCATCTATCAAAACTGGAGAAACATTGATGTCTTCGGCCTTCAGGCCTGGCAGGACGGTTTTGGTGCCGACGGTTTCCTGACCATAGAGGATCATGTTCCTGGTTTTGTCCTGTACCAGGCTGACATCAAAATTCCCCGGGTTAGGGCTGACGCTGGCAGTTCGTGCGCCTGCCCTGACCGCCTTGGTCAAGGTATTGTATTCATAGAGCAGGCGGCCAAACTCGCCAATGGCCATCATCAGCAGCAACATAACCGGCAGGACTATGGTCGCCTCAACGGCGGCCAGCCCTCTTTGACTGGATAAGCGCATCATTACGAATCGCCTCCCATTTCATTTTTATACAGAACCAACCGATAGGGGCCATTATTTAAATTACTGTTGCCCACGCCCTCGGCGGTACAGTTTTTAACAAACTCGGCAACTATAAACTGGTCGGTCCCCTTACCCGTCACCTCCTGAATCAGGTACATACAGGCGGTGCCCATGGAAGGGACTTTCGTTTTACCCTGGTTGATGCCACTGCAGTCACCAACCGGCACCTTGACCATGCGCCGTTTCGGCATGCAATGCTGGGTATTGGGTGCCGTTGAATAGTTGCTGTATTCATTCACATAGTCGGGATAGCTTTGCAGGTTGCTCAGCAGGGCAGCATCGTTCAACACTGTGCTGCCATCGGTGGATGAAAAGTCCGATGACTGGAACTTGATCGGGGTCAGATTAGGAACGGCACAATCCGCATAAAATGCATCAGAACCGGCGGAGGAAGGGGCATCCAGCGGTTCACTCATCGGGCTCTTGTACTTGCCAAAACGCGTATTCAAGCCTGACGTGGTGGGCCCTATCATGTTCCCGGTTTTTGTCGTTATCTCATCGCCTTTGGCAATGCAGGAAGCATCGGTCAGGGCACCCGCCAAACCATCCCGGTAACCATCTGCACCAGGCACCCCCAGATCCACCGCCAGGAAGTTCCCCGGCCCAACCGGTGTATTATTGGTTGGCACCTTGATGACCACCACATCCCCCCGTTCACTGTTACTGGAAGGGGTAAACCCATAATCATAATCATCGGGCAGGTAATCCGGATCCGGCGGGTTGGCATCGTTGACGCACATCATCAACGGAATAATCTGGCAAGGATCCTGGATAGTGGGACTGGCGCCGGCGACCGCCGAGGCCCCCACCTGCCAGACATCGATAAGCAACTGTGAAAAAAACTGATCCACCGGCACCGTGGGTAAGGTGACCCGGATATAGTGAGCGGCCGCATCATTGGTGGGCGTAAATTCAAATTTGTCTCCGGCCGCATTATATACAGTGTGGGAAAACTCAACCGTCACCGCCGCCGCCAGGTTGTCGGTATCGATATTAACCCTGCTGAATCCATCTCCGGATAAAATAGCAGCCAGCGTCGCCTCCACTGCCTGCCGGGCATCATCATGACTTCCGCCCTTGTCGAGTGTTTCGGCCCCGCTCAGCGCTGCCGAATCCACCGCATCCTGTATCCGGGTCTTGTTCAGCACCAGATAGCCGCCGTCGAGGGCCAGCGCGGTAAACGCCAGCAAGACGAAGAGCGCTACCGTCACCAGGACGAGCACGGCGCCGCTTTGCCTTGGGTGAGATAGCGTCCTGTTCATCTTCATCTCCTTGCGTTAATTACCAAAGTTAAGGGTGACCTGGGTCTTGCCCTCGGCCGGTGCCTCGGCCCCCTTCACGTATGTACCGTAGAGGGGTACGCCATAATTACCGTTCAGGGTCAGGGCGGCTATCTTGCCGTCGTTACGCGCAGGTGCATCCGGATCCATGATCTGCAGTTCATTGATTTCATCGACGGACTCGCCCATGGCGAAATCATAGTGCCGCTCGTTGGCACACCCCGCCAGCAGGCCGGCGGCAAGCAAAAGAGTCAGTGCGCTTTTCATAGTCGCCTCCTATAAGGACTGGCCATAGGTTTGTTCCATACCACCTTCCCCACTCACTGCGGGGTTGGTGCCGGTATTGGCAGGGGTTTGTTGCGCCATATTCGCGCTCGAGTCTTGCTGCTCCCGACTGCGTTCAGACATCTTCCCTAGCAGGTAAAATTCCATATCGGTCGGCTCGATAAAGCCGTCGGTGGGCAGGGTGACATGCTGCCTGTCGAAGGGGCGCACCAGGCGTGGGGTAACCATGATCACCAATTCGGTTTCTCCCTTGATATAGTCACGGCTGGTAAAGAGATTGCCCAATACCGGAATATCACCGGCAAAAGGCAGCTGGCTGACCGATTCACGGACATCTTCACTGAGCAGGCCGGCGATGCCGATGGTCTGGCCGTCTCCCAGCTCGACCGTGGTACTGGCACTGCGCTTGTTGAGGGCGGTGATATTGCCGAAGATGGGGATTTCGGTGGTGTTGGCGATGCTGGGTTCGCTAACGGCCACATTGAGGTTGAGGTTGATCTTGCCGCTGTTGAGTACCACAGGCGTGAACTTGAGCCCCACACCGAACTCCTTGAACTCCACTGCGATACCATCTTCATTCGGTACCGGCACCGGGAACTCGCCACCGGACAGGAATTCCGCCGACTGACCGCTGATGGCGGTGATCCTGGGCTCGGCCAGCACCCGGGCCAGGCCGCGGGTCTTGGCCAGATCCAGCGCCACATTAAACACCGTATCGGCACTGGCGAAGCTGCCCACTAGGGTGTTGGTGCCATTAATGGCCAGCGCAGGCACGCTATCGCGCAGCAGATCGAAGCTCCAGTTGCCGGATGGCTCGCTCAGTGCAAAGGCGGAGTCCCAGTTGCGGGCGGTGTCCCGTGCTACCTCGGCGACGGTGACCTCCAGCATCACCTGCTGTCCCCCGCCGACGCTCATCATGTTGAGCACCTCGGAGCGGGCCACGCCCCCTTCTGCGGCCACCACATAACCCCGAGCCAGTTCATAGGCGGAATTGAGCTTGTCGAGATCCGATACTTCGCCGCTGACCACCAGCTGTCCCTGGGAGGTATGCACCTGGATCGGCTCGGAGGGTAAAAAACGATAGAGCCGCTCTTTCAGTCCCTGCAGATCATGGCTGACCTCGATATCCATCACATCCATCAGCTGGTCGTTCAGATCCCAGACCATCAGGTTGGTATGGCCCAACGACTTGCCGACCAGGTACAGCTCCTTGTCTTGCAGCACCAGCACATCGGCAATGGCCGGGTTGGCTACCGACACCCGGCTGGCGGGCCTGTCCAGCATCAATGAGCGGGATTTGTGAATGGGCAGGAGCACCTCATTGCCTGGTTGCTGCAGGCTGCCCCCCGCCTGACCGGCCAGTGGCACGGCCAGCAGCATCAGCCCCATCAATCCTGAGCGCAGAATATTCATAATCACCTCCGTGTGATCAGCTTTTTATTGGTACTTGTTGTTGGCTGGTGCCCTTGATGAGATCCACCGAAGACTGACGCGGCCTGGCCCTGGGTTTGGGTTCAGCTTCTCCCTCCGGACTGCTGGTTGTCACGGCAACCGTTGCCGGAGCCTCATGGTCCTGGGTATCGGCCGGGTTGCGCAGGGCCAGCTGAATGCGACCGTTGGAGCTGGCATTGACCAGTTTCTCGGCCTGCTCCGGGTCGACCTCCAGAGTGACTGCTCGCACCAGCTTGGGCCGGTTTTCATCGGTATGCTGAGTCTGATCCACCGCCAGTACCTTGAGGTTTTTCAGTACCGTCCGGGTCATGTTGTTATCGGTAAAAAGAATATCAACCCGGTTGCCCGGCAGCAGGAAGCCCGCCACCCCGATCACGTCGTTAACCCTTACTGTCACCGCCCGCATGCCCGGATCCAGCAACACCGACAATGTACTGCCCTCCCCCAGGGGAGCGAGTCGCTCCATGCGCAGCACATCGCCACGATACAGGTTGTTTTTGGCTACCATGCCCTGGGCCTGATCCAGGCTGGTCAGGGAGCCGGGAGATACCAGACGGGAGTCGATTTCCTTGAGCTGAAGGTGAAGGGGGTCGATTTGGGTGCCGGGCACCAGATCCACCGCCGCCACCACCACCTGGGTGGCGCCGACAGGGCCGGTTGTCACCTTGGCTGCGCTTTGCTCGGTCAGCCAATTGTTGGCCATCCAGGCTGCCCCAAGGCCAAAAATAATCGACAGCGCAAAGAGTAACAGGGTACGTGTTTTCATAACCTAATCCTTGGTTTGATTGTTATTGTAAATTCTGTATGGTCAGTATAGTCAGTGTACGCAATACATGTTCCAGGCCTGCCGTAAAATTTCCCGGGTTAGCGGCCGGTTGCCTTGGTTATTAAAATGCATGATATCCCGGGCAATACCCAATATATCCCTGGGATAACAGGCAATCAGCGGCTTGCCGCTTTTCATATGCAGCTCTTCAACCATAAAGCCGAATAACTGCTCGGCATCGATCAAGCGGTATTTTTCCAGATTGGCATGCCAGATCTTTTTATAAAGTTCCAAGGGCATGGCCTGCAGATGAATTTTATAGCCAAGGCGACGCAGGAATGCCTCGTCGGCGATAGACTCGGGATCCAGGTTGGTGGAAAACACCAGTATCTGTTCGAAGGGAATATCAAAGTGCAGCCCATTGGCCAGGGATAAAAAGTCTCGCCGTTCTTCCATCGGCACTATCCAGCGATTGAACAGTTCATCGGCGGCGAAGGCCTGCCGTCCCAGATCGTCTATCAACAAGACACCGTTATTGGCCTTTAATTGCAGGGGTGCGCTGTATTGCCGGGATTGCCGGTCGAAGCGTACCTCCAGCATATCCAGCTGCAGTTCACCGCCGGCCATCACCAGGGGACGGCGACAGGCGAGATAACGCCCGTCTATTTCCGGATCCTTGAGCTCGGTTCGCCAATGATACTGAGGATCAAATACCGGGATAATGGTGTTCTGTACCGCTATTGCATAGGGTACCAGTATGTTTTCTTCAAAAATATGGTTGAGCCGTCGGCATAGATAGGTTTTACCTGTGCCCGCATGGCCATAAATCAACAGGGGGCGTCGGGAGTTGAGCGCCGGACCCAGGGTACCGATTAATTCGTCGGAAACCACCAGATCATCCAGTGCCTCCAGCAAGCGCTCCCGGGTCACGCTACGTTCCCCCAGCGACTGGTTCATCACCAGCCGGCTGTATTCCTCCAGGGTGATCGGAGCCGGGCCTATGTAGCCATCCCGGGCGGACACCTCCTGGGCCTCGTACTGACCCTTGTTGGTCAGTGCATAGCGGATCGCGTCCTCCGCCCGCCCGGTGGCACGTACCTCCAGCAGCTGCAGGGATTTCAACTCCTGCAACAGGGGATCCACTATGCTGCCGCGCAGGCACAATTTGTTGGTGAGGGCCGCCAGGCTCTGGGGGCCGTCTTCCTGGATATGACGTAATATCAGCCGGTGCAGCAGTTCACGGGACAGACCGGTGTCGGCCAGGGTCTTGGGTTTGGGTAGCCACATAAGGGTCTCCTACACCAGGGTAAACAGATTGAAGTGGTTAAGCGCTACGGTAAGTAGCGCCCCCAGGCTCAAGGCCGGGCCATAAGGCACCTTGAGCCCGGCCATCTCGCCCTCCGCCGGCGCCAGGTATTTTTTGGTGCCCAAAATATAACCATAGCGCATAAAGGTCTGTTTGAAGCCATTCCAGCCTACTTTATAAAAAGCGAAAACCAGTACCAACGGCAGGCCGATCACCAGCCCATAGAGCAGGGCTTCGAGAAACAACTTCCAGCCGAGGAAGGCACCGATACCCAGCGCCAGCTTGACGTCACCACCGGCCAGCAGGCGAAAGAAAAACAGCGGAAACAACAGGATTAAGGCATAGACCAGTCCGGTCAGTGCAAACGGCCAGCCTTCTCCGAGAATGCCATGATAAATCAACGCCAGCAGGATAAAGGGCAGGGTCAGCCAGTTGGGGATCTTGTGGGTAGTCAGGTCCAGCCAGGAGGCGGCCAAGAGCAGGGAAAACAATGGTAGCTGTTCCATAGCGTCACCATAGTTTTAGGGTGAGATAATAGGGCAGACAAGCTGCCCTTATATAATTTTAAAATAATATAACGTATGCAATTATCAGCAACCCGTTGTATTAGCCATACTTGCACTAGTTTGACCATTATCTAAAACGGTACAAAGGCCGGTAATGGTTTCACCTACATTATCCCCCAAGTTAGTAAACGCAGTCACCACTGCCGCAGCTACCAAGGCACCGGCTACCGCATATTCCACCGTGGTCAGACCCTCTTCATCGTTCAGCAGGCGAAACATTTCTTTTACAATCAACATAATAATATCCTCGTTCCATCTTGGACTATTTTAACCGAATCAATTCGATTGATATTTGATTCATTTTTTATTGCTATCGGGTACATCCCGAATGAAACAGCCAACTCGGCTGATTAACACTCATATATCCGGCTTTCCTCCTGTCCGCTCGATTATATGGTTATCCTTAATCCGAGATTCCCCCGGGGCCCAATTTTTTTATTTGCTACACATTAGGTATAAACGCCAGCACCGCTTTGATCAACGACAACAACCGGTTTTATAGGCGCAGATTTTCGACAGATACGGCTTAAAACGGGCAAAATTCTTTCGAATTTATGTCTTATAAATAAGACATCAAAAATAAAACGGGAAGGAATTAACACCCCCATTTATATTTAATATTGGGTTGTTTTTAGCATGCCTCAGTTATTATCTGAAGCATCCCCCTTTATCGCCTCGAGATCCGGCCTCCTACAAAAACCGCCTCCCTGAGGAAGCGGCTCTCCCGCAACGATAAATCTGCCCACACGGCGGTATTATCAGCCCGGATTCAGTCTCATGACGGTTAGTTAAGAACAGGGAGTGCCGTCATTTTTTACAACCTGGCACAGGGTACTGATACTTTCCCCCACATTATTTCCCTGGTCCACAAAGGCACCTACCTGGGTGACCGACACCAGTGCCCCGGTACTGCCTATTCCACCGTGATCAGGCCATATTCATTAAGTAATAAACGCGCCAATTCTGTTGGTAACGTCCGTATCGATCCTGCTCGGTTGCAGCCTCAATAAGATATAGCTCCTCTATACATACAATTCAAAATCAAACACCGGCATTTTTTCGATAGATATCCGGCGAAAACACCAGCCTGTCTTCACCATTGACCCAGGTGGTGAAATACACCAGATATACGGGAAGATCGCCGTTGGCCGGCAGGATGCGGGTCTGTTTGTATTCGGGCACCCGCCAGCCCAGGCTTTCGGCCAGCCTCTCCGGCTCCGCCAGGCGGATGCAACCATGACTGAGTGCCCGACCAGTTTGACCGAACAGGCTCTTATCCGGAGTATCGTGCAGATACACATCAAAACGATTGGGCATTTCAAACTTGAGTCGGCCCAGGGCATTACCGGGCCCCGGTGCCTGCACCAGGCGAACCCCCTGCTGGCCGAGATCCGCGTGTGCCGGATTCACCTTCACCCAGCCTTCTCCCTGTGGAACGACAGCACTGAAGCCATTACGGGTTAAAAATCCTCTGTCCCGACGCTGGGCCGGCAGCAAGTCTTCCCGCACTATGTTGTCGGTGGGGGTCCAGTCGGGATTGACCTTGAGGGCATTGATTTTCGTCGCCAGCTCGGGGGTCGGCCAGTCCGGGCGACCGACGATCACCTTCATGCTCAGATCAGGCTGCCGACCGTTATATAGAGTGAGTCGGTAGGCAGGAATATTGACCAGCAGATAGCGGGCGGCAGGTTCAGGCGGCAACAGCAGCCAGCGACGCAGATTCTGCCTGATCTCGCCCCGGGCCATCGCCGGTGTACGACCTAAAATGGCCCGGGTTTCGTCATTCAGCCAGCCATTGTCTTGCAGATCATGGGCCTGCTGAACCTTAATCAGTACCTCGCTTAAGTTGCGATCCAACGCATCCGCCCTGCCCCTGGGCTTGGGCAGCCGATAGCCCAGCTCGACCAGCCGCTGGCGCAACGCAGGTATGGCCCTGTCCCGCTCACCGGGCCGCACCTCGGGCCCCGGCGGCAACCGGGTATAAGATCGGGCTTTATCCAAGGCAAGGTAATGCTGTTTCAGCTTTTGATAGCCTGGATAAGCGGGCACCTGCCGGGCCATATAACCGGCCAACTCACCATTGGCTCGCGCCCGATCAAAACCTGCCAGACTCCATTCGGCAGCCAGGGGCAGCTGGAAAAACTGCTGGCGCCTGCTAAGTACTTGCCGCCATTCCCGGGTTAGCCAGCGGTCTTTTTCTTCTATGCTGAGCACCGCAAATTCCGACGCCTCGGGCAACAGCAGCTGAGTCAGGGTTTGCCCGGCACGGTTGAGCTCGCCGTTATCATGCCATAACAGCGCTCCCCCGGCCCGGACCGGCAGACAAAGCAGGCCAAGCAATATGATAATCAAACGCAACATCATCTCCCCTCCCTGGGCATGGTGCTGGTGTAATTATGGTCGGGATCTGAAAAAGTGCGGGGAATCTTGATTGACAGACTGGCTTCCAGGTCGGGCCTGGCACGACATTTCCCGGGCATCTTTTACTTGAGTCCTGACGGTACGCAGGTAACATTAGATCCCCTATGTAAATAGCCGGATCGGCCAAGTGCCGATTTCATCAAAAGCTGGAGAGCGTTATCAAGATGACCCATGCATCCGTTGCAGACGTGCTTGCGGGCAAGCATGCCACAGGCAGCACCCTGACCATTAAGGGGTGGATTCGCACCCGCCGTGATTCCAAGGCGGGCATTTCGTTTTTGGCCGTACACGACGGCAGCTGCTTTAATCCGCTGCAGGCCGTGGTTCCCAACGAAGTGGCGAATTACCAGTCAGAGGTTGTTCGTCTGACCACCGGCTGCTCGGTAGAAGTCACCGGCACCCTGGCCGAATCCCAGGGCAAGGGGCAAAGCTTCGAGCTGCAGGCCACCGAAGTCAAGGTGGTCGGCTGGGTCGACGATCCTGATACCTACCCCATGGCCGCCAAGCGCCATACCATAGAGTACCTGCGCGAATATGCCCATCTGCGTCCGCGCACCAACGTCATGGGTGCCGTCACCCGGGTGCGTAACTGTCTGGCTCAGGCGGTGCACCGCTTCTTCCATGAGCGGGGCTATGTGTGGGTCGCCACCCCGATCGTCACCGCCTCCGACTGTGAAGGCGCCGGTGAAATGTTCCGGGTATCCACCCTGGATCTGCAAAACCTGCCGCGCACCGAACAGGGCGATGTTGATTTCGGCGAAGACTTCTTCGGTAAAGAAGCCTTCCTGACCGTATCCGGCCAATTGAATGGCGAAACCTACGCCAGTGCCTTGAGCAAGATTTACACCTTCGGTCCCACCTTCCGCGCCGAAAATTCCAACACCAGCCGCCATCTGGCGGAATTCTGGATGATAGAGCCGGAAGTGGCCTTTGCCGATCTAAACGATATCGCCGCCCTGGCCGAAGATCTGCTCAAATATGTATTCCAGGCGGTTCTGAACGAACGCATGGATGATATGAGCTTCTTCGCCGAGCGCATCGACAAGGAGGCCATTACCCGTCTGCAGGACTTTGTCACCAAGGACTTTGCCCAGGTCGATTACACCGATGCGGTGGAGATCCTGAAAAACTCCGGCCGGAAATTCGAATTCCCGGTGGAATGGGGCATAGATCTGTCTTCCGAACACGAGCGCTACCTGGCGGAAGAACACTTCAAGGCGCCGGTGGTGGTCAAGAACTACCCGAAAGACATCAAAGCCTTCTACATGAAATTGAATCCGGACGGCAAAACCGTGGCGGCCATGGATGTACTGGCGCCTGGTATCGGCGAGATCATCGGTGGTTCCCAGCGGGAAGAAATACTGGATGTACTGGATGCACGCCTGGATGAAGTCGGCCTGAACAAGGAAGACTACTGGTGGTACCGGGATCTGCGTCGTTACGGCACTGTGCCCCACTCCGGCTTTGGCCTGGGCTTTGAACGCCTGGTGGCCTATGTTACCGGCATGGGCAACGTACGGGATGTGATCCCCTTCCCCCGTACCCCGCGCAACGCCGAATTCTGATCTGCAGACGGTTATGCACTAAAAAGCCCCGACATTCGGGGCTTTTTTGTTAATGAGGGAGCGGCGACCTTGTCACAACCTGCCTGAAAACAGTTGAAGAGACTTGATGGCCTGATGGCCATATCGCCGCGGGGTCGCGCCTCCCACCAGGGCATCTGCCGGATTGCGAGCTTACCGCAGGAGCAGCGACCTCTGTGGGAGCGTCGACCCCGTCGCGATAATATCCGCATGGTATTCAATGGCCTGAGCCAATCGCCTCAACCTTCCCACAGCTTTGAAGACAGGTCGGGTGCCTGATGGCCTGTGGCCACCCCCTCACCGGGGTCGGCCTCCCACTCTCTCCCGGCTGCCTTAGATCCCGAAAGCAAACTTCAATACAAACAGCACTGCCATCGCCCAGACGGTGGTACTGATCTCACCGGCCCGACCCGACAACAGCTTGACCGCTACATAGCTGATAAAGCCCAGGGCGATGCCGTTGGCGATAGAGAAGGTGAACGGCATCATGGCCACCACCACCACGGCGGGCACCGCTTCGGTAATATCATCCCAGTGCAGGTGGCTGAGCTGGGACATCATCAACACCGCCACATATACCAGAGCGCCGGCAGTCGCATAGGGTGGCACCATAGCCGCCAGGGGCGAAATCAGCAGGGCGGCGACAAACAGCAGGCCGGTCACCACGGCGGTAAGCCCGCTACGCCCTCCCGCCGCCACGCCGGCAGCGCTTTCCACATAGGAAGTGGTGGTCGAGGTGCCCAGCATGGAGCCGGTGATGGAGGCGGTGCTGTCGGCCAGCAGGGCCTTGCTCAAACGGGGCAGGCGACCTTGTTCATCCAGCAATCTGGCACGCTGTGCCACCGCGATCAGGGTGCCTGAGGTATCGAACAGATCGACAAACAGGAAGGCAAAGATCACCGACAGCATGGCCAGGTTAAAGGCTCCGGCGATATCCAGTTGCATAAAGGTGGGGGCGATGGAAGGCGGAGCCGAGACGATACCCTGATACTGTATGTCACCAAAGGCGATGCCCAACCCGGTGATGATTAGGATACCGATCATGACGGCGCCGTGCATATTGCGCGCCGCCATACCGATGATCAGGAAAAAACCCAATACGGCCAGCCCTACCGGCAGGCTGGTAATATCACCCAACGCCACCAGGGTAGCCGGATGATCGACAATAATACCGGCATTTTTAAGGCCGATAAGAGCAAGAAACAGGCCGATACCGGCTGCAATGCCGATCTTCAACGGATTGGGGATGGAATTGATAATCCATTCTCGTACCTTGAGCAGGCTGAGCAGCACAAAGATACAGCCGGAGAAAAACACCGCTCCCAGTGCTGCCTGCCAGCTGTAGCCGTCGGTCAGCACCACCGTATAGGTAAAGAAGGCGTTCAGGCCCATGCCCGGCGCCAGGGCGATGGGGTAGTTGGCGAGCAGGCCCATGATCAGGCAGCCGATAGCCGCCGCCAGACAGGTGGCCACAAACACGGCACCATGATCCATACCCGCCTCGGCCAGGATCGCCGGGTTGACGAAGATGATATAGGCCATGGTCAGGAAGGTAGTGATACCGGCCACAACTTCCTGGCGCACATTGGTGCCTAGCTCTTTCAGGTGAAAATATTTGTCTAGCATAGAAGGATCTACTGTATCGATTAATGTGCCTGAAATTATCGACTCAAAAGAAGCCTTTGGCAATTACCGGCAGCGCTGCCGGGCGGAAGCTGGTATCAAGCCGGAAGCCAGGGGAAGGACGTCCGGCTTCCGGCGGCACACTGACGATAACGGTTTAGATGGCGGCCAATATCCCGGCGCCGGTCATGCCCACGCCGGCAATCCGGACCAAGCTGGCATGCCATCTGCCGGCGGCCAGCCAGCCAGTGCCATGCAACAGGCCCGTCGCCAGCACAAAGCCGGCAAAGTAACCAGGGGCCGACGCCGAGGCGGGCAGCTCCAGGCCATGGGCATTACCGTGCAACAGGCCGAACAGGCCGCAAAGTCCCGCGGCCATAAGGAGCCGAGGCGCCCGACCGATGCTCAGCATCAGCCCCGTTACCACCAGGGACAGCATGATGCCCCCCTCCAGGCCGCCGATAGCCAGACCGCTCAGGCCCAGCAAGGCGCCGACCAGCATAAAGCCGACAAACGCCAGCGGCAGCTGCCAGGCCGGACGATCCTGGCCCGCCACCGCCAGCATGCCCACCCCCACCATGGCCAGCAGGTGATCCCAGCCCAGCAACGGATGGCTGAACCCTGCGCTCAGGCCATGGGCTTCCGCTCCCGGATGGGCAAAGGCCAGGGCCGGGGCCAAAGCCGCCAAGGCAATCAGTACTCTTTTCATGCTTGTTTTCCTTCAATGGCAAAATCGTTAGGCAAGGACCGCAACATGCCCTCACGCTGAATAAAGTGAATAATGTCCTGCAGGCCATCGCCGCGCATCAGGTTGCTGAACACAAAGGGACGGTCGCCGCGCATCCGTTTGGCGTCTCGGTCCATTACCTCCAGCGAGGCGTTGACCATGGGTGCCAGATCGGTCTTGTTAATGATCAGCAGGTCCGATTTGGTGATGCCCGGGCCGCCCTTGCGGGGGATCTTGTCACCGGCGCAGACATCGATCACATAGAGGGTTAGATCCGATAGCTCGGGGCTGAAGGTGGCCGACAGGTTGTCGCCGCCGCTTTCCACCAGCACCAGCTCCAGATCCGGATGCCGCGCCTGCAGGGTATCGATGGCCGCCAGGTTCATGGAAGCATCTTCACGGATGGCAGTATGGGGACAACCGCCGGTTTCCACGCCCATGATCCTGTCTTCGCTCAGCGCCTGATGACGCAGCAGGAACTCGGCGTCTTCCTTGGTATAGATATCGTTGGTCACCACCGCCAGGCTGTAGTGCTGGCGTAGCGCCAGGCACAGCTGGCGCAACAGGGCGGTCTTGCCCGAGCCCACAGGGCCGCCAACGCCCACGCGTAAACATTGTGTTGTCATCATCAACTCCGAAATAAACGGGAATATTGGGTTTCATGCAAGCAACTGGCGTGAACCTGTCCGGGCAGGCTCAATCCCAGCTGAGCATCATTCAGGGTTTCCGCCAGCTTCAGGCTTTCGACCAGCGCCGGCTTCAGCGTCAACAGCAGCCGCTGGGCCGCGGTCTGGCCCAGTGGTAGGGTCTTGCTGGCCACCGCCAGCTGGTTTTCCAGCCAACCCCACAGCCAGCCCAGCGCCGACCAGTGCGGGTCCAGGCCCCAGTGGCGGGCAGCCAGGCTGTATACCGCCATAAAGGCCGGCTCGGGCGGCAGGGCGGATACATCCAGCCCCTGCCCCTTGAGCAGACGAGTCAGCGCTGAGGCCTGCTGCTCGTCTTCAAACAGCAGCTCGCGGGTTTCCCGGCTGGCGCGCAGAAAATCGCTCCAGTAACCGAGCTGCCCACTGTCTTGCCGCTCTCCGGCATCAGCCAGCCGCAGCAGCACCGGCACATCCAGATAGGCCAACCCCTGCAGCATGCCGCTCAGCCAGTGCTGCAAGCCGGCTTCATCCTCGACCCAGCCCAGTTCAATCGCCGACTCCAGGCCGCTGGAATAGGCAAAAGTCCCAATCGGCAGCGCCGGGCTGGACAGATGCAGAAGCGCCAGCAACTGGCCGCCGTCAGTGGTCATGGTCGTGTCCATGATTGTGCTCATGTTGCCCCTGATAGGCACCGGATTCGGGATGAAAAGGGGCTTCACTTGCTACCAGGCGCAGACCCAGGTGCTCCGCCAGGTGCTCCAGCACATGGTCGGGCTGGAACCTGAGCCAGCACTCGCCCAGCTGCAGAGTGACATGGCGATTGCCCAGGTGATAACAGGCACGGGCAAAAGTGGGCCAGTCGCTGGCATGGGCGGTGATCACCGGCTCAGGTCGGGCCACCACCTCGAAAACCCGGCCATTTTCGCTTTGCAGCTTGTCACCCTGGGCCAGCACCTGCCCCCGCTCCAAAAAAACGCCCAGTTCGGTACCATTATCGCTGACGGTTTTAAAACGCCCCTTCTGCCGTACTTCAAAGGTCAGCGTCAGCTTGTCTTCGGCCGACTGAGCGCTTTGCCCCAAATTATGGGTAATTTTCAACATTCTTGAACTCCGGTTACACGTTGGCCAATCAGGCCATGGCAGGAGCAACACGCCGGCTCGCCTTAATCCCATCCTTTCCATGGGGCCCTTCTGCGGCCCCCTGGCACAGAAGGGTCGGCTTAGTTATCTCCTGACATGGCCGCTATCTCGCCGGTTAAAACAACATATACAACTGGGCCAGTGGCAGTACCTCGGCCGGCTCGCAGCTCAGCAGTTCCCCATCACAGCGTACCTCGTAGGTCTGGGCGTCGACGTCCAGCTCAGGCGTGGCGCCGTTATGGATCATCTCCTGCTTGCGGATGTTGCGGGTATTGCTGCAGGCCACCAATTTTCGGCTCAGCCCCAGCTCGCTGGCCAGATCCCGCTGCAAGGCCGCTTGGCTGACAAAGGTCAGGCTGGTGGCTGCAGCGGCCTTGCCCAGGGCACCGAACATGGGCCGATAGTGCACCGGCTGCGGTGTGGGGATGGAGCCGTTGATATCCCCCATGGGCGCATAGGCGATGGCGCCGCCCTTGAGGATCAAGGCAGGTTTAATGCCGAAAAAGGCAGGGTTCCACAGCACCAGATCGGCCAGCTTGCCCACTTCCAGCGAGCCCACCTCGTGAGCGATACCGTGGGTAATTGCCGGGTTAATGGTGTATTTGGCGATATAACGCCTGGCGCGGAAGTTATCGCACCCCAGATCCTGGTCTTCCGGTAGCAAACCGCGCTGCTGTTTCATCTTGTGGGCGGTCTGCCAGGTGCGACACACCACCTCACCAACCCGGCCCATGGCCTGGCTGTCGGAGGAGATCATCGAAATCACCCCCAAGTCCTGTAGAATATCCTCGGCGGCAATGGTTTCCTTGCGGATACGGGAGTCTGCAAAGGCCACGTCTTCGGGAATATTGGGATCCAGGTGATGGCACACCATCAGCATATCCAGATGTTCATCCACTGTATTGACCGTATAGGGTCGGGTCGGGTTGGTGGACGAAGGCAGCACATTGGGCAAGCTACAAGCCTTGAGAATATCCGGCGCATGGCCACCGCCGGCGCCTTCAGTGTGATAGGTATGAATGGTGCGCCCCTTGAACGCCGCCAGGGTATCTTCCACAAAGCCCGATTCGTTGAGGGTGTCAGTATGAATGGCAATTTGCACATCGTACTCTTCCGCCACCGACAGGCAGCAGTCGATGGCCGCCGGAGTGGTGCCCCAGTCCTCGTGCAGCTTGAGCCCCATGGCGCCGGCCTCCAGCTGCTCCCGCAACGGCCCGGGCAGACTGGCGTTGCCCTTGCCAAGAAAGCCGAAGTTCATCGGCAGCTGGTCGGTGGCCTGCAGCATGCGGGCAATATGCCAGGCGCCCGGGGTGCAAGTGGTGGCCTTGCTGCCGGTTGCCGGCCCGGTGCCACCGCCGATCATGGTGGTAATACCGGAGCAGATGGCTTCTTCGGCCTGTTGCGGACAGATGTAATGAATATGGGAGTCCACCCCGCCGGCGGTGAGGATCATGCCCTCGCCGGCGATCACTTCGGTGTTGGCGCCGATATTGATGGTGACGCCGTCCTGTATATCCGGATTGCCGGCCTTGCCGATGGCAACAATGCGACCGCCCTTGATGCCGACATCGGCCTTGACGATGCCCCAGTGATCGAGAATAAGAGCATTGGTTACCACCGTATCCAGGGTATCGGCCTCGCCCAGCTGACTCTGGCCCATGCCGTCACGGATCACCTTGCCGCCGCCGAATTTCACCTCTTCGCCGTAGCGGGTGAAATCCTGCTCCACCTGGATCCACAGCTCAGTGTCCGCCAACCGGACCCGATCGCCGGTGGTAGGGCCGAACATATCCGCATAGGCGGCACGACTCATATTAGTCATTCTGCTCTCCCAAGGGGCCCATCACCTCGCCCCGGAAACCATATACTCGGCGCAGGCCACCCAGCGCCACCAGTTGCACGGTGCGGCGTTGGCCCGGTTCGAAGCGCACGGCGGTGCCGGCGGCAATATCCAGCCGAAAGCCGAGCGCCTGCTCCCTGTCCAGGCTGAGCGCCGGATTGACTTCGGCAAAGTGGTAGTGCGAGCCCACCTGGATGGGCCGATCGCCGGTATTGGCCACCACCAGGGTGCGCCGATCACGGCCGACGTTGAGCTCGATATCGCCCGCGGCCAGTTGAATTTCTCCCGGAATCATGCCGCCTCCTATTGAATGGGATCGTGCAAAGTGACCAGCTTGGTGCCGTCGGGAAAGGTGGCTTCCACCTGCACTTCCCTGATCATCTCGGCCACGCCGTCCATCACCTGCTCCCGGGTCAGCCAGCTGCGGCCGCTGCCCATCAATTCGGCCACAGTGCGACCGTCGCGGGCGCCTTCCATGATAGCCGCCGATAGATAGGCGACCGATTCGGGATAATTCAGCTTCAGGCCCCGGGCCAGCCGGCGCTCGGCCAACAGGGCGGCGGTGAACAGCAGCAACTTGTCCTTTTCTCTCGGACTCAACTCCATCTTTCTCTCCTCAGGTCAACCAGATACGGGGAATGCAGGCTGGCCTCGCCAGCAGCACTGGTCGGATCAAGGCCCAGGCCCGCCACATACCGTCTCGGCAAGCATTCATATCGTCGCCCAGATAGCGCACCAGCAGCACGCCCAATCGCTCGGTGACGGTAAAATCGGGGCTGGGCAATGTCTCTCTTAGTCGGGTAATCAGTGACTCGTCGAGTCCGGGCCCCACTGCAAGCAGGGTGCCGACAACACAACCGCCATTCAGCCCCACGCGGCTACGGCGCAGCGGGCTCTCCCCCGTCAGCTGCAGCCGTTCATTAAGCAGCAGGCGGCCATCGCGCCACAGGAGGATGGTCTGACTCAGGCTGCCCTCGTCAAAGACTTCTTGGCCGGCGGGCCGGCCCAGACAGACAAGATCCCAGCCGATAAAACGGGCGCCCGCGCAGAGCTCGATACTGGTATCCAGTACCGCATTGGCACCGCGATACACTATGGTCTCCTGGGGCAGCCATTCGCATTCGGCGTTATCACTCAGCTGCAACTGCACCGACTGGCCCTGGGCCACTCCGTCGCTGTCGCGGCCATAGATCTTGCCGGCGGAGGGAGTGGTCAGCAGGCTCTGGCTGCCGACACTCGCCCGGACGCGGATCGCCAACCGATCACCTGAGACCAGACCGCCTGGCGGATGCAGCACATAGAGGTGGCAGACGCCCCCTTCAGGATAGAAAGGCCGCTGAATACGCAAGGGGCCAGCAAAATCCAGCTCCTTGAGCCGGGTCTTGCCAGCTTTCGGCACCAGCCCAAGATGCAGGCGTGCCCGCCACTCGCGATCCGGCCCGTAGCCATGCGTTGCAAGAGCAGGCTCTGCAGTGGGAGTCATAATCGATATCGTTGTTGTCATACAGGTACACAATCAGAAGCAAAATTAGCGCCAAAGATAAAATAACCTTTAAAATCAATTAACTGAAAAAAACACAACCCACAAATAAAGGATGAATAAAACGACGGGAACAACCTTTCACCAATGTGGTGCATCAACAAGGGCAATACACTCCATTATGGTGCACCCCCGGGAAGTAAACACACCAACGTGGTGCACGCATCCTATTTCCCCCGACTTGAGCAGGCTCCATTCCCACTTTCGCCAGCTGCAGGCCGGATCAACCTGTTCTGCCGCCGTTAGCTCGCGGCCAGCCCCCGACGTTTCCCGTCAGGCCCATGTCATATGGGCCTTGTTCACCCCATCCCCATGGATAAGGCTCAAAAAAAAGACCCCTATACCGAGTATAGGGGTCAAAACTTACGGACTTACGCTCTACTAAATTACACTTCGGCTTTCAGCTCGGCTTCCACGGCCGGCTTGGCGATGGGCTTCATCAACAAGGTGTAACCCACCACGCTCACCGTCAGGCCGACAAAAAACGCCAGATCCATAAAGATGACGCTGGCCAGGAAAGACACGCCGTACACCAGGAAGGCACGCAGGTTGAAGTTGTTCTGGTAGACGAACGGCCCCTTGGGGTCATAGAAGTCATTGACGTTCAGCTGACCGCGACGCAGCAGATAGAAATCCGCCAGCATGATACCGGCAACCGGTCCCAGCAGGCCCGAGGTGATCACGCTGAACCACAGCAGGTTATCGGCAAACACCCAAGGCATCATCAGCAGACCGATGGCCCCGGAGATGGCCACCCCTTGGGCGAAATTCAGCCGGGGGAAGACATTCATCAAGATCAGTGCGGACGGCATCAGGTTGGCCGCGGTATTGGTGGACCACTGGGCAAAGGCAATGGTCAGCATGCTCAGTATCAGCACAATGGGCGAGCTCATGGAGTTGGTCACGATCTCGATGGGATCCCAGGTGCCGGTAAGGATACCGCCGATCATGCCCACCATCAGGATACCGGAACCGATGATGATAAGACCGGTAATCTGGGCGAAAAACGGCTTGCGATTGCGGATAAAGAAATTGTTGCTGCTGTGATCCCGTGAACGTTCCAGCTTGCGGGTCATATCCGGGCTGTTCAGGCCCATGGTGATCCAGATGCCGGCTATCGCCATCACCGCAAACCAGAAGGAGCCGTTATCCAGGGAGGGTGCGGCCAGCACATCACCTATGGTGGCATCGTTGGTTTTCAGCAACCAGAAGGTAACCAGGCCTATCAGTATGGTCAGCGCCGGGATGGCAACCCAGTCGAACTTGGCCATGGCCTTCATGCCGTAAATGGCATTGACCACCTGCAGGACCCCGAAGATCAGGATAAGGATGGTGGTGTTGGAATAGCCAATCCACATCTCCAGCACCTTGCCGATGGCCACGGCCGCTACCCAGGTCTGGAAGCCGAACCAGAAACAGGCGGGAATGGCACGGAAGGCTGCGGGTATTTTCGCCCCCTGATAGCCAAAGCAGGAGCGGATATAGACGGTGAAGGGAATGCCGTAGCGGATACCGATATCCCCGGCCAGGATCAGTATGCTGGTGACAATGGCATAAGCAACCAGTATGGCGCCGATAATGGTCCAGGGTGACAGCCCCGGGTAGAGCTGGGCGCCCATGGTAAAGGCGCCCATGTTGATGGTCATCCCCGCCCAGAGCATGGTGAAATCCCAGATATTGATATCCCTGTCCTTGTCCGTAGATGGCATCAGCTCGGGGTTGTTCATTTCATGTGCAGCCATGGGTTACATCTCCCTGTTGGTGTGCTGCGACAATTGTTAGCGAACCGTAGGCTCGCTTGACAAATCGCCAAGGTTGTTGTGAAAAAACCAGAATTAATAAAACAAAATAACAAATTAATGTAAACAAACATACTTTATTATCGTTAACAATGTTATTGGTTTTGTTCTCAATAAATAATTTTGTGATGGACATCACAAAACCACACTCATCAACCTATTGCCTGAAATGGCCAAAAACCAATTTAATTTATTTGTAAATCAACAAGATAATAATTAACCACCAGCGATAGCTGGATTCAGCAAAATCGGGGCTTTCTTGCCTTAACGGTGGATGTCAGGCGGACAGGCAATGGAGGGAAAGGAGCAATACGGAGCCCAGTCGGGGGGAAAACGGCTAAGCATGCAAGTACCCCGGGCCAGAACCATCATGCTCCCGGGATACCGGCTGGCGAACAGGGCAACGCCTCAGTTAATCACGAATAGTTCCATAAATGCATTGACCGGAGTGGCTTCCAGGCGCTGCTGATCGAGACATAAATCCAGGATCTGCCGGCAACGCCCTTCCGGGAAGCGGGTCTGCAGGTTGCGCATAAACTTGCGTTCCAGCACGGGAATACCCTCGTCTCGACGGCGCCGATGACCGATGGGATATTCCACCTCGACTTTCTCGGTACTGGTGCCGTCCTTGAAGAAGATCTGTATGGCGTTGGCAATGGCGCGCTTGTCTGCCTGCAGGTATTCGGTACTGTAACGGGCGTCTTCCACCACTTCCATCTTGTCGCGCAACCAGTCAATGCGGGCATCTCCCAGATGGAAACTGTCCTCGTAATACTCGGCCACCAAATCTCCATAGAGCAAGGGCACGGCGACCATATACTGCAGGCAGTGATCCCGGTCGGCGGGATTGGCCAGCGCCCCCACCTTGGAGATGATTCGGATAGCCGACTCATGCGTGGTTATCTGGATGCGGTCTATGTCGTCGATGCGGTCTTTCACCTGCGGATGGAGACTCACGGCGCATTCGACCGCAGTCTGGGCGTGGAACTCGGCCGGGAAGCTGATTTTAAACAGCACGTTTTCCATCACATAGCTGGCCAGGGGCTGCTTGACCTGGAATGCCTTCCCCTTGAACAGCACATCGTAAAAACCCCATTTGGGTGCACTGAGCACCGAGGGCAGGCCCATTTCCCCTTTCATGGTGATCATCGCCAGCCGCACGGCCCGGGCGGTGGCATCCCCCGCAGCCCAGGATTTACGCGAACCGGCGTTGGGAGCATGGCGGTAGGTGCGCAAGGCGCAACCATCTACCCAGGCCTGGGACAGGGCATCGACAATCTGCTCGCGGCCGCCACCGAGCAGGCGGGTCACTACGGCGGTAGATGCCACCCGTACCAGCAGCACGTGATCCAGGCCCACCCGGTTGAAGCTGTTTTCCAGCGCCAACACCCCCTGGATTTCATGGGCCTTGATCATGGCGGTCAGCACCTCCTTCATGGTCAGCGGCGCCCTGCCCTGGGCCACCGCGACCCGGCTCAGGTAATCGGCCGTCGCCAGGATGCCGCCCAGGTTGTCGGAAGGATGTCCCCACTCTGCCGCCAGCCAGGTGTCGTTAAAATCCAGCCAGCGGATGATACAGCCAATATTGAAGGCCGCGGTCATCGGATCCAGCTCGTGAGACGTACCGGGCACCCGGGCACCGTGCTCCACCCAAGTACCCGGCACCAGGGGGCCCAGATGCTTGGTGCATTCGGGGAAACGCAGGGCCAGCAGGCCGCAGCCGAGGGTATCCATCAGGCAGTTGCGGGCGGTATTGTAGGCCTCGGTGGAGGCGATATCGGAGTTGACCACATAGTCGGCGATGGCCACCAGCAGGGGATCCGGCTCGGGTCTCTGGTTAAGATCGAAATTGGCGCTCAACTTGGTATCCTCTTAATTTGAACTGGGATCAGGGAATGGGGAGTTGGCATTCGAGCTCTCAATCACCCATCCCGGCTCCCCAATCACTGATCCTAGCGCTTTTCTATCGGCAACCAGTCCTGATGACCCGGCCCCACGTAATCGGCCCGGGGGCGGATGATGCGATTATGATCCCGCTGCTCCATGATATGCGCCGACCAACCGGTAACCCGGCTCATCACAAAGAGCGGCGTAAACAGCTTGGTGGGGATGCCCATAAAGTGATAGGCGCAGGCGTGATAGAAGTCGGCGTTGGCAAACAGCTTTTTCTCCCGCCACATCACCTCTTCCACCCGCTCCGACACCGGGTAGAGCACACGATCACCTGCCGCCTGAGCCAACTGCCTGGCCCACTCCTTGATCAGGGCATTGCGCGGATCCTTTACCTTGTAGACCGCGTGACCAAAGCCCATGACCTTTTCCTTCCGCTTGAGCATCTCCAGCAATTCGGCCTCGGCCTGCTCGGGAGTGCTCCACCGCTCTATCATGGCCATGGCCGCTTCGTTGGCACCGCCGTGCAGGGGTCCTCGCAGGGTGCCGATGGCGGCGGTCACCGCCGAATGCAGGTCGGTCAGGGTAGAGGCGCATACCCGGGAGGAGAAGGTAGAAGCATTGAACTCGTGCTCGGCGTAAAGCACCAATGAGCAGTGCATCACCTTAACATCCAGTTCGGGGGGGGTCTTGCCACGCAACATATGCAGGAAGTGGCCACCGATGCTGTCGTCATCGAGCGCGGTCTCGATACGCAGGCCGTCGTGGGTGTAGCGATACCAATAGCAGAGGATGGCCGGCAGCAGCGCCAGCAGGCGTTCGGCCGCGTCCTGCTGCTCGCTGAATTTCAGCTCGGTTTCCAGGTTGCCAAGCATGGAACAGCCGGTACGCAGTACGTCCATCGGATGGGCAGAGGCCGGGATTTGCTCCAATACGGTGCGCAGCGCCGCCGGCAGGCCCCGATTGGCCCGCAACCGGGATTTAAATGAAGCCAGTTCACCCTGATTGGGCAAATTGCCTTTCAACAGCAGAAACGCCACTTCTTCAAACTGGGCTTTGGCCGCCAGATCTTCTATGTCGTAGCCGCGATAGGTCAGACCCGAGCCACTCTGGGCGACGGTGCAAAGCGCAGTCTGACCGGCAGTCTGGCCGCGCAGTCCTTCTGAATTACTCATCTTTTCCTCCTTGGGCAAACAGGGCATCCAACTTGGCTTCATAGCAATGATAGTCGAGGGTCTGATAGAGCTGCTCACGGGTTTGCATCTGCGCGAGCAGACCGCTCTGCTCGCCTTCGCTCAGAATATGGCGATAGACGGTGTCGGCGGCCCGGCTCATGGCGCGAAAGGCCGACAGCGGATAGAGCACCATGGCCACCCCGACGGCGGCTAGTTCCCGCTGGCTGAACAGCGGGGTCCTGCCGAATTCGGTAATATTGGCGAGTACCGGCACCTTGACCGCATCACAAAAGCTGCGGTATTGCTCCAGGCTTTCCATTGCCTCCGGGAAGATCATATCGGCACCGGCCTCGACACAGGCCTGGGCCCGCGCCACCGCGCTGGCCATGCCCTCCACCGCCAATGCATCGGTACGCGCCATGATGGCAAATTGGGGATCGATTCTGGCATCCACCGCCGCCTTTATCCTGTCCACCATCTCCGCCTGGGTGACAATCGCCTTGTTGGGCCTGTGGCCGCAGCGTTTCTGGGCTACCTGATCTTCAATATGGATGGCGGCGACGCCGGCCCGCTCCATTTCCTTGACCGTACGTCCGATATTGAAGGCACCGCCGAACCCTGTATCCACATCCACCAGTAAAGGCAGGTCACAGGCCCCGGTGATCCGCCGGGCATCTTCCAGCACCTCGCTCAGGCTGGTCATGCCCAGATCCGGCAGGCCGAAAGAGGCATTGGCCACTCCGGCACCGGACAGGTACAGGGCCCGGTGCCCCGCCTGCTCGGCCTGCATGGCGCTGTAGGCATTGATGGCCCCGACGATGGGCAGCGGCCGGGGGTCTTTCAGTGCCTGAAACAAACTGTGCTTCATTGCCTTTCCTCCTGAAATTGCGCCAGCAGGTGCCGGCGGCTGCGGGCCACGTGCCGGCGCATCAGCAGCTCCGCCAACTCGCCATCCCCCTGTAATACTGCATTGAGGATCTGGTGATGTTCGAGCAGCGCCTGCCGGGGATCCGAATGGCGGCAAGACAGGCGATGGCGGTACATGCGCAGCAATTGGTAAAGCTCATCGCCCAACAGGGTGACCAGCATGTGATTGTGGCTGGCCCTGAACAGCAAATAGTGGAAATCCTCCTCCCCTTGCTGACGCTGATAACTATCCTGGCTGTCGACATAGTGCTGATGCTGGTCCAGCAGACAGGTCAACGCATCGGCCTCGGTCGGGGTAATGGCCGCGGCCGCCAGTCGGCAGGCCATACCTTCCAGGGCCTCCCGGATCGCAAACAGCTCGGTCAACCCCTCGGGCGTCAGTGATACCACCCGCGCACCCTGGCGGGGCAGACGCTCCACCAGGCCCAGCCCTTCCAGCCGTAGCAGTGCCTCGCGCACAGATCCCCGTCCCACCTCGAAGCGGCGCGCCAGCTCGGGCTCAGACAGCTTGGTACCCGGTGTCAGTTCGCCGTTGACGACGGCTTCCACCAGCCTGGGGGTGAGATCTTCACTCAAGACAGCCATGCAATTTGTCGACAAAAAAAACAGCTTAACTTTAAAGTAGCAGGAAAAATGGGAATACAAGCAATATCTGTCGACAAACAAGGCGAGCCCACTCGAATATTTGATGACCATCCCTGCAGGAGGCCTTGTGGGAGGCGCGACCGCAGGGAATATAAGGAGGGGAATGAAAATACGGATAGCGGAGGAAAACGGCCAACAGCCGCCGCCTCCTTGCCGGAGGCGGAGCCAGGCATTAGCGCATCTGGTTGTCCCGATCGGCTGGCGGCAGAATCAAGGGCCGGGCCTTCAGATACTGGGTCATCAGAATGGCGGCCGCCGGACGGGTTAAAAAATAGCCCTGGGCCAGATCACAGCCCAACTGCTTGAGGATGCGGAGGTGGCTTTCCTCTTCTATGCCCTCGGCGGTCACCTTCATTCCCAGGTTATGAGCCAACTCGATGATGGTTTTCACCAGGCTGACGGCCTTGGGGTCGGTCGGCAAATCCTGCACAAAGGATTTGTCTATCTTCAGTTTGTTGATCGGCAACTGCCGCAAATGACTGAAAGAAGAATAGCCGGTTCCGAAGTCATCCAGGGCGATGCCCACCCCGAGTTCACGCAATGATGCCAGGGTCTCCAGGGAACTGGAGGTGTCCCACAGGCTGGTATCCTCGGTGATTTCCAATACCAGGCTGTCGGCCGGTACCCCGGTCGCCGCCAGGGTACTCGCCACCGTACTGGCCAGCTGGCCGCCGGCAAAGATATTGGGGCTGATATTGACATTCACCTTGAGCTGGCTAAATCCCGCCTCATGCCAATAGGCCAGCTGCCGGCAGGCCGTATTCAACACCCATTCGTTCAACTGTTGAGCCAGACCATGCTGCTCGGCCACCTGGATGACCTCCAACGGATTGACTCGGCCATAATCCGATGGCTGCCAGCGTAACAAGGCCTCAACCGACTCGACTTCAAGTGAATCCAGCCTGAAGATAGGCTGGTAATGCAGACACAACTGGTCGGACTCCAGGGCCCTTTTCAACGCCACCGCCATCCTCTGGCGACGCAAGCGCTGTTCATCCATATCCGTGGTAAACAGTCGGGCCGAGCCATTCTTGACGGTCTTTGCATAATACATGGCCGTATCCGCATGACCGAGCAGGCCGACCACTTCCTGGCCGTGATCGGGATAGAGGCTGGTACCTATGCTGGCAAAGGGCGTCAAGTGGGCACCTTTCATCTCTGCTTCCCGACTCAGGGCATGTCGCAGGCGCAGTGCCATCTGCAGCGCATCATCGGGGCCGCTCACCCGCTCCTGGATAACGATAAACTCGTCACCACCGATACGGGCTATGGTACCGGTATTATTCACACAACGATGCAGCCGTTCAGCCACGATACACAGGAGCTGATCCCCGGTTTCATGGCCGAGCCCGTCATTGATCTCCTTGAAATTATTGAGATCAATCATATGCACGGCGAGCTTGCCCTTTTCCCGCTTGGTCCTGTCGATGGCCTGTTCCATCTGCTGGTAGAAATGCGCCCGATTGGGCAGGCCGGTCAACGCATCGTGATAAGCCAGGTGGAGGTTGCGGCGATTTTCCCGGAACAGCAGGAACAACATCAGCCCACCACTCAACAACAGACCACCCAGGTAGCCCAGGGAATGAACCCTGAGGTTATGGGTGACGTCAAGCTGGCGCCAGGGATCGCTTCCCGAGAAGCTGCTGACATTGAATTGTCGGGCCTGCTGACGAAAGGTCGCCAGCTCCCGCTGGATCGCCCTGATGCCCTCGATATCACCGCCCTGCAGGGAGAATACCCGCTCGTCCAGCCGGATCAGCAGTACCTCCAACGCATCCAACAGTGCCTTGGCCTCGGGCCGCTCACGCAGGGGAGCACTTTCTTTCCCCTCTTGCAGGACATCGATACGGCTCCACAACAATTCGAAACGCAGCTGCAGGTTATCAACGCCGGCCGCGCCCGAGGCCAGCTGCTCCAGGGCATGGTCAAACTTGAGCAGTTCCATTTCAAGCTCTGAGGAAGCCCAGCCAATCCCCTTGACGGTGCCCGAAACAAAGCGCACCACCTCGATATCACGGTTATAGCTATAGATGGAGCTCGCCCCGAAAACAAGCGAGATAACAAGCAGCAGCACCAGCTTGAGGTGTGTCATGATTTAGCGGATATCCAGGCTGCGCAGTTGCCACACCATAGTTTCGTGGTGCCTTTTGGTGTTGAGTTCGGGATAATCCTTGAGCGGCAGGATTATCCACACCGGGCCCTTATCCCGGATGCGCATCTTTTTACCGTCCTGATGGGTGGCCAACAGCACGGGATAGTGACGCAGCCCCTGAAGAGGAATGTCCACATGGTAGTCATTGAGTGCGTTGGCCCGCATGATCTTGCCCCGGGCCCCCACCCGCGCCAGCAAATCGCTGAGCAGGACCCCGCGGTAGACATGCTCGCCATCGGTCCAAGGGGTACCCGTACGAATCTCATTTTGCGGCAGGCTCTGCAGCAGCTGATAGTCAAAGTCGGCCTGATCACCGGCATTACGCACTTGGATTTGGCCGGTAACGGAGAACACTACCGGGCCCGTGGGGACGGCCAGTTCGGCGGCCCTCGGTGACGAAACCAGACCAAACAAACTAAAGAGGAGAATAAACAGGGAGGCGAACCGGATATTGGCTTGCCGGCACCATTCGGCTGTTCTGCCAACCACAGCCCGGTGTTCCGTAAAAATAGCCCATCTGGTCATAATTGCTCCTAAATGATGAAAACTCAAAAGAGTCTCAAAGTCAGTCTAACATCTATCGGGAAAACGGATAATAAAGCCATTAAAGCTTTCAAGAAAGCCTTTACAATCAATAGGTTTCGAATGAATCCAACTCGTGGTAAGTGCTCTATTGCAAAAGAAAAAAAATAGCAGATGGCATCGCAATAAACTACATGTGGTACCCAGAACCTTACCGAACAGGCACGCAGCGGGGCTTTCCCTGCGGGTAAAATTCGCGGTACTTGATAAACTTGAGCCGGTACCGCGAATAGGCGCTACCGGCTCTGCTCCCGTTTTTAACGGCGCCCGATGGGGCGCACCTTACAACCGGTTGAGGGTAACGGTAGGCTCGGCAAGCGGAGTCAGCACCGGGCGCTGATCGCGGACATAATCGATAAAGGCCTGGGCGTCGGTATTACAACGTACGCCGTCGGCACTGCAGTCCAGGGCACCGTTGGCATAATGCACCTGCACCTTGCCCTCCGCGGTCTTGCTCAAGCGCGCCACAGGGAAGAGGGTCAACCGCTTGTTGACGTAGGCCAGATCCAGGCGGTCGGACAATATCTCCTGGGCCCGGAACAGGGCTTCCCAGCCGTCATTGCCCGAGGCGCTGTAGCTGCTCATCACCACATGATAGAGCTTGTTCGGCTGAATGCGCTGCCATTGGCCGTCCGCGAGATATTCCAGCTGACCGATATAGCCCTTACCCGGCTGGGTTTCGTTGAATTGGTAACGCAGGCCACTGCTGTAAGGAAACTTACCGGTATGGGCGCCTTCCGGCAGGCTCTGGTTCACCACATCGATCAGCAGGGCCGCGACTTGCTGACCGGTCAGCGACAATACACTCAGGGCATTGGCAAACGGCAGCAATTCCAGGCTGGCATTACCCTCCCTGAACTCTCCCTGCTCCAGGCTGTTGCGCACGCTGCCGGCGCCGACCAGGGCAAAATCGATATGACGGCCGGTCAGTGCCTGTACCTCGGGCCGATTCACCCAATACAGCTGGCTGGCCGCCACCAGGGGAGCGACATCTGAGCCATGACGGTCACTGCCTTTTTCACCGGGCAGGCGTACATGCTGCAGGGCGGCGGGCACCTGGCCGATCACGGCGCCATAGGCCTGCTCCAATGCGGGTCGATATTGACCGTCTATATGTTCACGCAAGGCGGCATCCTCTTCCACCAAGGCGATATTGGGCTGAGCCATTACAAAATTGCGCACCCGCCCTTCGGCCTGCTTATCGAGCCGGTCTTGCTGTTGCCGGCGGATATCGTCATAAAACCGGTTATCCGACAACAGGGTGTTTTGCCCGCCACAGGCTGCCAGCCGACCCTGCCCGTCAAAGGTGATATCGACCCGCCCCATGGCTTGGGCATATTGACCGGCCTGCACCACACAGGTTTTACCCTGACCGTCCGGGTTGGTGAACTGCCTGGCATAGGGTTCGTCACGGGCCAGCCCCAGGTTACTGAAGTCCCCCATCAGGGTATGGGAGTGACCACCGACGATCAGATCGATGCCGTTCACCTCTTGCGCCAGTCTCTGATCCCGTTCCAGGCCCAGGTGAGTGAGGGCGACGATTTTATCGACCCCCATGGCCTGCAGCGTATCCACGGTTTTTTGAGCACTCGCCACTTCCCGTTCGAAACGCAATGCCCCGACATGAGGAGAAATGTCGGGCATATCTTCCAGCACCAGACCCATGACCGCGACCACAGGATCGTCATCCGCCTCTTCCAGGCTATCTATACGGCGCTTTTCCACACCACTGAAGGCGTAGAGCACATAGGGTTTGAGGTTTTCCTGGCTGGCCAGGTGCGGGTCCTCGCTGGCATCCAGGTTGGCCGCCAGCACGGGGAAACTCACCTGTTCGATAAAGGCCGCCAGCCGGGCATTATCCAGATCGAACTCATGGTTCCCCAGGGCCATCGCGTCCAGCTCCATACGACTCAGCACATCCGCATTCATGGTGCCATTGTTGAGTTTGAAATAGCCCGTACCCTGCCAGGCATCACCACCATGCAGGAACAACAGACCTTGATCGCTGGCCTCGGCCTGCCGACGCAATTGATTGGCCTGGGCCAAGAGCCGGGGATGACCGCCGAAGCGGGTAAACAGGTTCTGCCCCTCAACGCGGAGCTCGCCCGGGGTGGCATCGAAGTGAGAGTGGGTGTCGTTGATATGCGCCACTGTCAGGGTGAAAGGCTGCTCGGGCTCGGTGCCGGCGCAGGCGGCGAGGGCCAATGCCAAACTGCAGGCCAGGATATTTCTTTTCATTGATTCACTCCATGGGATCATCTTGGCACGACAAAACGCGCCGGGCTTATATCAGCGCCCGACGGCCAGGTAAAAAGTATTGTTAACAACGTAGGGAGATTAACTGGTAAATACCACTGTCTTGCCGTTATGCAGGAAGACCCGCTGCTCGATATGGTATTGCACCGCCCGCGCCAGGGTAATGCACTCGATGTCCCGCCCCTTGGCGGTCAACTGCTCCGGATAATGGCTATGATCCACCACCTCGACGCCCTGGGTAATGATCGGGCCTTCATCCAAATCGTTATTGATATAGTGCGCGGTGGCGCCGACCAGCTTGACCCCTTTGTCATAAGCCTGGTGATAGGGTTTAGCCCCCTTGAAGCCGGGCAGTAAAGAGTGGTGAATGTTAATGGCCTTGCCGTTGAGGGTATCGCACATTTCCGGACTCAACACCTGCATATAGCGCGCCAGCACCACCAGATCCGCCTCGCACTCATCTATCACATTGAGCACCTGGGCTTCCTGCTCGGCCCGGTTGTCGGCGCTTACCGGCAGGTGATAATAGGGAATATGGTGCCAGTCGGCCAGCCGTTGCAGATCCGGGTGGTTGGAGATAATGGCGGGAATTTCGATGGCCAGCTGTCCGGTGCGATAGCGATATAGCAAGTCGTTCAGGCAATGATCGAATTTCGAAACCATGATTACCACATTGGGTCGGTAGCTGGTGGCGGTCAGCTGCCATTGCATGGCGAAGGTCCCGGCCCGCGATTCAAAGCCGGACCTAAAGCTGCTTTCATCGAAGGTCTGCTCCCCGGGTGGCCTGAATTCGACCCGGATAAAAAAGTGCTTGCTGACCACATCATCAAAGGTCTGCATTTCTACCACATAACAGCCCTGCTCTCGCAGGTAACGGGTCACCACATCGACAGTGCCCAGGCTGCCGGTGCAATGGGCGGTTAGATAATAGGTGTCTTTCGGCTTGGCCACTGATGATCTCCTCTACGCCAAAAATAAACGGGCTTGTCCCTGTGGCCACTATTTTGGAATAAATGGCCAGATGGCACCAGCAAGATAAGCGGTCGGGGTAAAATAAGTGTGGTGGGTAATGCCAGAGTTAATGGCCGCGAATTAAGGAAGCCTCAACAGCTTGGCCATCGCAAACCGGGTAAAGACCTGCCCATCCCGGGTCACCTCCTGCCGCTCCATCACCTGGAATCCGCATCGTTCAAACACCGGCCTGGACAGCAGGCTGGCGTCAGTCGTCAGCCTCACAGCCCCCCGACGTTGGGCTTCTTGTTGCATGTCGGCACATAACCGGCCTGCCAGGCCCCGACGGCTATGTTCGGCCAGCACATACAGCAGCGCCAGGTGATGGTCAGGATACAGGGTGGCAAAGGCCACCGGCGTCTGCCGCCGGCAGACCACCCGGGTATAGCCCCGCTCGACCATGGTCCGGAATTCATCGGCATATCGACAGGGAAACTCAGACCATGCCGCCACCTGCCCGCTGCTATAGCCCATGCCACCCTGGGCAACAACCGCATCACGGTAGATCAGTGCCAGGCGGCTTAAATCCGTTTCATGATAGTCCCGTATCAGATACACAGGCTTTACTCCTGAACGATGGACCAGAGGGTCCATATCCGAAGCAAGGGTATTGTCGCACCCTCGCCCGTTTTCCCAAGGGGTTACCCTTTATCCCGGCTGCCGGGTCTGTCCAGCCACTGCAGCCTTAGTTCCCGGCGGCGGGCACTGAACGCCATCACGGCCCCCGCGATACAAACCATGGAGCCGAATATCCAGGAGCGCTCGGGCGCCCACAACATGACGCCCGAGCCCGCCATCATCAGCACGAAGCCCATCAGCTTGATCCGGGTTGCCCGCCCGTTTACCGCCAGCCTGGCCCGACAATGAGGGCAGCCAAAACGCACGTCCACACCATGGGCCCTGGAGTCGACCACCTGGGACGGCCGAAAAACTTGCTGACAAGATGGACACTTCACAGGGTATGCTCCTGACTGAAATCGATGACTCGCCCCCAACAACGGCCTCGGGGCAAACGGGCATTATAAACAGATGCTACTGTTAAATCATGGGAGAGTCGACGGTAAGCCGGCTTGTCGGTACCGCACACCAGTTGAGAGGGACACACTGTGGACCATCACTTCGAGCACAGACGCGCGGCGGGCAAGGCCCTGGCCAGCGCCTTGGCCGCATACCAGGACCAGCCCCGATTAATGGTATTGGGGCTGCCCCGCGGCGGTGTACCTATTGCATACGAAATAGCCCTGGCCCTCCATGCCCCGCTTGATGTGCTGCTGGTACGTAAACTCGGCTTCCCCTACCACCCGGAGCTGGCCATGGGGGCCATTGCATCGGGTGGCGCCCAGGTGCTCAACCATCAGTTGCTGCGCAGCAGTGACATCACGCCGGCACAAATACAGATGGTGGTCCAGCGGGAAAGCGCCGAACTGGCCCGCCGGGAAAAAGCCTATCGCGGCCAGGCACAACCGCTTGAGGTCGCCGACCATACGGTGATTGTGGTTGATGATGGTCTGGCCACCGGGGCGACCATGGCGGCGGCGGTCTCGGCACTGCACTCGCTGCATCCCCGGCGCCTGGTAGTGGCGGTTCCGGTAGGCTCCCATGAGGCGGCCCAACGCATCGCCGCAAAGGTAGACGATTTCGTCTGCTTAATCACCCCGGCCAGCTTTCACTCGGTGGGCCAGTGGTATCGACAGTTTCCCCAGGTCAGCGATGAAGAAGTATGCGCCCTGCTCGCTGCTTTTGGTAGCTAACCCATCTCCCGAAACAGGACTCAGTGATATATGGCTTTATTTTTTACTGCCATAGGATATGCTGCCGCACATATCTAGCGGAGCCAGGAGAAACCGTGAAACCTATCTATATTGGGGCATTTTTGCTGACTGGCCTCATTGGCGGTTGTGCCAGTCACAATGGCAGCAACAACCAAGCCGAGTTTCCCTCTTCAACAAGCAGACCAACACCCAGTCTGTCTCCTGTTCCACCCGCCACCGCGGCCGCCTTCGCCCAGTGGCGCAACGGCTTCCGGGCCAAGGCCATGGCCGCCGGCATCAATCCACAGGTATTCGACCAGGCCTTTGCCAATGTGCGGCTCAATCAGGAAGTCATGCGTCTGGACGGTCGCCAGGCGGAGTTTACCAAACCCATCTGGGAATACCTGGACTCCGCCGTTTCCCAGAGCAGAGTGACAACAGGACGCCAGAAGTTACGCGAGCTGGGCACCACCCTGGCCGCCATCGAGCAGCGTTATCGGGTGGATGCCGAGGTGCTGCTGGCAATCTGGGGCATGGAAACCAATTACGGCTCCTATCGCGGCAACACCAGTACTATCGAAGGTCTGGCTACCCTTGCCTATGAGGGCCGGCGCCGGGCCTTTGCCGAAGAACAGCTGATCGCCGCCTTGAAAATACTGCAATCCGGCGATACCAGGGTGGAGCGGATGCGCGGCTCCTGGGCCGGCGCCATGGGCCATACGCAATTTATGCCCACCAGCTATCTGCAATATGCCCAGGACTTTACCGGCGACGGCCGGCGCGACATCTGGTCCGATGATCCCACAGATGCCCTGGCCTCTACCGCCTATTACCTGGCAAGGTTCGGCTGGCAACAGGGAGCCCCCTGGGGAATCGAGGTCAGGCTGCCGGTCGGCTTCGACTATTCGGACGCAGATCAAAACAACCTGAAACCGGTAGCCTATTGGCGCAGCCAAGGCATTACCACCATCGACGGCCGGGCTCTGCCCGACCATGGTGAGGCCGCCATCCTGGTGCCGGCAGGCGCTCAGGGGCCGGCCTTTGCCATCTTCCAAAATTTCAAGGTAATCCGCCGCTATAACAACGCCACCTCCTACGCCATGGGCGTCGGCCATCTGGCCGATCGGATTGCCGGAGGCAGGGAATTCCTGCACCCCTGGCCGAGGAACGAGCGGGCACTGAGCCGGAGCGAAAAGATCGAGTTGCAGCGCCGCCTGACTGAACGCGGTTTCGATACCCAGGGTGCCGACGGCGTGATTGGTCCCAATTCCATCGGCGCCATCCGCCGTTTCCAGCGGTCCCTGGGATTGACTGCCGACGGCTATCCGACGGAGTCCTTGCTGCAGCGATTGCGTTAGGGGGCCATGGTTCCGCCGGCCGCGGCGGCCGGCGGATAAAACACCGCCAACCAGACAGTGTCCTGCCCGGGGTGGGTCCAGCTCACCCTGTGTTGGCGATGGGCGGAAAGCAGCAGATAGTCTCCTGCCTGCAGACGGATCCGCGCTGCCGGTGACCGCAGCTCCAACTCGGCTTCCCCTTGCACCAGCAGTACAAATTCATGCTCATCCTGATCGTACCAAAAGCCTTCGGGCGAAGCATGGCCACGGGAGACGATACGCTCAATACGAACCTGGTCATTGCCGGCCAGGGTTTGGATCAGTTCTTCGGGCAGTAACGGCGGTATGTCATGACCCAGGTTGTGTGGGATCATCCCAAGTTCCTTTTCAAAGATCACAAAAGTGAAACACACATTCGACAGCAGGACTGAATGATGGTTAACTGCCATTGAGTGTGTACTGGAGAACCACCACCATGAAAGAAAAGGATCTGATTTTTTTCCAGCCGTTATGGCGGCGTATTGCCGTTACCCTGTTCTGCCTGGCCTGGTCATTGTATGAATGGCTGTCCGGCGCCCAGCTCTGGGGCATGATCACCGCAGGTCTTGCGATCTATTGCTACTGGTGTCTGTTCCATACTTTCCAGCCCGTCAAACCGGCCGATCCTTCCTCCCGCTAGCGTGCCATGGACGAGGCCGGCGCGACTCCCCGCTTTCTCGCCGATGCCATGTTGGGCCGGCTCGCCCGCTGGCTGCGGGTACTGGGTTTCGACACCCTCTATGATCCCGCCGGCGAAGATAAAGAACTGGTCGCGTTGGCCGATGCCGAACAGCGGGTGCTGCTCACCCGGGATCACCACCTGGTGCGCTTTCTTCGCCCCCACCATCCCCTGCTGCTCGTCGCCGAGGCGCCACTGCTGCAACTACGGGAGGTGATTGACGCCTGTCAGTTGCATCCCCCTGCCGAGCTGTTCAGCCGCTGCCTGTTGTGCAACCAACCGTTGCGTACCGCTACCGCCGAAGAAGCCGCCACCCTGGTGCCGGAATCGATCCGGATGCTGCCGGGACAGGTGCGCCGCTGCCCGAATTGCCGGCGCATCTACTGGTACGGCTCCCATACCCGACGCATGCACGAGACCCTGATCAGCGCCATCCCCGAATGGTTTCAATAGCCGACCGGCATTGGCTGTCAATTCCGTCACGACTCACCCGTTTATTTCACTGCTACTACCGGTTTGACCAGACATTAAAAACCTAAATAAACCTTAAGCACGATATATTTCTATAGGGACCCGCCCTATACTTGCGCGCACCCTTCCCTTTCTCACCCATACGGAGCCAACCTTGTCCCGCGGTCTGTTGCTGTCGTTGTTATCTTCCCTGCTGTTTGCACTGCTGTACTATTATACCAGCCTGCTCGCGCCACTCGACGGCGAAGCCGTGTATGGCTGGCGCATGCTGCTGACTTTTCCCTGCCTGAGCCTGTTTATGCTCTACAGCGGTGACTGGCAGGCGGCCAGGGAGCTGATACAACGACTGCTCGCCCGCCCGGCATTGCTGGCCGGGCTGCTGGCATCATCCGCCTTGCTGGGCATTCAGCTCTGGCTGTTTATGTGGGCGCCGCTGGCCGGTCGGGCCTTGCAGGTGTCCCTTGGCTACTTTCTGATGCCGCTGGTCATCGTGCTGGTCGGCAGGCTGTTTTATCGGGACCGGTTAACGGGACTGCAGCGGCTGGCTGTCGCCTGTGCCACCCTGGGTGTAACGCATGAACTATACCGGGCAGGAGGATTTTCCTGGGAAACCCTGGTGGTTGCCATCGGTTACCCGCTCTATTTTGTCTTGCGGCGCCAGCTGGGCAACAACCACCTGGGCGGGCTCTGGATGGACATGCTGCTGATGCTGCCCGCCGCCGGCTGGTTTGTGGCGGCCAGCGCGCCCGGCGTTACCCTGCAGGCCCAGCCCACGCTGTATCCGCTGATCCTGGTTCTGGGCGCACTGAGTGCCGCAGCACTGGTCTGCTATACCCTGGCCAGCCGCATGTTGGTGTTCAGCCTGTTCGGCCTGCTCGGGTATGTGGAGCCGGTGCTGCTGGTAGGCGTTGCCCTGCTGCTGGGCGAGAGCATAGCCCCCCACGAGTGGCTGACCTATATCCCCACCTGGCTGGCGATGGGACTACTGGTGCTGGAAGGCATCAGACATCTTTCGGCTCGCCGTCGTCTGGTGCCTTAGACGAGTCCGCCACCTGCGCCGAGCCGCGGCTGGCCCGGGCCGGCAACCGGTATACCTTGTGCAATACCAGGTAGGTCGCGCCCCCCAGCACCACTCCCCAGAACGCCGACCCCAGCCCCCAGAAGCTCATGCCCGAGGCGGTCGCCAGGAAGGTCACCATGGCCGCCTCCCGATGATCAGCGTCATTGATGGCACCCATCACATTGCTGGTGATGGCACCGATCAGAGCCAATCCCGCCAGGATTGCCACAAACTCTTTCGGCAAGGCGGTGAACAGCAATATGATGCTGCCGCCAAAGCAGCCGCCCAGCAGATAAAACAGGCCATTGGCGATGCCCGCCACATAGCGTTTATCCGGCGATTCATGAGCCTCCCTGCCGGTGCACAGGGCGGCGGTAATGGCGGCAATCACTATGGTGATACCGCCAAACATCGCCACCACCATCGACATGACACCAGTCACCACTATGATGGGCGTGGCCCTGGTGTGATAGCCCGAACTGCGCAAAATTGCCATGCCGGGCAGAAACTGTCCCGTCATGCTCACCAGCACCAGCGGGATGGCCAGACTCAGGGTGGTATGCCAACTCCATTCCGGGCGAATAAACACCGGCTCGGCCAGGCTCCACTCAAACCCGCTCAGATCGACCCCCTCCAGTCCCATGGTCAGGATCACCCCCACCAGCATTACCAATATCATGCAGTAGCGAGGACACAGCCGTTTCAGCAGCAGGTAGGCGGCTATCATCATGAAAGTCAGCGCCGGCATCGACTCCACCGCCTGAAAAGCCCCCACGCCGAACTGGAACAGGATCCCCGCCATCATGCCGCAGGCAATCCCCTTGGGTATCGCTCTCATCAACTTATCGAAGTAGCCGGAGATGCCGATCAGGAAAATGATCAGTCCCGCCGTGATATAGGCGCCCACCGCCTGATTCAGGCTGAGGTCGGGAAACATGCTGATCAACAATGCCGAACCGGGCACGGACCAAGCGGTCACCACCGGTACCTTCAGCCACCAGCTCAACAGTATGCCCGACACCGCCGCACCGATCGAAATGGCCCATACCCAGGACACCATCATCTCATGGTTTATATTGGCACTCTGCGCCACCTGGAAAAAGATGATCAGCGGCCCCGAGTAGGAGATCAGCACCGCCAGGAAACCGGCGGTGACAGCCGATATCGACCAGTCCTTAAAAACCATTGTTATGCTCCGAATAGCATCGATAATAAGCGAAGAAAAGGACAGCCATTGTATTGCCAAACCGCGCAGAAATGACAACCATGTACGCGCCACGCAAGTACTGTCTTTACGTCACCCATACCTGATTCAACCAAAGGATACCCATTGCACCTCATTCCGCTACTGCTGACATTGATATTACTGTCCGGCTGCGCATCCGCCGACAGCCCGCGCCTGGCCTTGTTACCGGTCGCCGATTTTCCCGGCCGCCTGGCGGAGACCTCGGGACTGATCGCCTGGCGGGACGGCTTTATCAGCCATAACGACAGCGGCAACGAGGAGGAATTATTCAGGCTGGATGCGGCCGGTCAGATCCTGGCGGTATGGCCGCTGGCCGGTGTGTACAATCGCGACTGGGAGGATATCACGCTTGCCGGCGACACCTTCTATCTGGCCGATATCGGCAACAATGGCGGCCATCGGCAGAATCTGGTGATCTATCAGCTCGATGCCGAGACGCGAGGGGCCAGCCTCTCCCGCATACTGCCGGTACGCTATGCCGAGCAGCTCAGTTTCATGCCCGCTCAGCATCAACACAACTTTGATGCCGAAGCCCTGACCTGGGTCAACGGCGAGCTCTGGTTGCTGACCAAACGCTGGCTGGATGAGCAGACCGCCCTCTATAAGTTGGATCCGACCACGCCGTCCGCGCCGCTGGCCGAGCAACAGCGGCTGAATACCCGCATGCTGGTCACCGCCGCCGACTATGACGCCGACAGCCAGACCCTGATACTGCTGGGCTATGGCCGCAACTGGCTGGACCGGCGGGCCTATCTCTGGCTGTACCCGGTGCGGGACGGACACGTCATCGAGCGGCAGGGCCGTCATTTCATCCTCGACGAAGGAGGACAGTTCGAGGGCGTCGCCCTGGGGGCGGACGGACATATCTACCTGACCCGGGAAGGCCGCCGGACCAACCTGTTCCGCAGCCGGCAGCCGCTGGCCAGGCTGCTGACCGGCGAGCTGGCCCAAGGCCCGTCAGGACCCTGATCGTGAGCCAGGGCTACCGGAATTCCGTTGATGGCTGTCGATGCGGATACGTACCGCATCATGACGCCATATCTCCCGATCACAGTCGATAATGCGGCCATGCTGATCATAGTTGACCCGGGTCACCGCCAGCACCGGGCTGCCTTCGGCCAGGCTGAGCGTCCGCGCCGCCTCACCACAGGCGGCAGTGGGACAGATATCAAACCGGGAACGGCCGTAGTGCAATCCATATTGAATTTCATACAGTCTGGTCAGTGACTGGCTCAGATCCTGATCGGCAATAGCCGGGAAATAGTCGGGGATAAGGTAGTGCTCGACGTACAGTACCGGCCGCTGATCGATGCTGCGCACCCGGCGGATACGGGTCAGCCGGCTGAGTGGCGCCAACGCCATCTCGGGTACCAATTCGGCGGGGGCCAATACGGTTTCGCAACCCAGCACCCGGGTGCTGGCGACCCGGTTCTGGGCCGCCACCAGGGTATGAAAATGGGAGCGGCTGGCCGGGTTATAGACCAACCGGGGCCGGGATACAAACCAGCCACGTCGCTCTTCCCGATAAATCAGCCCTTCCGCTTCCAGGGTATGCAGCGCCTCCTTCACCGTGATCCGGGTGGTAGCAAACAAGTCTGCCAGCTCCCGCTCCGCCGGCAGCTTGTTGCCGGGCACCAACGCCTGGCTGGCCAGTTGTTGCCGCAGGGTATGGATAATGGTTGCACTTTGAGTTGTCCTTTGTTCGCCCATCTCTTTTGGTCTAGTCCAATAAACATTCATCCTAGCTTTGCACTGGTTTATGACAGCAAAATGACCCTGGTTATGTATAAAAAATAAACACTTATACATAAGATCGCCATAAAACCGCCTTAAAACTGACACAATACCCCTCTAACATCGACCCCGAACCTGACCTAGTCCAGAGGATTGGAACCGATGAAAAGCATACTGAAAACCTCAAGCCTGCTTGCCCTGGCCCTCGGCACCACCCCGGTGCTGGCCACCGAACTCAGCGAGCTGGAAAGCAAGGCCCGCGCTGAAGGCAAGGTATACAGTGTCGGCATGCCCGACAGCTGGGCCAATTGGAAGGATACCTGGCGGGATCTGGATGCAATATATGGCATCCATCACCAGGATACCGATATGAGCTCCGCCCAGGAAATCGCCAAGTTCGCTGCCGAAAAAGACAATGCCACCGCCGATATCGGTGACGTGGGTGCCGCCTTCGGTCCCATCGCCGTGCGCCAGGGGGTCACCCAGCCCTACAAGCCCACCACCTGGGACGAGATCCCCGACTGGGCCAAGGACAAGGACGGCCACTGGATGTTGGGCTACACCGGTACCATCGCCTTTATCGTCAACAACGAGCTGGTAAAAAAGACGCCGACCTCCTGGCAGGAACTGCTGGACGGGGACTATCAGGTCACCGTCGGTGATGTCGGTGTTGCCGCCCAGGCCAACAGCGCCTTGCTGGCGGCCGCCTTCGCCCGGGGCGGGAACGAGTCCAATATTAAACCGGCCCTGAATCTGTTTGCCGAGCTGGCCAGGCAGGACCGCCTGTCACCGGTCGACCCGAATATCGCCAACCTGGAGAAAGGCGAAGTGGAAATGGCAATACTGTGGGATTTCAATGCACTCAACTATCGGGATCAAATCGACCGTGACCGCTTCACCGTGGTGATCCCCAGTGACGGCTCGCTGATCTCCGGCTACGCCACCATCATCAACAAATATGCCAAACACCCCAATGCCGCCAAGCTGGCCCGGGAATACATACTGAGCGATGCGGGCCAAATCAACCTGGCCCGGGGCTATGCCCGCCCCATCCGCAGCACCGTCACCTTGCCCGCCGATGTACAGGAAAAGCTGCTGCCCAACGACATGTATGCCGCAGCACGTCCCATTGCCGACCATGATGCCTGGGAGAAGAGCACCCGCACCCTTTCCCGCCAGTGGCAGTCAGCCGTGCTGATCCACCAGCAGAGGTAAGTTATGAACAAGGTCATACTGGTCGTGATAGACGGCCTGGCCTACGAGGTTGCCCGGGACTGCCTGGGCTACCTTCAGGGTCTGAACGAAGCCGGTCGCCTGACCGGCTACAAGATGCAGTGCGAATTGCCGGCAGTGTCCCGCCCCCTTTACGAGTGCATTCTCACCGGCACCCGGCCGGTGGACAGCGGCATACTGAACAACGACATGGCACGGCTGAGCAACCAGCAGAGCATATTCAATCTGGCACGCCGGGCGGGGTTGACCACGGCGGCGGCAGCCTATCACTGGGTCAGCGAACTGTATAACCGGGCCCCCTATGAACCGGTGCGGGATCGCTTCACCCTGGATCCGGAACTGCCAATCCAGTACGGGCTGTTCTACTCTCAGGACCACTACCCGGACTGCCACCTGCTGCAGGACGCGGAGATCCTCAGAACCCGGTTCGACCCGGACTTTTTGCTGATCCACCCCATGAACACCGATGATGCCGGCCACAAGTTCGGCCTGGACTCGCGCCAGTACCGCAACAGCGCCCGGCGTTTCGATCTGCTGCTGGCTGATTACCTGCCACGCTGGCTGGATGAAGGATATCAGGTGCTGATCACCAGTGATCACGGCATGAACCGGGATAACAGTCACAGCGGCATTCTGCCGGAAGAACGGGACATACCGCTGTTTGTGGCAGGCCATGCCTTCAGCCATGACGCCCAGGCCCGACCCCGGCAGCTTGATCTATGCGGCACCATCGCCAGTCTGCTGGGGACTGCGCACGAGAAAAGCGAATGCGAGGGGCTGCTGGCATGACAGAGACCGTCACCATGAAGCATCGCGCTGGCGCAGGCAGGATCCTGCCTGCGTCTCCCGGAGTTAATTGCGGCGCGACCAGACCCGCTGCCTGGCGGCGCAGTTTGCCGCTGCTATGGCTGCTGCCCTTTGTAGTGGTGTTCGGCCTGTTTCAGCTGGCGCCTATCTTCTGGGTGCTGATCAACAGCTTTCAGGCCGACGGTGACTGGAGTCTGGCCAATTTTAACGAGATCCTCGACTCGCCCTTCTATCGTCAATCCTTCGGTAACAGCATCGATCTGGCGCTCTGGTCCAGCCTGCTGGGCCTGCTGATTGCGCTGATGGGTACCGCGGCGCTGCGTCAGGTACCGGGCAAGGTACAGGATGCGGTGGTGGCGTTTACCACCATGGCCAGCAACTTTTCCGGGGTGCCACTGGCCTTTGCCTTTATCGTGCTGCTCGGCATGAACGGCGCCGTCACCCTGCTGCTGCGTGACGCCGGTCTGATCGAGGGGTTCAACCTCTACTCCCGCGGCGGACTGATCATCCTCTATACCTATTTCCAGATCCCGTTGGCCATACTGCTGCTCTATCCGGCCTTCGACGGCATTCAGAAAGACTGGCGCGAGGCCGCCGCCCTGCTCGGGGCCCGGCCCTGGCAATACTGGCTGCGGGTGGTATTGCCGGTACTGACACCCGCATTACTGGGCACCTTTATTATCCTGCTGGCCAACGCCCTGGGTGCCTACGCCAGTACCTTTGCGCTTATGACCAGCAATTATAACCTGGTCACCATACAGATATCCGCCCTGGTGGCCGGTGACATTTTCCTCGAGCCCCAGCTGGCGGCCGCCCTGTCGCTGTTGCTGATGCTGCTGTTATTTGTGGTTACCGCCGTCAACCAGTGGATCATTACCCGGAGTCGTTATGAATAAGCAACCCCAAGCACCCCTGCTGGCGCAGCTGACGGTCGCCGGGCTGGTTTTGCTGCTCGCCGCTCCCATTGTCATCACCCTGGTGTATTCACTGGCAGCCCAGTGGGGCGCCCATATCCTGCCCAGCGGCTTTACCCTGGACTGGTACCTGACGCTCTGGTCGGACAGCCGTTTCCTGGCCGCTTTCGGTCGCTCACTGCTGGTGTGCCTGGCCGCCCTGCTGTTCAGTCTGCTGCTGATACTGCCGACCCTTTTTGTGGTGTTCTACTACTTCCCTCGGCTGAAAGGCGTGATGAACATAGTGATACTGCTGCCGTTCGCGGTCCCGCCCGTGGTCTCCTCGGTCGGACTGCTGCAGCTCTATGCGGGCGGTCCCCTGCCCCTGGTCGGCGGCCCCTGGATTTTGATCTTCTGCTACTTCACCATCAGTCTGCCCTTCATGTACCGGGCGCTGGCCAACAACCTGGAGGCCATCAATCTACCGGATCTGATGGACGCGGCCCACCTGCTGGGCACCGGCACCACGCGTGCCTTTCTGCAGCTGGTGTTGCCCAATATCAAAAACGGCCTGCTGGCCGCGCTGTTTCTGTCTTTTTCTTTCCTGTTCGGAGAATTCGTGTTTGCCAACATGCTGGTGGGCACCCGCTTCGAAACCCTGCAGGTTTACCTGTACAGTCAACGCACCAACAGCGGCCACTTTACCAGTGCCATGGTGATGTCCTATTTCCTCTTTATCGGCCTGGCGACCTGGTTCGCCCTGCACCTGCAAAAACGGAGCGCCTGATGCATTATCTGGAAGTCGCCAACCTGACCAAGTCCTTTAACGACACCCCGGTATTCAAAAATATCAGTTTCGACATTCGCCAAGGCGAATTCATTACCCTGCTCGGCCCCTCGGGCTGCGGCAAGTCCACCCTGCTGCGCAGCCTGGCGGGACTGACCACCCCGGACCAGGGGCAGATACGGGTGGCCGGGGAAGACATCACCTGGCTTAAACCGCAGAAACGGGGCATCGGCATGGTGTTTCAGAGCTATGCGCTGTTTCCCAATCTTACGGTCGCCGACAACATCGCCTTCGGCCTGAAGATGCAACGACTCGATGTCAATGACATCAAACGCCGGGTGGCCGAGTCGGTAGAGCTGGTCGGACTGGATGGCCGAGAGAGCTATTACCCCGCCAGCCTGTCCGGTGGCCAGCGCCAGCGCGTCGCCCTGGCCCGGGCGCTGGTGGTACGGCCACGTATCCTGCTGCTGGACGAACCGCTGTCGGCACTGGATGCGCCCATCCGCAAACATCTGCGCGAGCAGATCCGCACCATTCAGCAACAGCTGAACCTGACCACCGTCTTCGTGACCCACGATCAGGAAGAAGCGTTGACAATGTCGGATCGGGTCTTTGTTATGAACCAGGGCCAGATTGTCCAGGCCGGTACCGCCGAAGCGGTCTATACCCGCCCCGCCAACGACTTTGTTGCCGGCTTTATGGGCAACTATAATCTGCTCACCCCCGAGCAGGCCCGCCGGTTACTGGGGCTCACTATCAATGGCAGGCTGGCCGTTCGTCCCGAGTCCATCTATATTCGTGAATCCGGCCGGGACTACGGCCCCGCCATGACGTCACCGGTACCGGCCATGGTCACCGGTCACCAGCTGCTGGGCAATGTGATCCGCTACCGTATCCAGGCCGCCGGCTGCCAGCTGACGGTGGACCGGCTGAACCGGGGAGCCGATGCCCTGCTGCCGGCCGGCAGCCCGCTGGAACTGGTATTCAACCGCACCGAACTAAAGGAAGTTGCCTGATGAAACTGGCTATTTTTGATCTGGATGAAACCCTGGTTGCCGGTGACACCGCCAGCCTGTGGCTGGAATTTCTTGTGCGGCGCAAGCTGGCCCCGGCCGGCATACTCGAGCAGGAACGCACCCTGATGACTGCCTATTACCAGGGACGCATGGATATGGATGCCTATATGGCGCTGACCCTGGCTCCCATCCGTCACTGGCAACAACAGGATCTGGCCCCCCTGGTCGACGAATTTATCCGTCAGGACATACTGCCGCTGGTCTACCCGGACGCCCGGGCACGGCTGGCCTGGCACCAGTCCCAGAATCACGAAATCGTGATTATTTCCGCCACCGGCGAGCACCTGGTCAAACCCATAGCTCGGGCCCTGGGCGTTAATCATGCCATCGGCATCATGCTCGACTGTTGCGACGGCGTCTATAACGGCCGTACCCGCGGTGTATACAGCTACCAGGAAGGCAAGCTGGTACGACTGCAGGAGTGGCTGGAGCAACAGGCCCTCAGCCCTTCCCACAGCTACGGCTACAGCGACTCGCTCAATGATTTGCCGCTGCTCGAATTTGTCGACACCCCGTTCGCCATCAATCCGGGCGACCACCTGGGACGCATTGCCCGGGAGCGCAACTGGTCCACCCTCAACTGGGAACTGTGACACTGTCACGATTAATTCATATGGCAGGCATAGACTTAAAGTTACCTTAATGAAAATGGTGACTTATGACTGCCTTTGCCTTCCTGACCGACTCGCTCGCATCCCTGATTGTTCAGGGGCGACTGCATCCTCTGTTCCAGCCCATTGTCGATACGCGCCAGGGCAAGGTGATCGGTCATGAGGCACTGATCCGCGGCCCCGCCGGCCACCCGCTGGAGTTTCCCTGCGATCTGTTCGCCGAAGCCAAGCGTATCGGCATGCTGTCGGAGCTGGATCTGGCCTGCCGTGAAGCCGCCATGCGTGCCTACCGCCGGATGGACATGGATGGTTACCTGTTTCTCAACGTCAATCCCAATGTACTGCTGGACCGGCAGCACCCCAGGGGCTGCACCCTACGCCTGGCCGAGAAGCTGGATATTTCCCCCCGAAATATCGTGATTGAGCTGTCCGAACAGTATCCGATACATAATCCGGCAGACCTGCAGCAGGCGGTGCAGCGCTATCGGGAAGGCGGCTTCCTGATCGCCATCGACGATCTCGGGACCGGCTATTCCGGGCTCAAGCTGTGGTCGGAGGTTCAGCCCGATTTCGTGAAGATTGACCGTTATTTTATCGACAAGCTTGATCAGGACCCCATCAAGCGGGAATTTGTACAAAGCATGATCACCCTGGCGCGTGGCATGCGGTCCCGACTCATTGCCGAAGGCATAGAAACCGGTGAAGAGATGAAACAGCTGCAAAGCATGGGCATTCACAACTGCCAGGGTTTTTATCTGGGCCGACCGCAATCCACGCCTGTCGCCGAGGCCAACTCACCGCCCGGCCAGGCTCCCAGCCTGTGCCGCCACAAGGAAACTATCGCCACCCTGGCTCGCCCTGGCCATACCGTGGATATCAATACGCCGGTGCACCGGGTGTTCGAGATACTGCTGGCCAACAGCAAACTGTATTCCCTGCCGGTACTCGATCACGGACTGCCGGTGGGCATGGTGCGCCGGGAGCACATCATGGAGCTGTACTCCGGTTCCTATGGACGGGCGCTCTATGCCAACAAATCCGTCCGCCAGGCGATGGATACCAACCCCCTGGTGGTCGACTGGCAGACTGCCCTGGAGCGAGTCAGCAACCTGATCACCGATGATGACGACATGTCTGGACAGCAGCATTTTATCATCACCCGCCAGGGCCGTTATTACGGCCTGGCATCGGTGCGCGACCTGCTGCGCTCGGTGACCGAACTACGTTTGCTGCATGCCCGCTATGCCAATCCGCTAACCCTGCTGCCGGGCAATGTACCTATCTACCGGGAGATCGACGAGGCACTGCAGCAAGGCAAAGACTTCTATGTGGCCTATTTCGATCTCAATCACTTCAAGCCCTACAATGATGTCTACGGCTATGCCCAGGGCGACAAGGTCATCCAGTGGGTTGCCCGGCTGCTGCAGGAAGTGCTGGTCGATGCCGGCCAGTTTATCGGTCATGTGGGCGGTGATGACTTTGTCGCCGTGCTGGACGCCCATAGTGACTGGCAAGCTCAGTGCGAAATCATCATCCGGCGCTTTGACGCGGGTATCCTCGACTTTTACTCCGCCGAAGACAGGTTGCGGCAGGGCATAGAGGCTCGCTCCCGCCATGGCGAGCAGACCTTTTATCCGCTGCTGGGCATTGCCATCGGCGTGGTCCACCCGGACGGCCGCCACTGTCATAACCACGACGATATTGCGCCCCTCACCGGCCATGCCAAACGGCAGGCCAAGCTGATGCAGGGAAGCCACTGCTATGTCAGTGACAGGCGAGCCCCTCTGCGGGAAGCCCCACCGGCAGCGACTGAGCATTCCGGACAACAGTAACTGTTTGAGTCCACTGCGCTCTGGTCGCCATTTTACGACCCTTCTCAAAATTTTTCGGCTTTTTAACACCTTAGCCTTTGACTTATGCTAATACTCTATAGGGGCATCGGAGGTTCATATGCCTTAATCGAATAAAACGACCAAGATCTACAAAAGGAAGTGACGTATGACAAGAACAGGAAAAACCTCCCTCTTTATCGCCACTACCCTGGCATTAGGCCTGGCCCAGCAGGCACAGGCCGCCACCCTGGATACCGTAAAGGAGCGGGGCGAACTCAAATGCGGCGTCAACAGCGGTCTGGCCGGTTTCTCCAACCCGGATGACAAGGGCGCATGGCGGGGACTGGATGTGGATCTGTGCCGGGCCGTTTCGGCCGCCGTCTTCAACGATCCCGACAAGGTGCAGTTTATCCCCCTCAATGCCAAGGAGCGTCTCACCGCCCTGCAATCCGGCGAGATCGATGTGCTGTCCCGCAATACCACCTGGACCTCCAGCCGGGATACGGATCTGGGCGTGAACTTCACCGGCGTCAACTATTACGACGGCCAGGGCTTCCTTATCAGCAAGAAGCTGGGCGTCACCAGCGCCAAGGAACTGGATGGCGCCGCCATCTGTATCCAATCGGGCACCACCACCGAGCTGAACGTGGCCGACTATTTCCGCAAGAATGGCATCAGCTATACGGCCGTGGTGTTCGATACCTCGGATCAGACGGTACAGGGCCTGGAGGCGGGTCGCTGTGACGTGCTGACTTCGGATCTGTCCCAGCTCTATGCCCTGCGTACCAAACTTTCCAACCCCGACGACGCCATGGCGCTGCCGGAAGTCATCTCCAAGGAGCCCCTGGGACCTGTGGTACGTCAGGGCGACGACCAATGGTTCAACGTGGTCAAATGGACCCATTTTGCCATGGTCAACGCCGAGGAGCTGGGCATTAACCAGGGCAATGTCGACGAGATGCTCAAGTCGGACAACCCGGATATCCGTCGCCTGCTGGGTAACGATGCCGATTTCGGCAAGGGCATGGGGCTGAGCAAGGACTGGGCCTACCGCATCATCAAACAGGTAGGTAACTACGGTGAAGTGTTCGAGGCCAACGTCGGCCAGGGTTCACCCCTGAAGATTGAACGGGGTCTGAACGCGCTGTGGACCGAAGGCGGGCTGCAGTACGCACCTCCCGTCCGTTAACCGCCCGGGGACTGTGCCCGGCACAGTCCCCTCCTTATCCCTGATTGCGAGGATTGCGGCCTATGTCCTCAACCCCACATGCTCATCAAGTCCGCTTCTGGCGTGATCCTGCCAAACGGGCACTGATATTCCAGCTGATACTGCTGGCCCTGGTGGCCTGGTGCATCTGGGTCATCGTCGATAATACCCTAAGCAACCTGGCTACCCGGGGCATCACCACCGGTTTCGGTTTTCTGAATGATACCTCCGGCTTCGCCATCGCCCAGTCGCTGATCCCCTACAGTGAAACCGATACCTATGGCCGCACCTTTGTCGTCGGCCTGCTCAACACCCTGCTGGTGTCTTTCTTCGGCATTATTTTCGCTACCATTCTGGGCTTTATCCTGGGGGTGGCTCGCCTGTCACCCAACTGGCTGATCGCCAAATTCGCCTCAGCCTATGTAGAAGTATTCCGTAATCTTCCCCTGCTGCTGCAGATGTTTTTCTGGTATTTCGCGGTGCTGCGTACCCTGCCCGGCCCCAGAGACAGCCTCAATATCAATGACACCTTCTTCCTGAATGTGCGCGGCCTGTATCTGCCCGAGCCCATTCCCGGCGCGGGGTTTCATTTTATCTGGCTGGCGTTGATCGTCGCCATCGCCGCCTCGGTCTGGCTGGTTCGCTTTAACCATCGCCGCCAGGAAGCAACCGGCCAGCGGTTCCCGGCCTACTGGCTATCCCTGCTGCTGATAATCGCACTGCCGGCGCTGACCTTTTTTGCCCTGGGCCGGCCGCTGGAATGGCATTACCCCGAACTTAGGGGATTTAACTTCCGCGGCGGCATGACGGTAATCCCCGAGTTTCTGGCACTCTGGCTGTCACTGAGCATCTATACCGCCGCCTTTATCGCCGAAATTGTACGCTCGGGTATCCAGGCCGTATCTCATGGCCAGACCGAGGCAGCTCATGCCCTGGGGATCAAGGACAGCCTGACCCTGAGGCTGGTGGTGATCCCTCAGGCAATGCGGGTGATCATCCCCCCGCTGACCAGCCAGTATCTGAACCTGACCAAAAACTCCTCCCTGGCCACCGCCATCGGTTATCCGGACCTGGTCTCGGTGTTTGCCGGTACCACCCTCAACCAGACCGGCCAGGCGATAGAGGTCATCGCCATCACCATGCTGGTCTACCTGAGCATCAGCTTGTCGGTATCCTGGTTTATGAACTGGTTCAATGCCCGTATGGCCCTGGTGGAGAGATAAGATGTTCAAGGACTCACTGATCCCGGCGCGGGAAGCGCCACTCGCCAGTACCGGCCTGGTCGGCTGGCTGCGAGCCAACCTGTTCTCCGGACCGCTCAACAGCCTGGTGACCCTGGCCGGGCTTTATATCCTGTATCTGCTGCTGGTGCCCGTCATCGACTGGGCCCTGCTCAAGGCAGACTGGAGCGGCGCCGACCGCAGCGCCTGCACCAGCGGCGGTGCCTGCTGGGTATTTATCGCCAACCGCCTGCAGCAGTTTACCTACGGTTTTTACCCCACCGAAGAACTGTGGCGCATCAACCTGACCTTTGTGTTGTTTGTCGGGCAACTGGCCTGGCTGGCCTGGCCCAGTGCTCCGGCTAAACGCTGGATCGCCCCCTTCGTGGTATTGGTATTCCCCTTTATCGCCTTTATGCTGCTTTACGGGGGCTACTTCGGCTTAGCCATAGTATCGACCCATCAATGGGGCGGCCTGACCCTGACGCTGATCCTGGCAGTGGTGGGCATTGTCGCCGCCCTGCCGTTCGGTACCGTCCTGGCATTGGGCCGCCGCTCCCATATGCCGATCGTACGCAGCCTGTCGGTAGTGTTTATCGAGTTCTGGCGCGGGGTACCACTGATCACTGTGCTGTTTATGTCATCGGTGATGCTGCCCCTGTTTGTCCCCGAGGAACTGACCCTCGACAAGCTGGTCAGGGCCATGATCGGCATCATTTTCTTCCAGTCTGCCTATATGGCCGAGGTGGTTCGCGGTGGCCTGCAAGCCATTCCCAAGGGCCAGTACGAAGCGGCCGAAGCGCTCGGCCTGAATTACTGGAAGATGATGGGGCTGATCGTCCTGCCTCAGGCGATGAAAATGATGATCCCGGGGATTGTGAATACCTTTATCGCCCTGTTCAAGGACACCAGCCTGGTGCTGATCATCGGCCTGTTCGATCTGTTGGCAATAGTACAGGCAGGACTGTCAGACCCCAATTGGCTGGGCTACTCCACCGAGGGTTATGTGTTTGCCGGTCTGGTGTTCTGGGTATTCTGTTTCGGCATGTCCAAATACAGCCAGCACCTGGAACAGAAGCTCTATACCGGCCATAAGAAACGCTGAGTAAGCGATATGAGTATCGCCAACCCTCTGGTTATCACGCGCCCGGTCGTAGCTGACTGGGTTAACCTGATCAGACAGTTATTTTTCACCCGGCAGGGGTAGCATGAAGGCAGCAGGAGTGAAGTAATGGAACAAGAAAAACACGAAACCATGGTCGCCATGCACAAGGTCAACAAGTGGTACGGTGACTTCCATGTGTTGCGCGATATCGACCTGACGGTGACCAAAGGCGAACGTATCGTTATCTGCGGCCCTTCAGGCTCGGGCAAATCGACCCTGATCCGCTGCCTCAACCGACTGGAAGAACATCAGCAGGGCGATATCATTATCCGTGGCACGCCCTTGACCAATGACGTCAAGAACATAGAAACCATACGCCGGGAAGTGGGCATGGTCTTTCAGCACTTCAACCTGTTTCCCCACCTGACCGTATTGGAAAACTGTACCCTGGCACTGATCTGGGTGCGCAAGACACCACGCAAGGAGGCGGAAGAAATCGCCATGAAGCTGCTGACCCGGGTCAAGATCCAGGAGCAGGCCAAGAAATATCCGGGACAGCTGTCCGGTGGTCAGCAGCAGCGGGTCGCCATTGCCCGCAGCCTGTGCATGAACCCGGAGATCATGCTGTTCGACGAGCCCACCTCGGCGCTGGATCCGGAGATGATCAAGGAAGTACTGGATGTCATGATCGAGCTGGCGGAAGAAGGCATGACCATGCTGTGCGTCACCCACGAAATGGGCTTCGCCCGCACGGTGGCGGACAGGGTCATTTTTATGGACGAAGGTCAGGTTATCGAGGAAAACGATCCCGAAACCTTCTTCCATCATCCACAATCCGAGCGTACCAAGCTGTTCCTCAGCCAGATCCTGGGGCATTGACAAACATACCGTAGACCCCGACGCCGTCATGCCGGCCAGCGTAACGGACCGGCATGACGACTTAAACGGGGAGTCCCGGCTATTTAATAGGCGGCTTTGAAGATAGCCACCACCTGCTCATGGCTGGGCTGGATCGGGTTGGTCAGACCGCAGGCATCCTTCATGGCGTTGGTGGCCAGTACCGGGAAATCCTCCTCCTTCACCCCCAAACCGGCCAGACCGGCAGGAATACCCACCTTCTCCGCCAGGGCAACGATCGCCTGGATACAGCACGCAGCCCCATCTTCATCACTCAGATAATCCACGTCCTGGCCCAGGGCGGCAGCAATATCCTTTAACCGGGCACTGGCGGCACCGGCATTGAAACGCTGCACATGGGGCAGCAGGATGGCATTGCACACCCCGTGCGGCAGGTCGTAGAAGCCGCCCAGCTGGTGCGCCATGGCATGCACGTAACCCAGAGACGCATTATTGAATGCCATGCCCGCCAGCAGCTGGGCATAGGCCATCTGGTTGCGGGCCTCCATGTCGCTACCGTCCGTTACCGCCTTGGCCAGATAGTTGCCGATCAGGGTAATGGCCTGCAATGCACAGGCATCGGTAATGGGGTTGGCGGCGGTAGACACATAGGCTTCTACCGCGTGGGTCAGGGCATCCATGCCGGTGGCCGCCGTCAATGACCTGGGCATGTTTTTCATCAGTTGCGGATCGTTGACCGACATGATGGGGGTAACATGCTTGTCGACGATGGCCATCTTGATATGGGTGTTTTCGTCGGTAATGATGCAGAAGCGGGTGATCTCCGAGGCAGTACCGGCAGTGGTGTTGATGGCCACCAGCGGCAGCTGGGGCCGGGCAGACTTGTCCACCCCTTCGTAATCGCGGATATCGCCGCCGTTGCTGGCCACCAGGGCAATACCCTTGGCACAGTCGTGGGGCGAGCCGCCCCCTAAGGAGATCACAAAGTCACACCGGTTCTGCTGCAATACCGCCAGTCCGGCGCTGACATTGCCGGTGGTCGGGTTGGCCTGCACCTGGTCGAAAATGCTGGCCTGCATATCCTGTGCGGCCAGGGCCTGTTGCAGCTGGCCGGCATAACCCAACTCCACCAGCGGCTTGTCGGTGACGATAAGGGCATGGCGAAAACCGGACTGACGGAGATCGGCCACCGCCTGCTCCACCGCACCGGCGCCGATCACATTTACCGGTGGCATATAAAATGTTGCTGTCGTCATGATGCTTCCTTCATTTTTTAGAGGGTCAATAATCGGCCGTCCTCTCCTTTACGGCCGGGTAACCGTACTTTTGGAGGCTAAATAACTGTTCCTAATGGTGCTACAGAGATCAGGCCCGAATGCAGACTCGCCATGACCCCATCCCTGGGGGCTCCGCCGCGCCACTGACCGCCATGGATGGCGGGAATGCCGGAACGGCAGGAGCATTTTCCGGCCCTGGCGCGGAGGGTCTGCTTATCGGCGCCTGATCGCTGTCGCGAAATGTAGCGGTATTGGTATCAGTTATTTAGCTGCCAATACCTTGTCAGCCAGATAAGAGGGATGAGGTAATCACTAAAGGCAACCGTCGACGGCAGGGATGCCGTCGTCGAGCATACAAGGATGTACTTGCTGCGTGTTGCCGTGAGATTAGCCCATCCTGACTCCATCTTAACCGTCAGATATGGACACTAACGGCGCCAGTCACTATCAGAAAAAGCCCAGCGGGTTACTGTCGTAGCTGACCAGCAGGTTCTTGGTCAGCTGGTAGTGATCCAGCATCATCTTGTGGGTTTCGCGGCCGATTCCCGACTTCTTGTAACCGCCGAAGGCGGCATGAGCCGGATAGGCATGGTAACAGTTCATCCAGATTCGGCCGGCCTGTATGCCCCGCGCCATGCGATAGGCCCGATTGACGTCACGGGTCCAGACCCCGGCTCCCAGGCCAAACTCGGTATCGTTGGCGATGGCCAGCGCTTCGGCTTCATCCCTGAAGCGGGTCACCCCCACCGCCGGACCGAAGATTTCTTCCTGGAATACCCGCATTCTGTTATCCCCCTGGAAGATGGTCGGCTGAATATAGAAGCCGTTTTCCAACCCGTCGATACGGTTGGCCTGGCCACCCAGCAGCATCTGCGCGCCTTCTTCCCGACCGATGGTCATATAGCCGAGGATCTTGTCGAATTGCTCACGGGAGGCCTGGGCACCCACCTGGGTTTCGGTATCCAGCGGGTTGCCCTGCCTGATCTCGCGGCCGCGCACCAGCACCCGCTCCATGAATTCATCGAAGATGCTTTCCTGTACCAGGGCACGAGACGGACAGGTACAGACTTCGCCCTGGTTGAAGAAGGTGAGCAGCATGCCTTCGATACACTTGTCGACAAACTCCGGCTCATAACGCATTACGTCTTCAAAGAAGATATTGGGAGACTTGCCGCCCAGCTCCACGGTGGAGGGGATCAGCCGCTCGGCAGCCGCCTTCAGCACGTGCTGGCCGACCGGGGTCGAGCCGGTAAAGGCCAGCTTGGCGATGCCCGGGTGGCGCAGAATGGCCTCCCCCGCTTCCTTGCCCAGGCCGTTGACCACGTTGATCACCCCGGGCGGCAGCAGATCGCCGATAAGTTCCATCATCACCAGGATAGAAGCCGGGGTCTGTTCGGCCGGTTTGAGTACGGTACAGCAGCCTGAGGCCAGTACCGGTGCCAGCTTCCACGCCGCCATCAGCAGCGGAAAGTTCCAGGGAATGATCTGCCCGACCACCCCCACCGGCTCATGGAAGTGATAGGCGGCGGTGGTGGCGTCCAGCTCGGCGGCACTGCCTTCCTGGGCGCGTATGGCGCCGGCAAAATAACGGAAGTGATCCACCACCAGCGGAATATCGGCGGCCAGGGTCTCGCGCACCGCCTTGCCGTTGTCCCAGGTTTCCGCCACTGCCAGCAGCTCGCGGTTCTGCTCGATACGGTCGGCGATACGCAACATCAGATTAGCGCGCTCGGCCACTGATGTTTTACTCCAGCCCACGAACGCCTGTTGTGCCGCCTGCACTGCCAGGTCGATATCCCGGGCATCGGAACGGGGCATTTCACAGAATACCGCGCCGTTGACCGGCGAGACGTTTTCCATATAGCGGCCATTCACCGGCTCACACCACTGACCACCGATAAAGTTCTGATAGCGGGCCTTGAAATTAACCACGGCGCCGGCTTGACCTGGTTGCTGATAAATCATAGGGCTCTCCTTGCAGATACATAGCTTACTGACGTATGCGCTGATCAGCGCGTGCCAATAGACAAATGCAAGGCCGGTGCCAGTTGCTGTAGATCAAGATGAAAAGGTTAAAAAACCGTTACATTAATGGCATCAAAAGACTAACCTAAGGGAAAAATTTCTCCGGTTGGCACCGCCCCTGTCCACAAACCGGTCAGGGTGTTCGGTACAGGTGTTCAGTTTTTTAACAGGTATCAACCATGGCCATTACCACTGCGCTTTATCAGCCTCAGGATCTGCATTTACTGGAACGTTCATGGCAACGGAGCCGGGATTATGGCTTGAGCCACGGCGGGCAATGCGATCCCCGCTGCCTGTCTCGACAGGATCTGCAGTACAAGCAACAACAGCATGCCCTCTTGCTGCGCTACCTCGGCAATAGCCTGCCACTGTTCGAACAGTTGCAACACGGCCGCCACTGCCGGCTGATCTTCGCCGACGCCGAGGGCACCATCCTCTTTACCGCCGGCGATCCCCGTTTCGGCAACAAGGCCCAAAAGGTGGCCCTGGCCAGCGGTGCCAGCTGGCACGAACAGAGCATGGGCACCAACGCCATCGGCACCGCCCTGAAAGAGCAGCAGGAAATAAGCATACTGGGTCAGCAGCATTTTCTGGCCGCCAACCATGGCATCAGTTGCAGCGCCAGCCCGGTACTGTCACCCGACGGCGAACTGCTGGGGGTCATCGATATTTCCAGCGAGGCCGGTGAACACTGCCAGGATATGCTGCTGACCGCCCGGCTGATGGCACTATCGATAGAAAATGCGCTGGTGATGAATCACGACGATACCCACTGGATCCTGAACCTGGCGCCCGATGCGGGTAGCCTGCAGCAGCCCTGGTCCGGCATTATCGCCCTGCGCGAAGACGGACAGTTGCTGGGCGCTAACCGCAGCGCCCGCAACTGGTTACACGAACTGGATATTCCCGCCATGCTGACCGGCCTGAAACAAGGAGAGCTCACCCCCGTCGGCCAGGGTATGGCCCTGCTCAGCCGCCAGCCCGGCAGCCGGAGGCCCCCCCGCTCCCCGGCCCTGGCCAGCTCGGCCCTGGAGAGCAAGGCACTCAAGTTGATGGACCGCCAGATCCCCCTGCTGATCCAGGGCGAGACCGGCACCGGCAAAGACTACCTGGTTCGCCGCCTGCACCGGCAAAGCAGCCGGGCCCAGGCTCCGCTGGTTGCCATTAACTGCGGCGCCCTGCCTTCCGAACTGCTGGAAGCCGAGCTGTTCGGTTATCTGCCCGGTGCCTTTACCGGCGGCAGCAAGCAGGGACGGCCCGGCTATGTGCGCGCCGCCCACGGCGGCATTCTATTTCTCGATGAAATCGGTGAACTGCCGCTCGCCGCGCAAACCCGACTGCTGCGGGTGTTGCAGGAAAAGAGCGTCACCCCGCTTGGCAGCCATGTTCCGGAGCCGGTCGACTTCCAACTGATCGCCGCCAGCCACCGAGAGCTGACCACCATGGTCGGCGAAGGCCGCTTCCGCCAGGATCTCTATTTCCGGATCAATGGCTTTACCCTGACCTTGCCACCACTGCGGGAATACAGCCGTGATGACATCAAACAACTGGTAATGGCGCTGCTGGCCGAGCAGCAAGGGGGGGAGGCAAGCACGCTGGATGATGCCGCCATGGCGATACTCTGTGATTACCCTTGGCCGGGCAATATCCGCCAACTGAAGCAGGTTTTGGAAGTGGCCGCGGTTCTGGCCGATGACGGCCGGATAGGCCCGGCCCATTTACCCGAGCTACCGGCCTTTGATGGCCCGGACCCCGCCCCCAGGGATTTGAAAACCCAGGGCGAGCAGCTGATAGCGCAGACCCTGGCGGAATGTAACGGCAATGTCAGTGCCGCCGCCCGCAGGCTAAAGGTGAGCCGTACCACCCTGTACAGCAAGCTGAAGTCGCTTGGGGTGAAGCCCTAGTGGATTAAATATCGTTTTTAGGAAAGCGTTCGAACTCCTGCCTGATCTGCGCGTACAGCTCCGGCGCCCACCAGGGCAATTCGGGCGCGATACCGTCCATCGGCCTGCTACGGGGGTCATGCGGTGCTATCACTACCGATACCTGCTCCAGGCCGATGGTATTGACCAGCACAAACAGCTCTTCAATGGCCAAATCGCCCACGGCCAAACAGCCAACCGACTCGGCCTTGCCATGAATAAAAATATTGGATCCGGGTCGACTGCGGCCCTCTTTTGCCGCCCGCATCAGATCGTAGCTATTGGGATAATTCAGCTTCATGGATAAATGAAACTGGCTGTGGGGATTGAGATCGGTGATCTTGTAGATGCCTTCGGGGATTTGCTTGTCCCCTTCCCGCAACTTGGGCCCGGGCCCACCACTGGTCTTGCGAATGGGGTAGCTGCGGATGAACTTGAAATCACCGCCGGCATTACGGCCCCACAATTCCAGTGCTTTTTCTTCCTTGGTTGCCAGCAGCACCGCCTCCAGGGGGGGATAAGTGACCCCGGCCCCCATAAAATAGGGCTTCATGCGCACCTCGGCCAACGGGCCATAGGAGGCCACAACCCGGTCGATGGCATTGTGGTAATCATAGTTGGAGGAAAGGCGCTCGGCCGAGGCAGGACTAAGTAAACCGGCAAAAAGCAAGGTGGCAGCAGACACACCGAAAAACAGACGCATAGATAATAACAGGCCCAAAATATAAGTTACTGAAATGATAGCCCGACTCGGCGACCGTTGGAATCTGCCCGGAAAAAAATCCTGCTCTGACGCGCCCGTCATCGCCTATGCCAAGCCTGGCAAACCGGTTTCATTATCCGGCTCGAAAATGGGCAGGCACCGCCCCTGATCGGCGTCGATCATCTGCTCCAGCAGCTGGGCCGGCTCGGGTCGGGCAAACAGGTATCCCTGATACAAATGGCAACCGCTGGCCAGCAGAGTCTGTCGCTGGGCCTGGGTTTCCACCCCTTCCGCAATCACTTCCATTCCCAGAGAGCGAGCCAGCGCTATGATGGTACGGACAATCTCCAGGCTGTTGTGATCGTCCGGCAAAGCCCGCACAAAAGACTGATCAATCTTCAGTTGATCCAACGGCAGCTGTTGCAAATAGAGCAGGGAAGAATAACCGGTGCCGAAATCATCCACCGCGAAACGCACGCCCCTGTCCTTGAGCATCGTCATCCGGGCGATGGCGGTCGGCATATCGTTCAGCAGCATGGATTCGGTCAACTCCAGCTTCAACCGTGCCGGGTTGGCGCCGGTTTGAGCCAGTACATCCAGCACCTCCTCGACAAAGCCGGGCCGATACAGCTCCGAGGCACTGAGGTTCACCGACAGCGTCAGCTCGGCCAGTGCGGGCTGTCTCGACCACACCGCCAGCTGCTCGCAAGCCAACAGCAATACCCGACTGTCTATCCGCCCCATCAGGCCGGCCGACTCCGCCACTTCGATAAAGGCCCCCGGTGCCAGCAGTCCCCGTTCGGGGTGGTACCAACGCACCAAGGCCTCGGCACCGCTCACTCCCTGATGTTCGCTCACCTGTGCCTGCAGATAAATGCCAAATTCGTTTAGCTCCAGTCCGCGAATAACATCTTTCTCCAGCTGCAAACGCCGGGTTACCGCGGCCTGCATATCGGCATCAAAAGAACACAGACGGCTCTTTCCCTCCGCCTTGGCCTGGTACATGGCAAGCTCGGCCCGCTGCAACAACTCCTCCAGCGGCGGCGGGTCACTGTCGAACAGCACCAGTCCCAGGCTGGCACTGAGGTGCAGACTGTTTTGCTCGAAGACATAGGGTTGTAACAGGGTATCCAGCAGGCGACCAGCCATCTGCTCAAGCCGGCCTTCCTCACCTCCAGGCTGATGCGGCCAGTCGGTCAACAAAACGGCAAACTCATCTCCTCCCAGACGGGCCACCGTATCGGTTTCCCGTACCGCATTGCTTAACCGCTGCGCGACCTGCAACAGGGTTTGATCGCCTGCACCGTGTCCCCACAGATCATTGATGTCCTTGAAATTATCCAGATCAATATAGATCAGTGCACCGGAAACCTGGTGACGGCCACTCGTCTGCCCCTGTTTCAGGCGTTCCGCCAGCAGGCGACGATTAGCCAGGCCGGTGAGCACATCGTAGAATGCCAGCCTGTTAATCTGCTGTTCATCCGCCTTGCGCTGACTGATATCGCTGATGGCGGCCACATAATGACTCACCTGGCCCTGTTTGTTTTTTACCGAGCTGATCGTCAACCACTGGGGGTAGACTTCACCGGACTTGCGTTTGTTATAGATTTCACCCTGCCAGTTACCGGTGCCTTGGATACAGTTCCACATCTGCTGGTAAAACGCCGGCGTATGTCGACCCGAGCTCAGCATACCGGGCGTTGAGCCCAGCACCTCTGCGGCCGTATAACCGGTTATTTCAGTAAACTGACGATTCACCCGCAGGATACGATTATCGGCATCCGTGATCAGCATGCCCTGAGAACTGTCAAAGGCCGCCGCCGCCACCCGCAGTTCGGTTTCAGCCTTCACTCGCTCGGTGATATCACGCACTATCATCACCACCGCCGACTGCCCCTTGGGCAAACCGTGGAGTGTCTGGGCGTGCCCTTCACATACCCTTCCCCCTCCGGGGCCATCCAGCCGATAGACGATGGAATGGGGGGTATTCCTGGCCAGGGTGTCACGGATAAACGCCATGACCCGCTCGGCCTCCGCCGTAACCAGCAGATCCTGCACCCGCCGACCTCGATGACGCACCGACTCCTCTGGCCGGGAGGCCGGCGCTGCCGAAGCCACCTCCAGGTAATAGCCTTCATCGTCGATGACCAACAACTGATCGGGAATGGCACCGGTAATGGCCCGCAGGCGGGCTTCACTGGTAGAGAGCGTCAACTCCATCTGTCGGTGATTTTGAGCATCCTGCAGCACCAATCCAAGCAGCACTATCAGCGCCACCAGCATCAAGGGCACAACAACAGACCGGGACTGCAGCCAGATTTCTGCGGGCAGAGATAAGTATGACAGCTGTTCACCGCCATAGATCACCAGGCTCAACAGCAACAATGAGCGGATATTCAGCTTCAGCCAGCCCTGCCCTATGAGATAGCGCAGCACAAGCCCGGCCCCGGAGGCCCAGGCCATAAGGAGTATGCCTGGTGGCGCCCCGACGCCTCCCAGCCACCAGCGATAGGCCGCCGCCATCAGCCCGGCCATGACGCCGACCACAGGCCCGCCAAATAACCCGGCCATGGCCAGCACCACATCACGGGCATCCAGCAGTACACCCGGGGCCATAGCATAAGAATTCCACATGCACACAATGGTCATGGAACCATACAAGAGCCCGGAAACCAATCGCCTGGCCCATGGACGGCCATCCCATAGCCTGACGTTATAGGTCAGCAGCCAGCACAGGGCCAGCAGCAACACGGCTTGCTCAATAAAAGACACTATCATCGAGAATAAGGACTAACGGTGAGATCTGTGGATTTGATCAAACAATCAGAACAGGCAAGGATTGTTATTGTCTGTGTGATGGCCATGGGATTTTGGTTATTTTAATTTGGGGAAAGACCATAAAAAAAAAAAGGCTTAAGGTAAAGCAGAATTTTTAATCAACGCAAAAAGGTAGCTTCCCAACCCCGTCCTGTTTTTTGTACTAGACTTCAGGGTCCCGGCATCGAAGGAGAAACAGGATGACAGAATTCGTGGATTTAACTAACGAGACCTGGGATGAACTGCATGACAAAAGAAAAAAGCTGCGAGAAGCCAGCGACAACTACGATCAAAAAGTCCAATCGCTAAGGGAGGGTAGTTGCAAACGGGAAGATGTGGTGAAAGCCTTCCATCAGAAGCAGCAGGCACATACTGCACATGCTGAGGCCTTCCACCGTATTTTCAAGGTACCGGACATCGTTTAGGCATTGACTCCCAACCATCGCAGACGGCCCGCCACGGCCGTCTTTGTTGGCATGCTTAATACCATCAACAACACACAACGCCAACGAAACACCCGAAGTGCATCCATGATCTTCCACCCTGTACATGGCTGTAAATCAGAATATGATGTCTCAATTTCAGGGCAGTCTAGAAGACAGCATGATTTCCTTGTCCGTAAAAGATAAAAGAAATCACACGACAGTACCCCACCGCAGGCTGCAATGAAGCAGGCGGAATAATCCCTATTCAGGGGAGTACTAATGGCAAGAATACAGCGTGATATCAACCAAGGTCGGTTGTACCGATAGATTCAAAAAATGGGGATGAAGATAAGGTGTCGATTCTAAATGGTGCCCGGAGCCGGACTTGAACCGGCACGCTGTTACCAGCGAGGGATTTTAAATCCCTTGTGTCTACCGATTTCACCATCCGGGCAGACTGAAGTGATCTGGAGGCGCGTTCCGGAGTCGAACCGGACTAAACGGATTTGCAATCCGCTGCATAACCGCTTTGCTAACGCGCCATGAAGAAGTGCTTCCAGATGGCAAGCATTTTAATGGGCAGAGCCTGTCAGTCAACCTTAATATTGCTTTTTCGGGCTGTTCGCACATTTTTTATGCGTAAAGAGCTATTTTATCGATAAAAGTTAGCCCTCGCTGGTCAGATCCGACCAGGCAGCCCGCAGATAGTCATAGGCCGAAACCAGGGTGAGGCCGGTAGCCACATAGAGCAGCAGGTAGCTACCCCAGATCATGTAAATGCTCTGCTGCCAAATAAGGCCGATCAGGGCCAGCATCTGTATGGTCGCTTTCCATTTGCCTATCCAGCTCACCGCCACCCGGGAACGCTTGCCTAATTCAGCCATCCATTCCCGCAAGGCGGAAATGATGATTTCCCGGGCGATCATGATCATTGCCGGAACCGTCACCAATATGCTGCTGTAGTCTTCGGTGATCAGCACCAGGGCCGCCGCCACCATCACCTTGTCGGCAACCGGATCCAGGAAGGCGCCAAACTGTGTGGTTTGATCCAGCTGACGTGCCAAAAAACCGTCGAACCAGTCCGTTATCGCTGCAATGGTAAATACCAGCGCCGCCCAAAAATAGGACCATTCAAACGGCAGGTAGAACAGAATAATAAAAACAGGAATTAACAGGATACGGAAATAAGTCAGTGAGTTTGGAATATTTATCATTGTTATCAAACCATAGGAGCATGCGGCCACATGGTGCATGATGGAACTCAGTGATGCAATGCATCATGTATTTTTTCTGCCAACTCGCGGCTGATCCCCGGAACCTTGGCTAATTCATCGACACTTGCCCGGTTAACTTCCTGCAGGCCTCCCAGATACTTGAGCAGGGCCTGTCGCCGCTTGGGCCCGACCCCCGGAATGACTTCCAGGGTGCTGGTGTTACGCACCTTTCCTCTTTGCGCCCGGTGGCCGGTAATGGCAAAACGGTGGGACTCGTCCCGGATATGTTGTATTAAGTGTAGTGCCGGCATATCGGCCGGTAAATGCCGTTCTTCATGGCTGCCGCCCATGATCAGGGTTTCCAGCCCAGGCTTGCGGGTCACTCCCTTGGCAACCCCCACCAGCAGCGGCTGTTTGGGCTGTCCCGCCAATTGCTCGGCAATGACCGCCTCTGCCCGGGCCAACTGGCCCAGGCCGCCGTCGATAAACAGCACATCGGGCAGCTTGTCCGGATCCGCCTGATGGAAACGCCGGCTCAGGGCCTGCTCCATGGCGGCATAATCATCTCCCGGGGTAATGCCGGCAATGTTATAGCGGCGATATTCGCTCTTCTGAGGGCCATCGCTGTTGAACACCACACAGGAAGCGACCGTCTTCTCACCCATGGTATGGGAGATATCGAAACATTCCATACGTACAATGGGGCGGAGCTCCAACAGCTCCTCCAACTGGCTCAGACGCTGCCTGAGGGTACTCTTATGGGCCAACCGGCTGGCCAGCGCCGTTTCGGCATTGGTATGCGCCAGCTTGATGAAGCGGGCACGCTCGGCCCGGGTACGGCTACGCAGGCGCACCTTGCGCCCTTGATGCTGGCTCAGGGTGTCGCTTAAAACGACTTCATCGTCCAGGCTGCGGTCGAGCAATACCTCTCCCGGTACCTGCCGCCCACCGGCATCAGATAGGTAAAACTGCAGCAGGAAGCTCTGCAGCACCTCCTGCGCGTCGGTGTCCGGTGGTATCTTGGGGAAATAACTCCGGCTGCCCAGCACCTTGCCCTGACGAATAAAGAGCACATGTACGCAGGCCAGGCTACGCTCGCAAGCCAGCCCCACCACATCCAGATCGTCCTGCAGGTTACCGCTCACCGACTGCTGTTCCTGCACCCGCCTCAGCGCCTGCAATTGATCCCGGAAGCGGGCCGCATCTTCAAAGCGCAGCTCCTGGCTGGCCTGTTCCATGCTGTCGGCCAGATCCTGCAATATCTGCTGGTTCTTGCCCTGCAGGAACAATCGGGCCAGCATCACCTGATGACGGTACTCCTGCTCGCTGACCAGCCCCTTGACGCAGGGTCCGGCACAACGCTTGAGCTGGTACATCAGGCAGGGCCGGGAGCGGTTGGCATAATAACCGTCTTCGCACTGACGTACCGGAAACAGCTTTTGCATCAGGTGCAGGCTTTCACGCACCGCGGCACCATTGGGATAAGGCCCATAATACTCGCCTTTGGCCTTACGTGGGCCTCGGTGGATACCGATCCGGGGGTGCGCATGCTCGGTGATGATGATATAGGGATAAGACTTGTCATCCCGCAGCAACACATTGTATCTGGGCAGATACTGCTTGATCAGGTTGTGTTCGAGGATCAGCGCTTCGGTTTCGGTATGGGTCACCGTCACCTGTACATCGCAGATCTGGCGTACCAGCGCCCGCGTTTTTGCTCCGCTGACCTGGGCACGAAAATAGGAGGAAAGTCGCTTCTTGAGGTTTTTGGCCTTGCCGACATAGATAACAACCCCGGCGTTGTCGTACATACGGTAAATGCCGGGTTGTTCAGTCACGACCTTGAGAAAGGCTTTTGCATCAAAAGACTGGCTCATCGCCGCTATATTTTTTCTGAATCCAGCATGCCATAACGGATGGCAAGGTGGGTCAGCTCGACATCGCCGTTGATATTGAGCTTGCTGAACAGGCGGTAACGATAGCTGTTAACCGTCTTCGGACTCAGATTAAGCTGTTCCGAAATATCGGTCACCCGCTGGCCCTTGGTGATCATTAGCATGATCTGCAGCTCCCGTTCAGACAGCTGCTTGAATGGATTTTCTTCATTGGAAAACTGGCTCAGGGCCATCCGCTGGGCAATTTCCGGGGAAATATAGCGCTGCCCGCTGTTAACCAGCCTGATCGCATTGATCATCTCCTCCGGTCCGGCCCCCTTGGTCAGGTAACCGGCCGCACCGGCTTGCATCACCTTGGTCGGAAACGGATTTTCGGTGTGTATGGTCAATACGATAATTTTCACATCCGGGTTGAAACGCAAAATTTTGCGGGTAGCTTCCAAGCCGCCAATGCCCGGCATATTCATGTCCATCAGGATGACATCCGGGTGCTGTTCGCGACACCATTGCACGGCATCTTCACCGCTTTTGGCCTCGCCAACCACCTTCATCCCTTTGACATCTTCCAGTATGCGTCGGATCCCTGTGCGCACTAACTCATGGTCATCAACCAGGAATACGTTAATCAAAAGATTTCTCCGACTGCTGTCGCCTTATCGGCTTATAACACTTTACCCGAGTTGGGCATCATAGCGAAAGATGCCCGTGGATAAAACCTGCCACCATCTGGGGTCATGCTTGTAGATTAAGCGTAAAACGGCACCACGCCATTGGGGGCACACTTTATTATCAAATTGAATACAGGGATGCAACATCCCAAGTGTCTTTAGGTGGCTTGATCATCATATCTTTGACATGGGCAAGGGCCATATAACGATAAAAAGGCGCCGAAGCGCCTTTTTTCAGAAGCCATCAGTTTGTGGCAGCTGTCGATACTCGATGTCGGCGCCGGCCTTGAGGGATTCCAGCATGCTACGGTATTCACGGTCGGCAAGCAGGTCACTCTGGCCCTGGCGGATTTGCTCCATATTCTCTGACACGGCCTCCGGCGTGGTCACCTTGTCAAGCCGGATCACTACCTGGTCGCCATTGGATAACTCAACGGTACTCAGGCTGGGCGCTGCGGCCGGAGTCGCCATGGCAAAGAGGGCGTTCAACAGGCCCGGTTCCAGCTCGCTATCATCACGGGTAACCCCAGTCAGTACGCTGGGCTCGAGCTGATACTGAGCCAGCAACTCTGCCTGCTTGCCTTCGGACCAGGCCTGTTGCAAGGTGATAGCCGCGTCCAGGGTCAACTGAGCAGCCTGGCTGGCCGCCACCCTGCTCCTAACCTGTTCACGCACCTCGGCCAGCTCGCGTACCGCAGCCGGTCGCCGGTCGATGACATGGATGACTGCCGCCTTGTTCTGGCCCAGGGAAATCAGGTCGGAATTACCGCCCTGCTCTCGCAGGCGCTCGCCGAACGCCTCCTGAAGCAACTGGGGATGATTGATGGCGGCCGGGGCATCCTGTGCCGAGAAATAGTCGGTGGACACTATCTCAAGGCCCAGCTCCTGGGCCGCCATATCCAGTGAATCCGGGAACTCAAAGGCCAGCTCGGCCAGTTTCTGCTCCCGGGCATAGAAGGCGTCGGCCGCCTTGTCCTGAGCCAGTCGCCTGGCGATGTCGGCACTGACCTCATCCAATGGTTTGATCACGGCAGGTCGCACCTCCAGCAGGCTGATCAGGTGCAGACCAAACTCGCTTTCCACGATCCCGGAAACATCACCGACCCTGGCCAGGGCAAAGGCAGCGCTGTCAAACGCCGAATCCATGGTGCCGGGAGTCATCCACTCCAGTTCGCCGCCCTTGGCGCCTGAAAAGACGTCATCCGATTCCGCTTTGGCCAGTTCAGCAAAGCTTTCGCCCGCAGCCAGACGGTCGGCGATATCCTGAAGTTTCTGCTCGGCCTCTTCGCCCTTGTTCACCATAATATGGGCGACCCTGCGCTGCTCGGGTTGAGTATAGCTGGCCTGGTTGGCCTGATAATAATCCCGAACTTCCTGCTCACTGATATCATCGGTCGAAAAGGCAGAGGCATCCAGCATCAGATAGTTAAGCTTGACCTGCTCGGGCCGCTGGAACTGACCGGGATTTTGCTGGTAGTAGGCTTCAATCTCGGCGTCACTGGGTTCAACCTGATCGATGAAGCTGGCCAGGGGCAGGCGCACATATTCGCCATCCCGCTGCTGGCGGCTCAGCCGGTCCAGCCAGCCGGCTTCCTGCTCCAGGGTAAAGCTGGAGCCCAAAACCGTATTCACCAGCATTTGCCGGCTCAGGTCCTGGCGTACGCTGTCGCGCAACTGCTCGGCGCTGAGACCGCTACGGGCCAGCAACTGCAAATAGCGTTCATTATTGAACACGCCGTCTTGCTGGAACTCGGGCAGGCTGCGAATGGCATTGCGTACCTGCTCATCGCTGGCGCGCAGGCCCAGTTCCTGTACCTTTTGATCGATCAACCGCTGCTCTACCAGCTGCTCCAGCACGGAGCGGCGAATTTGTTCAACATACTGGGGATCGCCTAATAACTGGCTGAACTGGGGACCCAGTTGATTTTCCAGACGTGCGCGCTCGTTGCGATAGGCGTTTTCCAGGGACTGCAGGTTGATTTCGTCCCCATTGACCACGGCCGCAACCTCAGGTACAGGCCGGTTTACATAGCTGCCGACACCCGCCAGGGCAAAAGATACAATAATCAACCCCAGGATCACCTTGGAGGTGGTGCCTTGAGTACCGGCTCGAAGTTTGTCAAAAAACATGGATGTTAGTTACTCCCGATAGACGGCTTGCCGCCTCATCCGAAAAAAAGCGCACCTTGAGATGCGCCTTGTTCGGATCATGACCTGGACTGGAGTCAAGTTCCAGCAGCCAGTATGACTTAGTTTACAGCGTCTTTCAGCGCTTTACCGGCTTTAAACGCGGGGGTTTTGGCGGCGGCAATTTCAATGGCCGCACCGGTTTGAGGGTTACGGCCGGTACGGGCGGCGCGCTCGCGCACGGCAAAGGTGCCAAAACCGACCAGTGAAACCTGATCACCCTCTTTCAATGATTCGGTAATCGCCTCGACCACGGCATCCAGCGCACGACCAGCAGATGCCTTGGTAATATCGGCACCTTCGGCAATTTTATCGATCAGTTGAGATTTATTCACAATCATTCCCCTTGTCGTTATTTGAGTGCTCGTGACAGGACACGGAGCTAGCCTTGATCTTGTTATTTGTTAGTAGATGACAAGACCATGAGAGCGGCTTGCCATGCTACCGAGTGCCGTCAATGAAGGCGGAACTCCGCCGCATCCATTGACGCAGTAAAAACGTCATCCAAGGCTACTGCGACTGATGGCCGCTGACAAGCTTGAAACCGCCATTTAGGCTAAAAAGCCTAGGCCGGAACCACAGAAAATCCTTCCGGGGCCTCTTCCAACGCCAGCTCCAGCACATCCTCAATCCAGCGTACCGGATGAATTTCCAGATCCTGTTTGACATTATCCGGAATCTCTTCCAGGTCCCGCTCGTTTTCCGCAGGAATCACCACCCGCTTGATGCCCCCCCGGTGTGCCGCCAGCAACTTCTCTTTCAGGCCGCCGATCGGCAGTACTTCACCGCGCAGGGTGATCTCGCCGGTCATGGCCACGTCGGCACGCACCGGGTTACCGGTCAGGCTGGATACCAGGGCGGTACACATGGCAATACCGGCGCTGGGGCCGTCTTTGGGCGTTGCCCCTTCAGGCACATGCACATGGATATCGCGTTTTTCATGGAAGTCTGCGTTGATCCGCCATTTTTCCGCGCGTGAGCGCACCACCGTCAGTGCCGCCTGGATGGATTCCTGCATCACATCACCCAGCGAACCGGTATAGGTCAGCTTGCCCTTACCCGGCACATTGGCCACTTCGATGGTCAACAGGTCACCGCCCACCTCGGTCCAGGCCAGGCCGGTCACCTGGCCTATCTGGTTACGCTCTTCCGCCTTGCCGTAGTCAAAACGGTGTACGCCCAGATAGGACTTGAGGTTTTCCTGGTTGATCACCACCTGCTTGATATCCTTGTTGAGCAGGATTTCTTTCACCGCCTTGCGGCACAGCTTGGAGATATCCCGTTCCAGGCTACGCACCCCGGCTTCCCGCGTGTAGTAACGGATAATGCCGATAATGGCCGAGTCTTCCACCACCAACTCGTCGGGTTTCAGGCCGTTGCGGCTGATCTGTTTGGACAACAGGTGGCGTTTGGCGATGTTGAGCTTCTCGTCCTCGGTGTAGCCGGACAGGCGGATCACCTCCATCCGATCCAGCAGCGGTGCCGGGATATGCATGGAGTTGGAAGTCGCCACAAACATCACGTCGGACAGATCATAGTCCACTTCCAGATAGTGATCGTTGAAGCTGTGGTTCTGCTCGGGATCCAGCACCTCAAGCAGGGCGGACGCCGGGTCACCGCGCATGTCGGAAGACATCTTGTCGATCTCATCCAGCAGGAACAACGGGTTACGCACTCCGACCTTGGCCATTTTCTGGATCAGCTTGCCGGGCATGGAGCCGATATAGGTACGCCGGTGACCGCGGATTTCCGCCTCGTCACGCACGCCGCCCAGGGCCATGCGTACATATTTGCGGCCGGTGGACTTGGCGATGGACTGCCCCAGGGAGGTTTTACCCACACCGGGCGGCCCCACCAGACACAGGATAGGCCCCTTCAGCTTGTTGGTACGGCTCTGAACCGCCAGATATTCGATAATGCGTTCCTTGACCTTTTCCAGACCATAGTGGTCGGCGTCGAGGATCTCCTCGGCCTTGGCCAGGTCCTTTTTCACCTTGGAGCGCTTCTTCCAGGGTACGGACAGCACCCAGTCGATATAGCCGCGTACCACAGTGGCTTCCGCCGACATGGGAGACATCATCTTCAACTTGGCAAACTCGGCCATGACCTTGGCGTGGGCCTCGTCGGTCATGCCGGCATCGTCGATCTTCTGTTGAAGGGCTTCGAACTCGTCGGGAACATCTTCCAGCTCACCCAGTTCTTTCTGGATGGCTTTCATCTGCTCGTTGAGATAATACTCCCGCTGGCTCTTCTCCATCTGCTTCTTGACCCGGGCACGGATCCGGCGCTCAACCTGCAGCAGATCGATTTCCGACTCCATCATCGCCATCAGGTATTCAAGCCGTTCACCCACCTGACTGATTTCCAGCACCTTTTGCTTGTCTTCCAGCTTCAGGGGCATATGGGCCGCCATGGTATCGGCCAGGCGTGCGGCATCTTCAATCGCCGACAAGGAAGTCAGCACTTCCGGCGGGATTTTCTTGTTGAGCTTGATGTAGCCTTCGAACTGGGTAATGGCGGAGCGTACCAGCACTTCCTGCTCCCGCTCATCCAGCGTCTGGGTCGCCAGATACTGGGCATCGGCCACGAAGTAGCCGTCCTGCTCGGACAGCCTTTCCAGTCTGGCCCGCTGACCACCTTCTACCAGGACCTTGACGGTGCCGTCAGGCAGCTTCAGCAGCTGAAGTACATTGGCAACGGTGCCAACCTGATACAGATCATCGGCCCCCGGCTCATCGGTCGACGCATCTTTCTGCGCGACCAGCAGTACCTTCTTGTCCTGCTCCATGGCCGCTTCCAGACAGCGGATGGATTTCTCCCGTCCCACAAACAAGGGGATCACCATATGGGGATATACCACCACGTCACGGAGAGGCAGGACGGGGGTTTCGATGCGTTCGGAACGCTCTAGGGTCATAGTGTCCTCTCAGCTTGAATGCAATTTATTAGCGCTTGGGCAGTATATGGGGGCGTGATCGCCAGATTCAATCACCGCCTGGGTAAAAACAATAAAAGGGGCATAATGCCCCTTTATATTGCTTAAAAATAGCTCAATCAGTCACCGGATACGGCCTGGTTTTCCCCTTTCTGAAAAATCAGGATGGGGTCAGACTCGCCTTTAATCACAGTTTCATCTATGACCACCTTGGCCACATCGTCCATCGACGGCAGGTCATACATGGTATCGAGCAACACGCCTTCCACGATGGAACGCAGGCCACGGGCACCGGTTTTGCGCTCCATCGCCTTGCGGGCAATGGCGCGCAGGGCGTCTTCACGGAACTCAAGGGCTACATCTTCCAGCGAGAACAAGGCGCCGTACTGTTTGGTCAGGGCGTTCTTCGGCTCGGACAGGATCTGTACCAGAGCGTCTTCATCCAGTTCGGTCAGCGTGGCTACCACCGGCAGACGGCCGATAAATTCGGGGATAAGGCCGTATTTAACCAAATCGCCCGGTTCAACCTGGGTAAAGATTTCGCTCAAGGACGCCTTGTTGTTCTTGGTTTTCACCTCGGCACCAAAGCCGATACCTGTGCCCTTGTCCATCCGCTGTTCAATCACCTTGTCCAGGCCGGCAAAAGCGCCACCACAGACGAACAGGATCTTGGAGGTATCAACCTGCAGGAATTCCTGCTGCGGATGCTTGCGCCCGCCCTGAGGCGGAACCGAAGCGACAGTGCCTTCGATCAGCTTCAGCAGCGCCTGCTGCACCCCTTCACCCGATACATCACGGGTGATCGAAGGGTTGTCCGACTTGCGGGAAATCTTGTCGATTTCATCGATATAGACGATACCGCGCTGGGCCTTTTCCACATCATAGTCGCATTTTTGCAGCAACTTCTGGATGATGTTTTCTACGTCCTCCCCCACATAACCGGCCTCGGTCAGGGTGGTGGCGTCCGCCATGGTAAAGGGAACATCCAGCAGGCGAGCCAAGGTCTCGGCCAGCAGGGTCTTACCCGAACCGGTCGGACCGATCAGCAGAATATTGGACTTGCCCAGCTCCACACCATCGGAGCTGGTCGCATTGCGCAACCGCTTGTAGTGGTTGTACACCGCCACCGCCAGCACTTTTTTGGCGTGATCCTGACCGATGACATAATCATCCAGGTGTGCGCGTATCTCGTGAGGCGTGGGCAGCGCCTCGCCTTCCCGTTTGGGAGAGATGTCTTTGATCTCTTCGCGAATGATGTCTTCGCACAGCTCGACACATTCGTCACAAATATAGACGGAAGGGCCGGCGATCAGCTTACGCACTTCATGTTGGCTTTTACCGCAAAAAGAACAATACAGCAGTTTGCCGCTGTCCCCTTCACCCCTGCGTTTGTCTGTCATTCAGTCACCTCTTATGCGTACAGGCGACGGAGCGCTCGCCACTCATATTGAGAGTGTATAACACCCCACCCCGCTTTGCTCAATCGCGCTTGTGCAGTACCTGGTCGATCAGACCGTATTCCTTGGCCTGGATTGCCGACATAAAATTGTCACGGTCGGTATCCCGCTCCACCACCGACAGCTCCTGACCTGTGTGTTCGGCCAACAGGCGATTGAGTTTCTCTTTAATATACAGAATTTCCTTGGCATGGATCTGGATATCCGATGCCTGGCCCTGGAAGCCGCCCAGCGGCTGATGGATCATCACCCGGCTGTTGGGCAAGGCGAAACGCTTGCCGGCGGCACCACCGGCCAGCAGGAAGGCACCCATGGAGCAGGCCTGCCCCATGCACACTGTGCTGACGTCCGGCTTGATAAACTGCATGGTGTCATAGATGGACATGCCGGCAGTGACCGAGCCTCCGGGAGAATTGATATACAGGTATATATCCTTCTCCGGATTTTCCGACTCCAGGAACAGCATCTGGGCACAGATCAGGTTGGCCATATGGTCTTCGACCTGGCCAGTCATAAAGATCACCCGCTCTTTCAGCAGACGTGAATAAATATCATAAGAACGCTCACCCTTGGCGGTTTGCTCCACCACTATGGGTACCAGAGCAGCCAGGGGCCCGTCCATCAGCGAAGTATCATTAATTGACATAAGGTCTTGTCCCCTAAATAAAATGGCCCGAGTGCACTAACACTAGGGCCATTATACGCAACAGCTTATTGCTTAAGTCAAATGTTCTTAAGCGCCAACGCCCGGCTTGTTCATCAGTTCGTCAAAAGACACCTGCTTGTCGCTCACCTGAGCCTGCGCCAGCACAAACTCGATGGCCTGATCTTCGACCGCCAGGTTACGCACGCTTTCCAGCAGCTGCTTGTTGTCGTTGTAATAGGCGATGACTTCGGCCGGATCTTCGTAAGCAGAGGCCATGGAGGCAATGATTTCCTGCACCTTGGCATCATCGGCCTTGATGTCGTTCTGCTTGATCACTTCACCCAGCAGCAGACCCACGCGTACGCGGCGCTCTGCCTGTTCCTGGAACAGTTCGGCCGGCAGTTGCGGCGCGTTCTTGGCGTCCATTCCACCGAAGCGCTGCAGGGCCTGCTTACGCAGGGTCTCGATTTCGCCATCGATCAGTGCCTTGGGCACCTCGATCTCGTTCTGGGCAATCAGGCCGTCGATGACCTGCTCCTTGACGGAAGCTTTCAGTGCCTGGGCCAGCTCGCGCTCCATGTTCTTGCGCACTTCGGCTTTCAGGCCGTCAACGGAACCGTCGGCAATACCGAAGCGCTGCACGAATTCTTCGGTCAGCTCGGGCAGCTGCTGGGCTTCGACCTTGGTCACGGCAATGGCGAACTGGGCCGGCTTGCCTTTCAGGTTTTCGGCATGGTAATCCTCGGGGAAGGTCACTTCCAGGGTGAAGTCGTCGCCAACTTTCTTGCCCAGCAGGCCGTCTTCGAAGCCAGGGATCATGCGGCCGGAACCCAGCACCAGCACGAAGTCTTCGGCAGCGCCGCCTTCGAACTCTTCACCGTCTACCGAGCCGACGAAATTCATGGTCACGCGATCATCGGTGGCGGCTTCACGCTCGACTTCAACCCAGTCGGCGTGCTGCTTGCGCAGGGTGTCGATCATCTTGTCCAGTTCGACATCGGTCACTTCGGCCTGGGGCTTTTCAACCACGACCGCATCCAGACCTTTCACTTCCACTTCGGGATAGACTTCGAAGGTCGCGGTGAAGGTGAAGTCTTCGCCGGCCTTGATAGCGGCAGGCTCCATGGTCGGCATACCGGCCGGGTTCAGCTTTTCAGCCATCACGGCTTCAAAGAAATTACGCTGCATCAGTTCGCCGGCCACATCGGCTTCGACTGAAGGGCCAAACATTTTCTTGATAACGGTTAACGGCGCCTTGCCAGGACGGAAACCATCGATACGACGGGTCTTGGCCAGCTGACGCAGGCGGCCGTTGACTTCACCTGCTACTTTTTCAGCCGGTACTGTGATGGTCAGACGGCGCTCCAGGCCTTGGGTCGTCTCTACAGAAACTTGCATTGTATTACCTCAATTCTCTTCAGCACCTTGGTGCTGACCCTGTGATGTATATGAAGCAGCGGACTGCTCCTTGAGTCCTGGTGAAGACCTGGGTCTTCATGGCAAATTTGACGCAGCATTATAGCGAGGCAAAAAAGCAGCGTCGAGCGGCAGTAAAACTCCTGTTGGGCAATATGGGGGATAAATTCCGGTTTTCAACCCTGAATGGGGACAATTTGGTGATCAGGGCATCTTCCGGTTGAATGCTTTCCATTTATTCTGGGCCAGGATCACCCAACGTGGCGTGGCGGCGCCGGTACCGGCCGCCTGCAACTGGGGGTGCGCCCTGGTCACCCGTGACAGGGTCGCTTCCTGGGCCGGTTCGATATCCACAAAAAACACGTGCCTGCCCGCCTGCAATGCGCCCGTAAACTGACGAAAGTCCCGATGCGGACTCTGGATGCCGAACATGCCGCCCTCCCAGGCACCGAAGCCCAGCGCCACTATCGCCAGAAAAATAAAGGGAACCCAGCCGACCGTTTCGGTAATGCCAGACAGATAGCTGAGCAGCAGCACAAAGCCGGCGGCAATGGCTCCGATCAAGGCCCCCACCTCGGTGGAATGCACCACATCTTTCTTCAGCACGGCCTCGACCTCGTGCAGCCGGTGCCGCTCTACCTCTCCGTCTTTTTCACTGAGCACATGGATCTGTGGCTTGGTAATACCGCAGCGCTCCAGTTCCTGCTCGACGGCTTCCAGATCATCCAGGTTGTCGCTGACATAATAATACCGCTTCATCACCAACCTCCCCGAACGGCAGGCGGCCACGACATTAACCGCTCAAACAACCGATCAGTATACTTAGAAGTATAATCAAAGCGGCTCTTCTCTGCCCCGCAACGCGTCAGGCAGCCACCGGCTCCGGAGGATACATTTGGATAAGGAATGAACGCAGGCAGAGACCACCCTGGAGGCGGTTTGCGAGCCCCGTGAAACCTGTCGAGATCTCGAACAGGGGTTCATTCGGGAATAACAGACAAAAACGCCGGCGGTGGGCCGGCGTTATCATTAGATGCGGCGGATGGACCGCGCCTGGATTAGAAAGAAACCCGGCGGTATTTACGGTATTCCGGGGTCCAGAAGTTGGCTTCTATCGCCTCGTCCAGGGCGGCATCGGAAATCTGTAGCGCCTGGCCCTGTAACTGGGCGGTTTTGGCCACCATCTTCGCAATCTGACGGCTCACCTGCTGGATGTCCTCCAGGGGGGGCAACAGCGAACCTTCCCCCTTGATGGCCAGCGGCGAACAGGCCGCCAGGGCCCGGCTCGATGCCATCAGCATGGCATCCGTCACCCGCTTGGCGCCACAGGCCAGTACCCCCAGGCCGATACCGGGGAAAATATAGGAGTTGTTACACTGGGCAATCTCATAGAGCCTGCCCTTGTATTCCACCGGCGCAAAGGGGCTGCCGGTCGCCACCAGCGCCTGGCCGTCGGTCCAGTTGATGATGTCTTCCGGCGTCGCCTCCACCCGCGAGGTGGGGTTGGACAGGGGGAAGATAATTGGCCGCTCGCAGTGGACATGCATGGTTTTCACCACCGCTTCGGTGAACAGGCCCGGCTGACCGGATACCCCAATCAGGATATCCGGCTTGCCGTTCTGCATCACCTCCAGCAGGGAAATATTTTCACCCTCGGTCTGCCAGTCCTGGATATGCTCCATGGGCTGCGCCAGGGGTCGCTGGAAGTCGAGCAGGTTGGGCATATTGGTGGTCAGCAGGCCGAAGCGGTCGACCATAAATACCCGTTGCCGTGCCTTGGCATCGCTCAGGCCCTCGGCCTTCATCTGAGCCACTATCTGCTCGGCAATGCCGCAACCGGCGGACCCCGAGCCCAGGAAGGCCACCCTTTTCTCGGACAACTTGCTGCCGCTGGCTTCACAGGCCGCGATCAAAGAACCCAGGGTCACCGCCGCCGTGCCCTGAATATCGTCATTGAAGCAGCATAGCTCGTCCTTGTAACGGTTGAGCAGCGGCATGGCATTCTTCTGGGCGAAGTCCTCGAATTGCAGCAACACATTGGGCCAGCGGCGCTTGACCGCATTGATAAAGGCATCCACAAACTGGTCGTATTGCTCGCCGTTCACCCTGGGGTTACGCCAGCCCATATACATGGGATCGTTCAGCAGCTGGGGGTTGTTGGTGCCCGCATCCAACACTACCGGCAAGGTATAAGCGGGAGAGATGCCGCCACAGGCGGTATAGAGGGACAACTTGCCGATGGGGATACCCATACCGCCGATGCCCTGGTCACCCAGACCCAGGATACGCTCACCGTCGGTAACCACGATAACCTTGACGTTACGCTTGGTGGCATTTTGCAGGATATCGTCAATCCGGTCCTTGTCCGGATAGGAAATAAACAGCCCCCGGGCCCGACGGTAAATATTGGAAAACTCTTCACAGGCCTTGCCCACGGTCGGGGTATAGATGATGGGCATCATCTTGCTCAGGTGGTCTTCGACCAGGCGATAAAATAGAGTTTCATTCGTATCCTGGATGTTGCGTAGATAGATATGCTTGTCCAGATCGTTCTGAAAAGAAATATATTGCTGATAAGCTCTGGAGACCTGCTCTTCTATGGTTTCAATATTGTGCGGCAGCAGGCCATCCAGGTTGAACGAGATCCGTTCTTCCTTGTTAAAGGCACTGCCTTTGTTCAGCAAAGGCGTTTCCAGCAGGGCCGGACCCGCATAGGGAACATAGAGGGCGCGTTTTTCCTGTTTGTCCTTGGGCATAAGACATCTCGCTATTGTTGTCCCTTTGAGGGATATGGGTGGAGTCAAACTGGGCAAGGCCAGCAGTATAAGCCATGGCCCTGTCCTCCGTCAGCATCCGGCCAACGGATCGGCTCAGGCCGCCAGTCCCTCCGACATCACACAGTTACGCCCCCGGCTCTTGGCAGCATAGAGGGCTTCATCCGCCTGCCGCAACAACGCCTGCATCTGGCTGTGGCTGTCGCCTTCCACCACCCCCGCGCTGATGGTGACATTGACCTCCCCCTCCTCCAGGGGGCTGGCCACCGGCTGGGATTCCACCGCCAATCGCAGGGTCTCGGCCTGGCGCAACGCCTGCTCGAGGGAAGTATCCGGCAGCAGCACCATAAACTCCTCACCGCCATAGCGGGCCACCATGGCGTCCTGACCCAGGATATCCATGATGGTATTGGCAACACTGACCAGCACTTCATCACCCATCAGATGACCAAAATCGTCATTAATCCGCTTGAAGCGATCGAGATCCAACAGGATCAGGCTATAGGGACGTCCATCCCCGCTCTGATGGCGTACCTGCTCCAGTTGGCGCACGAACAACCGGCGGTTCATCAGCCGGGTCAGGGGATCCCGGGATGATTCCCGGTAGAGATCGAGCAGCATGCGCAACTGGCCGCACTGTACCCAAACCATGGCCAGCCCGAAGCTGAGCAACAGCCAGATACGATCGGCCAGTAATCCGTTGCTCAAACTGCCGTGATCCAGCCAGTAATCGGAGGCCAGCACCAGCAGGCTGATGGTCAACGCCAGCTTGATGCTGGATTGCAGCTGCAGGGGCAACACCCCCAATAGCCCCAACAGGAAGTAAGGGAAGGCGAGATAGCCGACGGGGACTGCCTCTCCCTGAAAACTCCACAGGGCAACCCAGTTGAATGTCAGCATCACCCCCACCAGATAGTAGATGGAGGCCACCATCCAGCGGCGGTTGAGTTTGCACAGATAGCTCAGGGGCAACAGGGGAGTCAACATGGCGCCGGTGATCAGCCGCGTTTTCCACAGCAGGCTGAAATGCGCCGAGTCCAGCACCAGCCAATCCATGGGGATCCAGCCGGCAATACCGATGATCAGCAGGGTCACCAGCCAGCGGAAGCGGATGGCGACCACGCCGACCCGTGTCAGCTTAAAATCCCGGGAATGATAACGATCACTCCAGTATTCCTTGAGTTCCAACCTTTATCCCCTTTTCATATGCTTGAACAGCAAATTAGATAAAGCGCCAGGTGCAGGCATGCCCGTGGCAATAGCACGGAAACCGGACGGCGACAGGATGATAAAGGTGCTAACAGTACCCAAAGCCCGGGCCCGGCGCCAGTGTAAATTGGTCTGGCTTGTGCCTGCTGCGCAGCGCTGTTATGTCCGCAGGCCGGCTGCCAGGTTGCAGCAGTTACGCCGAAATGCCAGAATCCAACCACACTTGCAACAGGACACGCCGATGACCATCAAACTATACGGCATCAAGAACTGCGACACGGTAAAAAAGGCCAGGAAGTGGCTTGAACAGCATGCCATCGAATATCAATTTATCGATCACAGGATCGACGGCCTGGATCCACAGGAATTGCAGGATTGGCTGACTCACCTGGGCTGGGAGCAGCTGGTCAACAAGAGAGGCACCAGCTATCGCGCCCTTAGCGATGAAGACAAGGCCAGCCTCGGCCCGGATACCGCCGCCGCCCTGTTGCTGGCCAACCCGGCCATGATCAAACGCCCGCTGCTGGTGCATAACGATCAATTGAAGCTGGGCTTCAATGCTGCTGACTATACCCGTTTTTTCAATCTGTAACCTGTTAAACACCCACTCCAAATGGCGTAATACCGGTCAGTGAACGGAATTGGTTGGCTTTCACATCGACCTTCTGCGCCAAGGATGACGCAGCAAAGCTCCCACGGAGGGGGACGTCGTGTTGGCGGGAAGCAAATTAAACCCGTGTACGCTTAACTGGCACGTATTACTCCAAATGGCGCTACATTCGGAGCACCGGTCGGCTATGGCAGCAACAGCCTCAGGCTGTGACGAGTTCCATCTCTGCATCTGATCGGTGATTGATTTACAGCTATTCTATCGGTAAACAAGGACAACAATGACTGATTCCGCCGTCCTGGCCCTGACCAAAGACTTGATCAACCGCCCCTCGGTAACCCCGGAAGATGAGGGTTGCCAGGAACTGATGGGCGAGCGCCTTGCCGCCCTGGGTTTCACGCTGGAAACCATGGTATTTGAAGACACCACCAACCTGTGGGCCCGACGCGGCAGCGAAGGTCCGCTGTTCTGCTTTGCCGGCCATACCGATGTGGTGCCTCCCGGTCCCCTCGACAAGTGGCATACGCCCCCTTTCGAGGCCACCGAAATCAACGGTTACCTGCACGGCCGGGGCGCCGCCGACATGAAGGGCTCGCTCGCCGCCATGGTGGTCGCCACCGAACGTTTTGTGGCCGAACATCCGGATCATCAAGGCTCCATTGCCTTCCTGATCACCAGTGATGAAGAAGGCCCCTTTATCAACGGCACCACCCGGGTCATCGACACCCTGGAGGCCCGCGACGAGAAGATTACCTGGTGCCTGGTGGGCGAGCCTTCTTCCACCACGGAAGTCGGCGATGTGGTCAAGAACGGCCGCCGGGGCTCGCTTACCGGTGACCTGACCGTCAAGGGCATACAGGGCCATGTGGCCTATCCCCACCTGGCCGACAACCCGGTGCACAGGGCCGCACCCGCCCTGGCGGAACTGGCCAATACCTTGTGGGATCAGGGTAACGAGTTTTTCCCGCCGACCAGCTTCCAGATAGCCAACATCCAGGCCGGCACCGGTGCCTCCAACGTGATCCCGGGTGAACTGCACGCCCAGTTCAACTTTCGCTTCAGCACCGAACTGGACGAAACCAAGATCAAGGCCAGGGTGCACAGTGTGCTCGATGCCCATGGCCTGGACTATGACATCAAATGGCTGCTGAATGGCAAACCCTTCCTCACCGACAAGGGTAACCTGCTCGAAGCCACGGTGGCGGCGGTCACTGCGGTACGCCATCAGGCCCCTGCCCTGCTGACCACAGGCGGGACTTCGGACGGCCGCTTTATTGCCCAGACCGGCGCCCAGGTCATCGAGCTGGGACCGGTCAACGCCACCATTCACAAGCTGAACGAGTGCGTGAAGATTGCCGATCTGGAGCAGCTGACCGATATGTACCAAGGCATACTGGAGCAACTGCTGGCATGAGCCTGACCGGCATCAGCGATAATGCCCTGCTGGGCCTGAGCGACGAACATCTGGTCAGCCTGGCCAATGGCCATCGCCTGCAACCCGCCGCCGCGGCCGCTTTTGCCCGACTGCAGGCGGCTGCGGCGGACGCGGGGTTCAACCTGGCCCCGGCTTCCAGCTTTCGTAGCTTCGATCGCCAGATGGCCATCTGGAACGGCAAGTTCGACGGCAGCCGGCCGCTGCTGGATGCCGACAGCCGGCCGCTGGATGCCCTCGCCCTGGATGAGCGGCAGCGCATAGCGGCCATCCTGCATTGGAGCGCCCTGCCGGGCACCAGCCGCCATCATTGGGGGACGGATCTGGATATCTATGATCCGACACTGTTACCCACCGGCACCAGGCTCCGGCTCGAGCCCTGGGAATACGGGCCGGAAGGCTATTTCTATCCACTGACCCGCTGGCTGGATACCAACCTGGCCCGTTTCGGCTTTTTCCGCCCCTACCGCCGACCACAGGGCGGCGTGGCCGTCGAACCCTGGCACCTGAGCTATCGGCCTTTGGCCAAAAGCTGTGCCGCCCGGCTGACCCCGGCTCTGGTCGCGGCGGCCATCAGTACTCGACCGGTAGCCGGTAAAGGGCATATTCTTAAGCAACTGGACGATATTTTTGTCCGTTTTATCCGCAATATCACCGAGGATTAACCCATGAGCACCTGGCTCTGGATCGCCCTGCCCCTGCTGTTTGTGGTCGGCCTGTTCGTTGGCGCCCTGAAAGACACCAAGCAAATTGAAAAGTCGGTGAAAAAAAACCGCGACAAGATGAACCTGAAAGACTGGGACACGGAAGAAAGCAAGAAGGATAACTGGGGCGTTCCCCCCGGCAGCTACCACCCCGATGACAAGGATGAAAAGGACAAAGGCACGAAAGACTAGGAACGAGGGAGTGATCCTGTAGGAGACTCGACCTCGGACCGATTGGCCGCAAGGCCACCACCATAGCGCCGGGGTCGGCGCTCCTACAAAAACAGGGCCTGCGCTGCAGGCCTTGAACACAGGTTGCAGGCCGGATAGCACTAGCTAAAGCGGCGCCCGCCTCTCCAGCTGTTATCCATATGCTGTCCAGCAATCCCCTTTAGAACAGCCCCAGTTGCCGGCCGGTCAGCGCCTCGAAGCTCAGTCCCACAAACGGCAGTATGGCATCGGCCACCGGCTTGAGCTGACGATCGATATAGTGCTGGTAGTCGATGGCCGACTGGCGGTACTCCTCTGGCTCGGGACCGTTGAGGGTGATCAGGTAACGAATATGGCCTTTCCGTTGATAGTTCAGCGGGCGCCCCAGCCGGGCATTGTGCTCGTCGGCCAGCCGGGCCGCCCGCACCTGGGGAGGCTGGCTCTTTACATACTGGGCCAGAGGCCGCCGCAGGCGCTTGCGATAGACCAGCTGGGCATCCCGCTCTCCGGCCAGGGTCTGCGCCAGGGCAGTACGCACAAAGTCACTGGGATCCCGGTCATCGAATACCAGCCGATATAGCTCGGTCTGAAACCATTGGGCCAGAGGGGTCCAGTCCGAACGCACCGTCTCCATGCCCTTGAAGACCAGCGACACCCGGCCACTCTTTACGCTCAGTCCCGCATAGCGCTTTTTCGAACCCTGCTCCCGGCCGCGGATGGTAGGCATCAGAAACCGGGAATAATAGGTCTCGAACTGCAACTCCAGGTGACTCTGCAACCGGAACTGATCGGCCAGGATCAGCCGCCATTGGTCGTTGACCAGGCCAGCCAGGCGCCTCCCCTCCTGGCTGGCCGAAGCCTCGTCATGGCTGCCGGCAAGCAGCACGAAGACCGAATCGGTGTCGCCATAGATCACCCTGTGCCCCTGCCGCTCAATCCAGCCGGCCGTTTGCTGCATGATGTCATGGCCACGCAGGGTAATGGACGAGGCCAACCGGGTATCATAGAAACGGCAGCCCCCCGAACCCAGTACCCCGTAAAAGGAGTTCATCAGGATCTTGATAGCCTGGGAGCGCGGGCCGTCCTGCTGCTGCTTGGCCTGATCCCGCTGTTGCCACAAGGCCTCGATAATGGCCGGCAAAAAATGCCGGTGACGAGAAAACAACCCGCCACGGAAGCCGGGGATGGCATCCGCCTCCTGCAGCCCCAGGACCAATCCCAGGGGATCTATCTTGAAGGTACGGATAATAGAGGGATACAGACTCTTGAAATCCAGCACCAGCACATGGCGATAGAGGCCGGGCCTTGACTCCATCACATAACCGCCCGGGCTGGCCAGGCCACCGTCGGCGGGCAGATTGGGCGCCACATAGCCCGCTCGATGCACATGGGGCAGGTAGAGATGGGTGAAGGCAGCAACCGAGCCGCCACTGCGATCCAGCTCGAGCCCGGTAAGCTGGCTACGCAGCCGCAAAAAATCCAGCAGCCGGGTATGCTCGAAGATATCCCACACCAGGCGGCAGTCCTCCAGGTTGTAGGCCGCCAGCTTGGGCTTGTTGTGGCGAAAATCCCGCTGGATGGTCGCCAGCCGGTTGGCCACATCCTCGGTTTGCTTGCCTCGTCCCAGCAGTTGCTGCGCTACCTGTTCCAGGCTGAAACTGTCAAACTGATAACAGGCGGTCTTGAGCGCGTCTATGCCATCGATAGCCACCCGCCCCGGCAGGGTAACGAACACCTGGCCGCTATGGCTGGACTCGCGCAGATAAGCTGCCTCGCCTCCCCGGCCCAGCTTCAGCCGCAGCCCATGCAGGGCCGCACGCTGCAGGATCAGTCGCAGATCGAAGTTGACCAGACTCCAGCCGATGATCAGGTCGGGATCATACCGGTTGAGCTCCTGCTCAAGGGCGGTCAACAAGGCGGGCTCGTCGGCGACCCAGCAGATATCGGTCGCGGCGGGCTCGGGTTCCCCTATCATCAGCACCCGGGCCAGCCCCCTGCCATAGAGGCCGATTGAGTAAAGTTCGCCCTTGGCCGAACATTCGATATCGAGGGACAGGGTGCTGAATGTCGGTTGCCAGCCACCGGGCCTGAGCCGCGGCTGGGTAAAACAACGATAACCGGATGCCGGCAGCTGATGGCCGACAAAATCCACCGCCCCCTGAATGAAACGGCTGAACAGGTAGCGCTCATGGAGCCGGATGTCGTCTTCATAGACGACAATGCCGGCGCCCCGCAGCAGGGTTGCCGCCCGTTTATGGCTGGCGAGAGTGGTAAAATAGAGTACCGCGACCGGCCTGTGTTCAAAGGTCTGCAAGCCGGGTTCGGCCCATTGGTAGTCGATGCCGGCCAGCAGGCCGGCGATGGAGGACGCCTCCTCGACCGGCACCATCAACAGCGGTCGCTCGCCTTGCAACACCAGTTTGACCGGCCCCTGTTCGCTGCACAGCCAGTACACTATCTCGGTGTTACCCGACAGATCCCGGCTGTGCCGGGTCAGGATAAATCCCTGCTGGATTTCGCCCATCCGCTCCGCCCCCTCGCATGTCCTGCCACCGGGGAAGGACTGCGGTTACCTGATAAGCTCGGTACGCTCGAAGGCCTTGGCCAGCGTCCTGCCGAAATGGTCCAGCACCTCGGCCGATACCGGCACCCGCTCCTTGTCATTGATCATGATACTGGTCTGATTCCCCAAATCCCCCAACTGGATCCGATATTCATCCTCAGGGATATCCAGGGCCGGCAGGCCCAGCTTCTGCCATTTGCCGTCGCTCAGGCCATCAAATTCAACATCTACGTAACCCAGCGCCTGCTGGCGGTTGGTGATAGCGAACCCCATTTTCGGCAACAAGGTGACCAGGCGGCGCCAGGTCCGGTCGTAACCCTCGGCTGCCAGTACCCGGCCCTGGGCCGAGTCCAGTTCAATCCCGATTGGCCCCTTGTCCAGTTCATTTTCACGGGCTGTCAATGCGGACTGATAGTCCAGTGAAAAGGCGTTGAGCATAACCGCCTCGGCCCTTTGCCGATCCTGGGGCCGCAGGGTTGAAGCACCGCGCTGCTCGACGATAGTTACCGAGAGCGCCACGGCGCGGCGCACCGGATCCGGTGCAAACTGCCATACGTACCTGAGTTCAGGCTCACCCTTGGCACCGACCCAGTCGGTCAGCCACCCCTGGTCATTGCTGTTGAAATCAATCTTCTGTTTTTTCAGGAAGCTTTCCAGAGCCTGCGCCAACTCCTGTTCCAGAGGCTGATCCAGGCGCTGTTGATAGAACCAGAGGGCTGAGCCCTGGTCCGCCACCTGTGAGCCACGGATCAAGGGCAGGATCTGGATCGGCGGACGGATATCCAGCTCGGTGCCTTTGGCACCCAGGGCGGCCTGGGCGGATAAGGCCGGTACCACAAACTCGTTGTTAAAGGCCGGGGCATCCAGGCCGGCCGGTATCAGCAGGGGCCTGATACGCAAGGATTCCTGCTGATAATCAAACCCCCGGTTGGCCTGGCTGCGTTTTTCCGGACTGCTGCAGCCCGCCAGAGCAGTCAGGGCCAGCAGGCCGACCAGTATCCTTTTATTCTTTACCATCTTATCCACGCCCTATTAACTCCGCTTGGCTCAACGCTGCCATCACCTTGTCCTGGCCAGAGGCATTCAGGGGGATCAGGGGCAAGCGCGGCATATGTGTATCGATGAGCCCCAACTGCATACAGGCCCATTTCACTGGTATTGGATTGCTATCACAGAACAGGTTTTGGTGCAGCGTCATCAGCCGTTCGTTGAGCGCGCGCGCTCGTGGCCAGTCACCGGCCAATGCCGCCCGATAAAGGCTCGCCATCTCCGCAGCCGCCGCATTGGCGGTCACCGAAATCACCCCGTGCCCGCCCAGGCGGACAAAGTCCAGTCCGAGGTCGTCGTCGCCACTGAACAATAGAAAGTCATCTCCGCACAGGGATTTGAGCCGGCTCACCCGCTCGAGCCGGCCACTGGCTTCTTTGATACCGATCACCGGCTCAAGTTCCGCCAGCCGGGCAACGGTTTCGGGCAGCAGATCACAACCGGTACGCCCCGGCACATTATAAAGGAGCTGAGGCAAGGCACTGGCCCGGGTAATGGCGCCATAATGGGCCAGCAGGGCATCCTGGGAAGGCTTGTTATAGTATGGCGTTACCGACAGTCCCGCCGCCACCCCCATCCGCTCCATCTCCAGGCTGAGGCGAATGGCCTGACGGGTATTGTTGGAGCCGCAGCCACCGATCACGGGAATGCGCCCTCCGGCAAAGGTCAGTACCGCCCTGACCACTTCCAGATGCTCGTCCGTGGTCAGCGTCGGCGACTCACCCGTGGTCCCCATGGCGGCGATGGCATGGGTGCCGCTGTCGATATGATATTGAACCAGCCGCTCCAGGCTGACAAAATCGATTTCACCCGCGAGCGTCATGGGGGTGATCAAAGCCACTATGCTGCCGCTGAACATGGACATTCCCGTTGGTAATCAAGAGCCCGTATGGTAGTGGTCCCCCCCGTGGAATACAAGAGAGCCGCTGGAGCCCATGGATATTTGTGCTACCATGACCGGCTTGTTTACCAGTAATTTTCGGACAGCCTGATGACCCATCATCTTGTGGTGACCGCCATAGGTGAAAACAGACCCGGCATCGTTAACGAAGTGGCCCGTCATGTCACCGATTGCGGTTGCAATATTGTCGATAGCCGGCTCGGTATCTTCGGTAATGAATTCACCTTTATCCTGCTGTTGTCCGGGAGCTGGAACCAGATCACCCGCCTGGAAACCACCCTGCCCCTGTTCGGTCAGAGTCAGTCCCTGATCACCATGATGAAGCGCACCCAGGTACTGGTACAGCCCAGCTATGCCCTGAGCGCCTATGTAGAGCTGGTGGTACCGGACCGGCCGGGAATCGTCAATCGTTGCACCCAGTTCTTCAGCGACCGGGGCTGGGATATACAGGCAATGCAAAGCCAGACCCTTGGCGGTGATGAATCGGGCCTGTTCCAGGCCGACTTTCAATTGAATCTCCCCGAAAGTCTTGCCGATGGCGAGGCCGAACGCGCTTTCGAAGCCCTCTGCCATGAGCTGGAAAGTAAGCGACACAGTTTTCGTCTCAAACGTAAATAACCAAAAACCGGAGTGCGGATGACCTACTTGAGCCAAGGCAGCACAGCGCCTGCATTTACCCTGTCGGACCAGAACGGCAACAGCATCAGCCTGAGCGATTTCGGCGGCCAGAAAGTACTGGTTTACTTTTATCCCAAGGCGATGACCCCCGGTTGCAAGGTACAGGCCTGCGGCCTGCGCGACAGCCAGTCCGAACTGGCACAGCGCAATGTGGTGGTATTGGGTATCAGCCCGGACCCGGTCAGTTGTCTGAAGAAATTCGAACAGAAGGACGAACTGAACTTCACCCTGCTGTCCGATGAAGACCATGCGGTAGCCGACGCCTTCGGGGTCTGGGGCCCCAAGAAATTTATGGGCAAGGAATACGACGGCATCCATCGCATCAGCTTCCTGATAGACGAACAGGGTCAGGTAGAAAAGGTGTTTGACAAGTTCAAGACCAAGGATCATCACCAGGTGGTACTGGATTACCTGCATCAGCTGTAAGCCAGAAAACGGAAACAAAATGTTAAAGGCTGCGGCATCCCGGCAAGGGATCGCAGCCTTTTCATTGGGTTGGTCCAATCACCCCAGCGTCCGCCAATTTGACTGGCTTAACGCTTACCGCTTCCAGCTACCGTCAAACGACCCACCAGCCAGAATCCCGCCGCCATCGCCAGCACAAAAAGCCCAGCCTGCCATTGCAGGCTACCGGTCAAGCCGATGGCCGGACCGGGACATATGCCCACCAACCCCCAGCCGATACCGAAGATCAGGGCGCCGAGAAGCAGCCGGGCATCGATCATCGGGGCCGGCACCCTGGGCAGATCGGTGCCCAGCACACATTGACTGTGCTGTTTGCGCCACAGCCAAAAACCGGTCGCATACACCGCCAGTGCCCCCGCCATGACCAGCCCCAGGCTGGGATCCCAGTCACCGAACAGATCCAGGAAGCCCAGTACCTTGGCCGGATTGATCATACCCGAGAGCACCAGTCCCAGGCCAAACAGACCACCGGACAGCAAACTGATAACATACAGCATCAGGCTTACCTCATTTCAGCAGGGTGACGGTGACCATACCGGCCACGATAAACACCAGGGTCGCCACCACAGAGCGCAGCGAGCCCCGCCCCATACCGCAGATACCATGGCCACTGGTGCAGCCATTGCCCAAACGGGTGCCGACGCCCACCAGCAGACCGGCCAGCAACAGCTTGCCGGGCGCCACGGCCGCGAGCGACGGCACCTCGACCATCTTGGCCTGAAACAGCAGCAGGGGGATCAGCAGCAGCCCAACCACGAATGCCAGTCGCCAGCCCTTGTCGGGCTGGCTGCCGATCCCCGAGATAATGCCGCTGATACCGGCTACCCGGCCGGCCACCACCATTAGCAACAACGCACCCAGGCCGATCAGCATGCCGCCGAACAGGGCACTCCAGGGGGTAAAATTAACCACAGTCACAACAGGCTTCCTTAGATCAGCATGAACTCATCATACCGCGAGCCATTATATTAGCAATACCTAATTAAAAATCCCTCGACGAGGCCGGGCCACCGGTGAAAGGGGCCCGGACTACAGAAGGAGTATTGAAGGGCGTCCGCCCAGGGTGCCGGGCGGGAAGCGGCGCTGACCGCCGCCGACATGCGCTGTCTCAAAGGCGCCGAGCCTGGGCCCGGCAAACGGAGATGCGGCAAGGACGAACCGGGCTGTCCGTCAGGCCACTATCCAATCCGCGGAGACATACGCAAATAGCGCTAAATAACTGATACAAATACCGCTACATTTTAGACAGAAGTCAGGATTCGATTAGCAGCCCCTCCGCGCCAGGACCGGAAAATGCTTCTGCTGTTCCGGCATTCCCGCCATCCATGGCGGTCAGTGGCGCGGCTGAGCCCCCAAGGATGGGATTATGGCGAGTCTGCGTTCGAGCCTGATTGCTGTAGCACAATGAGGAACAGTTATTTAGAGCTGAACCTGCTCCCTGCCGGGCGAGAGCTGTTTGCTTTGTTGCTCATCCAGCCAGAGCCACAATTCGGCCAGACGGCAGTCGTCACAGCCAGCAATATCCCGCTCGGGCTCACGGGCCCGCAGTCGGTTGGCGTTCTCATGAATAAGCAAAGATAAAGTTGTACGCATCACTGTCATTCCTTGCAGGCGGTTGGGTCAGTCCAGCCTATCCCAAGGGGTTGACAGTTTTATGAATCAGGTGGGGTAAGACCCATGATGAATCCACCGTCAGGGGTGGCAACAGGCGATGTGGCCGAAGCATGATGCCGACCTTGCCCCTTAGGGGCACCCCCGCACCAGGCAGGAGTGGCTTCCGGCCAGGCGCAGAGGGCCCCCTTATCGAGGCCCCTCAACTCTGTCTCGAGATGTAGTGGTATAGGTTAGTTAGATATTCGTTGCCAGGGACTGTTCAACCGGCGGTTTCTCTTCGGGCTCCGGTTCAGGCTCGGGCAACTCCAGCTCCATCTGGCTGGCCTGGGCCTCGGCAATTTCCTCGGCTTCCATATCCGGAAAAACCTCTTCCAGGGGCACATCGACAAACTCTTCATTACGAGGATCCAGCTCGACGATAATACCGGCCGTTTCCACCGGAGTCTGTATATAGTGGGCCTGCTCGAGCACAGGTACCGACTTGCTGCGCCACTGCCAGATCCAGGCATAGACACCGAGCAGGAAAGCAACCCCGGCACAACCGTAATACAAGCCTTCAGCCCCCAGCAGTGTCATCATGGACGAGCTAAACAAGGGACCCAGGGAGCTGCCCAGACCATAACTCAACAGCAAGGTGGTACTGGCCGCCACGATTTGATGGGCTTCCATGCGGTCATTGGTGATCGCCACCGCAACCGGGTAGATAGCCGCCACCATGCCCATAAACAGGGACGAAAAGCCTATCAACAACCAGAGATGCAGATGACCGCTAAACACCACCCCCAAGGCGCTGGCGGCGATCAGCATATTGATCCACACCATGATCTTGTTGCGGTCCAGCTTGTCGCACAGCCGGCCCAGCGGCCAGGCAAACAGGATAAAGGTGAATACGGAAGCTGCCATAAAATAGGATAGCTGGGTCACGGGCAGGCCAACCTCTATGGCGAAAACCGGCCCCATCGAATAAAAGCTGCTGATCAGGATGCCGCTGCTCAAGGAAGCCAGCAGGCCCAGCGGAGAATCCTTAATGATCGATTTGATGCTGAGCCGCTGTTCACTGTGTTCTATGGTCGGCGCCTCCATCCGGCTCAGGGACAAGGGCACCAGGGCCGCCGTCAGCACGATGGCGCCCAGGGTAAAGGGCACGAACGCCGCCGGGTCGGTGAGGCCGATCATCAGCTGACCGGCTGTCGCGGCCAGGTAGACACAAATTTGATAGGTAAAAAACAGGGTGGCCCGGTTCTCATTGCTGACCACGGCACTAAACCAGCTTTCGATCACGACCAGGCTGCCCGCGATGGCGATCCCGCTCAGGGCGCGCAGCAGTGCCCAGACGATGATGCTCTCGGTCAACGGGAAGAGCAGGGTCGAACTGGCCAGCACGGCACTGAATACCGCGAAGGCCCGGATATGCCCAACCCGGACAATCACCTTGGGACCATACAGGGAACCCAGCACAAAACCGATGGAATAACAGACCATGATGCTACCAATCAGGGTCGGTTCGATCTTCTTCAACCCCAGGTTGACCCCCAGCAGGGTCATCACAAAGCTATTTCCTCCCATCAGCAGGAAGACGCTGAAGATCAGGGAAGAAAGGGAAACTACCAAGCGTTTGATCATGTTGCCGGTCCGCGCTGCTGTCATTAATTATTGGTTCAATTGGGCGAAAGACTAACAGGTTACATCCGATATTGCGCCCCAAAAAAACCATGATACTTTCGCATGGAGCAGATGAATAAAATTCATGACCTATACACAAAAAAATCCCCGGACCAGCCGGGGATTTTTGGGTTCTGCTAGCGCTTAGCCTTGTGCCTTCAGCTTGCGCCGATAGGCATGCAACAGGGGCTCGGTGTAGCCGCTGGGTTGGACGGTACCCTCAAATACCAGGGCACAGGCGGCTTCAAACGCCACACCGTCAAAACCGGGAGCCATGGCACGGTACAGGGGATCGCCGGCATTCTGCTGGTCAACAACCTTCGCCATGCGCTGCATGGTTTCCTGCACCTGCTCTTTGGTGCAGATGCCATGGCGCAGCCAGTTGGCAATATGCTGGGCGGAAATCCGCAGGGTCGCCCTGTCTTCCATCAGTCCTACATGGTTGATATCCGGCACCTTGGAACAGCCCACGCCCTGATCAATCCAGCGCACCACATAACCCAGGATACCCTGAGCATTGTTATCCAGTTCCTGCTGGATCTCGTCTGCGGTCAAGGCAGCGGGATCGGCCAGCAACGGAATGGTCAGCAAATCATCCAGGCTGGCAGCTTCGCGGCTCTTCAGCTCCTCCTGACGGGCCGATACATTAACCTGATGGTAATGGGTCGCATGCAGGGTAGCCGCAGTCGGCGACGGTACCCAGGCGGTGTTGGCACCGGCCTGAGGGTGGGCGATTTTTTCCTTGAGCATATCCGCCATGTTGTCGGGAATTGCCCACATGCCCTTGCCAATCTGGGCACGCCCCTTGAGGCCGGCAGCCAGACCTACGTCCACGTTGTTGTTCTCGTAAGCCTGGATCCAGGCCTGCTGCTTCATGGCACCCTTGCGAACCACAGGGCCTGCTTCCATGCTGGTGTGAATTTCATCACCGGTGCGATCGAGGAAGCCGGTGTTGATGAACACCACCCGCTCGCGGGCCTCAAAGATACAGGCCTTGAGGTTGGCGCTGGTACGACGTTCTTCATCCATGATACCCACTTTCAGGGTATTCGTGGCCAGACCCAGCACCTGTTCGACACGGCCGAACAACTCGCAGGCAAAGGCCACTTCTTCCGGGCCGTGCATCTTGGGTTTGACGATATAAACGCTGCCGGTGCGGGAATTCTTGAACTTGCCGTTGCCCTTCAGATCATGGATGGCGATCAGGCAGGTCACCAGGCCATCGATAATGCCTTCGGGTACTTCGTTGCCGTCTTTGTCCAGCACCGCCTCGTTGGTCATCAGGTGACCCACGTTGCGCACAAACAGCAAACTGCGGCCGTGCAGGCTGATGGGCTGACCATTCGGATCCAGGTACTCCCGATCCGGATTCAGGCTGCGCACCACCTCTTTGTCGCCTTTCTGCACCTTTTCGGTCAGGGTGCCCTTCATCAGGCCCAGCCAGTTGCGATAGACGCCGACCTTGTCTTCGGCATCCACAGCGGCAACCGAGTCTTCGCAGTCCATGATGGTGGACAGGGCGGATTCCAGCAGCAGATCCTTGATGCCGGCCTTGTCATCCTTGCCCACCGGGCTGGTACGGTCAAACTGCAGTTCGATATGCAGGCCGTTGTTACGTAACAATACGGCGACCGGCGCAGACGGCTCGCCGTTATAACCGGCAAACTTGTCGGCCTGGGCCAGGGTAGTCAACTCACCGTTTGTCAGGGTCACTTGCAGGTTGCCGTCCACCACCCGGTAGGCGGTGGCATCCGCATGACTGCCGTTGGCCAGGGGAGCGGCCTGATCCAGCAGCGCACGTCCCCAGGCAACGACCTTGGCGGCACGCCGCGGGTTGAAGGCCTTGGTTTTCTCTGCACCGTCGCTTTCAGGGATGGCATCGCTGCCGTAAAGGGCGTTATACAGGCTGCCCCAGCGGGCGTTGGCGGCATTGAGCGCATAACGGGCATTGTTGACCGGTACTACCAGTTGTGGTCCCGCCAGGGTCGCCAGCTCGTCATCCACATTGGTGGTGGTGACTTCAAAATCAGGCACCGAAGGCAGCAGGTAACCTATTTCTTGTAAAAATTGCTTGTAGGCAACCGCATCATGGGGTTGGTGCGACTGGTGCCAGCGGTCAATCTGTTGCTGAAGCTGTTCCCGCTTGGCCAGCAGGGCACGGTTTTTGGGAGCCAAATCGTTGACGATTTGTTCCATGCCAGCCCAGAAAGCTGCGGGCTCGACACCGGTGCCGGGAATGATTTCATTAACTACCAGATCGTGAAGAACGGTAGCAACTTGTAAAGTTCCGAGGTGAGTACGTTCCGTCATATATGGTTTCTTCTATTTTGTCTGTTTAGGTAACGACTGATTATTGACCCTATTGCTTGGGAGCCACAGTTTACCTTGGGAAGCCATAAACTGGCAAAGCAGAAATGCCATCTTTAGTCACATAATTTTTACAATATATGCATATTAAATCACTTTGTTTTTGTTAAGCCGCTCACAAGTCATTGTTATATATATAGATAAGCGTTCACTCTGTTCTCAATAAAAAATAATCTTGTGCAAAAAAAAGTACACATAACCCGCGGCGTAGACATGAGGCTAATGCCTAATGCCGGCTTCCGGGTGGCTCAACCGAATCACTCACCTAAACTGTTAGACAGTAGCCACTGCCTCCGGCTACCCTCGCAAGCTCGTTTATTGCTTTGATCACTGAACCATCCCATGAAGCCACCAGAGCCCCTCGGCACAGAAGACTATCTCGACAAGCTCGGCAAGATGCCAGGCAAGGACAGCTTTCCCCTTTCCCTCTGGACCATGCCGCTCCGCCTGACTCTTTTTTATGTGCTGATCGCTGCCGGCTGGATACTTGGCTCCGACGCCCTGACCAACCTGCTGATTGCCCGTTACGGCACTGAGCTGAGCTGGCTGCACACCATCAAGGGGGTCGGTTTCGTGTTGTTGACCGGACTGGCATTCTATGGCCTGACCCGTTCCCTGGTGCAGAAAGCCTGGAAGGCGCATCTCAAATATCATCAGGCCCTGACCCGAAAACAGGCAAGGCTGATCGAGCTGACCCACTTTGATACCCTGACCCGGCTGGCCAACAGGCGGTATTTTCATCAGGCCCTGACACGTGCCTTTACTGCCCGAAAACAGGGGTACCTGTTGCTGATCGGCCTGGATAGGTTCAAGCAGATCAATAACAACCTGGGTCACGAGGCCGGCGATGAATTGTTGTGTCTGGTGGCGGATCGACTACGTCAGCAATGTCATGCCGACAGTCATCTGGCCAGGACCGGCGACGTATTCTCCTTGCTGCTGCCCGGGGGAGATGCATCCGTCGATGTAACGGCCTGGTCCCGGCGACTGAAACAGCTGCTGGCTCAGCCCTTCAACCTGACCCAGCATACCCTCTTCATTACCGCCAGCATGGGTATCGTCCGTTGGCCCGAAGACGGCCGGACGGCGGACGAACTGATGCGCCACGCCGAACACGCCCTGGCGGAAGCCAAACAAAAAGGACGTAACAGCATCTGCGCTTATACTCCTCCGGCCAAGGCCGTGCTCCCCATCAGCACAGTGTCGCTGGAAAACGCCTTGCACCGGGCCTGGCAACAGCAGGATTTCAGCCTCCATTACCAGCCCAAACTCTGCCTGCAAAGCCGCCGGATCCTGGGGTTTGAAGCCCTGATGCGCTGGCATCCGCAAGATCTGGGCCCGGTGTCACCGGAGCTGTTTATTCCGGTCCTGGAAGACACGGGGCTTATCATCCCCATCGGCTACTGGCTGATCGAACAAGCCTGTCGCGATCTGCAGCAGCTGGCCCGTCATGGCTTCAATCAGTCCATTGCCGTCAATATCACCGCCCGGCAGCTGACCCAGGACGAGTTTGCCGAACAGCTGCTGACCCGGCTGCACCTGGCTGAGGTAGCCCCCCAGCGGTTGTCGCTGGAGCTGACCGAAAGCAGCCTGATGCAAGAGCAGGAACGGGCCGAAAGGTTATTAACCCAATTACGCGAGGCGCAAGTCTCCATTGCCCTGGACGACTTCGGCACCGGCTATTCCAGCCTGAGCTACCTGAAGCGCCTGCCGGTCGATACACTCAAGATCGACCGCAGCTTTATTGACGACATTGTTCAGGAGCAGGACGACAGAGGCATAGTAGACGCCATCATCCGTATGGCCCATGGCTTGTCGATGACGGTAGTGGCGGAAGGCGTGGAAACGGAGTCACAGATAGCGTTGCTGCAAGAGCTGGGTTGTGACCAGGCCCAGGGATATTGGTGCGCCAGCCCCATGCCGATTGAAGAGCTGATCGACTGGTTATCCGAGGCAAAGAGGGCGGAACGCAGCCAGGGGCTCATTTCCTGAGTCGATCGGCGATAAGGCATGGGCTACTGTGGCAGGAGACTATCACTTATAATGCCCCTAAGCCCTGCGACCAAACCCCGGACCATCATGCGCTCATTACCCCCGTTAACCGCCCTGCGTGTTTTCGAAACCACCGGCAGGTGTTTAAGCTTCACCCAGGCGGCAAGCCAGCTGCACGTCACCCAGAGTGCGGTCAGCCGGCAGATCAAGCAGCTCGAGGATTACCTCGGTGTTCCCCTGTTCATTCGCCGTCATCATCACCTGGAACTGACCGAGTCTGGCAAGCAACTGCTTGCCAAACTGGAGCAGTCTTTCAACCTGATGGAAAGCGCGGTGCAGGAGCTGCGGGATCCCAAACAACGGCAAAAGCTGGCCCTGCTGGTGCCTCCCACCTTTGCCACCCGCTGGCTGGCTCCCCGCCTGGCCAGCTTGCATCGGCACTCCCCCGAGCTCGAGCTGTCCATTCACAACAGTGACGACGACCATAAATTGTTCGATTGCTGTATTCGCTTTGGTCGCACCGCCAGACCAAGCCATTACAGTGAGCTGATCATGCTGGAGCAGCACGTCGCCGTCTGCTCGCCGGAACTGCTCGAGCAGGCACAACATCTGGAAAAAGCCGATAGCAGCCTGCTTCACATACTGCACAAGGGCGAACGACTGCCGGTGTGGCAAAACTGGCTGCAGGCCGCCGGCCTCACCGATCAGGTTGATGCCAATCGCGGCATGGAATTCAGCACCCTGGATCAGGTGACCAATGCCGCCGTTAACGGCGCTGGTTTTGCCATTATCGACAAACACATGATCAGCCGCGAGCTGCAATCAGGTTCCCTGGTGCCCTTCAGCAACATCGAAGTCAGCGGCCCCTATGGCTACTGGCTGGACATCAACGCCGAACGCCAGGGGCTGGCCAAGGTTATTCGCTTTACCAAGTGGCTGCGTGAGATCAGCCCGGACTGACGGCACCGGCAGCAAAAATGATCACAACCCGGCAGGCCGCTCTGTACTCGGCATAAAAAAGCCCCGCCATGGCGGGGCAAATAGTGACCAAAGTGACCAAAGTGACCAACAGAATATCAGTGCTGAAAACCCCAGCGGTTAGTCAGCGAACGGCGCCCTGGCCGGACGCGGGCTGCGCGCAATGCGCTTGCCAGCGGTGTAGTCGTTGATCAAATCGCATGGCGTATAGTTACGCTCGATTTCGTAAAGCTCATCCGCAGTCAACGTCATTTCAAGCGCCGCCAGTGCACTGTCGAACTGGGCCGGACTGTCGGCGCCCACCAGCATCGAGGAGACCTCCGATTTCTGCAGTACCCAGGCCTGAGCCACCTGCGCCGGCAGACAACCCCGAGCATCGGCAACCTTGGCTACGGAATGGGCGATATCCCTGGAAGCCTGATCGTTGTACATTTCGGCGGTAAAGAAGTCGGTCTGGTTACGGGTGGACTGCAGATCACTGGTCAGAATGCCCCGGGCCAGCGGGCTGAATACCGACACGCCGATGCCCTGATCCAGGCAGAAGGGGATCATCTCCCGCTCTTCTTCCCGGTAGGCGCAGTTCAGCTGCAGCTGCATGTTGATCGGGCGGGCCCAGCCGTTCTTGTCGCAGACCTGCAGGATCTTCGCCAGCTGCCAGGTGTACATGGTGGACACACCGATATAACGGGCCTTGCCGGCCAGCACGATATCGTTGAGGGCGCCCATGGTTTCTTCCACCGGGGTTTCGGTATCAAAATAATGCAGCATGTAGATGTCGACATAATCCATGCCCATACGCTTGAGCGAGCCGTCGATGGCATCGAAGATATGCTTGCGCGAGTGGCCCTGGGCATTGATGTCGTTACTCATGGCGTAGCCCACCTTGGTAGTAATGACCAGCTCGTCACGACGGGCGATGCGGCGCAGCACATTACAGACCACCTCTTCACCGGCACCAATGGAATAGAAATCCGCCAGATCGATAAAGTTGACCCCCATGTTAAGCGCATGCGCGATAATCGGCTCGCTTTCCTTCTCATTGAAGATCCAGGGTTTCCATTCCTTCGAGCCCATATTCATGGTGCCGAGGCAGAGACGGGATACTTTCAGGCCGGACTGGCCCAATCTTACGTATTGCATGCTAAACCCTCAAAAATAGTTCTGGAACCGAGCCTGTTCGGCTCCATTTGCCACAAAGTTGAATCGCTTACTTCTGTTGCAACACCGGCGTTGCATGTCTTGTCTCGTCACCTGCTTCCATCTCGGCCAGCACGGCCGGCTTCAGCTCGACAGTGTGTCCATTGACCTGCACCCGCTGTGCGAGCTTCAGGAAGGCAAAGCCCGCACCGACCACAATCAACATGCCCGGCACGCCCGACAGGTTAAACAGCATCTTGATCGCATCGACGCCGATATAACTCGCACTGATCCAGGCAACAAAGGCGATGGCACAGCCCCAGGTGGCCTTGACCCACAAGGGTGACTTCAGATTTTCGGCATCCACCCCCTTGATACAGAGGCCACCGATAGCATCGGTATTGGAGTCGGCGGCGGTAATAAAGGTGATGAAACAGGCAAAGATGAACAGCGCGCTGAGCAGGGTGCTGCCGGGCAGCTGATCGAACAGCACATAAATCACCGAGGCGAAACCATTATCCTGATAGGCCTGGTACATGATGCCGCCGAGGGTGGTGTCGAAATACAGTGAAGAGCCGCTGAAGATGCTGAACCACAGGAAACCGAACAGGGACGGCAGCAACAGGTTGACGATGATGAACTGACGCACCGTATAACCCCGGGCAATCTTGCCGAGGAACAGGCAGCTGAGCGGGGCCCAGGCAAACCAGCTGGCAAAGAAGGCCACGGTCCACCAGCCCGGCCACTGGTCGTTACCGGAGGCGCCGGTCACCAGGTTGCGGGCAAAGAAGTCCGACAGATAGACACCGAGTGACTCGACTCCCAGCGACAGGATGAAAACGGTCGGACCCACGATGAAGATGAACAGTGCACCGGTAAAGTAGAGCCAGGTATTGATGCGCGCCAAGGTCTGGATGCCACGATACAGGCCGGAGGCAGCCGACATGATGGCGGAGCCGATAATAACGATGGCGATGATCGCGTATCCGGTCACGCTTTTCTCGATGCCCAGCACCGATTCCATGCCATCGCCGATCACCAGCAGGCCGGAAGTCAGGGTGGCAGACATGCCCAGCACCACAGAGAACAGCGCCAGGCCATCGATCACCTGGCCGCCGATGCCGTCAACCCTGCGACCCAGTAACGGGCGCAGCATGGAGCCGATGGAAAAGGGCAGCTTGAGGTTGTGAAACGCCAACGCAAAGGCCAGGCCAGCAACGGTATAGATGCTATATGGAGTAATGGTCCAGTGAACGAAGATGGTAGACATGGAAAACCGCATCGCTTCGGCGCTCTCCGGCACTATCCCCAGGGACTTCGGTGGTTCATGGTAATGCAGAACCGGCTCGGCCACCGACCAGAACAGAATGCCCATGGCAATCACAGTGGTTAAGGAAACCGCGAACCAGCGGAACGGGGTCAGCATGGGGGTGGCCTTTTCACCGCCGATGCGTACCCGGCCAATGGGCGAGCAAAACGCATAGGCGGCGATGAACACCATAAACAGGGCACTGAGGTTGAACAGCCAGGAGAGGTTGGCCATGACCACATTGTTCAGTGTTGAGGTGCCAGCAATAAAGTTCTGCTTGTCGATGATGGTGTAGATGACCGTCAGGGCAAGGCAGGCAAACGCCGGCCAGAAGGTAATGGGTCTGATGTTTTTCATATAAATCCCTACAACATTATTCACCGATATGGCGAATATTCCTTCAACGATTCCAATCGCCGCCAAGCATGCTTCAGCAGGGAAAATTTTCAAAATGATATAAATGCGATCAAGCATGACGAAAAGTCATAACACAAAATCAACATGGTGCTTATGGGGTTATCACCGGCTGAAGAGACAAATAAAAAAGCCCGCACCGGCATCAGCACGGTGCGGGCAATAAAGCAGGTTCAGTAATCAGGCTGCCCTGGCATTACCCAGCCGAACAGGCTCCCGACTATGGAAGCGTCCGGACATCAGGCAGTGGATCAGGGCGGCGTTGCATCCCAGCACAATCAGCAGTGCCGGCAAGCCACCCAGATTCGACATCATCTTGATGCCATCGACCCCGGCAAAACTGGTCATGACCCAGGCTACAAAGCCGATGGTGCCCCCCCAGATCAGCTTCAGTTTCAGACTGGCGCCGTGGGCCTGGGTGTCACCGGACAGGCTGGCTTCGCTGTCTTCGCTGCACAGGTTGCTCATGGCTTCGGTGTTGGAATCCGCCGCCGTCACATAGGACAGAAAGGAGACAAAAATGAACACTGCCGCGGTAATGCCCGCCAGCGGCAGGTTATCCAGCATGGTATAGACCACAGACTCGGCACCGGTGGCCTGCAGGGCCTTGTTGAGCAGGCCATCGCCATTCATGTCCATGCTCAGCGCGGTACCACTGAAAATCGACATCCAGATGCAGGCAAACAGGGCCGGCAACATCATGTTGATCACCAGGAACTCGCGGACCGTATACCCCCGGGAAATCTTGCCCAGGAACAGGGCCGTGATCGGCGCCCAGGCCAGCCAGTTGGCCCAGTAGAAAATGGTCCACCACTGCGGCCACTGATCACCCGAGGCAGCACCGGTAAACAGGCTCTTTTCGATGAAGTTGCCCAGGTAGACACCAAGCCCTTCTACCCCCATCGACAGTATCCAGGTGGTCGGGCCACACACGAACACGAAACCGCAGATCAGGAAAAAGATACGGGTATTGAGGCTCGAAAGCATGGCTATCCCCTTCTTCAGGCCACTGGCCGCAGACAGGATAAAGCTGACCACAATTAACAGGGTGATCGCGCCCAACACCACAGGTCCGGTTCCGATCGACAACATGTTGTCCAGGCCGCCGGCCAGGGTCAGCACGCCGGTACCGAGTGACGCCGACATGCCGGCAACCAGCGCATAGAGCGCCAGCGCATCGATCAGGTGACCCGGTTTGCCCAGCATGCGATCACCGAACAGCGGGCTGAGCGCGGAGCCCAGTGAAAACGGCTTGCCGAGGTTATAGTGAGCCAGCGCGAACATCAGTGCCGGTACCGTATAGATGGCATAGGGGGTAAAGGACCAATGCAGAAACATGGTCGAGATGGCGAACTGAGCCGCATCGGCCGATCCGGGCTCCAGGCCAAGCGACGCGGGCGGACTGTGCAGATGGTACATGGGCTCGGCCGTCGCCCAGAACAGAATACCGATCGCCACCGTGGTGCAGAGTGCGATGGAGAACCAGCGCCACCGGCTGATCAGTGGCGTGGCATTTTCACCGCCAATGCGCACCTTGCCCAGGGGTGAAAAAAACACCCAGACACAGGTCGCGACCATAAGCAGGGTTCCCAGGCTGAACAGCCAGGAGAAGTGGTTCAGGATCCAGCCGTTGATGGCCGAGGTCACCCCGAGGAAGACCTCCAGATCGGCAAAGCTCATGGCCACCGCGGCCATCAACAGCAGGAACGGAGGCCAGAACACCAGGGGTTTGATTCTTTTCGCGTTTGTCATAATCCTTCATCCATCTTGTGATTAGCAGCCGGCATGATCAGCAAGAACCATGTCGGCGCCCTTTTCCGCCACCATCATGGTGGCGGCGTTGGTATTGCCCGAAGTAATATTGGGGAAAACCGAGGCATCGATAACCCTGAGCCCCTTGAGCCCATGCACCCGCAAGCGGCTGTCAACCACCGTGGTTCGGGGATCCGGCCCCATGGCGCAGGAACCGCACAGGTGATAGATGGAGCCTCCGTTCTCGCGAAAGTACGCCAGCATGTCCTCCTCACTCTCGACCGCGGGCCCGGGCAGCACTTCCTCGGCGGTAATCTCCCGCAGCGCGGGCGCCTGCATCAGGGTCCGGATCAGGCGACTGCCCTGAATGACCTCGTTAACGTCCTTGTCGGTCGACAGGTAATTGGGCCTGATCAAGGCGGCGTCCTGCGGGTTGCTCGATGCCAGTTCGATGCGACCTCGGCTGGTCGGGCGACAGGCATTGAACGCCACCAGGAAACCGGAATAAGGCTCCGGCTCCAGTTTTGCATTGGGATCCTTGGGTATCTGGTAGGACATGGGGTTGAAGTAGAGCTGGATATTGGGCGCCGGCTCTGCATCACTGCCCCGGAAAAACCCCCCAGCCTGATTGACGCTCATCGACAGCGGTCCCGAACGGTTGATCAGGTATTCGAGTCCGGACCAGGCCTTGCCCCAGAACGACCGGAAAGTATCGTTCAGGGTTTTCATATTGGCCCGGTAGTAATAGCTGACGCAGAGGTGATCCTGCAGGTTCTCCCCCACCGCCGGCCGGTGGCAGCGCACCTCGATACCATGCCGGCTCAGCATTGCCTGATCACCGATACCGGACAACTGCAGCAGCTTGGGAGAATCCACGGCGCCGGCCGACAGGATCACCTCCCGCCGGGCCCGGATTTGCTGCACCCCCCCCTGGTGCAGTACCTCAACGCCTGTGGCCCGTTGCTGTTCGTCAATCAATACCCGCTGTACCATGCTTACCCGCTGCAAGCTGAGATTAGGCCGGCTCAACGCCGGCTTCAGGTAGGCGGTATTGCTGGAGTCACGCTGACCATTGCGAATATTCGTTTCGTAGATACCGGCGCCCTCCACCCCGGCACCGTTGAAATCATCATTCAGTGGCCAACCCAGCTGCTCGGCCGCCCGCAGATAATAATCGCAGACAGGATGGGCTCGTCCTTTCATCGGCGTTATGCCAATGGGCCCGCTGGCAGAGTGGAACTCGGTGTCGCCGGCCGGATGTTGCTCCAGCTTTTTGAAGTAGGGCAACACCTCCCGGTAGCTCCAGCCCTCGTTGCCGACCGCCGCCCAGTCGTCGAAGTCCAACGCCTGGCCGCGCACATAGATCATCGCATTGATGGAGCCAGAGCCACCCTGTACCTTGCCCCGGGGGGCGTACACCTTTCGCCCCGCCATGCCCGCGTCTTCCTCGCTGTAGTACATGTAGTTGTAACGGGGGTTGTAATAGGTCTTAGCAAAGCCGACCGGCAGTTTGAACCAGGGCGAGCCGTCCTTTTCACCGGCTTCCAGCAGCAGCACCGAATGCCGCCCCGACTCACTCAGGCGACTGGCCAGAATACAGCCGGCCGAACCGGCCCCGACAATGATGAAATCGAACTCCATGCTCATCACTCCACGGCATCCGGCTGGCGTTTCCAGTCATCGCCGCGCGCCTTGAAGTCATAGGGCTTGGGATCCATCAGCAGGTGCAGGCGCTTGCCGGTATAGGGAGAATGAGCCTTGACCACCTCCATGTTCAGCTCCACGCCCAGCCCTGGCTTGGTTGAGGGGATAATGTAGCCATCCCGCCACTCGATCTTCTCCTGCAGCACTTCGGCATGGAATCCGTCCCAGGTACGAATGCTTTCCTGGATCAGGAAGTTGGGTGTCGCGGTTGCCAGCTGAATACTGGCGGCGGCACCCACCGGACCGTTGTACAGGTGAGGAGCTATCTGGGCATAGAAAGCCTCGGCCATGCCGGCGATCTTCTTCGCTTCCAGAATGCCGCCAACACGGCCCAGGTTCATCTGCAGGATCGAGGCTGCCTTGTGGGTCAGCAGATCATGGAACTCGTACTTGGTGGTCAACCGTTCACCTGCCGCCACCGGAATCGAGGTATTGGCCGCCACCCTTCCCATGGCCTCGGCCTGTCCCGGCGGTACCGGCTCCTCGAACCAGAGCGGATCATAGGGCTCGAGCCGCTTGGCCAGTCGAATGGCGGCCGAGGGCACCATCTGGCCATGAGTACCAAACAGCAGATCGCATTTGTTGCCCACCGCCTCGCGAATACGGCGGCAGAAGGTTGCGCTCTTGTCGATATCTTCCAGCGAGAGCTGATGCCCGGAATAAGCGGTATAGGGGCCGGCAGGATCGAACTTCAGTGCGGTAAAGCCCTTTTCCATGTTTTCCAGGGCGCACTCGACCGCCAGCTCGACGCTGTCGTAGTCGTAGTCACCGGCCCTATTGACCGGGTACAGGTAGGTATAGGAGCGCAGCTTGTCGTGTACCCGTCCTCCGATCAGCTCATATACCGGCTTGCCTGCCGCCTTGCCGATGATGTCCCAGCAGGCCATCTCCAGGCCGCTGATGATGCCCATCATGGTCAGATCGGGCCGTTGGGTAAAACCGCTAGAGTAGGCCTGCCGGAAGAAACGCTCGATGTGATGGGGGTCTTCACCCTTGAGATACCGGTCAAACACATCCTCGATGGCCGGGACCATTACCCTGGGGTGAAAGGTGGACGCATAGACCTCACCCACCCCTTCGATGCCGCACTCGGTCTGCAGGGTGACAAAAATCCAGTACATGCCACCAACATGGGGCGGCGGTACGGCAACAACGTGAGTCTGACAGGAAGCTACTTTCATCTGGATACCTCGTAAATTGTCTGGGGCTCGTGGACAACAGGGTTTGCGGAGCCCATTGCAGGGGCTTAGTAACTGAGCACGACCAGTCGTGTCTGGGTAAACTCGAGCATGCCGTGCTTGCCGTCGTCCCCCCCCAGTCCCGAGCGCTTCCAGCCCGCGTGGTAGCCTTGATAGGGATCGGCCGGCGTGCGGTTGATATAGATCTCGCCGGCCTCGATCTCGTTGGCCACCATCATGGCCGTACGGTAATTCTCGGTGTAGATCACCGAGGCCAGACCGAACTGGTGATCGTTGGCCAGCATTAACGCCTCCTCGGCATCACGGTATTTGAGCACCGGCAAGACAGGACCAAAGATTTCTTCCTGAACAATTTCCATATCCTGGCGGCAGTTGGTCAGCAGGGTCGGCGGGTAGAAATGACCCTGTCCTTCGGGAATATAGCCGCCAACTTCCAGCGTGGCGCCATCATCGATGGCCCGCTGTACCATCTGATGGATACCGAGGCGCGTGTTCTCATTGATAAGCGGCCCCATGAAAGCGGGGTTCTTCGCACGATCACCAAACGCACGTTGTTTGAACAGGTCACGCAGCAGGCCGACGAAGCGGTCATAAACAGCCTCATGTACATAGACCCGCTCGACCGCGGTACAAAGCTGCCCGCAGTGAGTGGTCTTGGAGGCAACAATCTGGCTGGCCGCCTTTTCCAGATCGGCATCGGCCTCGACGATGGCCGGGGTCTTGCCGCCCAGCTCCAGTGACGACTTGGCGATATTGACCTGGGAGTATTCCAGCACCTTGCGCCCCGCTCCCACGCTGCCGGTCAGGGTGATCATGCCGACCCTGGGATGGGTGCAGACAATTTCGGCAGTGCTGTGGTCCATCGCCAGCACATTGACCACACCGGGCGGCAGGCCGGCCTCCTGAACCGCACGGGCAATTTCAAACGCCGAGCAGGGCGTGTTGTTACTCGGGCGTACCACCACGGTATTGCCGGTGATCAAGGCCGGGGCAATCTTGCGCATCAGGGTATAGACCGGGTAATTAAAGGGGATCAGGCAGGCCACCACACCGATGGGCTCGCGCTGCAGCAACAGATTTTCGGACGGAGTGTCGCTGGGAATAATCTCGCCTTCGATCCGGCGTGCCCACTCGGCGTGATAGCAGGTAATATCCGCCGCATACACAGCCTCGCTGGTGGCTTCATCCAGCGCCTTGCCGGACTCCAGCGCCAGTGCCCGGCCGATATCATCCTTGCGCGCTACCAGGGCATCGGCCAGTCTGCGCAGGTAATCCCCCCGCTGAATACTGGTCAGCTTGCGCCAGCCTTTCTGGGCTGCCGCCGCAATCTCGACCGCTTCCTTGGCGTCTTCCGCACTGGCGGCACTGACCTGCCCAATGACTTCTTCGTTTGCGGGGTTGTAAACCGGGATCTTCGTGGCTTCTGCCCTTTCGACAAAGTCGTTATGGATGAAGTTGTTATACGTTTTCATGGAAAAAGGCCCATTGTTAAATTTGATAACAATCCTATGGACAGGCCTTTCTGCTGTCAAATTTAATTCTTATATAGAATTTTATTTCCAAATATGAAAATATACTAATATGTTTCTGCCGCTCGCAATAAAAGTCCTGTTATAACAGGGACATCCGTGATGCCGAGGAACAAGCAAAGCGCACCGAAAATTTGGCAGTCAGGCCGCAAGGCTTGGTACTACCCGCTTTTTCAAAAGGTTACGTATTTGATATTTTTTTCTTTCTGTTGGGTTAACAGAAGGAAGCGGACAGTAGGGTGGCCATCCCGGCGCGAAGCCCAGCGTTTTTTCCATATATAGAAGAGAGTGAGACAGTGAACGAACACGTCGAAAAATCAAAGGCACCGGCCGTCGATGCCTCCGTACTGATCCTGGATCTGCTGGCCGCCGCCTCCTATCCGCTGACCCTGACGGAGATCTGTGAGCAGACGGGAATTCCGGTGGCCAGCGGCCACCGTATCGCCCAGACCCTGCTCAGACATCAGTTGATTGCCATGGATCCAAGCCGTAAAAAGGCATACTGCATCGGCTCACGCATCTTTCAGATCGCCTCGACCGTGTACAACAAACAAAGCCTGATCCCCTATTTCTTTCCGATTGCCGAAATCCTCAAGAACGAGATCCACAAGCTGATTTTTCTCGCCGTACCGGTAGGTAACAAGGTGGTGGTGGTGTCCAAGGTGGAACCGTCGCTTAATACGTCACTCAACCTCTTTATCGGTCAGACCATGCCAATGCACCGCTCGGCCGCCGGCAAGGCCATTCTGTCGATGCAGTCGGCCAACTTCAGGAAAAGTTACATGGAAGGCGAGAAAAGCGTGGCGCCGTTGGCGGACAATCGAGTGGCAGAGCTGGAAGAGGAATTGTCCCGGGCCCACCGGCTCGGCTATGCGGTCAGCCAGGGCGAGATAGAGTACCATCTCAGCTGTATTGCCGCGCCGGTACTGAACCTGAGAAACGAACCGGTTGCCGCCATCAGTGCCTGCATCGACAGTGCAACACTCAGCGCACAGGACTCACGAAACTATTCCAAGTTCCTGATCCAGGCGGCGAGGCAGTTGTCATCGCGGTTTGTATAATACCAATTTCAGTCAAGATCTGATCACCCTTTGAGTTCAGTCACCAGAGGAAACACAGCCACCTATCACGACACGCTACGAGTACGTCCATGTAGGCTCGGACATGCCATCCCTGGCATGTCACGGTCGTGACAGGCGTTCTTTGTTTCCTCTTTTTTGAATACCGAATTGTCCGCAGCCGGTGCCAACCGGCAACGTCATTACACTCGTGAGGACAAAGGGATCTGCTCAGCCGACCATCCGCGTCACGGATGGCGCGGCTGAGCCTACAAGGATGTATATACGGCGAGTCGGAGGAGCGGGCTCTTTGTCCGTGATTGATATAAAAATCAAACAGATCAGTTGATTAATGAGATAGGTATAAATCGAAGGACCGAAGGAAAAAGGCCCGAACGAAAAGCGGGCACGCGCAGCCAGCCACCGGCCTTACGGCCGGCGGCTGTGAAGAAACGGGCTCGCCCGTCGAGTGTTCAGAAGCGGTTATCAGGCGTCGCCGTAATACACCCAGACACCCTTGGTCTTGGTGTAGGAAGACAGGGAGTGAATCGCCATCTCCTTGCCCCAGCCACTCTGGCGGAAGCCACCGAAGGGGGCGGCCAGGCCGTAGCAGCCGTAGCGGTTGATAAACAGCATGCCGGCGTCGATTTGCTCGGCTACCCTATGGGCACGGGATACATCAGCGGTATAGAGGCCGGCTGCCAGGCCGTAGGCGGTGGCGTTGGCCATTTGCACCGCTTCTTCCGTGGTGTGGAAACGAGTACAGCACAGCACGGGGCCAAAAATCTCTTCCTGATTGATGCGGGCATGCTGGTCCACCTCGGAGAAAATGGTGGGGCGAATGAAATAGCCGTTGGCATTGTCACCCTCGGTATCGGCACAGCCGCCGGCCACCAGTTTGGCCTCGCCCTTGCCGATTTCAATGTACTCCAGGATCTTGTTGAACTGGGCCTCGTTGCACTGGGGCCCCTGGTCGACATTTTCATCGAACGGATTGCCGCACTTCACCGCGTTGGCCTTGGCGATCAGCTTCTCCAGCACCTGATCATAGATGCTGTCGTGGATCAGGAAACGGGTCGGCTCCGAGCACTTTTCTCCCTTGTGGGAAAACATCACGGTAAAGGCCCGGTCGATGGCGCCGTCCAGATCCGGCGTGTCTTCAAAGAAGATACAGGGAGACTTGCCGCCCAGCTCCAGGGTGGCCGCCTTGAGGTTGGACAGGCCGGAGTTTTGCACTATTTTGCGCCCTACCCCGGTGCTGCCGGTGAAGGACACCTTGTGCACATTGTTGCTCAGGGTCAGCTGGTTGGCCATCTCGCCATTGGTCAGCAGCATGTTGATCACGCCCTTCGGAAACTCGAGCTCGCTGTCGATCAGCTCCATCAGGTAGATGGTGGTCAGCGGTGTGTATTCCGACGGCTTGATGATCACGGTATTGCCCATGGCCAGTGCCGCCGCCACCTTGAGGCTGGTCTGGTACAGGGGGAAGTTCCAGGGGGCAATCAGCGCGCAGACGCCAATCGGCTCCTTGACCGTATAGTTCAGGAAGCCGTCTTCAACCGGCGAGGTTTCACCGTAGAACTTGTCGGTCCAGCCGGCATAGTATTCAAAGATATCGGCACAGGTGGGAATGTCGTCGGCCATGGATTCGGCGTATAACTTGCCGTTGGGCAGCGACTCGAGCACCGCCAGCTCTTCAGTGTGCTCGCGGATCAGCCGGGCTACCTGACGCAGCATCTCCGCCCGCTGAGTGCGGCTGACCTTGGACCAGGCGCCGGATTCATGTTGCTGGTTGGCAATGTGAGCGGTGTATTCCACCTGCTCCGCATCGGCCATCACGAACTCGCACAGGGCTTCGCGGTTGGCCGGGTTGGTCACCACCCACTTGTCCTGGCCGGCACCCTCTACCCACTGGCCATCGATATACTGGCGCTTGGGTTGCTGAAGCCAATCGTAGGCCCAGGACAGGGGAATATTTTTAACAGAATCCATTTGATACTCCATTTCTGTTGCAACGACGGTGACATCCTGTGAGGACGTTTGCGGTAACGGTTGCTAACGAGAGTAGAAGGATGGCTTTTCGAGCACAATTGACATTAGCGTATGGCGCCCTGCAAAAAACTCATCCTCCTTCCCAAGTGCTTATTCCTCCAGGTAACGCCGGATCTGCTGCAGATCCCCGCCGCTTTCCTTGTAGACACGGGCAGCAAACGAATAGCCACGCTGCTGCTTAAGGCGAATGAGGGTGGGGATCAAGGTATTAACATTGTGGGCGTTACGCGCCAGATCCGGCTCCATGCCGGCCAGGCAATGCTGCCGGAATGCCGCCATGCCGCTGGTCAGCACCGAGATGGTGTCGAGCAGATTGCTGATCACCACCAACTGCCAGGGGGTGTAATCCAGCTCGCCATGATCCTGGGTCATCTGCACCGAGTAACAGCGCCCGCAGGCCTGCATGCAGCACTGGATCAGGTATTCCGGAATGGTCGGGTTGACCTTGCCCGGCATGGCCGAGGAGCCGGGTTGCACCGCGGGCAGGCGAATTTCGCCAAGCCCGGTTTCAGGCCCCGATGCCATCAGGCGAAAGTCCTTGGCAATGCGCAGCAGGGCCCTCGCCAGCTGGTCCAATCCGGCAGCCACCCGGGCCAGATCATCATGACTCTGGGAAGAGTCAAACAGGTTGTCGCTGTGCACAAAACGTGTCTCCCCCGTCATCCGGTTCAGCCCATCGATAACCCGGTTGAAGAAGGCCTCAGAACAATCCCCCTTGCGCCCGATAATATTGCCGCCCAGGTTGACCCGGTACAGCTCGGCCGTGTCTGTATCCAGTCGTTGCCGATGACGGGCGAGCTGTGAAGCATAACCACCAAACAGATCGGCAAAACTGATTTCGACCGCGTCCTGCAGGCAGGTGCGGGAAATCTTCAGCACATGCCGCCACTGTCCCCCCTGCGCATCGAAGGTACTGAGCAGGGCTGCCAGCTCACTATCCAGTTGTTTCATCTTGTCGATCACCGCCAGATGGCAGGCGGTATTCAGGGCATCACTGGTCGAGTTGTTCAGGTTGACATGATCATTGGGATGCACCGGCTGGTAGCTTCCCAAGGGGCGATCAAAGGCATTGCGGTTGGCCAGATTGGCCACCACCTCATTCACGTTCATATTGCTGGAGATCCCCCCACCCCCGTGGAATGCATGCACCGGAAACGCATCGGCCGGCATCTCTTCAAGCAGCAAATTCACCGCCGATACGATGGCCTGACCGATATCAGGCTCTATTTCCCCGGTATTGAGATTGGTCAGGGCCGCCAGCTTTTTCACCAGCAGCAGCCCCCGCAGTAGCTCCGGGTAGGCCGACAAGGGCTTTTCGCCGTTCAACGGATACAAGTTGATTGCCCTTTGCGTTTGCACCCCGAAAAGCGCCTGCGCCGGCACTGCAAGATCGCCGATCAAGTCCTGCTCAACCCTGTACTGACTCGTCATCATCATGTTCACCCTGCCCTGAAGAAAATACACAAGAAGTCCATTGCATCAAAGCGCAAGCACAGTCGGATGGCCAATGACATTTTGGCGGGAAGGCATACAGAAATGTCACGCTGGACCGGCTCCCAGGCCGCGGGTCAGCGGTCACTCGCACTAAATAAAAAAACGTCCGCCAGTGGCGGACGCAAATCAGGCTACTCAAGCCCGATACCCATCGAGAAACAGAAATATCCTAAAACCGTTGGCGGGATAACGGCCGGTGGCCTCCTCTGGCTGCCGACCAGTCGTCGGCGCCCTCCATACTCCCCCCGCCTATGCGGGAGTGAGCAGCCTGAGCAATGGGGACCAACGATCTCCCTTACAGGTGGACCGTCTTGCCGGTGACGTAGGATTCCACCGCCGCATCGGCCAGGCGCAGGGCCTGCTCGCCTTCATAACCACCACTCAGACATTCGACTCGACCCAGCACTACGTCTACGAAATGAGCCCATTCGGCCCGGAAGGCGGCGCTATAGCGCTCCAGGAAGAAATACTGCGGGTTGGCCACACGGCTGCCCTGTTCATTGGCCAGCGATACCGTATTTTCCATCTGGTTCTCGGCCCGCAGCATCCCCTCGGCGCCCAGCAGTTCGATGCGCTGGTCATAACCGAAGCCGGAGCGACGGGTGTTGACGATGGTACCGATGGCGCCGGAGGCAAACTCCAGGGTGACAGTGGCAGTATCGATATCGCCGGCCTCACCGATGGCCGGATCCACCACACAGCTGCCACGGGCGGTCACTGCCACCACCGGCTCGTCCACCAGGTAGCAGGCCATGTCGAAATCATGGATGGCCATGTCGCGGAACAGGCCGCCGGAGCGCTGGATGTAAGACACAGGAGGTGGCGATGGATCCCGGGAGACAATCAGCACCGACTCGGCCTTGCCGATCTGTCCTTGCTGGTAACGGTTGCGCACGGCGGCAAAGTTGGGGTCGAAGCGGCGGTTGAACCCCACCAGCAGCGGTACCTGGCACTCCTCCACCACCTTAAGACAGGCTTGCACCCGCGCCAGACTCAGATCCACCGGCTTTTCACAGAGGATGGCCTTGCCGCTGCGCGCCGCCAGCTCGATAAAGTCGGCGTGGGTGTCGGTGGCAGAGCCGATGACCACTGCGTCGATATTCTTGTCGGCCATCACCTCTTCCAGTGTTTTCACCGGCGCGCCTGTCTTCTCGGACAGGCTCTGGGCCGCTTCCGGGAAGGCATCCACTATGGCGACCAGCTGGCTCTCGGGGTGCGCGACTATATTCACCGAATGCACCTGGCCGATGCGGCCGGCGCCAATTAATGCCACATTAATCATCTTTCGTCTCCTGTCCTGTATGCTTTTTACTTGTTCTTGGGGTAGTTGTCTGAGTTCTCCCGGGCATGATCGGCTTCCCGGGTAAAGCGTCACTTGCGGGTGGGTTCCGCGTCCCGGTCGTACTTGTAGGACGGATTTCGGGAATGCATATTTCAAGTATTGTCGGCGATAGCGGCCGAGGGACAAGCTCCCGACGGCAGATCAAGGGAGCGGCCACCAGGCCCTTCACCGGCCTGAAACCCCTTGCCCTGCAGAAAGGCCAGGCTGGCGGTCACGTCCTGCAGGCTGCCGGCGGCATTACGCGGATCCCGCTCCTGCTCCACCGTGATATAGCCCTGATAGTCCAGCTCCCTGAGCAGACGATAGATGGCGTCGTAGTCCAGCACGCCCTGGCCGATGGGGCACATGACGCCCCGGGCACAGGCGGCAAAGAAGTCCACCTGCTCAGCCATCACCTCGGTATAAACCTGCGGCTCGATATCCTTGAAGTGCAGATAGTCGATACGCCCGGCATGGCGCCGGATCAAAGTCACCGGATCCATCTTCGAGTAGTAGAGGTGGCCGGTGTCCAGGCACAGGCCCGCCACCTCGGCGGGAATATCGGTGACCAATCGTTCGATTTCGTCCTCGAATTCGATATAGCCGCCCGCATGGGGATGGACCACCACCCGCACCCCGTAGTTATCCCGGGCCAGGGTACCGATGGCCTCGATATGCGCCATGGCCTGCCGCCAGCGCTCGGGCGAAAGCCGGGGGGCCCGCTCCGGGTGGCCGGCCACCAGGCTGCGCTCGGCGTGTATATGGTCGATCAGCACCAAGTAGGGAGCAGCAAAATGCTGGCCCGGCGCTGTGGGCAACCGGGGCAACCGGGTGAGCAGTTCGCAGAGGTCGTGGGTCTGTTTAAGCAAGTTGGCGAGGTTGTCCGGGTCCACCAGATCGTCGAAGATGGTGCCCGCCACCACACTCAGGCCGTGGGCGTCGAGCGCCGCGCCGACCCAATCGACATCCAGCGGCAGATAGCCGTAAGGGCCTAGCTCTATGCCCCGGTAGCCGGCCTGGGCCGCCTCGCTCAGCACCCTTTCCCACGGCGGCAGGTAGGGGTTGTTGACATCCTCCACGCCCCAGCAGCAGGGGGCACTGGCAATATACATGGTCATAATGGCACCTCAGTCAGGGCGTTAGGCCGTTGTGGGGTTGGGATTCCAGGAAAGAAACAGGCAGGGCCCGGGGCTACCTGCCTGAAAAAGGGCTATTCACGTTCGGTATTGAATCAGCGTTTGGCCCGGTTGCGGCGCATGTCGATCACCACGGCCCCGACGATGATGCCGCCCTTGATGATGTCCTGCATATAGGTGTCCACCCCGATAAAGGTAAAGCCGCTCTTCATCAGACCGAGGATGATGGCACCGATCACGCAGCCGGTGATACGCCCCACCCCGCCCATCAGGCTGGTGCCGCCGATCACCGCCGCGGCGATGGCGTCCAGCTCATAGGCCATGCCCATGCTGGACTGGCCGCTGCTGACCCGCGCTGCCATCACGATGCCCGCCAGGCCGGACAGGGCCCCGGCGATGGAGTACACAATGACCAGGTACTTGTCGACATTGATGCCGGACACCCGGGCCGAGGTCATGTTGCCGCCGATGGCGTATACATACTTGCCGTAGCGGGTGTGCTTGAGCGCGATATGGAACAGTACCGCCACCACCAGGAAGATCACCACCGGCATGGAGCCGCTACCGATGGCGGTAAAGCCGTCGGACAAGAAACTGATGGGGTTACCCTGGGTGTAATACTGGGCCAGACCTCGGGCGGACACCATCATCCCTAAGGTGGCGATAAAGGGCGGGATCCCGGTTTTGGTGATCAGGTAGCCGTTGATCACGCCGCATAACAACCCCACCCCGATGCCGGCCAGGATCGGCACAATGGCCGGCAGATCGACCAGCGCCGGGTACATGGGTGAAATGCTGTCGGCGGTCTGGGCCAGGCTGGCCGCCACCACCGCCGTCAACGCCACCAGCGAGCCGGAGGACAGGTCAATGCCGGTGGTGATAATCACCTGGGTCACCCCCACCGCGATAATGCCGATAATCGCCACCTGCAGCACAATCAGCACCAGCCGGCCCGGGTTCATCAGGAAGGACTGGCCGCGGAATACCCAACCCAGCACCTCAAACACCAGGGCGATGCCGATCATCACCAGGAAGATACCCATGTCCCTGGGCATTTTTTTCTTGAGATTGTCCCAGGTGCTGGCCTGGTTGACCGCCGGCGCTACCACGTCTTTGTTCATCTTGATGTTTTCCATAGTTCAAGTCCTTTTAACCGTTTACTCCGAGGCCAGCTCGAGGATTTTTTCCTGGGTGGCGTCCGCCTTGTCCAGAATGCCGGTGATGTGCCCTTCGTGCATCACCATCACCCGGTCGCTCATGCCCAAAATTTCCGGCAATTCGGACGACACCATGATGATGGCCACCCCCCGGTTGGCGAGCTCGCTGATCAATTTATAGATTTCCGCCTTGGCCCCCACATCGATCCCCCGGGTCGGCTCATCCAGGATCAAGATCTTGGGCTGGGCCAGCAGCCAGCGGGCAATCAACACCTTCTGCTGGTTGCCGCCGCTCAGGTTGTTGATGATCTGATCCATGGTCGGGGTCTTGATATTCAATTTATGGATTTGCTCCAGGCAGTCCCTGGCCATATCCGCATGCCTGACGAAGCCCTTGCTGTCGATGTACTTGGGCATCTTGACGATGCTCATGTTCTCCAGCACCGACAGCACCAGGAACAGGCCGGACTTCTTGCGGTCTTCGGTGAGAAAGGCCAGTCCCAGATCGATGGCCTGGGCCGGCGAGCCGATGGTAACCTGCTGGCCTTCGAGCACGATGCTTCCGCTGTCCGCCGGGTACACACCAAACAGGCTTTCCATCACCTCGCTGCGCCCGGCGCCGACCAGGCCGGCCACCCCCAGGATCTCGCCCCGCTTGAGGGAAAAGCTGACATCGTGGAACTTGCCGGCGCGGCTGAGGTTCTCGACGCGCAGCACTTCTTCGCCGATGTTGTCGTTGAACTTGGGGAACATCTGGGTCAGCTCACGGCCCACCATCTTGGTGATCAGGCTCTGGCGGTCGAAGTGTTCGGTCTTGTCCGAGCCGACATAGGTGCCGTCGCGGAAGATGCTGATCTCGTCGGTGATTTCAAAAATTTCGTCCATCTTGTGGCTGATATAGACGATGGACTTGCCTTGCTCCCTGAGGTTATTGATGATGCGAAACAGGTGAAACACCTCGCCTTCGGTCAGGGCCGAAGTCGGCTCGTCCATGATCACCACGTCGGCATCGTAGGACACCGCCTTGGCAATTTCGATCATCTGCTGGGTACCGATACTGAGCTCCCCCACCAAGGTATCGGGTTTGACCTTGATATTGAGCTGCCTGAGCAGGGTATCGGTTTGCTGATACAGGGTGTCGTGGTCGACGAAGGGGCCCTTCATCGGTTCGCGCCCCAGCCAGATATTTTCCGCCACCGTCATGTAGGGCACCAGGTTCAGCTCCTGGTGGATCATGGAAATACCGGAATGCAGCGCGTCCATGGTATCGCAGAAATGCATTTCCTTGCCTTTGACCTTGATCACACCGGTATCCGGGGTGTAGATACCGATCAGGCACTTCATCAGGGTGGACTTGCCGGCGCCGTTTTCGCCCATCAGCGCATGCACGCTGCCGGGCCGTATCTTCAGGGTGACATTGTCCAGTGCCTTGACACCGGGGAAGCCTTTGCTGATGCCGTCGGCTTCAAGCACATATGGGTACATCTGATTTCCTCCGAGACGTCTCACTGGACCCCGCCGGCTGGCGGGGCCCGCGCCAAACCTCAGTTACACAAAACCTCAGTTGCGCCCAACATACAGCTGGTAGTTATCCGCCGTAACCAGCTCGTAGGGGATCATCACGTTCTGCTCCACCGCTTCGCCCTTGGCCAGCTTGTAGGCGGTCTCGACGGCCGCCGCCCCCTGGCCCCTGGCGTCCTGGAACACGGTGACATCCAGCATGCCCCGATCAACAAAGGCCAGGGCGTCGGGGGTGGCATCCACCCCGCCGATAATCACCTCTGCCAGCCGGTTCTTGCCCAAGGCCATGATGGCGCCGATGGCCATCTCATCGTTGTTGGCGGCAATGGCATCGATTTCATAACCGGACAGCAGCCAGTTATTGGTAACATCGATGCCTTCCTTGCGGGCAAACTTGCCGGTTTCCTTGGCGATGATGTTGATCTCCGGATACAGGGCAGCCACTTCCTCCACCCCACGGGTGCGGTCGCGGGTGGCCTCGTTGGACAACTCGCCCATCAGGATGGCCACATTGCCCTTGCCGCCCAGCTGTTCGGCGATGTATTCCATCTGCAACTTGCCGGCGACCTTCGAATCCGAGCCCACAAAAGCCATCCCTTCGGGCAGTTCAACTTCGGGGCGACGGTTGACGAACACCAGCGGAATACCGGCATCAGCGGCGCGCTTGATGATGGGCGTCACCGCCTGGGTATCCACCGGATTAAGAATAATGACATCCAGTTTCTGGTTAACGAAACTTTCCACCTGCTGCAACTGCTGGCCCACGTCAGCCTTCGCATCCTCGAACTGGGCGTCGACGCCCTCCAGCTCGGCCACTTTGTCCTGCATGGCCTGGCGGACCAGGGCCAGGAAGTTATCGTCAAACTGCGCGATGGACACCCCAATCTTGATGTCGTCGGCAAGGGCACCGAAAGAAGCGGAAGACATCAGGGTTGAGGCCAGCAATATTTTTTTCAGTTTCACGGTAATACTCCTTATTACGTTGAAAACGAAGGGGGTCATTGTTCGTCAGCCGCCGGCAGCAAGGCCGGGCTATCTGGACTGAACGGGGTATCGCCGGAACGCCGTCTTCTGATACACCCCTAAATGAAAAATAATTTTCGATTTGAATTATTAAACAAAAAATATTTTTCATCAACAACAATAAACATCCTGTTAACGTTTTTTTTGATCAGGATCAATATCACCCAAACGTGCTGGTATTCCGAGCCTAGTCGCCCGGATGGAGATGGAGAGCTGCAGAAATGAAGGCAAAAGCGGGTATCAGTGCTGCCTCGGGCGATTAGCGGGCGAAACTTGCAGGAAAAACAAACTTGAACAACCCATTCGATAGCAGTGGTGGTAAAGGTGTGGAACGAGGCGCACAGGCCGGTTTGTCATGTCCAACGACCATAAAAAAAAGCACCTGCCAGTGGCAGGTGCAAACCAGACTACCCGAGTCTGATACCCATCGAGATATGGAGTAACCACGTTCAACATCCCGGTATTCTTCAGCGAGACAACAGCTCTACCGGCAGGGTAAAGGCTTCACGGAACCGGCGCAGGGCCAGATCCGAATCGCCGGAGGCGAAGGCTTCCAGGCCGATATTGCCCCGGTAACCCACCTCAAACAGGGCCCGGGCAATGGCGGGATAGTTGATCTCGCCGGTGCCAGGCTCGCAGCGACCGGGCACATCCGCCACCTGGATCTCGCCGATATGGGGCGCGCTGCGGCGGATCAGTTCGATCAGGTTGCCCTCGCCGATCTGGGCATGGTAGAGATCGAGCATCATCTTCACCTGGGGACGATTGACTCCCGCCACCAGCTCCAGTACATCCTGGCCCTTGGCAAAGGGCACACCCGGGTGATCCACCTCGGTATTGAGGTTTTCCAGTACGAAGGTCACCCCGTGCTGTTCACCCAGATCCGCCAGCCGCCTCAGGGTATCCGCGGCCTTGATCCACATGGCACCGGTCACCTGGGTACAGGGCTTGACCGGCAGTCCCTTGTTGTCAAGGCCGGTGCCGTGCAGGTTCAGCCGGGGAATGCCCAGCTCCTTGGCAACCGGAATGGACAGGGCCGCGGTGCGCAGCAGTTCATCGGCACCGTCATCGTCCGCCAGGGTGCCGGTCACATAACCGGTCATGGAGGAAAAAGTCGCCCCGCTCGCCGCCAGTGCCGGAATGTCATGCCGGGTCCAGTCCCAGATCTCGACCTGGAATCCCTGCTCGTGAATACGCTTGATACGCTCCAACACCGGCAGGTCGGTAAACACCATCTCGGCACAGGCTGCCAGGGTAAAGAGCTGGGAAACATCCATGGCCATGGTTTCGCTCCTGAAAATTGATTAGTACGCCTCGACTCCCCTTGCCGGTTGCAACCGCCCTTTGCTTACAGGCGGACCGTCTTGCCGGTGGCGTAGGATTCCACCGCGGCGTCGGCCAGGCGCAGGGCCTGCTCGCCTTCATAACCACCACTCAGGCACTGGGCCCGGCCCTGAGCGACATCCACAAAGTGCGCCCATTCGGCCCGATAGGCGGCATGATAGCGCTCCAGGAAGAAATACTGCGGGTTGGCCACACGGCTGCCCTGTTCATTGGCCAGCAGTACCGTATTTTCCATCTGGTTCTCGGCCCGCAGCAGACCCTCGGTGCCCAGCAGCTCGATGCGCTGATCGTAACCGAAGCCGGAGCGGCGGCTGTTGACTATGGTGCCGATGGCGCCGGAGGCAAACTCCAGGGTAATAGTGGCGGTATCGATATCGCCGGCCTCACCGATGGCCGGATCCACCACGCAGCTGCCACGGGCGGTCACTGCCACCACCGGCTCATTCACCAAATAGCAGGCCATGTCGAAATCATGAATGGCCATGTCGCGGAACAGGCCGCCGGAGCGCTGGATGTAGGACACGGGGGGCGGTGACGGATCGCGGGAAACAATCAGCACCGACTCGGCCTTGCCGATCTGTCCTTGCTGGTAACGGTTGCGCACGGCGGCAAAATTGGGGTCGAAGCGGCGGTTGAACCCCACCAGCAGCGGCACCTGACATGCTTCCACCACCTTAAGACAGGCCTGCACCCGCGCCAGACTCAGATCCACCGGCTTTTCACAGAAGATGGCCTTGCCACTGCGTGCCGCCAGCTCGATAAAGTCGGCGTGGGTATCGGTGGCCGAGCCGATCACCACGGCGTCTATGCTCTTGTCTGCCATCACCTCTTCCAGGGTTTTCACCGGCGCGCCTGTCTTCTCGGACAGGCTCTGAGCCACTTCCGGAAAGGCATCCACAATGGCGACCAGCTGGCTCTCGGGGTGAGCGACGATATTCGCCGAGTGCACTTGGCCGATGCGGCCGGCGCCAATCAATGCCACATTAATCATCTTTCGTCTCCTGTCCTTGTATGCGAATTGCTGACTCTTGGGTTACTTGCTTGTTCTTGCACTGCTGACTTGTTCCTGGGCTACTTATCTTGCTTTCGGGTAATTATCTGAATTGACCCAGGCGTGATCGGCTTCCCAGGTAAAACGCCACTTGCGGGTGGGGCCTGCCATTACGTTCAGGTAATAGTTGTCATAGCCGGCAATGGTGGCGACCGGGTGGTATCCCTTTGGCACCATCACCACGTCCTGGTTATAGGGCGCCATGCACTCATCCAGCTCGAAATCGTCGGTATAGACCCGCTGCATGGCAAAGCCCTGGGGCGGATCGATACGATGGTAATAGGTCTCTTCCAGATAGGTTTCGCCCGGCTCGGCGTCCCTGTCGTGCTTGTGGGACGGATAGGAGCTGGTGCAGCCTTCATCGGTGAACACTTCCACCACCAGCAGGCTGTCCGCCGCCGCAGTATCAGGCAAAATATTGTGCACATAACGCTGGTTGCGCCCCTTGCCGCGGTGCTCCGCCTCCACCTGCTCCGGGCCGATCAGCCGTGCCTTGTGGTTGCCATGACCCGGCGCGCGGCAGACCGCCAGCTCCAGCCGGGTTTCAGCGGTCACGGTAAAGTGATCGTCGTTGGGCACATACACCGAATAAGGCTTCTTGCGTTCAAAAGGGCTCATGCGCTCGCCGATAGATTCAACACTCAATTCACGGCTGCGTACGCTGGCCTTGCCCGCGACCAGCACCAGGCAGACTTCCTGGTCCAGTGTGTCCTGGCTTAAGCTCTGGCCGGCTTCCAGTTCGTACACCTCGAAGCCCACATACCCCCAACCGGCCGACTCCGGCGTGATGCGCTGAATGGCACCCTGACTGTCCGGTTGCTGGCACCTGGATAATAACTTGGACATCCGTCCCCCCCTGGTTGATGAATTATTAATTCCGCCATAAATTATAATAAAACACTTATTTCACATAATGAAGCTATGGAGCTGGAAATTTAAACCCTCTTTAACGAATTTGTGACTAGTAACGCAACTCGTTAACCTGAAAACACAACAGAAGGCCGAGATACGCCGACAAAGAGTGAATTACGGGAATGCTTGTTTCAAACGTTGCCGGAGATCGTGGCCGGGGAGCTGCTGCCGGTGGCCTTGGCGGATCCCGCTCCTGCGCCACCGTGATATAACCCTGATAGTCCAGCACGCACCCGACCGATGGGGAACATGACTCCCAGGGCGGCAGGAGGGGATTGTTGATGTCATCCTCGCCCCAGCAGCAGGGAACACTGGCAATATACATGGTCATCATGGCCCTTCGACAGGGCTTTAAGCCATGTTGCTTCTTCGCTGCGTCGTTACAGACAACCTTTGCAAAGCCTTCACGCCAGCCGATTTTCCTTGCCCAGGTTCAGTTGGCGGAGAAAGTCAGCCTCCGTCCAGTTTTCTTCCAGTGCCTGACGCAGCAGTTGCTGCTGGGTCCGGGGCGCCAAACCACCGAGGGGAGGATCCCGATCCAGGTTGGTGGGAAAGGAGTAGCCATCAGCAGCGGCCGCGATCAGCGCCGACAGCTCGGACTCCGCCAGCCGGCCCTGACGATGACGGGCCAGCAGTTCTGGATAGATGTGTCGCAATATCCTCTCCCGGCTCAGGCTTTCCATCGGCTTGCCGAAGGCAGAAGACACCTGCAGCAAATTGGCGGTACGCACCACATCCTCGGTGCTGTTGCTACCGGCGGCATGGAACAGGGCCGGGCTGAAGAACAGCATATCCCCCTGCTCCAGGGGCAGCTGCACCGCGTGTCGCTCGAAATACTCGATGAAATCCGACCGCCTCCAGGCCAGGTAGCCACCGTCATACTGCTGAGAGAAGGGCAGCAGCAGGGTCGGCCCCGAGGCCAGCGGCATGTCCGAATGGGCCACGGCACCCTGCAGCGTCAAGTACTGAGACAATAGCTGCACCGGCAGCGGAAAACGGCTCACGTCGGCCACCGGCTGAAAGCCGAGATGATAATCCCGGTGCGGCTGCTGGGCCTTGCCGCCCGGGCGCACCACATTGACCTGAGCGGTAAGCTGGTACCAGGGTCCCAGCCAGGCCTCGCACACCAGCGCCAGCAAGGAGTTGCCATAGTAGTCGATAAAGGCTGCGGCATCCCGCTCAGCCACCTTCTGCAGCGAGTTCCATATACGGCCATTATCACCGGCCTGGGCGAAGTGATCCGCTGCGGCCCCGGCTTGTGCCTCTTCCGCGAAGATACACTCGAACACCGCCGTGTTACGCTCGATCACCGCTTTATCGGCATAACCGCCCTTGATTACCAGCACTCCCGGCCCTTGGGCGAGAGCCCGATGCAGCTCGGTCAGCACCTCGATGCGATCACGGTGGACCGCAGTGTTCAGGGTTTGCGCCCGATAGACCAGAACCCCGCGCTCGATACCGGCCGCCAGGGGATAGTCGGACAAGACCGGTGACTGCTCACACAGGGTCGCGAACTCGGTCAGATCCAGTTGCTCCGGTTGCAGATAGAGCGCCTTCATTCCTCACCTCCTTCCGGCAGGACCAGGGCCGCCGCCGGCTTGGGCGAGCCCTCGTCACCACAACCGATCACCCCCTGATCGAAGTCGATGATGGCACCGGTCATCATTCCCGACTCATCAGACAGCATAAATGATATCGCCCGTGCCACTTCCTCCTGCTTGAGCAGGCGGCCAAAGGGCTGTGCCTGTTCCACTCTGGTCAACCAGTCGTCGGCAGCGCCGTGGTACTGGCGTTGGATCTCGTGCTCATGGGGCGAGTCCATCCAGCCGATGTTGAGACCGTTGACCCTTATCCGGTTGCGCATGGCACTGTAGGCCACATTTCTGGTGAGGGTGGTCAGCGCTCCCTTGGAGGCGGCGTAAGGGGTAAGGAAGGATTGCCCGCCATGGGAAGTCATGGTGATGATGTTGGCGATGCTGCCTGCCACCTGGTTGCGGATCATCAGTTTGATGGCCGCCTGCATCAGGAAAAAGGGCGCCCGCACGTTGACCGCGAAGATGCGGTCGAACAGCGCCGGGGCGGTGTCCAGAATACCCCCCCGATCCGACATGCCAGCGCAGTTGGCCAGGCCGTGCAGGGTGCCGAAACGCCGCTCGGCTTCGTCAATGATGGCCTGACAATCCTCCGCTCGCTCCAGATCCGCCGGAACAAACCAGGAGGGACAGCCCAGCCTGGTCAGCCGGTCGACCTGGATCTGCCCCTTGTCCCGGCTGCGCCCGCACAGTACTAGGCCTGCCGCCCCCCGTACCGCCAGCAACTCGGCCACCGCCGCTCCCAACCCCTGGGTGCTGCCGGTCACCACAAAATAACGTCCTTCAAATTCTCGCTTGTCACTCTGGCTCATCTGTCCCTCCGATGACACATCAACAAAACAAACATTTTATTTATATTTATTTTGAACTAATAATAGCATTTACAGTTCGCTAACAAGACCACGGAAACGCCTCAAGAACACCTCATGCACAAACTCAACCACAAGAAATTCTCCATCAAGCAGATCGCGGCCCAGGCCGGGGTCAGCAAGGCCACGGTGGACAGGGTGCTCCACCGACGCGGCCAGGTGCACTACCAGACCCTCAGACGGGTGGAACAAGCCATCAGCGAGCTGGACAGCCAGCAACGGGCAGCATTGGCCGCCGGCCGCACCCTGTACTTTGATGTCATCATGCAGGCGCCGGAGAGGTTCAGCGGAGCTGTGGCGGAGGCAATGACCGGCCAGGTGGGCAGTCTGGCCCCCTACCGGATAAGCCCTCGCTTCCACCTGTTCGAAGACATCAGCGTTACCGGTTTGACCAAGCTGTTGCAACGCTGCCTTGAGCAGGGTAGCCAGGGGGTGATCCTGAAGGCTCCGGACGAGCCGAGCATCAACGAGGCGGTCAACCGACTTTTTGAGGCGGGCATCCCAGTGGTCACCCTGGTCACCGACTTGCCCGCCAGCCGGCGTGTCGGCTACATCGGCATGGATAACCGCAGTGCCGGGCGCACCGCCGCCTATCTGATGTGCCGCTGGCTGCCCTCCCCCCCCAAGCGAGTGGCGGTGGTGCTGAGTAACCAGGGTTTTCGCGGCGAGGAAGAGCGGGAAAGCGGTTTTCGCCAGTGGCTACGGGAGCAGGCGTCACACCTCGGGGTGGTGGAGGTGAGCGGCGGCCTGGGAATATACGACCATACCCTGAGACTGATGAGCGACTGCCTGGACCACCACCCCGAGCTCAATGCCGTCTACAGTGTGGGGGGAGGCAACAAGGCTATTGTCGATGCCTTTGCCGCCCGGAGCCGACCGCTCGAGGTACTGATCGGGCACGATCTGGACCGGGAAAACCGCCGGTTGCTGGCGGAAGGTCGCATCGCCGCCCTCATCGACCATGATCTGCAGCAGGATGCCCACCGGGCCTTTATGCAGCTGCTGCGCTTTCACGGCTTCCTGGCAACCGCAGTCGTTCAGCCGGACTTCTCCCGAGTGCTGGTAGTCACCCCTTTCAATATGGCGGGCTGATTACCACCAGACCTGTAGGCTCCGTTGCAGGAAGAGCAGGCCGGAGAGAAACAGCAGGCCGTAACACAACCGGTAAATAAACCAAGGAGTCCCCCGGCTTTGCCGGGGGACTCCTTAGGGTTTGACCGTGTGATACGGTCGCCTGGGCTCTTCTGTCTCGATCAAGAGATAGGAGTTCCAGATGAGAGAATACCAGAGCCAGGCTCATACGAAATGGAAATGGAAATGGAATTGGAATTGGAATTGGAATTGGAATTGTAAGTATCACGTTGTATTCATCCCCAAAAAGCGCAAAAAGGTGATTTTTGGAGAGATCTTGGCACGATACTGCATGAACTCGCGAAACAGAAGGGTTGCGAGATAGTGGAGGGGCATCTGATGAAAGATCATGTACACATGTGCATAAGCATCCCAGCCAAGCTGTCAGTATCAAATGTTGTTTGGTATATCAAAGGAAAAAGTGCGATTTCTACAGCAAGGAATTTCGCAGGAAAGAGCAGAAATTTCACCGGAGAGAATTTCTGGGCCAGAGGGTACTTTGTTTCTACAGTGGGGCTGGATGAGGCGATGGTGCGAGCTTATATCCAAAATCAGGAGAAAGAAGATGAACGTTATGACCAGCTGAGACTGGGAGTATAGCTTGCCGCCTTTAGGCGGCTCCCGCTTTTTTTCTGTCCCTTTGAGGGGCTAACAACTTCAAAGCCCCCGGGTTTGCCGGGGAATACTTACTAAGCTGCTGGCTGGCGGTCCTGATCAGCCAGACGCCGATCCTCACCCCCAGAGGTACCAGGGGCACCAGCTTCATCAGGTTGATCAGGACAAAGAGCATCGCCATGGTGCCGATCAGCAGCCGTTGTTCCAGCTGCTGGGGCAGAAGGTACATGCTGGCCGACACCGGCGGAGTAAACCAGTGGTGCAGGCAGAACAGTACGGAAGCCAGGCCAACAAAACCGATCAGCAGCCAGTCCGGTGCCCGGGCCATCAGCTGCCATGCCAGTGTGCCCCCCCAGCACGGCGGCGGCAGTGGTGGGATGAGTGGTCAGGTTGAGCAGGGGCACCGCCACCCCCCCCCCCAAGGCACCGTCCAGGCCGCCCTTGCCGATACCGTAAATCAGCACGGCGGGGATGGCGGCCAGATAAAAGCCAGGGTCGGTGATTATGGTGCCTCCATCAAATACAAAACAGGCAGGGGCCTGGGGCACCTGCCTGAAAAAGGGCTATTCACGTTCGGTATTGAATCAGCGCTTGGCTCTGTTGCGGCGCATGTCGATCACCACGGCCCCGACGATGATGCCGCCCTTGATGATGTCCTGCATATAGGTGTCCACCCCGATAAAGGTAAAGCCGCTCTTCATCAGACCGAGGATGATGGCACCGATCACGCAGCCGGTGATACGCCCCACCCCGCCCATCAGGCTGGTGCCGCCGATCACCGCCGCGGCGATGGCGTCCAGCTCATAGGCCATGCCCATGCTGGACTGGCCGCTGCTGACCCGCGCTGCCATCACGATGCCCGCCAGGCCGGACAGGGCCCCGGCGATGGAGTACACAATGACCAGGTACTTGTCGACATTGATGCCGGACACCCGGGCCGAGGTCATGTTGCCGCCGATGGCGTATACATACTTGCCGTAGCGGGTGTGCTTGAGCGCGATATGGAACAGTACCGCCACCACCAGGAAGATCACCACCGGCATGGAGCCGCTACCGATGGCGGTAAAGCCGTCGGACAAGAAACTGATGGGGTTACCCTGGGTGTAATACTGGGCCAGACCTCGGGCGGACACCATCATCCCTAAGGTGGCGATAAAGGGCGGGATCCCGGTTTTGGTGATCAGGTAGCCGTTGATCACGCCGCATAACAACCCCACCCCGATGCCGGCCAGGATCGGCACAATGGCCGGCAGATCGACCAGCGCCGGGTACATGGGTGAAATGCTGTCGGCGGTCTGGGCCAGGCTGGCCGCCACCACCGCCGTCAACGCCACCAGCGAGCCGGAGGACAGGTCAATGCCGGTGGTGATAATCACCTGGGTCACCCCCACCGCGATAATGCCGATAATCGCCACCTGCAGCACAATCAGCACCAGCCGGCCCGGGTTCATCAGGAAGGACTGGCCGCGGAATACCCAACCCAGCACCTCAAACACCAGGGCGATGCCGATCATCACCAGGAAGATACCCATGTCCCTGGGCATTTTTTTCTTGAGATTGTCCCAGGTGCTGGCCTGGTTGACCGCCGGCGCTACCACGTCTTTGTTCATCTTGATGTTTTCCATAGTTCAAGTCCTTTTAACCGTTTACTCCGAGGCCAGCTCGAGGATTTTTTCCTGGGTGGCGTCCGCCTTGTCCAGAATGCCGGTGATGTGCCCTTCGTGCATCACCATCACCCGGTCGCTCATGCCCAAAATTTCCGGCAATTCGGACGACACCATGATGATGGCCACCCCCCGGTTGGCGAGCTCGCTGATCAATTTATAGATTTCCGCCTTGGCCCCCACATCGATCCCCCGGGTCGGCTCATCCAGGATCAAGATCTTGGGCTGGGCCAGCAGCCAGCGGGCAATCAACACCTTCTGCTGGTTGCCGCCGCTCAGGTTGTTGATGATCTGATCCATGGTCGGGGTCTTGATATTCAATTTATGGATTTGCTCCAGGCAGTCCCTGGCCATATCCGCATGCCTGACGAAGCCCTTGCTGTCGATGTACTTGGGCATCTTGACGATGCTCATGTTCTCCAGCACCGACAGCACCAGGAACAGGCCGGACTTCTTGCGGTCTTCGGTGAGAAAGGCCAGTCCCAGATCGATGGCCTGGGCCGGCGAGCCGATGGTAACCTGCTGGCCTTCGAGCACGATGCTTCCGCTGTCCGCCGGGTACACACCAAACAGGCTTTCCATCACCTCGCTGCGCCCGGCGCCGACCAGGCCGGCCACCCCCAGGATCTCGCCCCGCTTGAGGGAAAAGCTGACATCGTGGAACTTGCCGGCGCGGCTGAGGTTCTCGACGCGCAGCACTTCTTCGCCGATGTTGTCGTTGAACTTGGGGAACATCTGGGTCAGCTCACGGCCCACCATCTTGGTGATCAGGCTCTGGCGGTCGAAGTGTTCGGTCTTGTCCGAGCCGACATAGGTGCCGTCGCGGAAGATGCTGATCTCGTCGGTGATTTCAAAAATTTCGTCCATCTTGTGGCTGATATAGACGATGGACTTGCCTTGCTCCCTGAGGTTATTGATGATGCGAAACAGGTGAAACACCTCGCCTTCGGTCAGGGCCGAAGTCGGCTCGTCCATGATCACCACGTCGGCATCGTAGGACACCGCCTTGGCAATTTCGATCATCTGCTGGGTACCGATACTGAGCTCCCCCACCAAGGTATCGGGTTTGACCTTGATATTGAGCTGCCTGAGCAGGGTATCGGTTTGCTGATACAGGGTGTCGTGGTCGACGAAGGGGCCCTTCATCGGTTCGCGCCCCAGCCAGATATTTTCCGCCACCGTCATGTAGGGCACCAGGTTCAGCTCCTGGTGGATCATGGAAATACCGGAATGCAGCGCGTCCATGGTATCGCAGAAATGCATTTCCTTGCCTTTGACCTTGATCACACCGGTATCCGGGGTGTAGATACCGATCAGGCACTTCATCAGGGTGGACTTGCCGGCGCCGTTTTCGCCCATCAGCGCATGCACGCTGCCGGGCCGTATCTTCAGGGTGACATTGTCCAGTGCCTTGACACCGGGGAAGCCTTTGCTGATGCCGTCGGCTTCAAGCACATATGGGTACATCTGATTTCCTCCGAGACGTCTCACTGGACCCCGCCGGCTGGCGGGGCCCGCGCCAAACCT
>NZ_QCZE01000001.1:0-382086 GCF_003075035.1 Zobellella maritima | reverse complement strand
TGTCCAGTGCCTTGACACCGGGGAAGCCTTTGCTGATGCCGTCGGCTTCAAGCACATATGGGTACATCTGATTTCCTCCGAGACGTCTCACTGGACCCCGCCGGCTGGCGGGGCCCGCGCCAAACCTTAGTTACGTCCAACGTACCGCTTGTAGTTTTCCGCAGTAACCAGTTCGAAAGGAATCATCACGCTCTGCTCCACCGCTTCGCCCTTGGCCAGCTTGTAGGCGGTCTCGACGGCCGCCGCCCCCTGACCCTTGGCATCCTGGAACACGGTGACATCCATCATGCCTCGGTCAACAAAGGCCAGGGCGTCGGGAGTGGCGTCCACCCCGCCGATAATCACCTCTGCCAGCCGGTTCTTGCCCAGGGCCATGATGGCGCCGATGGCCATCTCATCGTTGTTGGCGGCAATGGCATCGATTTCGTAGCCGGACAGCAGCCAGTTGCTGGTGATGTCAATACCTTCCTTACGCGCCCACTTGCCGGTTTCCTTAGCAATGATGTTGATATCCGGGTATCGGGCGGCCACTTCCTCCACACCACGGGTGCGGTCGCGGGTGGCTTCATCAGACAGGGCGCCCATCAGGATGGCCACATTGCCCTTGCCACCCAGCTGTTCGGCGATGTATTCCATCTGCAACTTGCCGGCCAGCTTGGAATCCGAGCCCACGTAGACCATGTTTTCGGGTAACTCGGTTTCGGGACGGCGATTGACGAACACCAGCGGAATACCGGCATCAGCGGCGCGCTTGATGATGGGCGCCACCGCCTGGGTATCCACCGGGTTGAGAATAATGACATCCAGTTTCTGGCTGACGAAACTTTCCACCTGCTGCAGTTGCTGGGCCACGTCCGACTTGGCATCCTCGAACTGGGCATCGACGCCTTCCAGCTCGACCACCTTGTCCTGCATGGCCTGGCGAATCAGGGCCAGGAAGTTGTCATCAAACTGAGCCATGGACACCCCAACCTTGATGTCATCGGCATGGGCGCCAAACGGCAAAGCAGCAGCCAGGGCGGAGGCAACAATCAGCTTTTTGAATTTCATGATCTTACTCCTTGTGAGAAACCGGGTATGTTTCGTTCCTTGTTCGGGCCACCCAACCAATTGACTGCCCGATAAAATCGTTACCAGTAATACTGAACCACGAATTGAATATTTATTTCGAAATTAATAATGTTGGAATTTATAGTTTTAATCAAGACGCCATTACCACCAGGCATCAAAAAAATAACAATTATTTGACATGGATCGTATTATGACGCTGACAAGTCTTGGTTGAGGAGGATGTTAAAATAAAAAATATTTTTAAATCAATAACTTGATTATTGCGTGAGAATGCGAGGGAAAGAACCGACGGCTCTGCGTCATGACCATAAGAAATAGGATTAAGGGTTGATAAAATGAAATATAAATTTCAAAAAAAGATGATGACCGCCAACGCGCCCTGCTCCGAATAACATGACAGCAGTTCCAGACTCACTTGTACTCAGATTCTGGATGCAGTGAGATGTAATACCAATTCCAGTAAGGATCTGATCACCCTTTGAATTCAGTCACCAGAGGCAACACAGCCACCTATCACGACACGCTACGAATACATCATCCATGTAGGCTCGGACATGCCATCCCTGTATGTCACGGTCATGAACGGCATTCCCTGTTCCCTCTCTTTGAATATCGAACCGTCCGCAGACGGCAACGCCGTTACATTCGTGAGGACAAAGGGCTCTGTTCAGCCTACTATCTGGCCGCCATGGATCGCGGGAATGCCGGGACGGCAGGAGCACTTCCCGGCCGCGTCACAGATGGCACGGCTGAGCCTACAAGAATGTATTTACGGCGGGTCGGAGGAGCGGGCCCTTTGTCCGGGATTGATATAACAATAAAACAGATCAGTTGTTTAATGGGATAGGTATAAGGTCACATGGCCGGCAGAACGCGGCAAAAAAAGAGCCTGCACAAGGCAGACTCATGATGATCCTTGTTCGGTCGCTTACTTCATGGTTGGCATCGAGAACTCGGCGGCCTGCTGGGGTTCGGAGGGCCAGCGGCTGGTGACCGTTTTCATGCGGGTATAGAAACGTACGCCATCGGGACCGTGCACGTTCAGCGGACCGAAGATGGAGCGCTTCCAGCCGCCAAAAGAATGGAACGCCATGGGTACCGGGATTGGCACGTTGATGCCCACCATGCCCGCCAGCACGTCCTGGCTGAACTGGCGACCGGCGTGGCCGTCGCGGGTGAAGATGGCGGTGCCGTTGCCGTACTCGTGGCTGTTGACCAGCGCCAGCGCAGAGGCATAATCGGGCACCCGTACCACCGCCAGCACAGGGCCGAAGATTTCTTCCCGGTAGATGGTCATCTCCGGCGTCACCTTATCGAACAGGGTGCCGCCAACGAAGTAACCGGCCTCATGGCCCGCCACCTTCAGGCCACGACCATCGACCACCAGCTCGGCGCCCTCGGCCTCACCCTGATTGATATAGCCCACCACCTTGTCTCTGTGGGCCGCCGACACCAGGGGTCCCATGTCGTTTTCCTGGCCCTCGACCACACCCGGGCCGATACGCAGGGCCTCCACCTGGGGCTTGAGCCGGGCGATCAGCTGATCGGCCACCTCGTCACCCACCGCCACCGCCACCGAGATGGCCATGCAGCGCTCGCCGGCGGCACCGAAGGCGGCGCCCATCAGCGCATTGGCCGCCAGGTCCAGATCCGCGTCGGGCATGATGATGGCGTGGTTCTTGGCGCCACCCAGGGCCTGGCAGCGCTTGCCGTGGGCGCTGGCGGTGCTGTAGATATACTCGGCGATAGGCGTGGAGCCAACGAAGCTGACCGCCTGCACCCGATGATCGGTCAGCAGCACATCGACTGCTTCCTTATCACCATTGACCACGTTGAACACCCCATCGGGCAGGCCCGCTTCCTGCAGCAGCGCCGCCAGGCGCAGGCTGGCAGACGGATCCTTCTCGGACGGCTTCATCACGAAGGTGTTGCCGCAGGCAATGGCCACCGGGAACATCCACATGGGCACCATGGTCGGGAAGTTGAAGGGAGAAATACCGGCGCATACACCCAGCGGCTGCATCAGCGAATGGCTGTCGACATTGGTGCCCACATTCAGCGAATGCTCGCCCTTGAGCAGGTGGGGAATACCACAGGCAAACTCCACCACTTCCAGGCCCCGGGTCAGCTCGCCCACGGCATCGGAATAGACCTTGCCGTGTTCGTTGGAAATGATCCTGGCCAGCTCGTCCATGTTTTCTTCAAGCAGCGCCTTGAACTTGAACAGGATACGGGCACGGCGCAGCGGGCTGGTGGTGGCCCAGCGTGGAAAGGCTTTCTGGGCGGCGGCAATGGCATCGCGCACTTCGTCGGCAGAGCTCAGCACCACTTCCCGGGTCTGCTCCCCGGTCGCAGGGTTGTACACGGGAGCAGTGCGGCCGCTCTGGCTGGCGGTCAGGACACCATTGATAAAGTTTTGTACTTGTTCCATTTTTTTCTCCGTTACAGCAAGCCTGCGTCTTTGGCGAACGCATGTAAGTTGTTATGGCCGAGGGTGGCATAGGTCAGGGGATGGGCGACGGACGGATCCTGCTCGGCCTCCACTACCAGCCAACCCTCATATTCGGCTTCTTTCAGTACCCGGAACACACCGGGATAATCGACGCAACCATCACCGGGCACGGTGAAGGTGCCGTCCAGTACCGCATTCAGGAAGCTGGAATTACGGTTGCGTGCTTCTTTGAGCACATCGGCGCGGATATCCTTGCAGTGCACATGATTAATCCGTTTGGACCAGCGACTGGCCAGGTCAACCGGATTTCCGCCGGCAAAGGTGATATGACCGGTATCCAGCAGTAAACCCACTTCCGGACCGGTATGCGCCATCAGCGCATCCACGTCGGCTTCGGTTTCGATCACGGTTCCTATATGGTGGTGATAGGCGACCTGCACCCCCTGGGACTGGGTGTAGCGGGCAAACTCGGTGAGCCTGGCACCGTATTCCTCCCAGCGCTCGGCGGGAAAGCGGGGCCGCTCGGAGACAGGTTTGTCCTGACTACCGTGGATGCAGCCGGTCACTTCGCAAAATACCATCACCTTGCACCCCATCGCCTTGAGCAGTTGCAGATGTGGCTGCACCGCCGCGATTTCTTCTTCCACCGACCGCTTCAGCAGCTGACCTGAATACCAGCCGGATACCAGCTCCAGCTCGTGCCGGTGCAGGATGGGCTTGAGCAGCTCCGGATCCCGGGGGAACTTGTGACCCAGCTCGAAGCCGGCAAAACCGGCCTGTTTGCCTTCATCCAGACAGATGGCCAGGGGGGTGTCACCGCCCAGGCTGGGAAGATCGTCATTGGTCCAGGTTAACGGGTTGATGCCCAGTTTTACGCTCATGGTGTTCTCCAATATATTGCACTCCAGGCAGACGATTCGGCTGCCGGGCGGCGGGACTGATTGGCCACTAAGCCGACCCTCCGCGCCAGGGATGGCGCGGCGGAGCCCCCATGGATGGGTTTACGGCGTGTCGGCGTGAGGCCGGTCAATCCCGCTTTCCAATAAAGTGGCAGACGCCGGTTGTCAGGCCCTGCCGGAATATGGCTTACAGATTCTGCTGCTGGCGAGCCTTGTGGGTCTCGTAGCGGGCGCGGGCTTCCTGCACCTGGCTGCGGGGAGACACTTCCGGCACCGCCACCTCCCACCAGGAGCCACCCTCTTCGGTGACCACCAGGGCATCGGTATCCAGAGTCACCACATAGGTGATGTCCGAGGCCCGGGCCCGCTCCAGCGCCGCTTCCAGCTCCTGGATATTGCCTACCTTCTCGCCTTTCGCCCCCAGGGCGATGGCATGGGCGGCAAAGTCGGTCCTGGGGGCGCCGCCTTCCACCGTCAGGCAGTCGTCGAGCATATTGTTGAAGCCGGGTCCGCCGCAGAACTGCTGCAGCCGGTGAATACAGCCGTAGCCACGGTTGTCGAGCACCACCAGGATCAACTTCCGGCCCAGCATCACCGAAGTGGCGATTTCCGAGTTGAGCATCAGATAGGAACCATCCCCTACCATCACGAAGACCTCGGAGTCGGGTCTGGCCATCTTGACGCCCAGGCCGCCGGCGATTTCGTAGCCCATGCAGGAGTAGCCGTATTCCATGTGGTAGCCCTTGTGATAACGGGTACGCCACAGCTTCTGCAGCTCGCCGGGCAGACCGCCGGCGGCACAAACCACTATGTCCTGCTCGCCCGCAGCCCGGTTGACCGCGCCCACCACTTCCGAGTCGGTGGGCAGGCTGGTACCACGGTCCGTGGTGGCCACATCCTGGGCGTGCAGCCACTGGGCCCGCAGCCGGGCGGCTTGCTCTACCCAGCTGCCTTCGGGCTGCCAGCCCTCAAGACCCGCATGCAGCTGCTGTAGGGTCAGCCTGGCATCCCCCACCAGAGGCAGTGCCTTGTGCTTGACCGCGTCGAAAGAGCCGACATTGATGGTAATGATGCGTGCATCGGGGTTGTACATGGCACGGGAGCCGGTGGCGAAGTCGCCCAGCCGGGTGCCCACCGCCAGGATCAGGTCGCAATCGGCAGACAGCGCATTACTCGAGGCCGCGCCGGTGACACCGATAGAGCCCATATTCTGGGCATGATCCCAGGGCAAGGCGCCCTTGCCGGCCTGGGTCTCGCCCACCGGCAGGTGGTATCGGGTAGCCAGCTGGTCCAGTTCCTTCAGCGCGCCCGAGTAGTGCACCCCGCCACCGGCGATCAACAGCGGTTTCTTCGCGGCGCGGATAAGCGTGATGGCCTCGTCCAGCTCCACCTGGTCCGGCCCCTGGCGGCGCAGGCGGTGTACCTTTTCATTAAAAAAGTGCACCGGATAATCAAAGGCCATGGTCTGCACATCCTGGGGCAATCCCAATGTGACCGGGCCGCATTCCACCGGGTCGGTCAGCACCCGCATCGCCTGGGGCAGCGAGGTCAACAGCTGCTCAGGACGGGTGATGCGGTCGAAGAAACGGCTCACCGGCTTGAAGCAGTCGTTGGAGGTAATGGTGTGATCACTGAATACCTCCACCTGCTGCAATACTGGATCCGGCTGGCGGGTGGCGAAGGTGTCACCCGGCAGGAACAGGACTGGCAGGCGATTGACATGCGCCACGGCGGCGGCGGTCACCATATTGGTGGAGCCGGGGCCGGCAGAGGCGGTACAGGCCATCATGCGCCGGCGGTTGTGGGTCTTGGCGTAGGCAATGGCCGCATGGGCCATGCTCTGCTCGTTATGGGCCCGGTAGGTCGGCAGTTGATCGCGCACCTGGTACAGCGCCTCGCCCACACCAGCCACGTTACCGTGACCAAAGATGGCAAACACCCCGTCGAACAGGGGCAGGATCTCCCCGTCGATGTCCACTTTTTGTGCCGTCATAAACTTCACCAGGGCCTGAGCCATGGTCAGACGAAGGGTATGAGACATGCTTATTCTCCTCGATGACGCTGACGCCAGAGGGCAATCAGGTTGTGGTATTTCTGTTTGATGGCGTCGACGAGCCCCTGGTCATCGATGCGTCCGGCCAGCCAGTCGCGACTCGGGGCACCGAAAATGCTGCGACCGATGGCGAAGCCCTTGACCAGCGCCTTGCCGGCAGCGGCATTGAAGCCCGCCCGCAGATCGTCCTCCGGCGCATCCAGCCCCAGGATAACCACCCCGTGGCAGTGGGGGTCGCGCTCGGTCACCACCGCGGTCACCTCATCCCAGCCATGGCTGGACAGGGGTGGCAGTTTCCACCAGTCGGGCTTGACGCCGATGTTGTAGAAGCGCTTCAGTGCGCGGATATAGAGCTCGTCGCTCTTGGGCATATCCGCCGGCAGTATCACCTCCAGCAGCAGCTCGTGACCACTCTTGCAGCAGGCCTGATACACCTCGGTGATCAGCCGCTCCTGCTCCAGGCGCAGTGCTACCTGATCTTCCGGATGGTAGAACACCAGACACTTGACGATATGCTCCAGCGGCCAGTCGATCAGCTGGCTACCGATATTGCCATGCTCCAGGCGCAGTGGACGCGAGCTCGGCAGCTCCAGCGGCCGGCCTATCCACCAGCCCTGGCCGGTAATTTCGTTGAGGACCGGCTGGCCGAAGGTGGTGTCGGCCAGTATACCGGCCTTGCCCTCGAGCCCGGCCTCTTCGGCCACCTGACGGCCGGCCTTGAGGATCAGTTTCTTCAGGTGCGGTATCGCATCGATATCGGCCCCTGCCTCAATCGCCATATCCACGAACTGACGCCGATGATCGAAGGCCAGGATGCACAAGTCGTCCCACTCCCGGTCCCGGGTGGTGACCCGGTGCAGGTGATTGAGCCGCGCATCCAGGTCGGGTCGGGGCACACTCTCTGCGCGGGACAGGTAATCGTCCAACTCTTCCTTACTCGGCATGGCCGGCGCACAGCCATGGCGGGACACCACCAGGGCACCACAGGCGTTGGCATAGCGACAGGCCTGCTCCCAGCCTTCATTGTTCAGGTAGCCGCGTAAAAGACCGGACATAAAGGCATCACCGGCACCCAGTACATTGAGTACCTCCACCCGGACCCCATACACGGTCAGCCCCTCGTCCAGGGTAGTAGGAATGGCCGTTTCAAAGACAGAACAGCCCAGCGGGCCACGCTTGCAGACCAAGGTGGCGTCGCTTACCTCACGCACAGCCTGCAGGGCGGTAATGGTATCGGTGCTGCCGCCGGCAATATGAAATTCCTCTTCGGTACCGACGATCAGGTCAAACTGACCCAGCATGGCCTGCAGTTCGGCAGTCACCTTGGGAGCATCCAGGTAGCGGGTTTCGCCATCGCCGCGGCTGGTCAAGCCCCAAAGCACAGGGCGGTAATCGATATCGAGGGCGGTTTTCACCCCATGCTTGCGGGCATACTCCAGCGCCAGCGCGACCGCGGCACGGGTATCCGGGTGAGACAAGTGGGTACCCGTAATAGTCAGGCACTTGGCCGAGGCAATGAAGTCCTCGTCGATGTCTTCCGCCCGTATGCCCATATCGGCGCAGTTTTCCCGATAAAAGATAAGCGGGAAGGTATCTTCATCCTTGATGCCCAGCACCACCAGGGCGGTAAGCCGCTCGCTGTCGGTTTTCAGATGACTGACATCAACATCCAGGCGTTCGAGCTCTTCGCGCAGAAAACGTCCCATATGCTCATCGCCAACCCGCGACAGCATGGCCGACTTGAGGCCCTGGCGAGCAGTGCCATAGGCAACATTACCGCTGGATCCGCCCAGGTACTTGGCAAAGGTCGCCATATCTTCCAGCCGGGCGCCGACCTGCTGTCCGTACAGATCAACGGCCACCCGCCCGAGACAAATTACATCCAGATGTTTTCGTACTGACATTCCGCTCTCCTTAAAGGGCCGCTCGGCCATCTTCCCTTATTGAATCTCTTCCACATGAATCCACTGACGACGCTCGGAGAACAGGATGCTGGCATGACAACAGCAGAAATCACCGATACCGTTCAGATTCACGCATCTTGCTGCCGCCGTCACCTCGATATCATCGCCCAAGAGAAAGTCACGTTTCGTTTTGCCATTTATACGAAATAAAAATTTCACCATCAACAAAACATGAAACATTTGCATATAAATGTGATGTAACACACATTTCTCTCTTTCTTCCCCGGCTTCCGCTCTACATTCTCGCGCCACAAAGATAAAAAATGATTCAATATCAAAATATTAATCAAAAAAACCAAGGTGAAAACGACGAATGCTTCTGTCATCAAGACGTTAAAACCAAGGAGCGCTTCAAAAAGAGCCATCGTTACTTGATCTCTGCTACCCAGGCGCCCCCTTGAATGAAAACGGATGGAATATAACGTGACTTCCTATGGTATGGCTGTACCGTCCGGAAGACCGGATGAGCCGTTGCGATCGGGATTTTTGCAAACTGAATCGATTCACCATAAATGAAACATTTATTCTGAACAAATGTTTCATTTATACTGTTCCTAACTCACCGGTCAGCACCAGCAACCAGCCGGTCAATCATCCACCCGCCTTGTCGAGAGTCGCCATGTCAGCACCAAACAACTATGCCGAATTACAAGATGTCATCCGCAGCCGCTATGGCGAGCTCAGCAAGCGTCTGCAGCAGGTGGCAGCCTATGTACTGGATAACACCAACAGCGTTGCCTTTGATACGGTGGCGGTGATCGCCGAGCAGGCCGATGTACCGCCGTCCACCCTGATCCGTTTCGCCAACGCCTTCGGCTACAGCGGCTTCAATGACATGAAGCAGGTCTTTCGTCGCCATCTGATAGAGGAAACCGCCAATTACACCGACCGGGCCCGGCTGTTCCGGGAGCTGGAAGATCAGGCTGCCCCCGAGCGCCCCGAGGAAATCCTCAACGAATTCGCCCGGGCTAACGGTCAGGCGTTGCAGCAACTGGCCGCCCAGACCTCGGCGGATGATCTGAACATAGCGGTGCAAGCCCTGGCCGACGCCGACAACATCTATGTGATTGGTCTGCGCCGCTCGTTCAGCGTCGCCACCTACCTGACCTATGCCCTGCGTCACCTGAACCGGCGGGCGTTCCTGATCGATGGCCTGGGCGGCATGTTCCAGGAGCAACTGGAACTGATCGGCCCCAGGGACGTGGTGGTCGCCATCAGCTTTTCGCCCTATGCCCAGGAAACCCTGGCGCTGACTGAAACCGCTTCCAAGATCGGTGCCAAGCAGATCGCCATTACCGATAGCCAGGTCAGCCCGCTGGCCTCGTTCAGCGACATTTGCTTTGTGGTTAAAGAAGCCCAGGTAGACGCCTTCCGCTCCCAGTCCGCCAGCCTGTGCCTGGTGCAGACCCTGGCGGTATCGCTAGCCCTTTATGAGGAAAATGGCAAGAAAAAAGCCTATAACTGAGCCAATCCGTAGATAAGAGCTTAACTCGTTGAGCTATCTCATCTCTGCTCACAGTCCCAAGGCGCCGCTTTAATTGGCGCATGTCAGCAGGCAAATCGTCAACGAGCCTGCACCGCACATGCGCTGCAGGCTCGGCCAGTAACAGTTATTTAGACAGCCAGCCGTCCGCAAACAGCTTGATTCCCGAAAGGAGTAAAAAGAGGTAACACAGGCGATAGACCCATATCTGGCTGACACGGTGCAGCAACCCTACCCCCATATAGACACCGACCGGAGCAAGTGGCATTAACAGCAAGGCGGTCATCAGATTGATGGTATTAAACTCTCCAAGGACAGTGTAGGGAACCAGCTTGAACAGGTTGATGATCGCAAACAGTAGCGCCATGGTGGAAATCAATGCGACCTTTTCCAGCTTGAGTGGCAGCAGATATATGCTGGCGGGCCCTCCCCCGGCATGTATCGCCGTACTGGAAAAACCACTGAGCAAACTCCACCACCAGGCACCTGCCAACCCCGCCGGTCGTTGCGTCGCCCCCCGTTGCGACACATACTGAAGGCAGAAAAGCAATGATAGCCCGCCAACCAGTAACTTGAGCCCCGCCGCCGGCATGATGCTCAAAAACAGCCCGGCCAGAAACACCCCCAGCAGTGACCCCGGCAGCATTCTTTTCAGTACGGAATAATCGGCACTGGTATGATGCTGTTTTACCGCGAACATATCCATCACGCACAGAATGGGCAGTAAAATCGCCGCGGCCTGGGTAGGAGAGATGACGATTGCCATCATGGGAACAGCGATAATCCCCAGCGCCCCGCCCAATCCTCCTTTGCCAATACCGTAAATCAGCACGGCGGGAATGGCGGTAACATAAAACCAGGGATCGGTCACCAGCATGATTGCATCACTCTTTTTTCTGTTTGTGTCGCAGCAACTGGCCGTCACCACTGCCGGTGATCCAGACCTGGTGCCATCCCTTGCAACGGCCATGACCTGCGGCTATCAGTCAGGCTCCGGCCTCAGGGCGGGCGCCGTACCTTTTTGTTCAAACACGGTTGACAATCCGTTACCATCAACCGGATACGCCACCCCCTCTACATGCTACTGATATAGAGCGTCTGTGTGGCAGTACCCGCCGTCTCTGTTAGCTTATTGTTGGCGCATTATTTACCAAAAACTACATAAACAAGCGCTTCATGCCGGCCAGCATCGCACTAGCGACCTCGTAATGATCCGCCTCCCACAGCTGATCATTCAAAAATTCGCCGGAATAAAAGCCGTCATACCCAGTGCTTTGTATGGCACTGGCCCACTCCTGCAGCGGGATCTCGCCCTCGCCCAGCAAACAGCCGCGTAACAGCTTTTCATCCACCCAGGGCGCTCCGACGTCGGGACGCAGGCCATCCGACAGATGCACATTGTAAATCAATGACTTGTCAATCCTCGCCATGTCTTCGGGGGTGGCACCCCGGCATGACCAAAAATGCCAGGTATCCAGCACAAAACCAAAATTGTCGCGCCCGACTGCATCGTGGAGCCGGTAGTAATGCTCCAGGGTGGCAATCGGCGTCCAGGCCGCCCCCTCGTATTGAAAGCGAATACCATGTTCCTTGCCGATATCGGCAATGTTGCGGATATTCTGGGCGGTAATGCGAATATTGTCTTCCACAGACAAGCCGGTGAGTGCCTCGAACGCATTCAGCTGGATGGTGGCCGCACCGATATCGGCGGCAAACCGGCATAAGGTTTCTGCATCCTTGAACAGCCGGGATTGCTGTTCCTTGCCCGTACTTTCCACCGAACCGATAATATCGATGGCCGACGGCGCTATCTTGGCCTCGTCCAGTCGTGCTTTCAGTGCCTGACTGGTCAGGCCCGCCTGAATATAGCGCCATAACTTGTCGGTGTGTATTTCCAGCCCATCGTAGCCCGTTTCTTTGGCTAATCGAATATCACTCACAATATTGCTGTGTAGTGAGCACATCCCATGCAGTGCGTAGCGCATCCTTAATATCCTTCCCGTTCAATATAAATGACAATTCCGGTTACCGACCGCTCCCCTGCGGTGGCCGGCAACGGCACCTTCCTGATCCCCGCTGCCGTCCCCCTGACCGGGGGCTGCACCGCTTCCAGCAAGCGGGTCCGCCTCCTCGAAGACATGCAGCGGTATCGAGCCGTTAATTAGACTGCGGCCTGTTGCGGCTGCACCACTTTCTTTTTACCCAACTTGCCGGCCATCACCTCTTCCATTTTCTCCAGGCTAACACCCTTGGTTTCAGGCACATACTTCACAACCACCATCATGCAAACCAGTGACAGCACGGCGAACAACCAGAAACTGAAGGCACCGTTGAACTGCGCTTTCAGGAACGCATTGTCGTTCAGCATCGGGAATGTCTGGGTCACGATAAACCCGGTGAACCACTGTGCACCGACGGCAATGGCCATGGCTCGGGCGCGGATACTGTTCGGGAAGATTTCGGATATCATGGTCCAGCATGCACAGCCCCAGGATGTCGCATAGGCAACCACATACAGACACAGGGCGAATAATGCCATATAGCCTTCGGTCTGCTGATACAGTACATAACCAACGATAAACATACCGAGTGCACAGCCTAAAGTGCCGTATTTCATCAGCGGAAGACGACCTACCTTGTCAATGAGATACATACCCAGTGCATTACCCAGGATAAAGACCACACCAACAAAGGTGGTCTGGAACAGCGCATTTTCGGTGCCGCCGGCGATGGGTTTCAGGATTTCCGGGGTGTAGTACATGATGACATTGATCCCGGTCAGCTGCTGCGCGGCGGCAACAAAGGTACCAATAACCAAAATGGCGAACAGCAGAGGCGAACGCAGGCTGACTTGGCTTTTGCCGACAGTTCGACTTTCTTTCAGTGAGTCCTGGATTTCAGCAATAAGACGTTCGGCATGGTCAGGATTGGAAATGCGAGAAAGCATAGTTTTGGCCTGGTCGAGCTTGCCCTTCAATACCAGCCAACGGGGAGATTCGGGAATCATGAACAGCAAGGCTGCAAAAAGCAGGGCCGGCAGCACTTCCGAGCCCAACATCCAGCGCCACCCCAGGTCGACCAGCCAGGCCTCGGACATGCCTTTCGCAATCAGGTAGTTGACATAGAAGACCGCGGTCTGCCCGATAACAGCCGACTGTTGAAACATGCTCACCGCACGACCGCGAAAGTCCTTGGGTGCCACTTCCGACATGTACATGGGAGAGACAACACAGGCCAGGCCGACCGCCACACCACCCACGATGCGCAGCAGCACATAAAAGGTGAAGGTCGTCGCCAATGCCGAACCGATAGCTGAAACGATAAAGAGCACAGCGGCGATAAAGAGGGTATTGCGACGGCCATATGTCAATGCGCTCCACCCGGCACTGATTGCCCCCAAAATGCTGCCAAATACCACACTTGAAACGGCCCAGCCTGTTTCTGCCGAGGTCAGGCCAAAGTGATCACGTATCGGGCCGATGGCGCCGGAGATGACCGCCGTATCATAGCCTAACAGTATCCCTCCCAAGGCGGCTATGCAGCATATCCTGATGAGGTAGGAAAAATTATGAGATTTGGCCTGGGACGCGGGTGTCATCTTCTACTCCTGTGTTGAAATTCCTGTCTCCTGTTGCCGTTGCCTTCGCCAACAAGAAAAATATTTTTCAAATAATAGAAAAAATCATATTCCCTTACGCTGTCAACGACAACACATAACAGTTTCTTTTCCTTTAAAATGTTATTCCGATCAAGTTATTAACGATTAACAAAAACAAATAAAATTATAAGATGTTGTTTTATAAGTTTAAAATTATTTACCCCAGTTTTTTTCGCCACAGGTTCATCACAAATTCATACTTGATAAAAAATACCCAACAAAATGAAAAATATTTTCCATTTTGTTTTTTTGTTGTTTATACTCATCCCCAGTGATGAAGGAGCGATGCAGGTTATGACGGTTGGGCTGAGCGTAGCGATGCCGCCGGGTGGTACCTCCGACAGGACAGAACAGTCAACTTCATTTTGCTGATATATAAAGGAAAACTAAGGAGAAGAAGCATGAGTAAGGTGCAATACGGTATCAGCCCTCTGACCTGGACCAATGATGACATGCCGGAACTGGGCGGCGAGATCCCGCTGGAAACCTGCCTGAACGAAATGGCCGAAGCCGGCTTCACCGGCACCGAGATGGGCACCAAGTATCCGAGAGATCCCGAGGTACTGATCCCCCTGCTGGAACAACATGGCCTGGTGCTGGCATCCGGCTGGTTCAGCGGCAACCTGATGATCCACACCGCAGAACAAGAAATTGCGGCCATGCAGAGCCATATCGGGTTGTTGAAGGCCGCGGGCTGCAGGGCCATGGTCTACGGTGAAGTCAGCAACACCATTCATGGCGATATCAACAAGCCGCTGTCACAGCGTGTGATCCTAAGCCAAGACGAATGGAAAGCCTATGCCGAAAAGCTGACCCAGGTCGCCGATTACCTGCTCAGTGAACATGGTATCAAGCTGTCTTTCCACCACCATGTGGGCACCATCTGCGAAACGGAAGACGATATCAACCAGTTGATGGAGCTGACCGGCGATTCGGTTCACCTGACCCTGGATACCGGTCACATCACCTATGGCGGCGGCAACCCGGTCACCATGATCAAGCGCTGGGGTCATCGTATCGGCCATATGCATTTCAAGGATCTGCGTCTGGACGTGATGAAGGCCGCCCGCGATGCAGACAAATCCTTTCTGAATGCCGTTCTCGATGGCGTATTCACCGTTCCCGGCACCGGCGATGTGGATTATGACGATGTGTTCGCGGCACTCAAGGAGCGAAATTATGAAGGCTGGCTACTGGTTGAAGCCGAGCAGGATCCTGCCAAGGCACACCCGCTGACCTACGCCAAGACGGCTTACCAGAACATTACCGGCTATGCCAAAAAATACGGCCTCTAGGCTGTAAAGTTCGGCCCTTCCCGGGGAACTTGCTCCCCGTTATAAAAACTGGCTGCCAAATAATCGGGTAAAACGCCCTGCAGCCAGGACAAGGAAGCCATTTTTTCGTGTATCGATACTCGGGGAAGAAAATGAAAACTGTACGCCTGACTGTTGCTGAAGCGCTGGCCAAATACCTGGCGGCGCAAATGATAGAGATTGACGGTAATAAAGAGCAGCTCTTTGGTGCCAGCTTTGCCATTTTTGGTCATGGTAATGTCACCTGCTTTGGGCAACAGCTTAAAAATATCGAAGACAAGATCCCCACCTGGCGTGGCCAGAACGAGCAGTCGATGGCCACAGCCGCCATTGCCTATGCCAAAGCCAACCAGCGCCGCCGTATTGGCATTGCAACCAGCTCCATTGGTCCGGGGGCAACCAATATGGTGACCGCGGCGGGGATTGCCCATACCAATCGCCTGCCCCTGCTGCTGATCTCCGGTGATGCCTATGTCAGTCGCCTGCCCGACCCAGTACTGCAGCAGCCGGAAAACTTCGAAGACCCGTCCATTACCTGCAACGACACCTTCAAGCCGCTGACCCGTTACTGGGATCGTATTGTATCTCCGACCCAGCTGATGCATACCCTGCCCCAGGCGCTTGACACCATGCTGGACCCGGCCACCTGTGGCCCTGTCTTTATCGGTCTGCCCCAGGATATTCAGGGCGTAGCCTATGATTACCCGGAAGTCTTCTTTGCCGAGAAAGTGCACCGGATCCGCCGGCCAGAGCCTGAAATGGTGGTGCTGGAAGAAGCCAGGGACATCCTGGCCAAGGCCAGACGCCCGCTGATCATCTCCGGTGGTGGCGTGCATTATTCACTGGCCACCGATGAACTGGCCACATTTTCAGCAAAACACAATATCCCCGTAGTGGAAACCATTGCCGGTCGCGCCACCATGCTGCAGGACAACCCGCTTAATGCCGGCCCCATTGGGGTCACTGGCTCCGATTCCGCCAATTTCATGGCCGCCCATGCCGATGTGGTGGTCGCCATCGGCACTCGACTGCAGGATTTCACCACCGGCTCCTGGACCGTGTTCCGTAACCCCGACATGAAGCTTGTCAGCATCAACGTCGCCAAGTTTGACGCGGTCAAGCATATGTCCTTCCCAGTACTGGGCGACGCCAGAACCTGCATGACCAAATTGTCCGCACTGCTGGGCGACTGGCGCGCGGACCAGGAGTGGGCGGACACCGCCAAGGCACAGGCCGACCAGTGGAAAGCCCTGGTCCAAAAACGTACCCATCCGCAGGAAGGAGACCTGCTGCCAGGCCTGTCTTCCTATGCCCAGGTGATTGGCAAGCTGAATACCTCGATGGAGCAGGGAGATACCATTCTCACCGCCGCCGGTGGCCTGCCTGCCGAGCTGGCCATGAACTGGCAAAACTACCAGATCGGCAAATTCGATATCGAGTTCGGATTCTCCTGCATGGGCTATGAAATAGCCGGAGGATGGGGCGCCAAGATAGCCAACCCGGACAACGATGTTGTGGTGCTGGTCGGGGATGGCTCATACCTGATCCAGAACTCCGACATCTACTCTTCGGTCCTGACCGGCCACAAGATGATTGTGGTGGTATGCGACAACGGCGGTTTCGCGGTGATCAACAAGCTACAGAACAATACCGGCAATCAGTCATTCAACAACCTGCTCTCCGACTGCCGACGCCCGGACGGCGAGCTGGCCCGCGTGGATTTTGCCAAACATGCCGAGGCACAGGGCGCCATCAGCGAAAAACTGACCTCCATTGACGACTTTGATGCGGCCTTTGCCCGTGCCAAGGCCGCCGATCGTACCTATGTGATAGTGGTCGATATCGATCCGGTTTCCCCGGCGGCCTGGTCCAAGTGTGATTGCTGGTGGGAAGTGGGCCTGCCCGAGGTTACCCGCAATGAGGATACCGCCCGCATGGTGGCGGAATGGGAAGAAGGCCGTCGCCACCAGCGCCCCGGCGTATAAGTCAGGCAACGTCTTGTTGGTCATTCAATTATTGAAGCCGCAGGTCAGGCACTTCCTCCTGCGGTACGAGTAAGGGAGCAGAAACATGTTTAACGAAGAACGTCGCTTTGAACAGCCAATTCGCTGGGCCATGGTCGGAGGCGGGCGTGGCAGCCAGATCGGTTATGCACATCGTAATGCCGCCCAGCGTGATGGCCTGTTCAAGCTGGTCGCCGGTGCCTTTGACCTGGATCCCCAGCGCTGCCGGGATTTTGGTACCAACCTGGGTGTGGCCGCCGAACGTTGTTATGCCGGTTACCAGGAGATGTTTGCCGCCGAAGCCGAGCGTGCAGACGGCATTCAGGCAGTTTCTATCGCCACCCCCAATTCAACCCACTATGAAATCTGCAAGGCGGCACTGACAGCCGGTTTGCATGTGGTGTGCGAAAAACCCATCACCTTCACCACCGAAGAAGCCGAGGAGCTGAAAACCCTCGCCGCAGACAAGGGCCGGGTCATCGGCGTCATGTACGGCTACAGCGGTTTCCCCATGGTGCAGCAGGCACGCGAGATGGTACAGCGCGGTGACCTGGGGGAAATCCGTATCATCAACATGCAGTTTGCCCACGGTTTTCATAACGAAGAATACGAAAAGAACGATCCCGGCCTGAAATGGCGGGTCAGCCCCCAGGCGTCGGGCCCGACCTATGTGCTGGGTGATGTTGGTACCCATGCCTTTTTCCTGGGCGAAATGATCACCGGCCTGGAGGTGGAACGCCTGTCCTGCATGCGTCAGAGCTTTATCCCGTCCCGTGCGCCGCTGGAAGATAACGCCCACGTCATGATGCAGTTCAAGGGCGGCGCGGTCGGTACCCTGTGGGCGTCGGCGGTCAATGCCGGCTCCATGCACCAGCAGAAAATCCGTATCGTCGGCTCCAAAGCCTCGATCGAATGGTGGGACGAATACCCGAACCAGCTGCGTTATGAAATTCAGGGCGAGCCGGTACGCGTGCTCGAGCGTGGCATGGGCTATCTGTACCAGGATGCCGCCGGCGTCTCCGCAAACCGTATTGGCGGCGGCCATGCCGAGGGGTTCTTTGAGTCCTGGGCCAACCTGTATCACCGCTTTGCCCTGGCCTTCGATGCGGCAAACCGTGATGACCAGACCACGCTGGCCGAGCTCTGGTTCCCGGGTATCGAGGCCGGTATCGAAGGGGTTCGCCTGTGTGAGAAATGCGTCGAGTCTGCAGATCAGAATGCAGCCTGGGTTGAGTACAAGTAACAGGAAGACATCATGACAACACTCGCACTTGAGCAACATCGTCCTCTGGATGCCATCGTCCTGGGGCGCGCAGGGGTCGATCTCTATGCCCGCGAAGCGAACATGGGTATGGCCGATATTTCGGGATTCAATAAATTCGTCGGCGGCTCGGCCGCCAACATTGCCGTGGCCATCAGCAGGCTGGGCGCCAAGACCGGATTTATCGGCTGTGTTGCCGAGGATACCTTCGGCGATTATGTCTGCCGCTACCTGTCCGGCCAGGGGATAAACCTGGACGGCATGATGAAGGACGCATCCGGCTCGCGCACCTCGGTGGCGTTTACCGAGATGAAGCCGAGCGATTGCAACGTGCTGATTTACCGTAACAAGGCGTCGGATCTGACCCTCAAGCCGGAGCAGGTTGACCCCGATTATATCGCCAGCGCCAAGATGCTGGTCGTCACCGGCACCGCCCTGTCCGAAAGTCCAAGCAGGGAAGCCACCCTGATTGCCATGGAGCATGCCCGCCGCAGCAATACCGCCGTGGTGCTGGATGTGGATTACCGGCCCTATTCCTGGCGAACGGATGTGGATGCGTCCATCTACTATGGCATTGCCGCCGGCCTGTCGGACGTCCTCATCGGTAATCGCGAAGAGTTCGACATGATGGAAACCGTGCTGGCCCCCGGCAACAAGGATGACGATGCCACGGCAACCCGCTTCCTTCGGGGCCATACCCAGGTAGTGGTGATCAAGGCCGGGGAGCTGGGCTCGAAAGTCTACTGCCGCGACGGCCATAGGTTCCGGCAGGGCATCTTCCCAGTCGAGGTCAAGAAGCCGTTCGGCTCAGGCGACTCCTTCGCAGGCGCCCTGATCTGGACCCTGGCCAATGGCGGCGAGCTGGAAGACGGAGTCAGGTTTGGCTCGGCCGCGGCGGCCATCAATGTCAGCGGTGACAGCTGTACCGAGGCCATGCCGACCCGGGAGCAGTTGTTCGCCTTTATCGAGACCAGGAAGCAGGACCGGTAAGTCCGCTGCTGGCATAAAGCAGATGACCAGGGTGGCCGTAGATGCGACACAGCTGCCGCGATCAAGATGCAGGCCATCCGCTCCCGGCCAGTTGTGCCGAAGATGCTCCGGGAGCCGGGGCCAAAAAACAGATCATTAAACCATCAGAATACCGCTGTGATGCAGACATGACTGCGGCATGGCAAATGAAGAGGAAACCGTAATGGGCAAACATATCCCACCCTTTGATAACAAAAACCAGCCCATCATCGATATCAACGATGAGGTCACGCCGCTGTGTTATTTCAATCAGGTCCGCCTGAAACAGGGTGAAACCCACCAGCACGTGGTCGAAGGATACGAGTCGGTGGTGGTACTGGCCGGCGGGACCTGCAGCATCAAGGTCAGCAAGCAGGGTCAGACACCGGTGGTGTTTGACAATATCGGGCAGCGCGCCTCGGTCTGGGAAGGCAACCCCGAATCCGTCTATGTGCCGCTGGGCTATAGCGCCGAGATCAAGTGTGTGAGCGAGCAGGCCGATATCATGATAGCCGGTGGCCGCTATGAAGAGTCGCTGGAGCCCTTCTGCGTGCGCCAGGACAATGTCGATATGGTCCAGTATGGCTCGGACGACACCAAGACCCACCGCAAGATCAAGCACATACTGGGGCAGTCCAATGCCGACAAGCGAGGTCGCCTGCTGGTCAGCGAGCTGTTTACCGTGGGTGCCGGTGGCTGGTCGGGGTTCCCGCCGCACAAGCACGACGAAGACCGCGTCAAGGAAGACGGCAGCAAGGAAACCCTCTACGAGGAGGTCTATCAGTTCCGTTTCAACCCGGATTTCGGCTTCGGTGCCCAATTTCTCTATGAGCACGAAGACGATTTCGGCCCTGTCTATCACGTACGCACCGGCTCGGTGATCGCGATTGACAAGGGCTATCACCCGAGCGTTGCCGCTCCGGGATACGAGATGTACTACTTCACCATCATTGTGGGCAAGACATCCAAGTCGCTGATCCAGCATTTCGATCCGCACCATGAATACCAGGTCGAAACCATTCCCGGTATCAAGGACATGATTGCCAAATTCAAATAACGAGGAGTTCTTATGCTGGTCAACTTGAACGATTTATTGCCGGAAGCGGCAGCATCCAATTTTTCGGTTCCCTGCTTCAACGTCTTTGGTTATGAAGATGCACGGGCCGTGGTCGAAGCAGCAGAGGAAGTCGGTAAGCCGGTTATCCTGGCCTGCAACAAGGACGTGATCGACTTCTACGGGGTAGAAACGGCGGCCGCCATGTTCCTGCACCTGGCCAAGAGCAGTAAGGTCCCCGTGTGTCTGCACCTGGATCATACCTATGAAGAAAACATCGTATTCCGTGCGCTCAAGGCGGGCTTCAGCTCGGTGATGTTCGATGGCTCGCAGCTGTCACTGGATGAAAACATTGCCCGAACCCGCAAGGTGGCCGCGGTTGCCCATGCGCTCGGTGCCTCGATAGAAGGCGAGATAGGCTCGGTTCCCTATGATGAAGGTCGTGACCATATCAAGTCCATCGATACGGATCCCGCCGATGCAGCGCGCTTTGCCACCGAAAGCGGCGTAGACTGCGTCGCCATCTCGGTAGGCAATGTGCATCGCCTGACCGAGCCCACCTGTACCATAGACTTCGGGCTGCTGGATCGCATCGCGGGAGCGGTATCCCTCCCCCTGGTCATTCATGGCACCACGGGCATTCGTGAAGAAGACATGCTCAGGCTCAAGCAGAGCAGGGTTTCAAAATTCAATATCGGTACCTGCCTGCGCCAGGCGCTGGGTCATAACCTGCGCGACTTCATGAACGGTGAGCCACAAAAGTTTGATCGTATCTACTTTATGCAGAAGGCCATGCCCTATGTGAAGCAAGAAGCCATTCGACACTTTGAATTATTGTCTTAAAATGTCCGCCCCGGGGCGAACTGCCCCGGCACATGATTTTTTTTTGTTGGTTTGTTAACAGGGGAGCAGCAAGGTATGGGCATCAAGGATCCCCAGCTATTACAAGTTCCGGCCGATCTGGACACACTACGAGAGCTGATTGCCAAGCGTTACGACAAGCTGAGCAAGCGCCTGCGGCAGGTGGCCGACTATGTGATGGCACAGCCAATGCTGGTAGCGGTCGAGACCATGGCCACCATTGCCGAACAGGCGAATGTCCCCCTGTCGACACTGAGCCGCTTCTCAAACGCCATGGGCTTCAGTGGCTTCAGCCAGATGCAGGCCCTGTTTCGCGACCAGTACCTGAACCGTCCGCGAGATTACAAGGAGCGGGTACGACTGGCCCGTGAGCAGGCCGAACTGGGGCCCGAGTCGCCCATGGCGATTTTTCAGGATTACGGCAATGCCAATATTGACGCCATTGAGCACCTGCAGATGTCGATATCGCCACAAAAACTGGATTATGCCGTGGCACTCATGGAAAAGGCCGATACCATTTATATCCAGGGCGTACGCAGGGCCTATCCGGTGGCCTTCTATCTCTGGTATGCCCTGATGAAATCGGATAACAACGTGGTACTGCTTGATGACCATGGCGGTATGCTGGCACCGATGACTCGCAGGATGAGCGAAAGGGATGTACTGCTGACGGTAACATTTAGCCCTTATGCCCCCGAAACCAATCACCTGATTGAACAGGCCCATGGCAAGGGGATACCGATAGTGGCGATTACCGATAACCTGATGGCGGCGCATGGAGGCATGCTGGAAGTCTGCTTTGAGGTGCAGGAAGGAGAAGTCATGGGTTTTCGTTCCCTGAGCAGCTCCATGTATCTGGCACAGACCCTGGCTGTCAGCCTGATGTGCAGGGAATAAAATCAGCTGTAACACTCCCCGATGGTATCGGGGTCTGGCTAAAGGTAAAGAACCGTGGCCCTGGATTTGGTGCTCCTGAGCACGAACCCGTACAACGCGTGAGAACAGCGGGGATGCCTATGCATCCCCGCCACATTTATTTGTCGCTATCCAGCATCTTGTAGATATCTTCTTCGCTGGTGTGGCGCACATCCTTGCCCTTGACGAAGTAGATAATATATTCACAGATATGCTGAACCCTGTCCCCTACCCGTTCCAGAGTGCGGGCACAGCCCATCACATTGAGTACCTGAGGGATGGAGCGGGGATCTTCCATCATGAAGGTCATCAGCTCACGGATGATGGACTCATATTCCCGATCGACCTTGTCGTCTTCCTTGTGCACCTCGATGGCCGCATTGACATCCATGCGGGCGAAAGCATCCAGTGACTCATGGAGCATCTTGACGGTACGCCGGCCCATGTTTTCCATGGACACCAGCGGCGGCTGGGTCTTGTTGGCGTTATCCTGCACCATGCGTGCTATCTTGCGCGCACTGTCCCCGATGCGCTCCAGATCATTGATGGTCTTGATGATGGCGAGCACCAGCCGCAGATCGGAGGCGGTGGGCTGGCGCTTGGCGATGATGCGGGTACATTCCTCGTCTATCTGCATTTCCAGGGCATTGACCTTGGCATCGTTGGCGATGATCTGACGCGCCCGCTCCAGATCCTGATCATGGACGGTGGTAATGGCATCACCCAGTTGCTGCTCAACCAGGCCACCCATCACCAGTACCTGATTCAGTACCCCGTCCAGCTCGGCATTGAACTGGCCGGAGATATGTTTATTGACGTTCAATTTTTCCATTTGCACAGCCCCTTAACCGTAGCGCCCGGTAATGTAATCTTCTGTTTTCTTCTTTTTGGGAGTAGTGAACAGGGTATTGGTATCGGAATACTCAATCAGCTCACCCATGTACATAAAGGCGGTGTGATCCGATACCCGTGCCGCCTGCTGCATGTTGTGGGTCACTATGACCACGGTATACTGCTCCTTGAGGGTGTTGATCAGCTCCTCAATCACCAGGGTGGAGATGGGATCCAGTGCCGAGGTCGGCTCATCCAGCAGCAATACTTCGGGCTCGATGGCGATGGCACGGGCAATCACCAGACGCTGCTGCTGACCACCGGACAAACCGAAGGCATTGTCGTGCAGCCGGTCCTTGACCTCATCCCACAGCGCCGCGCCCCGCAGGGACCGCTCCACCGCATCGTCAAGCCGACGCCGGTCATTGATCCCCTGCAGACGCAGGCCGTAGACCACATTTTCATAAATGGACTTGGGGAAAGGATTCGGCCGCTGGAACACCATACCTACCCGACGACGCAGGGCCGCTACATCAACGCTTTTATCATAGATATTCTGGTTATGCAGCAGGATCTGCCCGTCGATACGGCAGGTTTCCACCAGATCGTTCATCCGGTTGATGCAGCGCAACAGGGTGGATTTACCACAGCCGGACGGACCGATAAAGGCCGTGACCTGGCCCTTGGCGATCTTCATATCCACGTTGAACAGCGCCTGCTTTTCACCGTAATACAGGCTCAGGTCCTTCACTTCCAGGGCAACCTGGTCCGCCGCCAGCGAATTTACATTCAACATGGAATCCTGGTTCATGGTGGGTGATACATTAATCATCTTAATACCTCAAATCAGTGGCTGCCCGAAGCTTAGTGCTCAAGGGAGCGGAATTTTTCACGCAGGTGGTTCCGGATGGCAATGGCGGTCAGGTTCAGACCCACTATCACCGTCACCAGCAGGAAGGAGGTGGCATAAACCAGGGGGCGTGCCGCCTCGACATTCGGGCTCTGGAAGCCGACATCGTAAATGTGAAAGCCCAGGTGCATGAACTTGCGATCCACATGCAGATAAGGGAAGTTGCCATCCAGCGGCAGGCTGGGTGCCAGCTTAACTACACCCACCAGCATCAGCGGGGCCACTTCACCGGCCGCCCGCGCAATCGCCAGGATAAGCCCGGTCATGATGGCCGGGCTGGCCATGGGGATGACGATACGCCACAGGGTTTCCGCCTTGGTCGCACCCAGGGCCAGCGAGCCCTGACGCACCGCGCTGGGAATGCGCGACAGACCTTCCTCGGTCGACACTATGACCACCGGCAGCGTCAGGATCGCCAAAGTCAGCGCCGACCACAGCACCCCGGGGGTACCAAAGGTCGGGGTAGGCAGGCTTTCCGGATAGAACAGCTTATCGATAGAACCACCCAGCATATAGACGAAAAAGCCCAGACCAAACACCCCGTATACAATGGAGGGTACCCCCGCCAGATTGATCACCGCGATGCGGATCACCTTGGTCAGGTTGTTCTTGCCCGCATATTCATGCAGGTAGATGGCCGCGACCACGCCAAGCGGCGTCACGATAATGGCCATCAGGATCACCATAAACACGGTACCGAAAATGGCCGGGAAGACGCCGCCTTCGGTATTGGCCTCACGCGGCTCACCGCCGATAAACTTGCCCATCTCCGAGAACCAGGACAGCGTCTTGGCCGCCAGGCTCATGTCATTGGGCCAGGTCACGTCCAGTACTTCTCCCAAGGACAGGGTCACTTCCTGGCCACGCATGTCGCGGATCACCACACTGTCTCTATGAGCCTGATCCCGCAGGTCAAACAGCTCGGTCTCCAGCTTCCGGTAGTCAGTCCTCAGCTGCTCGCTCTCGGTATGCAGGGCGGCGACCGCATCTTCGGTGGCCTCACCGTCCAGCTCCAGCCGACGCTCTTCCAGGCGCAGCTGTTCCAGCTGGTGGTTGATGCTGCCGATGTCGCTGCGTTGCAGAGTGCGCATCTGATCATTAAGCTCGCTCACCCGTTCGATACGCTGGCGCAGCTCGGCATTGACATCTCCGCTGACCACGCGGTCACCTTCCAGCACCCGCACCACATAACCGTAGAAGTTACCGTGGCTGGAGCGCTCCAGCATGGCCAGCTCGGCCGGCGTAGTGCGGGAGATGATATCGGTTTCCAGCAACCAGCGGAAATCCAGGTTGACGAATTCCCGGTTACCGGTCTTGACCAGGTAGCGGGTCAGGCTGTCGGCGGTCACCCCTTCCAGGGCCAGACCCGAGCCTCGCAGCTGGGCGATGGCGACCTGTTCCCGGTCATGGACTTCGCCAATCACGGTCTGCTGGCTGCCGTCTGCCGACTTCACCTGCCATTCATAAATAGTATGCGGCCAGAAATAGGTCAGGCCACGCCAACCGATCAGCAGCAGCAAACCCAACACCGCCACCAGGCTGAGGCTCACCGCCCCGCCGGTCATCCAAATCCAGGGCGAACCTGATTTAAACCATTTACCCATAATGCTTTCGCCCCTTACATTGAGCTGTATTTGTCACGCAGTCGCTGACGTACGAACTCAGCCACCGTGTTGAACAGGAAGGTGAACACGAACAATACGAACGCGGCCAGGAACAATACCCGGTAATGGGAACTGTTCACTTCGGCTTCCGGCATCTCCACCGCTATGTTGGCGGCCAGGGTACGCATGCCGCTGAAGATGCTGAGATCCATCACAGGGGTATTACCCGTGGCCATCAGCACTATCATGGTTTCACCCACGGCGCGGCCCAGACCCATCATCACCGCCGAGAAAATACCCGGACTGGCGGTCAGCATCACTACCCGCACCAGGGTCTGCCAGGGCGTGGCACCCAGTGCCAGGGAGCCGTTGGTCAGGTGCTTGGGTACAGAGAACACGGCGTCTTCGGCAATGGAGAAGATGGTCGGGATCACCGCAAAGCCCATGGCAATACCCACTACCAGCGAGTTGCGCTGATCAAAACCGATACCCAGCTCGTTGGTCAGGAAGGCACGGGCGTTGCCGCCGAAGAACATGGCTTCGACCGCGGGGCTCAGGGCAAAGGATAACCAGCCCACCAGCAGCACCACCGGCAGCAGCAGTATGCTCTGCCAGCCATCGGGCACCAGGTTCTTGATGGCGTTCGGCAGCTTGTGCCAAATGAAGGCGGTCGCCAGCATGGCGATGGGCATCATCACCAGTATCATGACAATACCTGGCAGATGCGACTCCACCAGGGGCGCCAGCCAGAGGCCGGCCAGGAAACCCAATATAACGGTGGGCAGGGCTTCCATGATTTCGACTGTCGGCTTGACGAACTTGCGCAGCCCCGGTGACATGAAGTAGGCGGTATACACAGCCCCGGCGATGGCGATGGGCACCGCGAACAGCAGGGCGTAAAAGGCCGCCTTGAGGGTACCGAAAGAGATCGGCACCAGGCTCAGCTTGGCTTCAAAATCACTGCTGCCGGAGGTGGACTGCCACACGTACTGGGGCTCCGGATAGCCTTCGTACCAGACCTTGGTCCACATCGCCTTCCAGGTCACTTCCGGGTGTTCGTTTTCCACCTTGAAGGTCGACAGCTTGTTGCCTTCCGCCAGCATCAGCATGTTATTGCGCGGCGACATGGCCAGGGCGGTGACCTCGGTGTCCGCCAGCTTCTCGGAAAACAGCCGGCTACCCCCAGTGGTGTGGAAAATTTCCAGGGTGCCGTTGCTTGATATGGTCACAAAGCCTTTACGGTGGGATTCGGGGGCCAGATGGCGAATGGCGCCATCGGCTTCGAATTCGCGGATAAAGGTAAATGCGCGTTTACCGTCTTTGGCAACGTCAAACCACTGGGAGACTACCCCGTTGTCATTGGCAACCAGCAGGGAGTTGCCCCCGGCCAGCAGGCTTACCGAGGTAACGTTGCCTCCCGGGGCATGCATGTCCAGCACGTTGCGCAGGGTAATGTTGCCGGCATTGCGAATATCAAAGATGGAGACCTGGTTGCCGTGGCGGGCAAACAGGAAACGCAGGTTGGGTGTCAGGATCAACTGATCAACCTCGGCGGGCAGACGGGGGATGGTTACCCGCCTGACCTTGAGCTCGATGGCGCCGGTCAGGAAGTTCTCCTTGCCGGTAAAGCGGCTGAGTACCCCTTCGCCGTCCTCGGTGATGGCCACCGCCACCATGTCATTACCGCCCTGTTCGAACGCCAGCATTTTCAGGGCTCGCCCCTGTTCGTCCAGCACCAGCGGCTCGTCACCCAGCGGATATTCAAGCTCGGGTGTGATCTGACGTACGTTGTCCGGATAGCTGACGCTGAACTTGGGCGCCAGCACGCGAATGGTGCCATCGTCCAGGCCATAGGCGACCGCATTGGAAGAACGGCTACGACTGAAGCTCTGGATATTACCGGACACCTGGGCACTGAGCACCTGCCGGCCCTGCTCGGGCAGGGAATAGAAATTTACCTCGCCCTGGTCATTGAAGCGGTAGAGCAGCTCGTTCTGCTCTTCGGTGCCCATCAACAGGGTCTCACCGCCGCCGACCAGCTCAACCTGCTGCAGGGGCTCGACCTTGGCGCCGTCGAAAATGGGCTTCACCACATAGAGCAGGTAGAAAAAGATCAGCAACAGGGCGATCAGTACCAGTATGCCACCGGCAGTCACCCCGTATTGCACCAGCCTGTCTTTCAGCCAGCGGCCTCTGCTGCCGGCCAGCTCCATCGTTTGGGTTTCGGTTGACATCAAGCCACCTCAGTAAGATTCCAGTTACGGGTATTGTATGGCGAACAGATGACAGTTTTGTTACACCTACCCACAAGTGCCAGCACGGCTTCCAAAATTTTCTCAAGAGTGTATGGTTTAACTGCAGGTACAGCCAATGCAGAGGCTGACCGCCTGGCTGTCTTCTATACAAAACAACCCGGCAAGCATACTCAAAAATTGCCCGGTACGCAGCTCACCAGCAAGGAGAACAGTATGAAAAGTTTGGTTGCTACCCTGATAGGCCCCGACAAGACCGGCCTGGTCCAACAACTGGCCCGGCTGATCAGACAACATAACGGTAGTTGGCAAGGCAGTGCCATGAGCGAACTGGCCGGACATTTTGCCGGCATCATAGAAATCCAGGTTCCAGATGAACACTACCAGGCCCTGGCCAAGGCCCTACAAACATTGCCTGAATTTCAGGTGCAGCTGGTTGAGGGCCTGGCCTCCACCCCTCAGGGGCAGACACTACGACTGACGATCACCGCCAACGACCGGTTAGGCATTGTCGACGAGCTGACCTCGGTGCTCGACAGCCTCAACATCAGCGTGAAAAGCCTGAAAACGACGAGCCATCCGGCGCCCACCACCGGCACCCTGCTGTTCGAGGCCCACAGTACTGTGGTGCTGCCTCATGGTCAGACACTGGATGACCTGACAGGCCGGCTCGAAGCTCTGAGCGATGACCTGATCGTTGATATAGAACCGGAGTAACACGTCACAAAAGCGTCATATGAGTATGTCATAAAAGTGGCTTAAAAATGACATAACCCGCTTGACAGGCATACCGATGACAACGGACAACAGGCTGCTGGAAAAAGAGCTAAGCTGGCTTTCCTTTAACGAACGAGTATTACAAGAGGCCATGGATAAAAGCGTACCCCTGATAGAGCGGGTACGTTTTTTGGGTATCTTTTCAAGCAACCAGGACGAGTTTTTCAAGAACAGAAAGCGCTGGCGGCCTTGGTGCGCTTTCACCGCAAGGCTCTCAAACTGAGCGAACTGGAGCCGCTCAATTACCTGCCCGAGGTGCAACTGTTGCGCCTGATCCGCTTGTTGCGGCTGGCGGTGGCCCTCAACCGCCGTCGCCAGGACAATATCTTGCCCGAACTGAAGGTTGAGCCAGTCGACGAGCTCATTCGCCTGCGGCTGCCCACTGACTGGTGTGATAAAAACCAGCTGCCGATGACCCCCCTGGAACGGGACTACCAGGCCAAGGTTAACTGGTCACTGGAACTACTCAAGGCGTAATGGCCAGGGCCGCCTTGGCGGCTTTTTTTTCGGCCCGCCGACGCCTGAAAAAGGCGCTAAGCTGGGCCGAACAGGGCTCGGCCAATACCCCAGGGGTCCAGGCCACCCGATGATTGATTCCTGGGGTGTCCAGCAGCTGCAATACCGAGTCAATCGCTCCGGTTTTGGCATCGGCCGCGCCGTAAACCAATCGCTTGATACGGCTGTGCACCATGGCGCCGGCACACATGGTACAGGGCTCCAGGGTGACATACAGGGTGGCGTCCAGCAAACGGTAGTTGGCCAGCGCCTGGCCTGCCGCCCGTAGCGCCATGATCTCGGCATGGGCGGTGGCATCGTGGCTGCCGATAGAGCGATTCCACCCTTCACCTATGCATTGGCCATCCAGCACCAGCAGCGCCCCCACCGGCACCTCGCCTTCTTCCTCGGCCCTGGCAGCCAGAACCATGGCCCGTCTCATCCAGTATTCGTCTTGTTCTTGCATCAGTTCTCTCCGCTAGGCACGCATTATGACAAAAGTGTCCACCCCTTAACAGCCGGCAGCTCAGGGGCAAATAATACCCATTTCAGTAAAGGTCTGATCTGGTGACTGCCCCCTTGTCGCTGCCACTTTAAGCCGGCAGGCCCTGCTACGCTGAGCGATATCCACTACACCGAGTCTGCGGCGCATGTGTGGTGCCTGAACGTTTACGATTCACCTGCCGGTTGGCGCCAAATAATTTGGTGTCTACCTGCGTGATCCGTGAATCACAGATGAAATAGATCACCGGCTTAGTCCAGTTGGTATCAGGAGATGCTGAAAAAACAACAGTTTTGTTGAAGAAAGCAACAACCACGCCAAAATAGGAAAAATAGACTTGCAGCCTCCGCCTGGCGACTATATAGTGCACCCAATTCGGCGTGTAGCGCAGCTTGGTAGCGCACTGTCATGGGGTGTCAGGGGTCGGAGGTTCAAATCCTCTCACGCCGACCAAAAACCCTAAAAAAGCCTTAAGGATATCCTTAAGGCTTTTTTATATTTTCAATTCCATCAGGATCACGGTCCACGTTTGTCCGTGACGGGCCAGTTCCCGTTGTCCCAGGCTGATAAACCCCATCTTTTCAAAAAACGGCTGGGCGGTGATGCTGGCTTCACAATACAGGCGGGAGAGTCCACGGGATGCGGCTTCTGCTTTCAGACGCTGCATCAGAGCACGACCAATACCCTCCCCCTGATGCCGATGATGTACATAAAACATATCGACTCGACCGTCCTCACCCAACTCGGCAAACCCCAGCAGAACGTTGTCGTCCATCGCTACCAGGGGCTGAGTACGAATAAAACGGCTGACCCAACGGGGCTCATCATATTGATCGGGAGCCAGCACCGCCAGGGCTCGCTCGCTGTAGTCGGCTTGATTGATGCAGTGCACTGTGTCATGGAACAAACGCCAGATACTGCTGGTTTCACCGCTGCGTATCTTCCTGATTTCCATTGTAACTCCTGCCTCTTCCACTCCCCTATTCTAGGCACAGATACCGGCAATAAAAAAGGCGGCCATCTGGCCGCCTCGGATATTTTGACAAATTGTTGCTTATAGACCCAGTTTCTTCAGGTCTGCCTCGATAACAGACTTCGGCACAGGTACATAACCGTCTTTGTCCACGATCTGCTGGCCCTGCTTGGACAGCATCAGCTTGATGTACTCGGCTTCCATCGGACCCAACGGCTTGTTGGGGTGCTTGTTAACATAAACGTACAGGAAGCGGGACAGCGGATACTCGCCGCTGATGGCGTTCTCGGAAGTGGCTTCCACGAAGTCGGTGGAACCTGCCTGGGCCAGCGGTACGGCACGAACACTGGAGGTGCTGTAGCCCAGGCCAGAGTAACCGATGGCATTCAGGGAAGAAGATACAGACTGTACCACGGAAGCGGAACCGGGCTGCTCGTTTACGGTGTTCTTGAAGTCACCTTTACACAGGGCTTCGTCTTTGAAGTAACCGTAGGTACCGGATACAGAGTTGCGGCCATACAGCTGCACGTCACGCTTGGACCAGTCACCGGACAGACCGGCCTGTCCCCAGTTGGCAATCTGCTCGGCTGAACCACAGGCCAGGGTGCTGGAGAAAACAGCATCAACCTGATCCATGCTCAGGCCTTCGATGGGGTTGTCTTTATGGACAAACACCGCCAGGGCATCGATGGCCACGCGAACCGGCGTCGGCTTGTAGCCATAACGCTTTTCAAAGGCTTCGATCTCGTTGCTCTTCATGGCACGGCTCATGGGACCGAACTGGGAAGTACCTTCGGTCAGGGCGGGCGGAGCAGTAGAAGAACCGGCAGCCTGGATCTGAACGTTGACGTTCGGGTAGTTACGCTTGAACTCCTCGGCCCACAGCGTCATCATGTTGGCCAGGGTGTCCGAACCCACGGAAGACAGGTTACCTGAAATGCCGCTTACTTTTGTGTAGTCAGGCAGGGCGCTGTCAACCGCAGCCAGGGCAGAGGTAGAAGCCAGTGCGGCGGTCAATCCAAGTGCGCTTACCAGTTTGTTCAATTTCATCCTTAATCTCCAATCTGAGTTCGGTCTTTCAAGACGGGGCCAGTATCACGCTCATCCATGACAAGTATATGAACTGAAAGTGACGCTTTTATGACAACGGAAGCCTAGATGCCAATACACAAGGCAGCCAGGCTGCCTTGGAAGAAAAGATCAGGCGAGTTCAAGGGAGGGACTGTCAGACACCAGCAGGCGCTCGGGCAGGCTGAAGCTGAAGCAGCTGCCCTGCCCCAGCCGGCTCCGAATTTCAAGCTGGGAGTCATGGTGACTCAGGGCATGCTTGACAATAGCCAGCCCCAGGCCCGAACCGCCGGTATGCCGGCTGCGGGCCTTGTCAACCCGATAGAAACGCTCGGTCAGGTGGGCAATATGCTCCGGCGCAATGCCGTCCCCATTGTCGGTAACAGCAAAACGGCCATAGTGCCCGACCCTGCCCCACTCCACCCTGATATGGGTACCGGCAGGAGAATGACGAATGGCATTGTAGACCAGGTTGGATACCGCGCTGCGCAGCTGTTCCTGATCGCCGCGAACCTTCAGCCTGCTGTCGACCACAAAGCTGAACTGATGCGCCCGCTCACCGCTCAGGGCCAGCGCCTCCTGTTCGAGCATGAACAGCATGGCCGGCAGGTCGACGACCTTGTTGGTATCTATGGTCACCGACGACTCGATACGGGACAGGGTCATCAGCTGCTCGACCAAGGCATCCATGCGCAGGGTCTGCTCCAGCATCACCTTCTGCGCCTTTTCCCATCGCTGTTGCGGGGGCAACTCTTCCGACATCTCCAGGTATCCCTTCAGTACCGTCAGTGGGGTGCGCAACTCATGGGACACATTGGCGACAAAGGTCTTTCTCATCCGCTCCAAGCTGCGGATCCGGGTTATGTCGCGAACCACCAGCATGGCCTGATCTTCCGCATAGGGCATGATCCGGAACTCCAGCAGCTTGTCTTCATTGATCGGGGAAGGCATTTCAAGGGGCTCTCTGAAGTCGGCCCGTTTCATATAGGCAATAAACAGCGGAGCCCGGATAAGGTTACCGATATATTGTCCGGCATCGTCGGGCCACCGGAATCCCAGCAGATGCTGGGCCAGGCGATTGCACCAGATGATGCTGCCATCGCTGCGGATCACCACGGCAGCATCGGGCAGGGCTTCGGCACCTTCGCGAAAGCGACGCACCAGATTAGCCAACTCCCGCCGACGGGCACGCTGGCGCTGTTGCAGGCGATAGATGCCGTTAAAGATAATCTCCCAACTGCCCTGTCCTTCCGGCGGGATCAGGCTGCGGTCCCGCCACAGCCAGACGGCCAGCCGATGCTGAAAACGGTAATGCCAGAGCAGGTGCAGTACGGTAGCGATCAACAGGGCCAGGGCGATATCTTTGAGCAACACCCCCAGCAACAGGAATGTCAGATAATAAAAACCTACTCGCCACCACAAACCATGGCTGGAATCCTGTAACTGCATGCAAGCCTCATAGGCGGGTAGAAAAACGGTATCCGGCACCACGCACAGTCTGGATCAGCTTGTCGTGGCCCGACTCTGACACCGCCTTGCGCAGCCGACGGATATGCACGTCCACGGTCCTGTCTTCCACATAGACATTGGTGCCCCACACATTATTCAGCAACTGCTCGCGACTGTACACCCGTTCAGGGTGCGTCATGAAAAAATGCAGCAGCTTGAATTCGGTGGGACCCATTTCCAACTGCAGGTGGTTGGCGGTTACCCGATGGCTGGCCGGATCCAGCTTCAAGCCCTGTACCTCAATCACATCTTCCACTGCGGTCGGGGCTACCCGTCGCAACACCGCCTTCAGACGGGAAGTCAGCTCCTTGGGGGAGAATGGCTTGGTGATATAGTCATCGGCACCCACGTCCAGGCCCTTAATCTTGTCTTCTTCCTCGGCGCGGGCAGTCAGCATGATCACCGGGATCTGCCGGGTCAATTCATCCTGTTTTAGTTGCTTGATCAGCTGAATGCCGCTGCCTCCCGGTAACATCCAGTCAAGCAGGATCAGTTCCGGGTAGGGCTCTGTGATCATGGCCAACGCCTGATCGTAGTCCTCTGCTTCCTGAGTCTCGAATCCCTTTTGCTCCAGCACAAAACACAGCATTTCGCGGATGGGTGCTTCGTCCTCAACGACCAGTATTTTCCGTGACATTCTTCAACCGCCTCTTGATGGGTCTTTTATTGATATGATCCCATTATTGGAAGCAATTATGACAGTTTCATGAACTTATGACACCAGGATGTCAGAAGGATAACAATGGTCAGTGCTCTTGCCTTCAATGAACCCGGTACCCCATTCGATATTCCGGCTGACCGGTGTTGGGGTCTATATCCTCATCCGTGATGGCAAAACCGTGCTGCTGATAAAAATGCACGGCCACATCATTTTCGATAAACACCTTTAATTCCAGCTGCTGCCTCAGTCGTTTGGCCATCGCCAACAAAGCCTTGCCAATGCCGTTTTGCTGACAGTCGGGACGCACGAACAGGGCGGCAAGATAGTCATCCACCAGGGCGATAAAGCCCTGTATCTCCCCTTCCCGTTCACAGACCCACAGTTCGGCGGCGGGCAGATATCGGACGCGCATCCGTTCCAGTTGCTGCCACCAGAAGGCTGCCGGTACAAAATCGTGGGCCTGCAGGGAGGCCAGCAACCATACCTCGAGTATGTCCTCCATATCTTCGGCCGTGGCTTGTCGTATCATCATCTCTTCCCCGGTAGCCTAGGTGTGTCCCGTCATTTTCAGGATTTCATCGCTGTCCCGACAAGGCGTAATAAAGACTGCAGGCGCAACCCATAGGGGACTATATACCTGCTCACGCACAGCCCCGCGAAGGGCTCTGGCTGTGCCGCTCCGTTACCGGGTTGCTGACCTCAGGGTTGGGCCCGGCAAACGGCATATCGTCAACGCAGCAAATGCACATTAACGGGACACATCCTATTTCAAGTGTATGAGGCCGGTCGCCGGACCATCCCGGTTTTGTGACTGTCTGTGAGCCAGATCGGCTTGCATCATTCGGGAATGACAACCTGATCACAAACTGACTTTACAGTACAATGGCGCTTTCCGGCCCGTCACCGAGGACGCTATGTGGTTTAAAAATCTACAAATATACCGTTTTACCCGCCCTTTTGAACTCAGCCTCGAGGATCTTGAGAAACAGCTGGAAGCCTTTCCTTTCAGCCCCTGCGCTGGCCAGGACCAGGCCAAGTTCGGCTGGATTTCCCCCCTGGGTAAACAGGGCCAGGCCTTTACCCATGGGGCCGGTGAGCAGATCCTGATCTGTGCCAAGAAAGAAGAGAAAATGCTGCCTGGCGCCGTGGTCAACGATGCGGTGGCCGAAAAAGTCGAGGCCCTGGAAATCGAACAGGGCCGGGCTCTGAAGAAAAAAGAAAAAGAAGCCATCAAGGAAGAAGTCATCACCAACCTGCTGCCGCGGGCCTTCAGTCGCTACCAGCAGACCTATGCCTGGATCAACCCGCACGCCGGATTCATTGCCGTGGATGCCAGCAGCAGCAAACGGGCCGAAGACCTGCTGGCGCTGTTGCGCAAGAGCATCGGCTCCCTGCCGGTGGTGCCCCTGGCCATGACCACGCCACCGGAAATCACCCTGACCGACTGGCTGAAGGAAGGCGCGGCCCCGGCCGGTTTTGCCCTGGAGGATGAAGCAGAACTGCGCTCCGCCCTGGAGCACGGCGGCATCATCCGTGCCAAACAGCAGGATTTGCTGAGTGAGGAGATGAAGGCCCATCTGGATGCAGACAAACTGGTCACCAAACTGGCGTTGAACTGGTCCGATACCATCAGCTTCGTGCTGGCCGATGACATGAGCATCAAGCGCCTCAAGTTTTCCGAAGAACTGCGTGAACAGAACGACGACGTGGTCAGCGAGGATGCCGCCGCCCGTTTCGACGCCGACTTTGCCCTGGTTACCGGCGAGCTGTCCCGCTTTATTCCCGAACTGACCGACGCCCTGGGCGGTGAAGAAGCAAAATAACCTTACAGCTTGAAAGCTTAATTTGCTCCCCTCCGGAGTGGGGAGTAAAATGCGGTCCCGGCCACCATCCGGTGGTGGCCTGCTGACCTGAGATCAGACGAGAGAATCTATGTTCAAGCCCGAATTGCTGTCCCCCGCCGGTACCCTGAAAAACATGCGCTACGCCTTTGCCTACGGGGCAGACGCCGTCTACGCCGGCCAGCCCCGCTATTCACTGCGGGTACGCAACAACGAGTTCAACCACGAAAATCTGAAGATCGGCATAGATGAAGCCCATGCCCTGGGCAAAAAGTTTTATGTGGTGGTCAATATTCAGCCCCATAACTCCAAGCTGAAGACCTTCCTGCGGGATATGAAGCCCGTGGTGGACATGGGCCCTGATGCGCTGATCATGTCCGATCCCGGGCTTATCATGCTGGTCCGCGAACATTTCCCTCAAATGCCGGTCCATCTCTCGGTACAGGCCAACGCGGTCAACTGGGCCTCGGTCAGGTTTTGGCAGGATTACGGCATCGAGCGGGTGATCCTGTCCCGAGAGCTGTCGCTGGACGAAATCAGCGAAATCCGCGAACAATGCCCCACCGTCGAGCTGGAGGTATTTGTACACGGCGCCCTGTGCATGGCCTACTCGGGTCGCTGCCTGTTATCCGGCTATATCAACAAGCGCGATCCCAACCAGGGCACCTGCACCAATGCCTGCCGATGGGAATACAAGGTACACGAAGCCAAAGAAGACGAAGCCGGTCAGATAGTCCACAAGCAGGAGCCCATTGCAGTACAACAGGTTGAACCGACCCTGGGCGCCGGACAACCCACGGATCAGCCGGTACTGCTGGAAGAAGGCAACCGCCCCGGCGAGTACATGGCGGCCTATGAAGACGAGCACGGCACCTACATCATGAACTCCAAGGATCTACGCGCCGTGCAGTACGTCGAGCGCCTGACCCACATGGGCGTACATTCCCTGAAAATAGAAGGGCGTACCAAGTCGTTCTACTACGTGGCCCGCACCGCCCAGGTCTATCGCAAGGCCATCGACGATGCCGTGGCCGGCCGCCCCTTCGATGCCACCCTGATGAGCACACTGGAAAACCTGGCACACCGGGGCTATACGGAAGGGTTCCTGCAGCGCCACGCCCACAGCGAGTACCAAAACTACGACACCGGTTATTCGGTGTCCACCCGCCAGCAGTTTGTCGGCGAAGTCACCAGTCGTGACGGTGACTGGGTTGAAATTGCGGTGAAAAACAAGTTCCTGGTGGGCAACAGCCTGGAGCTGATGACCCCCAAGGGTAACCTGACGTTTACCCTGGAGGCGCTCAAGAATCGCAAGGGTGAGCGGGTTGAAGTCGCGCCGGGCAGCGGCCACACTGTGTATATACGGCTTCCGGAGAACGTGGAAGTGGAGTTCGGCATCCTGATGCGTCATCTGGGAGAGCAGCAAAGCCCCCGTCAACCGCACCAGCAACCCGAGGTAGCTCATGGCCCTGCTGATCACCGATAAGTGCATCAACTGCGACATGTGTGAGCCCGAGTGCCCCAACGGGGCCATTTATTTCGGGCCCGAGATCTATGAGATAGACCCGGCGTTATGTACCGAGTGCGTGGGCCACTACGATAAGCCCACCTGCATCAGCGTCTGTCCCATCGACTGCATCATCTCTCATCCCGAACATCAGGAGAGCGAGGCACAGCTGTGGGAGAAGTTCGTGCTGCTGCATCATCAGCCTTGAAATAGGAGACCGGGGATTGGGCAACCTAAAGTCCCAACCCCTGCCCTTATACCCCGTGTTCCGGCACCGCCTGTTCCTGGGGAACCAGGAACCACACCACCAGTCCGGCAAAGGCAAATAGCAGACCGCCCAGTACAATCTGGTTCATTTCCGGCAAACCGCCCTGCACCAGCAGAAACAAGCCACCGCCCAGGTTGGAGCTGCCCCCCAGCAAGGCACCGGCGGTACCGCTATGGTAGGGAAACGGCGATACCGCCTTGGAGGTCGCCACCGGAAACAACAAGCCGGCCCCGGCAAAGTAGAGGCCGCCTCCCAGTACCAGGCCAGCCACACTCAGCTCACCATAGAACGCAGAGAGCAGTACCACTGCCGCTCCTGTCAGCAACCCCATGGCCGACAGCCACTGCAGCTGACGGACGGACCAGGAAGTCGCCTTCCATGACGCAACCATGGCGCCGGCAAAATACAGGGGCAACGGCAAAATAAACAGTACACTGATCTCGGCACTGGTCAGTTCACTCTGCCTGCTCACCACAACACTGAACACGGCTTCATACAGGATCACCCCGGCGAAGGCGGCAATCAGCATACCCAGCTGGCGACGGAAGCTCGCGTTGTGCAACACATACTTATAGGCCGGTAGCATGGGCTGCACATGGCGCCGTTCTGACGGCAGGGTTTCCCGGAAAAACACCACCATGACCAGCGTGATCATCAGGCCCAGTGCCAGCAGAAACCAATACATGGACTGCCAGCCGAAATACTGGTTCAGGTAACCACCTAACAGGGGAGCCAGCAAGGGAGCCAGCATGATGCCCATGGACACATAGCCGTTGTAACGCACCAGATCCGGGCCATCAAAGCGATCCCGCATCAGGCTTCGGCACAGGCTGCCGGCCGCGGCCGTGCCGGCCCCCTGGATAAGGCTGCCTATCAGGATGGCCGGGAAAGTGGCCCAGTACAGTATGACCACAGACCCCAGCACGTAGACGAACAAGCCGCTCAGCAGGATGGGGCGACGACCGAAACGATCCGATAAGGGCCCGTAAACAAACTGGAACAAGCCGTAGGGGATCAGGTAACAGGCCATCACCAGGGACAAACGGCTTGCGGAGACCTGCATGTCTGCGGCCATCTCGGCCATGGCGGGCACATACAGGGTCTGGGTCATTTGACCCGCAGCCACCATTAAAACCGTTAACAATACCAGGGTAAGGCCGGACATGACCAGGATCTCCAAAATGCCCGGACGGGCAGGTTATGATATGGATCTCATGATAATGAACAGATATCTTGGCTGGCAATAACGGCCAGCACGACCTTTTATAATGCCCAGACCTAGTTTTTTTAATCAGAAGTTATAACGATAATTGACGCCCCAGGAAGAGAGCCCGTCGTTCGGCTCCTTGATACCGCTATTAGACAGGTGTCCCCCCTCCAGGGCCAGGCTGTGTCCATTCAGCGCTACCCCCAGCCCGGCCCGGCTGGAAAACTGAAACTGAGTCGACAACTCCCTGTTACCCAAACGGGTTTGGCTTATCCAGGCTGGTCCCACACCGACAAAAGCGAAGGGACGCAGTCCCTGTCGGGCATGACTGTATTTCAGCACCGGTGCCACGGTGAAGGTAGCCAGATCGTCATCGTCCAGTTGCCAGTAGCTGCTATCGAACCAGAGGCCATAGCCCAGTTGGCCCTGCCTGAGGTGGATCCAGGGAGTGCCTTGATTCCACTCGACCCCCAGCTGGTAGCGTTCGGTTCCATCTCCGCCACCGCCCCCCAGGGCCAGCCCCCAGTCGGCCCAGGCCGGAGAGGCGAACAGCACAAACAACAACAAACTCCCTTTGTTCATTGCTCAGGTTCCTTATCCGGTTAGATACTGTTAGTTGATAAGGCATAGCTTAGCGGGTCGCCACGGGTTTTGCCGATTTGGATCCTTCCCTCGACAGAAATCGTGTCTAGCCGCGTCACTTACGGGCGGCGAGCCCTGTGCGGCAGTGGCCGTGGAACCTGCCGACCCACTCCCCGGTTAAACATGGCAGGGATAAAGGCTTGTCTGTCCCCTTGATACTGGTATAATGCGCCGCTCAAATTTCGTTCTTTAACATCAAGTGGGTTCACTCATATGCATCCGATGCTGAATATTGCGGTGCGCGCTGCGCGCAACGCCGGTCAAGTTATCGTCAAAGGTTTCTCCAACCCCGACTACGTGGAGACAACGCAAAAAGGCCAGAACGATTTTGTCACCAATGTCGATCTTGACGCGGAAAACGCCGTAGTAAATACCATCCGCAAGTCCTACCCGGAGCATTCCATTATTGGTGAAGAATGCGGCGAGCTGGTCGGCAGCAACCCGGATTATCAATGGATCATAGACCCGCTTGATGGCACCACCAACTTTGTTAAAGGCATTCCTCACTTCGCCGTGTCCATTGCCCTGCGGGTAAAAGGCCGCACCGAGCAAGCCGTGGTATACGACCCTATCCGGGATGAGCTATTCACCGCCAGCCGCGGTGCAGGTGCCCAGCTGAACGGCTACCGTATCCGTGTCGGCAAGGCGAAAGACCTGAACAATACCCTGTTGGCTACCGGCTTCCCCTTCAAGCAGAAGCATCAGCTGGATGCCTATCTGGCCATGTTCCAAGCCATGTTCGTTCAATGCTCCGACGTGCGCCGTGCCGGCGCCGCCAGCCTGGACCTGGCCTATGTCGCCGCCGGCCGGGTAGACGGCTACTGGGAGCTGGGCCTCAAACCCTGGGATACTGCCGCCGGCAGCCTGATCGCCCGGGAAGCCGGTGCCCTGGTCACCGACTTTGTCGGCGGCCACAACTACGAGCGCAGCGGCAATGTGGTCTGTGCCAACCCCAAGGTACTGAAGGTCATGCTCGCCACCCTGCGAGAGCACCTGCCAGAATCTTTGGCAAATTGATTTGCTTCTCTTACTTAGTCCTTGGCCCCGGTTAATCCGGGGTTTTTTTTGGCTTCACCGCGCTTTACCGGGGAAGGCCGCTGTTATCTTTAGAAAGAAATAGTCATTATCTCGGTAGCCCACTTGATGACCTTGAACTTGTTGTTCATGTCTTCCACATAGCCTTTCGAACTGCTGCACCGGTGCCAGGCCTCAGACCAAAGTGTAACCAAGCCAACGCCTGCCAACACCGCCTGACTTCTCTTTCTGACGGGGCATACCAGAGCACTTTAAGCTGATCTTTCGCAGGTACACCGTCATCAACCGCTGCTGGGCCAGAAACAGCTCTTCCCGCTTCAGCACCGGCTTATACCAAACAGATTAAACAACCGATCTATTGGGCTGCTCTGCAAAGGCAGGACAAAGCGCCTGCTCCGCCGACTCGCCGTCCATACCTCCATGTAGGCTCCGCCGCGCCATCCTTGGCGCGGAGGGTCGGTGGAGCAGAAGATCCCTTTATCCTCCCTGAAGCCAAGGAGTTGCCTGTTGGCGTCGTCTACAGACAACTCCAAACCAGACTCAAGGTACTCACTGACCCGCAATGAACCAAAAAAAAAGCCTGCCGATCACTCGGCAGGCTTTATCACAGGGCTGTCTGACTGACTAATCAGCCATTCAGACGCTTGTCGTTGCGACGGGGACGGAACTTGCCGCCACGGTCATCGTCATTGCGCGAGCGGAAGTCACGACGGGCCGGCATTGGGCCACCTTCGTACTTGGCCAGGTTCAGCGGACGCTGACATACCCGCACCTTCTGCAGCACCTGCTGTACTTCGCTGGTCATGCCTTCGGGCAGATCAACGGTGGAAAACTCATCGTGGATCTGGATCTGGCCGATAAAACGGGACTCCAGATCCGCCTCGTTGGCGATAGCGCCGACCAGGTGGCCCGGCTTGACACCGTGCACCCGGCCCACATCGACCCGGAAGCGCTCCATCATCACGCCGGACACATCGTCACGACCGCCACGGGGACGATCGGAACGAGGACCACGCTCACGGCTTTCACGCACGTCCGGACGACGGGCGGCCATGGGCCTGTCTTCCACAAACAGCGGACGATCACCCTGCAGCAGGCAAGCCAGGCCGGCGGCCAGCTGGGCGCTGTCCAGGCCTTCTTCCTGCAGACCGTTGATCATTTCAACGAACGGAGCCAGGGATTTTTCATCGGCTTCGACGCTGGCACGGATGCGGGACTTGAAGCGCTCGGCACGCTTCTTGTTGATGTCGTCGGCAGACGGCATCTGCATCTCTTCGATCGGCTGACGGGTGTGGCGCTCCAGGTTGTACAGACCACGCTTTTCACGGCCGGTAACAAACAGGATGGCATCACCTTCGCGACCGGCACGACCGGTACGACCGATACGGTGTACGTAAGACTCGTTATCGTGGGGCATGTCGAAGTTGACCACATGGCTGATACGCTCCACGTCCAGGCCACGGGCAACCACATCGGTGGCCACCAGAATGTTCAGGCGACCGTTCTTCAGGCGATCGATCACCTTTTCCCGCAGTTTCTGGGGAATATCACCGTGCAGGGCTTCACAGGCGTGACCCTGGCGGCCCATCATCTCGGCCAGATCTTCGGCATCCTTACGGGTACGTACGAACACCAGCATGGCATCCATGTCTTCGGTCTCGACCAGGCGACACAGGCCTTCATGCTTGGACATGCCGCGCACAAACCAGTAACGCTGACGAATGCTGGAGTTGGTGCGGGTCTTATTGGCGATGCGCACTTCCTGCGGGTCTTTCAGATATTTCTGAGCAACACGCTGGATGGCCGGTGGCATGGTGGCCGAAAACAGGGCAATCTGGCGGCTGTCGGGAGTCTGCTCCAGGATCCACTCGACGTCGTCGATAAAGCCCATACGCAGCATTTCATCGGCTTCGTCCAGTACCAGTGCCTGCAGGTTGTCCAGCTTGAGGGTGCCGCGACGCATATGGTCCATCACCCGACCCGGGGTACCGACCACGATGTCGACGCCACGCTTCAGAGCACGGATCTGGGAGTCATAGGCCTGACCGCCATAGATGGACAGGATACGAATGTCTTTCTGGTATTTGGCGTAGCCCTCGAAGGACTCGGCAACCTGGATGGCCAGCTCGCGGGTCGGCGCCAGCACCAGTACCTGCGGGGTTGCATTACCACCGGTAATGCGGCTCAGCAAAGGCAGCGCGAAGGCGGCAGTCTTACCAGTACCGGTTTGTGCCAGACCCAGGACATCACGACCACTCAACAGGGTCGGGATAGCGGCGGCCTGAATAGCAGAAGGCTGCACATAACCGGCGTCGGTCAGTGCATTTAATACGGCAGGCGCCAGTCCAAGATCGGTAAAAGCAGGCACGTTAGTAGCAGGTACAGTAGAAGTATTTGTCATTTAACAGTTCCGAATAAATAGAATGTCGGCGGACTGATACGTAAAAGGCCAGGGACAGCCCGACTCGCAGAGGCGAGGGCTTCCCTTCACACAGTGAGTGTTACACTAAGATTCACAAGGCTAATCTGGCCGTTTTTGTCTCAACACCGCCATGGTTGATCGGCTGGTCATTACCAGGCGATCTTGCTCATCATGGATGTCGATCTGCCAGACTTGTGTCGTCGCGCCCAAATGGAGGGGACGTGCGGTTCCCATAACAGGGCCGCTTCGTTTGGCGCGGACGTGATTTGCGTTAACCTCCAGACCAACGCAATAATAACCCGCTTCAACGCACATATTGGCAGCTACACTAAACCCAGGGTTTTGTCGGATGCAATCAATGCATCGCCACGTAGCATGCCGAAAGGCGGGTGAGTACGATATTCAACCGGTACAACGCCGCCTGAACTATCGTGATCCACATCACAAAAGGTCATGCCCAACTGGGCTGCGGGCGTATTCTCCAACAGTTGCCCCCAACTGTCCAGCGCAAATTGCGCTTAATTGCATAAAAAGAGGAGCCGAACCGGCTCCTCTGCAGCGTATTTATTGCGACGAGTCTCAAAAATCTCAACGCTACGCCAGCGTTCATGGTCAGATGGTGCCGATGAGATAACCTCTATCCGGCCGTACAACCGATGATTTAATGCCGAAAGGTGTCTGCCCGTCTTCAGCCACAGGAAAGTAGCCCGTCAACCGCTGCTCTTGATCTTGCCCACCACGTAGATCAACAGCACGGCCCCGACCACCGACATGATCAAGGACCCGAGCAGACCGGTGGCGGCAAGACCCAACAGACGGAACAAGAGTCCGCCGAGAAAACCACCGACCAGGCCCACCACTATGTTGCCGAGCAGGCCAAATCCCCGCCCCTTCATCAGGTTGCCGGCAATCCAGCCGGCCAGGCCACCGATAATCAATCCCCAAAAAAGGCCCATATGCTGCTCCTTGTTGTGTTACGCCAACAAGCTTAGCAGAGCCTGAACCGGGTGCTTGATACCCTGGCCTTCCATCCGCTTGACCTGGCTGCGGCAGGAAAAGCCGGTGGCCAGACAGCGCTGTTGCGGCAGCCTGGCCAGCGGCTCCTGCCAACTCAGGCCATACAGGGTCTTGGAGCCTTCCACATGCTGGCTTTCATGGCCATAGGTGCCGGCCATGCCGCAACAGCCCACGGAGACCGGCTCCAGCCTGGCCCCCAGATGCGCGAAGATGCGGCTCCAGTCCTGGTGGGTCGCGGGCTTGGCGGTCTTCTCGGTGCAATGGGCAAACAGGTACCAGGGCTCGCCGGCCAACGGCTTCTGCGCCAGCTTGTCGATCACCTGCAGCAGCCACTCCTGGGGCAGCAGCACCTCGAAGTCGCCCCGGGCCTGACCCAGGACCTTGGCATATTCATCCCGATAGCAGAGCACCAGTGACGGATCCACACCGACCAGAGGAATATTCAGCCGCGCCAGCTGATTGAGGAACTGGGCACTGTCGGCGGCCATGGCGGCGAAGCGACGCAGGAAACCTTTGACATGGGCAGGCTTGCCGTTGGGTCTGAACGGCAGCACCACCGGATTCAGGCCCAGGGCCGTGGCGAGGCGAACCAGGTCATACACCACCTGGGCGTCGTAAAAGGAGGTAAAGGGATCCTGCACTATCAGCACAGTCCTGGCTTTTTCTTCCTCGTTCATGCCCTGCAGCCGCACCAGATCAAACTGGCCGGCCGGGCTGTCGGCCAGCAGCGTCTGCAGGCTGGGCTCGCTGACCAACGGCATGTCCACCATGCCCAGTACCGACCTGGCTCCGGCCTGTACCCATTTATGCTTGATCAGCGGATTCACCAACCTGGGCGCCTTGGCCATCCAGGGACTGTAACTTTCTACCCAGGACACCAGATAATCCTTGGGCGGACGCTGGTAGCGCTGGTGATACATCTGCAGGAAACGGGCCCGGAAGGTGGGCACATCCACCTTGATCGGACACTGGCTGGAGCAGGCCTTGCAGGCCAGGCAACCGTCCATCGCCTCCTTTACTTCATGGGAGAAATCGTATTCCCCCCGGTGTTTCTGCCAGGTGGATTTGACCCGCTCCACCAGGCTCTTGACGCTGGAGCCCCGACTCATTACCGCCGCTTCTTCCGCCAGGGGATCGAAGCCCTGGGCCGACAGCTGGCGCAGCCATTCCCGCACCAGGCCGGCCCGGCCCTTGGGCGAATGACGGCGATCAGCGGTCAGCTTCATCGACGGACACATGGGTGAACGCACATCAAAATCGAAACACAGGCCATTGCCGTTACAGTCCATGGCCTGGGTAAAGCCGTCACGCACATTTACCGGGATCTGCCGGTCGAAGAAGCCCCGCTTGGTGGCGTCCACCGACACCAGTTGTTCCAGGCTGTCGAGCGGGGTGCAGATCTTGCCCGGGTTGAGCCGGTTGAAGGGGTCGAACGCCGACTTGATGCGCCGCAGCTCGGTAAACAGAATTTCGCCGAAGAAGGTGGGGCTGTATTCGGAGCGATAGCCCTTGCCATGTTCGCCCCACATCAGGCCGCCGTATTTGGCGGTGAGCGCGTTCACCCGATCGGAGATTTTCCGCAGCATCACCTCCTGTTCGGGATCCGTCATGTCCAGTGCCGGACGCACATGCAGCACGCCCGCGTCCACATGGCCGAACATGCCGTATTGCAGACCGTGTTCATCGAGTAGGGCCCGGAATTCATTGATATAGTCCGCCAGGTGCTCCGGCGGCACCGCTGTGTCTTCCACGAAGGCCACCGGCTTCTTGCGCCCCTTGGTGTTGCCCAGCAGGCCCACCGCCTTCTTGCGCATACCGTAGATACGGTTGAGCGAGGCCAGATCATCACACACCTGATAACCAATCACCCCGGCCTCGCCCCGCTCGATAAGCCCGTCCAGCCGGGCACAGAGGGCCGAGACCTTCTGTTGCTGGGCCTGCGGGTCCTGATCGGCGTATTCCACCATGTTCAGGCCGTCCATCACCTTGCCCGGCACATCCTGAATAAGATCGCTGACCGAATGCCAGACAATATCTTCCCGGGCCAGGTTGAGTACCCGGGAGTCGACGGTTTCCACCGACAGCGCCTCGGCCTCCACCATCAGCGGCGCATTGCGCAAGGCGGACTGGAAGCTGTCGTATTTGACGTTCACCAGGGTGCGGCAGGCGGGAATGGGGGTCAGATCCAGCCAGGCCTCGGTGATAAAGGCCAGTGATCCCTCGGAGCCGCACAGCAGCCGGGTCAGATCCAGGCAGTGCCGCTCTTTGTCGTAGACATGCTTGAGATCATAGCCGGTCAGGAAGCGGTTGAGCTTGGGAAAGCGCCGCTCGATTTCGTCGGCATGCCCGGTGACGCTGTCATGGACACAGCGATACAGTTCCCCTTCCCGACTGTCTTCGGCCAGCTTGGCGTCCAGTGCCTCGCCGCTGACCGGCCCGGTCTCGATGATGCTGCCGTCCACCAGCACGGCGGTCACCCCCAGCACATGATCCGAGGTCTTGCCATACACCAGGGAGCCCTGACCAGAGGCATCGGTATTGATCATGCCGCCGATGGTCGCCCGGTTGCTGGTTGACAGATCGGGGGAGAAAAACAGCTTATAGGGGGCGACCAGCTGGTTGAGCCGATCCTTGACCATGCCGGTCTGCACCCGCACCTTGCGGCCGTCTGCATCGACCTTCAACAGCTGATGCATATGACGGGACAGGTCCACCACGATATTATCGTTCAGCGACTGGCCGTTGGTGCCGGTACCGCCGCCCCTGGGCGCAAAGCGGATATCCCGGTAGGCGTCCTTGCCGGCCAGGCTCAGCATCACCACCAGATCCTGGGTTGAGCGGGGGAAAACCACAGCCTGGGGCAAGCACTGGTAGACGCTGTTGTCGGTGGCCATCGCCAGCCGGCTGCCATAGCTGCGCTCTATATCACCGCGAAAACCACTGCTGGCCAAAGAATCGAGAAAAGAAAAATAGGTGGGGTTTATCTGCTGCTGCAGATCTAACCTTGGGATCATGCGACCTGTCCCCTGTGTCCTGTAAAATGCATCCGAGAGGCGGCCAGTATACACCCGCCCAGGGTCCTTAGGCGAGGGGCTGAGCCCGCCGATACCGGCCGCGGCGCCATCCGGACTGTCAGCCTTCCAGGACGCACCGAAAACGGTGCCACTCGCCCCATTCATAGCTTTTTAGCTATATAGCTCATATACAGAATGTATTTAATCGCAATATTTGAAGAGTGTTAATTTCCACTCACTCACCAGGTGTTTTCTCGGTGAGCTCCCGTTGTTCCCCGATCTATATGGATTAAAATTCTGCTTTTCACATTAAAAACGGATGCAAATATCAAGGCTATGGACATTGTATTGAAAATGCATGAATCAAATGACAAGGAGTCGTATCAATGAATGCAATCGTGTTGGCCATCCTGGTAATGGTCGGCTTATGTCTGGCCCGGGTATCCGTGGTGTTCTCCCTGGTAGTGGCCGCACTGGTGGGCGGCTGGTATGCGGGGATGTCGGTCGAGGAGATCATCGCCGCCTTCAACAATGGCCTGGGTGGCGGCGCCACTGTTGCGCTGGCCTATGCCACCCTGGGGGCCTTTGCCGTGGCGTTATCGCGCACCGGCATTACCGGGCTGGTATCACAGCATACCCTGAAGATGATCGGCGGAGGTGCCGGCAACGGCCGCCTGAACAGTATCAAATGGACCTTGTTTGGTGCCTTGATCCTGGTGGGCGCAGCCTCGGGTACCATAGTGCCGGTCCATATCGCCTTTATTCCCATCCTGGTCCCTCCCCTGCTGGGACTGATGAGCATGATGCAGCTGGATCGCCGGGCCGTCGCCTGTGTTATCACCTTCAGCATCACCATCATGTATATGACCACACCGGTCGGCTTCGGCACCATTTTCCTCAATGACATCCTCACCAATAATGTCAATGAGGCCGGAGCCGAGCTGGGCATGACGGTTACCGCCGCCATGGCGCCGAAAGCCATGCTGATCCCCGCGGCGGGCATGGTGCTGGGACTGCTGGTCGCGGTATTTTACAGCTATCGCACTCCCCGCCAGTACCGACATTCGGATGTTGCCGTTCAATCCCGGGACGACAATGCAGCCGGCCTGTCACGGCTGCAACTCTTCGTCATCCTGGTGGCCATTGTCGGCGCCCTGACAGTGCAGCTGACCACCGGCTCCATGGTGCTGGGCGGCCTGCTCGGCTTCGCCTTGTTGTCGATGAATGGCATGTTCAAGTGGAAGGAACAGGACGATGTATTTACCCAGGGCATGCGGCTGATGGCACTAATCGGCTTTATCATGATTTCGGCATCCGGCTTTGCCAGCGTGATGAAAGCGTCCGGCGCCATTCCCGAACTGGTCACCAGTTCGACCGCCCTGATCGGCAACAGCCCGGCACTGGCCGCCCTGATCATGCTGCTGGTCGGCCTGTTTATCACCATGGGTATAGGCTCTTCCTTTTCTACCGTGCCCATCATAGCGGCGATTTATGTACCGCTGGCCCTGAGCTTCGGTTTCTCGCCCCTGGCGACCCTGGCATTGGTGGGTACCGCCGGCGCCCTGGGGGATGCGGGCTCACCCGCCTCCGACTCGACCCTGGGACCCACCGCCGGCCTGAATGCGGATGGTCAGCATGATCATATCCGGGATTCGGTGATTCCCACCTTTATCCATTACAACATCCCCCTGATCCTCTTTGGCTGGATAGCCTCACAGGTGCTTTAGTCCGGGTCGGTAACGGTTCGGCCGACAAAGTCCATAAACAGACGTGCCGGCACGGACGCGGTAAACCGCCGTGACCGTGCCAGCACGACCCTTTGCGGTGGAAAGTCATCTACCAGCGGCAGACAGACGATGGGAAAACCGTCGTAGCTGCGATCACCCACCGGCCGGGTACAGGACAGGGCCAGGCCATGGCCATGGGCAACCAGGCCCCTCTGCATCTCAAACGACGCCGTGGTGTATCTGATATTGGGTTTGAGATCCTGATGCCAGAACAGCGACATGAAATACTCCCGGGTTAGCGGTAAATCCTGAAAGATCAGCGGCTCATCGCTGATGTCTGCCAGGGACACCCTTTCTTCCGCCGCCAGCCTGTGCCCGGCCGGTACCAGCACATAGGGTTTCAGCTCATCCAGTACCCGGCTCTCAATCTGCTGCTCCAGGCCCAGATCATAGCTGAGCGCCAGCTCGGCCTTCCCCTCGGTCAACGCCTCACTGACCCCGGCCAGATCCTGCTCCAGCATCAATAACCTGATGCGGGGGTAGCTGCGCCCGAATTCATTGATCAATCGGGGCAGATAATAGGGCGCTATATCCCTGAAACAGGCGATAGCCAGCTGTCCTTCTATCTGATGTTCGTCCTCCTCCATGGTAGCCAGCAGATTGGTCGAGGTGGTCAGGATTAGCTGCGCTTCCTTCAGCAGGGTTTCTCCTTTGGGCGTCAGGCTCACCCCCTGCCCCCGGTGACGCAACAACAGCGGCTGCCCCAGCAGGTTTTCCAGCTGATGAATAGCGATCGACACAGACGGCTGGGAAACATAGAGTGCCTCCGCCGCCTTGCTGATATTGCCGTGCCGGGCAACGGTGACGAAATAGCTGAGCTGGCGGAAGGTAAATGGTATAGCCATTTATCTATATCCTGAATACAAAAAGTGTATTTATAACCTATGTTACTTGCCTGTTAAAGTCATCCCTGTCGTTCATCACCGGACAAGAAGGACTTATCGACATGCAGACACTCAGCCCGACCCTGCTCACCCAGGAGCAAAAAGAGGCCTACGAGCGCGATGGCGCCATCGTCATCAAGGGGGTATTCAAAGACTGGATTGCCCCCCTGCGGGAAGGGTTTGAACAGGTATTGCGCGCCCCGGGGCCCCACGGCCGGGAAAACGTCGCCAGCGGCGCCGGCGGCCGTTTCTTCGAGGATTATTGCAACTGGCAGCGCATCCCCGAATTCAAACGCTGGATAGAAGAGTCGCCGGGAGCTGCCATTGCCGGAGACATCACCGGCTCCGACTATATCCAGGTGTTCCACGAACATATTCTGGTGAAGGAGCCCGGCACCTCAAAGCCCACTCCCTGGCATCAGGATATGCCCTACTACTGCGTCAACGGCGAGAAAACGGCGAGCTACTGGATACCGCTGGATCCGGTCACCAGGGATAACACGCTCCAGGTGGTACTGGGCTCCCACAAGTGGCCCAGTCTGATCCGTCCCAGTCGCTGGTCTACCAATGAATCCTGGTATAATGACGACAGCCAGTTTATGGAAATGCCCGACATCGATGGTGGTGAGTTCGACATCCTGACTCCCGAGCTGGAGCTGGGCGACGCGCTGATCTTCAACTTCAAAACCGTGCACGGGGCGCCGGGCAATCCGACCCGGCGTCGTCGGCGGGCCTTTTCCACCCGTTTTATGGGCGACGATGTACGCTTCGCCGAACGGGGCGGCGCAACGTCACCGCCCTTTACCGGTATCGGCCTGCGGCAGGGTGATATCATGCGCGAAGACTGGTTTCCCGTGGTATGGCGCAGAAATAACTGATCCCCGCCAAGCCGGCCTGGGAGCCGAGCCCCCGCCGGCTCCCTCCCCCTCATCATGACCCGCTAGCAAATCCGGCAGCGCTACATTCAAGCGGATATGTAGCTGTTTCGACCACTCCCTGGGCTGGTTCGGCAAACTGCGCTCGCGCAGGATAACCTCGACCGTGGCCAGCTCCGAATCCACCGCCGCAGACTCGATTTCGATGCGCTCCTCCAGGAAACAAGCGTCCATATGCACAATGCTGTGCTGCGCTATATCATGCACTGATAACACCAGGGAAATTCCTGGGGACTGTCAGTCAGCGATACAGGATAGCGTTAGAGCCGGACGATCAACCGGAAAGGTGATCCGCCTTTCCGGACTCCCTCCTCTTGCCACCATCAGGCCGGGGCACGCCCTGTTTCTGGCTGGCCAGTTCATCGCTGCGTACCTGTTGGGTAACGATGCCCTGCTCATAAGCCATGGCATGGGCCACCCTGGGTCCGGTCCAGAGCACCGGCAACAGCAACAGCGATACGGGCACGGCGGTAAGCACGATAAAGGACTGCAGGGCATTGATGCCGCCCTCCCCCATCTTTAGCAACACCGCGGCCACCAGACCCATGGTCAGCGCCCAGAAAATACGATCCCGGGTACGTGGAGTATGATCACCGCTGATGGCCATGGCAATGGAATAGGCCATGGAATCACCGGTGGTGGCGACGAAGGTCACCGTCAGCACCAGAAATGCCGGCACCATCAGCTCGGCCAACGGCAGTTGCTGGGTAACGGCCAACAGCGCCGCCGGCAGACCGCCATCCTGTAGCGGCTGGGACACGCTACCGGGTACAGCCTGCTCGTAGAAAATGCCGGCGCCACCCAGGCCGGCAAACCAGAAGTTGGTGACCAGCGGTGCCATGATCGCCACCGCCAACACCAGTTCGCGCAGGGTACGACCACGGGAAATCCTGGCGATAAACAACGCCATCATGGGGCCGTAACCGATAAACCAGCCCCAGAAAAATACCGTCCACCAGCCCGACCAGGCGTCATCCTGCCGGTTCAGCGCCATCGGCATGAAATCTTGCAGATAGACGCCCATGCCATTGAGAAAGGCATCGATAATAAAGTTGCCGGGCCCCGCCAGCAAGATGGCGGCCAGCAGCAGCACCGCCAATACCACATTGGCGCTCGACAGCCATTGAATGCCACGCTCTATCCCGGTCGACGCCGACAACGTATAGAGCAGAACCAGGCCGCCCAGTACCGCCAACTGCAACCCGTAGCCGTTATCCCAGCCCAGCAGCGCCTCAAAGCTGAACCCCAGCTGAGTGGCGAGGAAACCGATGGGGCCTATGGTGCCGGCCGCCACCGCGATAATCGACACCACATCGGCCAGGGTGCCCAGCCAGTGATGCTCGATGCGTTCGCCCACCATCGGGTAGAGCAGGGTGCGCGGCCGCATCGCCAGCCCCTTGTGATAATGGGCATAGACCACCACCACTGCCGACAAGGTCCCCAGCGAAGCCCAGGCCAGAAACCCCCAGTGCAGGAAGCTCTGGGCCAGCGCCGCCGATATTGCTGACACCCCGGAATCGACAAACATCGGCGGTGTGGTCATATAGTGGTACATGGGCTCGGCCGCCGACCAGAACACACCGCCGCCAGCCAGCAGGGTGCACATGATCACCGCCAGCCAGCGAAAGGTCGAGCTCTCGGGCCGTCCCTTGCCCCCAAGGCGGATATCTCCATAGCGGGACAAGCCCAATACCAGCGCCACCACCAGATTGGCCAGCATCCAGACCTGCCACAAGGGGCCAAACACATCCGCCGCCCAGGCGAAGCCGGTGTTGATCCAGTCGGTCATCTGATTGAGGTCGAAAAAGGCGAGTAACACGAAGAGGAGCAGGAAGCCGCCGCTGAGGCTGGTAACGAGGCGTTGTTCGGATAAGCAGGATTCAGGAGGTTTCATTACGTCACTTTGTTCAATGCATGAACGCGCCAATTCTACACATTCAGCACTAAAAAGCGAAATAACCCGGCCGTGCAGATAAAGATAACGGATATGAACAATTAATTATCATCAAATGCCAATCCTGATAAAAATATCCCTATTTTACCCAGAAAAAAATATTCCCATTCCGGCCGTCGCCCCCCCATGTCCTGTTCCCGGCCTTGCCCCGCCTCGGAAACAACCCTATGATCATCGAAATTTTTCAATAAAAACATAGTATTAAATGAAAACAATATCCACCTATCCGATCATTATGGATGGCGGCATGGGCCGCGAGCTCCAGCGTATCGGCGCGCCTTTCAGGCAGCCTGAATGGTCTGCTCAAGCCTTGATTGAAGCCCCGCAGTTTGTCTCACAGGCCCATGAACATTTTCTGGCAGCAGGTGCCGAGGTCATCACCACCAACACCTATGCGCTGGTGCCTTTTCATATCGGAGAGAAGCGCTTCAAGCAAGCCGGCAGTCGCCTGATCGAACAGGCCGCCGGCCTGGCCCGTAAAAGTGCAAACGGGTATCCAGGTGTCGCCGTGGCCGGCTGCCTTCCTCCGGCACTGGGATCTTATCGACCCGACCTGTTTTCGGCAGACAGTGCCCGGCCGATTATCGATCTTTTGATACAGCACCAGCAACCGTACGTGGATTTTTGGCTGGCCGAAACGGTGTCATCCATTGCCGAAGCCGAGCTGATTGCACACAGTGTCTTGCCGACCAATAAAGCACTGTGGTTGGCCTTTACCATTCAGGATGAGGTTGATGGAGAGCCCCGGTTGCGCTCCGGAGAAACCGTGTTTGAAGCCGTCGGCTGGCTGGATAAGACCCGGCTGTCCGCCATCCTGTTCAACTGCAGCTGTGCCGAAGTGATGGAAGCAGCCATTACCACAGCCAGGAAGGCCTTGGCTGGCTTAGGCCTGGAGCAAGACATCCGGCTGGGAGTTTATGCCAACAGCTTCCTCCCCATCGGTGACGCGCACCAAGCCAATGACGGGCTCTGCACACTCAGGGAAGATCTGACCCCAGAGGCTTACCGCGATTTCGCCCGATTATGGATGAAGGCCGGCGCCAGCATCATTGGCGGCTGCTGCGGCGTTACTCCCTCTCATATCCAGGAGCTGGCCGCCCTCAAAGAAGATATCCGTATCGAACCTTAATCACCGCCTGTTCTGGTTCGCACCGGCCTTCACCTTGTTAATTCTCGCCTGCTCGGTGAGTAACATGCCCATGGCCTGCCGGGCGACGCCAGAGTGAGGGGGAAGGCCAATTCCAATTGGTCTTCCCCCTCAGGCTGTGATGGAGCAGGTTCCGCCTTCATATCCAGCGCCTGACCCTGGCACAGTAATTGAGGTAGGCGTCCCCGAAACGCTGCGCCAGGATACGCTCTTCGGGCATAATCTGAAAACGGTTCATATAGCCGACATAACCGGCAAGCAGCAGCAGGTTGGCCAGCTGCCCAAGCCACATGAACCAGGCCAGCAACAGCAGCAAATCCCCCAGATAAATCGGATTGCGTGACCAACGAAACACGCCGGTCACTACCAACCGGGAAGCATTGCCGGGCCGCAGCGGATTGACCGTGGTCCTGGCCCTGAGCAGGGCGCCGGCGGCACTGCCGATCAGCAACAGGCCGCCACCCAGCAGCAAACCGATCACCAGATCCGGCCATATCAGCACAAAACGACCAATACCAAACTCTTGGGCGCATACCCACATCATTATCCCGAACAAGGCCACCACCAAGGGAGGCGGTATCAACAGGGCCAGGGATACGCCGGGCTTATCGGTGCTCATGGTGACCTTCCTCTACGACAGTTAATTAATCGCTGCTAATGCTGCTACACCGGCACAGGGAACGCTCACCGGCCATGGCCGCCGGCACTCGTTAGAGGCACGATTTTGCCGACCTCCTGTTCCGGGGGGGCCGTCTCCGGTGCGACCGACGCCGGTGCCTCGGCCTCCCGGTAATGTCGGGTCTCGAGCAAGGCCTGGTAGGTATCGGGATAGATATGGATACCTTCTTCCCCCACCCGGATCCCGGCCTGTTTGAACCAATGAGTCATTTGGGTCCTCCTTCCCGCCATCACCATCTGAACTCCCCGACGTTTCAGCTCCTTGTGCAGCTCGGCCACCATGCTCATCACGCTGATATCCTGATGGGTAAAGCAGGCTACCGCATCGATCACCAGACACTTGGGCGTCACCGCTTCCTGCGCCAGCAGATGCAGCACCCGGCGCTTGAAGTAGGAGGCATTAAAATAGGTCAGCGGCGAGTTGAAACGATAAATCAAGACCCCGGGAATGGCTTTGACCTTCTCGCTGCGGCCCATGGTATGCACGACCCCGGCTTCGTTCATGCCGAGCAGCTGTTCGGTGGGACGCATGACATTGCGCAGAAACTGAAACAGGCCGAGCAACACCGCCAGGGTAATGCCCGGGATCACCCCCATGGAAAGCACGCTGATAAAGGTGATGCCCGCCAGCCAGAACGCCGAGCTGTCGGAATAACGCAGGGCCCACTGCCCCTTGACGTCGATCAGTGACACCGATGCCATGATCAGCACCACCCCCAGGGCCGCGGTGGGGATATATTGCAGCGGCGCCGTCAGATAGAAGGTGACCAGGGCGATGGCGGCGGCGGCAATAATGGATACCAGCTGGCTTTTGCCGCCGTTGGCATCGTTGACCGCGGTGCGCGAATCGGCACCGCTGATGGCAAATCCCTGGGACACCGCCGAGGCCAGGTTGGCAAAGCCCAGGGCCCGGAATTCCTTGTCCGCATCGATTTCATAGCCATTCCTGGCGGCGAAACTACGGGCGGTCAGCATCATGGAAACAAAGCTCACCATCGCCAGGTTCAATGCCGGCAACACCAGTTCCCGCATCAGCCCGGGCGGGAACTCGGGTATTTGCAGCAGGGCCGCCGAGCCCACTGTGCCCACGGTGGCAATGCCCAGCGAGCCGAGATCCAGCGCCCATACCAGGCCGCCGCTGACGGCCAGCGCCAGCATGCTACCCGGCCATTGGGGTCGAAACCGCTTGCAGAGCAACATCAACACCAGGGTAAGCAGGCTGATCCCCAGGGTGGGCAGATGGATGCGGGAAAAATAGCCCAGGCTCTCGGCAATCCGCTCGATCAAATGACGCTGATCGAAGGTAAACCCCAATACCTTGGAAAGCTGGCCCACTATGATGGTAATGGCGACCCCGTTGAGCAGCCCCATCAGGATGGGCCGGGACAGGAAGTCCGCCAGCACCCCCAGTTTGAAACGGCTGGCGATAAGACACCAGATTCCGGTCATCGCCGTCATGGTCATCACCAGCTGCCAATGGCGGCTTGCATCACCGGCCGCCAGCGGCGTAACCACGGCGGCAATCACGGCACAGGTGGCCGCATCCGGTCCCACGATCAATTGCCGGGAGGTGCCGAACAAGGCATAGGCGACCATGGGTAAAATACAGGAATAAAGACCGACGATGGCCCCCACCCCCGCCAGTTCCGCATAGGCGATAGCAACCGGCAAGGCCACCGCCGCCACCGACAGGCCGGCCCGCAGATCCGGCACCAGCCAGGAGCGCTGATAATGAAGCAATACCGCAAGCCCAGGCATCCAGCGCGCCAGGGAAAATAATTCGCTCATTATATAACCACTTGAGTTAATTTTTATGATGAGGCCAGGGGACCGACGCCCTCACAGCCTCGGATCGGGGCATATACTGCATGCAAGGCTGCCGGCACTGCAACAGATGAAAGAGTGGAAACAGCAAAAACCGGACCAGGCCGACCCGATAAGGTTGTTATTTCATTATTGGCCAATATCGGCTTGCTTGCCCGCCCCCGATGCGCAAGACACTAGGCCGGACACAAAAACACCCCACCCGGGTACGCGCCGCGGATGAGGTGCCAATAATAACCGGTGCCTCAGGTTAGCGGGTGACCATATTGCGGATTTGCTCGGCCCGCTCTTCATCGCTCAGCTCGGCAGGAGGCGGCGTGACAATGCCTTTCCGACAAGCCGGTCGCTGGGCCAGTTCATCCAGCCAGCGCTGCAGATGGGGGAGCCCCTCGATATCTATCCCGCTCCATTCGTAGCCTCGCACCCAGGGCCAGGCGGCCATATCAGCGATGCTGTATTCATCGCCGGCGAGATAGCGGTACTTGGCCAGCTGGCCATCCATCACCTCGAACAATCGACGGCCTTCATGCTGGTAACGGTCGATGGCGGCCGGAATTTTTTCCGGAAAGTAGCGGTAAAACACATTGGCCTGGCCCATCATGGGGCCGACACCGCCCATCTGGAACATCAGCCACTGGATCACCCGAGAGCGCTTGTTGGCATCATCGGGCAGGAACTTGCCGGTTTTTTCGGCCAGATACAACAGGATGGCACCCGACTCAAACACCGCAAAATCGTCGTTGTCCCGGTCGACGATGGCCGGGATGCGGCCATTGGGATTGATTGCCAGAAATTCCGGCTGCTTCTGCTCCTTGGCGCTCAGGTCCAGCGGATGAAGCTGGTATGCCAGGCCCATCTCCTCCAGGGCGATGGAAACTTTAAAGCCATTGGGCGTCGCGGCGGTATAGAGGTCGATCATGGTCATCTTCCTGGTTCGGGTGATTTACAGGGACAGGATAGCGGGCCGCGCCGCCACCTGCTGCTGCCAACGCTGCAGATGAGGCTGGCTCTGATCGGCTTCGATATCCATCCGGCTGATAAACTCCATCAATACATAGGCACAGATATCGGCGATGCTGTATTCGTCACCGGCCAGATAGGGCGAGTCGGCAAGCCGCTGGTCCAACCTGGGCAAGAAGGCCTGTACCCTCGCCTTCGACTCGTGTCCCCAGGCCTCGACGCAGTTTTCCCGATCCTGATAGACCCGGGTCAGGTTACGAAACGCCTGAAACGCCGGCACCAGGCCATCCAGCTCGACGATGCGATGCCACATTTCCACCCGGGCACGCTCAAGCGGGGTATTGCCGAACAACGAGGTGTCAGTGGGAGAGCACTCGTCCAGGTAGCGGCAGATAGCCACCGACTCGCACAGATAGTTGCCGTCATCCAGCGCCAATAGCGGAATGCGGCCGTTGGCACTCATCGCCCTGAATTCGTCGCTCAGGTTTTCGCCACCGCGGATATCCACGGGAATCCGTTCGATTTCAATGCCTTTTTCCGCCAGAAAAATACCGACACGACGGGCGCTAGGCGAAGCAGCCAGTTCATAGAGTTTCATCATCAATCCTTTTTCTAAACGTTCGGTTAGGTTACAATTTACGCCATTACGGAATGAACGGTCAACAATCAAATAGATCCCTTAAAGTGAAGCAATATGGCCAGAAACTGCAACTTTGACAGACAGGAAAAACTTATCGAAGCCATGGAGCTGTTCTGGCAGCAAGGCTATGCCAATACCTCGATCGCGGATCTGGTGGCACATCTGGGCATCAACCGCTTCAGCCTGTACAACAGCTACGGCGACAAGCAACGCCTGTATCGGGAGGCGCTCGACTACTATCTGGAACATGTCTCTTTTCCACCGGTGGAGGCCATACTCCATCCCCGGGCCGCCCTCGGTGAGGTTCGGGACTATATCAGCCGCTTTATTGCCCTGCAGCGTAACCAGCAGTACGGCTGCTTCCTGCAAAACGCCGTGCTGGAGCACGGCCTGACCGAGCCCTTTGTGCAGCAGGCCAGCGCGCGGCTATTCAGCCGGCTGGAGCAGGCATTTGCCCGGGCACTGACCAATGCGGGCCAGACGGGGGAATTAAAGGCGGACGTGGTGCCGGAGAAAGTCAGCCGCTTCCTGCTGCTGCAACTGCAGGGTATACGGGTGCTGGGCAAGGCCGGTCAGTATCAGGTGCTGAGTGACGCCACCGAGGTGCTGCTGGACTACCTTTCCACTCTAAAATCAAAACTTTAGATACTTTTTTAGCACCAGCATCTACAAGACGGGCTAATCGGCCATCCCCAGACCAGGCCCGCTCCTGTTTTATGGTCCATGCTTACTGCACCCATAACCGCATGACGGCTCCGGTGACAGCCTGCCGGAGGCGGCCATGCTTCTCAACGGCAGGAGCTGAACGATGAACAGGATAATACCGGGTACCTTGCTGGCCGCGTTGATGGCGGGGCCATTATCCGCCGTGGCGGCCGATCTCGCCGAACAAACCTATGGCCGCTACGTGGATCAACAAGGCGGCATCTCACTGCCCGAGGATGCACGCTCAAGCTGGCCCCATCTGGGCTCCTGGATAGTGGAGGATCCCGAAGCGCCCGGCCATGGATTCCACGATGTCTATACCCAGCCGGAGGCGGTGCAGGGATACAGGGACACGGGGGCCTTTCCGGACGGCACCATATTGATCAAGGAAATCCGCAGCATTGAATCCGGCACCAAGACCACCGGTCAGGCTCAATGGGCCGGCGAACCGCAAATATGGTTTGTCATGGTCAAAGACGACAAGGGCCGTTTTGACAGCCCGCACTGGGACAAGGGCTGGGGCTGGGCATTATATGAAGCCAAGGATCCCAGCACCAATGTCTCCAAGGGCTTTGCCGAGACCTGCCAGACCTGTCATGTTCCGGCAGAGGCGACCGGCTGGGTATTCATCGAAGGATATCCGACCCTGAAGAACTAGCGGTCGGCGGTGCCCTCCCCGGATGGCGCCGCCTTTGCCATTGAGGAGTCATCAAGATGCTCACCGATAAACAAGGAAACCCGCTTACCGGGGCCACGGCGGAGGCCGTGACCCTGTTCGACCAGGCCGTGACGGCATTCAACCTGTATCGGGGCGACCCTGTCGAACTGCTCGACCGGGCCCTGGCTGCCGCCCCCGATTTCGCCATGGCACCGCTTATGAAGGCCTGGCTGTTTGCAGTGGCCACCGAGCCGGAAGCCACCGTTTACGCCCGTAGCCTGGTAGACCACACCAAGACCCTCAGGCTTGGCGAGCGCGAGTCTTCGCTGCTTGCCGCCCTCGAACTGCTGCTCGCCGACGGCTGGAGCGCCGCTGCCCTGGCGCTGGATCGGCACTGCATGCACTATCCCCGTGACCTGCTTGCCCTCCAGTGCGGACACCTGCTGGACTTCTACCGCGCCAACGCCCGCGAGCTACGCGATCGCATTGCCCGGGCACTGCCGTACTGGTCACCCGACATGCCGGGTTACTCCATCCTGCTCGGCATGTATGCCTTCGGGCTCGAAGAAAACGGCGATTACGCCCGGGCCGAAGCCACCGGCCGGCAGGCCGTGGCCATGGAGCCGCTCGATTGCTGGGCTCACCATGCGGTCACCCATGTGATGGAAATGCAGGGCCGGGCCGAAGACGGCATCGGCTGGATGATGATGCGCGAACCCTATTGGTCCGGCGATGACAACTTCTTCAAGGTACACAACTGGTGGCACCGCGCGCTCTACCACCTGGATCTGGATCAGCAAGACCAGGCGCTGGCCCTCTATGACGGACATATCCGCGCGGGCCGCAGCAGCATGGCACTCGACATGGTTGACGCCTCGGCGCTGCTGTGGCGCCTGCAACTGGCGGGTTTGGCACTCGGCGAACGCTGGCAGGAGTTGTCCGAGGCCTGGGACCAGCATGCCGACGGCCGCCTCTACCCGTTCAACGACTGGCATGCCGCCATGGCCTGCCTCGGTGCCGGACGGGAGCGAGCACTGGAGCGGCTCCTGCAAGCCTGCCGCACCACCGGCCGCGAAACGGGAGAAGCGGCCGCCTGGATGCGGACCACGGGCCTGCCGCTGATTGAAGGTTTCGTGGCCTTCTGGCGGGGCGACTACCCGCTGGCGGCGGAAAAGCTCCATGGGGGGCGCTATATCGCCAACCGCTTCGGCGGCAGCCATGCCCAGCGCGATATCATCGACTGGACCCTGGCCGAGGCGGCGGTGCGCGGCGGGCTCAACGACCTTGCCCAGGCACTCGCCAACGAACGTCTGGCGCTCAAGCCCCACAGCGCCGTCAACCGCCGTTTCCTCTCCGGCATCATCACCCGCTGAATGAAGCGCCTTCGGCTGCCCCCATGACCCTGCTTGCGGGTGGCCATATCGAAAGCAGGCCGCTAGAATGGCGCCTGCTTTTCTTGCCGGACTGATACTCATGGATCCCACCGCCCTGCCCACCCTGTATGCCCACCTGCAAAACGCCCTTGGTAGCGCACCCGACGAAGCAAGGCGGCTGTTCCACGGCCGGGGCCGCTGTTGGCCGGGGCTGGAGCAGCTGACCGTGGACTGGCTGGACGGCCAGTTGCTGGTGGCCTTGTTTCGGGAGCCGGAACCGGCCTTCATGACAGGTCTGCAAGCCCTGCTGCGGGAGCTGACCGGCCAGGAGGTCTGGCGGAACAGCGGCGCCCGCGCCCTGCTGCTGCAGCATCGCAGCCGTGAAGGCGCGCCGCTGGAAGTACTGTGGGGAGAACTGGAACCGGAGCCCAGGGTCCGTGAGCAGGGTCTGAACTATCAGCTGATGCTGGGCCGCAACCAGAATCACGGCCTGTTCCTGGATATGCGTTATGGCCGCCGCTGGGTACAGCGCCAGGCCCGTGGCAAGCGGGTACTCAACCTGTTCGCCTATACCTGCGGATTTTCGGTGGCGGCGCTGGCCGGCGGGGCCGAGCAGGTGGTCAACCTGGACATGGCCAGATCCGCCCTGGCCCGGGGACGGGACAATCACCGGCTGAACGGCCACGACCTTGGCAAGGTGACCTTCCTCGGCCATGAGTTGTTCAAGTCCTGGGGCAAGGTGCGCAAGCTCGGGCCCTATGAGCTGATCATCATAGATCCGCCTTCCTTCCAGAAAGGCAGCTTTGCGCTGACCCGGGACTACCAAAAAATCCTGCGCCGGCTACCCGAGCTGCTGACCGACAACGGCCGGGTGCTGGCCTGCGTCAACGATCCGGACATTGCCAGCCGGTTCCTGATCGACGGCATGGCGGAGCAGGCCCCCCGGTTGCGCTTTGTCGAGCGGCTGGACAATCCGCCCGAGTTTGCGGATATCGACCCCGAAGCCGGGCTCAAAGCCCTGGTATTTGACCACCAGGCATGATTGACGGCACCGCTTGTCCCTCCTCGAACAAGCCCCCTCCATGCAACAGCCCCGGTGGATGAGCCAAGCCGGGGCGCGTCTCTGTTCAGCGAACGATGTCAGTCGAGAATATGCTCCAGGATCAGGTGAATATTCCGGGTGGCAATCTCAACCAAAACCGCATCCCGACCGACCCGGTGCCATTCATAGCCATCGTAATGGGGCAGCCGGCTGTACAGGTGCGGATCAAATTGCTTGGCAATTCCCGGGGGCAGCGGCTTGCCCCGTTTAAGGTTCATGCGAATACCCGGGGGCAGGGCCTCGTAATCATGGTGGTGATGGTCAACCTGGCGGTGGTAATCCCGGAAGATCAGCCGTACCCGGGCCTCATCTATCGAGGGGCCATGGTGGCCGTCCCTGTGGTTATCACGACGATGCGCCCTGTCTCTGTCGTTGCCCTGCTGATCTTCCCGGTAACGGCGATGCTCCCGAGCTCTGCCATTGTCCTGACCGTTCCCCTGGTGATCATTATCTTCATGGTGGCGCGCCTTGCCGTGGGCCTGTTTGAACTCTTTATGGGCCCCGTGGCCCTTGCCTTCCGGCGGTTCGGCCAATACCGGCGCGGCGGCCAGCAGCAGACCCATGGCACAACCCAGCAGTGAAGTACGACCCGTATTGAAGTTAGCCATAGTGCGTCCTGTAGCAGGGAGAGGTTTCACATCAGCATACTGCCGATACCGATCCCTGGCAAAGGACCGGCAGCGGTAGTAAGACCTTTCCTGACGCCTGACGTACTCCGTTATTGCAAGACGACTTTCCCCATAGGTGCTCAGCTCATGCCCTGAATGGAGCTGACTTCTGTCCACATCCCGTTACAATGGGAACGCATTTCATACGTGGCCCAAACCACCCGGCCACCGTACCTTGAGGATAAAATATGTTCATTCGTTCACTGCTTGCTTCCGTCATCCTGTTGACTACCGCCACCGCCCAGGCCCATGAATATCGGGCGGGCGCCTTGCAGATCGATCACCCCTGGAGCCGGGCGGTACCGCCCATGGCGAAGGTGGCCGGCGCCTTCATGAACATCAATAACCAGGGCGACGAAGAAGACGCCTTGCTGGGCGCCCGTACCCCGCTGGCAGAACAAGTGGAAATCCATCAGAGCATGATGGAAGGCGACATGATGCAGATGCGGCAGCTACCTGCACTGCCGATACCCGCCCATGGGGATGTGACACTGAAGCCGGGCAGCTACCACCTGATGCTGATCAACCTGACCGGCCAACCCAGGGAAGGAGACAGGTTCCCGTTGACCCTGCAGTTCGAAAAGGCGGGTAAGGTAGAAGTGGAAATCGCCGTGGAATCGGCAGTAAAGAAAGATGCACATGCCGGCATGCATCATTGATGCTTGACGAGCCCGGGGAGTATCTATCAGCCAGGCTGCTCACCGGGAAGGTCATCTATCTTGTTCTTGGCCCCCTGCAGGCAAAACTGCAGGGGGAGTTGATTGAGCAGCCTTATTCGCCGGCAGCCTGATCGGCCGTGGCTGCCCCGGCGAAGCTGGCCAATGCCGCCTCCACCTTATTGAGCACCTCATCACAACCTTCGATGCCGTGGCGTTGCGCCAGGTATCGGGGGTCGTTGTAAGACAGCCACACCTGCTCGGCTTCGTCTTCCCGGATCAGCGCCTTCTAGGGCAGATCGATAGCCATGCTCTGGCTGCACTGCATCAATGGCGTGCCGACCCTGGGGTTACCGAAAATAACCAGTTCGGTGGGCCGCAGGGTTTCCCCGATCTGCTGCGCACCCCGGGCATGATCGATCCGGATAAACACGCTCATGCCCTTGGTGGCCATGAGGTTTACTAGCCGGTCAGCGGTCGTTTTGACGTCGTAATCGCTCTTGACGCTGATCAGGCCGTTATCGGCGGCAAGCGCACCGGAACAGGCAGCCAATATCAGGCCACACATAAACTTGTGCATGGGTACTGTCCTCGTTAAATCCACATGACACCCAATGGACCCGCCGCCGGGGATAATGCTCCCACGGCGGGCAAAAAACCACTGGGGGAAGGACGCAATTGAGTACATCATGGTCGCATATGAGACCATAATTCATGCTCCGAGCCCTCAGACTCGAGAGGACGCACCATACTCTCAGGGATGTAGACCATATGAAAAGCTCACTTTCGGCCCTTGCACTGGCACTTTCGACACTGATGCCCCTCCACGCCGTTGCCGAAACCAGAATGGATTTCTCCAACGAATACAACTACAGCTCAATACACGCCGAAGGCGACAGCTACTTTATCGGCAAGGTCAGCGAACTGACCAACAGCGAGGTGAACATCACCCTGCATACCGGCGGCGCCCTGGGCTTCAAGTCGGCGGATCATTTCTATGCGGTAGCCGACAACGCCATCCAGATAGCCGATACCCTGGCCGGCACCCTGGGCGGCATAGACCCGATATTTTCCCTGTCCTCCCTGCCCTTCCTGGCCAGCAACGAAGATCAGGCAGAAAAACTGTACCGGATAGCCCGCCCCCATTACGAAAAGGTCTTCGCCGACAACAATCAGGTGTTGCTGTACGCCTCCCCCTGGCCGGCCAGCGGCATCTGGGCAAAAAAGGAAGTGGCCTCAAAAGACAGTATTAAAAACCTGAAGATCCGCACCTATGACAAGAACGGTACCATTACCCTGCGGGAAGCCGGTGCCTCACCGGTGAACCTGTCCTGGGCCGATGTGGTGCCCCAGCTGTCGACCGGCGGCATCGAAGCCGTGCTGACCTCGGCGGAAGCCGGAGCCAACGCCAGCTTCTGGGAACACCTCAATCACTACAGCGCCATCCAGTACGCCATCCCGCTCAATATGGTGCATATGAATAAAGACGAATTTGACAGGCTCGACGATGCCCAGCAGCAGGCCATCCTGGAGGCGGCCAGGCTGACCGACGCGCATAATTGGCAGGAAGTCCGCGCGCGGGTGACCAAGAACTATCAGCAGCTGGGCCAGCACGGGGTTAGCATCAACGACCAGCTGCCCGGAGAATTCACCACCCAACTCGAGCAGGCGGCAGCAAAAGCCATCGAGAAATGGGTGGAGGAAACCGGGGAGCGCGGCCGGGACATCCTGGCTCGGTTCAGGCAGGAAGGCTGACCCATGGCCCGCCTGTTAGGCTACATCACCCGCCGGCTCAATCAGCTGGCGGGACTGCTTGCCATGCTGCTGATCCTCTATATTGCGGGGCATATTCTGCTGGAGATCGCCATGCGGCTGTTCGGAGCCTCCACCTTCGTGCTCGACGAGTTCGTCGGCTACGCGGTGGCCACCCTGACCTTCCTGGGGCTGGGCTACTCGCTGGAGCGGGGCTCCCTGATCCGGGTAAGCGTGTTGCTGGACAAGTTGCCGCGCCGGCTGCACTGGCTACCCGAGCTGGCCTCTACCCTGCTGGCACTGTTTTCCTTCGCCACCCTCGCCTGGTACTGGGGGCACAACGTCTGGCGCAGCTATCAGCGCGGCACGGTCAGCGACACCCTTGCCGAAACGCCGTTGTGGCTGCCCGAAGGCATGGTGCTGCTGGGCATGCTGCTGCTCTGCCTGACACTGCTGGCAAGGGCCCTTAGCCTGGCCGCCGGCGATGTTCCCACCACGGCAAAGGGAGAGGGGTAATGGAAACCGTATTGATAGCGGCTGGGGTCATCGGCTTGATTTTCCTGGTGTTGGGGCTGGGTACCTGGGTGTTCGCCGGCCTGGTGGCGGTGGCGCTGGGGTCGCTGGTCTGGCTGGGGGATTTCAACCTGGATCGCGCCGGGGTGATCCTGAGCCGCATCCTGTTCCGTGCCGGCAACGCCTGGGAACTGTCGGCGATACCGCTGTTTATTTTGATGGGCGAGCTGATCTTCAGGTCGGATATATCCGACCGGCTGTTCCGGGGGCTGGAACCCTGGGCACAGAAAATACCCGGCGGCATACTGCATACCAATGTCTTCGGTTGCGCCATCTTTGCCGCCGTGAGCGGCTCCAGTGCCGCCACCACCGCCACCATCGGCAAAATCACCACCAGCGAGCTGTCGCGCCGCGGCTATGATCGCAACCTGTCGATCGGCTCCCTGGCGGGCGCCGGCAGCTTGGGGCTGTTGATCCCGCCCTCCATCGTGATGATCGTCTACGGCGTGCAGGCCGAGGTGTCGATCAGCCAGCTGTTTATGGCCGGGGTGATCCCGGGCCTGCTGATCGCCCTGCTGTATTCGGGCTATATCGTCACCATCGCCCTGAGGCGGCCGGACAAGGCCCCCCGCCGACTGACGTCCGAGGTGTCCATGTTCTCGAGCCTGGCATTGCTGGCCCCGGTGATCATCCTGATCCTGCTGGTAATGGGTTCCATCTATTCGGGCATCGCCACGCCTTCCGAAGCGGCGGCGGTCGGGGTGGCCGCCACCCTGGTGCTGCTGGCGCTGGAGCGGCAACTGAGCTGGACCCTGTTCAAAGAGTCGCTCGCCTCCACCGTGCTCAACTCCACCATGGTGTGCAGCATACTGGTGGCGGCCGCGCTGCTCTCTACCGCCATGGGTTACCTGCACCTGCCCCGGGAGCTGGCCGGTTATATCGCCAGCCTGGAGCTGTCCCCCGCCCTGCTGCTGGTGGCGCTCGCGCTTTTTTATATCATGCTGGGGCTGTTCCTGGACGGTATTTCCATCACAGTAATGAGTCTGCCGATCACCCTGCCCATCGTGATCCAGGCCGGCTTCGACCCCATCTGGTTTGGCGTGTTTCTGGTGATTATGGTCGAGCTCGGCCAGATCACCCCGCCGGTCGGCTTCAACCTGTTTGTGCTGCAGGGGCTCACCGGCGAACGCATCGGCCGCGTCGCCTGGTCGGCCATCCCCTTCTTTGTGCTGATGTGCCTGGCGGCCGCCATCGTCAGCATCTACCCGGAGATAGTGCTGTGGCTGCCGAATTATCTGTCCGGCTGAACGGGGTGAACTTGCCTGACTAAACGGCAAAAGCGGCCCTTGAATTATCACTGGGATAGATCAAGGGCCGCTGTTTTACCATTTAGCGCTTGGCATGGTTTAGCGCATTTCGGTATCTGGACAGATGCAGACAGGCCATTGACCTTGATCCCATCAGTGAGCATCCTGGCTTTTTTACAATGGCGGAATGACTACAGCCAAATGACTGCTTATAGTGCGCTACTACATAACTGACACAAATACCGCACCATTTCGAGACAGAAGTCAGGATTCGATAAGCAGACCCTCCGCGCCATGGATGGCGCGGCGGAGCCCCCAGGGATGGGTTTACGGCGAGTCTGCGTTCGAGCCTGATTTCTGTAGCACAATTAGGAACAGTTAGTTAGACCCCCAATACGCAGGAAACCATGGGCGAGCGTTATTTCCGTGATATTGATGGGCTCGCCATCTTGACGTTTAAAACAGCGCTTTATGAAACGCCTCTAACCGTATCTGTCGCGCATCAGCCAGGGGCTAGGAAATAACGGATTGCAGCCAGGCCTGCAGATGGGCATGGGCGCTGCCGACAGTTGGCTCCCGTTCTGCCAGCAGGCAGTAGCTGCTGCCGTCTTCCGTAAAGCCCATGGGGGCAACCAGTACGCCGGCTTCCAGATCATCGCGTACCAGCTGGTAAGGACCGATGGCCACGCCGAGACCGGCCACCGCCGCCTGCAGGCTGAAGTAGAAATGCTCGAAGGTTTGGCCCGGGGCCCGGTCTGCCAACGCCAGACCGGATGCCGTCATCCATTCCCGCCATGCCTGCGGACGGGTCTTGGTGTGCAGGCGTGGCGCCTGGGCGCGCAGCGCCGGAACCGCCGCCATATCGAAAAACTGCTCCACCCTGCCGGGATGACACACGGGGCCAACCTGTTCATTGAACATCCGGCAGGCGTACAGGCCGGGAGGCCAGTCGAAGTCATTGCGGCGAATGGCCAGATCGATGCCACTGTCAAAAGAGACAGGCCCGCCCCCGGCCACCAGATGGATGTCCAGTCCGGGATGTAAGACCTGGAAGGCGGGCCAGCGCGGGATCAGCCAGCGCATCAGCAGGGTCGGCTCGCAGGAAACCACCAATGGCCGCGACTGTGCCTTGTCCCGCAGCTCGCGTGAGGCCTGGCGGATCAGCCCCAAGCCATCGCTTACCGCCCGGAACAGCTTGTGGCCGGCATCGGTCAGGAAAACCCGGCGGTTACGCCGCTCAAACAAGGCCACACCCAGATCATCCTCGAGCTGGCGCACCGCACGGCTGATGGCCCCATGGGTAAGATGCAGTTCATCGGCGGCCCGGCTGAAGCTTTCGGCCCTGGCCGCCGCCTCGAAACAGCGCAGCGCCGTGAGTGAGGGAAGCTGAGACGCCTCTTTCTGTGAGCCAAATTCACACTTCATGTCAGCATTGATCGTTATTCATCACGGCTCTGCCGCTTTAAGATCAGGTTCTTTATTGAACCTTTAGGGATACTCATTATGACTGAACTGTTAGCAGTAGTCACCATTACCCTGTTCGCCGTGATCAGCCCGGGTCCGGACTTCGCCATGGTATCGCGCAACAGCCTGATGCTGTCGCGCCGGGCGGGCGTACTGACGGCGGTGGGTATCGGGCTGGGGGTGCTGGTGCATGTGAGCTATACGGTGCTGGGGGTGGGTCTGCTCATCCAGCACTTGCTGTGGCTGTTCAACACCATCAAACTGGCGGGGGCCGCATACCTCGTCTACCTCGGGATCAAGATGCTGCGCGCCAGATCTGCTCAGGTGGCCGATACGGCCAGGTTGACCCCCTTGTCGGACCTGACCGCCCTGCGCACCGGCTTCTTCACCAACGCCCTGAACCCGAAGACAACCATCTTCATCCTCAGCCTGTTTATGCAGGTGGTGCAACCCACGACATCGTTGACGGTACAGGCAGGCTACGGCGCCTTCATCTCGCTGGCGCACATCGCCTGGTTCACCATGGTCGCACTGTTCTTTTCCAGCAGCTCGGTGCGCGACCGGCTGCTGGCGGTCCGCCACTGGATTGAGCGCGCCTTCGGCGGCCTGCTCGTCGGCTTTGGGCTTATCCTGGCCGCCGCCAGCCAATCACGATAACCCGGCAGTTAACGGCCGCTGGCTCAGCTGTTTGTGGGCTTCTTGCGCTTCATCGGCGCCATGCCGTCATCGGATCCCAGGCCGGTACCCGGCTGGAAACGATCACTGCGATCCTGGGGCGCCTTGACCACGGCCTTGCCCGGCTTGCGCGAGCCCGGAGCGGCCTTGCCCTTGTGACCGGCGTGCTTGGCCGCCGGGCCGCCTTTCGGCGGGTGGGCCGGTTTGCTGGGGGCGGGCTTAACGCCCTTGAACTTGCCTTCCAGCCCGGCGATGGTCATAAAACCGAGCTCCCGCTGCAAGAAGCGTTCGATCCGCTTGAAGGCATCCCAGTCTTTGGGACCGACCAGGGAGACCGCCGTGCCCTTGGCGCCGGCTCGACCGGTACGCCCGATGCGGTGCACATACTCTTCCGCTTGCTTGGGCATATCGAAGTTCACCACCAGCGCAACCTGCAACAGATCCAGGCCTCGGGAGGCGACATCTGTGGTGATCAAAATCTGCTGCTGGCCACGGCTGAATCCGTCCATAATGCGGTTGCGCTCCGCCTGGCTCATCTTGCCGCTGAGCGCCGTGGTCGCCAGCCCCTGCTCCTGCAGCAGGGCCGCCAGCCTATCGGTGTCGGCGCGGGTGGCGGTGAATACGATCGCCTGCGGATAGCTTTCGCTGGCCAGGATGTGATGCAGCAACGCCTGTTTGTGATCCAGGTGGTCACAAAGATAAAGGCGCTGTTCGATATCCAGGTGCTCGGCGTTGGCCGCCCCCACCGCAATGCGCTTGGGTGACTTAAGCAGCTTCTCGGCCATGGCGTCCACTTCGGCGTGATCGAGGGTGGCCGAAAACATCAGCGTCTGGCGACGGCGATGATCGGCCGCCTCGTTGATCTGGTTCAGCTCCTTGGCAAAACCCAAATCCAGCATGCGATCCGCCTCGTCCATAATCAACAGCTCCAGGCCATTGAGGTTCAGCGAGCGCTCATCCAGATGGTTCGCCAGCCGGCCTGGCGTGGCCACAATCACGTGCGGCTCTCTGCGCAGCGCCTTGAGCTGATCGTTGAAGTTTTCACCGCCCAGCACCAGGGCGATATTGATGGAGGTGCCGCTGGTCAGGGCGCGCAGTTGCACATACACCTGCTTGGCCAGTTCTCGGGTCGGTGCCAGGATCACCGCGCGCGGATCCCGCTTGCTTAAGGCCCGGGTTTTAATCAGCCGGTGTATCGCCGGCAGCAGAAACGCCAGTGTCTTGCCGGAGCCGGTTTTTGATGACGCTATCAGATCATGGCCGGTAAGCGCCGCCGGGATCGCCCGGGACTGGATCTCGGTAGGCGTGTCTATACCCAGATGATCCAGTGCCTTTAGCAGGCGGGTATCCAAGCCAAAATCTTTAAACTGTTCAGTTTGCTGCGTCAACGTGCTGCTCCGATCAAGTGGTGAGTCATGCCAGGGGCGTATCCTGGGAGGAAACCGGGGGAAAAGGAAGAAAAAAGGACGTCCATTGTACAGAAACTTTAACGGCAGAGCCAAATCCGGCGCATTCGGCACGGGCCTGTTATCACCGCCCGGACCCACGCCTCATGGGCAAGGTCCCGCACGGCTGGCTAATGGGTTGGCATTCATCCATTGCCGGTACCATGAATTATCTTAGCTGGCTGTCCTTGCTCCCGCGCCGGTTGATGACGGCCTGCGTCGTCCGCTGCTTTTCCAGCGCCGACTGGCAGCTGACACAGAGGCTGACGCCGGGCAAGGCCTTGCGCCGCGCCTCGGGAATCAGCGCATCGCATTCCTCGCAATGGGTCAGGCTCTCGCCCGCCCCCAAGCGGTTTCTGGCTTCCTTGACCGCGTCTTCCACATTGGCGTCTATCTGATCCTGTACCGCCCCGTCTTTCGCCCAACCACTGGCCATATCCTGCTCCTCTTCCAGCCCGCAATTCGTCGCGGCAAACATTTCGGCTGATCCCGCACCTTGAATATACCTTCGCCACCGGGAGCCTGCTTTCCTCTCTCCGACATGAGAGGATAGTGCCCTACGTTAATATCAAGGTCACCCGTGAAGGAGTGAGCTAATAGCAAAAATCGGCCCTTGTAAAAGGTATCACCGATTTGCTGGTCGATGACCTCCAAAAATCCCCGGCAACCACTATGGTCGTTATCGATGAGGTCGACCATAGTGGACTGGGGTATTGACGGCCTCCTCGTCGAGGCATACAGGCGTATGGGAGCTGCGTTTAGCGATGAGACAAAAAATTCCGCACGATGAGCCTTTCGAAATGAGTGCCGTCAGGGTGGTCGCCGGGATTGGCATACCGCTCATTGCGGCACTCTTGAAGTTACCAATTTTAAGCAACACTCTATCACCCTGTGGCCGCCCACAGTTGGGCTACCGCCAGAGCCAATCGGGTGCCCTCTACGCGCTCCCCTGGTCTTGATGCAAAACGACTTGACCGGCAGTGATGCCGGATGACACTGTATAAATCGGTCCTTTATATCGTTTCTCTGCCTTGCAACCTCACCGCTGTTTACGGACTCATCTCAGTACCGCCGGTGGCATAGTCCGCGGGCAGGCGGGCAAAGCTTACCGGCATCTGCCGCAAAGCTGTCTTGCCACGGGCGGTGATATCGGACATAAACTGGAACTGCTGGCGCGGATCCATGGGATAGGCCTTGATACGATAATGGGTGCCCCAGGGTTTCTCTTCCAGCACCACCAGCACCGGCTGGCTCAGCTTGAGATAGGGACTGGACAGGGCCACGTCTTCCAGCACCCTGCGAACCTCATGAGCATCGTGATCCGGCGCCAGATAAAAGCTCACCACACACATCAGACTGGCGCCACCGTTGTTGGCATTACGGATAAGTCCGGTCCACAGCTTCTGATGCGGCACAAACACCACGGTATCGTCAGCTGTCACGATTTCCACCACCCGCATGCCGACGTGCCTCACCTCGCCGTAGCAGCCCTCTACCTCGATCCAGTCACCGGGACGGTAGGGCAACTCATAGGCCGCCACTATGCCCGCCAACAGGCTGCTGACATAATCCTTGAGCGCAAAACCAATAGCCAGGCCGGCGGCCCCCAGAATCGCCAGGGTATTCTGCACCGAAGGCTCGATAAACAACGGCACGATCCAGATCAGGGCAACCAGAATCACCAGGATGCGCGTGGTGGGGATCAGCGCCAGCACAAACAGCCGCCGGTTGCTGTGCAGCCTTTCAGCCAGCCAGGGCAACAGCTTCTGGCTCAGCCACACCAGCATTATCGCCGCCACCACCACCATCAGGGCTTCAATCAGTGTCTGGGTGGTGATATCCCGGAATAACCTGGCTACCCGCTCCGTATCCATGCTTCCCCCTTAAAAGTCGTCCAGCAAATAATCCCGGCCGCCGAGAAAGTCGCGTACCGCCAGATAGCCATACACGCTCAGCCGCCAGCACTCTCGTTCCCGCTCGATAATGCCGAACTGTTCCAGCCGCAACAGCTGCACATTAAGCTGGTCCGGCACCACCACCGGCAGCACCAGCTGCAAGCCCTCGCCGCTCAGGCCCCGGTGCAACAACAGTGAATACAGCACAAAGGCGGTGCTATCGTCCGCTTCCAGCGGCAGCTCTGGCAGCGCCCTGTCTTCATTCAGTCGACAAGCCCATAACGCCAGCGCCAGGCCGACATTGCCCCGCGCCCGGGCGGCGAGCCGGTGGAGCTGCCGATCCGAGCCCTTGATCCCCACCTGACGCAACAAATCCGTTTCGGCCGGGGCAAAGCAGTACACCCGCGGCAAACCGAGTGGCCAGGTCCGCCGCAGGAAAGCAAAGGTCCAGCTGTCACACACGACCAGTCCCTGACCGAATTCACCGTGCAGCAGCCTGGGCAACAGCGCCCGGATAAAACGCAGGCCATCGGCGCTACGCAGCAGGTAACGGGCCAAATCATCAATCACCCAGGGACCACCGATCAGTTTTTGTTGCTGCCACCATTCCTCTACCCGCACCGCCCTCACCAGCTCGATATCCGGTGGAGTCAGCATGACCCAGCCCTGTTGCCAGGCCCAGTCTCGGACGATGGCGGCAGAGCCACTGAACGGCGGATCCAGCAGAAAGCAGACACTGTGTTCATTACCCTCAATCCATCCGGCCAGGTCTTCGCCCAGGGCAGTCACCGCAGGCGTTCGGTCAAACTCCCGGTAGCCAGGCAACCTGATGTCATCCCCCTGCTCCACCGCGTCCTTGCTACGTAGCCCGAGGATGCGCAGCACCCGCTGCCAGGCCTGCTGAAAGCGGGTAACCGTAGGGGCAGCCGGGCAGCAAAATTCGTCTGCCGCTATCAACTGCCAGTGATTGTCGTCGGCCATCGCATTCTCCTTGTTATCGCTGACACGGCAACCAGACCGCCAGCCCTGCGGCTGTGTTGCGCTGAAAACAGGCGGCGGCCATGAAAGTCGGCGCTGCTGACAGTGTAGCCGGTATCACACGCCTAACGTCCGCGTACTCTCCCTGAACCTGATGCACAGGGTAGCCACCTGGCCGGGATCAGGAAACCGGCGTCCTGGTGGCCATCCATCGCCTTGCCTGGACAGCTCCATGCCGGGCTGTCATGCAGGCAAACAAAAACCCCCTGCAGACAGCATCTGCAGGGGGTTTTTAGCGAAGTGTTAAACCGGCTCAGGCCAGCTCAATCACCTCGAAGCTCACTTCCGGGTTGACGTCGGCATCGTAATCGACGCCGGTCAGACCAAAACCAAACAGGCGCAGGAATTCTTCCTTGTAGCCCTGATAGTCGGTCAGCTGGTAGATGTTGTCGTCTTTCACCTGGGCCCAGATCTCGCGGCAGGCATTCTGCACTTCGTCGCGCAGCTCCCAGTCGTCCAGGCGGATACGGTGGTTTTCGTCGAGCGGGGTGGCTTCGCCGCTGTACAGGCGCTCGGCAAACAGACGCTGGATCTGCTCGATGCAGCCTTCGTGAATACCTTGCTCCTTCATCACCTTGAAGGCCATGGAAATATACAGCGGCATCACCGGAATGGCGGCAGAGGCCTGGGTGACCACCGACTTGAGCACGGCCACGTTGGCGGAACCGCCCTTGGCCTTCAGCTTGGCGTCGATGGCGCGGGCGGCACGGTCCAGATCTTCCTTGGCCTTGCCCAGGGTGCCGTGCCAATAGATAGGCCAGGTCAGATCGGTACCGATATAGGAATAGGCCACGGATCTGGCGCCGTCGGCCAGCACACCGGCGTCAGCCAGGGCATTCATCCACAGTTCCCAGTCCTGGCCACCCATCACCTTGATGGTATCGGCAATTTCCTGCTCGTTGGCCGGCTCGACCACGGCTTCCACCAGCACATCCTTGTTGGTATCCAGGGCGGTGGACTTGTAGGGTTCGCCGATCGGCTTGAGCGCGGAGCGCACCACTTCACCGGAGTCGGGCATCTTGCGCACCGGCGAGGCCAGAGAGTAGACCACCAGGTCGATCTGTCCCAGATCCTGTTTGATCAGCTCAATCACCTGCTCGCGGCAGGCATTGGAGAAGGCGTCGCCGTTGATGCTCTTGGCATACAGGCCTTCTTCCTTGGCGGCCTTGTCGAAGGCGGCGGCATTGTACCAGCCGGCGGAGCCGGGCTTTTTCTCGGTGCCCGGCTTTTCAAAGAAGACGCCAATGGTGGCGGCACCGCTGCCGAAGGCGGCATTGATGCGCGAGGCCAGGCCATAGCCGGTGGAGGCCCCAATTACCAGCACCTTTTTGGGGCCCTGCTCCAGGCCGCCCTTGGCCTTGACGTAGGCGATTTGTTCACGCACATTCGCTTCACAACCAACGGGATGGGTGGTGGTACAAATAAAACCACGAACCTTGGGTTTGATGATCATTGGGAAGTTTGCCTCGGTTGTTCGTAAAGAAAGGCTAAAGATACCTTATTCCGGGGCAAATGTGAGGCCTGATGTGATGTTTGAAGCTGCTGGTGATACAGGATCTGTGAGTCATGCCAGGTGTCAGTCGGCTGAAACGCCTCCTCCGCCGACACGCTGTAAATACATCCCTATACGCTCTGTCGCGTCATCCCTGAAGCGGAAGGTCGGCCGACGGGGCTTTCCAGCCGCCCTCTGTCTTCAGTGCTGTCTGCCTGGTGTCCTGCCAAAACACACCGCTGGTTTCATAACTGGCTGAAATATGTTTATCCTTAACCGCTATCAGCAAGTTCCAATTAACCGTATTTTTGTCTCTTTTCGCCGCACAATATTTCAGTGGAATAGCAGGGTGCAACCAAGCCGACCGACGACGGCAAGGATGCCGTCGTCGAGCATACATCAATGTACTTGCTGCGCGTCGGCGTGTTGTGCCTGCCATCGCCAGACTCAGAGAAAAAAGATGTTTACCCTAAGACCCTATCAGCAGGAAGCGGTCACCCGCACCCTGGAGTATTTTCGCCGCCACAGCGAGCCGGCGGTGCTGGTGCTGCCCACCGGCGCCGGCAAGAGCCTGGTGATCGCCGAACTGGCACGCATCGCCCGTGGCCGAGTGTTGGTGCTGGCCCACGTCAAGGAGCTGGTCGAGCAGAACCACGCCAAGTATCAGTCTTACGGGGTGAATGCGGCGATTTTTTCCGCCGGGCTCAAGCAGAAGCAGAGCCATACCCAGGTGGTGTTTGGCTCGGTGCAGTCGGTGGCTCGCAACCTGGAGCCCTTTAGGGATTTCAGCCTGGTGATCATCGACGAATGCCATCGGGTGTCGATGGAAGACGACAACCAGTACCGACAGGTAATTAGTCACCTCGCCAAGCAAAATACCCGGCTCAAGGTGCTGGGGCTGACCGCCACCCCCTACCGGCTGGGGCTGGGCTGGATCTACCAGCAGCACTATCACGGCATGGTGCGCAGCCGTGAGCCGCGCTTCTTCCGGCAGTGCATCTTCGAGCTGCCGCTGCGGCTGATGATCAAGCAGGGCTATCTGTGCCCGCCCGTCCAGATAGACGCCCCCGTGGTGCATTATGATTTTTCCCGGCTGTTCGAGCAGGGGCTGTTCAGCGAACAGGAGCTGGACCGGGCCCTGGCGCGCCAGCCCCGGGTTACCCCCCATATAGTGCGGCAGATAGAGGAATACGCCGTCGGGCGTGAGGGAGTGATGCTGTTCGCCGCCACCGTGCGCCATGCCGAGGAAATCGCCGGCCTGCTGCCCGAAGATAACACCGCACTGATCACAGGCAGTACCCCGGGGCCCGAGCGAGACGATATCATCCGCCGTTTCAAGGAGCGGGAGCTGAAGTTTCTGGTCAATGTGGCGGTGCTGACCACCGGCTTCGATGCCCCCCATGTGGACTTGATCGCCATGCTGCGTCCCACCCAGTCGGTGGCCCTCTATCAGCAGATCGTCGGCCGTGGCCTGCGGCTGTCACCGGGCAAGCAAGACTGCCTGGTGCTCGACTACGCGGGCAACAACATGGATCTGTTTGCGCCCGAGGTGGGCGAGCCCAAGCCCGCCGCCGACACCACCCAGGTACAGGTGCCCTGCCCCGCCTGCGGTTTCGCCAATATTTTCTGGGGCAGAACGGACCAACAGGGCCAACTGCTGGAACATTTTGGCCGCCTGTGCCAGGGCTTGTTTGAAGATGACGACGGCAATAAAGAGCCCTGCGGTTATCGTTTTCGCTTCAAGTCCTGCCCCGCCTGCCTGCAGGAAAACGACATCGCCGCCCGGGAATGCAGCCACTGCGGCCAGCTGCTGGTCGATCCGGACAAACAGCTAAAAGAGGCGCTGGCCCTGAAGGATGCCCTGGTGCTACGCTGCGCGGGTCTGAGCCTGGCGCAGACCAGGGGCAAGTACGGTCCGGCGCTCAAGGTCACCTACCACGACGAAGACGGCACCGAGCTGCAGCAATGGATAGGCTTCGACGACAAGGGCAAACAGGGCCGGTTTTATCGGGACTTTGTGCAGCCCCACTGGCCGGCGCCCGGATCCGAGCCGAACTTTACCAGCCTGGACGAGGTCCTGGAGCAGGCCCAGAAGTTCCGCCATCCCGATTTCGTGATTGCCCGCCAGAAGAAGCGGGGCTGGCAAATTAAAGACAAGATTTTTGATTACCAGGGCCGGTATCGCACCGCCCATTCGTTATAAGTGAGACCATGAGACCACGCCTGTTTGCTTTATTAAAGTCGCTGACCATAGCCCTTATTCCCCAAGGCGAGGAAAAGCGTCAGCTAAGCCGACCGTTGGCGCCAGGGATGGCGCCGCCGAGCCTACAGGGAAGTATTGACGGCGTGTCGGCGTGCTGTGCCTTCCCCCGCCATGCCCGCACAACCTCTTCGGTGCTGGCCATGCTGATGCTGGGCCTGAGCGGGCTGGCCAATGCCGTCACCCCGCCCGCCAACAGCCAGCTCGGCTGGATGCTGGCCGATGCCGACAGCGGCCATATAGAAGCGGCCCGGGGCGAAGATCTGCTGCTCAAGCCCGCCTCCACCCAGAAACTGATCACCACCCTGGCCGCCGCCCTGCAGCTGGGCCCGGACTGGCGCTACCGGACCCACCTCAAGACCCGGGGCCAGATACAAGACGGCACCCTCAAGGGCGACCTGCTGATCGACTTTGTCGGCGATCCCAGCCTGACCCGGGAACAGCTCGGGGCCCTGCTGGCCCAGCTGTCCCGCCAGGGGGTCCGCCGCATTGAAGGTGATGTGCTGCTCAACCAGCAGCAATTCAGCGGCTATGACCTGGGCAACGGCTGGTCCTGGAATGATCTCAGCGTGTGCTACAGCGCGCCGGTGGCGGCACTGATCCTGGATCGCAACTGCGTACAGGGCGCCCTCTATGCCCAGGCGGGCCAGCCGGCCCGGGCCACGGTGCCGGCCCACCAGCCGGTCGAGGTCAGCGCCCAGGTGCAAGTGCTCGACACCGCGGAACGAAAGCGCACCTTCTGCGCGCTGGAAGTGGAGATGAGTCCACCCAACCAGTATCGGCTGACCGGTTGTACAGGGCCGCGCAAAGACCCCTGGCCGCTGCGCTTCGCCATTCAGGATGTGGACGACTGGGGCCGGCAGCTGACCCGCTGGGCCCTGACCCAGGCCGGTATCGTCATCGGCGGCAAGATCACCGCCAGCCGGCAGGATACCACCGGCTGGCGCTCCCTGGCTCACCACGACTCTCCCCCCTTGCGTGAGCTGACCGGGCGGATCCTGTTGCATTCCGACAACCTCTATACTGACAGCCTGCTGCGTACCCTGGGTCGGGTATATTTCGACCAGCCAGGCAGCTTCCGCAACGGCACCCAGGCGGTACGGGAAATACTGCAACAGCAGGCCGATATCGACCTGGGGCCGAGCTGGTTGGCCGACGGCTCCGGGCTGTCGGCCCATAACCTGCTGCGCGCCCGGGATCTACTGGCGGTATTGCTGTTTATGGCCAGGGACGAACGGGCAAACTGGCTGATGGACAAGCTGCCGATCGCCGGTGAAAGTGGCACCCTGCTCTATCGCCGCAGTCTGCTCAATCCCCCGCTCAGGGGCAAGGTGCAGGCCAAGAGCGGCACCATCGCCCATGTGCAGAACCTGGCCGGCTTTATCGATACCAAAGACGGCCGGCGCAAGGCCTTCGTATTACTGCAAAACAACCTGTCGATAAGCCCCGAACAGGAGCAACAAATCGCCCGGGGCCAGGGCGAATGGCCGGCCCGTCGTTTCGAGCGCCAATTGCTGGAAGCCGTGGTCAACGGACAGGCAATAGTCAAAGCCGATTGATGGCTAATGCACTAACGATTTTCATTCCCGATTGCCGGCCCTTATACTGGCGGCAATCTAACGAAACAGGAGAAGGCAGATGTTTGCAGTCATTTTTGGTCGTCCCGGTTGCGCTTTCTGTGTGCGCGCCAAAGAACTGGCGGAAAAACTGACCGAAAGCCGCGAAGATTTCAAATACCGTTATGTGGATATCCACGCCGAGGGTATCAGCAAGGAAGATCTGGAAAAAACCGTCGGCAAGCCGGTGGAAACCGTGCCGCAGATTTTCCTCGACCAGAAACACATCGGCGGCTGCACCGAGTTCGAAGCCTACGCCAAGGAGCACCTGGGCTTGTTCCAGTAATCGTATATTTCAGCAAAGGCGGCCTGCGGGCCGCTTTTTGGTTAAAAATCCCCTTTGACAGCAAATTTTAGCCAAAACCTCCTATTTGCCCCTTTTATTCCGTGAACCAAAAGCCCATTATGGGGCCAATACACGATTCCCCTGGCTTGCCTGCTCCCGGATATATTCCCGTCCCGGTGTCATCCAAACGAGATGAACTTGGCTCGGCGTCAAGTTGTTAGTCAGCAGCGATCATTGCCAGTTATTGAACACGAGGCCGTTAACACCCATGTATTCCATAGAAAAATCACACAAACTGGATAACGTCTGCTATGACATTCGCGGACAGGTGCACAAGGAAGCCCGCCGCCTGGAAGAAGAAGGCCATCGCATCCTCAAGCTCAATATCGGCAATCCGGCCCCCTTCGGCTTCGAGGCGCCGGAAGAAATCCTCAAGGACGTGATTTCCAACCTGCCCACCAGCCAGGGCTATTGTGAATCCAAGGGCCTGTTTTCGGCACGCAAGGCGGTCATGCAGTACTACCAGCAGAAAGGGCTGCGCACCACCGATCTGGACGATATCTATATTGGCAACGGCGTCTCCGAACTGATCGTGATGGCGATGCAGGCGCTGCTCAACAACGGCGACGAAATCCTGGTGCCTTCGCCCGATTATCCGCTATGGACCGCCGCCGTCACCCTGTCCGGGGGCAAGGCCGTGCACTACATGTGCGATGAAGAGGCCGACTGGTACCCGGATCTGGACGATATCAAGGCCAAGATCAGCCCGCGCACCAAGGGCATAGTGCTGATCAACCCCAACAACCCCACCGGCGCCGTGTACGGCACCGAGTTTCTGCTGGAAGTGATTGAAATCGCCCGCCAGAACAAGCTGATCATCTTCGCCGATGAAATCTACGACAAGATTTTGTACGACGATGTCGCCCATCAGTCGGTCTGTACCCTGTGCGACGACGTGCTGGTCGCCACCTTCAACGGCCTGTCGAAAAGCTATCGCGCCGCCGGCTTCCGCCAGGGCTGGATGATGCTGAGTGGTCCCAAGCACCTGGCCCGGGATTATATAGAGGGGCTGGAAATGCTGGCGTCCATGCGATTGTGCGCCAATGTTCCGATGCAGCATGCTATCCAGACCGCGCTCGGAGGTTATCAGAGCATCAACGAACTGATACTGCCCGGCGGCCGTCTTCGCCAACAACGGGACAAGGCCTGGGAACTGCTAAACGCCATTCCCGGAGTGTCCTGCGTCAAGCCCAAGGGCGCCATCTACATGTTCCCCAAGCTGGATCCCAAGGTATACAAGATCAAGGATGACCAGAAGATGGTGCTGGATCTACTGCTGCAGGAAAAGATGCTGGTAGTACAGGGCACCGGCTTCAACTGGCCCAAGCCGGATCACTTCCGCCTGGTCACCCTGCCGCGGGTGGAAGACATCGAAGACGCCATCGGCCGTATCGCCCGTTTCCTCAAGCACTATCAACAGTAAATAGGGAATAGGTTGTCTATAGGGCAGGTATTAACCTGCCCCTTGTCAGAATAAATTCTGACCTACAACAATCCAGAGAGCCGGCATACACCAGTAAGTCAGGTTTTCACCTGACACCTCGCTGTCAGAATAAATTCTGACCTACAACAGACCGGAGATCCGGCATGCACCTGTAGGTCAGGTTTCAACCTGACTCCCTGCTGCCAGAATAAATTCTAACCTACCAGGGCTCAGTCATGCTTGTGGTTGTTCTCGAAGGCAGCCTTCTGCTCGGCGGTCGCCTCGGCCTGATACTGGGCCTTCCACTGTTCGTAAGGCATGCCGTACACAACTTCCCGCGCCTGATCATAGTTCATGTCCACGCCCTGCTCCTGGGCGGCGGCCAGATACCATTTGCTCAAGCAATTGCGGCAGAACCCGGCCAGATTCATCAAATCGATGTTCTGCACATCCTTGCGCTTGTCCAGGTGGGCGACCAAGGCGCGAAAGGCGGCGGCTTCCAGCTCGGTTTGGGTTTGCTTGTCCATTATCTTCTCCATTGAACTAAAGAGTGCCATTATAGCCAGACCGCAGCCCGGACCAACAGGAGCGCCCATGAACCGCAGCCATTTTTTTGCCCATATGGCCAGAATGAAACTGATCCAGCGCTGGCCGCTAATGCGCAACATAGAGCCCGAGAACGTCGCCGAGCACAGCCTGCAGGTGGCCATGGTGGCCCATGCCCTGGCCCTTATCAAAAACACCTTTTTCAACGGTCGGCTGGATCCCAACCAGGCGGCGGTGCAGGCGCTGTTTCACGACGCCAGCGAAGTACTGACCGGCGATCTGCCGACCCCGGTCAAATATTTCAATGAAGACATCGCCCGCGCCTACAAGGACATTGAAAAAACCGCCGAAGATACCCTGACCAGGATGCTGCCCGCCGAACTGCAGGCCGCCTATGCCCCGCTGCTCAATGGCACCCACGACGATGAGTACGGCCGGTTGGTCAAGTCCGCCGACATCCTCTGCGCCTACCTGAAATGCGAAGAAGAGCTGACCGCCGGCAACCGGGAATTTGCCCAGGCCAAGCAGCGCCTGTTTACCATGCTGGAACAGCGGATGAACGACGAAACCCGCTACTTTCTGGAGGTATTCGTGCCCAGCTTCTCGCTGTCGCTGGACGAGATTTCCACCCCGGAGTTCTGAGTTCCTTCAGGGATTGAGGCGGTTTCTGGAAACGCTGGCCCCTGTGAGAACGGCAAGCTCGCCGCGATGAAAGCCGCAGGTGTGAGTTCGCTGCCTGCTCCCATCGCCCCGAGGTCGGGCCTCCCACAGGGACATTTGCCGAATGCTGATTGTGCGGTAGGAGGGGCGACCATTGTGGGAGCGTCGACCTCGGCGCGATAATAGTTGGCGGTTATCGGCCAGGGGCTGGATTCTCATTTTTTGATGGCCTGGGCCATATCGCCCCGAGGTCGGGCCTCCCACATTTCGCCACTCAGCCTCCCACAAAGACAGTCAGCCCCGCTTCTCGATCAGCAAAGTCACTTCGCCGACCCGAAAGCCCCATTTGCTCATCTCGGCCCGGTTGATCAGCCGCTGCTCGTCGAGCAGGTACATCCAGTCGTCAAAGTCGATATTCCAGACCTTGCCCTCTACCGGCACCGCCAGGGTATAGCGCCAGTTCAGCGCAAAGCCCCGGGTCTGTCCCTGTGCCGTCGTCACCACATCATCGGCGCTGCCCCGGTAACCGCCATCGGGCAATTTTTCCAGCCGCCATACCCGCCGCTGCCGTTCACCGTCATCGTAGACAAAGTCCTCTTCCAGCACCCCCTTGTTACCGTTCCAGCGGCCCACCATGTCCACCTTGAAGCGGCGCAACACCCGACCGGATCTGTCCTGTACCATGCCGTGGGCCACCAGCTCACCGTTGAAGAAGCGGTCCAGTTCAAAGCGCGGGGTGGTGCCGGCATACTCGGCAATCTGGCTGCTGCAGGACATCAGCAGCAGGCTCAGGCTGGCTATCAGGATACGCATATCAGCTCCCTTTCAGTTGGCGGGTCAGGGCAGGATCCCGGCTGTTGGACGACATCCAGATTTCAAGGAAGGCGGGACCAAACTCGGGGTCGGTCATTTCGCCCAGCAGCTGCCAGTTGAAATAGAAACGGCTGATGCCATTGTCGTCGACTCGCAGCACCAGCTCGTCACGCCGGCTCACCGAGGGCCAGATCCGGGCCAGCTGACGGGGCCACTCCGGCTTCCAGTCGATGCCCAGCCGCTCCCACTCGACCACGGTCGCCTCGAGCAGATCGTCACGGTCAATATTGCGCGCATAACGCAGCTCCAGTGCCTGCGGATAGTCTCCCGGCCGATATTCACCATCCTGGCTGTAAAACCGGGCCTGGTACAATTCCCAGAACAGCCAGCGCATCTTGCCCTCTCCCACCAGGGTAAGATCGGACACAGGGGTAGCCAGCACCGGGAATACCAGCAGCCAGCCAAGTAATATCAGGGTTTTCATACCCACCTCCTGAATGATTGATCCAGTGCCACCAGCAGTGGCAACAGGCCGCCCCATACCGCCAGCAGGACAAGGCTGCTGGGGCCGGGTCCCAGGGGCAGCGCCACCGCCCCCAGTTTCCAACCGGCCATGTAAGATGCCATCCCGGCCACGGCACCAACCGGCACCAGTCCATACCAGGGCAGGCGGCGCAGCCAGCGCATGCTGTGCCCCAGGGTCAGCACAAAGCCAAACCACAACAGACCCAACCACAGCGGGAAGGCATCGAAGCGAAATACCCCCAGCCAGGTCAGCAGGCTGTCGCTGACCATGCCGATTAACGCCAGCACCATCACCCGGCCATCGGCCCGCCGACTGGGGGTCAGGTAGAAGTGCATCATCAGCAACAGCAGGGTCAGCCCGATACCACTGTTCTGGCCCACTACCGCCAGCAACCAGTAGGCCTGGAAGGCGACCAGCTGTCCCCATTGCCATTTCGACATTTTCCGGTTCCTCCCTTCATCGCCGCTACCCCGTCAGCCCGACAGGCTAGCCACCAAGCCCATTGCCGCCTTGACATCGCCTCGCCCCCGGCTTGGCCGCCTCGAAATGCACCAGCCCCAGGCTGCCTTCACGGAAACCGCCTTCGCAATAGGCAAAATAGAAGGCCCACAGCCGCTGAAAATCCTCACCGTAACCCAGTGCCATCAGCCCCGGCTCGGCCCGCCGGAAGCGCTCGCTCCAGATCTTCAGGGTCTCGGCATAGTGCAGGCCGTAATCATGCAGCCGGGTCAGGGTCATGTCGGTCTGCTCTCTCAGCTGTCGGCACATTTCGCTCACCGAGGGTACACAGCCACCGGGGAAGATATAACGCTGGATAAAATCCACCCCCTTTCGGTACTGGTCGTAGCGCTGATCGTCAATGGTTATCGCCTGGATCAACAGCCGGCCATCAGGCTTGAGCAGACGGTTCAACGCCTTGAAATACACCGGCAGGTATTCATGGCCCACCGCCTCGATCATCTCCACCGACACCAGCCGGTCATAACGGCCGTCCAGTTCCCGGTAATCCTGCAACAGCAGGGTTACCTTTCCGGTCAGGCCCCCCCGTTCCACCTGCTGCCTGGCATAGTCATACTGAGCCCGTGACAGGGTGGTGGTGGTCACCCGACAGCCATAATGGCGGGCGGCGTAACAGGCCAGCCCGCCCCAGCCGGTACCGATTTCCAGCAGATGATGTTCCGGCCGTAACGCCAGTCGCTCGCAGATCAGCCTGAGCTTGTGTTCCTGGGCCGTTTCCAGGCTGGCATCCGCCACCGGAAACACCGCCGAGGAATACTGCATATGGGGATCCAGGAACAGCCGGTACATGTCATTGCCCAGGTCGTAATGAGCCGCAATATTGGCTCGGCTTCCTGCCCTGGAGTTGTGGTTCACCCGGTGCAGCAAGCGGTGATAAGGCGCCGTCAACCAGCCGAGGCGACGCTCAATCCGGTCGAGTACCGCCATGTTTCGGGCAAACAGCCGAGTCAGGGCGGTCAGATCCGGACTGTGCCAACCGCCGTCAACCCAGGCTTCGGCGGCCCCGATACTACCGCCGGTCAGAAAGCGACGATAGCTACGGGGGTCGAACACCCGCACGCAGGCCTGCAATTCGGCCCCCGGGTCACCAAACACAAAGCGGTCATTGCCCTCCAGTACGGTCAATCCTGCCCCCTTCAGTCCGCCGAGCAGGGAAAAGGCCAGTTGCCGGGCCCACCGCTCCAGGAGGCGTGGTGGCGAGATAGTCAGGGTCGTGTCCATCTTGGCTCCTTAAGGGTGTGAGTAGTAAGGCATGCGTTTTAACCACAGCCGGACTGCCTGCCAGTAGATGCCGCGTACTATGGTCAGGGTCATCATCGGCCATTGCAGCAGGGCTGCCTTCAGGGTGCCTGTACCGAACGGCCGGCGCTGCAGCGCCAGGGTGGCATCAAACAGCCGCATGTCGGCCCGACTTTCGATATGCACCAGCAGCCGCCGTCCGGGCGGCCGGATGCGCCAGTGGTAGGCCATGTCCATCGCCATAAAGGGGGAGACATGGAAGGCCTTGGGCGTGGCCGCCGGCCGCTCCAGATTCACCAGGTAGGTGTGCCGTTCGTTCCAGGGCGTGTTGTGCACCTCGGCCAGCAGGTAACGAGCCTGCCCGTCCCGGTAGCAGAAGAAACAGTTGACCGGGCTAAAGTACAGCCCGAAGCAGCGCACCTGACCGAGCATCACCACCCGATCGAGCCCGCCGGGATAACCGCCCAGTCGCTGCACCTCGTCCAGCACCGCCGCCTTCAGCGGCCGGGTCGGATCCCCCAGGTAATCGCGACGACAAAAGCTCAAGGGGGCGAAACGTTCACAGGCAAACCAGCGGTACCGGGCATCCAGTTGCCCCAGTTCGTCCAGATCCAGCGCCAGCATATACAGCCGGTAAAGGAAACTGTGCCGCCGGGGGCTGAAGCGCCGGTGACGGACCTGGCCTGTGTAGATGGCACTGTTCATAATCCCACTCCAAAACGGGCACAGACATCCAGGGCACTGTTCACCCCGTCTTCGTGAAAGCCGTTGTACCAGTAGGCACCACAGAAATGGGTATGCTGGCGGCCGCATATTTCCCGCCGCCGCCCCTGGGCGGTAATCGCCGTCCGGTTGTATACCGGATGGGCATAGTGAAACTGCCTCAGGATTGTGTCGGGGGCGATATCCCGGCTGCGATTAAGGGTCACGCACAGCGTCTCGGGGGCGGCCAGACCCTGCAATATATTCATGTTGTAGGTGACACAGGGCAGGGCTTCGGGCCGACCATCCAGCCAGTAGTTCCAACTGGCCCAAGCCCTGCGATGACGAGGCAGCAGCCGGGTATCCGTATGAAGCACCACTTCGTTGCTACGGTAGGCCAGCCCCCCGAGCAGCTCCCGCTCGACGACACTGGCATCATCGGCCAGCAGCGCCAGCGCCTGATCCGCATGACAGGCAAATATCACCTCGTCGAACCGCTCGGCTCCACGCCCGCTTTCAATTTGTACCCCGTCGGCATGACGGATAACCCGTCTCACCGGGCAATTCAGGCGAATATCATGCAAGGATGCGGTAAGGTAAGGAATGTAACTGCGCGATCCTCCCTCCACCACATACCACCTGGGCCTGTCTATCAGGTTAAGCAGCCCGTGGTGATTGAAAAAACGCAGGAAAAACGCCAGCGGAAATTCCCGACTGTCATCCAGGGAGGCCGACCAGATCGCAGCCCCCATCGGCAGCAGGTAATGACCGGCGAAGAAATCCGAAAAGCCGTGCCGGTCAAGGAAACCGCCCAGGGTGTCATTGTCGCTCAGTTCATTGTTTATCAGTGCCCGTTTGGCCACACGGTTGAAGCGTACGATTTCCGCCAGCAGGCCGTAAAAACGAGCGCTCCACAGGTTGCTTCGCTGGGCAAACAGGGTGCCCAGGCTATGGCCGTTATATTCCAGCCCAGTCAGCGCATTGTGTACACTGAAGCTCATTTCGGTAGGCCGGACCGGCACTCCGAGTTTTACCAGCAGGGCCTGAAAATTCGGATAGGTACGATCATTGAACACGATAAAACCGGTATCCACCGCATAGTGCCGGCCACCCAGGGTAACGTCGACGGTGGCGGTATGGCCGCCCAGGTAATCATTGGCCTCGAACAGGGTCAGCTGATGCCGACCATCAAGCAGGTAGGCCGCCGTCAGCCCCGAGATGCCGCTGCCGATAACGGCAATCCTGCTCATGACGGCCTCCCGACCATCTTTTGTCCCAGACGGAACCATATCCCCCTGGGCAGCCAGGACAGCAGTCGCATGACAGTGATAAAGGCAAAGGGAAAGCAGATTTCCCGCTTGCCTCGGGCCAGCCCCTGACGGATGGCCTGGCTGGCCTCCGCCATGCTGACCCGTCCGGGCATGGGAAAGTCGTTTTTTCGGGTTAGGGGGGTATCGACAAACCCCGGGCGGATCAGGCTGATCCCTATGTCATGGTGCGCCAGATCGATAGCCAGGGTGCGAGCAAGATAATCCAGGCCCGCCTTGGATGCGCCATAGGCTTCGGAGCGGGTCAACGGCAGAAAGGTCACCGACGAACTGACCAGCGCCAGCCGACCACCGGCACGAATGCGCCCGATCAGGGGGGCGATGCAGTTGGCCGTGCCGATCAGGTTGGCGGCGATCACCCGCTCGAACAGGGCTGCATCAAAGTGCCGGGCATCATCCACATACTCACAAGTCCCCGCATTGAGGATCACCAGATCAGGCTCGACAACCGCAGACAAGACGGCCTGACACTCTCCCCTGTTCTGCATGTCAAACACACAGAATTCGCTATCGGTACCGGCCAGGGCCCGTTGCAGTTTTTCCCGATCGCGACCGCAGGCCACCACCTGCCAGCTGTCGGCAGCGTAATCCCGTGCCAGCTGCAGGCCGATGCCCGAACTGGCACCGGTAATCAATACCCGTTTCATGACGCTAGCCTCCTCTTGAGGGCGCGGACCACTCCACCCAGCAGCGGCAGCTGTTCATAGAGCATGGCGCCCAGATCGAAATAATCCCGGTGAAAATAGATGTGCTGATCAAAACGCAGGTGGCTGACTCCGGGCACGGCGATGTCACTGCCGCCCCCTAAACGAGGATGGCCAAAGTGCATCTGCCAGCGCACATAGGCTTCCCCGTCCTGCTCCATGACCTGTTCAATATCGAAACGACAATGGCTGACCTGGGTAAACAGCCCTTCAAAATAGGCGCTCAGGGCTATGATCCCCTGCAGCTCATGGGCCGGATCGCAGAAACGGACGTCCTGGCGGTAGACAGAGGACAACAGGTGCAGGTTATCGGCACCAAGCTGCCGGTAAAGGGCGCAGAACGCGCTGATGGCCGGGCTCATGGCGCCTCCTGCCGATCCTTGAGGGCATCGAACATGGCAATGGCATGCAGCCGGGACCGGGCATGATCCACCACGGGGGGCGGATACGCCTGGGCCATGCCGTGCCGGGTCAGCCACTCGTGGGGCGCATGGATGACTTTCGCCGGCACGGCTGCCAGCTCCGGCAGCCAGCGCCTGATAAAGCGACCGTCGGCATCGAAACGCTCGCTCTGGGTGGTGGGGTTGAACACCCTAAAATAAGGGGCGGCATCCGCCCCCGTACCCGCCGCCCACTGCCAGCCGCCGTTGTTGGCGGCCAGATCGCCGTCGATCAGCCGGGACATGAAGTAGTCTTCTCCCCAGCGCCAGTCGATATGCAGATCCTTGGTCAGGAAGCTGGCCACTACCATGCGCAACCGGTTGTGCATCCAGCCGGTTTCATTCAGGCAACGCATGGCCGCATCCACCAGCGGATAGCCGGTCCGGCCCCGACACCAAAGCTCGAACGACAGGTGATTGTTGCTCCATTTCAAGGCCCCGGTTTCCACTTTGAATGGTCGATTCATGGACAGGCGGGGATAGACCACCATGAGGTGTCGATAGAATTCACGCCAGATCAACTCGTTGATCCAGGTAAAACCTTGCTCGCCCCGGCTCAGGGGCAGGTAACCGAGCTCGGCCTCCACCGCCGCAAGACACTGATTCGGTGACAGGACTCCCAGTGCCAGGTAGGGTGACAACCTGCTGGTCCCCTCGGCATCCGGGTAGTCTCGTTGTTCACCGTACTCCCTGAGCTGCCCATGACAAAATGCCGTCAGTTGCCGAGACGCGGCCCGTTCCCCAACGGGCCAGGCTTCACTCGAAACCTGTCCATCCGACAGCTCGACAGGGGTCACCTCCAGAGCCGGCCCGCGGCTGCAGGGCACCGGCAACAGCCGATAACCGCTGGCCCGCACCTGGGCCAGCCAGGCCTTGGCAAAGGGAGTAAATACCTTGTACATGTCACCACTACGCGGCCGCAAGCTGCCGTGACTGACCACACAATCGCCGTTGAACAACCGCACGGGAACGGACAAGGCCTGCTGCACCGCCTGGTCGCGACGCCGCTCGTTGATGCCGATTTCCAGGTTGGCGTAGAGGGCATCGATTCCCTGCTCGTCTACCAGACTACCGAGCAGCCCCGGCACCTCGGTAAAGGTGTCAGCTTCCAGCAGGGTGAAGGGAATGCCCAGTGCCGCCAGTTCTCGACTGAGGGCCATCAGGTTGCGAGCGAGAAAGTCCCGCTGAATGGCGGCCATGCCATGCTGCCGCCACTGTCCCGGACAGGCGATAAACACCGCCTGCAATTCGGCCCCCTCGGCGGAGGCCTCGTGCAGGGCCGGATTATCGGCGACCCGCAGATCAGTTCTGAACCATATCAAATGGCGCATGCGGCCCCCTTGCGATGTCATTGATGCTGACGGCGAACGGCCGGTCCAGCCAGCCCTGTTGCTGATACAGGGTGCCCAGTTCGCCGACAAAACAACAGTTGTCGGGCCAGTACGGCGCCATCTCCTTGAACCAGGCGGCGTTCAGTCCCGCCCCCAGCAAGACCACCAGGCCATCCGGCTGCAGTCGACCGGACATCAACGGCAGTTGCTGCGGCTCCAGCTGCCCCAGGTTAATGCTGCGGCATTCCAGCCCCTGCAATTCGAACTGGGCCATGACAACATTCAGCTCATTCACCTGGCCAACCCGCCCAACGGCGATGCGCGGTCCGCTCTGGATGGTCAGTATCTGGTACAACACCCGGGTCAGCAGGCCGCGGGCGCTTTGCTCGATCAGCGCCCGGTCAGGCCGGGCCTGCCGGACAAGCGCAGCCAGCCAGGGCTCGATCACCCGGCGCAGCAACAACTCGGCCGGATACAGGCTGGCCAGCTCATGGAGCTCGGTTTCCAGCCGCCCCAGATTCAGCGCCTGAGCCGCATCCAGCAGGCGCGTCCTGGCCTGCTCCCAGTTGGAGCCGCCGATAACCGGCTCCGGACTGGCCAGCAGTCCCTTGACCTGACCTATGCTCACCCCCTGATCCAGCCAGTGCAGGATCTGCCTGATCAGGGCAATATCGTCGTCCGAATACAGGCGATGGCCCTTTTCGGTACGGGCCGGCTTGAGCAGGCCATAACGCCGTTGCCAGGCGCGCAGGGTGACCGGGTTGATGCCGGTCAATCGGGATACATCCCGGATTGGATATTGGGGATCAGATGCCATAGCGCAGCCTTAAGGTCTCCGGATGAGGATTGAGATATACCTGTCGTTGCAGATATTCATTGGGATACTCGGCCAGGTAGTGACGCAACAGGGTGATCGGCGCCAACAACGGCAGCAGGCCATCCTGGTATTGATGAATGGTATGGGCCAGCTCCTGACGCTGTCGCGAGTTCAGCTGCTGTTTGAAATAGCCCTGCAAATGCTGCAGTACATTGGTGTGATTACTGCGGCTGGCCTGACGGGCAAGCGCCGCCATCAACCCTTCGATATAGTGTCTGGCCTTGTGTTCAGGCTCTGCGGACAAGTCCGACAACAATTGTCCCAGCCGCAGATAGCTGCTCCTGTGATGGGCCAGCAACAGGTATTTATAGCGGCTGTGAAAGTCAATCAGGCGGGCAGGCGTGATGCCCTGGTGGACCAGGCTTTGCCAGTCGTGGTAGGCATAAAGCCGGGTAATAAAGTTTTCCCTGATCAGGGGATCGTTGAGCCGGCCGTCTTCTTCTACCGGCAGCAGGGGATGACTGCGCATCAGCTCGGCGGCGTAGACGCCAACCCCTGACTTCTCGCAGCCCTCGCCGCTGGCATGATAGACCCGTACCCGCTCCATGCCGCAGCTGGGAGATTTGGCACAGAGGATATAGCCGCTAAGGTAGCCGAGCCGGCCGACCAGCTGCCGGCCGTAGTCGCGCAGCGGCGCAGTGACATCCTGCCCATTGGCGGTGATCGCGAGGACGTCGGCATCACGCTGCACCAGCCGTATGCTGGGCCTGGGTGAACTCAGGCCGATGGCCATTTCCGGGCAAACGGGCACGAAATCCACCAGCCTGGCCAGCTCTTCGGTGCAGAAATCGGATCGTTTGTGGCCGCCATCGAAACGAACCTTTTGACCCAACAGGCAGCCGCTGATGCCTACCTGTATCTTGCCTGCGTCAAACTTGTACATATAAACCCCTCTTGTACAACCCTAGCTATACCATAGCCAAGGTTGTACAACATGGCAAATAATGTACAACAAATAGGGATGTTTACAGATGCCCCGGCCGCGATGCATATCGGCCGGGGTCGGGCCTGCTACATTTCAGCCCAGGCAAAAAACAAAAAATCGGCCCGAGGCCGATTTTTTTAAACAGTATACAAGCAGGGATTACTCAGGCTTGAAGCGGGTAATTTCCTGTTCATCGCGGAACTGGCGGCGCAGCTCGGATTTACTCTTCAGCACCAGCTCGCCGCCCCTGGCGATGGTCATGTGCTCGAGGCTGTCATTGTGCATGGACTGCCAGGCCAGCACAGCCTGCATGCTGTGTTCTTTCTGCTCGGTGGTCAAGGGGTTGCCATCGGGCCACTTCCCCAGCTCTACCGCTGTCCTTAACCGCTCATATACCTCGCGGGGCATATTGGCGACCACTTGTTGAAAAGACATAGTTTACCCTCCAGAAACACAAAAGGGGCAGCCTGTGCCCCTTTATCCCATCCACCTCACTTACAAGGCAGGCAGGTCCATCAGGTTGATGCCGGCCATTTTTTGCATAACCCGCACTACCTGGCAGCTGTAGCCGAACTCGTTGTCATACCATACGTACAGCACGGCACGATCACCATCCACAATGGTCGCCAGTGAGTCGACAATACCGGCGAAACGGGAGCCAACCATGTCGGTGGACACCAGCTCGCTGCTGGTGCTGAAGTCGATTTGATTATGCAGCGGCGAATCCAGGGCAACCTGGCGCAGGTAATCGTTCAGCTCTTCAAGTGTGGTGGCCTTTTCGAGGTTCAGGTTGATTACCGCCATCGAAACATTGGGTGTCGGCACGCGAATTGCGTTGCCGGTCAGCTTGCCTTTCAGTTCGGGCAGCGCCTTGGCTACCGCTGAAGCCGCACCCGTGCTGGTCAGTACCATGTTGAGGGCGGCACTGCGACCACGACGATCGCCCTTGTGGTAGTTGTCGATCAGATTCTGATCGTTGGTGTAGGAATGCACGGTTTCCACGTGGCCGTTTTTCACACCATAGGCATCGTTCACCGCCTTCAATACCGGGGTAATGGCATTGGTGGTACAGGAGGCGGCGGACATGATACGGTCTTCCGGCAGGATCATGTCATCGTTAACACCGAATACGATGTTCTTGATGTCGCCTTTGCCCGGCGCGGTCAACAGTACCTTGGCGGCACCCTTAGACTTCAGATGCAGGCTCAGGCCGGCTTCGTCACGCCATTTTCCGGTGTTATCGACCACCAGGGCATTGTCGATGCCGTACTGGGTGTAATCGATCTCTTCCGGGCTGTTGGCATAGATGATCTGGATATAGGTGCCGTTGGCAATGATGGCATTGTTTTCTTCATCGACTTCGATGGAGCCGTTGAAGGGGCCATGCACGGAATCACGGCGCAGCAGGCTGGCACGTTTTTCCAGATCATCGCCTGAACCGCGAACCACAATGGCGCGCAGGCGCATGCCGTTGCTGTTACCGGCACGCTCGATAAGCAGCCGGGCCAGCAGACGGCCGATACGACCGAAACCATAAAGCACTACATCGGTGCTCTGAGAGCTGTGGCCGGCAGCCAGGCCCGCGGCCAGCTCGGTTTTCAGGAAATCGTCCAGGCCGGACTCATCTTTATGGTTGGCCCAGTACTTGACGGTCAGTTTACCCAGGTCGATGGTGGCCGGTGCCAATTCAAGCTCACTGATGGCCTTCAATACCGGGAAGCTCTCTTCTACCGACAGCACATGACCTTCGTGGCGACGCACCACCCGGTGGGCCTTGAGAATGTCAATGGTAGAGGCGTTCAGCAGTGGCCGACCGTAAACACAGGTTTCGATACCCTGGTTGCGATACAGTTTACCGATAAGGGGTTGCATAGACTCCGCCAGTTCCTGGCTCTGTTGCCAAGCGGACAGGTAGCTCTCGTGGGTCATCGACCAGATCCTTTTATTTCACGTAACCGTTTTAGTTGTAGCGGGCAGCATGATGTGCCTCACCTGCTCTGTGTGGAAGCAGGGCTATTTTAGTGGATAGGGGGGGGGATTACCAGATCGGGGCCCGCCAATTGAGATTCAAACGAAAACCAAAATACCCTAACTTCGAAGAGATCCCCATTCCTTATTAACAGGCTGTGAGCCGGATCCCACTCATCCATGGGAAGAAAAACACCATGTGAGACCAACCTTTACCTCCCGCCGACCATGGTCGAACTGCCACTGGCCTCAGATATTCAGTCGCTAAACGCCATAAGCCTCTGAGCAAGTTACCGCCGTCGCGGAAATCTATAAAGGTGCTGAAGATCAAGGTGAAAGCTGAATTTCCCCCACATACTAAACTTAAAACAAGACTATTTGTTGGCCCCGGCCCCAGGCCTTTACAGGGGGCCAGCATTAGATCCAAATGTGATAAACCACACAAAAAGAAGAAATTAAATTTCATAAATAACATTGAATTACAAGATTTACCCCTACTCAAGGTTGACTGAATCGATTATTTTTGTAATTTTACTAGCATCAAATTTCATAAAACTTACACTTTAATAACTTACAGAGTCAGGTGAATCTTATGACAATCAAGGTAGGTATCAACGGCTTTGGCCGTATCGGTCGCTTCGTATTCCGTGCCGCTTTCGAACGTAACGACATTGAAATCGTTGCCATCAACGATCTGCTCGACGCCGACTACATGGCCTACATGCTGAAATACGACTCCACACACGGCCGTTTCAAGGGGACCGTCGACGTCCAGGACGGCCAACTGGTTGTTAACGGCAAAACCATCCGGGTCACCGCCGAGCGTGACCCTGCCAACCTGAAATGGGATCAGGTGAATGTTGACGTGGTGGCCGAAGCCACCGGCCTGTTCCTGACCGATGAAACCGCCCGCAAGCACATCCAGGCCGGTGCCAGGAAGGTGGTGTTGACCGGTCCCTCCAAGGACAACACCCCCATGTTCGTGATGGGCGTCAACCACGGTCACTACGATAACCAGGATATCGTGTCCAACGCGTCCTGCACCACCAACTGCCTGGCTCCCCTGGCCAAGGTTATCAACGATAAATTTGGTATCGTCGAAGGCCTGATGACTACGGTGCATGCCACCACCGCCACCCAGAAGACCGTCGATGGCCCTTCTGCCAAAGACTGGCGCGGCGGCCGTGGGGCCGCTCAGAACATCATCCCCTCCTCCACCGGTGCCGCCAAGGCCGTCGGCAAGGTGATCCCCGAGCTGAATGGCAAGCTGACCGGTATGGCGTTCCGGGTGCCGACTCCGGATGTATCCGTGGTGGATTTGACCGTACGTCTGGAGAAAGCCGCCAGCTATGAAGAGATCTGTGCCACCATCAAGGCCGCTGCCGAAGACGAACTGAAGGGTATCCTGGCATACACCGATGATGAGGTGGTCTCCACCGACTTCCTCGGTGAAACCTGCACCTCTGTGTTCGATGCCAAGGCCGGCATCGCCTTGAACGACAATTTCGTCAAACTGGTGGCCTGGTACGATAACGAGATTGGTTACTCCAACAAGGTACTGGATCTGATCGCCCATATTTCCAGATACCGCTAAAAATGGTTGAGTGACCAGCGTAGAATAAAAGCGGCTTAGGCCGCTTTTTCGTTTTATTTACACACCGGACATCCCAGCATGCTGCCCCAGCTAACCCAACACAGTGCCCTTTCGCCCCGGGCACAACTAATGTACAACGACGCCGGCCTGGCCTTTATTCGGGTAGACAATGCCCATGCAAGCGCCCTGATCAGCCTGTTCGGCGGACAGCTATTGCACTACCAGCGCCATGGCCAACGCCCGCTGTTATGGTTGAGCGAGGCCGCCGTGCTCGATGGCAGCAAGGCGATTCGGGGCGGCATTCCCATCTGCTGGCCCTGGTTCGGCAAAGGCGCCGAAGGGCAGCCTCAACACGGCTTTGCCCGCCTGCAGAGCTGGCACCTGGATGGACTGGAAGAAACCGAGACCGGTACCCACCTGACCCTGGTGCTGACACCGGAGCTTTGTCCTGGTCATCAGGGTGAACAGTGGCGACTGGTACTGGAAATTGAAATAGGCGCCGACCTGACGCTGCATCTGCACAGCGAGAATAACGGTAGCGACCCCATGCAGATACAGGCGGCCCTGCACAGTTATTTTCGTTGCGCCCATGTGCAGCAATGTCGAATTGAAGGTCTGGGTCACGAGTATTTCGACAGCCTGTTACAGCAAGCCTGTAGCAAGCGGGAGGAAACGGTATTCAAGGAGCCGGTGGATCGTATTTACGCAACCCCGGCACCGATCACCCGGATACATCATTCCCGCCATGAGACCAGATTGCGGCACCAGGGCCATGACAGCCTGGTACTGTGGAATCCGGGATCCCGGGTGCCCGCCGATATCCCGCCCCTTGGCTGGTCGGACTTTGTCTGCATAGAAACCGCCATCCTCGAACTCCCTCCCCTGGCGGCCGGTGATCGGCATACGCTGACACTCGACTGTTCAGAGCGAGATCGTCAAACGAGTTATATCAAACAGATTTAATAACCGATTTATTGGGTTGCTCTGTCAAGGTCGGACAGATGGCCTACCCCGCCGACTCGCCGTGAATAGCTCCATATAGGCTCCGCTGCGCCATTTTGGGCGCGGAGATTCGGCCTCGGAGCGAGGGTTCGCAAGGGTATATAGGAAAAGCAAAAAAAAACCGGAGCTGAATGCTCCGGTTTTTTTGGGTCAGGCGTTGCCTTTGACTTTAAGCTTCAGCTGCTCGGCAAAGTTCAACATGCGGTCGAGGGGGATCAGGGCCTTGACCCGGGTGTCCTCATCCACATGAATTTCATGGCTGGCGCCGCCCGCTTTCAGGGCATCCCGAATCGCCACCAGGCCATTCATCGCCATCCAGGGACAATGGGCACAGCTACGGCAGGTGGCACCGTTGCCGCCGGTGGGCGCTTCGACCATGTCCTTGTCAGGGCAGGCCTGCTGCATCTTGTAGAAGATACCCTTATCGGTCGCCACGATCAGCTTGTTCTGGGGCAGCGTCTGTGCCGCCTTGATCAGCTGGCTGGTTGAGCCCACCGCATCGGCCAGCTCGATCACCGACATGGGCGATTCGGGATGCACCAGTACGGCGGCCTCGGGGTGCTGGGCCTTCAATTCTTTCAGGGCCTTGGCACGGAACTCGTCGTGCACGATACAGGCACCCTGCCAACGCAACATGGACGCGCCGGTCTGCTTTTCGATATAGGCGCCCAGATGACGGTCCGGCGCCCAGATGATCTTGTGGCCTTCGCTATCCAGGTACTCGACGATTTCCAGGGCGATGCTGGACGTTACCACCCAATCTGCCCGGGCCTTGACCGCCGCCGAGGTGTTGGCATAGACCACCACCGTATGATCCGGGTGGGCATCGCAAAATTCGGTAAACTCCTCGATAGGACAGCCCAGATCCAGGGAACACTCGGCTTCCAGGGTGGGCATCAGCACGGTTTTCTCCGGGCTCAGTATCTTGGAGGTTTCCCCCATGAAACGGACACCGGCCACGATCAGGGTATCGGCCGGGTGGTTTTTACCGAACCGGGCCATCTCCAGTGAGTCGGACACACAGCCTCCGGTTTCCTCGGCCAGCGCCTGGATCTCGGGATCGGTATAGTAATGGGCAACCAGGACCGCATTCTTTGCCTTCAGTAGTGCCTTTATCTCATCCTTTAACTGCAACCGCTCTTCGCTGGTGAGCGGTGCCGGCTTGGCCGGAAAGGGGTAGTCGAATTCGGTAATATCGACGGCTTCAGTCATGACCTTATCCCAGTAATTCGTATCCAAACACTTCAATATGCGGACGATTATAACGCCGCTCACGCATTAACCCAATCGGTTCGCAATAAAAGAGTCATAAATGGCGGTAATTATGCAGAAAACAGAGGAGAAACAGACGGTATTGGCAGGCAAGCCCTTTCATCGGGAGTGCTATGTCAGCTTTTGCAGATATTCGAGATGGTGGGTCGTGCAGGATTCGAACCTGCGACCAATTGATTAAAAGTCAACTGCTCTACCAACTGAGCTAACGACCCGGCAAGGCGGTATAAACAAGATGGTGGACGCTACTGGGATCGAACCAGTGACCCCCTCCTTGTAAGGGAGGTGCTCTCCCGGCTGAGCTAAGCGTCCGGGTAATAATGGTGGGTCGTGCAGGATTCGAACCTGCGACCAATTGATTAAAAGTCAACTGCTCTACCAACTGAGCTAACGACCCGAAATTCTTTGTTACCTGCCGCTCAAGGCAAGTGGTGGGTGATACTGGGCTCGAACCAGTGACCCCCTCCTTGTAAGGGAGGTGCTCTCCCAGCTGAGCTAATCACCCTCTGGGTACACTTTTAATAAAAGTGAGAAACTGGTGGACGCTACTGGGATCGAACCAGTGACCCCCTCCTTGTAAGGGAGGTGCTCTCCCGGCTGAGCTAAGCGTCCGGGTAATAATGGTGGGTCGTGCAGGATTCGAACCTGCGACCAATTGATTAAAAGTCAACTGCTCTACCAACTGAGCTAACGACCCAAGTTCGTGGTGGGTGGTACTGGGATCGAACCAGTGACCCCCTCCTTGTAAGGGAGGTGCTCTCCCGGCTGAGCTAACCACCCACGAAACTTGTACGCGTTTTGTAAAAACGCAAAACTGGTGGACGCTACTGGGATCGAACCAGTGACCCCCTCCTTGTAAGGGAGGTGCTCTCCCGGCTGAGCTAAGCGTCCGGGAATCTGGTGGGTCGTGCAGGATTCGAACCTGCGACCAATTGATTAAAAGTCAACTGCTCTACCAACTGAGCTAACGACCCGCTTGGCGGGGTTGCTTAAGCCCCCCTGCCAACGGCGGCCTATATTACGGATTTAATTCTGTGACGCAACAGGAAAATTATCCTTTATGTCCGTTTGCTTAAGGAACAAGCGACTGAAACAAAATTTCGACAATCCGTGCCGCAATTATAATCCTGCCAGATATTCCTCGGCCAAACGGGCAGCACTGCTGCCGGCATATTCGCGCACCACCTGCTCGAAGTGTTGTTTGGCAGACGCACTATCGCCCTGCTCACGCGCAATCACCCCCAGCTTCAACATGGCATCGGGTCGCTTGTTGGACTTGCTGTACGCCTCCACTACCCGGGTGAACTGCGCCTTGGACTGATCGAAGCGTTTCTGGGCGAACAGCAACTGCCCAAGCCAGTAGTGGGCATTGGGAACATACTCGGATTGGGGATACTGGGTAATAAAGCGGGCAAAGGCAGGAATCGCCGCATCATAATCTTTTTGCTGCAATACCAGATTGACAGCATTGTCGTAGGCCGCCTGCTCATCGCTGCTCGATGCGCCAGGCTGGTTACTGCTGCCATTGGCGGCAGAGGGTGCGGCAGGCGCCGCTGCCTCGGGCTCGGTGGCTTGCGCCGGCTGGCCGGCATCCTGTTGGGCCGCCAGCATGCTGCGCTGGCGCTCAACCACCTGCTCCAGCCGGTAGCTTTGCTCTTCCAGCAAGCCGCGCAGCTCACTGACTTCTCGTTGCAGTGAAGTGAGCTGACGTTGATGTTCAATTTGCGCCTGGCTTCTGGCATTCGCTCCGCGCTCCAGCTCGGCCAGGCGATCACTTACAGAGCCGCTGCTACCCACGCTCGACACCGGCGCCTGCGCCCAAGCCGAGGTGGATAAAACAGCGGCCATCGAAATGGCCGCTAAATTATGTTTCATAGAATCAATCTATACCTTAGTAAACCAGGACCGCACGACGGTTCTTGGCATAGCTGGCTTCACTGCGAGAAGTATCTGCCGGCTTTTCTTCACCGTAGCTGACGATAGACAGCTGAGAACCGCTCACACCCAGGCTTTGCAGGTAACTGGTAACGGCCTGGGCACGACGCTCGCCCAGACCGATGTTGTATTCGGGAGTACCGCGCTCATCCGCATGGCCTTCTACCAGCACATTGGCGGACGGGTTGGAGCGCAGGAAGCTGGCATGGGCTTCCAGCACCTGTGCATAATGACCGGTTACTTCATCACGATCATATTCGAAGAAAATGGTGTTCTCACGGCGCAGCGCTTCATATTGCTGGCGCATCTGCTCCTCGGCAGACAGGGCACCACCGGCGACACCGGTCTGGGAGTCATAGCTGCCGGCGCCGGAAGTACCAGAGGTGACATCCGCATCGTCAGTAGAACTACAGGCAGCCAGGGTAAGCATAGGCAGGGCCACGGCCAGACTCTGAAGCAGTTTTTTCATTTGCATTATATTTCCTTAACTCATCACTATGGTTAGTTTAGAAATGGTGACCATGCCGGCGCACGAACATCGCCACTGCGAGCCGGTAGTCTAGCCTTAAAGCGACCATCCATAGAAACCAGCCCCAGTACCTGACGGCCCTGGTAGGTAGTACTATAGATGATCATGGTGCCGTTCGGTGCCGGGCTTGGCGATTCATCCAGACGGGTTTCGGTTAAAACCTGCATATGACCGCTGTCCAGCTCCTGACGTGCAATACGGTACTGCCCCTGGGAACGACTGACCAAAACCAGACTCTTACCGTCGCTGGTAATGGATGGGCCCAGGTTGGTATCACCATCATAGGTGACCCGGCGGGTGGCGCCTGAACCCAGCTCAACCCGGTATATCTGTGGCCGTCCCCCGCGCTCGGACGCAAAATACAAGGCGTTACCGTCGGGAGACCAGGCCGGTTCGGTATCAATTGTCCGATTCTGCGTGACCCGGGTCAACTGCTTGCTGGCCAGATCCAGCACATATATTTCCGGCTGACCATCGCGGGATAATACCAACGCCAGGCGACGGCCGTCCGGCGACCATTGGGGTGCTCCGTTGATCCCCGGCTGCGAGCTGACCACCTGCCGCTGCTGGCTATAAATGTCCTGTATCACTATCTCGGCCTTCTTGTTCTCGAAGGAAACATAGGCCAGTTTGCGGCCATCGGGAGACCAGGATGGTGACATCAACGGCTCGCGGGAACGCAACAACACCTGCTCATTAAAGCCGTCATAATCAGAGATCATCATCTGATATGGATATTGAGCGCCGTGTTGCACTGTGACATAGGCAATACGGGTCAGGAAGGCCCCCTTGATGCCGGTCAGTTTTTCAAACACGATATCGGCAATACGGTGGCCATACTGACGCAACTGGGCCGCGGGTACGGTGGCGCTGCGGCTTTCCAGCAGCTGCATGCCACTCGGGTTGACCACATCCGCCAGCTCGAAGCTGATACGATATTGATCGCCACCGGCCGGCTCTATGGAGCCCAGTACCACGGCTTCAACCTGACGGCCAGACCAGGCGGCCGGGGTCAGTTGTTCCGCCCTGGCTACCTGCTGGGGCAACGCATTCCTGTCCAGGGGACGGAACATGCCGCTGTTGCGCAGGTCACTGGCTATCACCTCGGCCACATCCTGGGGCATGGCGCCACCGCCCGCCCATTGGAAGGGAATGACCGCCACCGGCCGGGCACTGTCGATGCCGCCGGTGATCACAATATCCAGCGCCGCCTGGGCCCGTCCCGCAAGCAGGATAAGTGGCAGCCACAACCATAACCATCTTTTCGTCATAACTAGAGCCTCGGTATCAGTGTCAGATTCAAGTTTTGTAACTGCTTGCGTGCATTGGCATCGTTCGGCATGGGTAATGAGCCGGTCTTGTGCACCGCGTTTTTTGCCGAACGACAAACTGCCCCATCGCCCTGTCCCTCACTGACCTGAAGGATCAGGCCATCGGGGGCGACCCGTACATTAATGACACACTGTTTGCCTACCATACTAGGATCAACCAACCAGTTCCGCTGAATGGCGGCAATGATCATGCCCTTATAACGGTCAACTTCTGCCGCCGAAGCGCCGGAATTGGCGCCACCGGCACTGCCGCCCATCAGCGACTCAAGATCTTTCAGGGCCTGCTCTTGCTCACGCTGCTTGCGTTCGGCTTCGGCCTGTTTCCTGGCTTCTTCGGCCTTGCGCTGCTGCTCGGCCTCGGCCTGTTTCTTGGCCTCCGCCGCCTTCCTGGCCTCTTCGGCCTTGCGCTGCTGTTCGGCCTCGGCCTGTTTCTTGGCCTCCGCCGCTTTCCTGGCCTCTTCGGCCTTGCGCTGCTGTTCGGCCTCGGCCTGTTTCTTGGCCTCCGCCGCTTTCCTGGCTTCTTCGGCCTTGCGCTGCTGCTCGGCCTCGGCCTGTTTCTTGGCCTCCGCCGCTTTCCTGGCTTCTTCGGCCTTGCGTTGCTGTTCGGCCTCGGCCTTCTTCTTGGCCGCCAATGCCTTTTGGGCTTCTTCGGCCTTGCGCTGCTGCTCGGCTTCGGCCTGTTTCTTGGCTTCTGCGGCCTTGCGCGCTTCTTCAGCCTTGCGAGCCTCTTCGGCCTTGCGTTGTTGCTCTACCACCTGTTGCCGTTCCCGCTCGGCCTGGGCTTTCTGCTCGGCGACCGCTTTCTGTTGCTGGGCCAAACGCTCGGCTTCCTCGGCACGGGCCTGTTCCTCGGCGCGGCGCTGCGCGGCTTCCTCCGCCTGCCGCTGGGCCTCGGCCCTGGCTTGCTCGGCAGCCTGCTCCTGTTGTTGCTTGGCCAGCATCTGGTTCAGCTGCTCTGCCTGCGCGGCCACCATGCCGTCATCTATCATGGTCGCTTCTATGATGGATACCGCCTGAGAGGGACGCCGGGGCGGTTCAAAGTTGACCCCCACCAGTATGAATACGCCCACCAGCAGGTGAAGCCCCAGTGATATCAGCAGTGATCTGCGAATATTGCCTTGCTCTCTCATCGGTCTGTCACTGTTCCGGCTGCGTCATCAGACCAACGGTCGGCACACCTGCCGCCTTCAATGTCGCCATCAGCTGAATCACGGCATCGTAGCGTACATTGGCATCGCCCTTGACCACCACAGGGGCCTCGGGGGTAATACGTAATTTGGACTGCACCATGCCGGCCAGCTCCAGCAGATCAATGGCCTGTTCACTGCTGTCACCAACATCCAGAAAATAACGACCCTCGGCATCGATGGAGGCGATAATAGGTGCTTCACTGTCCTCCGGCAGGGCCTCGGCCTCGGCCTGGGGCAGATCGACCTTCACCCCCTGGGTAATCATGGGCGCGGTTGCCATAAAGATGATCAGCAGCACCAGCATCACATCGATGTAGGGCACCACGTTGATCTCGGCCACCCGTTTCCGGCGCCTGCGTTGATAACCATGCATTACTGGGTACCTGCTGCCGATTGACGGTTAAGAATGGTCGAAAATTCATCCATAAAATTGGCCAGATGATTTTCGATACGCTCCACCTGATAGCTGAAACGGTTATAGGCAATAACGGCAGGAATGGCCGCGAACAGGCCCAATGCAGTGGCAATCAATGCCTCGGCAATACCGGGAGCCACCATCGCCAGGGTCGCCTGCTGCACTTCTGCCAGGGCGATAAAGGCGTTCATTATGCCCCAAACGGTGCCGAACAGGCCGATATAGGGGCTGATCGAGCCAATGGTTGCCAGCAGCGACAGGTTGGCCTCAAGGCGGTCGACTTCCCGGGACAGGGCTACCCGCATGGTCCTGTAGGTCCCTTCCAGCAGACTGTCCTGATGGCGCCCCTGCTTTTGCAGGCGAATAAATTCCTTGAAACCGGCATGGAAGATCTGCTCCATGCCTGCCAACGTGTCCCGCCGGGCATTGGTTTCCTGATACAAGCGGCTCAGGTCGGAGCCGGACCAAAATTTGTCTTCGAATACATCCGCATCATTACGGGCGGCATTCAGGGTCTTGCGTCGATTGATGATCAAGGCCCAGGACAAGACAGACATCGCCATCAACAGCAACATCACCAGCTTGACCAGCAGACTGGCTTGTAAAAACAAACCGATAAACGAAATTTCAGCGTGCACCCGACAATACTCCCATTAACTGTTCAGGAATGGCAAAGGGTTTCATTTGAGCAATATCCACGCAGGCGATCACCACTTCGCCCTTGGCCAGGCAAAGGCCGGCATCATCCAGAATTTCTTGCTCAAAAACAATAGAAACCCGCTTCAATAATTTGACGCTCACCGTCACCCTTAACTGATCGTTGAAACGGGCGGCCCGCCGCAGATCAAGCGTAAGATGACGGACCACAAAGGCCACCCCCTCGGCCAACAGCCGGTCTTGCTCTATGCCCAGGGCCCGCAACCACTCGGTCCGGGCTCTTTCCATAAATTTCAGGTAATTAGCGTTGTAAACTATGCCACCGGCATCGGTATCTTCGTAATAGATACGTACCGGCCAGTCAAACCGGGATTCAGACATTGAGGATCAATAGCTCTTATCAAGATGCGGATACTATACCTGAGTAAAATTTAGGAAAGAAGACACCCGCCCCCGGGCACGACAGTCACTGTCCCGGCCGGGAGCCGGAATGAATTGGGAAATGTGAATTGAGGGTGGGTGGCCTGGCCCCTAATCCCCAAGTCGTGATTCCGGCAGCTCAAAACCGAAATGCAGGTAGGCGCGTGGGGTAGCAATACGGCCTCTGGGCGTACGCTGCAGGAACCCCTGCTGGATCAGATAGGGCTCGATCACGTCTTCGATGGTTTCCTTTTCCTCACCGATGGCGGCGGCCAGGTTATCCAACCCCACCGGACCACCCAGGAACTTGTCGAGTACCGCATTGAGCAGCTTGCGATCCATATAGTCGAAACCCTGCTTGTCGACATCCAGCATATCCAGCGCCTGGGCGGCGATGGCCGCATCGATCACCCCGGTTCCCTTTACCTCGGCAAAGTCCCGTACCCGGCGCAGCAGGCGATTGGCAATCCGCGGCGTACCCCGGGCACGACGGGCCATTTCCAGTGCGCCTTCCTCGTTGAGGGTCAATCCAAGCTTGTCGGCGCTGCGGCTGACGATATGGGCCAGATCCCCCACCTGGTAGAACTCCAGACGCTGGACTATGCCGAATCGATCACGCAGCGGCGATGTCAGCGAGCCGGCGCGAGTGGTGGCCCCAACCAGGGTGAAAGGCGGCAAATCCAGCTTGATCGAGCGGGCCGCGGGCCCCTCGCCGATCATGATATCGAGCTGATAGTCTTCCATCGCCGGATAGAGAATCTCTTCCACCACCGGGCTCAATCGGTGGATTTCGTCGATAAACAGCACATCCCCCGGCTCCAGGTTGGTGAGCATGGCCGCCAGATCGCCGGCTTTTTCCAACACGGGGCCCGAAGTGGTCTTGATATTGACCTTCATCTCATTGGCCACGATATTGGCCAGGGTGGTCTTGCCCAAGCCGGGTGGACCGAAGATCAGCAGGTGATCGAGCGCTTCTTCACGACGACGGGCCGCCTCGATAAAGATTTCCATCTGGCTGCGCACATGATCCTGGCCCCGATAGTCGGCCAGGGCCTTGGGCCGGATAGCCCTGTCTATCACTTCTTCTTCCCGGCGGGGAGCCGGATTAATAAAACGATCCGCTTCTATCATGACTTACACCATGCTCCGCAGGGCTTCGCGGATCAATTGCTCGGCGCCCATCTCGGGCTTGAGTACCTTCTTGACCACCTGCTCAGCCTGGCTGACCTTGTAGCCCAGGGCCTGCAGGGCGGCGATGGCTTCATCCCGGGCACTCTCGGCCACAGCACTCCCACCGGAAACGCCCTCGGGAGCCGGGTTGAACAGATCATAGCCGCCAAAGCCCTTGAGTCGATCGCGCATCTCGACGATCAGCCGCTCGGCGGTTTTCTTGCCGACACCGGGCAGCTTGACCAGGGCGCCGATTTCGCCCTGTTCGACATTATAGATAAACTGATCGGCGGTCATACCCGAAAGGATGGCCAACGCCAGCTTGGGGCCGACGCCGTTGGTCTTGATCAGCTCCCGGAACAGGGCCCGTTCGGTCTTGGTATTGAAGCCGAACAACAGCTGGGCATCTTCGCGCACCACGAAATGGGTCAGCACCGTCACCGGTTCACCCACCTTGGGCAGCTCATAGAAACAACTCATGGGCAGGGTCACTTCATAGCCCACGCCATTGACGTCAAGCAGGATTTCGGGGGCCTGCTTCTCGATAATGATGCCTTTTAACCGACCTATCACTGGGGCTCTCCGCTCGCCAAACTTTGTTGCGCAAAGAATAATGAATAACTGGATAAATATCCATGGTTCCAGCTTAAAGCTTTAAGCTGTCAGCGATAAGCCGAAAGCAGCCCGAGTTGAATGGTTGTTATTGCTTCGTATCGGTCGCTTTGGCTCTGTCTGCGGCATAAATGTTGGGATTCGCTCCGCTCATCGCCGACCTACCCGAACTGCAGACACTGCCGGAACCACAATGCGCCCAAATACCTTCAAGCATCTCGATCAGCTTATAGCTTAAAGCTGACAGCTTATAGCTGTCTTTAACGTAGCCGTCCGCGCACCACGCCCTTGACCCGCCCGGCCATGCTGATCAGGCTTTGCTGGGTATGGCCATGGCACAGGGCCACCGCCAACGCATCGGCAGCATCCGCCTGGGGTGTACCCGGCAGGTTGAGCAGCTTGCATACCATATGCTGTACCTGGCTTTTATCGGCGCCGCCCTGTCCCACCACCGCCTGCTTGATCTGACGGGCCGAATACTCGGCAACCGGCAGGCCGCCGTTGGCCGCCGCCACGATTGCCGCCCCCCGGGCCTGGCCCAGCTTGAGGGCCGAATCCGGGTTGCGGGCCATAAACACCTGTTCGATGGCGAATAGCTCGGGCTGGAACTGCAATATGATTTCGCTGACCCCGTCGTAGATGCGTTTGAGCCGGGGAGCCAGGGCTTCATCCTTCATGCGGATGCAGCCCGAACCCAGGTATTCCATGCGATTACCGAGGTGGCGCACCACCCCGTAGCCGGTAATACGCGAACCGGGATCGATACCGAGAATTATCGACATAAGCTGGAAGCTGGAAGCTGGAAGCTGGAAGCTGGAAGCCGAAGCAGGAACCTCTTCCAGCTTCAGGCTTCGAGCTTCAGGCTTCAGAGCTTGTCCGCCAGTTCGTCGGAGATCTCGCCGTTATGATAGACCTCCTGCACATCGTCCAGGTCTTCCAGGTTGTCGATCAACCGCATGAACTTGGGCGCCGTATCTTCGTCCAGCTCGGCGTTGGTCGAAGGGATCATGGTCACCTCGGCGTTCTCCGCCTCCAGGCCGGTGGCGTCCATGGCATCCTTGACAGTACCGAACTCCTCCCACAGGGTGTAGACATCGATGGAACCATCCTCGTTGACCTGCACATCCTCGGCACCGGCTTCCAATGCTGCTTCCATCACGGTTTCTTCGTCGGCATCGGCGTAGGAAATTACCCCCTTCTTCTCGAACAGGTAGGCGACCGAGCCGTCGGTGCCCAGGTTACCGCCGCTCCTGGAAAAGGCATGGCGCACCTCGGATACGGTACGGTTACGGTTGTCGGTCATGCACTCCACCATCACGGCGGTACCGCCGGGCCCATAGCCTTCATAGACGATGGTTTCCAGCACCTGGCCGTCCAGCTCCCCCGCCCCGCGCTTGACCGCGCGATCTATGGTGTCGCGGGTCATGTTGTTGGACAACGCCTTGTCGATGGCCGCGCGCAGTCGCGGGTTGGTGGCCGGATCCGAACCGCCCTCCCGGGATGCCGTGGTCAGCTCACGGATAAGCTTGGTGAAAATTTTGCCGCGCTTGGCATCCTGTGCCGCCTTGCGGTGTTTGATGTTGGCCCATTTACTATGACCTGCCATACGTCTCTTCTCCGCTGTTCCTGATGTTGATTAACCTGTCGATGGCCTCTTTGTTGGTCCAGGAGCTGGCTTGGTGCCGGGCCTGCTCTAACGGCAGCCAGGCCTGGGCCAGGTGCTCGCTCAGACACACCTCGAGAGGTTCGGGCACACACAGGTGAAATTCGTATTCCCAGTTATGAGTCACCCCGGGGCGGTATCTGTGCCGCCAGCGGGGATAAATCTCGAAGCGCACCTTGTGACCGGTCTCGACCAATGCCAGCCCCTTATCCAGACGCAGGCCGGTTTCTTCTTCCAGCTCGCGTGCCGCCGCCTGCATGCGGGACTCTCCCGGCTCCAGGCTGCCGGTCACCGACTGCCAGAAGTCCGGGTTGTCCTTGCGTTGCAGCAGCAGCACCTGATCCGGGGTGTGGATCAGCACCAGAACCGACTCGGGGTGCTTGAAGGCCATGGTTTATTGTTCCGCTTTTGGCAGCCGGGTGCTGATCGCCAGCTCCGCCAGTGACTCGGCGCCGGCCAGGCTGGGCGCATCGGTCAGCAGGCAGGAGGCGGTGGTGGTTTTCGGGAAGGCGATCACATCCCGAATATTGTCGGTGCCGGTGAGCAGCATCACCAGCCGATCTAGGCCGAAGGCCAGACCCGCATGGGGCGGGGTGCCATACTTGAGGGCATCGAGCAGGAAGCCGAACTTCTCGTTCTGCTCTTCTTCATTGATGCCCAGCAGGCGGAATACGGTCTGCTGCATTTCGTTGTTGTGGATACGCACCGAACCGCCGCCCACTTCGTAACCGTTGATCACCATGTCGTAGGCATTGGCCACCGCCACCAACGGATTGGCTTCCAGCTCGGCGGCGCTGACGTCCTTGGCGGCGGTAAAGGGGTGGTGCATGGCGTACAGGCGCTCCGCTTCTTCCTCGAACATCGGGAAGTCAATCACCCACAGGGGTTTCCAGCCGCTTTCCACCAGCCCCAGCTCCTTGCCAAGCTTGAGACGCAGGGCACCCATGGCGTCAGCCACCACCTTGGCATTGTCGGCGCCAAAGAAAATGGCGTCGCCGTCGGCCGCGCCGGTACGGGCCAGCAGCTCGGCAACAATCTCTTCGTTCAGAAACTTGGCCACCGGCGACTGAACACCCGCCAGGCCCTTGGCCGCCTCATTCACCTTCAACCAGGCCAGCCCCTTGGCACCGTAGATGCCGACAAATTTGCCGTACTCATCGATCTGCTTGCGCGAAAGTTGGGCACCACCCGGCACCTTGAGCGCGGCCACCCGCCCCTTGGTATCGTTGGCCGGCCCGGAGAACACCTGGAAGTCCACATCCTTGACCAGATCGGCGATATCGGTCAGCTCCATGGGGATGCGCAGATCCGGCTTGTCCGAGCCGTAGCGACGCATGGCTTCTTCATGGGTCATGATCGGGAAGCTGCCCAGGTCATCACCGGCCACATCCAGCCATAGTTCACGGATCAACTGCTCCATCAGGGCCCGCACTTCTTCGGCGCTCATAAAGGAGGTTTCCACATCGATCTGGGTGAATTCCGGCTGGCGATCGGCCCGCAGATCTTCATCGCGGAAGCACTTCACAATCTGGTAGTAACGGTCGAAGCCGCTCATCATCAGCAGCTGCTTGAACAGCTGGGGTGACTGGGGCAACGCATAGAAGTGCCCCTTGTGCACCCGGCTCGGCACCAGGTAGTCACGGGCGCCTTCCGGGGTGGCCTTGGTCAACATGGGGGTTTCGATATCGAGGAAACCCTGCTCGTCCATGAAACGGCGTACCCGGCTGGTTACCCGAGCGCGGGTTTTCAGGAAGCGGGCCATCTCGGGACGGCGCAGATCCAGATAACGGAACTTGAGGCGCTGCTCTTCGGTGTTGTTCTGATTGAAATCCAGCGGCAGGGGCGCAGCCTTGTTGATGATGGTCAGTTCGTGGGCGAAGATTTCCACCTCGCCGGTGGCCATGTCCTTGTTCACCTGGGATTCGGGGCGGGCACGCACCTGGCCGGTTATCTGAACGCAGAATTCGGCCCGCAGACCCGCCGCCAGCTCATAGGCTTCGGCCTTGTCCGGGTCGAAGAACACCTGCACTATGCCTTCTCGATCGCGCATATCGATAAAGATAAGGCCGCCCAGGTCACGACGACGATGTACCCAGCCACTTAAGGTCACGCTCTGGCCAACCAGGGCAGCGTCAACCTGCCCGCAATAATGAGTGCGCATCGATGTATTCCTTTGGTGTTGCCACACGGCCGAGTCTCGCCGCGGGACATGAATTTGTCAGTAAATAGCGCGCTAGTATAATGGAAAACCAGAAGGCCGGTAAAATCTTACCGCGAAGCGGTAACTTTTAGCCGTCAGCTATAAGCTGAAAGCCATAGAGTGGTTGGTGTATTCAGTGCTGCGGTTGTAGGTCCGGTAAGGCCGGCAGACTGCGCATCATGTCGGGCCGGCCTCGGTATTACTATCACTGCCGTGCGGCTTCCGGCTTCAAGCTATGTTTTCAGGAGTTATATGCCATTATATCTGGGCCTCAGCCAATGGTCCCATCCCGCCTGGCCTGGTCAACTGCTGAGCAAGGGCCTGAAAACCGGTGAACATCTGGCCGACTATAGCGGCGTGTTCAACACGGTGGAAGGCAATACCAGCTTCTATGGCGTGCCCGACACCGCCAGCCTGCGGCGTTGGGACAACCAGACCCCGGACGCGTTTCGCTTCACCTTCAAGTTTCCCTCCTCCATCAGCCACCGGGGACAACTGGCGGAGAATACGGCCGCGGCGCTGGATTTTATCAACCAGCTGGCGCCCCTGCACCACAAGCTGGGGTTGCTGATGCTGCAGCTGCCCGGCACGACGGGACCGGAGCAGCTCGACGGCCTGGATCGGTTGCTGGCCACCCTGCCGCCTTCTTTCAATTATGGGGTGGAAGTCCGCCACCCGGCGTTTTTCGCCAAGGGCGAAGCTGAACGACGACTCAACCGGCTGTTGATCCGCCATGGGGCCAACCGCATCATCATGGACTCGCGGCCGGTATTTTCCTGTCCGCCCGACACCCCGGCCCTGCTTGAGGCCCAGTCGAAAAAACCCAGGGTGCCGGTGCACATCATAGGTACCGGTGCGTCACCGGTTGTCCGTTTTATCGGCCACCCCGACCCGGCACGGAACAGTTCCTTCTGGAAACCCTGGCTGCCACACATTAATCATTGGCTGAAACAGGACAAAGCAGTCTATCTGTTTGTGCATACCGCCGATAACCGCCAGGCACCGGATTTGGCCGCCCGTCTGGCGCAAACCCTTGGTCATCCTTTGGCTGAATTTCCGGGTCGACACCAGGCCGGCCAGGGTCAATTATTTTAATAAAATTTTGCGGTCGGCCCCGAGCTGGCCAGAAGACAAACAGCAATGCTTCTTTTACAATGCGGGCCAATTTGCGCAGCCATCTGCGCCATAAGCCAAGGTTGTTTGTTATACATGCACGAAAAAGATCATATTTTTGCCGCACCCATCGCCCAGCTTGGCGACTTCTGCTTCGACCAGCGCGTTGCGGAGGTCTTCCCGGACATGATCAAACGATCCGTCCCCGGATACTCCAATATCATTTCCGCCATCGGCATGATGACCGTCCGCTTTGCCCAGCCCGACAGCCAGCTCTATGATCTGGGCTGCTCGCTGGGCGCAGCCACCCAGGAAATGCGCCGCAACCTGACCCGGCCGGGCTGCAAGATTATCGCGGTCGACAACTCTCCCGCCATGCTGGAGCGGGCACAGAATCACCTGGCCAGTTTCAAGTCGGATGTCGAGGTAGAGCTGCAGCAGGCCGATATCTGCGATCTGCAGATCGAAAACGCGTCTGTAGTGGTGCTCAACTTTACCCTGCAGTTTATCGATCCTGCCCGGCGCGAAGCCCTGCTGGCCAACATCTACCGGGGACTCAACCCCGGGGGCATACTGATCCTGAGCGAGAAATTCCTGAGCCCCGACAACCAGGTCAACGAGCTACTGATCGATTTGCATCACGACTTCAAGCGGGCCAACGGCTACAGCGAACTGGAAATCAGCCAGAAGCGCAATGCCCTGGAAAACGTGATGCGACCGGACACCCCCGAGCTGCATAAGGCCCGCCTGGCCCGGGTCGGTTTCCAGCATGTGGACATGTGGTTCCAGTGCTTCAATTTTGGCTCCATGGTCGCCATCAAATGATTGATTTCAGCAATTTTTACCAAAGGATTGCCAAGAGTCGCCTGCAACACTGGCTGCATACCCTGCCTGCCCAGCTGCACGAATGGCAAAAGCTGCACCTGCACGGGGAGTTTGCCCGCTGGGTGCGCGCCCTGCACAAACTGCCCAACATCACCACCGACCATATCGAGCTGACCGACGGCGTCACCATCGGCCGCCCCGGTGAAGTCAGCGCTGGCGAGCAGAAGAAGATCGAGAGCCTGTTGCGTCAGTTTCATCCCTGGCGCAAGGGCCCCTACCATATCCACGGCATCCATATCGACACCGAATGGCGTTCCGACTGGAAATGGGACCGGCTGAAAGCCCATATCAGCCCGCTACAGCATCGATATGTACTGGATGTGGGCTGCGGCAGCGGCTATCACATGTGGCGCATGGCCGGTGCCGGTGCCAAGCTGGTGGTAGGCATAGATCCGTCACAGCTGTTTTTATGCCAGTTCGAAGCCGTGCGTCATTTTGCCAATGCCTATCAGGGCGTCCAGCTACTACCCTTGGGTATTGAGGAATTACCTGAACTCAGGGCCTTCGATACGGTGTTTTCCATGGGCGTGCTCTACCACAGACGCTCGCCGATAGATCACCTACTGCAACTCAAGGCCCAGCTGCGCGCCGGCGGTGAGCTGGTGTTGGAAACCCTGGTCATCGACGGCAATGAGCACCAGGTACTGGTACCCGGTGAACGCTACGGAAAAATGCGCAATGTCTGGTTTATTCCCAGCACCCGGGCACTGGTGGGCTGGCTGGAAAAGTGCGGTTTTGAACAGATACGGGTAGTAGATGAAAGCCTGACAACAGTAGATGAACAGCGCAGTACCGACTGGATGCGTAACGAATCGCTGACCGACTACCTCGATCCAGCGGATCCGGGCAAAACTATAGAAGGCTATCCGGCGCCCAAACGGGCCATTATCGTCGCCACCAAGCCCGCCGATAGCCAACAGACAGCAAGAGGGGAAATATGAACAAAGCCGTGATATCACTGTTGTTACCACTGGCGCTGACAGGCTGCGCCCTGCAATCCGGACAGGAAGAGCCGCCATTGCCCGCACCGGTGACCGAGGATCAGCTGGAGGCTTCCCTCAACAGCCTGGAGAGCCGGCTGACCGCGACCATGTTTAACCAGAATACCCAGCTTAGTGCCAACCATCATGCCTATATGAAGGCACTGCAACAGGAGATAAGATCCTTGAAAAAGCGCATAGTGACGCCTCCCCCGTCGCCCACGCAACAGCCGCCGGCTTCTCCTGCGGCAAAAAACACCGACGATTACCCCCATGACGAAACCCGGGACGGCAAGCTGATCGTCGGGGAAACCGAAGATGTCTGGCTGGAGGCGGTCAATGACATCTTCCCGGCGCGTATCGATACCGGCGCCACCACCTCTTCGCTCAGCGCCAAAGACATCACCGTATTCGAGCGGGACGGCAAGCGCTGGGTCAGCTTTAGCATGGCCCATGAAGGCGTGGCCGAAGAGCTGATTGTAGAAACCCCCCTGGTGCGGCGGGTACGTATCCGCCAGGCATCCGCCGATGACAGTGAGCGCCGCCCGGTGGTGGCACTGACCATGCGAATCGGCAGGCTGTCGGAAAAGACCGAGTTTACCCTGACCGATCGCTCCCAGATGTCCTACCCGATATTGCTGGGTCGCGAATTTTTGAAAGACATCGCCGTGGTGGATATTGCCCGTCAGAACGTACAGGGCACCCCCAGGCGTCCCAAAGCCTCCGAGTAAGTAGGTTATATGTACTCACGCAAGCCGTTTTATCTGATTGTTGCCGCCCTGTTTATCGTCGGGCTGGCCATGATGCTGCATCGCCACTTCGTCTATGAAGTGCCCTGGCTGCCGGGTGAAAAACGCCAGATATGGTCGATTGAAGCCAAGGTGGAATTTGAAGCCTCGGGTAACCCAATCAAGGCCTCGCTGGCCATTCCCGGCAGCCAGCCCGGCTTTACCCTGATGAACGAGTCCGCCGCATCTCCCGGCTATGGCCTGTCATTTGTCGACGCCACCGGCGATACCCGGGCGGAATGGTCGATTCGGACAGCAGACGGACCCCAGGAGCTGTATTACAAGGTCGACATGATGCGGGATCCCTTTGCCAAGGAACTGCTCTCGACCGAGATCCCCGAGGTCCAAGGCGTGACCGTGGCCGAGCCCTACGCCACCGCCATGGATCAGGTACTGGCGGCGGCCCAGGAAAGATCCGCCGATGGCATCACCCTGACCCGGGAGCTGCTCAAGGAGCTGTCCAACAAGGGGCAGAATGCCGAGCTGCTTGCCCAGTACAAGACCCCAGGCAAGCTGCTGCTGGATCTGCTCAACCGGGCGGATGTACCGGCCCGGCTGCTGAAGGGCCTGGAGCTGGAAGACGGCCGCCGCCGTCAGCCGCTGGTCGATATACTGCAGGTATATGAAGGGGAACGTTACGAAATATTCAACCCCATCACCGGCAAGCAGGGACAGCAGGACAACCTGCTGCTGTGGGAATACCATTCGGCACCGGTGCTGGATCTGGTGGGCGGCTCCAACTCCCGGGTGACCTTCACCATGCTGGAGCAGGAGCGGCCGGTCAATGTCGCCCTGGCCCAGAAATTCGATGAGCCGGACTGGATCAACGTGTCCCTGTATAACCTGCCCCTGGAAGAACAGGCGCTGTTCAAGGGCATACTGCTGATCCCCATAGGGGTGCTGATGGTAGTGTTCCTACGCATCATCGTCGGGGTAAAGACCTCGGGCACCTTTATGCCGGTACTGATCGCCATGGCCTTTATCCAGACCAGCCTGCTCACCGGTCTGGTCGGCTTCCTGCTGATCGTCGGCACCGGCCTGATATTGCGCTCCTACCTGTCGCACCTCAACCTGCTGCTGGTGGCACGAATATCGGCGGTGATCATCATGGTGATCGGTATCATCGGCTTCTTCAGTATCGTTGCCTATCAGCTGGGGCTGACCCAAGGCATGAAGATCACCTTCTTCCCAATGATCATCCTGGCCTGGACCATAGAGCGGATGTCCATCCTGTGGGAGGAAGAGGGCGTCAAGGAAGTGGTCAAGCAGGGCGGCGGCTCACTGCTGGTGGCGGTGGCCGCCTTCCTGGCGATGAACAACGAACTGATCCGCCACCTCACCTTCAACTTCCTGGGATTGCAGCTGGTGGTGATGGCCGCGGTACTGGTACTGGGTAACTACACCGGCTACCGTCTGCTGGAGCTGAAGCGGTTCAAACCCCTGGTGAGCGGTGACTGATATGCTCAGGAATATCTTCAAGGAATATGCCTCTCCCTTTGCCCTGCGTCGCATGGGCATCATGGGCATGAACAAGCGCAACATTTCCTATATCAGCCGCTATAACCCGCGCCGGCTCTATCCACTGGTGGATAACAAGCTGCACACCAAGCGCATCTCCCTGGATGCGGGCGTTACCGTGCCCGAGCTGATCGGGGTGGTGGAATACCAACACCAGGTATCTCACCTGTGGGAGATGATCAAGGACTGGCCCGGTTTCTGTATCAAGCCGGCCAAGGGCTCGGGCGGCAAGGGCATACTGGTGATCGAGCGCCATGACCGGGAGCGCTTCGTCAAACCCAGCGGCAAGGAAGAAACCATTGGGGATCTGGAGCGGCATATCTCCAATATCCTCGCCGGCCTGTTCTCCCTGGGGGGCAAGCCGGATGTGGCGCTGATCGAGGCGTTGATCAACTTCGACGATGTGTTCGACGGCTTTTCCTTCGAGGGCGTCCCCGACACTCGTATCATCGTCTTCAAGGGCTTTCCGATCATGGCCATGATGCGGCTGTCGACCGAAGCCTCTGACGGCAAGGCCAACCTGCACCAGGGGGCGGTGGGCGTCGGGCTGGATATCAACACCGGGCGGGCCATCCGCGCCGTTCAGCACAACCTGCCGATCCGATATCATCCGGACACGGGCCGGGACCTGCTGGAGCTCAAGGTGCCCTATTGGGAAGAGATGCTCAGCCTGGCATCTTCCTGCTATGAAATGTCCGGCCTGGGCTATATCGGCACCGATATGGTACTGGACAAGCAGAAGGGGCCCATGCTGCTGGAGCTGAATGCCCGCCCCGGGCTGGCAATCCAGACCGCCAACGGCGCCGGCCTGGTACCCCGACTCCGGAAGATCGAAAAAATGGGCCGGGATATCAAGATGACCCCGGAGCAGCGCGTGGAGTTTTCCCGCCGGGAATTCGCAGTCTGATCCCATCGCCCCGGGCCTCCTACCGGGCAATGTTCTGGTTTCCATGCTGCGCGTAGGAACCAGGCTCCCTTCTATCAGGTTCCCGCGGGATTCCCCCTGCCAAAGGGCCGACCTTTGTGTGAGCGCCGACCTTGGCTCGATGATAGTTGGCCGGGATTATCGGCCAGGGGCTGGGTTCTCATTTTTTGATGGCCTGTCGGCCAACTCGCCGCGGGGTCGCGCCTCCCACAAGGGCTGGCCTCGGTGCGATAATAGTTGGCAGGGTTCCCATATTTTGATGGCCTTCGGCCATATCACCGCGGGGTCGCGCCTCCCACAGGCCTGAAGACTGGTGAAAATGCCTGATGGCCTGGGCCAATCGCCCCGGGGTCGGGCCTTCGACAAAAGAGCAGACCCACAAGAGCATTCAATGATCAAAAACGGCGCAGGAGCCGAACCCCCTGCGCCGTTTTATCTTGCCGCTTCTGGCTTAGCGCCTGAAGCCGTCTTTACATACGGGTCTTGCGCTTCTGGCGCTGACCCGGGCTGCGCGGACGGGCCGGGGTTTCTTTCTTCTGGGTGCCCTTGACCCGCGAGTTGTGTTTACGCACCGCCTTGCGGATCTGGGCTACCTGCTTGTAACGCTCGGAGGCATGCACATCCACCTTGCTGCGGGCTTCCTCATCCAGACCCACTTCCTTGCGCAGGTAGTTTACCTGCTCCAGCGGCAGCTCGGCCCAGCCGCCACGCGGCAGGGTACGCGGCAGCTCTATCTTGCCGTAACGGACCCGGATCAACCGGCTAACCTGCACATCCTGGGATTCCCACAACCGACGAACTTCCCGGTTGCGGCCTTCCTTCAGGGTGACATGGAACCAGTGGTTCATGCCCTCGCCGCCGCTGTATTTCAGGGTTTCGAACTTGGCCAGGCCGTCTTCCAGCATCACGCCCTTGCGCAGCCGTTGCAGCATGGCCTCGTTCACCTCGCCGAATACCCGCACCGCGTATTCCCGGTCGATTTCATGGCGGGGATGCATCAGCCGGTTGGCCAACTCACCATCGGTGGTAAACAACAGCAGCCCCGAGGTATTGACATCCAGCCGGCCGACGGCCACCCAGCGGGCACCCTGCAGCTTGGGCAGGCGGTCAAATACGGTCGGCCGGCCTTCCGGATCCTTGCGGGTGCTGACCTCGCCTTCGGGCTTGTGATAGGCCAGCACCTGGCAGACGATCTCCGCCGGGGCCTGGGTTTCCACCACATGGCCGTCGACCCGGATGTTTTCGGAGCCGGTCACCCGATCCCCCAGCTTGGCCACCTGGCCATTGACGCTGACCCGACCGTGGCTGATCAGCTCTTCAATCTCGCGGCGCGAACCTTTACCGGCGCGGGCCAGTACTTTCTGTAATTTTTCAGTCATTGCAATCTGGCCTTACTCAAAGGGGCGGACATCGCCGGCGCCCTGGCGCACGATAATCGGCGTTTCATCATATAAATCGATGACGGTGGTGGGTTTGGGATCCAGCACGCCGCCGTCGATAATCAGGTTAACCTGCTTTTCCAGCCGCTGGCGGATCAGCTGGGGATCGTATTCCGCCTCTTGCTCCCCGGGCAGGATCAGGCTGCAGGACATCAAGGGCTCGCCCAGGGCCTCGAGCAGTGCCAGGCTGATGGCATGATCCGGCACCCGCAGGCCGATGGTCTTGCGCTTGGGATTCTGCAGCCGCTTGGGGACTTCCTTGGTGGCCCGCAGGATAAAAGTATAGGCGCCGGGGGTATTGTTTTTCATCAGCCGAAACACGGAATTCTCGACTCGGGCGTAAAACGACAGTTCGGACAGATCCCGGCACACCAGGGTAAAGTTGTGATCCTTTTCAATCTTGCGAATGCGGCAGATTTGCTCCATGGCCCCCTTGTCGCCCACCAGGCAACCGAGGGCATAACCGGAGTCGGTGGGATACACCAGCACCCCGCCCTGGCGCACTATGGCCACCGCCTGATTGATCAGTCGGGGCTGGGGGTTGTCTGGATGGATTTCAAAAAATTGACTCATAATTCCTCCCGGAATGATTTAGATAAAACGCGTCCATACTGGCGTGGCTTCCTTGGGTAGCCATAATTGCCGTCCCAGCTCCCGCCACTGGCTGGGAAAATGAAAATCGGATCCCACCGAAGCCGCCAGCCGATGTTCCTTGCTCCATTGACCCAACGTAGCACGTTCCTGGGGACTCTGCTGGGCCATGGAGACCTCCATGGCATCGCCGCCGGCCGCAGCAAAATCCGCCAGCAACCGCTTGATCCACTTGTTCGACAGCTCGTAGCGGGTCGGGTGGGCAACCACTGCCACCCCACCCGCCTGCTGGATAGTGCCGACCGCCTCGGCCAATGAACACCAGGCCGGCGGCACATAGCCCGGGTTGCCCCGGCTCAGGTATTTCCTGAATACCTTGCCCATGTTGTCGGCCGCCCCTTGGCTCAGCAGCCAGCGCGCCATATGGGTACGGGTGATGGGGGCATCCCCGGCCAATGCCCGGGCCCCCTCATAGCCCCCCGGGAACCGGGCCCTGGCCAGCCGCTCGCCCATCAGCTGCGCCCGCGCTTCGCGCCGCTGCTGCTGTTCATCAAGCAGTTGGAGGAGTGGCCCGTGCTGCGGATCGATATTCAGGCCAACCACATGAATTTCCTTGCTTTCCCACAGACAGGAAATCTCCACCCCGTCGATCAGACGGACCCCGTGAAGTTCGGCTGCCTGCCGGGCCTCGGCCAGCCCGGCCACCGTATCGTGGTCGGTCAGGGCCAGCACATCCACTTCTTTTTCCGCAGCCCGGGCCAGCAGCTCGGCGGGGCTGAGCTGACCATCCGAGGCGGTGGAATGGCTGTGCAGATCGATACGCATAAAAAATCCTGTGGTTGGGGTTGACTTGCCCCCCTGATTATCGTTTTACTATGTCCAGTTTCTGATTAACGAGATGAGCGTGATGAACCGGCAATTTTCCACTCTGACCATTTGGTGGTGGCACACTCCCTGAAGCGGGTGGTGTGATTTGCTGTGTTTGTTTTACGATCAGCGAAAACCAAAAGCCCGCAACCATGCGGGCTTTTTTATTATCCAGCAAAAGGTGATCCGATGAAACCGACAAGCGGTATTTTTTGGCGATGGCTGACCCAACAACCGTTTTTCACGCCGGTACAGCCGTCGTTTATCAGCATTACCGACAATGACATTGCCAGTCAGGTCATCAGACAGATACCCGATGACCGCAACTAACAGCAAAAGGAATCCATAATGGCGCAAGGTCAGCTCCAGGTTTTATCGCAAGAAGCCCCCTATACCGATGATCCGCTCGCGTTATTCGCAGCCCTCACCCAACCCGGCGACAACAGCGTATTGCTGGAATCCGCCGAAATTGACACCAAATCGGGCACCCAGAGCCTGCTGATGCTGGACGCCTGTGTGCGCCTGGTATGCCGGCACCATCAGGTAACCCTGACAGCCCTCAATGCCAACGGCCTGCCCGCCCTGGATCTGGTTGAAGAGACGCTCGGCGGCAAACGCACCGAGCAGCAGCTGGTGGTTACCCTGCCCCAGGCCGATGCCAACCTGGACGAAGACAGCCGCCTCAAGGCCCCGTCCGTGCTGCACACCCTGCGCCTTATTCTGACCCGCTTCACCGCCAGCCAGGGCCAGCAGCATCTGTTTATGGCCGGCACCTTCTCTTACGATCTGATTGCCTCCTTCGAACAGCTGCCGGACGTTTCCGAGGGCATCAACACCTGCCCCGACTTCTGTTTCTACCTGGCCGAAACCCTGATAACCCTGGATCACAAGCAGGAAACAGGCCGGTTGTCTGCCTGTGTCTTCCACCCGACCGAACAGCCCCGCTTGCAGGTTCGGCTGGATCAACTGGCCCACGCCTGCGCTCAGCAACACCCGGAACCCACAGCCGGCGAGCGACTCGAGGGCAAGATACAGGCCAGCAAGAGCGATGCCGAATTCAGGGCCGACGTGGTCAACCTGAAAGAACACATCCTGGCGGGTGATATTTTCCAGGTAGTGCCATCGCGCAGCTTCAGCCTGTCCTGCCCGAGCCCGCTGGCCGCCTACCGCAAGCTCAAACAAACCAATCCCAGCCCTTACATGTTCTATGTCAACGATCAGGACTTCATCCTGTTCGGTGCCAGCCCCGAGAGCTCGGTCAAGTTTGACCACAGCAACCGTCAGGTGGAAATGTACCCTATTGCCGGTACCCGCAAGCGCGGCTTCAACCCGGACGGCAGCATCAACCTGGATCTGGACGGCCGTATCGAGCTGGATCTGCGCCAGGACGAAAAGGAAACCGCCGAGCACCTGATGCTGGTTGACCTGGCACGCAACGATATCGCCCGCATTTGCGAGCCCGGCAGCCGTTATGTGAAGGATCTGCTCAGCGTTGATCGCTACAGCCACGTAATGCACCTGGTGTCGCGGGTGGTGGGTACCCTTCGCCACGACCTGGACGCCCTGCACGGCTATCAGGCCTGCATGAACATGGGCACCCTGACCGGCGCCCCCAAGATTAGTGCCAGCGAACTGATCCGCCAGGTGGAACAGCAACGCCGAGGCAGCTATGGCGGTGCCGTGGGCTACGTTAACGGCCTGGGCGACATGGACACCTGCATCGTCATCCGCTCCGCCTTTGTCAGCAACGGTGTAGCCCACGTGCAGGCCGGCGCCGGCGTGGTCTATGACTCATCCCCCCAGTCGGAAGCCGACGAAACCCGCAACAAGGCCGCAGCGGTACTCAATGCCATCGCCCTGGCCCACGGCACCACACTGGCGGAGGTAAGCCATGACTAATACCATTTTTTTGCTGGATAACTACGACTCCTTCACCTACAACCTGGTGGATCAGTTTCGTACCCTGGGTGCCACCGTTAAGGTATATCGCAACACGGTACCGGTGGCGCAACTCGTCGCCGCCATGGAGCAAGGTGAGCTGCAAGGCGAGCGGCCCATACTGGTGCTCTCGCCAGGCCCCGGCATTCCCAGCGAAGCCGGTAATATGCCGGCCCTCATTAATGCCTGCATCGGCCGCTTCCCCATCCTGGGCATTTGCCTTGGTCATCAGGCCCTGGTGGAGCACTACGGCGGCATCGTGGAAAGCGCCGGTGAAATCAAGCACGGCAAGACCTCGCTTATCAGCCATAACGGCCAGGGGGTGTTTGCCAACCTGTCCAACCCACTACCGGTGGCCCGTTATCACTCGCTGGTGGGCACCAAAATCCCCAGCACCTTGCCGGTCATCGCCGACTACCATGGCATGACCATGGCGGTACAGGATACCGCCAAGCGGGTATTGGGATTTCAATTCCATCCCGAATCCATCATGACCACAGAGGGAGCACAGCTTTTGTCCCAAAGCCTGGCCTTTTTAAGCGCGCCGGAAACCAAAGCCATGGAGCAGCTGTATCGCGGCGAGCATATTAGCCGCAACCAGGCCAAGGCCTTGTTTGGTGAGCTGATCAAGGGCGACATGGATCAGATGACCATGGCCTCTTTGCTGACCGTGCTGAAAATGAAAGGCGAAACGCCGGATGAAATTGCCGGTGCGGCTCAGGCCTTGCTGGAGGCCGCCTCGCCCTTCCCCCGGCCCGACTACGCCTTTTGCGACATCGTCGGCACCGGTGGCGATGGCATGAACATCATAAACGTGTCGACCACCTCGGCACTGGTGGCCGCCGCCTGCGGCATAAAAGTAGCCAAGCACGGCAACCGCGGCGTGTCTTCCAAATCCGGTTCTTCCGACCTGCTTGAGCAACTGGGTATCGACCTGAACATGAGCCCGGAGCGTGCCCGCCACTGCCTGGATGAAGTAAACGCCTGTTTCCTGTTTGCCCCCAACTACCACGGTGGCATGCGCAATGCCATGCCGGTGCGCCAGGCCCTGAAAACCCGCACTATCTTCAACGTGCTGGGCCCACTGGTCAACCCGGCCCGGCCCGACTTTATGCTGCTGGGGGTCTATTCCGAGCATCTGGTGCGCCCCATTGCCGACACCCTGCTGACCATGGGCCTGAAACGCGGCATGGTCGTACATGGCAGCGGCCTGGATGAAGTCGCCATTCACGGCCCCACCACGGTGGCGGAAATCAACAACGGCGTGATCAGCGAATACAGCATCACGCCCGAAGAGCTGGGCCTGGAGCGTTACCCTATCAGCGCCATTGCCGGCGGCGAGCCCAGTGAAAACAAGGCCATTACCTTAAACCTGCTGCAAGGCGGGGGCACGCCGGCCCAACAAGGCGTGATTGCCATGAACGTGGCGCCGCTATTGGTGATGAGCGGTCAGGCCGAGACCTTAAAAGAAGCGGTTAGCCAGGTGCTGGCTGTGTTAAAGTCGGGCAAAGCCATGGAAGTAGTCAAGAAACTGGCGGAGTTAAGTCAATGCTAAACACGGTACTCGGCAAAATCGTCGCCGACAAGAAAACCTGGGTGGAAGCCCGCAAGCAGAGCCAGCCGCTGACAGAATTCGAAGCCTCGCTGGTGCCCAGCGAGCGCCACTTCGAGGCCGCCCTGGCGGCCGGCAAGCCGGCTTTTATCCTTGAGTGCAAGAAGGCGTCGCCCTCCAAGGGCCTGATCCGCGAAGACTTCAACCCGGAAGCCATCGCCGATACCTACGGCCGTTACGCCTCGGCCATTTCGGTACTCACCGACGAGAAATACTTTCAGGGCCGGTTCGAATACGTTACCCAGGTGCGCAGCCGGGTCAGCCAACCGGTGATCTGCAAGGACTTCATCATAGATCCCTACCAGATCAAGCTGGCCCGTCACTACCAGGCCGACGCCATCCTGCTGATGCTGTCGGTGGTCGACGACAACCAGTATCGCGAGCTTGCCGCCGTGGCCAAATCCCTGAACATGGGGGTGCTCACCGAAGTTATAAGCCCGGAAGAAGTACAGCGGGCCATTGCGCTGGATGCCAAGGTGATCGGCATCAATAACCGCGATCTGCGCGATTTGAGCATAGATCTCGAGCGTACACGGGTGCTTTCCGCGATGATCCCCGAGGATCGCATTGTCATATCCGAATCCGGCATCTACCGGCACAGCCAGGTGAAGGAGCTGTCTGCCCATGCGGACGGCTTCCTGGTGGGCAGCTCGCTGATGGCCGAAACAGATCTGGATATGGCCGCCCGTCGGCTGATCCTGGGTGACAACAAGGTCTGCGGCCTGACCCGTCCCCAGGACGCCGCCGCCGCCTACCAGGCCGGCGCCGCGTTCGGCGGCCTGATCTTCGTGGCAGGGAGCCCCCGCTGCGTGGATATCAATCAGGCCCGGACCGTGATGGCCGCCGCCCCGCTCAACTATGTGGGCGTGTTCAGAAACCGGCCCCAGGCAGAGGTGGCGAGTACCGCCCGTGAACTGGGCCTCTCTGCGGTCCAGCTGCACGGCCAGGAAGACGACGCCTATATCGGTGAACTGAAACAGCAACTGCCCGAAATATCTGTGTGGAAAGCGGTGCCGGTAAGCGATGCCCTGCCGCCCCTGCCACAGCAGGCCGATCGCCTGCTGTTCGATACCCAGGCGGGCGGCCAGAGCGGCGGCACCGGCCAGGCCTTTGACTGGTCACTGCTGGCCGAGACAGACAAATCCACCGCCATGCTGGCCGGCGGCCTGAGCCCGGTGAATGCCGCCGCCGCCGCCGCCCTGGGCTGCATCGGCCTGGACCTGAATTCCGGCGTGGAGAGCGCCCCCGGCCAGAAAGACCCGGCCAAGCTGAACACCGCCTTCGCAACTCTGAGACATTACGGACGCAGGATAACTACACTATGAGCCTATTGAACCCCTTTTTCGGCGATTTTGGCGGCATGTATGTGCCCCAGATCCTGATGCCGGCCCTGCTGCAGCTGGAGCAGGCCTTTGTTGACGCCGAGCAGGATCCTGAATTCGAGCGGGAATTCCGCTCACTGCTGGCCGAATACGCCGGCCGCCCCACCCCGCTGACCCGGGTGCGCAACCTGGCCGCCAACACCAGGACCCGCATCTATCTGAAGCGGGAAGACTTGTTGCACGGTGGCGCCCACAAGACCAACCAGGTGCTGGGCCAGGCGCTGCTTGCCAAGCGCATGGGCAAAACCGAGATCATCGCCGAAACCGGCGCCGGTCAGCATGGGGTCGCCACCGCCCTGGCCTGTGCCCTGCTCGGCCTGAAATGCCGGGTATACATGGGCGCCAAGGACTGCGAACGCCAGAAGCCCAATGTATTCCGCATGAAGCTGATGGGTGCCGAGGTGATACCGGTGCATTCCGGCTCCGCCACCCTCAAAGATGCCTGCACCGAGGCACTGCGTGACTGGGCCGCCAACTATGACCACGCCCACTACCTGCTGGGCACAGCCGCCGGTCCGCATCCCTTCCCTACCATAGTGCGCGAGTTCCAGCGCATGATCGGTGAAGAAGCCAAGGTGCAAATAGTTGAGCACGAAGCGCGCCTGCCCGATGCGGTCATCGCCTGTGTGGGCGGCGGCTCCAACGCCATCGGCCTGTTTGCCGACTTTATCGATGAAGAAAACGTCAAACTGATCGGCGTGGAGCCCGCCGGCAAGGGCATTCATACCGGCGAGCACGGCGCCACCCTGGGTGAGGGCAGCAAGGGTGTGTTCTTCGGCATGCTGTCGCTGATGATGCACGACGAAGACGGCCAGGTGGAGGAATCCTACTCCGTTTCTGCCGGGCTCGACTTCCCCTCGGTCGGCCCCCAGCACGCGTTTCTTGCCACCACCGGCCGGGCCCAGTACGTGTCGGTGACCGACGATGAAGCCCTCGACGCCTTCCAGGCCCTGGCCCGCAACGAAGGCATCATACCGGCGTTGGAGTCTTCCCACGCCCTGGCCTATGCCCTGAAAATGGCCGAGGCCGAGCCGGAGAAAGAGCAGGTGCTGGTGGTCAACCTGTCCGGCCGTGGCGACAAGGACATCTTTACCGTCGCCGATATTCTGGAACAGCAAGGAGAAATCAAATGAGCCGCTACGACCGCCTGTTTGACCGCCTGAAGGCCGCCGGCGAAGGCGCCTTCGTACCCTTTGTCACCCTCGGCGACCCCACTCCGGAGCACTCGCTCAAGGTGATCGACGCCCTGGTGGCCGGCGGCGCCGACGCCCTGGAGCTGGGCATTCCCTTCTCCGATCCCATCGCCGACGGCCCCACCATACAGGCCGCCACCCTGCGCGCCCGGGGGGCCGGCACCCGTACCCAGACCTGCTTCGACATGCTCGCCCGGGTTCGGGAAAAGTACCCCGAACTGCCCATCGGCCTGTTGGTATATGCCAACCTGGTCTATGCGCCGGGGATGGACAGCTTCTACAGCCGGGCCGCCCAGGCGGGGGTGGACTCGGTGCTGGTGGCGGATGTACCGCTGGAAATGGCAGAGCCTTTCAAGGCCGCCGCCGACCGGGCCGGTATAGAAACCATCTTTATCGCGCCGCCCAACGGTGACGAAACGACCCTCAAGGCCGTGGCCGAAAACGGCTCCGGCTATACCTATCTGCTGAGCCGCGCCGGGGTGACCGGCACCGAAACCAAGGCCGGCAAGCCGGTAGACACCCTGCTGGCCACCCTCAAGCAGTACAATGCGCCGCCTTCGCTGCTGGGCTTTGGTATCTCCACTCCGGAACAAGTGCGCGACGCCATTGCCTCCGGCGCTGCCGGTGCCATCTCCGGCTCGGCCGTGGTCAAGATCATCGAACAGCACCTGGACACCCCCCAGGCCATGCTCGACGCCCTGACCGCCTTCGTGAAAGAGATGAAGGCCGCGACTAAACCAAGCTAAAATCGGGAAGCTGGAAGAAAAGACAAAAAGCCGTAGGCGGTTCTGCCTACGGCTTTTTTGTTTCCGCTGTCCCTTTATTCTACCGATGGCGCCGGAGCGCCCCTCCCCCTTGGCTGCGGCCTAACAGGCACAACAGCGGGGCTACCCCAGGGGGAGGCTGGAAGGGGGGGCGCTTTAGGCCAAATTGCAGGCCCTGTAGCACCCATTCATGCGGCGCAAATAAACAGGCCCCACAACGTTCTTGCTGGCCCGTTTCAACGAGGAGATTACCCGAGTAAATTCAGGCCTACAGACGCGAAGGTGTTGGCCAATAATTTAACTTGGCAATCTGTTGGCCTGACGAAGTAAGCCATCAAAGATGGATTGACTGATGTTCCTGGAAAAGCCTGAAGGTAACCGAGCGTCTATGTCGGCAATAACCGACTCTGTCTGCTGCTTCATCATCGTCAGCATCTCCCCAACCCTGTCTGGTGAATACCCCACCCGCTCTGCCGTACTCAACAAATGACGTGGACCGATTGAAGCCCAGTGAAAATGACGATTTTTTCCGAGAAAAGCCATTGCCATCTTAGCTTTACGTGGATGAATAGACTTGGCTGACATGAAAGGGTAAGCGGAAATCATGTCATAAAGCGGCGTCATCCGATATGCACTGTAGGGCTCGATGAACACACTGAAGTTCTTGGCATGGCCATCTATGGCCGCCAGCATCCAGAACAGGATCTGGCTCTTTAAAAATGAGTCTCTATCCTGAGTGGCTTGCTGTGACCCTTTCAGCAATTCCATGCCTGAAGCAATGCCCGGGCCTCCATCCGATTCATACTTTAATGCCGGAGACACACCCAAAGCCTGACAAAAATCTTCCTGAGGCAAGCGCATCAGCCAACTGCCGTCCCTGGACCAGCGCCGATCAAACCGATCAACCACAAGTACACGCTGATCTTCAAAGCGCGCCAGATTCGCATTCGCTGTCGGCAAACCAAACCCCTTGGCAATTTGCAGGCATAGCCATTCGTTTTCAGCACTTTCACTGAGATCGATATGATGTTGAGCAAGATAACCGATCGGAAGCTTAAAAATATGACTGGTTGGGGTGCTGCCAGATGGGCGGTGCCACTGCTCCTTGTACCATAACAGTGCCGTTTTTTCCTGAGCTCCCGCCATGGATATACGGAAATCGTCCGTTTCTGCAACCATCCCCAGAGGTGCGGCCAGATAACCTTTCAACAGCCGGGCTATTTCTGCGTCTTCGAGAGGATCGGCTGTAATGATATTGACCGGAGGAATATTGCTATCCTCGGGATATAGTTGAATCGCACCAATACAATCCCGGCCGATACTGGCCAATAGATCAAACGGTTGCTTGGTTGGCACCTTGAAACGTGCCTGCATTCGAGTGCGGATAGCATCGCTGTCTGGCAGCAGGTTATCGAAAAAATTATAAACAACGTCACCGCTGTAAAGCCGTTCAGACAAAGGCAACGACAAGGAAATGGAACGCGCACTGGGCTGAGCCAGCCAATGCGTGTCATAGCATGGCACCGGATCTCTGCCTCTGCAATGTACCAACGACGATGCCATTAAGTGCTACGGTTAGCCGGGCCATAGCTACCACTCCTGTTCCCATCCAGCGTTATTGCTCGGCTGATCCCTTTCTGCAAGATGCAGTTCCAGCCCCATTTCAGACAACAGCTTGAACAGGGTTTCCAACTTGGTGCCATCCGGATTATTTTCAAACGCGGAAATCGTCGATTGTTTGATAGCAGCCTGCTCAGCCAGAGCCTGCTGGCTGAGTTTGCGTTTTTTACGCTCATCCCGAATCGCATGAGCCAGCATATTGGCGGTAGTAATACGCAAATTATCCCCTCCAGCAAATAAAACAACTTTAACCGCTATAGGGGGTAAAATCAATATTACCCCCTTCAAGGGATAACTTAAGCATTACCGGTGTTCCACCCCGTAGGCACCCATTCATGCGCCGCGCGCCCTCAGCAGATATCGGAGACTGTTTGCAGCCGGCGCTTTAGCTGCCGGAACAGGCCATGCCCAATCATCGGACACAACACCAACCCCAGCTGGTTTGACTGACAGCTTACGGCTTACCGCTATCCTCGATCCCAAAATACAGCCTGTGCAATTCACGTATTTGCTCGGCCAGCTCGGGCACCGGGCCCTCAACTTCAATTTCCGGCGCCACCTCGTTAATGGACAGCGGTTTCACCGGCGACGGCGGCAACCCCCACTCACTACACCAGCCCGCAAACTGTTCGGCCGAGCTGACATAGACAATACGACCCAGGCCCGCCCAGGCATGAGCGGCGGCGCACATGGGGCAATGCTCGCCCGACGTATAGAGGGTAGAGCGAGCCCGCTCGGTTTCGCTCAAGTGCTCGGCGGCCCAGCGTGCCAACGCAATTTCCGGGTGCCAGGTGGGTTCATGGCTGTGAATACGGTTATGATCCTCTGCCAATATCGCCCCCCTCGGCCGACACCAGCACGGAGCCAAAGGGCATATCACCGCCGGCCAGCGCCTCCTCCGCCAGGGCCACACAACGCTGTAAAAACCGTAAATCCCCTTGATTGATCATCAACATTACCTCCACATTGCGCCTTATGGTTGAGCATAATCCCTCGCTGCCCGCCATGATAGCGCCCAACGCCGGCAGTGGGTTGTGGCGACCGGCCAGATGCAATAAAAACGCCGTATCGGGCCAGCCGAACGGCGTTTGAGATATAAGGCTTAAAGCAGCCCGGCTTTTGGGCTAGCCTGACGGCAGCCCCTGGTTTCCGGCTTTGGAGCCAGAGTGAAACACGCCTTCCTTCAGCGCCTGCCAGGCCTCCCCGCGACCGATCACCAGCAACAACAGAATGGCTCCCGGCACCAGTACCAGCTTGAGAATGGGCCCGACCAGATAACAGTAAAACAGCATGAAAGGCATATAGACCAGCGTTGCCAATAGCCGCAGTATCAGGGTTTTCATTATCACCTCCGAAAAATGAGCGCGCTCAAAAATAAACTGAGCGCGCTCATTTATCAACTGTTTCCGTTGAAAACCCCGACGGGCTTGTTAGCATGTCGTCACATCCGCATGCCAGACACTAAAATGACCACCACCAAGAAGCAGCTCACCCGGGAGAAGATCCTCAGCGCCGCTTGGCAGCTTTTTCGCCGGCAGGGCTACCCCGACACCAGCACCCGCCAGATCGCCCGCAAGGCCGGGGTCGCAGACGGCACCGTGTTCAGCCACTTCCCCACCAAGCTGGACATGCTCAAGGCAGGCATGCTGACCCAGGTCGACCAGGTACTGGCCAGGGCTCGTCAAGAAGATAACAACGACACACCGAGCCAACGGCTGTTACACCATGCCGGCTTTCTGTATGGATTTTATGCGGATAACCGGGAATTCAGCCGGGAACTGTTCAAAGAGGCCATCTGGCAATACGACTACTTTCGCCCACAACTGGACGACTTCAAGCGACAGCTGTTTACCGACCCGGCCGGCTACAACGAACTGGATGCGGAGATCATGATGGACTGCTACTTCATGACCCTGCTCCACGGCCTGAACCGGCCCGACACCAGCTGCGAGCAGATGTTAACCGAGCTGGAAGCAAAGCTGACCCGTTTGTTCCACGATGCCGATGGTTAATTTTCGGCGAATCAGGGCCAGATTTTTCCGTAGACCACGGGGCCTGTCACCGGCTTCTGATAAGCCACAGCTATTTGATACCAGTTCATGCCCTCCGTGCCCGTCAATACAATGCCCCAGTCTTCCATTAAAGAATAATCACCGTTAATGTGGGCCCACTTTGGGCCTCTGATACTTGCCAGCGGCCTTTCCTAAAACGACGGCAATCATCTGTTGCTGGAATGGATAACCCCGCAAAGCGCCGGCTCCATCAGCAACCAGACCCTGGCCATAGAGCGGCAGGACGAATCCGGCGACTGCCAGTACCAGCTGCGGGTGGTGAAGAAGAATCCGGACGACAGCTATCGGCTGCACGCCACCAACCCGGATTATGAAGACATGACCGCCACCGACGAGATGAAACCATTTGCACGGTTTATGGCTGTAATTAAATAAAAATAATAAGGAACAAGATGAAAGCACCACTGGCACAGGGACTGTACGACCTGCTCATCACTCGGGAAGTAACACAGGCACTGGCAGAAAGCGGGCTCACAGCTCAACCCGAAGAACTAAACCCGGTGTTTAGTCACGAACGTCTGGCCGATGTTCTGGCAGAGCAGCTCTCTCGGCTATTGTCCGGTATCAGGGGTGATAAACAAACCAAGGTGAAGACTCAGGCCGAGCTTATCAATGACATCCTGCAATATTCCCGCCAGCGTCTAAACCAGGATGAAGCCCCTGATCTGCTATGCACACCTCCCCAGGTGCTGCGCTCCCTTTATCCTGCCAAGCAGAAGCCGGAGTTGCCTGCCATCGGTCTAGCCCAGCCCTGGTTATTTACCGCCGGTAAAGACTCTCCCTCCCTGTTACATGAGCTGACCGCCGAGTTGGCATCATGCAACAGCGTGGATATTCTGGTGAGCTTTATCACCGTATCTGGGGTGCGCAAAATAATCGAAGTGCTTAAGCTGATCACCAGCACAAATGCCAAGGGGCAAAGCCAGGCCAACATTCGCATTCTCACCACCACCTATATCGGTGCTACCGAGCAAAAGGCATTGGATACACTGGCTCGATTACCCAATTGTGAAGTTCGGGTATCACTCGACGGCCGCCGTACCCGGCTACATGCCAAGGCCTGGATCTTTGAGCGGGAAACCGGCTTTGGCTCCGCTTATGTGGGCAGTGCCAACTTATCCGGGGCGGCTCTGATGGGAGGGCTGGAATGGACGGTTAAGTTCACCGAAAAGGGCCAGAACCAACTCTACCAACGGGCGCAGGCGCATTTTGAAACCCTGTGGGAGGATGGTGAGTTTCAACCTTATAACCCGGACAACCAGACTCACCGACACGAGCTGGAAAAAGCGCTCAAACGTGAATCAGGCCGAGAGCTGATTGCGACACCTACCTTCTTCGATATCGAGCCCAAGCCTTTTCAGATAGACATTCTGGAGCAGTTGGCAAACGAACGAGCCCATGGTCGAATACGCAATCTGCTGGTGGCAGCCACCGGTACCGGCAAAACTGTGATGGCCGCCTTCGACTACCGTCGTCTGGCCCGCAAACTAGGTGGGTTACCACGGCTGCTGTTTGTTGCCCACCGTAAAGAGTTGTTGATACAGGCCATGGGTACCTTTCGGTTGGTATTACGCGAGGCGGAGTTTGGTGATCTCTTTACCGGTGAACATCAACCGAAGCAGGATCAGCACCTGTTCGCTACCATTCAAAGCCTGAATACCCGCAAGCTGGTCTCTCTGCATACCGCAGATTACTGGCATATGGTGGTTATCGATGAGTGCCACAGAATTGAGGCAAAAAGCTTTGAGCAGCTACTCACTACCTTGAAGCCTGCTTGTTTGCTTGGGCTAACCGCTACCCCCGAACGTACCGACGGCAAGAATATCCTGCGCCATTTTGATAACCGGCCAGACGGCTCACCGGCAGCCCAATTACGCCTGTGGCAGGCATTGGATCTGCAACTGTTGGCACCCTTCGAATATTATGCCTGTGACGATAATACAGACTACAGCAAGATCCCTTGGCAACAAGCCAACGAGCTCAAGGCCCTAGACAATCTGCTTACCGGCAACCATATTCGTGCTGCGGCGGTGATCCGCGCCTGGCAGCAGTTGGTAGATGATCCCCGGCGCGGCAAAACCCTGGTATTTTGCGTGAGTATTCCTCATGCGAAGTTTATGGCCGATCAGTTTGAAAACGCCGGCATCATCGCCAGGGTGATCACAGGTAAAAGTACCGTTAAAGAGCGCAGAGATCTGCCCAAGCAGCTGGAACGTGGCGAGATCCACGCCATCGTGACTGTAGATCTCTATAATGAAGGGGTCGATCTTCCTTTTGTCGATACCTTACTGTTATTACGGCCCACCCAAAGTGCCACTCTGTTTCAACAGCAAATCGGTCGCGGTCTTCGTCCATCCGAGGGTAAGGAAAGCTGCCTGATCCTGGATTTTGTCGGCCAGCATAAAGAAGGATTCCGCTTCGATATACTCTACAGCGCTATTACCGGACTGTCACGCCGTGAAGTAATCGAAAGTATAGAGAATGGATTTGGCCGGCTGCCCAGTGGCTGCCATATCCAGCTACAAAAACAAGCCAGGGAACATATTCTTGGCAGCCTGGAACAGACACTTAATCAGAACTGGCGTCGATTGCAGCAAGAACTACATACCTATGTCAGCCTGACCGGCAATCGCCAGGTCACACTGGGGGATTTTCTTAACGAACAGCAGCTGGAGCTGGATGATATCTATCGGCGTGATAAAAATGCTCGTCCGCTCGAAAACAGCGGTTGGACCAACCTGCGACGGGATGCCGGGCTACTTTCGGGAGAAGCTACCTCTGAGGAACGCTATTTCAGCCGCCGTCTGGGTAGCTTGCTACATCTGGACGACACTACACAGCTACAGCTTATCCACCAGGTAGCCGAGAGTCCAGCTCGTTACGTTATCAATGATGAGCAGCAACGACAGCGACTGCAGATGCTGGCATACCAGATAGATGGCCAACAAAGCCAGGTCGGTTCGCCCCAAGACTTTCTCGAGCGATTGGCTCAAGCACCGACTGTGTGTAATGAGCTGGTTCAACTCAGCAACTACCTGGATGCGAAAACGCAGCATCAATACCTACCCTTGCCAGGGTTGGAACATACCCCTCTTAAATTACATGCTGCCTATCAGAGCCGGGAAGTTCTCACCGCCGTCGGTTTTCTTACCGCAGAAAAGCGTATGCCGTTTCAGGCCGGTGTACTGACACTCAGAGAGAAAAAAACCGAGTTACTGTTCGTGACGCTGGACAAAAGCACGGCGCTACACGAAGGCGTTGCCTATAACGACTACGCCATCAGCCAGCACCAGTTTCACTGGCAATCCCAGAACAGTGCCGGACCCAACACTCCAGCCGGACGTCGTTACATTGAAAGTGAAACCAATGGCTGGCGTTTCCAACTGTTTGTTCGCACCAATAAAAATGCCCCCTACCGCACCTGCGGCCCAGTGCATTTTATGCGCTATCATGGCAGCAAGCCGATGAATATCACCTGGCGGCTGGAGCACCCACTGCCGGTAAGGCTGTTCAAGGAGTTCAGTGTGTTGGGCTAATACTGACTTCCGAATTCAATAACTTTTGAGTGGCCGTGATGCTATGCGGTCTACTCGCTCACGATCCACATCCTGCACTCGCTGAATAATTTGGTGAGTGATGGCTTGAACCTGCCCGAGCTCAAGTTGTCCGACATACAACTTGGGCAACTGCTTGGACAGCTGGGCAGCATTCATGACATAAGGGGAAACCGTACTTTGTTTAAGCTCCACAAACCAGCCGGGCAATACAAGAATACCAGCTACTGGAACATCAAAACCTGTGGCATTACTCAGCCATGTCTTCACAGCTTTAACATTACGCCTTGTCTGTACAATAGGTTCACGCTCGACATGCCTAGGAAAGTGCAGCACATCACCTTCTACTTGAACCTTAAACTGCTTGCTGCCATTATCAAGTGGTTTTGACCTTCCTTTGGTTTCAATAACAAAAACACCCTTCGGGCTGACTACCAAGTGATCTATATTGAAACCCTCAAAAGGTATATCGTGAAAAACACGATAAGGGCGGTCAGCTGGTCGCACAACCTGTTCGAGCTCTTGCCCTACAGCTATCTCACACGCATAACCTAAGCGAAGGTAACCTAACTTTTTTATCTGTTTAAATAGCTTACGCGCATAGTAAGCAAGACCAATGATTATTATTAAAATAACCATCAACCAGCTGGTGAGGGTAAACGTCTGATCCGCCATCTTTACCTGAAGAAAAACAAACATGGGCACAATAGCCGTTAACACAGGGATCATCATTAGACATTCCACCAGATCCCATTTCATATCATCTATCTTTTGCTGTAGCGAGAACCCCGGTACACGAAGAAGATCTGTAGTAAGTGGGCTAACTCTGCTACGAGCCTCTCTTTTCTTAATGTATGTCACAATGCTTAACAAAATAAACATGGGAACGACCAAAAGAGCAAGAGCCACCCCAACGAAATAAACTGATAACAATCCATTCATATTAAACCCTCACCACACCAATTTTATTATTAATTTAAAGAATATTGAGTATAGGCACATCCACATTAACAAGTTTTCACTTGAGCATTTAATAGCTGCATTTAATTGTAAACTAATGAGTTATAATAAAAAGCCGCCATCAATAAATGGCGTTTTTTTTGTCAGCTCGGGTCAGTGTTCCGGCGGACGCTCAATCGGTGCTGTTAATGGCCTGTGCCATGCCGGGCTGGCGGGCGTCCAGCCTGAGCTTGAAGGGGGCCTAGATAAGCGCGCCCACCAGGAGCAGACTCAGATAGCCGATCAACAGATAGAACAAGGCTACCAGTTGGGTAAAGCCGGCAAAGTTGGCCACAAAGCCCGTCGCCAGGGTGATGAGGCCTAGCAGCCCACTGTTTCCAAACCAGAATACCGTTAACGGTTGTAGACTCGGCGCAAACCGGATATACCCTTGGCCATGGAGTGATATTGGTGGTGAACCTGTGAAGAAGCTATTTATGATTTGTGGCCTGGCCCTGTTGCTGGCGACGGTGGCCAGTGTGGCCGTCCACCCGGTTCCCATTGAGCAGAAACTGATACAGATCCGGGCCGGCGATGTGCTGGAAGGGTTTCCCGGCATTAAACAAGAGTCACTCAGGGTTCAGGCGGTGTTGCTGGATCTAGCCGATGACCCGTTGCTGCTGGTGAAGGCGCAGGCGGCGTTTATCCGTTATCCGGCCATGGCCCGCAAGGTATTTTCGCGCTACGGCCAGGAGCCTGAATTTCAGGAGATTCTTGGACGCTACGGGGAAACGATTCTGCCGCCGATCCATCACTTTATGACCCGGCCAGTCCAGACCATCGAGCTGATAAACCAGGCGGATCAGGGCTACCAGGCCATCAGGCAATTCTTTGCCGGCTCCCAGGAAAGTGCCAATACCACAGATTCGGCTCCGTATCAGCGGCTGACTCCGGAAGAACGTGGCTGGTATGCCATCAACTTCATCAAGCGCGAAGGCCATGATTTTCTCGGCCAGTTTGTGGTGGACGCCCAGGGGGAAACCCAGTGGATTGTGTCCGAACGCATGCTGGAAGGGCTGAACCAGTTTTTTACCAGCGGCATTCGCAGCCTGGAAACCAAATACCGCGCCGGTGAAGCGCTCACCGCCGCCGATATCGGCTGGGCATCGGTCGATGTGCTGGTCTTATCAAGTGCCGTGAAAGTGCTGCATATGGGGCGTACTGCCGCGGTCACCACCCAGGGCGCCAGCCGAGGCGCCCGTTCGGCGGCCCTGGCTGCCCGGGTTAGCCAGGGCGGGCGTATGGTGCTGACCAGTGCCCGCTATGCGAAATGGCCCCTGATTGTCGGTGCCGGCTACCTGGTGGTGACACACCCCAGTATTGTCAGTGACGTGCTCGCCGGTGTCGCCGATGTGCTGGGCTTCCCCGTGCTGGCCGTGCAGCTTGCCGGATGGCTGTTGCTGCTGATCCCGGCACTTTACCTCGGCAGCTGGCTGCTTTGGCTGTTTGGACCGCTGCTTATGGGATTGTTACGGGCGGCTCACTTTATACTGGCCAGGCTGAGTGGCCGGGTTCGTCGTGATTCACGATATGGAGCCTGGTGAGATAAGGAAGCGCAGCGAGTACCGACAATAAGCGCATGGCCGGGTTCGGCCCGACAGGTGCAGGGCGCGGTGAAGCGAACCTGTTCGCACCGGTCTTCAGCCATGGTAAAGAAGCGGGGCACCTGGCCCCGTTCTGTTTATTGAGTCTGGATAATGGATGGCAACAACAGCCGGGATCACAGCTGGTAACGGTAGCTGAGCATCCACTGGGCCGGGGCCCCGTAACCCAGCTGGTGCATGCCGCTGCCGCCGGAGGTGGTGCCCAGTATGTATTTCTCGTTGAGCACGTTGTCGATGTTCAGTTGCAGGGTATGGCGCTGCTGCCAGCTGTAGGCGGCCATCAGATCCACCTTGGTGTAATCGCCCAGCTCTACCGCCTCGTCGTTGCCGGCAAAGCGGTTGCCCACGTACTTGACGCCGCCGCCCACCTTCAGGCCGAAATCGGTCTGATAGCTGGTCCACAGGGAGAACAGGTGATCAGACACGTCATTGGGACGAAACCCGCTTTCCCTATCTTCCGCCTCCAGGTAGCTGTAGCCGGCGGCGATATTCCAGGCATCGGTGATCTGACCCCGGGCTTCCAGCTCCAGGCCCTGATGGCGGAATTCGCTGCGGGCAATCACTTCCCCGTCCGGGTTGGTTTTGGGCTGCTGTTGATCGATACGGAACAGGGCACCGTGCAGCATCAAACGATCTTCAAACAGGAAGGATTTAACCCCCAGCTCGCGTAAATCGGTACGGAAAAACTGGGCCAGCGATGGGTTGATATAGATGCCGCCGTAGGGCAGCTGCCAGGAACGCCCCCAGCTGCCGTAAAAGGAGAGCTGATCGTTGAGGGTATACACCAGCCCCAGTCGCGGGCTCAGCTTGCTGTCGTCATTGGCACTGCTCTGGCCACTGCTGGTTTCCTGCTCCAGGGCCATGCGGTCATAACGCATCCCGCCCAGCAATGACCAGGGTCCCAGGGTGACCACATCCTGCAGGTAGTAGCCCAGGGAGTCGGTTCGATTCTCCCGCGAGGGAGTAAAGCCCGGGTTGGCGGTGTCCCGGCTGACCGGGTCGAACAGATCCTGGCTGGGGGCATTCAGCTTGCTCAGGGTGAAATCGCGCTCGAATTCGTTGTAGTCCACCCCCATCAACAGCTGGTTATGGTCGGTGTTCCAGACCAGCTCCGATTGCAGGGTGGCACTGGTTTGGGGATCAAAGCCGAAGTTGTTGACCGTCTGCGCCAACTGATCACCGGATACACTCGCGTTGCGGGTTCCCTTCTGCTCCAGGGTAATGCGGTTATAGGCGGCGCGGTTGATCCACTCCCAGTCCTCGGCCAGTGCCAGCTTGTGAGTCAGTGCCAGGCGCTGGCTGTCCGCTTCCTGCAAATCGTTGCGGGCCCCGTAGTAGGTTTCTACCGGTACATCCACCGGCCGACCATCCACCGAGGGAACCCCGCGATAGGGGGTGACCTCCTGGTGCAGGAGCTCCAGATCCAGATCCAGGGTATGCTGCTGCCCCAACTCCCAGCGTACCGTGGGGGCGATAAAGTAATCGCTGTAGTCCACCTCATCCACATGGCTGTCGCCTTCGCGCCATTCCAGGTTGATGCGGCCATTCAGGGAATCGCTCAACTTGCCGCCCGCGTCCAGCCGGCTGCCCAGGCGGCTTTCACTACCCGCACTCAGGTTCACATCCAGCACATCCCGACCATCGGCCCGCTTGCTGATCAGGTTGATGATGCCGCCGGCCGAGCCCCGGCCATAGAGCGCGCCGGCCGGCCCCTTCACCACTTCCACCCGCTCTATGTTCGCCAGGCTGCGGAAGGTCTGGAAACCGCCGTCGTCGCGCAGACCGTCCCGGTAGGTATCGTTGAGCGCATCGAAGCCGCGAATCACGAACTGATCCCGGCTACCCTCCCCCAGGGTATTGTTGACCCCGGCCACCCCTTCCAGGGCATCCACCAGCCTGATGGCCCCCTTGTCCTGCATCTCCGCCCGGGACACCACAGACACCGACTGGGGCACCTGTTGCCAGGCCAGATCGGTCTTGGTGCCGGAGGTGGGCGCGTACTCGGCGTATCCCTGATATAACTCGGCCTCCACCAGCACATCGTCGAGAGTGTAGACGGAGTCGGCCATAACGGTAACCGGCAGGCCACAGGCCAGAGAGACAGCAAGGGCAAGAGGGCTGAGTTTGGGCATCATGTTCAAATCCATTTCGCAACTGCATTAATAAACGTAAGTGCGAATAAGAACAAATATCATATTCACAATCAAGAATATTTATTCCCAAATGGAACCTTTTCATCAACAGCAGTTCATCCCTAGCGGTGAAAGCCGGGTTATCCGCAACCCACACCCTGTCCCCACCATGTCTTCACCCGGACTAATTTCGGCCTGCCCGACATCAGTCCGGCGGGTTCAGTCCGGCATCGGTCAGGGTACGCGGACGGTAACCGGCTACGCTTTTCCAGCGGGTCCAGACCGAGGCATCGACCGTGATGCCGATGGCACGATTGCCCTCATGATCCCGGTCGAGCCGTCGATAATGACGGCCATCGCCGGCATGAAACCAGCCTCGATAGCAGGCATAGGCGCCGCCGATGAAATCGCTAAAGGAGTCATGGGGCTGAGTCTGATGGGCGTCGACCGCCGGTGTAAAGGGCTCCAGCTTCAGTCCAGCTGCGACCGCCTTGTCCTGTAGCCAGCTCAGAGACAAATCCGCCAGGGGATCCGTGCCGTAGCCGCCGCCGACATTGGCATGGGCGCCGATAAACCAGCGTTGCTCTACCTCTATTTGTTCGGGTTTCTTGAGGCCGTCGGCGCTGGTCCAGGGCACCGCATCATAGGCGGCCCTGTGTTCGTCGAGAGCCATGGCCTGATATGCCCGCTCGACCACCTTCGACAGCTGGGTGTCATGCCAGCAATAGAGGCCACGTTCTGAGATCAGGGTGCCCGGCACACCCAGGGCCCCCACTGTGTCCCATACCCCGAGCAGGTGGATGCTTATTTCCCGGCTGTAGCTGGCCCGGAACTGCCGACACTGTATTCCATCGGGCGCGGCGTGTTTGTTGCGATACAACCGCTCGGCGGCGGCCAGGCCGGCCGGGGTGATGATATGCAGCAGGCCACATTTGCGGATCATGCCCACCATGCTGCGGGCGGTGTAGGCGCCCCGGCTAAAGCCGAATACCCAGACTTCATCTCCCGGCCGATAATTCCGGGCCAGCCAATCATAGCCCTGACGCAGATTCCTGCTCAGTCCCGCACCGAATACGCCCCCGGCCAGCCGGGTCAGGGCCGCTGTGCCCACCCCGGGATCGTAGAAAAAGCGCTGCCGCCGTTCGCCGTCAAACGGGACTATGCTGCGTGCCAACCGCACCACATTGGTATTGTCCTGGGGATCGTTCCAGGTACCGTCAAACAGTACGATCAGGCGCTGTCGATGATTAGACATATCCAGACTCCCGGGTTGAAGTGAGATTAAGGCTTCATCTAAAAGCACGGGGCACGCTATGGCATGCCCGAACCGGGGCTCTCCACCCCGGACTATAACGGCTGCTGCTCCATATAGGCGGCATGGGCAAAGGTCAGCTTAAGGCGATGTCCCGTCGATGCCTCAACCGAATGTTTGCCTTCCAGCGACATGCCGGCCAGCTCGACGTCAATTCCCCCTTCCAGGGTGCGTCGCACCTCAAGCCCGGCTTCCACATTCAGGGTATGCAACTTGAGGAACCGCTTGCCATCGATGGCCGTAACCGCGGCAATAACATAATCTGCAATGTCATGTCCCGTACTCCTCCCCGGGATCCGGACGCTGTCTGCGGCAGGGATTAATTCGAGCGTCAGGGTATTGGCGTGGGTGGTGGCCTTGCCGGCACCACCAGCCAGCACCAAGGCGGCACTGCCATCGGCTTTTCTTCCCGCCGTGGTAGACAGCTGTATCTCGGCACTCCGGAAGGGCGGCAGGGAACTGCCGGCTGTTCTCTTGTCTATTTCATTGATGGCGATCTGGATTTCATCGAGCAGGCTGCTCACCGCTATATTGGTTTCTCCGGGGGTCTGCAGGCTGGAACAGGCAGAGATGAGCAACATGAAGGCGGCAATAATGAGCTGTTTCATCTTTGTATATCCCGTCTGGATTGAGTTGCATCGGCGGCAACAGGTCCGTCACTTACTGACTTGCAAATCCATTTGAAACTCTATTTTGGATGCCAATCGATAAAAACACCAATTTGGGGCGCCGGAGGAAGATCCGAACCGCTGCCAAGCTGCTGTGCCCCTGAAACGAAAAACCGCCTTGACGGCGGTTTAAAAAATGCGAGGGATGTTCAGCCCATCTGGGATTGCAGATAATTCTGCAGGCCGACCCTGTCGATCAGGCCCAGCTGTTGTTCCAGCCAGTGGGTATGATCGTGCTCGGTATCTTCCAGCAATACCTGCAGCATGTCCCGGGTCTGGTAGTCCCGCTCCTGCTCACACAGGGCCATGACATTGCGCAGATCCTCAATCACCTTGTATTCCAGATCCAGGTCACTCTGCAGCATGGCGGGGACGTCCTTGCCGATATTCAGCGGCACCCGGGTCACCATGTCGGGGGTGCCTTCCAGAAACAGGATGCGCTCGATCAGCTTGGAGGCATGCAGCTTCTCGTCTTCGAATTCGTGATCGATGCGATCAAACAACTTCTTGAATCCCCAGTCATCGTACATGCGGGAATGAATAAAATATTGATCCATCGCACTCAGTTCACCGGCCAGCAGCTCGTTCAGGGCCTCGATGATTTTCTGGTTACCTTTCATCCGAATATCCTCTTATATCTGTGACTGCTGATAGTTCTGAATACCCACCTTGCCGATCAGGCCCAGCTGGGTATCGATCCAGTCGAGATGACCTTCTTCATATTCTTCGATTTCGGTGAGCAGCTCGCGGGAAACATAATCCCTGACCGACTCGCAGTAGGCGATGGCTTCCTTCAGCACGGTCAGCTGCTCTTCTACCTGCTGATAGTCACACTGCAGCATTTCTTCGGTGGTTTCACCGATACGCAGCCGGTTCAGGTGTTGCAGGTTCGGCAGCCCTTCAAGGAACAGGATCCGCTCGATCAGCTTGTCGGCCTGCTTCATGTCCTTGATGGATTTCTTGTATTCGCGCTCGTTCAGCGCCTGCAGGCCCCAGTTCTTGAACATGCGCGCATGCAGGAAATACTGGTTAATCGATGTCAGTTCAATTCCCAATACCTGGTTCAGATAGCCAATAACTTGCTTATCGCCTTGCATAGATCCCCCTCTCGTTTCAGCCCGCTATGATAGGCGTCGCGACAGGTTTTTTCAAATCAAACTAAAACTTAAGTTACTGATTTTCTTTGAATAACGTAGTAATAATAAGAACGGGTATTATTTGGGTCATGGCTACGCGAACCAGGAATTGGGATGCGAACCACCACTCTGGGGGAAGCGGCGATATCTCCCCAGGGCCGGGCCTCCCACATATCGCCGCGGGGTCGCGCCTCCCACAAAGACCATTGCCGATTTTGGGCTTGTTGTGGGTGGCGCGCGACCATCAACTTATACCGCCGCCAGCACTTCCCTGGCCAGCCAGCCGCTATAGGCCACATAGGCCAGCAGTAAAAACGCGCCCTCGAAGCGGTTGATACGTCCCTGACGGCCCTTGAAGCCGTAGCCCAGTACAAACAGCGACAGGGTCAGGCCGCCCATCACCATGAAGTCTCGGCTGATCACTTCGGGCGCCACCGCCAGCGGGCTGATGGCACCGGCCAGACCGACCACCGCCAGGGTGTTGAACAGGTTGGAGCCGATCACGTTGCCGATGGCCAGGTCGTGTTCGTTCTTGCGGATCGCGGCGATGGACGAAGCCAGCTCCGGCAATGAGGTGCCGATGGCCACTATGGTCAGGCCGATGATCAGATCACTCACCCCAAAGGCCTGGGCAATATTCACCGCCCCCCATACCAGGATGCGGGAGCTGACAATCAGCAGCAGCAAGCCCACCACCAACCAGAACAGCGCCTGCTTGAGGGTCATCAGGTTGTCATCCAGCTCCTTGAGCTCATCGGCGGCCATGGCATCATTACCGTCACGCATGCCCTGCATGATGCTCCAGCCCATCAGCAGCACAAAAACGCCGAGCAGGATAATCGCATCCAGCCGGGTCAACATGCCGTTCCACACCAGCGCCAGAGACAGCAAGGTGATCAATATCAGGATCGGCAGTTCCTTGCGCAGCACCTGAGAGTGCACGGCAATCGGGCTTATCAACGCCGTTACCCCCAGAATCAACCCGATATTGGCGATATTAGAGCCATATCCGTTACCCAGAGCCAGACCCGGATTGCCTTCCAGCGCCGAAATAATCGATACCACTATCTCCGGTGCCGAGGTGCCAAAACCGACAATCACCATACCGATCAACAAGGGCGGCATACCCGCGTAACGGGCGGTGGCCGAGGCGCCGTCGACAAAGCGGTCGGCACTCCATACCAGCACGGCCAGGCCGAGCACAATGGCGGCAATGGACATCAGCATGGGCAACCTCCGGTAACGGCGGCATGGTTTGCAAACAGAAATTTCACAGCTGTGGGTAACATAATGGCTCTTCAGGGCGGGATAACCGATACCAGAGACAAACCCACTTCCCGCCCGGCGAGTGAATCTGCCTCAGGTCTCATCAATCCAACAGGACACAACTGCCATAAGCCTTCGGCTTAGAGATTGTTGACAGCTGTTTCGGCGGGCGCCGAAAGATTACTCCCCCAAGAGGCGAGTATTTTGACAGTTTGCTCCGGTGATGGAAAGGGGTAAGGATTCATCACGACGAGATTGCCGGGCCAATGGGCGGCCCGGCCTCGGGGCGATGCGCTGTTCAACAACACATTGCGGCAAGCTCGCCCCTCCCACAGGAATCGTTCCCACAGCGTGCGATCACATGCTCGGAAAGGCAAAATCAGAGGCCTGATGACTGGCTCGCTCCGGCCATTTCTGGGTAATGGTCTTGCGGCGGGTATAGAAACGTACCGAATCGGGGCCGTAGGCGGCCAGATCACCGAACAGCGAACGTTTCCAGCCGCCGAAGCTGTGGTAAGACACGGGTACCGGCAGCGGCACATTAACACCGACCATGCCCACTTCTATTTGGTCACCGAACAGCCGGGCGGCTTCGCCATCGCGGGTGAAGATACAGGTGCCGTTGCCGTATTCATGGGCATTGATAAGCTCGATGGCGGCTTCCAGGCTGGCCACCCGCACCACGCACAGCACAGGCCCGAAGATCTCTTCCCGGTAGATGCTCATCTCGGGCGTGACCTTATCGAACAGGCAGCCGCCAAGGAAATAGCCCTGTTCATGACCGGGCACCAGCAAGCCCCGGCCATCGACAGTCAGCTCGGCGCCCTGCTCCACCCCGGCCTGGATATAGCCTTCTATCCTGGTCAGCTGCTCAGAACTTATCACCGGGCCCATATCCAGCCCCTGCCGGGTGCCCGGACCGATTTTCAAGGCATGGATCCTGGGTTCCAGTTTGGCGATCAGCGCATCGGCCACCGTATCGCCCACACACACCGCCACCGAAATCGCCATGCAGCGCTCGCCGCAGGAGCCGTAGGCGGCGCCCATCAGCGCATTCACCGCATTGTCCAAATCCGCATCGGGCATAAATACCGCATGGTTCTTGGCGCCACCCAGCGCCTGTACTCGCTTGCCATTGGCCGTGCCCTGGGCATAGATATATTCGGCAACCGGGGTCGAACCGACAAAACTGATGGCCTTCACCTGCTTATGGGTCAGCAGGGCATCCACCGTTGACTTGCCGCCATGCACCACACTCATAACCCCATCGGGCAAGCCCGCCTCTTTCAACAATTCCGCCACCAGCAGCGAAGCTGAGGGATCCTTCTCCGACGGCTTTAGAATAAAACAGTTGCCGCAGGCAAGGGCCATGGGATACATCCACAAGGGCACCATGGCCGGGAAATTGAAGGGGGTAATGCCCGCCACCACGCCCAGCGGTTGAAAGTCGGACCAGGCATCGATACCGGGCCCCACATTGCGGGTATAATCCCCTTTCAGCAGCCCGGGCACGCCGCAGGCGTATTCCACGTTTTCTATGCCCCTCAGCAGCTCGCCCCGGGCATCTTCCAGGGTCTTGCCGTGCTCCTCGCTGATAAGCGCACAGATATCGTCGGCCCGCTCTTCCAGCAGTTGCTTGAAGCGGAACATCACCCGTGCCCGCTTGGCCGGCGGCGTGTCGCGCCAGGCGGGAAATGCCGCCCTGGCGGCCGCAACGGCCTGTGCTACCAGGGCTTCATCGCCCATGAAAACCTGGCTGGTTACCTGGCCGGTAGAGGGGTTGTACACATCCAGCAGCTCACCTTGCAGCTGCTGTTCACCCTTGATCAGGTGGCCTACCTTTCTCATCTTGTGGTCCTTTTGCTTGTTAATCTTGAAAATATTTTGCCTCACACTCGCATAGCTGCCGGTTACGAAGAGGGACGGCATAATTCCCTAAGCCAACCGTCGATGGCATGGATGCCATCGCTGAGCTACACGGATGTACTTGCTGCGTGTTGGCGTGGGGTTATTCCATCCCGATAGACAGCTGCCGCTATGACTGAGCCTTGATGGTAGTCGCCACCGCATTAAACAGCTGTTCCAGCTCGTCGGGGGTAGAGATAAAGGGTGGGCCAAACTGCAGGCAGTCGCCGCCGAAGCGCACATAGTAGCCCTGCTTCCAGAGCGCCAGCGCCAGCTCCATCGGCCGACGCACCGGCTCATTCGGATAGGCGGCCAGCTGCACGGCACCGGCCAGTCCGCAGTTACGAATATCCACCACATGGGGCAATCCCTTGAGCCGGTGGATCTGCTCCTCGAAATGAGGCATCAGGGAGCGCACCCGGGCCGGCATGTCTTCTGTTACCAGGACATCCAGCGACGCCATGGCTGCGGCACAGGCCACCGGGTGGGCGGAATAGGTATAACCATGGGCAAACTCGGGCAGATAGTCGGGACCCGGTTGCTCCATAAAGGCCTGATAGATGTGTTCCTTGGCAATCACCGCACCCATGGGGATCACACCGTTGGTCAGCTGCTTGGCCACATTGATAATGTCCGGTACCACGCCGAAGGCATCGGCGCCGAACATGGCCCCCATGCGCCCGAGACCGGTGATGACCTCGTCGAAGATCAGCAGGATATCGTGCTGATCGCAGATCTCCCGCAGCCGTTGCAGATACCCCAAAGGCGGCACTATCACCCCGGCGGAGCCGGCCATGGGTTCGACGATCACCGCCGCTATATTGCTGGCATCATGCAGCTCGACCAGTTGTTGCAGGTGGTCGGCCAGGCTCGCACCCTGGGCAGGCTGGCCCTTGCTGAAGGCATTTTCCGGTAGCAGGGTATGGGGCAGATGATCCGCATCCAGCAGCTGACCATAATGCTTGCGGTTGCCGCCGATGCCCCCCAGGCTGGTGCCGCCCACGTTGACCCCGTGATAGCCTCGGGCCCGGCCGATCAGCCTGGTTTTTTCCGGCTTGCCCCGGGCGCGCCAGTAGGCCCGTGCCATCTTCAGCGCGGTGTCGGCACATTCCGAGCCCGAGTTGGTAAAAAACACCCGGTTCAAATCCGCCGGTGCCAGCCCGGCGATTTTTTCGGCCAGCTCAAAGGCCAACGGATGGCCCACCTGGAAGCCCGGCGCATAATCCAGGGTATGTAGCTGGCGGCTGATGGCCTCGTTGATTTTGGCATGTTGATGTCCCAGGCCGGTGCACCACAAGCCCGACAGGCTGTCGAACAGCTTGTTGCCGTCGGTGTCGGTAAACCAGGCACCCTTGGCCTCGGCAATTAAACGGGGAGCGGCCTTGAACGCCCGGTTGCCGGTGAAGGGCATCCAATAGGCGTCCAGGTTAAGCACCTGGGCCCGCTCCTGTGCAGATGGGGTAATCATGGTGTTCATCACTGCTCCTTGGTTATGCTCACTGTCGGCACCAGTACCGGCTGATGTCGTTATTTTGCGACCGGAGTTAGTCTTGATAAATTTAAACTTAATTAACCAAAGTTAAGCAGATACTTAACTTTTAACGCTTTCCTCAAACTCCAGCGTCGGCTCCGAGATGCTTGATGGCCCGGTGGCCATATCGCCGCGAGGTCGCGCCTCCCACAGTAAATCTGAAGATCTTCGATAGCCTGGTAGCCATATCGCCGCGGGGTCGCGCCTCCCACAGTAAATCTGAAGATCTTCGATAGCCTGGTAGTCATATCGCCCCGGGGTCGGACCTCCCACAGTAAATCTGAAGATCTTCGATAGCCTTGTGGTCAACCGCCCCGGGGCGGGCCTCCTACATAGACAATTACCGATTCTGGGCTGGCTGTGGGAGCCGCGATCCTTGTAGAAGGGGCAACCCCGCCGCGATGGTATCTGAAGCTATTCAAAGGACTGGTGACCTCCTGTATAGAGGAAGCGCCAGTTGGTCTGATAAGCTAGGTCACTCGATTCTTTAGGGAACGGCGCAATGGCGGAAGGAAAAAAGGCGGCCTTGGCTCAGGTCAGCGATTTTGAATTGAAATTGCTCAAGGTGTTTCGCACCGTGGCGGCCTGCGGTGGCTTTTCGGCAGCGGAAGTCAGCCTGGGTATCAGCCGGGCGGCGATCAGCATGCAGATGGCCGACCTCGAAAGCCGCCTGGGGTTAAAACTGTGCCAGCGCGGCCGGGCCGGGTTTGCACTCACCGACGAGGGCCGGCAGGTACTGGAGGCAAGTGATCGTCTGGTCGGTGCCATCGAGAATTTTCGCTCCGAGATCAACGGCCTGCACAAGCATCTCAGGGGCGAGCTGGCGATCGGCATTACCGACAACCTGGTTAGCCATCCGGGCATGAAAATCACCCATGGCCTGGCCGAACTCAAGGCCCGGGGCCCCGAGATCAGGCTCAATGTGCATATGCAACCCTCGGACGACATAGAGATAGGCGTGCTCGACGGCCGGCTCAATATCGGGGTGGTACCCCGGATCCGTGAGCTGCCAGGGCTGGAATACCTGCCCCTTTACGAAGAGGCCTCCAGCCTCTATTGCGCCGCCCATCATCCGCTGGCGACCTGCCCGGAGCAGGAAATAGATGAACAGACACTGACCCGCTTCGAACTGGTCATCCCGAGCTTTGCCCAACCGACCGAAGCCCAGGCACTGTATCTGGCCCACCCCAGGGGCGCCCGGGCCAATGATCGGGAGGGCATCATGTTTTTGCTGCTGACCGGCTGCTACCTTGGCTATCTGCCCAACCATTATGCCCGCCCCTGGGTGGAGCAAGGTCGGCTCAAAGCCATCTGTCCCAGCACCCAGGGCTTTACCACTTCCTTCTGCGCCATCACCGCCCGCAGCCGCCGCCCCAACCTGGTACTGGATACCTTCCTCGATACCCTGCATCGGCATCAGCGCTGATCACCACGCCTATGGATCAGGTTCCAGCTGGGAAAATACCTGCTGTCGATCTCTAATCGCCCCGAGGTCGGGGCTCCTGCAAACACCTTCGTGGTTGTCTTTCTTGCCGCAATGTCGGCTCGCCCCCTGCTCAAGGTGCCTCATCAGCCAATCAGGGCTTCTTCCTGCTCGTCCATCCTGGCCAGCCGCCGCATTATCCTGGCAGCCAACAAGGAGTCGAACAACATCTGCAAGAAGTGAAAAAGGATGCAACTGACCACGGCCGCGCCACTGGCCGAAGCCAGACTCACCAGCACGCTCACCGCCACCGGCATGGTTTTCTGGGAAGCGGTAAACAACAGTGCCCGGCGCTCCGCCAACGCCAATCGCAACAGCCGGCCGCCCAGCAGGCACAACAGCAGCAAAGCCAGGTGCAGCAGCAACGACCAGGCCGACAACGTCAGCAGCGCCGCCGGCGACAACTGATACAAGGCCTGCTGGCTGGCCGACAGGGTGATCCAGGAGGTGACGATTACGCTCCAGGTAGGAACCAGGCCCAGCCAGGGCTTGGCCCCCAAGACCGGAAACCACAGCCGCAAAAGCAGGCCGCCGACAAAGGGCAACAACACGATTGTGACCAGGGTCAGTAGCAAGGGCCAGGGGGAAAGCTGAAGCGAACTACCCACCAGCAGGCTTAGTACAAAGGGAATGGTGCCGATACCCATGAAATTGAGTCCCAGAGTCAGAAACAGCGACCAGCTGGCCTTGCCCCCGCTAATGCGGGTTAGCACCACGCAGGACGACAGGGTCGGCGGCACCATGGATATCACCATCAGCCCCAGCCGCAGGCTGTCATCCAGTCCGCTGAATGCGTAGATCAGCCAGCCCAGTAATGGCGACAGCAGCAGGTTGATCAGCGCGCCCATCAGCAGGGTACGGCCAAATCCCGGCTCCGGCCGCAGCTGCTGCAAACGGGTCTGCAGGCCATTCACCAGGAAGATCAACGCCACCAGCCAGGGCAGCAGGCCCAGCTCGTTCAGCCACAGGCCGGGCGCGGGCAGCAACAGGGCGGCGCCAAAAGCCAGGCACAGGCCCAGGGGTAATAACCAGACGATGATGATGATCCTTCTCACCTAAAGCAGAAAGAGGCCCACCAGGGGCCTCCAAAAACAAAACGAACCGAACTGCACCTAGCCCAGGCTGACCCTGGCCTCGCCGATACCGGGGAACACCACCTCAACTTCGGTGCCCGGCTCGACGAAGATCATCCCGGTCCAGGTGCCGGTGGTGATCAGATCCCCCGCCTGCAGGCCGCCGTTGCGGGCCACCAGGTGGTTGACCGCCCAGCCCAGCAGCTGGGTGGGATCGCCGAGCGGATGGCCGCCTGTCTTGTTGGCCTGCTCGACGCCGTTGAAGCGCAGGATCACCGGCTGGCTGCCGAATTTGATGCCTTGCCAGTCGGCGATGCCGCTGCCTACCACCAGGGCGCCGTTGATCTGGTTGTCGGCCAGCCGCCACAGTGCACCGGCCTGCTGCCAGTCCTGCAGCCGGGTATCCACCAGCTCTATGGTCACGCACAGCTCGCCGATGGCGTCCCTCACTTCAGCGTCCGAATAGGATGTGGCCCTGGGTTCCAGGGGACGCCCCAGTCGGAAGGCCAGCTCGCCCTCGATGCCAATCATGTGAAAGGCATCGGTGTCGACCAGGGTACCACTGTCATGCACCCGCTGGGGAGGAATGGGCGCGCTGTAGGGAGTCACACCTGGCTTGGGCGCCCCCACCTTCCAGCAGGAGGTGCGCAGTCCCTGGTCGAGCCAGAGCTTGCGGGCCAGCCCGTCCTGAATGGCATAGGCCTGCTCGACCGTCTGGGGTGCACAGGATGCCGGCAGCGCCTCGAACTGGCCCGCCGCCCGATAGGCGATGTGCAGCAGGGTTACGGCGTTGTTCACGCTGGTGTTTACTGAGGTCATTGACTGTTCTCCATGTGTTTATTGCTTCCCATAAGGTTATCGTTGTGTATCAGGGGCCTTTCGCCGTTTCACCGGGCCATTGCCAACCCGCCCGGACGGCACTTTCATACTCGGCCGCCAGCCGGAACAGCAGTTCATCGTCGCCGAAGTTGCCGACCAGCTGAAAGCCGATGGGCAGCCCCTGCTGTGCCTGCGCCGACGGCAGATTGATGGCCGGATGGCCGCAGGCATTGACCCAGCCGGTGTAGATGGCATGGCCTCGCGGGCCGACCTCCCGGCCGTCGATCTCGGTGGGATAGCCCTGCTCAGCCGGCCAGGGCAGCGCCGCCGCCGAGGGAGTCATAATCACATCCACCTGCTCGAAGGCCTCACCGACCCGACGGCGGAAGGCATCGATATCTTCCAGGGCATTGAGATAGGCCGCCGCGCCCATGTCCCGTCCCCGAGCCGCCTGGGTGCGGAATTTTTCCGCCGCCAGCGGCTCAGCCTCGGGATAGCGTTCGAACAGCGCCGCCACCGCCACCGCGGCCAGCATCGGCCAGAAGGCATCGACGAAGTCCAGGCTGAAGGGCAGCTCCCCTTCACTCACCTCATGGCCCAGGGCGCGCAGCGTGGCTGCCGCCCCGCCCACGCTGGCGGCGATCTGAGGATCCAGTGGGTTGTCGCCGAAGCGCGGCACATACAGGATACGCAGCCGCGGCGGATGCGTCTGGCAGTCGACCGGCCCTTGGCTGACCCGCAGCGACTTGCGATCCCGGGCATCTTCGCCCGCCATGATATTGAATAGGGCGGCGGCATCGACCACCGAGCGGGCAATGGGGCCAATCACCTCGAAATCGAGCATCACCTGGGGCAGGCTGTTGACCCGCGCCACCGCGCCGATGGAGGGCTTGAAACCCACCAGACCGGTGTGGGACGCCGGCCGGCGGATGGATCCGCCGCCGTCGGTGCCGATGGACAGCGGCGCAAAACCGGCGGCCACCGAGGCTACTCCGCCGCCGCTGGAACCGCCCGGGGTCAGGGCCGTATTCCAGGGATTGCGGGTCACCCCGAACAGGGGGTTGTCGGTATAGCCCTCCAGGGTAAACTCGGGCACATTGGTCTTGCCCAGGATCACCAGCCCGGCCCGGCGGCAACGGGCCACCGACAGTTCATCGTCCTCAGCCAGCCGTTCGGCAAAGGCCCGGTTGCCCCAAGTGGTGACCAAGCCGGCTACATTGAGGTTGTCCTTGATGGTCACCGGCACCCCGTCAAGCACGCTCAGGGGGCGGCCTTGGCGCCAGCGCAGGGTGCTGGCCTCGGCGGCGGCCTCAGCCTGGGGGTTGTATACGATCAGCGCATTTAGCTCGGAATTGAGCGCCCGGATACGTGCGGCGCAGGCCTGCCAGGCTTCAAGCGGGGTCAGGGTGCCGGCGGCAAAGGCCGCCGCCAGCTCAGTGGCGCCCAGACGCCAGCTGCGGTGAATTAACTCATCATGTTCGGCAGCCATAGGGCGATCTCCGGAAAGGCCATCAGCGACAGGGTAAATAGCATCATGATCAGCATGAACGGCAGTACACCCCACATAACATCCTGGATATTGCCGCCGTCCTTGCGCACGCTTTGCACCACGAACAGGTTCATGCCCACCGGGGGGGTGATCAGCGCCAGCTCACACATCAGCACCACAAACACCCCGTACCAGATGGGATCCACACCCAGGGCGGTGACGATCGGATAGGTGATGGGGATAGTCAGCACCTGCATCGACAGCACGTCCATAAACATCCCCAGCGCCAGGTAGAAGACGATCAGCACCAGCAGCAGGCCGGTGATGCTCAATCCGAATGAGGTCACCCAGTCGGTCAGTTCGTCCACCACCCCGGTGAGGCTGATGGTCAGGTTGAGCACGAAGGCGGCGGTGATGATCAGCAGTATCATGCCGGTGATACGTGCGGTCTGCACGAAGCTTTCCTGCAGGAACTCCAGGTTCAACCGGCCGGCGCGCCAGGAGAAAAACAGGGCGGTGATCACCCCGAGGGCGGCCGACTCGGTAGCGGTGGCAATCCCCAAATAGATGCTGCCCATGACGATGCCGAACACCACGGCGGGCGGGATCAGGAAGCGAGACATGCGCAGCTTTTCACTCAGCGGGATGATCTCTTCCCGCTTGCCGCCCTTGCCCAGGTTGGACATGCCGATATAGACCATGAACAGCAGGCTGAGCAATATGCCCGGGATCAGACCGGCCATAAACAGCTTGCCGATGGAGTTGCTGGTCAGTGAACCGTAGATCAGCATGTTGACGCTGGGCGGGATAAGGATCCCCAGGGTGCCGCCCGCGGCCAGGCTGCCCAGCGACTGGCGCATGGAATACTCGCGCTCGTTCAGCGACGGCAGGGCCACTGTGCCTATGGTGGCGGCGGTGGCCACCGACGAGCCGGAGGTGGCTGCAAACAGCGCACAAGAGCCGATGTTGGTATGCAAGAGTCCGCCAGGCAGCCGCCCCAGCCAGGCCGCCATCGCCAGGTACATCTTGTCGGCGATGCCGCTACGCAGCAGCAGTTCACCGAGTAGGATAAACAGTGGGATGGCGGTCAGGATTGCCTCGTTGTGTACACTCCAGACCACAGCACCGATGGAGTCGACAAAGGGAACACCAAATACCATGACCCCGCCGATCACCCCGATTAGCGCCATGCTGACGGCGATGGGCATGCCCAGCAGCAGCAGTCCCAACATGGCGAAGAAGCCTACAAAAACCACGGATAAACTCATTTCACGCCCTCTCTGACGGCCTGTGCCGGTACGCCCCCGAGGACGTCTTCCCCCTCGTGGGACACGGTTGCCTGTTGGCGGTGTTTGAAATCTTCCAGCTCTTCTTTCAGTTCTTCGCTTACCCCCTTGGGATGAAATTCCTCATTGAGCTGACCGGTGCGGCCGCTCAGCAACAACCAGGTCGCCCGCAGGCTGTACAGGGTGGCCGCGAAGGCAAACACGGTGAGGCCGGCAAGCCAGATGCCCTGAGGATATTTAAGCGGCGTGGCCCAGGGGGTTTGCGCCGTGCTGCCGTAGTCCAGGGTTTCCTGCACGATTTGCAGACAGACCCAGAACAGGAAGATCCCGAACAGCGCCATCAGCACCGCGGACAGCCAGTTGAACAGGGTCTGCAGGGACTTGGGCAGCTTTTCATGAAAAATGTCGATACGCATATGGGTACGGCCCAGCAACGCCAGGGTAAAAGACAGGGTTGCCCCCACCGCCAGGGCGTAACCGCCCAGTTCATCCACACCCTGCAACGACACGCTGAAAAACTTGCGTAACAGGGTTTCCACCACCACCAGCAGGGACAGCAGGAGGAAGATCCCCCCAAACACCATGCCGGCCATATATTCAATTCGTTTCATTACCTACCTCCTTGTCGCAGCGTAAAAGCGGAAAACCGGCCCCGATGCCTGTCAGTGAACGGGATTGGCTGGCTTTCAAGCCGACCTCCTGCGCCAGGACGGCGCAGCAGAGCCCCCATGGATGGGTTTACGGCGTGTCGGTGGGAAGCCAGCTAATTCCGTTTTACAGACATGGGGGGGCAAGCCCCCGCCTCAGTGCGGCATTACATGCCGGCAATGGCGCCGACATCACGCTTCCAATCGCTGGCACAGTCGGGATTGGTCTTGTTGCAGACTTCGGCCCAGGTGGGGAAAGACACGTCTTTCACCGTGTTGGCGACAATGCTCAGGTCCTGTTCGGACACCGGCACCTCGACCAGATCGAACTTGTTGCCCGTGGTGCAGGGTTCGCCACCGACATTACAGCGGCCGGCGTCCAGGTACAGCTCCTCGGAATAGCGCCAGATCTCCTCGTTCAGTTCATCGAAAGCGGCCTGCAGCTTGACCTGCTGCTCGGGTGCCAGCTTGTTCCAGGCCTTGAGATTGATACCATAGCCATTGAGTGCCATTTGGAAGCCCAACGGCAGCACATGGGTGGTGACCTCGGGCCAGCCGGCGGAGTTGGCCGAGCTGGGGCCGGTAATGGCGCAGTCGATCACCCCCAGAGCCAGACTCTGGTGCACGTCGCCGAAACCGATGGGCACGGGAATGCCGCCCACCGACTCGACAAACTGGGCCAGGTTCTGATCATAGACCCGGACTTTCAGCCCCTTGACATCTGACAGGCTGGCGATCGGATGGTTACAGAACATCACCTGGGGACCGAACGGCCAGACGCCCAGCAGCTTGGTGTTGAAGCGCGCCTGCAGCCGCTTGTCGACCGTATCCTTGTAGGCCTCGGCGACCTTGCGTCCCTGGGCGAAATCCGGGCTCAGGCCGACCAGATCCAGCCCGAGTATGGTGGGCTCGTCGCGGGAGATCTGGGACATACGCAGCGAGACCAGATCGAACATACCCGACTTGAGCACCCGCAGCTGCTCCACATCCTTGATGCCGGTGGTATCCAGCGGCTTGTAGTTCACCTCCAGCGGCAGGCCGGTTTTCTCGGCCAGGGTTTCGAAGAAGGGCTGCTCCTTGTTCTTCTGGATAAGCCCGGTGGCCAGCGGTTGCCCGATAACCTTCAGCTTGATAGTGTCTTCCGCCATCGCCGGGGTTCCCGACATGGCGGCGCATACCAATGCAGAGACCAGCAGTTTTCGCATCATCACTTACTCCTTCCTTGAGGTTGTTGTTGCGCACCGTTGCGCAAAGGCCCGGCCATCGGCCAAGCCGGTAAAACTCGATACTCCTTCAAATTGATAAACCGGCCTCAGGTATCGGCCAGGTAGCTCATCGCCGCCTGCACGCCACCGGCCTGATGGGGCACGCCGGCACAGGACAGCCCCATCTCGACACCTGCCAGGGTGCCGAGCAGAGTCAGATCGTTGATATCGCCCAAGTGGCCGATACGGAATATCCTGCCCTTGAGCTTGCCCAGGCCCGCCCCCAGGGACATATCGAACCGTTCCAGGATCACCCGGCGCAGCCGATCGGCATCATGCCCGTCAGGTAGCACCACGGCAGTTAGCACCGGGCTGTATTCATGCTCGTTAAGGCACAGCACCTCCAGGCCCCAGGCGCGCACCGCACGACGGGTGGCCTCCGCATGGCGCTGGTGACGGGCGAATACCTGGTCCAGGCCCTCGACTTCCAGCATGTGGATCGCTTCTTTCAGGCCGAACAGCAGGTTAGTGGCCGGGGTATGGGGGAAATAGCCGGTGGCGTTGCTGGCCAGCATCGGCTGCCAGTCCCAGTAAGACTTGGGCAGCCTGGCCTGCTTGGCCGCGGCCAGCGCCTTGTCGCTGAGGGCGTTGAAGCTGATCCCCGGCGGCAGCATCAAGCCTTTCTGGGAGCCGGATACGGTGACGTCCACACCCCACTCGTCGTGACGATAGTCGGCGGACGCCAGCCCGGAGATGGTATCGACCAGGAACAACGCAGGGTGGTTGCTGTTGTCGATGGCCCGGCGGATCTCAGGGATCCGGCTGGTTACGCCGGTGGAGGTTTCGTTATGCACCACACACACCGCCTTGATCCGCTGCTCGCTATCGGCTTTCAGCCGGGCTTCGATGGCCTGAGGGTCGGCGCCGTGGCGCCAGTCACCTGGGATGAACTCCACCTCCAGCCCCAGCTTGGTGGCCAGTTCATGCCAGAGGGTGGCGAACTGGCCGGTCTCGCACATCAGCACTGTGTCGCCGGCGCTCAGGGTATTGACCAAGGCCGCCTCCCAGGCACCGGTCCCCGAGGCTGGGTAGATCACCACAGGGCTGTCGGTCTTGAAAATCCGCTTGATGCCGGCCAGCACTTCCTGCCCCAGCTCAGCAAACTCGGGTCCCCTATGATCGATAGTCTGATAGCTCATGGCGCTCAGGATGCGATCCGGTACCGGCGATGGTCCCGGGATCTGCAGAAAATGACGACCACTCTTGTATGACATACTCACTCCTTGATGTACTTACTGATGATGGGGAATCCCCGGTTCCTTGATTAACTCGGTCGAACACTGCCTGCCTCAGCCTTGGGCAATACCAGGCCGGCCAGGCCGCAGGCCTGGGTGACGGCACAGGCCATGCCGTCGAGCAGCGGCACCGCGACCCTGGGCTGCAGTCGGCGATGCATGCCGGCCACTACCGCCCCGACCAGGATGACGCTCTCAGCCCCGCTGGCTACCAGCCGATTGGCTGCCTCGACCAGGGTCGATGCAAACTGTTCCGGCGCTGCATACACCTCGGGCGCACCGGCACAGATGGCCTCGATCCCGGCCAATCTGGCTTCCTGGCCATGACGGGCGACCAACTCCCGGTAGAGGGGCATCGTCTGCCGCCCCATCACCACCAGGCCATAGCGGCCGCTGACCATGCAGGCGGTCATCAATGAAGCCTCCAGCAGGCCGACCACCGGCACATTCAGGGTCTGCCGCAGGGCCCACAAGCCGATGTCCAGCGACACGCCAACTACCACGGCATCACACCCTTCCACCCTGGCTTCGGCTGCCTCGATACAGGCATGCTCGGCGATGGCGCAGTCCCGGCGGCTCTGGATTACCGCTGCGCCAAAGGCGCCGGTGGCGGTGCTCAGCTGCCAGCCTGCCGGCAAGGACAGCCGGGCCTCGGCGGCCAGGTGCTCGGTGATATTCCGGCTGGTATTGGCGTTGACAAGCAGCAGGCGCATGGTCTCAGCCCCTGACCTTGGGCCTGGCCATGTCCGGCTTGCCGCAGGGCTGGAAGTGGCCGTGCCCTGCCCGGCCCAGGACCTCGCCGTCGCGCCAGACCAGTTCGCCGCGGCTCAGGGTGAGTACCGGCCAGCCGGTGACGGTACGGCCTTCATAGGGGGTGTAGTCCACATCGTGATGCAGCATCTCGTTGCGGATGGTGACTTGCCGCTTTGGATCCCAGATGGCGATGTCGGCATCGGCGCCGACGGCGATGGTGCCCTTGCGCGGATACAGGCCGTAGAGCTTGGCCGGGTTGGTGGCGGTCAGCTCGACGAACTTGTTGAGGCTGATTCGGCCTTTGTTGACCCCTTCCGAGAACAGCAGCGGCAGCCGGGTTTCCAGACCGGGAATGCCATTGGGGATGTAGGGGAAGGCCACCTCCTCCCCGCCCGGTTTCTTGCCCTGGGGGTCCTCGTAACGGAAGGGGGCATGATCCGAGGAGAAGATGGTGAACAGGCCATCGTCCAGGCCGTCCCAGATCACCTGCTGGTTGGACTGATCCCGGGGCGGTGGGCTGCATACGCACTTGGCACCCTGGTAACCATCAATCCCCAAATCCTCGGCAGTGAGGAACAGGTATTGGGGACAGGTTTCCGCATAGATGCTGATGCCCTTGCTGCGTGCCCAGCGGATTTGCTCCACCGCCTCGGCACCGGATACATGTACCACCAGGATGGGCACGTCCACCAGCTCGGACAGGACGATGGCCCTGTGGGTCGCCTCCCGCTCCACCAGCATGGGGCGGGACGCAGCGTGATACTTGGGCGCGGTGTGGCCGGCGTCGAGCAGACGCTGGGTCAGCCAGCCGATGCAGTCGGCGTTCTCCGCATGGATCATGGCCATGGCGCCTTCGGTGCGGGCCAGGGCCAACACGTCGAGGATCTGGCCGTCGTTGAGCTTGAGATCGTCATAGGTCATGTAGATCTTGAAGGAGGTGCAGCCCTGGCGGATAAGTTCGGGCAGCTCTTCCTTGAGCACCGTCTCGGTGGGGTCGGTGACGATCAGGTGGAAGGCATAGTCGACAAAGGCCTTTCCCTCGGCGCGATTGTGATAATCCGCCACCGCCGCCTTCAGGGACTGGCCCTTTTCCTGGGCCGCAAACGGCATCACAGTAGTGGTGCCGCCGCAGGCCGCGGAGCGGGTGCCGGAGTGAAAGTCGTCGGCCATGCGTAGTCCTTCCGGCATGGGTTGATCCAGGTGGCAGTGGGCGTCGACCCCGCCTGGCAATACCCACAATCCCCGGGCGTCGATTTCCTGCCGGCCCGGACCTAACTCCTCGCCCATGGCGACGATGCGGCCATCCGTTATGGCCAGATCACATTCGGTAATATCGGCGGCGGTCGCGATGCGGCCATTGCGGATTACCAGATCGAATTCAGACATATGCCTTCCTCTTTTGCCGTTTGCCTGCCGGACAGGCCAGATTGAATATATAATTATATATTCGTAATTAAGCATTACTCGAGAGAACGCTCAATCGATACGGTGGCAATATGCGATCTGGATCACTATATTTGTAACATTTTAGTTAAATATTGTGTGTAAATGTGAATTCGAGAGGTGATACAGGGGCGCAGTGGCATTGTGACCAAGAAAGGGAGAGCCGAGCTGACGGTCAGCGGAAACAAGAGCGGCCAGGGCCGGCGAGGTGCAGAAAAAACGCTAAAGGCATCGGCGGTGTACCGCCGTGCGGCGTTTTGTAGGGTAGGGATGAACAGATAGGGAATAAGGGCTGAGCGAAGATCCGGTCAGCCAACCTTTTGTTGCTGTTCCAGCTCTTTGACCACGGTTTCACCGGTATGCATCACATGCTCGGCCAGAATGCGGCCGGCTCTGTCGCCATCGCGCGCCAGCAGGGCGTCGAGCAGGGCTTTGTGCTCATCGACGGATTCGTCCCAACGATGTTGCATACCGATGGCCAGGTAACGCCCGCGACTGACGCGATTCATCAGCTGATGGTGTAAATGAGTCAGGCTTTCGTTGTTCGCCAGCTCGATGATCAAGCGGTGAATATGCTGGTTGATTTCGAAATACTCATGACGTTCCTGGGCCTGGTGGTGGTGCTCCAGCTTTTCCTGCAACTGGCTCAGTCGAGTGAGATCGCTCTCGCTGGCCTTGATGGCGGCCAGCTCGGCGGCACGCCGTTCCAGGGTACTAATGATCTCGAAATGCTCGCGAATCTCCTCGGCCGTAATGGTGGCTACCCAGGCTCCCCGGTTGGGCTCTATGGTGACCATGCCTTCGGAGTGAAGCACTTTCAGCGCCTCGCGCAGGGGGGTTCGGGAAATATCAAGTCGCTGACACAACTCGGGCTCGTTGATGCGCTGGCCTTCTTCCAGCTCACCTTCGATGATCATGGTGCGAACACAATCGGCCACTTCCTCATGCAGGGAGCGACGACGCAGGGAATTTCTACCGTAACTGTTGATGGGAGTGACCACAGTGCTCACCTTCTTGTATTTATATCTGGACGCGGCTCTAAGCCGGGCAGCATACTGTCTGCTGCATGAAAGCGCCATATTCGGACGTAGCAAGCGTGATCCCTGTCCCGCCTGGATTGGGCTTTCGAGCATGGAAGCCCCGGCGAACCAGGGCTTGATATTACATAATATATAATTATGGCTTAATCGAAAAAATACTGCCCCAGTTTTTAATCTTGCCGGGATCGGCACCGGCCAGCAGCATGCCCTTCCAGATACCGGTAGAAATGGTGTCATAGATGGGAATACCGATTTCCTTTTCCAGCTCAGCCGCCACCCGGGCTCCGCGCAGGTTGGTACAGAAAATGGTGATCGCCTGACAATCCTGGGTTCTGGCCACTTCGCGTACCATATTGGCGAGGGTCTGCTCGCTCACCTCGGAATAGGAGAAGTTCCCCTTGTCGTTGAGATGACGCTCGGCCACACATTCGTAACCGGAGCGACCATAATTCTCGACGATTTTATGCTGCACGTCATGCAGGTAGGGGGTAACCAGGCCGAAACGTTTGACCCCGGTCAAGTCGAACAGCTCGTTCAGCGCCAGCACCGAGGTGGTGGCGGGAATGCCGGTTTCCCGGGTGATGGCATCGCACAATATTTCGTCATCCTGAAAACCGCGCCAGCCCGACGAAGTACCGCTCCAGGTAACGGACTGCATTCTGGCATCAGCCAGCAGCCGGGACGCCTCAAGGAAAGGTTCGTTGTCGAACTGGCTCAGGGCCTGCTCGGTCAGTGAAATCTCGGTTACCTTGAGTCGGCCGAAGTGGGCGCTGGTGTTGTCGACCCCATGCAGAATGTCGGCGGTTACCGGCTCCAGCGTGGTGTTGGAAGACGGAGTTAACACACCTAACAATGTACGATCAGTCATTATCTTCTCCTTGGAAAATTTACGATTTTTCAGTTAACAATCAATAACCCAGGGCATGCGGCAGGGCCGTCACGATTTCCGGGTAAATCCAGCACAACATCAGCACCAGATATTGCAGGGCAATAAAGGGCCAGACATAACGCAACAGTTGGGACATCGGAATCTTGGCAATGCCGCACATCACGAACAGCAGCACACCAACCGGGGGCGTCATCATGCCGATCACCAGGTTGAACACGAACAGAAAGCCGAAATAGAGCGGGTCTATACCGTAGGTCAGGGCGATGGGAGCAAACAGCGGAACCAACATAATGTAGGCTGCGTTCGACTCCAGAAACATACCGACAATTAGCAGCATCACCATCACCATGGCGAGAAACACCTCGGGGTTGCTGGTGAAGCCCTGGATGAACTCCGACAACCGCAGCGGCAGCAACTCTATGGTAAACAGGAAGGTCAGCGGGGTCGCAAAGGCGATCAGCGCGCCTACTACCGCCGAGGTCAGGGCAGCCCGGAACATGCAGCCCGGCAGATCGTCCCAGCTCAGCTTGCGGGTAACCCACTTGCCGACGATAAAGGCGTAAATCACCGCGATGGCCGCCCCTTCGGTGGCGGTGAAGACACCACCGACGATACCGCCGATCACCACTACCGGCATCAGGATGATGGCCCCTGCCCGCTTGCCCTGGATCAGCAGATTTTTCCAGCTGAAGGGTTCACCGGTGGGCGCATAACCCTTGCGATGCGCGATATAGCTGGCCAAACCCATCATGCCGACCACCAGCAGGATCCCGGGTACAACACCGGCCATGAAGAGGCCGCCGACCGACACCGAAGAGCCCGCCATCAACGCATAGACAATCATGGCTGCGCTGGGCGGAATAATGGGACCCAGGTTGGAGGCCGAGGCCACCACCGCCGAGCCGAAGCCTACGTCGTAATGCTTTTTCATCGACGGCATCATGGTGGTGCCCAGGGCACTGGCACCGGCCACGGCGGCACCGGTCACCGAGGCCAGGCCCAGGCCGGACAGCAGAGTCACATGGGCCAGTCCACCCTTGACCCGACCGACGACGGCGTTGGCGAAATCGATGGTGCGCTGCATCACCTGACCACCCACCATCAGCTCCCCCGCCAGCATGAACAACGGAATCGCCATCAGCGGAAAGGAGTTGACCGCGTGCATCATCCGCTGGGGCAATACCGACAGCTCGATGCCGCTGTAGGCCAGACCACCCAAGGCCGCCAGACCTAGGGAAAATGCCAGGGGCATGCCGAGCAGGGCCAGCACCAGAAACAACACGATGGCCAGTGTGGTCATGAGATTGCCTCCTCGTTATCCGGCTCACGCCAGGTATCGGTACCCTGCCAGGCCATGAACAGCAGGTGCAGCAAGGCATGGCCGCAGCTAAGCATCACCGGGAAATAGAACACCGAGGCGGTCACCGGCAGAGTTGGCATCAGCTCTTCCCAGGTGTCGATAGAAACCATCACTGCCTGATAGCAGACCACCACCATCAACCCACCGCTTACCAGCAACATGAAGCGTGCGAGTCGCTCCTGCCAGCGGGCCGGCAGCCGGTTGGTCAGCACATCGATGCCCACATGCACCCCCTGCTTGAGCCCGTGGGGAATGGCGAGGAAGATGGCCCAGACGAAGGCCAGCCGAGACCCTTCATCCGCCCAATCGATGGACTCCGAAAACAAATAACGACTTAACACCTGAGACGACACCAGCAGCACCATGACTGCCATGGTGGCCTGGATCAGGACCATGGAGGCGCTGTCCACCTTCAGCAGCCAGCGCCTTGCCGGCGCTGCGAGGGATGAGCTTGCCCCCGGCCCGGCAAGCATATCGACATGCTCACTGTGGCCGGTTTTCATGACTTGGCTCCCTCCAGTACCGCATCAACCAGGTCAGCACCGAGACGCTCTTTCAGCTCTTCGACGATACCGGCGGTTTTTTTCTGCATGGCCTGATTCAGCTCGGGTGTAACGGCATTGAACTTCATGCCGGCGGCAATCAGCTCGTCCCGGGATTGGATGTCTTCTTCGGCGGCCTTGTTCCGTTGCCAGGCAACGGCCTTGACCATGGCATCACGCAATACCTGCTGCTCTTCATCGGACATGCGATCGAACTTTTTCTTGTTGGCCACCACCACGATAAAGTCGAAGAAGTGATTGGTATCGGTCAGATACTGCTGCACTTCGCCGAAGTTGTTCTTGCGAATGATGCTGAACGGGTTTTCCTGACCGTCGATCACCTTCTGCTGCAGGGCCGAATACACCTCGTTGATACCCATGGACACTGGGCTGGCACCCAGGGCACGGAAGCTATTCAGGTGGGTTTCATTCGGCTGCAAACGGATCTTGAGTCCTTCGAAGTCTTCAATAGACTCGATGGGCCGCACACTGTTGGTGATATGGCGCGCGCCCAGCTCCATAAAGCCGAGGGCGACGAAGCCTTTATCCGCCAGCTTTTCATTGAGCAGCTCCCCTACCTTGCCGTCGATAACTCGGAAGGCGGTTTCCCTGTCCTTGAGCACAAAGGGCAGGCTGATGGCTTCCAGCTCGGGCACGGTACGCGACAGGAAGGAAACCCCTATCCAGGTCATGCTCAATACCCCGGAGCGCACCTGATCGACGTTTTCTGCCGCCCCGCCCAGCTGCATGGCCGGGAACAGATGGACCTTGATACCCTTGTCGGTCGCGGTTTCTACCTTTTCCTTGAAGATTTCCATTGCCTGGCTGCTGGAATGATCGAGGGCGAAGTTACCGGCGATCCTCAGGGTCTCGGCGTAGACCGATCCGGAAGCCAGACTGGCTCCCAACATGACTCCCCACAGACTTTTGTGAAAACGCTTTCCAAAAGGTTGTATATTGCTATCCATTGCTTTCTCCTTTGGTTTTGTCACAAGACGGGTTTAATATTATTATGAATATATAATTATATATACACTCCATTAACACAAATTCCACCCAGTCACCCCCAACCACTCCCCTCCCCAGTGTTAACAAAAACAATAAAGCAATGATTTAATTGTAAAAATAACTAAAAAAACGCTATGTAAGCCGCCTTCGTGAACAGGTAAATAAATTGTAAACCATGACACAGCTCACCTTTTATCTGGGCCTCATTTGTGGATCTCATGCTCATATCACGATGTTTTGTTGATCTATATCAGGCCGAAAGCGGAGCCAGACCATAAACTCAACTGTGAAATACAGCATTTATAGTCCGCTACCACAACAATACTCCGGGAGTGTTCCCATGAAATTGAGCCAGCTTGTTGCCGCCCTCGGTATGACCTTCGCCCTGTCGGTGAATGCCGCCCCCCTGCCCGTTGAAGAAGCCATACTAACCTCCCCGCCCATGGTGCCGCCCCCCATCACCCGGGATTATGCCGCCAAGTTGGTGGTCAAGATGGAAACGGTCGAGAAGGTGATGGAAATCGCCGATGGGGTGGAATATATGTTCTGGACCTTCGGCGGCTCGGTGCCGGGCCAGTTTATCCGGGTACGGGAAGGAGACGAAATCGAGTTCCACCTTTCCAACCATCCCGGTTCCAAGATGCCCCATAACATCGACCTGCATGCGGTCACCGGTCCAGGGGGCGGCGCCGCCTCGTCCTTTACCGCCCCCGGCCATACCTCGGTATTCAACTTCAAGGCGCTCAATCCCGGCCTCTATGTGTACCACTGCGCCACTGCGCCGGTCGGCATGCATATCGCCAACGGCATGTATGGCCTGATCCTGGTCGAACCCGAGGAAGGCCTGCCGCCGGTGGACCGGGAATATTATGTGATGCAGGGTGACTTCTATACCAAGGGCGCCTTCGGCGAGCAGGGCCTGCAGCCCTTTGATATGGAAAAAGCCATCAAGGAGCAGCCGGATTATGTGCTGTTCAACGGCGCGGTGGGCGCATTGAACGGCGAGAAGGCGCTGACCGCCAATGTGGGTGAGACAGTCCGCCTCTATGTAGGTAACGGTGGCCCCAACCTGGTGTCTTCTTTCCATGTCATTGGTGAAATTTTCGACAAGGTCAATGTCGAAGGCGGCAATATGACCAACGAGAATGTGCAGACTACGCTGGTACCGGCCGGAGGTGCCGCCGCCGTGGAATTTACCCTGGACGTCCCGGGCAACTTTATCCTGGTGGATCATTCCATTTTCCGCGCCTTCAACAAGGGGGCATTGGGGATGATGCAGGTGGCAGGAGACGAAGACAAGATAGTGTACTCCGGCAAGGTGGCAGAGAGTGTCTATCTGCCGGAAGGCTCGGCGGTGCAGAGCATACCCAACGGCCATCCCAAGCTGGTGGCGAAAAACAAGGACGAGCAGCTCCGCTTTGGTCAGCGCACCTATGAAGCCAACTGCCAGGCCTGTCACCAGAGCCAAGGCCAGGGTATCCCCAATGCCTTTCCGCCGCTGGCCGAGTCCGACTTTCTCAATGAAGATACCACCCGCGCCATCGACATCGTATTACACGGCCTGAAGGGCCCGATCAAGGTCAATGGTCAGGGCTTCGACAGCATCATGCCGGCCATGAGCCTGCCCGACGAAGAAGTGGCCAACGTGCTGACCTATGTGCTCAACAGCTGGGGTAACAAGGGCGGCGTGATCACTCCCGAACAGGTGGTCGAACGTCGCAGCCAGGGCAAAACCATTATCATGGAAGGAAGTGCCCACTGATGAATGGCGCACTGCTGATCCTGGCGGCACTGCAGATGGCCGAGCTTCCCGGCGGGGAAGTCCGGCCTCTGTATCTGAGCAAGAACAGCCCGCTGCTGCAGGTCGCGCCATTTCGCATGGATGTCACCCCCGTCACCAACCGGCAATTTGCCGACTTTGTCGCCCGATATCCGCACTGGCAGAAAGGACAGGTCCCCGCCCTCTTTGCCGAGCATGACTATCTTAAACACTGGCAAACCGGGGATGACGGCTGGCAACCTGAGGAAGCCGCGCTACACAGCCCGGTTACCCATGTATCCTGGTATGCTGCCGATGCCTATTGCAAGGCCCGGGGCAAGCGGCTGCCGACGGTCGCCGAGTGGGAATTTGCCGCCCTGGCCTCAGAGCTGGCGGCCGATGGCAGCCACGAGCCCGCGTATACCCAGCGCATCCTGTCCTGGTATGCCAGGCCGTCCACCACCACCCTGGAAGCCGTCGGCCAGAGGCCAGCCAACTATTGGCGGCTGCATGATCTGCACGGCCTGGTATGGGAATGGACCCAGGATTTCAACTCTACTCTGGTGACAGGTGAGTCCCGCGGTGACAGCAGCCTGGACAAGGGACTGTTCTGTGGCTCGGCCGCCGCCGGATCCGCCGATCCTTCCGATTACGCCGCCTTTATGCGGTTTGGTTTCCGCTCCAGCCTAAAGGCACCCTATACCCTCGGGAACCTGGGCTTTCGGTGCGCACAGGAGAGATAAATGAAACATAGTACACTGCTGCCACTGGCCGCCCTGCTGCTGGCCTTTAGCCTGCATGCCGCCCTGCCCGGAGATTCCGTCTATCAGCTCAACAGCCAATGGCAGACCGAACGGGGCAACAACATCAAGATCGCGGATTTTGCCGGAAAAAAGCGGATCATCGGGATGATGTACACGGATTGCCTGCTTGCCTGTCCCATGCTGGTTTCCAACATGCAGGCGGTGCAGAAGGCCCTCAGCGAAACGCAGCAGCAAGAAGTCGGCTTTGTACTGGTATCCCTGACCCCGAACCGGGACACCCCCAGGGTATTACGCCATTTTGCCCGAAAGAGAGGGCTCGACAGCCATTGGACCCTGCTCAGCGGCAACGATAATAATGTCCGCACCCTGGCCATGGCACTCAATATCCAGTACCAGGGACAGGCCGATGGCAGTGTAGCTCATGCCAATGCAGTTACCGTGCTGGATGAGCAGGGCCGCTTGCTGTTTCAGCAGGCAGGCCTGCCCGAGGGGACCGAAGGGTTTATCGAACGTCTGCTGCAGGAGCGATGACCTCGGCGCAATTTACCCTTCCAGCTCCTTGATGCGGGCCTTGAGCAGGGCCACTTCGGCGGTCAGTTCCTGTACCTGCTGCGCCAGCTCGGCTTCCCGGTCGCCGTGGCCGGGCATAACCGCTTGTTCAAATTCGGTTTCCTCGCCAAACAGGTGGGCATAGCGGGATTCCCGCTTGCCCGGCAGCCGGGGCAGCTTCACCACATACCCCTGCTCCAGCAGGGATTGCAGGCAATCTTCCACCTGGCTGACCTCGTCGAACTGGCATAGCCGCTGGGTACGACTCCTCAATTCGCCCGGGGTCTGCGGACCGCGCAGCATCAGCTCACAGACAATGCCCAGCTCCCGGGCACTGAAGCGCAGGCCCCCGAATTCGGTATTGCAGAACCTGTGCTGATATTTGGCCGCCCGGGCATTGAAGCCCGCCACATTGTTGACCAGCCGCTTGTCGGCAAGGCCGTCAAGCACCTGCTGTACCTGCTGCTCGCTCAGGGACAGCACCGGATCCCGGTTGCTTTTCTGGTTGCAGGCATTGACCAGGGAATTCAGGGTAAGGGGATAGGCATCTGGCGTTGATACCTGCTTTTCAATTAAACAACCAATCACTCTGAGTTCGAGGGCTGAAAGCGCGTCCATAACTACCTTCCTTCGTTTTTTCTTATGCTTCCAAGCCTACCGAACAAATCTGAAAAAACCAGAACAGATTGCCGGGTGCCACCCGTCTCGTTTCCCTGCTCTCAGGCCGCGGCCGGCTCCGAATCCAGCGGCGGCAGCCCGTAGGCGGCCCTGGCCCGATTACAGGCACCATCTGCATCATTGGCCTCGAACTGTCGGCAGGGGCTGGGCCGGTTGGGGTAGATGCTGCAGGAGACACAGTCTCCCACCGTCCCTTCCAGCGCCACACAGCGGGGCCGGGGGTGATTGGAGCCCTGCATCGCCAACCGGGTATGGTTTACCGGCTCGGTCAGTGCTTCAGGCACCTGATAATCACTGTGGATCTCTCCCCAGTAGAAGGAAACGCGAAAAAAGGCGCAACAGGCGCCACAGGTCAAACAGGGATTGCCACCACTCATCTACGCCTTACCTCCTGGCAAAACTAAAACAGTGACGAAACGAACTCATATTGGGTAAATGCACGGATTATCCCTTACGGGCAGGCTCCGGCAGCCGGGGAACGGGTGTGGTCAACGGATGGAATGGCACGACTCGTCGCCTGCATGGTCGACAAGGGAATGTGCGCTGGCCGGTCATCTCTCCTCTGTGTGGCCTGATACTTGCTGCCTCACGGCGGAAGCCGAAAGCAGCGGGCCATATAGATAAATCGAAACCGCGACAAGTGCAAGAGGTCCCGGAAAATATACCCGGCAGGCAGGGTCCAAGCGCCCGACTCGCCCGGCGTATCGTGACAATGGAACTGAAAACGGGCGATACTGGGCTCTTCACCAATCAAGGGAGACAGCTATGTTGATGGAAATGGGCAAAGCGGGATTAATGGTGGTGGATATCCAGGACAAGCTGGTGCCCGCCATCCACAAGGGCGAGCAGATGAGCGCACGCGTTCAGTGGCTGATTTCCGCCTGTACCCTGCTGGGCACCCCTGTTCTCTTTACCGAACAATACCCCAAGGGCCTGGGCCATACCCGGCAGGCACTGACGGCCCTGGTTGAACAGCCGGAGATCGTCGAGAAAATGCATTTCTCCGCCATGGCGGCTCGATGCCTGCCCGATCACTGGCAGGAATACAGCCAGCTCATTGTCTGCGGTATGGAAACCCATGTCTGCGTACTGCAGACCGTAATGGATTTACTGAATGCGGGTAAGGAAGTATTTGTCGTGGCCGATGCCACCGGCAGCCGTACGGAAGAAAACCACCAGCTGGGCCTGGCCCGGATGCGTGACGCCGGGGCTCAGATAGTCAGCCGGGAAATGGTGGTGTTCGAACTGATGCATCAGTCGGGCACCGACACTTTCAAGGCCATCAGCAAACAGTTCCTGGTAGGGGAACAGCCTTAAACCTCAGGGCATGGGGTCACTCCAGCATGGAGTGCCCCCCAATCACTTATCTATTTCTTGTTGGTATCCCAGATACCGTCTTCCAGTTGACGGTTCAGCTCCGGATACTTGGTGGCATCGAAGGTCGGGACCTTGCCCAGTTTCAGCTGGTCGTTGTAATCTCTGGCCAACTTCACCACCACCCCGGACAGCAGCAATATGGCCACCAGGTTGAGCAACGCCATCAGTCCCATGGACGCATCGGCCATCGCCCAGATGGTGGGCAGCTCGCCGATGGCGCCGAACATCACCATTCCCAGTACAAACAGCCGGAACACCAGCAGGCCCGCCTTATGGTTGTGCTCCAGGAAGATCAGGTTGTTCTCGGCGTAGGCATAGTTGGCCACGATAGAAGTAAAGGCGAAGAAGAAGATCGCCACGGCAATAAAGGTGTTACCCCAGGCTCCCACCTCGTTGGACAGGGCCCGCTGGGTCAGCTCGATACCTGTTACCCCCGAGCCCGGTTCGAACTGTCCGGACAACAGTATGATAGAGGCGGTACAGGTACAGATAACAATGGTGTCAACAAACACCCCCAGCATCTGCACATAGCCCTGGGAAGCCGGATGAGGCGGATAAGGGGTGGCCGACGCCGCCGCGTTGGGGGCCGAGCCCATGCCCGCTTCGTTGGAAAACAGGCCGCGCTTGATACCATTGAGCAGCGCCTGGGAAATGGCATACCCCATGGCACCGCCGCCCGCCTGCTCCAGGCCGAAGGCGGATTTGACGATCAATGCCAGTACCCCGGGCAATTCGGTGATATTGAGCATCACCACCACCAGGGCAATCAGCAGATAGGCCAGCGCCATGACCGGAACCACCAGCTCGGCAAAACGGGCGATGGTGCGCAGGCCACCGAAGATGATCAGGCCGGCCAGTATCACCAGGGTCACACCGCTCACCCAGTGGGGGATACCGAAGGCCACATCCATGGCAACACTGATGGAGTTGGCCTGTACCGCATTGAATACCAGACCGAAGGCGATGATCAGGAAGATGGCAAACAAGACCCCCATCCAGCGCATGCCCAAGCCTTTTTCCATGTAGTAGGCCGGGCCACCCCGGTAATTGCCGTCTTCATCCTTGACCTTGTACAGCTGAGCCAGGGTACTTTCGACAAAGGCGGTCGACATGCCAATCAGGGCGATCAGCCACATCCAGAAGATAGCGCCGGGCCCGCCCAGGTAGAGGGCGACCGCCACCCCGGCCAGGTTACCCGTGCCTACCCGGGCCGCCAGGCTGGTGCACAGGGCCTGAAACGAGGAGATGCCCGCCCGATCCGACTTGCGGCTGTGTTTCAGCACGCTGAACATATGACCGAAATGGCGGAACTGCACAAAGCTTAGGCGCAGGGTAAAAAACACGCCCACACCCATCAGCAGATAAATCAGTACCGAACCCCATAAGAGGTCATTGATAAAAGAGATAATCGTATCCATTGGCTTGCCTTTGCCTTATTACCGGTTGAGCTTCAATATGCGTTGATCAATGACACATCGACCACCAAATTTTGCAGGGCCCGGAATCTAGCACAGGGTTCCCAAACCACCCTGTGATCAAACTCACACCAAATGGCATCCACCCCTAAAAAAACAACAATAAAACCAAATAAAAAACATTATTTAATATATATACCCAACAAAAAACCATGTTTAAGTACATATGACCATCTTGATTGGCTTCCACGTCAGTTAAGTCCCGTGTGCCTCCTGCAAGCATAGGCAATGATCTCTGACGGATGATCACTTTATTTTCATGGGCCGGATGGGGGATACTGTGGGCCTGTTCCCGAAAGGGCAGCTGTATAAGCACGAGAGACGACTCCGATGACAGATAAGTTAACCCAATTAAGATCCCTGACAACCGTGGTAGCCGATACCGGTGATATCGATGCCATTCGCAAGTACCAGCCTCAGGATGCCACCACCAACCCCTCGCTGATCCTCAAGGCCGCCCAGCTTCCCGACTACCAGCCCCTGGTACAAGAGGCGGTCGACTGGGCGAAAACCCAAAGCAAGGACAGCGACCAGCAGCTGATCGACGCCTCCGACAGGCTCGCGGTCAACATCGGCTGCGAAATCCTGAAAATCATTCCCGGCCGCATCTCTACCGAGGTGGATGCCCGCCTGTCTTTCGACACCCAGGCCAGCATCAACAAGGCTCGCCGCCTGATCGAACTGTACAGCCAGGCCGGGGTCAGCAGCGATCGTATCCTGATCAAGCTGGCCTCCACCTGGGAAGGCATCCGCGCCGCCGAAGTGCTGGAGCAGGAAGGCATCAACTGCAACCTGACCCTGCTGTTCAGCTTCGCCCAGGCCCGGGCCTGTGCCGAAGCCGGCGCCTTCCTGATCTCGCCGTTCGTGGGCCGCATCCTCGACTGGTACAAACAGAATACCGATCAGAAAGAATACACCGCCGAGCAGGATCCGGGAGTGCTGTCGGTCACCCAGATCTATGACTATTACAAGACGCACGGCTACAGCACTGTGGTGATGGGCGCCAGCTTCCGCAATACCGGTGAAATCCTCGAACTGGCCGGCTGTGATCGTCTCACCATAGGTCCCAACCTGCTGGAAGAGCTGAGCCAGGCCGAAGGCGAAGTGGTCCGCAAGCTGGCCGACAAGGGTGCAACCCAGCCCCGTCCGCCCAGGCTGACCGAAGCGGAATTCCGCTGGGAACACAACCAGGACGCCATGGCCACCGAAAAACTGGCCGAAGGCATCCGCAACTTCACCATCGACCAGGGCAAGCTGGAGCAGATGCTCAGCACCATGTTGTAGATTTTTACTGCAACACCCTGAAAAAAGGCGGATTTTCCGCCTTTTTTTGTTTTTAATATAAACGTAATAATAAGGTTCTATTTTATAGCGGACTGTGATATATCCAAATGTGACTACAACTGATAGCCAACAGGAGGGAGCCCCATGGATAGGTTCAGCTTCGATCAGGAGTTTGTGGTTGAGCGGTCCCCACGCAGCACAACGCGTGAGCCTGCTAAAAAACGTAAATGGCGAGAAATAGAAGCACTCAAGGATAAGCGACGTTTACAAGAAGAACTGCAGCTGCTGGACTGCACCTATGAATATGAAGGTGACATAGAGAGCATGCTGTAGGCACGATAAAGACTCAGGGGCACCCACTCGGGCGCCCCTTTTTACCTGTCACAATTGCAGTGGCGGTTGCCAGTCGATAGGCGCCTTGCCCTGCTGGATCAGCAGCTCGTTGGCCCGGGAAAAGTGCCGGCACCCGAAAAAACCCCGGTACGCGGAAAGCGGGCTGGGGTGAGGGGCGGTCAGCACATGATGACGCCGGTGATCAATCATGGCTCCCTTGTTCCGGGCATGGCTGCCCCACAGCAGGAACACCACTCCCTGCAGATGCTCGTTCACCGTCTGGATCACCTTGTCGGTAAAGGTCTCCCAACCCAGCCGGGCATGGGAATGGGCCTTGCCCGCCTCCACCGTCAATACCGTATTCAACAACAGCACTCCCTGACGGGCCCAGGACTCCAGGTAACCATGGCCGGGAGTCTGAAAACCGGGAATATCGGTACTCAGCTCCTTGTACATATTGGCCAGGGACGGCGGTGTACGTACCCCGGGCAGCACCGAAAAACACAGGCCATGAGCCTGCTGAGGACCGTGATAGGGATCCTGACCCAGGATGACCACCCTGACATCGGCCAGTTCGGTATACTCAAAGGCATTGAACATATCCTGCTGGGGGGGATATATCTGCTTGCCGGCGGCCCGTTCGGCCTGGACGAAAGCCAGCGCCTGCTGGAAATATGCCTGCTGCTTTTCTTCGCCTATCACCTGGCTCCAGGTCAACATCATTGGTATCCGTCACAGTAAAAGGCCTAGCTTAAAAGCAGACTCTGTCGGCTGCAAGTCGTCCGGCAGACCGGCGCTTTACTCGCACCCACGCGCGCTCTGTAGGGGGGCCCTGGTAGGCATTACGCCAACAAAGGTGCTCTCTTTGCGCCGCCTGGTATTATTTCACCGCATCCCGTTCACGAATAAGCCCTTCCTGTATGGTACTGGCTACCAGCACCCCGTCCTGGTTGTAGAAACGTCCCTGGACCAGTCCCCGTCCGGCAGCGGCCCGCGGACTTTCCACCGCATACAGCAGCCAGTCATCGAAGCGGAAATCCTGATGGAACCACATGGAATGATCCATGGTGGTGACATGCAGCCCGGTTTCCCAGAAGGAGCGGCCATGGGGCTGCAGGGAAGTCGGCAAGAAGCCGAAGTCGGAGGCGTAGGCCAGCAGGTATTTATGGATACGGAGATCATCCGGCAGCGTACCGTTGGCCTTCATCCAGGTATAACGGACCGGCTCGCACACCTCCGGCTTCAGCGGGTTCACATAATTCACAGGGCGTATTTCGATAGGCTTTTCGGCAAGCAGCAGGTCGCGGATGCGCTCCGGAAGATGCGACTTCAGTTCCCGGATCCGCTCCAGCTCGGGGACCAGTCCTTCGGGTCCGGCGACCGCCGGCATCGGGGCCTGGTGATCAAAACCGGTTACCGGATCCTGAAACGAGGCCATCATGTAAAAAATGGGCTTGCCGTACTGTACCGCCTTGACCCGGCGGGTAGAGGTGGTCCTGCCGTCGCGGATAATTTCCACATCATAAATAATGGGCTTGTCTTTATCACCGGGCCGTAAAAAGTACGCATGGAATGAATGCACGGGCCTGTCCGGCAAGGTGTATTTGGCGGCGGCCAGGGCCTGCCCCATAACCTGCCCTCCGAATACGGAGCGGGAGCCCACATCCCGGTTTCGCCCCCGGTACAGGCCGTCATCCAGCGGCTCCAGGGCCAACAGGGTGAGGAGTTCGTCCAATGCCTGGCTCATTCGGCTAACTACCTTATCTGCATAAACGGGTCTAACACGTTATCACAGGCCGGTAATTCTAAGGTAGTGCCGGGTATATCGCACAATAGAAAAGAGGGCAGCCAATGGCTGCCCTCTTCAAACGTCGTATCGGTTTAATCCGTAAACCTGATTGCTCCCTGCATTCCCTGACCTGACCCGTCCCGAGTCTTCCCCTACCCGTTCCGTCGGAGTGTCCTGCATCGTCCTGACAACATACATCCCGTATGTAACCGCTCCTGTCCTGGAGGTATCCCTGCTTCATCCTGAAGCTGTTCCCTAACCCATCCGGGTTTGTCCTTAACCATCCTGGCTGCCTGCCATCCTGACCGGCACCGCTTCCTTATCCTTGTCCCGGCTCCTGCCGGCTATCCTGTGGCGTCCTCGCCAATCCATCTTCCTGACTCGTCAGCGTCCTGCTGTGGTATTCACTATACGGATTTCCCCGAGCGGCTCAATCGATTGCCGGCTAGTACAAACCGGTCAAATTTCAATCAAAAATTAAAACTACATTTAAATCAGATAATTATCTATATGCATGTTAAAAACTCCCGGCCATAAAGCGTTTTTTCCCGGCGCTGATTGAGAGATCTCTTACAAGACACCCCGATTATCGCTGACAGCCGATCTTTAACCAGCCAGCCGGGACAGGACCCAAAATAAAAAAGCCGGGCTCGAATGACGTCGAGCCCGGCTTTGTATCGGCAAGAATCCCGATTATTTCATCATCTTGGCTTTCAATACCGAGAAATCGGCAGGGATCACTTCGGAGAGGGATTCCATGGCACCATGCTTGGCCAGCGGGCCCGGCAGCGGGATATCCTGCTGCAGTATTTCATCCACGCTTTCCTTGAACTTGGCCGGGTGGGCGGTACACAGGAAGATACCGACCTCATCCTTGCCCCGCTCCTTGTTGAGCAGCTCCCAACCGATGGCACCGTGGGGCTCGCACAGATAACCCTGGGCAAACAGCCGCTTGAGCGCATCCCGGGTCTGCTCGTCGGTCAGGGCGCCGGAGGCGATATCGGACAGGGACCAGCCCTTGACCCGGCACAGCTCTTCCACCCGCGGCCAGTTGTTGGGACGGCTGACATCCATGGCGTTGGACAAAGTAGCCACCGTATCCTTGGGATCCCAGTTGCCGCTGTCCAGGTAACGGGGCACGGTATCATTGGCATTGGTGGCCGCGACGAAACGTTTCACCGGCAGCCCCAGCGCCTTGGCGATAAGACCGGCGGTCAGGTTGCCGAAGTTGCCTGACGGCACGGCAATCACCGCCTTGTGGCGCTGTTCGGCGGGCAGTTCGGCGATGGCCTCGAAGTAGTAGCAAACCTGGGCCACCAACCGGCTGATGTTGATGGAGTTGGCCGAATTCAGGCCCACTGCCTGCTTCAGCTGTTCGTCATCGAAGGCCTGTTTGACCAGAGCCTGACAGGCATCGAAGTCCCCTTCCACCGCCAGGGTACGGATATTGCCGCCCAGGGTGGTGAACAGTTTTTCCTGCAAGGGGCTGATCTTGCCCTGGGGATAGAGGATCACCACTTCTATGTTGGGCAGACCATAGAAGGCATGGGCCACGGCGGCACCGGTATCACCGGAGGTGGCGGTGAGGATGGTGATCTTGCCGTCATTGCCGAGGGTAGCCAGGCACTGGGCCATGAAGCGGCCACCGAAATCCTTGAACGCCAGGGTTGGACCATGGAACAGCTCCAGCGAATAGGTGTGCTCGTCCACCTTGACCAGCGGCGCGGGGAAGGCAAAGGCCTGCTCCACCATGGCCGCCAGTGTGTCCTCGGGAATTTCGTCACCGATCAGGTGCTGAAGTATGGCCACGGAGCGCGGTACCAGCGGCAGCTCCAGCAACGCATCGACATTGGCCAGCGGGGTCAGGTTTTCCGGGAAAAACAGCCCCTGGCCACGACCCAGGCCCTGTTTGACGGCACCGGAAAAATTGATGGTCTCGGAATGATCCTTAATGTTGTACAACTTCATAGTTCTGTTCCTGTTACCCGCGCACCCTGGGCATCGAGTTTGCAAATATGGCAAAAGCCATCCTGATTTTGAATAAAGTGTTCGGCCAGCCAGTCTTTCAGTTTTTCGGCCTGATGCAGGTCTTTCATCACGCAGAATACGGTGGGACCACTGCCGGAAATACCGGTAGCCAGCGCGCCCATGGTGGCGGCATGGTCACGGACGGCGGCAAAGCCGGGGATCAGCTGCGAACGATAGGGTTCGGCAATCACATCCTTGAGCATGGCGGCAGCCACCGCTTCCTGGCCGGTATGGCTGGCATGCACGAAGCCCGCCAGGCGGCGACCGTAAGTCAGGCAGTCCTGGCGGCGATACTGGGCCGGCAGTATCGCCCGGGCCGCGGAAGTGGATACGCTGATCCCCGGATAGCACACAACCCAGTACCAGTCTTCAAACACCGGCAGCGGCTGGCTGATCACCCCGCCGTCGTCCAGCACCAGCTGCAGCCCGCCCAGATAACAGGGTGCCACATTGTCGTAATGAACTGAACCGGAAATCTGCCCTTCCAGCTCGCCCATCAGCAGCAGCAGTTCCTGTTCGTCCAGGGCATCATCGTGGTAGGCATTCAGGCCCACCAGCGCCGCCACCACACTGGTGGCGCTGGAACCCAGGCCCGAGCCCACCGGCAGGTTCTTCTCCAGTACCATGGTCAGCGGTTTCAGCGTCAGGCCCCGTTTGGTCAGCGCCCGGCCATAGCCCAGATAGCAGTCGTAGACGATGTTTTCCCGGTAATCCTCCGGCAGCTTGTGGGCAAAAGGGCCGGTGGAGGTCAGGCTGAATTCGCCGTCCGTTTCACCAACCCAGACCTTGTCACCCAGCAGGGAGCCGTCGATGGGGGCCAGCGGGGCCCCCAACAGATCGAATCCCACGCTCATATTGGCGGTCGAGGCAGGGGCGTAGGCAACAATACTCATTTAAACCTCCTGCTTCCAGTTATGGGTACGCAACAGATCGGCGAACACGCCGGCGGCGGTCACATCGGCGCCGGCGCCATAGCCGCGCAGCACCAGTGGGATCGGCTGGTAATAACGGGTATAGAAGGCCAGGGCATTTTCCCCGTCCTTGACCTTGAACAGGGGATCGTTGCCGTCCACCGCCTGGATGGCGACCTTGCACTGGCCACCCTCGATGGCGCCCACATAGCGCAGCACCTTGCCTTCGGCGGCGGCTTGCGCCACCCGCTGTTCGAACCAGGCATTGGCCTCCGGCAAACGGGCCATAAAGCTGTCGATGTCACCCTCGGCGTCAAACCCGGGTGGCAGCGCCTGTTCCACCTCGATATCGCTCAGGTGCAGCTCCATACCGGCTTCACGGGCCAGGATCAGCAGCTTGCGCGCCACATCCATACCGTTCAGATCGTCACGGGGATCCGGCTCGGTGAAGCCGTTCTCACGGGCGATACGGGTGGCGTCGGCAAAGCTCATACCTTCGTCCAGCTTGCCGAAGATATAGGACATGGAGCCGGACAGGATGCCGCCGAAGGCATTCAAAGTATCGCCGGCACGGATCAGGTTCTGCAGGTTCTCGATCACCGGCAGGCCAGCACCGACGTTGGTCTCGTACAGAAACTTGCGACGGGTGGCCAGGGCGGTGCGGCGCAGCTCCCGGTAATAATCCAGGCTGGCGGTGTTGGCTTTCTTGTTGGGGGTCACCACATGGAAGCCGGCAGCCAGGAAATCGGCGTACTGATCGGCGACGCCTTCATCGGAGGTACAGTCTACCAGCACCGGGTTGATCAGGTGGCTGTCTGCCACCAGCTTGGTCACCCGCTCCAGGTTGAAGGGTTCGTGGGCCTGCTCCAGGGTGTCGCGCCACTGGTTGAGGTCGATGCCGTTGCGGTCCAGCGCCATCTTGCGGGAATTGGCGATACCCACCACCCGGATGCCGATATCCTGGGTTTCGAGCACCGGCTGCTGGCGGCGGATCTGCTCGAGCAGGGCCGCGCCCACACCACCACAACCGACCAGGAACACATCGATGAACTGGCGGCTGGAAAAGAAGTTCTGATGGCAGGCCTTGATCGCCTCGGCCACCTTTTCCTTGCGGATCACGGTGGAGATGGAGCGCTCGCTGGACCCCTGGGCGATGGCCACAATATTGATGGAGGCTTCCGCCAGGGAGGTCAGGAAGCGGGCAGATACCCCCTTGGCGGTACGCATACGATCGCCGATCAGCGAGATTATCGCCAGGTCATCGGTGATCTCCAGCGGATCCAGCAACTGGTTCTTGAATTCGAGGGAGAACTCGCTGGCGATGGCCTTGCAGGCCTTGTCCTTGTCATAGCTGTGGATACAGAAGCTGACGCTGTATTCGGAAGAACTCTGGGTGATCAGCACTATGCTGACGCCGGCGCGGGACACACTGGAAAACAACCGGCCGGCCATGCCGACCATGCCCTTCATACCCGGACCCGAGATGTTGATCATGCTCATGCCGGACAGGTCGGAAATGCCTTTTACCTGCAGCTCTTCATCGCCCTGCTCCGGACCTATCAGGGTGCCGGCGCCCTGGGGATTGGCAGTATTCTTGATCAAACAGGGGATATGGAACTGGGCGATGGGCGCTATGGTCTTGGGGTGCATGACCTTGGCGCCGAAATAGGACAGCTCCATAGCCTCCTTGTAGGACAGCTGCTTGAGCAGCTTGGCATCCGCCACCAGACGGGGATCGCAGTTGTATACCCCGTCCACATCGGTCCAGATTTCACAGCACTCGGCATCGACACAGGCAGCCAGCACGGCGGCGGAATAGTCGGAACCGTTACGGCCCAGGATCACCGTCTCGCCCTGCTCATTGCCGGCGGTGAAGCCCGGCATCAGATAGACGCAATTGTCCTTGATACCCTGCTCGCGGAAGCGCTCACGGGAGACCTCGATGTTGACATGGGCTTCAAGGAAGCCCCCCTCGCCCAGCAACATGGCCTGGGGCGAGATAATCTCCACCTGGTGGCCACGGGCCTTGAGCAGCTCACCCATCACAGCGATGGACAGTGCCTCGCCCCGGCTCAGTACACGAGCCTGAATATTGTCGGGGCACTGCTGCAGCAGGCTGACGCCCTGCAGCAAGCGGGTAAGCTGGGACAGCTCCCGGTCAACCTGAGCGCTCAGGCCGTCCGCGTCGAGGCTGGGATAATGCTGCTGAAGACCGGAAATGATGTCGGCGAAGATCTGTTCAATTTCTTTCAATACCGGGGCGGCGTCCAGCCCGCGAATGGTCTGCTCGACCACCGCCACCAGGTGGTTGGTTACCCGGGCCGGCGCAGACAGCACCAGGGCCACCTGGGATTGTTGCTGGTTGTTGACCACTATGTCGGCAACGGTCAGAAACCGTTCGGCATTGGCCAATGAAGTGCCACCAAATTTCAAGACACGCATGTAGTACTCCCTGAATAAAACGAAAAAGCCCGTATCTGGTTGGGATACGGGCTTAAGGATTCAAATCTGTTTGTCGTCAGCGCATCAGCCCGCTCCAGTGCCACCCAGGGTGGTACCGGTAATAATGGTGGTGATAATGCGACGGGCATTAAGCGGCATGACGAACAACCTCTGAAATCGGATGGCATAGCAATACCTTGGTGGCCGCTGCTTGTCAACTTTCACCCTTGCGCGACAATGCCCGGGTCAGATCTTTGTACAGCAGATGCAACAGATTCAGATCCCGTTGCTCCAGCATAGGCAATCGGTCTCTTACCCACTCAGCCAGTTTTTCATGCTGGGAAACACCGATTAAATCAAACAATTCCTCTGTTTTACATTGAAGCAATTTTAACTGACTATTTTGCGCTGTTTGCTCAGCATTTTCTGCGGTAGCCGGCATCAATCCCTGGCTGAACTCATAGGCGTACAGCATGATTGCCTGTCCCAGATTCAACGATGGATAACTGACCTTGAGCGGCAGGTAGCTGATAATATCCGCATAAGCCAACTCTTCGTTACTCAGGCCGGACTCCTCACAGCCGAACAATAACGCCACCTTGTTCAGCTGCTTGTTGTTGACCTGCTCACAGGCCTGCTGCGGCGTCAGATAATAACGATAGCGGCCCCGGCTACGGGCCGTGGTGGCAATCACCAGGTCCATGTCGCCCAGGGCCTCTTCGAGCCCCGCAAAGTATTCCGCCTGCTCCAGTATCTCCTGGGCCCCGTGGGCAACCCAGGACGCCTGCTCCTGCTGATGCACCCGACTGTCCACCAGCCGCATCTTGTCAAAGCCCATGGTTTTCATGGCCCGGGCCGCGGCACCGACGTTTTCTGCCCGCGCCGGCGATTTCAGTACAAAATACAGCTCCATCCCACTCCCCTTTGTGAAAGGCCGCACATTGTGCGCAATCAATGCTCGAATTACCAGCCCGGGCGGTGTTTGATAAGGGCTGACCCGGTTTACAGGACACGACTTATGGGCCCGACTCCTGCCAAGGATATGGCACAGATCATTTTGACCCGCTTCGATCGGTTTTACCGGCTGTTTCTCGATATCACCCTCGGCGCCAAGGACAGGTTCGAAGCCCAGGACTGGCTGGCAGTACAGCTGGCCGGTCGCCAACGCATCCGCCTCTACGATCATCATGTCAATGAAACCCTGCAGGCCATGCGCGACCACAACGGCGGCGCCCCGCTCGATCAAAACTGCCTGAAATCCATCAAGCAGGCTTTCAACGATCTGCTCACCGACCACGACAACTTCGAGATTGCCGAGTCATTTTATAACTCCGTCTATCGCCGTACCTTTCGCCACCAGAATATCCGCGCCGAAAACCTCTATGTACACAGCTTTGTCAAACGCGCCCCAAACCCGGACCTGAGTCCCTACACCTGGACATACCGGACCAGCCTCGCGCAACTGAACGGCTGCCTGCGGGAGATACTGGCCCGTCTGGACTTGGATACGCCCTTCAGTCGGCTGGAGCGGGATCTGGATTATGCCTGCCGCTACCTGAAAGAATACGGCCCGAGCGGGCTGCAACAGGGTGATTTTACCCTGACCCTGGTCAACACCCTGTTTTTCCGCAACAAGGGCGCCTACCTGGTGGGCCGTCTGGAACAGGGCGGCCTGCTGCTGCCCTTTATCCTGCCCATCCTGCACGACGACCAAGGCGGGCTCTATATCGATACCCTGATCATCTCAACCGATGATGCCTCCATCCTGTTCGGCTTCGCCCGGGCTTACTTTATGGTGTACTGCCCAGTGCCTGCCCTGCTGGTGCATTTTCTACGGCCCCTGTTTCCCAACAAGGTCGATTACGAAATCTACACGGCCATCGGCTGCCAAAAGCACGGCAAGACCGAGTTTTACCGGGACTTTCTCCACAACCTGCACCGGAGCCGAGACAAATTCGTGCTGGCCCCCGGTATCAAGGGCATGGTGATGAGCGTCTTTACCCTGCCCTCCTTCGAGGTGGTATTCAAGATCATCAAGGACAGGTTCACCCCGCCCAAGGAGGTCAATCATGAGACGGTCAAGGCCAAATACCGGCTGGTAAAACAGCATGACCGGGTAGGCCGGATGGCCGACACCCTGGAGTTCAGCAACTTCGAACTACCGCTCAGGCGCATCGGTGATGAGCTGCTGGCCGAATTGCAGGCCGTCGCCCCTTCGCTGTTGCAGATCAAGGGCGATACCCTGGTGATCCGCCATCTCTATACCGAGCGGCGGATGACCCCGCTGAATATCTACCTGGAACAGGCCAGTGACGAGGCGCTGGCCCTAGCGGTGGATGAATACGGCAATGCCATCAAACAGCTCGCCGCCGCCAACATCTTTCCCGGCGACATGCTGTTCAAGAACTTCGGGGTGACCCGTCACGGGCGGGTGATCTTCTATGACTATGACGAAATCGTCTATATGACGGAATGCAACTTCCGCGATATTCCCCCGCCCCGCTACCCGGAAGACGAGCTGAGCGCCGAGCCCTGGTATTCGGTCGGTCCCAACGATATCTTCCCCGAGGAATTCGCCACCTTTCTGCTGAGCAGCCCACGGATCCGCAAGGCCTTTGCACACCAGCACGGCGAATTGTTCACCGCCGAATACTGGCGCAGCCTGCAGCGCGATATAGAAGCGGGCCAGTTCGGGGATGTGTTCCCCTACCGGCGCAAGCGGCGCTTTCGGTACCTGTACGAGGAGCAGGGATAGCGGCTGGGGTATGTCACCATCCCTAAGCCCTATAAATCGGGATGGCTCAGGGGCTCCCGGGAGACGATGATACCGTTGAGATCGGCATAAACATAATCACCGGGTGCGATACGCGCCCCGGCCAAATTGAGTATGACATCCACATCACCCAGGTCACGCTTTTCTGTTTTCATCGGAGACGCGGCCAGGGCCTTGACCCCCAGTCCCAACTCGCCAATGGTCCCCACATCACGGACGGCACCGTAGACGATAATGCCTTCCCAGCCATTCTCGACCGCCATTTTCGCCAGCTGGTCGCCCAGCAAGGCCCGGCGTAACAGGCCGCCGCCGTCCACCACCAACACCTTGCCGGTGCCGGGAGTGGCCAGCAGCTCCCTGACCCTGGAATTGTCTTCAAGGCAGCGGGCCGTGACCGCCTGTCCCCAGAACACGGCCTCCCCACCGAAATTTTCAAACAAAGGCTCCAGTACCGTTACCTTGTCGCCGTGCTCATCACATAAATCGGGTAATAAATCCAACATCCTTGCCTCCTTTGCCCTCTGTCACAAGGGCGATAGTGATACTGTCAGCCTATGCCCGTCCCCCGGGAAATGCCATCCGGATCACGGGAGCCAGAGCTGCCCTCCGGACACCTAGAATAGTTGTATAACATGCCGCCCATTTTGTTCAATCCCGGCTTGACCTGGATTGGTGATGGCCCTAAAACTATTTAACATTCCAAAGGGGCTGTTGTTATGCCCCTGTTAACTGTTAAAATAAGACAACTTTTGTGATGGACCGCTGGCTATTTCTGGTGTCGTACACCCTGAATCCGAGACAGCAACTGCATGGGATGCAAGTTAAACTGGCTGAACTTTTACGACAACGTTGAAAGTTTAAGCGATGTTACTTGGGCTTTGTTGACGTGACTTACTTACACTTTCCTGGGTAGATGTCCTTAACCGCAGCGGCTGTTGACAACGAATCCTTCTATATCTAAAAACAGGTACGCTCATGCAGACACCACACATCCTTATCGTTGAAGACGAACTGGTCACCCGTAACACCCTCAAAAGCATTTTTGAGGCGGAAGGTTATACAGTGCTGGAAGCCACAGACGGCGAAGAAATGCACCAGGCGCTGTCGGCCAACAAGATCAACCTGGTGATCATGGATATCAACCTGCCCGGTAAAAACGGACTACTGCTGGCCCGGGAGCTGCGCGAACAGCATAACCTGGCCTTGATGTTCCTCACCGGCCGAGACAACGAGGTCGACAAGATCCTGGGGCTGGAAATCGGTGCCGACGACTATATCACCAAGCCATTCAACCCACGGGAACTGACCATCCGGGCTCGCAACCTGCTGAGCCGGACCATGCAGGTACCCGAGGCCGCCGACGAAGAGAAGCAGGTCGAAGCCTACCGCTTCAACGGCTGGACGCTGGACATCAACAGCCGGGCACTGGTCAGTCCCAATGGCGAAGTGTTCAAGCTGCCGCGCAGTGAGTTCCGTGCCATGATCCACTTTTGCGAAAACCCGGGACAGATCCAGAGCCGGGGAGAGCTGCTGAAGAAAATGACGGGCAGGGAGCTGAAACCCCATGACAGGACGGTCGATGTGACCATCCGCCGTATCCGCAAACATTTTGAATCGGTGCCAGACTCCCCGGAAATCATCGCCACCATTCACGGTGAAGGTTACCGCTTCTGTGGCGATCTGGAAGACTGATCCCAGACCGTAAAAAACATACCGGAGGCGGCCCCGCCTCCGGATCACTCCCACTGAACATACCGTCCTTCTTCTTCCGGAGCACATCGGAAAAATCGCAGCGCCGGCATTCAACAGCGGCATAAGGAAACTCCTCGACCGGCCCTCCGCCTCGTGAACAAGGCAGCGAGCCCGCAAGGATATATGCCCGGCTTGTCGACCGCGTAAGTCCTTCTGCCTCTTTGTATCTAGCCGAGCCTCCTTCCCGTTGCCATAAAGCCATTGCAGCGATAGGCGGCCTTGACTCGTTACCGCCAAATCTCCTGTATCTGCGTCTCTGGCGTATAATGGTGCGCTATCTGAGCCTGTAGCAACTCCGCCGTCGCCAATGCATCGGTGAGCGCATGATGGGGCTGATAGTAGGGCAAATGGTACCGGCTCCGGCTGTCGGCAAGGCGAATGGAGATCGGCTTGCGCCCCAACATCCGGGCCCATAAACCGGTAGCCTTGCCACGGTGCAGGCGGGCTTCGAGATCCATGGTATCGACCACCGGAAAACGGATCCCTTCCTTCAGTCGTTCCCTGAGTGCGGCATCGAAAAAGGCGCGCTCTATGCCCCTGTGGTGAACCACCAGGATGCGTCCGGCCAGGGCGGCCAGCAATGGCTCCAGAATACGAAGCAAATCCGGAGCCTGCCTGACATCGGCATGGGTAATGCCATGGATAACCACCGATTCTTTACCCAGGGGTTTGCGCGGTTTTACAATCCAGTGCCGGGCTCGCCGGCAATGGATACGATGTATATCAAACGGCACCAGGCCAATGCTGACAATGCCGTGTACATTCGGGTCCAGGCCGGTGGTTTCAAAGTCTATCGCCACAAACGGCACCTTGGACAGCGGTGTATCGGCCGCGACCACCCCCGCCTGATAAAAGTGCTGCAGACGGGGATCCTTGGCGGTTGCCGCCAGCTGCTGAAAGCAGCTAGGCCAGTCCGGTATCGGCGCCTCCTTGGCTGTTTGTTCTTCAGGTCCTAAATAAAGCACGCAGTCACCTCAGGTTATGCGGTTTGGCTGATAACGGAACTTCAGAAACTTCTGGGCATTGCTGAGGATCTGGAAGGCATCCTTCAGGTTTCTGCGTTCAAAATCAGACAAGGAGTCCGGCTCGATATTGTTGTCCGGCTCGCGTCCTGCTTCAATATCGAAGACCTGATGACGAATTCGCACCATGGCAATGAACTCCATGGCATCGCGTAGGTCGGGCCCCCGCCCCTTGGGCAGAATACCCGCCTCGATAACGTCCTGCAGCCGCTCAAAGGAATTCTGCGCCCGGGAGCCAACCGCCAACGCATGAACCCGGATCAAATCGGCCAGCGGTGCCGTGCCCCTGCGCTTGAGATTAATCGAGTTATTGTGTTTGCCGTCCTGCTCCATCACAAAGTTCTTGAAAAAACCAAGCGGCGGTGTCCGGTTCAGGGCATTGCGTGCCATGCATGCCAGGAAACGCGGGCTGCGCTTGGCCCGCCGCCGGATCAGGGTGTTCAGCTGCGCCGCCCACTCGATTTTCCCCCAGACGCCATCCAGGTCAAAGAAGATCGAGCTGTGCAACAGGGACTCCGGGGTGGGATTATCAATCCAGTCGCTGAAACATTGCTCCCACTCTCGCCGGGTTTTCTGCCACTTGGGATTGGTCGCCATGATCCCCCCCTTGCAATAGCTGTAACCACAGGCCGCCAGCCCGTCGCTGACAAACTGGGCCAATGCCTGAAAGTAGTCGCCATGTTGAGCTGGATTGTAGCGATTATCAAGAATAAAGGCGTTATCCTGATCGGTCACTATCAGCTGCTCATCACGCGCCATGGAGCCCAGTGCCAGAAAACAGTAGGGGACAGGCGGCGGTCCCAGCTGCTCCTCTGCCAGCTCCAGCAAGCGCTGCTTGAAACTGCGACCAATCACCGCCATGGCACTGCCCACCATATGGGAGTTGGCATCCTCATTGACCAGGCGGACAAAGCAGGACTTTACCTCGCTCGCCAGCGCCTGCAGCTCCGCCACCGTATGCTGCCGGAAAATGCTGCCGACCATAAACAGGCTGCTCTGGGTTTCGTAACGCACCAGGTCCGACAGGGCAACCACCCCGATCGGCCGGCGGCGATGCAGTACCGGCAGATGGTGCAGATTGTAACGGAGCATGGTCAACATGGCTTCGAACACCAGCTGGCCACTTTCCAGGGAGATCACATCCCCCGACATGATATCCACCACAGGGGCATCCGGAGAAAGTCCGGCTGCCAGCACCCGGGTCCTCAGGTCGCGATCGGTGATAATGCCCGCCAGGCAATGATCACTTTCCGTCGGCTGTTCCTGCTGCGGATACTCCACCAGGATGGAGGACACTCCTTCTTCGGTCATTCTTACCGCCGCCTCACGGATGGTGGCCGTGGTGGTGATGGTCACCGGTTCCCTGGCAATCAGGGTGCGAACCGTTGACGTCATCAACTGGTTGGCGTCCTCACGCTCGGAAACCGCCTGTCGGAGCCTGTCTCTGTCTGCCACCTCGACAAAATCGGCAAACTGCTCATACTTCTCGACCAGTTCGGTAAAGATGGTTTCGGGTATGCAATACAGCAGCGTATCTTCCAGCGCCTTCGCCGGTAACCGCACCCGGTTATTCATCAGCAGGGCCATCTGCCCAAACAGGTTACCTTCGCTCAGGCGGTTATAAAGCTCGCCAGAACGGCGATAAGTTTCCACCGCCCCGCTACGGATCAGGTATAGATCCTGAAGCTTGTCGCCATATTCGCAGATAGTGGTGCCCGCCCGGTAATAGGCCACTTCTATATGGCGGGCGACATGCTCCTGCGCCTTCTCCGGCAAGCTGTCGAAGGGCGCAAATTGGCGGATGAATCCCAGTATCTCCAGCTGTTCGACTTCCATCTGACACCCTCTTAAACAAAACGAAAAAGGCAGGTGGCGCCGAAACGCCTACCTGCCCTATGAGCCACATATGTTTCGGACAGGATTACCCCCGCGGCTCCGATGCCAACCCTTTGATCAGCGCGACACAGGACGTCAGCAGCACTATGGTAAAGGGAAAGCCGGTGGAGACCGCCATCGCCTGCAGGGCGACCAAGCCTCCCCCGAGGATCAGGGCAATGGCCACCAATCCTTCGAAGGTACACCAGAATACCCGCTGCGGCTTGGGCGCATTCACCTTGCCGCCGGCGGCAATGGTATCGATAACCAGGGAGCCCGAGTCGGAGGAGGTCACAAAAAACACCACGACCAGCACAATACCCAGGAATGAGGTGATTTGCGACATGGGTAACTGATCGAGCATGGTAAACAGCTGCAGCGGCAGTGCCGCATTGACCACGCCCTCGTAGCCCTCGATCACTTGATGGATGGCGGTACTGCCAAATGCCGTCATCCACAGTACACAGGCGGCAGATGGGATTAGCAGGACCGAAATCATGAACTCACGCACGGTTCGACCACGGGAAACCCGGGCAATAAACATACCAACGAAAGGAGACCAGGAAATCCACCAGGCCCAGTAGAAAGAAGTCCATCCCTGGGAGAAATTGGCGTCTTCACGGCCAACCGGGTTGGATAACGCCGGCAGGTATTCGATATAGGCAACCAGGTTGGCAAAGAAGCCGGTCAGGATGGCCAGCGTCGGGCCGACGACAATCACGAACAGCAGCAACAAGGCCGCCAGAACCATGTTGATTTCGGACAGCCGCTTGACCCCGGCATCCAGACCGGCCAGCACGGAAATCAGGGCGACGGCGGTGATCACTATCACCAGGACAATTTCGGTGGTGGTACCGGTGGGCAGACCAAAGAGGTAGTTCAGGCCGGCACTGGCCTGTGAAGCCCCCAGGCCAAGGGAGGTCGCCAGCCCGAACAGGGTCGCCACCACCGCCAGGATATCAATCACATGGCCTGGCCAGCCCCAGACCCGCTCACCCAGCAAGGGATAGAACACCGAGCGCATGGTCAGGGGCAAACCCTTGTTGTAGGAGAAGATCGCCAGCCCCAGTGCCAGAACCGCATATATCGCCCAGGGGTGCAGCCCCCAGTGATAAATGGTGGCGGCCATCCCCAGGCGCTCTGCACCCAACGCATCCCCGGCGGCCCCGGCCAGGGGCGCCCAGTCGGTGCGTACCCCGTTTTCGGTTGCTGTACCCGCCAGCGAACTGTTGAAATGGGACAGGGGTTCGGATACACCGTAAAACATCAGGCCGATACCCATACCGGCGGCAAACAGCATGGAAAACCAGCCCGCATAGCTATAGTCCGGTGTCGCCTTGGTGCCACCGATGCGTACCCGCCCCAGCGGAGAAATAATCAGCGCCAGACAGACCAGCACAAAAATATTGCCGGCACTCAGAAAAAACCAGTCCAGATTAGAGGTCAGCCATGACCGTATTCCGCCAAACAGAGGCTCAACCTGGGTCTGGAATATCAGCGCCAGCAGGACAAAGGCCACGATAGCCAGGCCCGAAATCATAAAGACCCGATCATGAATATCCAGGCCGAAAGGGCCTATCTTCAGCGCGATATTGTCTTGCCCAATCTGATAGTCGGTATCGATGGGATTGACGTCACCATCGGGCGACATGATGCCCGGCTCGTCTTTTTCTTTTTCAGTCATAGGCTTAATCCTGGGTTATTTGAGTCCTTGAAGGAAGAGCATAACATACTCATTCCATACGATTCAGACCACAGAGAACAAAATACCAATCCGCTCACAGTTCGGTAACAGGTTGACGCTCATATCAATTTGCTAATGGTCTGTCCGGCCCCCGGTAGAATGAAATCTGATACCAATCATAGCGGCAATATCCGGAATAGGCTCCCCTGGTCCAGCTCCGCCCGGACAGCCATCAAACCGACCGGAGTAGCCATGGCTCCGCCTTCAAGACATCTCGGGTAAAAATAATGAATATGCACCCTGTCGAAGCGGCCTTTTCTTTTACAGATTGGCGCCTTATCAAGTACAATTCAGTTTTATACTGCTACACTCGCCGAATGATAACAGGCGGGCGGTGTATCCTGTTAGAAAGGCACCCCCGAACGAAAGACGGGGACGCAAAGCTACCGGTCTAAGGGCAATCGCCTATGACAGCGGGGCCGCCCTGGGAGAGATTAACTTTGTATTTAGGTAAAGGATTCTACGCACTACTGGTCATACTGTTGCTGTTCACCGTTCAGCCGGCCCGCGCTGAGGGCCCGACCGTGCTGACGGTTGTGCTTCATGACAACAGTCAAACCGATTTGGATATCGCTGCCCTCGAAGCCATGGAGCCCATCACCCTGCGCACCCGTACCCCCTGGAGCGAAGGGGTGCAGACCTTTACCGGCGTGCCTATCAGCCGGCTGCTGACCAGTCTCGGTGCCCAGGGCCGCAACGTGGAAGCCCGGGCCCTGAACAACTACAAGACGGAGCTGAGCTGGGATGAGTTGGCTCGCTATCCGGTGATCATCGCCTATAAACGCAACGGCAACTATATGCGCATTCGTGACAAGGGGCCCTTGTGGATCATCTATCCGCTGGATGACTACCCCGAGCTGCGGTCCCTGGACACCGACAGCAAGATGATCTGGCAGCTCCGCCGCTTGACTGTCAGGTAAGGCGGCCATGACCGCGACTGCCGCCACCAAGGATGTGCACAGCCCAGCCCTCAAAAGGCGCCCGCTCTCTACCCTGGTGCTGGTGCTGGTGCTGCTGTTGTTTCTGCTCAGCCTGGCAGCCTCCTTCCGGGAGCTGAGCCGGGTTAATGACCTCACCAATCTCAGTATCGGCCACCATACTCATACCTTGCACAAGACCTATGAAGAGCTGGACCGCTTTTGGGACTCATTAGGGGTCTATGTTCATCCTGACCCCCATAGCCAGGTGAGCCGGGAACAGCTGCAGCTGAATTTCGAACTGCTGTACAGCCGGCTTGCCCTGTTCGAAGAAGGCGACGCCAACCGAGGTCTCCTTGAATCCCCAAAGGTAAGGGCTCTGTACCTGGAGCTGAAAGCCGCCCTCGCAGAAGTGGACATGCGGCTGCCCCGGGTCGACCCCGTCCCCCTTGACCCCGACTATCTGGCCATTCGTGAACTGCTGCAGCCCATCCGACAGCCGCTGCTCGAGCTGACCAGGGAATACCTGGTCAGTGCCGAGGTACGCGGCGACCAGATCGTCCGCGAATTCACCGACAACCGGCATAGCGTCTACCTGGCCGCCCCGGTTATCAGCGGGCTCGTGCTGCTGCTGCTCTATGTCTTCCAGCTCAGACAGACCCGGCAGCTGACGGCGGCCCTTCGGCAGGAATCCCGCCAACTGCGAGACGCCAACGAGCGCCTGTTTCGGACCACCAGCACCCTGACCTATCAAGCCACCCATGATCCTCTGACCGCCCTTCCCAACCGAACCTTGTTGCATGATCGCCTCGAGCAGGCCATCAGTCAGGCACGACAGAACAAGGGCCAGGTTGCCGTGGTCTACCTGGATCTGGACCGACTAAAGGCCATCAATGACAGCCTGGGACACAAGATAGGGGATGAAGTGCTGTGCGTGGTCAGCCGCCGGCTCTCGTCCTGCGTAGAGGGCACCGATACGGTGGCCCGCATCAATAGTGACGAGTTCATTCTGGTCTTGAACAACGCCGATCCGGACACCCTGACCCGGGTCCTGGACAAGATCACAATTGCCCTGCGGCAACCCTTGCCTGTCGCGGGCCAGGAATTGTTTATTACCGCCAGCATGGGGATCAGTAAATACCCCAAGGACGGCACCACGGCAGAACGCCTGATGATTAACGCCGACGCCGCCCTGTACTGGGCCAAGGAAAATGGTCATAACAGTATCCAGAACTATCTGGCGAAAATGAACTCCGGCGCCCTGGTCCGGCTGGAGCTGGAGCGGGAGCTGCGCCATGCCCTTAACCGGGGCGAACTGGAGCTGTTCTACCAACCTCAGGTGAATCTTGAGAATGGCCGCATCTTCGGTGTCGAGGCACTGCTGCGCTGGCGCCATCCTGAACGGGGCATGATCTCGCCGGCCGATTTTATCCCGCTGGCGGAAGAAAGCGGGTTGATCGTGCCCATCGGCGAATGGGTACTCAACACTGCCTGCCGACAGGCCAAGGCCTGGCAGATGATGGGTTTACCACCATTGAAAATGGCGGTAAACCTGTCCGCCCTGCAATTCCGACAGTCCGGGCTGGTAGCCCAGATTGCCAATGTACTGAGAGTCACGGGCCTGCCCCCCCAGTATCTGGAGCTGGAGCTGACCGAAAGCCTGCTGATGCGTGATGTAGAGAGCGCCATCATTGCCATGAATGGCCTGCGAAAATTAGGAGCCAGCCTGTCCATCGATGACTTCGGTACCGGCTATTCTTCACTCAGCTACCTGCAGCACTTCCCGCTCAGTCAACTCAAGATAGACAGAAGCTTCGTGAGCGATGCCCACCTTAAACCGGGTGCCGGCGCCATTGCCCGGGCCATCATCGCCATGGGCAAAAGCCTGGGGCTCAGGGTGCTGGCAGAAGGCATAGAAACCACCGAGCAACTGACGTACCTGCGCACCCACCACTGTGATCAGGGCCAGGGGTATTTTTTCAGCAAGCCGCTACCGGCCGCCGACATCACGAACCTGCTGCAACACAGGCCCAGCTTCGCGCTCCCCACGGATATGAGCAGAGAGGCGGTGCACCACAGTTGAGGCTATCCAGAGAGACCCGGGGTAACCCTTATGACTCATATGAATTTCATTGTGCTAATATCAACTCACTAGTCCCGTTATGTAACCCCTTGCAAAAGGCGGCCTGCCTCCAAGACTGGGGCGCAAAACCGCAGCACCAAGGGCGCCCAGGCTGGCCGTCATGGGAGAATCGTATGAACCCGGTAAACCACCCGGCCTCATGCTGCTCTCCGCCTGCGAGAACCGGGACGAATGGGTCGGCTACCCGGTGAGCATCGCCTTCAAGCCCAATGGTCCTATCCCCATTCGCGACAAGGGCCGCTGTGGATCAGGTGTCCTGGACGGTTATTCCGACCCGTGCAGCCTGGGTACCAGCATGAACGGGCAACTGCATCGCGCGATTGTTAAGTGAGGCCATACCATGCCGGCAGAGCAGACTGCTTCCCCATCGTTATCCAGCGGCGGCCGATGGCGCACCATCGGCATATGGAGCCTGGTGCTGTCCCTGCTGATATTTACCCTCAGCCTGGTTTCCGCCTACCGTGAGCTGACCCGGGTAAACCGGCTGACCAGCCTCAGCTTCGGCCAACAAACCTTTATCCTGTTCAAGACATCCGAGGAACTGGAGCACTTCTGGGACGCGGTAAGCCTGTATGTACAACCCGTTCCGTTCCGGCATAACAGCCGGGCCGACATGCAGCTCAGCTTCGAACTGCTGGCCAGCCGGATCACCTCCTTTGAACAGGGCGAGGTAAACCGGGCGGTGCTGGAAATTCCGGAGGTGCGGGAGGTCATCGAAGGCCTGAATGCGGCGCTCGCGGATATCGAGCCCAGACTGACCAGGCTCACTCCCGACCCCCTTGATCCCGATTACAACGCCATCTGGAATAGCCTGTATCCCTACCGGCAGGCCCTGTTCGATATCAGCAAGCGCCACCTGTTGCAGCGCGAGGTCAGAGGCGACCGGCTGCTGCGGGAATTCAATGCCACCAGCAGCAACTGGTATCTGGCGGCACCGGCCATCAGCGGGCTGGTCCTGCTGCTGCTCTATTTTTTCCAGTTCCGGCAGACCCTGCGGCTGGCGGCGTTTCTCCGGCTGGAGTCCCGCCAGCTGCGAGACAGCAACCGCCAGTTGCGCAAAGCCTCGGATACCCTCTCGTTTCAGGCCACCCATGATGCCCTCACCGGCCTGTCCAACCGCCTGCTGCTGCAGGACAGGCTGGCCCATGCCATCAGCGTAGCCCAGCGCAAGGACAGCCAGGTAGCGGTCATGTTTCTGGATCTGGATCGCTTCAAGGATATCAATGACAGCCTGGGGCACAGTGCCGGCGATGCCCTGCTGCAGGTTATCGCGGCACGGCTGACCGCCAGTGTGCGCGAAGTGGATACCGTAGCCCGTATCAGCGGCGACGAATTTGCGCTGATACTGGAAGATACCGTTGTTCAGGATGAACCCGTGCTGGCGGTTGCCCAGAGGATAGCGATGGCACTGCGTGCCCCATGCCTCCTCGACGGCCAGGAGCTGAGCATCACCGGCAGCATCGGCATCAGCCTCTATCCCCGGGATGGCGGCAGTGTCGAGCAGCTGCTAAGCAACGCCGACATGGCCATGTACGCCGCCAAGGAAAAGGGCCGCAATACGGTACAGCTTTACCATCCCAGCATGAACACCGACAACAACCGGCGCCTGAAACTGGGACAGGAACTGCGTCATGCCCTGCACCAGGACGAGCTGGAGTTGCTCTTCCAGCCGCAGCTGGATCTCGAACAGGAACACATTATCGGCGTTGAAGCCCTGTTGCGCTGGCGCCACCCGCAGCGAGGCCTGATAGGTCCGGCCGACTTCATTCCGCAGGCCGAAGAAAACGGGTTGATCGTGCCTATCGGCGAATGGGTACTCGCCACGGCCTGCCGGCAGGCCGTGGCCTGGCAGGCGCTGGGCCTGCCTCCTATGATAATGGCGGTCAACCTGTCGGCTCGTCAGTTTCAGCATCCCAGCCTGGTGGCGCAGGTTGCCGACACCCTGCAGCAAACGGGGCTGGCGGCCGAATGCCTGGAGCTGGAGCTGACCGAAAGTCTGCTGATACGTGATGTGGAGTCGGCCATCGCGGCCATGAACACACTGCGGAGTCTGGGCGTCAGCCTGTCTATCGACGACTTCGGCACCGGCTATTCCTCGCTGAGCTATCTACAGCAGTTTCCGGTGAGCCAGCTCAAGATTGACGGCAGCTTCGTGGGTAACCTGCCGGCTCAACCCGGCGCCATCGCCATCGTCCGCGCCATTATCGCCATGAGCAAGAGCCTGCAACTCAGGGTGCTGGCCGAAGGTATCGAAACACGAGAGCAGCTGAACTTCCTGCGTTCCCTGCAATGTGATCGGGGCCAGGGGTATTACTTCAGCCGCCCCCTGCCGGCGGCGGAGATCACCAAGCTGCTGCAGCAACAGGTACGGAAGTCAGGCGACGAAACAACACCACAGATGGAAAACAGCAAGGGGCATTGGAACAATAGCTGTGAGAAAAACTGGAGCGGGTGAAGGGAATCGAACCCTCGTATGCAGCTTGGGAAGCTGCCGTTCTACCATTGAACTACACCCGCATCGGAAGCCACTTCACTATAGGCCTTTTTCAGGACCAATCAATCCCCCGCCCGTGCGTTTGCACAGGAAACAAACAGACCGGCACTAATTTGAACGGCCTCGGCTCCCGCCTCCCGCTACAATGGCGCAATCTCCCAGGCTGCCAATTGCGCCGAGTCGGTACTCATGCCACTCTAGGGATAACCATTGCTTCGTTGCCAACCGCGGCAATATTGATCATATAAGGAACCACGATGCGTACACTCAGCCTGACTTTCATTGCCCTGACCCTGTCCGGTTGTGCCAACTGGGGGTTTGACAGCAATGTCTCACCCGCAGGCGTCAAGGATTACTACAAGGCAGGCACCGTCACCCTCTATACCCGAGAGCAACTGGCCGGCAGGAATTATGTCACCCTGGGGTCGGTTGAAGGTGAAGCCTGCCAGCTCGAGAGCAACGAAGCCCCCCCTAAGGAAGCCGATGCCCGCACCCACATCCGCCGCCGCGCCGCGGATATGGGCGCCAACGGCCTGTTGCTGGACAGCTGCATCCGTTTCGATGATATGCCCGGCTGTATCGAGCATGTATTGTGCAGTGGCCAGGCCCTGTCGGTTGCCGAAAAATGACCACCATCAGCCTGGATCCCATCGGGATCATCCACTCGCCCTACAAGGAAAAGTTTGCCGTGCCCCGTCAGCCGGGCCTGGTAACCCGTGCCCGCGCCCGGTTGGAAATGCTCCCCCCCTATAATGAACCCAGCGCCTTTCGCGGGCTGGGCGAGTTCAGCCATCTCTGGCTGGTGTTCGTCTTTCACCAGACCCGTCAGCAGGGCTGGAAACCCACGGTGCGCCCTCCCCGCCTTGGAGGCAACGAACGGGTCGGCGTCTTTGCCACCCGCTCCACCTTCAGGCCCAATCCCCTCGGCCTGTCCGTGGTCAGCCTGGAAGGCATGCATCAGGAGGGCAGCAAGGTATGGCTGGATCTGGGGGGGGTAGATCTGGTGGACGGAACCCCCATAGTGGATATCAAGCCTTATATTCCCTGGGCCGATGCCGTCCCCCAAGCCCATGGCGGCTTCGCCCCTGCCGCCCCCGATATCAATATGGAAGTCATCTTCAGTCCCGCTGCCGAGCAGGCCTGTGCCCTGTCACCGGTTCCCGAGTTGAAGGAATTTATTTCCGAAGTATTGATACAGGATCCCAGGCCCGCCTATAAGCGGGACTTACTCGAGCGGCAGCAATACGGGGTCCGGCTTTATCATTACAATGTGAAATATGAAGTGACAGGCCGACTGACCCGGGTGCTGGCGATAGTACCGGATAACGAACCATACGAAACAGCCGGGACTTCTGCCTGACCCTGGCCCCTGCTACAATCGACCCTTTAATGGACTTCAGCTCAGACAAGGTTTTAGCGCATGCGTACCAGCCAATATTTGCTTTCCACCCTAAAAGAAACCCCGAGCGATGCCGAGGTGATCAGCCACCAGTTAATGTTGCGGGCCGGGATGATCCGCAAATTGGCTTCCGGACTCTACACCTGGCTGCCCTCGGGTCTGCGGGTCATGAACAAGGTTGCCGCCATCGTACGGGAAGAAATGAACCGGGCCGGTGCCATTGAGGTCTTGATGCCGGTGGTACAACCCGCCGACCTGTGGCAGGAAACCGGCCGTTGGGAAAAGTTCGGCCCCGAGCTGCTGCGCCTGCAGGACAGGCACGCCCGCCCCTTTGTGTTGGGTCCGACCCACGAGGAAGTGATCACCGCCATGGTGCGCAACGAGGTGGCCTCCTACAAGCAGCTGCCCCTAAACCTGTATCAGATCCAGACCAAGTTCCGTGATGAAGTCCGCCCCCGCTTCGGGGTCATGCGCGCACGCGAGTTCCTGATGAAGGATGCCTATTCCTTCCATACCAACCAGGAAAGCCTGCAACAGACCTATCAGGACATGTACCAGGCCTACAGCCGGATATTTGAACGCCTGGGCCTGGACTACCGTGCCGTACTGGCCGATACCGGTGCCATCGGCGGTAGCGCCTCTCACGAATTCCATGTGCTGGCCGACAGCGGCGAAGATGATATCGCCTTCTCGACCGGCTCCGACTACGCCGCCAATATCGAAATGGCCGAAGCGGTGGCGCCCAAGGCCCAGGCCGATGCCCCGACCCAGGAAATGACCCTGGTCGACACCCCCAACGCCAAGACCATCGCCCAGCTGGTCGAGCAGTTCGGCCTGGATATCAAGAAAACCGTCAAGACCCTGCTGGTCAAGGCCTCCGAGCAGGTGGATGCCCCGCTGGTAGCGCTGATGGTACGCGGTGACCATGAACTGAACGAAGTGAAGGCGGAAAAGCTGCCCCAGGTGGCCTTCCCGCTGACCTTTGCCACAGAAGAAGAGATCAGGGACATTGTCGGGGCCGGCCCCGGCTCCCTCGGCCCCGTTAACATGCCGGTGCCGGTCATCGTGGATCGGGCCGTGGCGGTGATGAGCGACTTTGGCGGCGGCGCCAATATCGAAGACAAACACTATTTCGGTATCAACTGGGGACGGGATCTGCCGCAACCGGAAGTGGCCGATCTGCGCAATGTGAAGGAAGGCGACCCCAGCCCGGACGGCAAGGGTGTGCTGCAGATCAAGCGTGGCATCGAAGTGGGCCATATCTTCCAGCTGGGTAACAATTACTCCGCCAAGATGGGCGCGACCGTGCTCAACGAAGACGGCAAGTCGGTGGTGCTGGAGATGGGCTGCTATGGTATTGGCGTGTCACGTATCGTCGCGGCCGCCATCGAGCAGAATTACGATGCGCGCGGCATCATCTGGCCCGACGCCATAGCGCCGTTCCAGGTGGCCATCATCCCCATGAACATGCACAAGTCCCACCGGGTTCAGGAAGTGGCCGACAAGCTGTATCAGCAGCTCAAAGACGCCGGTATCGACGTGCTGTTTGACGACCGCAAGGAACGCCCGGGCGTGATGTTCGCCGATATGGAACTGCTCGGTGTACCTCACAGCATCATTATCGGCGAGCGGGGCCTGGACAACCAGGTGGTCGAATACAAACACAGGCGCGATGGTAACAAGGTTGAAATCGCCATCGACCAGGTAGTGGCGCATATCGACCAGGCCATGGGCCGTTAATCACCAAAAGGGCGCCACTCGGCGCTCTTTTGTTATCCTGGAGACTCTCCCCCCTCGTCGGAGCCGCCGCTCCCGCTCTCCCTGCCCCCGGCTTCTTTTCGCGCCCCCCTTTTAGTCCTTAAAACAGCCCCTTATACTGAACAAAAAGGAGAGGTTATGGAGCGAGAAGATACTGGTGCCTGCGCCTTGATCCTGACCGGGGGTGGCGCCCGTGCCGCCTACCAGATAGGTGTACTCAAGGCCATCTCCGAATGCTATCCCAGGGGGCAGCCCATCCCCTTCCCCATCCTGTGCGGTACCTCGGCCGGGGCCATCAACGCCACCGGACTGGCCTGCTACGCCTCCTGCTTTCACCTGGCGGTACGCAAGCTGGAGTATGTCTGGCGCCATTTACATACCGAGCAGGTATTGCGCCTGCAGGCCGGCAAGATTGTCAGCCATTCCCTCAAGAGCCTGCTGTCCGGACTGCTGGGCCGCCCCGCCCAGATGGCCTTGCCGCTGTTTGACAACAGCCCCCTGGAACGGCTGCTGGAAAAGCTGATCGATTTCCAGCGTATCGACAACAACCTGCTCTACGGCGCCCTCGAGGTGCTGGCGGTAACCGCTTCCAATTACAACACCGGTGATTCCACTACCTTCTTTCAGGGCCGGCCCCATCACCAGGCCTGGGCCAGGGCCGGTCGTTCGGGGCGGGCGGCCATTATCGCCACGCCTCACCTGATGGCCAGCAGCGCCCTGCCCTTTATCTTCCAGCCCTGTCGGCTGCAAAACCATTTTTACGGGGATGGCTCCATCCACCAGCTCAACCCGTTAAGCCCGGCCATTCATCTCGGTGCCGACAAGATACTGATTGTCAGTCTGGCCACCGAAGAAGCCCAGCCGGGCATGCTCAGCAGTGACCCCAGCAGCTCGGATATTGCCGGCCATCTGCTGGATACCATCTTCACCGATGCCCTGACCTCGGACATAGAGCGGCTGCAGCGCATTAACAGTACCATCAAGCTGATCCCGGAACATAAACGCGCCCAGATCTCCCTGCGTCATATCGACAATCTGGTGCTCAAACCAAGCCAGAACCTGGACGAGCTGACCGAGAAGCACTTCCACCGGCTACCGTTCAATATCAGGGCCATGCTGCGACTGTTCGGGGTCGATGCCGGGGATGCCACCGGCCTGGCCAGTTTCCTGCTGTTTGAAAAGGAATATTGCCAGGAGCTGATCGAGCTGGGTTACCAGGATACCCATGACCGACTGACCGAGATCTGCAATTTCCTGTCGGTGCCCCTGGATCTGCGCAAGACCGGCTGAGCGATAGCGGCTCAGATAGCTAAGAGGATGCCGTTACTGTGTATTGTGGTAACGGGCACTGTGACGCTGCGGGGCCAGGTGCTTAGCCTGCTGTTTAGTGGGCCCAAAACAGCGGCGGCAAGATGATGATCAGTCATGGCCCCCCCTGCTGGACATTGGACTGCCACTCCAGCTGCCACGAGGGGCCCCCGGGCTGGCTTGCGAAATCACGGCAGATAAACACCCCGACCGCGGCCACCAGGCGCTCGCCATCAAACAACAGCGGCACCCGATCACGCTGCCAGGGCGGTACCCGGTATTCCTGCCACAGTTTTTTAAGGGGGCGGGAACCGGCTCGCCCGAGCGGATGGGCCCGTACTCCCTGGGTACCAAACGCAATGTGCAACTGCCCGGGATCCAGAGCCGGGCTCAGGCCCGGCTCTGCCGACCGATACTGCAGCCGTAACCGTCCCACTCCCAGCTCCAGCCAGGTATCCGCCGCCAGCCCGGCACATGGCCGGGGCACCGCTTCGCCGCACAGCACATAGAGCCGCTGCCGATAGCGGCGTATCTGCCGCTCGCCCAAAACCAGCAGGGGGGTAGCATCGTCCCGGGCCAGCGCCACCTCCTGCCAAACGGTATGCAACTGCAGGCGGCTACAATAGACCCCCTGGGCCTGCAGCCAATGGCGCAGGGCGTTATGCCGTCGAGCGGCAGACAATTCCTGCAGGCCCGCTATGGACAACGACTGATGGTCTCCCACCATCCCGGTCAGATCCTGCTCCGCCAGCTCGGCCGCCAACTCGGCCTGCTCGGCACAGAGCTCGGCGCTGCGGGCCACAGTGCGGTTGAAGGCCGGCCAGCGGGCCAGTATGGCGGGCAATACTTCGTTGCGCAGAAAGTTGCGATCGAAGCGGCTGTCGGTATTGCTCGGATCGGTAATCCAGCTCAACCCTTCCTGGTGGGCAAACTGCTCCAGTTGGAGTCGGGACAAATCCAGCAAGGGCCGCCACTGTCGTCCCGGACCAAGAGGCTTGATATCCGGCATGGCGGCCAGCCCCTCCATACCGGCCCCGCGTTTCAGCGCCAGCAACAGGGTTTCGGTCTGATCATCGAGATGATGGCCCGTCAGCAGCACATCCCCGGTCTGCATGACCCCGGCCAGTGCCTGATAGCGGGCGTCCCGGGCCGCCGCCTCCAGGCTTATCCTGGGACCCAAATTGACCTGCACCTGCAACGTCTGACACTTAATACCCAGTGACGCCGCTACTCGAACGCAATGGGCCGGCCAGCCGTCCGCCACCGCCTGCAGGCCATGGTGAATATGCACAGCCCGTACCGAGCGGCCTTGCTCCCGTGCCAGGCGGGCGGCCAGCGTCAGCAGTACGGTCGAGTCCAGGCCACCGCTAAAGGCCACCAGCAAGTCTCCATGAAGACCCGATTCGGCTAGCTGTCGACAAAAGTGGCGGTATAGATCCATGGTGGGATGTCAGCGATAAAAGATCATTGTAAGAAACAGGAGGGGAAACACAATAACTGAAGCGCCCACTGGCGCTTCAGTTCATCAGGTGTCTGTCTGCTTAACACCGACGGCGTTAGCAGTAACCGTACTTCATCAATCGCTGGTAACGCTGCTCCAGCAAGGCATCGGTATCCAGCAGGTCCAGCTCGGCCAGATCGGCCAGCAGCCGCTCTTTCAGCCGCTCGGCGACCAACGCCGGGTTGCTGTGCGCACCGCCCATCGGCTCTTCCACCAGATTGTCGATCAGGCCCAGCTCCTTGATACGGCCGGCGGTAATGCCCATCGCCTCGGCCGCCACCGGAGCCTTGTCGGCACTCTTCCACAGGATGGAGGCACAGCCCTCGGGAGAGATCACCGAATAGGTGGAGTACTGCAGCATGTTGACCCGGTCGCCCACACCGATGGCCAGGGCGCCACCAGAGCCGCCTTCACCGATCACGGTACAGACAATGGGGGTCTTGAGGCCGGCCATGACCTTGAGGTTGCGGGCGATGGCTTCAGACTGACCGCGTTCTTCGGCCCCCACCCCCGGATAGGCACCCGGGGTGTCGATAAAGGTCAGGATCGGCATTTTGAAGCGTTCGGCCATTTCCATCAGGCGCAGCGCCTTGCGGTAACCCTCGGGACGGGGCATACCGAAGTTGCGGCGGATCTTTTCCTTGGTTTCCCGGCCCTTCTGCTGGCCGATAACCATCACCGGACGCCCTTCGAAACGGGCCACGCCGCCGACGATGGCCTTGTCATCCGCGTAGGCGCGGTCGCCGGCCAGTTCGTCGAACTCGCCGAACATCAGCTCGATGTAATCCAGGGTATAGGGCCGGCGCGGATGGCGTGCCAGCTGGGAGATCTGCCAGGGACCCAGGTTACCGAATACCTTCTTGGTCAGTTCATCCCGCTTGAGTTCCAGGCGTTTGACCTCTTCGTCCAGGTCGATATCCAGGCCGTCCCCTTCACTTACATGTCTGAGCTCTTCAATCTGAGCCTGCAGCTCAGCGATGGGTTGTTCGAAATCCAGAAAATGGTGGCTCATAGGTCCCCTCTATTCAAAAATCAGCTCGACCTTATCGGCGCCAAGTAGCTGCTGTAATTGTTCCAGCATCTGGTCCGTCGGGGTTACCCGCCACTCGGTTCCCAGTGTTAACTGAGCCCGGGCCCCCGGTCTATGATAGGTCACTCGGACAGGACATACCCCGGCCCTCACAGGGGTGAGTATGTCCAGAAAACGTGAAAAAAAGCCCTCGTCTATCTGGGCTCGGCTAATACTCAGATGTACCCCTCGGGCATAACGCTCCCGGGCCTCATCGATGACCATAACTTCGCGCGCCGACATTTTAAGGCCACCGGAGAAGTCATCAAAGCTAATCTGGCCACTAATGACCAGAATTTTGTCTTTTTCCAGCAGGTGCTCATAGCGGGTCAGGGCCTCCGAGAACAGAGTCACGTCCAAGCGGCCGGATTTGTCGTCCAGGGTAAGGATACCCATGCGGTTGCCCCGCTTGGTGGTCATCACCCGAGCGGCAATCACCAGCCCCGCCGCCGTGGCTGTCTTGTCCCGGCCGGTGGCCTGCAGCTCGATCAAACGGCCGCTGGTATAGTGGCGCAGCTCACGGCTGTACTGGTTGATCGGGTGGCCGGTCAGGTAGAGACCCAGGGTATCCCGCTCGCCTTCCAGCCAGACCTTGTCCGGCCAGGCCGGCACATCAGCAAAGGCATGCTCGGTATGCGCTTCTTCAACCAGCACCCCGAACATATCGCCCTGGCCCAGGGCTTCGGCCCTGGCGTGCTGATCGGCCGCTTTCATGGCTTCTTCCAGGGTCGCCATCAACGAGGCACGATGGGGGCCGAGGCGGTCCATGGCACCGGACAGAATCAGCTTTTCCATCACCCTTTTGTTGAGCTTCTTGAGATCCACCCGGTTGCAGAAATCGAACAGATCCCGGAACGCCCCCCCCTGCTCGCGAGCGGCAAGAATCGACTCAATCGGCGCCTCACCGACGCCCTTGATGGCGCCAATGCCGTAGACGATATGGCCCTGCTCATTAACGGTAAAGCGGTAACGGCCCGAGTTCACATCCGGTGGCAGCAGGGTCAGGCCCATGCGCTGGCATTCGTCGACCAGGGTTACCACCTTGTCGGTGTTGTCCATATCTGCGGTCATCACCGCCGCCATAAATTCGGCCGGATAGTGGGTCTTCAGCCACAGGGTCTGGTAGGACACCAGGGCATAGGCGGCGGAGTGAGACTTGTTGAAGCCGTAACCGGCGAATTTCTCCACCAGGTCGAAGATCTTCATCGCCAGTTCGCCGTCGATGCCGTTGGCCACAGCGCCGGCCTCGAAGCCGGCCCGTTGCTTGGCCATCTCCTCGGGCTTTTTCTTGCCCATGGCCCGCCGCAGCAGATCGGCGCCGCCGAGGGAATAGCCCGCCAGCACCTGGGCTATCTGCATCACCTGCTCCTGATAGAGGATGATACCGTAGGTAGGCTCGAGAATGGGCTTGAGCGATTCATGCTGCCACTGGGCATCCGGGTAAGACACCGCCTCGCGCCCATGCTTGCGGTCGATAAAGTTGTCCACCATGCCCGATTGCAGCGGGCCGGGACGGAACAGCGCCACCAGGGCTATCATGTCCTCGAAACAGTCGGGCTGCAGCCGCTTGATCAAGTCCTTCATGCCGCGGGATTCGAGCTGGAATACCGCCGTGCTTTCGGCCCGTTTCAGCAGCTTGAAGGAGGCCGCGTCGTCGATGGGAATGGCGGCGATATCAACCGGCGGCTTGCCTTCTTTGGCCAGCCGCGGGTTTACCATGCCCAGGGCCCAGTCGATAATGGTCAGGGTGCGCAGGCCGAGGAAGTCGAACTTGACCAGGCCCGCATATTCCACGTCGTTCTTGTCGAACTGGGTCACCGGGTTGCGGCCGGCCTCGTCGCAATACAGGGGCGAGAAGTCAGTAATGCGGGTCGGCGCGATGACTACGCCGCCGGCATGCTTGCCGGCATTACGGGTCACCCCTTCCAGCTTGCGCGCCATGTCGATCAGCGCCCTGACCTCTTCGTCCTGATCGTAAATCTCCGGCAGCTTGGGCTCGACCTCGAAGGCCTTGGCCAGGGTCATGCCCGGATCCGGCGGGATCAGCTTGGAGATGCGGTCGACGAAACCGTAGGGATGGCCCAGCACCCGGCCCACATCACGCACCACCGCCTTGGCGGCCATGGTGCCGAAGGTGATGATCTGGGAGACCGCATCCCGGCCGTAGAGCTCGGCCACATGATCGATTACCTCATCACGCCGGTCCATGCAGAAGTCGATATCGAAGTCGGGCATCGACACCCGCTCCGGGTTGAGGAAGCGCTCGAACAGCAGATCGAATTCCAGCGGATCCAGGTCGGTGATCTTGAGCGCATAGGCCACCAGCGAGCCGGCGCCCGAGCCCCGTCCGGGGCCGACCGGTATGCCGTTATCCTTGGACCACTGGATAAATTCCATCACGATCAGGAAGTAGCCGGGAAAGCCCATCTGGTTGATCACCTTGAGCTCGATCGCCAGCCGCTCGTCGTACTCCCCGCGCTTGTCGGCACGCACCTGTGGATCCGGAAACAGGAACGCCAGCCGCTCTTCCAGCCCTGTCTCGGAGCATTTGACCAGGTAGTCCTCGATGCTCATGTCGCCGGTGGGAAAGTCCGGCAGGAAATACTCGCCCAGGCGCACGGTGACATTGCAACGCTTGGCGATTTCCACCGTGTTGGCCAGTGCCTCGGGGATGTCGGCGAACAGCTCAGCCATTTCCTCAGCACTTTTCAGGTATTGCTGGGCACTGTAACGACGGGGGCGGCGCTTGTCATCCAGGGTAAAGCCGTCGTGGATGGCGACCCGGATTTCATGGGCGTCGAAGTCGTCCTTGTCGAGGAATACCACCTCGTTGGTGGCCACCACCGGCAGGCCCGCCTCGGTCGCCAGCGCCACCGCCATATGCAGGTAACTTTCTTCATCCGGCCGCTCGGTACGCAGCAATTCCAGGTAGAAGCGATCGGGAAAATGCTGTTGATAGAAAGCCAGGCTCCGGGTCACCATCACCTGATTGCCCTTCAGCAGGCCGATGCCCACATCACCTTCCCGGCCGCCGGACAACACGATAATCCCTTCATTGTGTTCGGCCAGCCAGTCTTTGTCCACCACGGGTCTGTGATCCACATGACCGCGCTCATAGGCCCGGGAGATCAGCAGGGTAATATTCTGGTAGCCGGTGTTGTCCATGGCCAGCAGCAGCAGGCGAAACACCTGCCCGCCCGGCTCTTCCTGTACCCAGATATCGGTTCCGACTATGGGCTTGAGTCCCTTGCCGTGGGCATCACCGTAAAATCGCACCAGGCCGCAGAGGTTCATCTGGTCGGTCAGCGCCAACGCCGGGTAACCCAATTCCTTCACCCGCCCGGTGATCGGCCCTATCTTGGCCAGGCCGTCGATCATGGAAAAATCGGAGTGAATGCGCAGATGGATAAATTCAGGTGACATCGAAATCCGCCAATACCTGGGCAACCGGCTTGAAGCTGCGCCTGTGTTCGGGCAGGGCACCGTATTGCGCCAGGGCCGTCATATGCTCTTTGGTGGGATAGCCCTTGTGTCGGGCAAAACCGTATTCGGGATAACGCTGATCCAGCTCGACCATCTCCTGATCCCGTGCCACCTTGGCCAGGATGGAGGCGGCGCTGATCTCCGCTACCCGGCTGTCGCCCTTGACCAGGGCCCGGGCAGGCATGGGTAAAGCCGGACAACGATTACCGTCGATAAACACGAAGCCCGGCTGCAGCGAGAGCGACGCCACCGCCCGACTCATCGCCAGCAGGGTGGCCTGCAGTATATTGAGCTCATCGATCTCCGCCGGAGAACAGCGGCCGATGGCCCAGGCCAGGGCCCGCTCACGGATAAGCCCGGCCAGCTGTTCGCGTTTTTTTTCACTGAGTTTTTTCGAGTCATTAAGACCGGGGATGGGGTTATCGGGATCCAGGATCACCGCTGCGGTCACCACGTCGCCCACCAGCGGCCCACGGCCCACTTCATCCACCCCGGCCACCAGCAGTCCCTGAGGATAGTCGATGTCGGTCATGATAATCCGGCCAGCTCCAGTACGGCACGGGCCGCCTGTTCATCGGCGGTGCAGCGGATCTGCTTGTGCAGCTGGGTAAAGTGAGCGATCAATTCGCTGTTGTCATGTTCCAGCAGCTTGCCAATCTCGTCCACTATGTGCCCCGGTGTGCATTCATGCTGGACCAACTCGGCGACCAGGGTCTGATCCGCCAGCAGGTTGGGCAGGGAAATATAGGGGGTTTTTACCAGCCGTTCGGCCAGCCAGTAGCTGAAATCCCTGAGCTTGTAGCCCACCACCATGGGTTTTTTGGCCAGCATGGCTTCCAGGGTAGCGGTCCCGGAAGCCAGCAGCACCACATCGCTGGCGGCCATGGCTTCCCGCCCCTGGCCCTCGATCAGGGTCATCTCCAGAGTCGGCGCTACCTGGCTCTTGATCTTTAGAAACTCTTCCCGCCGCTTCTCGTTGATTAGCGGCACCACGAATTCCAGATCGGGGTGGCGCACCTTCAGCTGCTTGCAGGCTTCCAGATAGACAGGGCTCAGCAGGGTCACTTCCGCATGACGGCTGCCCGGCAGCAGGGCCAGATATTTGGCGTCCGGCTTCAATCCCAAGCGCAGGCGGGCACCCAGGGTATCGGGTACCAGGGGCACTTGATCTGCCAGGGTATGGCCGATAAAGCGGCAGGGGGTATCGAAACGATCGTAGAAGGCTTTTTCAAACGGCAGGAAGGCCAGCACCAGATCGGTGGCCGCCTTGATCTTGTGGATACGGCTTTGTCGCCAGGCCCAGACCGAGGGGCTGACATAATGGATGGTCCTGATGCCGGCCTTCTTCAGGCGGTGCTCCACCCCCAGGTTGAAGTCGGGCGCATCTATGCCCACAAACACATCCGGCGGGTTATCGATGAAATGGCGCACGATCTGCCGACGGATCTTAAGAATGCGGGGCAGGCGCCCCAGTACTTCCACCACCCCCATTACCGCCAGCTCGTCCATCTCGAACAGGGCGGTGCAGCCGGCGGCGACCATCTGCGGCCCGGCGATGCCTTCGATAATGGCATCCGGGTGATGGCTGCGAATCTCCCGGATCAGGCCGGCCCCCAGGGTATCGCCGGATACTTCCCCGGCGATCAGACCAATACGTAAAGGACGCGACTCAGGCACGAATGATCCCGCGTTCATTTTCCTTCAGGAATTCGATTAGGATACCCACTTCCGGCTGGCTCCTGTTCAGCTCTTCCAGCACCGGCAGCACCTCGGCGACGGTCTTGCCGCTGCGGAAAATTTCCTTATAGGACTGCTTGATGGCGGAAATGGCCTCCTTGCTGAAGCCCCGGCGGCGCAAGCCTTCGGAGTTGACGCCAAACGGCTTGGCGTACAGGCCCGCCGCCATCACATAGGGCGGCACATCCTTGTTGAGCGCGGCACAGCCGGCAATAAATGCATGGCTGCCGACCCGGCCGAACTGATGAATGGCCGCATGACCACCGAAAATCACATGGTCACCAATACGCACATGACCCGCCAGGGTTGCATTATTGGCGAAGATGCAGTTATCACCGATCCGACAGTCGTGGGCCACATGCACATTGACCATAAACAGGTTATGGCTGCCCACCCGGGTCAGGCTCTCGTCCTGAGAGGTTCCCCGGTGGAAAGTGCAGGATTCGCGGATCACGTTATGGTCGCCGATCTCAAGGCGGGTCAGCTCACCGGCGTATTTCTTGTCCTGGCATTCCTCACCGATAGAGGCAAACTGGAAGATACGGTTGCCACGCCCGATACGGGTCGGGCCCTTGATAACCACATGGGAACCAATCCAGCAATCGTCACCGATTTCAACATCGGCACCGATCAGAGTCCAGGGGCCAATTTCCACTCCCCGGCCAATCCTGGCACTGGGGTGGATGATGGCGGTTTCATGGATCACTGCACTTTGCTCAGTCACATTTAACCCTCGCGTTTGGCACACATCAGCTCGGCGGTACACACCACTTCGCCGTCAACCGTGGCCACACCGGTAAATTTAGCGATACCGCGACGTTCTTTCAAATACACCACGTCCAGCACCAGCTGATCTCCCGGCACCACCGGCCGCTTGAAACGGGCATTGTCGATAGACGCAAAATAGTAGAGTTCGTTGGGTTTGGGCTTGCCGACCATCTTAAACGCCAGAATGCCGGTGGCCTGTGCCATGGCTTCCAGGATCAAAACACCGGGAAACACCGGTTTCTGCGGAAAATGGCCGGTGAACATGGGCTCGTTGAAAGAAACATTCTTGATGCCTCTCAACGTCTTGCGCTCGGGGCTTATTTCGTAATGCGCAACCCTGTCTACCATCAGAAACGGATAGCGGTGCGGCAACAGCTCCAGGATTTCCTGGATATCTAACTGATTTAGTTCGTTATTCAAAATATAACCCTACTAATAGCTTAATCTTTTTTGTCTGATTGTTTTTCAAGACGGCTCAGGCGCTTGTGCATCTCATCGATACGCAGCACCCGCGCGGCCGTCTTGCGCCATTCTTTGTTGCTTTGCAAGGGGATCCCGGAGGAATACACGCCCGGTTCGGTAATCGGGCGCATCACCATGGCCATGCCGGTAATGGTAACCTGATCACAGATTTCCATATGACCATTAAACACGGAAGCACCGCCAATAATACAATATTTGCCGACTTTCAGACTACCTGCCATTATGGTGCCGCCGGCAACGGCCGTACCATAGCCAATCTCGACGTTATGGGCAATCTGGCACTGGTTGTCGATAATCACGTTATCATTGATACGGGTATCTTCCAGCGCCCCCCGATCGATGGTGGTGCAGGCGCCGATCTCGACCCGGTTGCCGATGAGCACGCCGCCGAGCTGAGGGATCTTGACCCACTCTCCCTTGTTATTGGCGTAGCCGAAACCGTCGGCGCCGATCACGGTACCCGACTGAACCAGGCAATCGCTGCCCAGCGTCACATTGTGATACAGGGTGACATTGGCCCACAGCCGGCTACGGGCGCCCAGCTTGCTGTTTTTGCCGACAAAACAGCCGGGACCTATGACCACGCCGTCCCCCAGTTCAACGCCCGATTCGATCACCGCATTGGCGCCGATGGCGACCCCTTCCCCCAACGTGACGTCCTCCGCCAAGACAGCGGTGGCATGGATATCCACCGCCGGCTGGGGGGTGGTATCCAGCCGCTGGGCCGCCAGGGCAAACCCTAGGTAGGGATCGGTCATCACCAGGGAGGCGGCCGGGCAAAAAGGCACATCGTCCGCCCGCACGATAACGGCGCTGGCCCGGGTACTGTCCAGCAGATGGCGGTATTTGGCATCGGACAAGAAGGCGATATCGCCCGGGCCGGCCTTGTCGAGGGTATTGACCCTGTGTATTTCCAGCTGGCCATCGCCATGCAGTTCCGCGCCCAGATGCCGGGCCAGCTCTTCCAGTGTTACTTTCATTGATTCGAACTCTCAGATTGCTGACGAAGGGAGGCCAGTCGGCCCCGCCTGACAGGCTTGGTCTACCGCCAACCTTACCTGCTCACCTTGCTGATAACCTGGCTGGTGATGTCCAGTGACGGTGATACATAGATGGCCGCGTTGCGCTCGAGCACCAGCTGATAGCCATCGGCCTTGGTGATCTCTTCGATGGCAGCCTTGATGCGGCCCAGCATTTTCTGCCGCTCCTCATGTTCCCGACGCATCTGATCCTCTTCCAGGGTGCGACGCTTCTGCACATAGGCAGCTTGCATTTCATTGAGTTTGCGCTGCGCCTGGGCCTTTTGCTCGTCGTTCATAAAGGCCATGTCTTTTTGCTGCTTCTCGATAAAACTGCGGCCATCCTCCTCCAGCTTCTGCACGTCCCTGACCCGCCCCTCAAACTCCTTCTTGAGCTGGTTCATAGTCGCCTCCCGCTGCGGCATCTTCTGGAACACGGCTGCCGTGTCCACCACCGCAATTTTCACGTCCTGGGCCTGCGCCAGGACGGCAGCCAGCATCAGGGTAATAACGCCAAAAATTTTAACCATCTGTTTCAAGCTACTACTCCTTTTAAAAAATAAGCTATAAGCGGGAAGCTCGAAGCTGAGCGCTGGAAGACAAACACTGAATAAGCAGACTCGGTGTTTTGTTTTTGACTTCCAGCTTACCGCTTAAGCTTCACGCTTTCTTTAAAACGTCCGGCCAATGTTAAAGTTAAAGATTTCGGTTTTATCCCCCTCCACTTCCTTGAGCGGAGAAGCCAGCGAGAACACCAGGGGACCCAGCGGTGACAGCCACTGCAGGCTGACACCGGCCGACGCCCGGAAATTGGTGGGGTCACCGAAGTCGTAGATCAACTCACAGTTGTTGCCGGGCTCACAGTCGGCAAAATCCGATGCCTGGTACTCGGTATCCCAGACGGTGCCCACATCCACGAACAGGCTGGTCCGCAGCGAATGCTGCAGATCCTCACCCGCGAAGGGGGTGGGCACAATCAGCTCGGCCGAGGCTGCAAGCAACGCATTACCGCCGATGGCGCTGTCGGAGCCGCGCAGGCGGCTTACGCCGGTGCCATCCAGCTTGACCGCCCGGGGACCGACCGAGTTGCTCTTGAAACCACGCAGGGTACTGAAGCCCCCCGCATAATAGTTCTCGAAAAACGGCAGGGTCTGGGAGCCATTGCTGGCATCGCCATAGCCATTACCATAGGAGGCGCGGAACTTGCCGTTCAACACCCAGTTATGCTCCCGGTCCAGGGGCAGGTAATGGGCATCGTCGAAGCTAGCCTTGTAATACTGCAGATCCGAGCCGGGCACCGTCACCTTGAGACCCAGGCTCTGGCGGTTGCCCGCGGTGGGGAACACGCCCCGGTTCAGGGTATTGCGGGTCCAGCCGCCGCTGATATCGAAGGTATCGAAGCTGATCTCGTCGTTGCTGCCTACATTTTCGCCGTGCAGCTCCCAGAATTTATCCAGCTGCACATAGCTGTCTTCCGGCCTGCCCAGCTCGTTGAGCTCATAACCGATGCTGCCGTTCAGGCTGTTGGTCTCGTTGATCGGAAAACCGCTCTGCAGCCGGGCACCGTAGCTCTGACTGTCGTAGGCGGCCAGGTTGGCGTCATCGGCTTCGAACTTCCGGTAATACAGGCGCCCGCCCAGGCTGACCCCGTCCACGGTAAAATAGGGATCCGTATACTCCAGAGACACATCCTTGGAATAGTCATTCATCTGGGAACTGATCCCGACCCGGTTCCCCGTACCCAGGAAGTTATCCTGCTGGATGCCGGCCTGGATGCTGAAGCCCGAATCGGTACCATAGCCGACACCGAAGTTGATCGAGCCAGCCGGCTGCTCCTTGACCGAAACATCCAAATCCACCAGATCGTCCTCACCGGGTATCCGGCGGGTTTCCACATCCACGTTTTCGAAATAGCCCAGCCGGTTGAGCCGGGTGCGCGACTGCTCCACCTGTTCGCTGGACAACCAGGTGCCTTCCATCTGGCGCATTTCTCGACGCAGCACCTGATCCTGGGTCAGCTGGTTACCGGTAAAGTTGATACGGCGTACATAGACCCGCTTGCCCGGATCAATATTCACCACCAGCGCCACCTGCTTGGTCGCTTCGTCGATCTGGGGGAAGGTACCCACCTTGGGATAGGCATAGCCGAAGCGGCCGAGGAACTTGGACAGCACTTCTTCGGTGTGGGCCACATCGGCGGCGGAATACAGATCCCCCTCGCGGATCGGCACCAGGGCTTCCAGCTGCTCGCGACGGTCGATCAGATCACCGCGTAGGCTGACACCGGAGATGGTATATTGTTCACCCTCATCCACATTGAGGGTGATATAGACCCCTTCCCGATCGGGCGACATGGACACCTGGGTAGAGGTCACCTCGAACTTGAGATAACCCCGATCCCGGTAGTAGGAGCGCAGGATCTCGATATCACCGGCCAGCTTCTGCTTCTGATAGCGCTGATCGGCCATAAAGTTCCACCAGGGCACATCATCGGACAGTTCGAGCTGAGACAACAACTGCTCCTCGCTGAACGCCTTGTTGCCCACTATGTTGATCTGCTTGATATCCGCCGCCGGGCCTTCGATAAAATCAAACTTGAGATCGATCCGGTTGCGGGGCAAGGGCGTCAGTACCGCATTGACCGACGCCGAATATTTTCCCACCCCGTAATAGAAGTCCTCGAGCCCCTTCTCCAGGGTACTCAAGGTGGTACGGTCCAGCGGCTCTCCTACCCGCACGCCGGCTCCTTCCAGGCTCTGGCGCAGCTGTTCTTCCTTGATTTCCTTATTGCCACTGAAGCTGATGCTGGCGATGGTGGGCCGCTCGGTCACCTGGACAACCAGCACATTGCCGTCGCGCAACACCTGGACATCCTCGAAGTTGCCCGAGGCATACAGGCTCTTGATGGCCTCGGACAAACGACCGCTGTCTACTTCCTCACCCACCCGTACCGGCAGGCTGAGCAAGGCCGCCCCCAGGGTGACCCGCTGCAAGCCATTGATCTGAATATCTTCAACCACAAAGGGGGTGGTAGAAACGCCCTGAGCCTGGGCCAACATACTGGCACCCAACAGGCAGGAGGCGGCAAGCATTTTTTTGACTGCCATATGTTTGACTTAATCCTTGTGTCGTTCGCCCTAGAGGCGAGCAAAATCGTTAAACAGCGCCAGTCCCATCAACATCATCAAGGCGACCGCACCAATTTTAAAGCCAATCTCCTGCACCTTGTCCGGTACCGGTCGACCGGTGACCGCCTCGACCAGATAAAACAACAGGTGGCCACCATCCAGTACCGGCAGCGGCAAGAGGTTGATAATCCCCAAATTCACACTGACCAACGCAAGAAAGCTGAGAAAATAGACCAGGCCAAAGTCGGCACTGGCACCGGCGCCCTTGGCAATCGAAATAGGACCGCTCAGGTTGTCCACCGAGACAATACCGGTCAGCAACTTGCCGATCATCTGGAAGGTCAGCACCGTCAGTGCCCAGGTGCGCTCCATCCCGACCCAGATAGCCTCGAATGGTCCATAACTCAGCTCGAAACGGTATTGCTCGGCCAGCGGCTCGATCTCGGGCGCCAGGCCGGCAAAGCCTATCACCTGCTCGCGGCTTTCACGACGCTCCGGAGTCAGTACCAGCGACAGCCTTTGACCCGAACGCGTCACAATGAGTTCCATCGGAATCTCGGGAGAAGCCTGCACCGCCGCGACAAAATCAGGCCAGCCGGCCAGGGTCTCACCGTTCACCGCCTGCACCGTATCCCCGGCCTGCAGTCCGGCCTCGGCAGCCGGGCCGTTCGACACCACCTCGGCGATGGTCAGTGTGGCTTTGGGGCTCTCGGGTATCAGCCCCAGGGCGGCGATCGGTGAACTCTGATCCGGATCGAACTGCCAGTCGGCCAGGGGGATGGTATGCGCTTCGGTCCAGGCTCCGCCCTGGGGACGCACCTCGAAACGGGTTTCGTCGTCGCCCAGGCGACCAATCAGGGCAAAATTGACATCTTCCCAGGTCCGCACGCTGCGCCCGTCGATTTCCACGATTTCCATGCCCGGGGCCAGGCCACCCACGGCGGCGGGCGAGCCCGGCTGAACCTCGTTCAGTACCGGCTTGACCGCCGGCACCCCGATCATGAACATCAGCCAGAAGGCAAATACCGCAAAGATGAAGTTGGCCATGGGACCGGCCACCACGATCGCCATCCTCGCCCACACCGACTTGTTGTTGAAGGCCTGGTCACGCAGCTGCTCGGGGACGTCTTCCACCCGTTCATCGAGCATCTTGACATAACCCCCCAGGGGGATCATGGCCACCACATACTCGGTGCCGTCACGCCCCATACGGCGCCAGATTGGCTTGCCGAAGCCAATGGAAAAACGCTCGACCTTGACCCCGTTGCGGCGAGCAACCCAGAAATGGCCGTATTCATGCACCGCCACCAGGATCCCCAGGGCAACGATAAAAGAGGCCAGATTCCACAATATGTCAATCATGAGCGTCTCCTGATAAGTTCTGTTGCACAAAGCCGGGCCCGGCTGTCCAGTGCCAGTATTTCATCCAGGCTGCCTACCTTGGTTAGACCCAGGTTTTCCACGACTGTCTCATTGATTGCCGCAATCGCCATATAATCCAGCTCACCGGCCAGGAAGGCCGCCACCGCCACCTCGTTGGACGCATTCAGCGCCGTGGTCGCCCCCTGCCCTTCGGCACAGGCGGAGATGGCCAGCCGCAGGCAAGGATAACGGGCCATATCCGGCGCCATAAAGGTCAGTTCACCCAGACGGCAAAAATCCAGCGGCGCCACTCCCGAGTCGATACGCTCAGGGTACGCCAGGGCGTGGGCGATGGGGGTCATCATATCCGGCTGGCCAAGCTGGGCCAATACGGAGCCGTCCGAGTACTGAACCATGGAGTGGATCACCGACTGGGGATGCACCACCACCTCAAGCTGATCCGGGGCGGCATTGAACAGCCAGCGTGCCTCTATGTATTCCAGCCCCTTGTTCATCATGGTGGCGGAGTCTACCGAAATTTTCGGCCCCATCGACCAGTTGGGATGCGCCACTGCCTGAGCCGGCGTTACCTGGTTCAGCTGCTCCACCGGAGTATAGCGGAAGGGTCCCCCGGAGCCGGTCAGCAGTATCTTGCTGACCCCGGCAGCCGACAGGCTGCCTTTACCGGGCGCTTGTTGCAGGGCCGTCGGCAGACACTGGAAAATGGCATTATGCTCGCTGTCGACCGGCAGCAGCTGCGCCCCCGATTGGGCCACCGCCTCGATAAACAACTCTCCGCTCATCACCAGCGCTTCCTTGTTGGCCAGCAATACCCGCTTGCCGGCCTGCACCGCCGCCAGGGTCGGCAGCAGGCCGGCCGCACCGACGATCGCCGCCATCACCGTATCCACCTGCGCATCGCGGGCCACCTCGGCCAGGGCCGCGGTACCGCTCAGCACCCGGGTCCGGCTGCCATGGGTGCGCAGCTCGGCGGCCAGTTGCCGCGCCGCCATGTCATCCACCAGCACCGCATACTCAGGGGAGAACTCCAGACAATCGGCCAGCATCCGGGGCACGCTGCGCGAGGCGGTCAGGGCGAATATCCGGAATCGTCCGGGATGACGGCGCACCACAGCCAGGGTACTTTGCCCGATGGAGCCGGTGGCGCCCAGTATGGTCAGATGTTCCATCAGCTTAGCAACCTCACGGTCACCACAAATACCGGCAAGGCGGCGGTCAGGCTGTCGATCCTGTCCATTATGCCCCCATGACCGGGCAATATCTGTCCCGAGTCCTTGAGGCCCGCTTCCCGCTTGAACATGCTCTCCACCAGATCACCCAGCACGGAAGCGAGCACCGCCGCCACCGAGGCAATCAGCAATACTGTTCCTTGCGGGCCGTCCAGCGTCAGAAACTGGATGACCGACCATGCCAGCAGGCTGGCAAAAGCGACGCCCCCCAACATGCCTTCAATGGTCTTGCCCGGACTGACCTTGGGGCACAACTTGTGCCGGCCCAGGGCCTTGCCGACAAAGTAGGCACCGGTATCGGCAAACCACACCAGCGACATTACAAACAGCAATAACCAGGCTCCGAAATAACTGCTTTCATCGTACTGATAGCTGCGCAGCGCCAGCACGGACCAGAAAAAAGGCACCAGGGTAAGAATCGCGAACAATGCCTTCAGCCAGCGTTGGCTCCGCCACAGCCCGGCGCTCCGCGGGTAGGCCAGCACCAACCCCAGCGACGCCAGCCACCAGCCGACCCCCGCGCACAGCAGGGTGCTGATCCAGGGATGCAGGCCCGGCGACCAGATATGCTCTATGGGTACGGCGGCCATCAGCCCAATCAGAATGAGTCCCAGGCTGACCATCACCACATTTGCTCTTTGAATATCGATAAACCTCCCCCACTCCCTGCCGGCCAACAGGAAAATCAGGGTGACAAACAGGGCAAAAAAGGGCAACGGCAACAGGAAAATAGCGCTCAGCACCAGGGGGATCAGGCACACGGCCGTTATGATACGAAGTTTTAGCAAGAGATATCCTCTTTCGTTATAGCCGGCTTAAGGCTGTTTTGCCACCAGGGCGCGGATCTGCGCACCGGTGCAGCCAAAGCGGCGTTCACGCCCGACAAAAGAGGCAATCGCCTCGCTGAAGGACTCTTCACCGAAATCGGGCCAGAGTACGGGGGTAAAATAGAACTCGGCGTAGGCCAGTTGCCACAGTAGGAAATTGCTGATGCGTTGTTCGCCGCCGGTACGGATCAATAAGTCCACCGGCGCCTGTTCGGCCAGGGTAAGGTGCTCTCCCAGCAGGCGTTCATCGATCTGCTCCGGCTGCAGTCCTCCCTCGGCTACCTGTACGGCCAGTTGGCGGCAGGCCTGGGAAATATCCCAACGCCCACCGTAGTTGGCGGCGATATTGAGCGTCAGCCCGCTGTTGTTGGCGGTCAGCTGCTCAGCATCGGCGATTTTGCCTTGTAAACTGCTACTGAAGGCGCTGCGGTCACCGATGATACGCAGCCGGATATTGTTGCGGTGCAGCTTGCGAACCTCGGAGCCCAGCACAGCGACAAACAGCCCCATCAAGGCGCTGACTTCGTCTTGCGGACGGCGCCAGTTTTCGCTGGAAAAGGCGAACAGGGTAAGGGCATCCAGCTTGAGTTTATAGGCGAAGGTCACGGCTTCACGTACCGCTTTAACCCCGGCCTTGTGGCCGGATACCCTGAATTTTCCGCGTTGTTCAGCCCAACGGCCGTTGCCGTCCATGATGATGGCGACATGGCGGGGAAGCTGGGATTGGCCGTCGAATGCTGCCGTTGTTGACATCGAATCACTCCTGCACAAAGACAAACGCCGTGCAGGCAGCTACACGGCGTCGGCTACTATACCTGATGTAAGTATCAGATTTCCATTAACTCTTTCTCTTTGGCGGCCAGGGCTTCATCCACCTGCTTGATATAGAGATCGGTCAGTTTCTGGATATCGTCCTGGGCGCGTCTGTCCTCGTCCTCGGAAATTTCCTTATCTTTCAACAGCGCTTTCAGATCGCCGTTGGCATCGCGACGGATATTGCGGATCGCCACCCGGCCCTGTTCGGCTTCGTTACGAACCACCTTGATCAGTTCCTTGCGACGCTCTTCGTTGAGCGGCGGCAGCGGAATGCGGAGGGTGGAGCCGGCACTGGAAGGATTCAGGCCCAGATCCGAGTTCATGATGGCCTTTTCCACGGCCTGGCTCATGGAGCGATCGAAGACGGTCACCGCCAGGGTACGGGAGTCTTCTGTGGTAATGTTGGCCACCTGCTTGAGCGGGGTCGAGGCGCCGTAATAATCCACATAGATGGTGTCCAGCAGGCTGGGATGGGCTCGGCCGGTACGGACCTTGTTCATCTGGGTCTTCAGCGCTTCCACGCTTTTTTCCATACGCACTTTGGCGTCGTTCTTAATGTCGTTAATCACTGTCTTTATCCTTTGCTATGACTTGAAGAGGCAGCGCCCGCGAATCATTTACGGCAGATAAGGGTACCTTCGGTTTCCCCCATCACGGCGCGTCGCAGCGCACCCGGCTTATTCATATTAAAGACCCGGATCGGCAGATTATGATCCCGCGCCAGGGTAAAGGCGGCCAAATCCATGACCTTCAGCTCGCGCTCCAGTACATCTTCATAATCGAGGTGGTGGTACAGCTGGGCATCCGGGTTTTTCATCGGGTCCTCACTGTATACGCCATCCACCTTGGTCGCCTTCAATACTACGTCGGCTTCAATTTCAATACCACGCAAACAGGCGGCAGAATCGGTGGTAAAGAAAGGATTGCCGGTACCGGCAGAAAAAATCACCACCCGGCCCTTGCGCAACAGGCTGATCGCTTCCGCCCAATTGTAGGCATCGCACATGCCTTCCAGGGTAATGGCAGACATCAGGCGGGCATTCACATAAGCACGATGCAGGGCATCACGCATAGCCAAGCCGTTCATCACGGTCGCCAACATACCCATGTGGTCGCCCACCACGCGGTTCATTCCCGCCTTGGCCAGGCCAGCGCCACGAAACAGGTTGCCGCCGCCGATCACCAGGCCAACTTGTACACCCAGCTCCGCCAGTTCCTTGATTTCCTGGGCCATGCGCTCCAGCACAGCGGGATCAATGCCAAAGCCTTCTTCCCCTTGCAGCGCTTCACCGCTCAGTTTAAGAAGAATGCGTCTGTATGCGGGTTTTGGATTGGTACTCATGCTTTCTATTCCTGGTCATAGAAAGACCGCGACGGGTGTCGCGGTCTGGATAGCATTAAAATAGCGGGAATTAACCCTTGGAAGCAGCGATTTGCGCCTGTACTTCGGCAGCGAAATCTTCTTCTTTGCGCTCGATGCCTTCACCCACTTCAAAGCGGACAAAACCGATGGCATCGGCACCGGCCTGCTTGAGGCGCTCGGCTACGGAAATGGACGGATCCTTGACGAAGGGCTGACCGGTCAGGGAGATTTCACCGGTGAACTTCTTCATCCGGCCTTCAACCATCTTCTCGGCGATTTCTTTCGGCTTGCCGGAGTTGATGGCGATGTCGACCTGAATTTCACGCTCTTTGGCCACAACTTCTTCAGACACGTCTTCGGGCTTGACGAACTGCGGGTTGGAGGCAGCAACGTGCATCGCCACGTCTTTGGCCACTTCTTCATCGCCACCTTTCAGGTTGGCGATAACACCGATACGGGTACCGTGCAGGTAAGTGGTCAGGTTGTCACCTTCCACCAGCACGATACGACGCAGGCTCATGTTCTCACCGATCTTGGCGATCAGGTTGGTCAGCGTGGTCTCAACGCTCTCGCCGTTTTCGTATTCGGCGGCTTTCAGCGCATCCAGGTCGGCAATCTTGTTGGCCAGGGCGATGTCGGCAATCTTGTCGCCGAAGGCACGGAAGCCCGCATCTTTGGCCACGAAGTCGGTTTCGCTGTTCAGCTCGATCATCACGGCGGTGTTGCCCGCCTGGCGCACCAGGATGATACCTTCGGCGGCGATACGGCCGGCTTTCTTGGCGGCCTTGGCCTGACCGGATTTGCGCATGTCTTCGATGGCCTGCTCGATGTCACCATTGGCTTCGGTCAGGGCTTTTTTACAATCCATCATGCCGGCGCCAGTGCGCTCACGCAGTTCTTTTACCAGGGCGGCGGTAATAGTTGCCATGTCTAATATCCTCGGTCTTGTTCTGTAAGAAAACAGGGGCGCAAGGCCCCTGTTAACCCATTACTTTCGTATGGTTAATAAAGGCTGAAGCCTAGGCTTCGACTTTATTACTCTTCAACGACGTAGTTGTCTTCGGCCTGTACAGCCAGATCTTGTGCACGAGCGGCAATCACGGCGTCGGCAGCGGCATTCAGGTACAGCTGTACCGCGCGGATGGCGTCATCGTTACCAGGAACAATGTAGTCGATACCGTCCGGGTTAGAGTTGGTGTCTACCACGGATACCACGGGAATGCCCAGGTTGTTGGCTTCCTTGATGGCGATGTGCTCGTGATCGGCGTCGATTACGAACAGAACGTCAGGCAGACCGCCCATGTCCTTGATACCGCCCAGGGACTTTTCCAGCTTTTCCATTTCGCGAGTACGCATCAGCGCCTCTTTCTTGGTCAGCTTGTCAAAAGTACCGTCTTGAGACTGGCTTTCCAGATCTTTCAGGCGGTTGATGGATTGACGCACGGTTTTCCAGTTGGTCAGCATGCCACCCAACCAGCGGTGGTTCACATAGTACTGATCACACTTGGTCGCGGATTCTTTAACGGCTTCAGAGGCTGCGCGCTTGGTACCAACAAACAGGATTTTACCTTTCTTGGCAGCAGTGCTACCCAGGAAGTTCAACGCATCGTTGAACATAGGTACTGTTTTTTCCAGGTTGATGATGTGAACCCGGTTGCTGGCGCCGAAAATGAAAGGCTTCATCTTGGGGTTCCAGTAACGAGTCTGGTGACCGAAGTGAACACCTGCTTTCAGCATGTCGCGCATAGATACTTGTGCCATGATTTCCTCTATAAATGAATTGGGTTAGGCCTCCACACATCCCATGACTCCGACCCAAAGGGCACCCTGGAGCATGTGCCGATGTGTGTGTGTGTTAAAAAAGTGAATATGAATATAATAACCCCCCGCACCTCAACAAGGCCAAGACCCGACAAGACACAAGGCGTGGTTACCACGGCGCGCTTTATACCATAAACAGCCAGGGCGCGCCAGCCTGAGCGAGGATTTGTGGCCGGCCGAACGCTGGAAGTCGTCTTCGCTTGCAGGTACACTTTGCCCCTTTCCACGGGCCGAGCCATCTCGCCCCCCCCGCCACCGCCGGTGCAGCAGAACCGGGCGTCAGCAGACTGAGACAAGTATGAGCATCACGATTAAAACGGCAGACGAAATAGAAAAAATGCGCGTCGCGGGCCGCCTGGCCGCCGATGTGCTGGAAATGATCGAACCCCATGTGAAGGCCGGCATCACCACAGACGAGCTGAACCAGATCTGCCATGACTATATCGTCAATGTTCAGCAGGCCGTTCCGGCACCGTTGAACTACCACGGTTTTCCCAAGTCGATCTGTACTTCAGTCAACCATGTGATCTGCCACGGCATACCGGCGGACAAGAAGCTGAAGGACGGCGACATCATCAACATCGACATTACCGTGATCAAGGACGGCTACCACGGCGATACCTCCAAGATGTTCACGGTCGGCAAGGCCAGCATCCTGGCCGAACGCTTGTGCCGGGTCACGCAGGAATGCATGGAGCTCGGTATCAAGATGGTGAAACACGGGGTACACCTGGGCGATATCGGCGCCGCCATCCAGAAACATGCGGAAAACCACCATTACTCAGTGGTACGGGAATACTGCGGTCACGGCATCGGCCGTGAATTCCATGAAGAACCCCAGGTGCTGCACTACGGCAAGCCGGGGACCGGCGAGGTACTGAAGGCCGGCATGTGCCTGACCATAGAGCCGATGATCAACGCCGGCAAGCGCCACAGCAAGATGCTGGGTGACGGCTGGACCGTGGTCACCAAGGATCGCAGCCTGTCCGCCCAGTACGAACACACCATACTGGTCACCGAAGAGGGTTGTGAAGTGCTGACCCTGCGCTCGGACGATAACCTGCCGCGCATTATCAAGGCCGGGGAATAAGCATAATAACGATAGGGGATCGGACTTCATCCAACCCCCTATCGCCGCTTCCCAATCCTTTAATAAAAAGGCCGCCTGGCCTAATGCCGGTCAGTTAACGGGATTGATTGGCTTTCAAGCCGACCTTTTGCGCCAGGGATGGCGCAGCAGAGCCCCCATGGATGGGTTTACGGCGTGTCGGTAGGAAGCCAATTGATCCCGTTTTACGCTTAACTGACAAGCATGAGAACGCCTGGGCTCTTTTGGCTTACATCTGCGCCACGATATCGTCGGCGAATTCGGAACAGCTGCGCAGGGTGGCACCGTCCATCAGCCGTTCGAAATCATAGGTGACCGTCTTGTTGGCAATGGCCCCTTCCATGCCCTTGATGATCAGATCGGCGGCCTCTACCCAGCCGAGGTGGCGCAACATCATCTCGGCCGACAGGATCAATGAACCCGGGTTGACCTTGTCCTGGCCGGCGTACTTGGGCGCGGTACCATGGGTCGCTTCAAACAGGGCCACACCGTCACCGATATTGGCGCCGGGCGCGATACCTATGCCGCCGACCTGGGCCGCCAGGGCATCGGAAATATAGTCACCGTTCAGGTTCATGCAGGCAATGACATCATATTCCGCCGGACGCAACAGTATCTGCTGCAGGAAGGCATCGGCAATCACGTCCTTGACGATGATCTCCCGCCCGGTATTGGGGTTTTTGAAGGAGCACCAGGGGCCGCCGTTGATAAGCTCGGCGCCGAATTCCTCTCGCGCCAGGGCATAGCCCCAGTCCTTGAAGGCTCCTTCGGTAAACTTCATGATGTTGCCCTTGTGCACCAGGGTCAGGGAGTCACGATCATTGTCGATGGCATACTGCAGAGCCGCCCGCACCAACCGCTCGGTGCCGGCCTTCGAAGTCGGTTTGATGCCGATGCCGCAATCGTCGGGGAAGCGGATTTTCTGTACCCCCATCTCATCACGCAGGAAAGAAATGACCTTCTCGGCCTCCGCCGAGCCGGCCTTCCATTCGATACCGGCATAGATGTCTTCACTGTTTTCCCGGAAAATCACCATGTCGGTCTGCTCGGGATGCTTCACCGGACTGGGCGTGCCCTGATAGTAGCGAACCGGACGCAGACACACGTAGAGATCCAGCTCCTGACGCAGGGCCACATTGAGCGAACGGATACCGCCGCCCACCGGCGTGGTCAGCGGCCCCTTGATGGCCACATGATAGTCGCGGATAAAATCCAGGGTCTCCTCCGGCAGCCAGGTGTTTTCACCATAGACATGGGTGGATTTCTCCCCCGTATAGATTTCCATCCAGCTGATCTTGCGCTTACCCTGGTAGGCTTTGGCCACGGCGGCATCGACCACGGTTTTCATCGCCGGGGTGACATCGATACCGATGCCGTCACCTTCGATAAAGGGAATAACAGGGTTGTCGGGAACAACCAGTTGACCATTGGCATCCAGGGTGATTTTTTGCCCTTCGGAAGGTACGACCACTTTTGAATCCATCAGCATCTCCTAGCTCCGTTTGTTTGGTGTCCCCGCTTTCAGGGATCTGCCTGAAAATCACGGGTACCGGCATCTTAATTTATTTAACACGGGAGTTACATTATCTTAATCAGGACTGATCACATTAAGACATTAGCTCACCGCCGCCGGCTTTGTTATCCTGACTGTCCCCTCGGACTGTCAGTTTGTTTATCATGAAAGCCAGAAGATCCCCCCCTCGCCCGACGCGGCGTACGCCGGCCAAACCACCGGTCGACAACCCGGTCACCCTGCTGCTGAACAAACCCTATATGGTGCTATGCCAGTTTACCGATGGCCAGGGCCGGCAGACCCTCGCGGATTTTGTGTCCGAAGCGGGCGTCTATGCCGCCGGTAGACTGGATCGCGACAGCGAAGGTCTGCTGGTACTGACCAACGACGGCACACTCAATGCCCGCTTGACCCAACCTGGCCGCAAGACCACCAAAACCTACTGGGCCCAGGTGGAGGGGCGCCCTTCCGAGGCGGACCTGGACAAGCTTCGCCGGGGTGTAACCCTGAATGACGGACCAACCCGGCCGGCCGAGGTGAGGCTGATGCCAACTCCGGACATCTGGCCGCGCCATCCGCCCATTCGCGAACGCCAATCCATCCCGACCAGTTGGCTGGAAATCAAAATCACCGAAGGCCGCAACCGCCAGGTGCGACGCATGACCGCCCATATCGGTTTCCCCACCCTGCGCCTGATCCGCTATGCCCTGGGGCCATGGACCCTGGAGGGCCTGCAGCCTGGCCAATGGAGGAAAGCATGAGTCTGACCCACGCCGTCACCCTGGCGGTAATAGTCCGTGCCGGCGAGCGTTTCCTGATGGTGGAAGAGTGGCAGCAGGGCCGGGTGATGTACAATCAGCCCGCCGGCCACCTGGAGCCGGGAGAAAGCCTGCTCGACGGTGCCTGCCGCGAGCTGCTGGAAGAAACCGGCCTGGCCCTGCCGCTGGAGCAGGCAGTGGCGATTTATCAGTATCAGGCCCCGGACAACGGCAAACACTTTGTACGCTTTACCTTCTGTGCCGAGGTGCCCGAGCCGCTGGCGACGCACCCACAGGATCCGGACGGTGACATTATCCGCTGCCACTGGCTGACCCTGGCGGAAATCGAGGCCCTGGGCGATCGACTGCGCAGCCCACTGGTCCTGGCCTCGTTCCGGGATTACCTGGCCGGACAGCGCTTCCCGCTCAGGGCCCTGAAAGTTCTAGAGCACCACAGGGGTTACCATGCAGGTACTCCCCATTCCCTCTCGAGCACAGATCTGATTGACTGCCGGCAAGGCGGAGACTGTCGGCCAAAGGGTACGAGCCCTCCGGCGCACCGTGAATTCATATAACGGCTCCGCCGCGCCACAGCATGTGATGAAGCGGTTGGTGAAGGTGCCGCCGTTGCCTCTCCATCTGCGCTGACAGCTCGGCTTTACACCCTGCTGGGGGCACACCCACCGCCGTATTCCCTCGCTCCGGCGGCCTCCCCGGTCGATGAAATTCGCCGCCGCGCGGCTGTCGGTTCAATAAATTGCCCCCATGGGCTTCCAGCCTCCCGCTCGCGGCATTTGTCTGGTAAAATACCGCCCGTTTTGCAATCAGGTAACGGCAGGTATGAGCGATAACAGTCATCTTAAAGTCATAGTCGGCATGTCCGGCGGTGTGGATTCCTCGGTTTCGGCCTGGTTGCTGCAACAGCAGGGCTATCAGGTCGAAGGCCTGTTTATGAAGAACTGGGAAGAAGACGACAACGACGAATACTGCTCCGCCGCCGAGGATCTGCATGACGCCCAGGCGGTGTGCGACAAGCTGGGCATAGAGTTGCATACCATCAACTTTGCCGCCGAATACTGGGACAATGTCTTTGAGCACTTCCTTGCCGAATACCAGGCCGGGCGAACCCCCAATCCGGACATACTGTGCAACAAGGAAATCAAGTTCAAGGCCTTCCTCGAGTTTGCGGCCGAGGACCTGGGCGCGGACTACATCGCCACCGGCCATTATGTGCGCCGTAGCTTCGATGAGCAGCCGAAACTGCTGCGGGGCCTGGACGGCAACAAGGACCAGAGCTACTTTCTCTATACCCTGAGCGCGCAGCAGATAGCCAGGAGCCTGTTCCCGGTCGGCGAGCTGGAGAAACCCGAGGTACGTCGTATCGCCGAACAGCTGGAGCTGGTTACCGCCAAGAAAAAAGACTCCACCGGGATCTGCTTTATCGGTGAGCGCAAGTTTCGCGATTTCCTCGCCCGCTACCTCCCCGCCCAGCCCGGCACCATCGAAGATGTTGACGGCGCCAAAGTCGGCGAGCATCAGGGACTCATGTATCATACCCTGGGACAACGCAAGGGGCTGGGCATCGGCGGCCTGAAAAATGCCACCGACGAACCCTGGTATGTGGTTGATAAAGACCTGCAGCGCAATGTGCTGGTGGTGGCCCAGGGCGATCATCCCCGCCTCTACTCAGACGGCCTGATCGCCCGTCAGCTGCATTGGGTCAACCGCCAGCCGATCACCCAGCCGTTCCGCTGCACGATCAAGACCCGTTATCGCCAGACCGATCTCCCCTGCCAGGTCTTCCCCCTCGACGACGATACCATCAAGGTCATCTTCGACAGCCCACAGGCTGCGGTGACCCCGGGCCAGTCGGCGGTGTTCTATGACGGCGAGATCTGCCTGGGTGGTGGCGTTATCGAATCCAGATTCAGTCAGGAGCAAGTGTGAGCAATAACCTAGAAAATCAGACCCTGGCCTTCGCCGGCATGTGCCAGGCCGCTGCCCTGGTGCAGCAGGTGGCCCGCCAGGGAGCGATAGAAGATAAAGACACCTTAAACTGTACCCTCAACAGCATTCTTGCCACCGATGCCGAGCAGACGATAGACATCTACGGCAGCCACGACAATCTCCGCCTGGGCTACCAGACACTGATCGATCAACTGAACAGCGACAGCAGCAAAAAGAATGCCGAGCTGACCCGTTATCTGGTCGGCCTGGTGGCGCTGGAACGCAAGCTGGCCAAGCGCCGGGATCTGCTGGCCATGCTGGGTGAGCGCATCCAGCAAGTCAAACGCCAGCTGCACCATTTCGAACTGCTCGACGAACAAGTGCTGGCCAACCTGGCCGGCATCTACAGCGACATCGTCAGTCCCATAGGTCCGCGCATCCAGGTGGCCGGCAACCCGACCTACCTGCAACAGTCGCTGGTACAACACCAGATCCGAGCCCTGCTGCTGGCCGGAATTCGTGCCGCCGTACTGTGGCGCCAACTGGGTGGCCGACGCCGCCACATACTGTTTTCCCGCAAGAAGCTGGTGGCGCAAGCCCAAAGCGCCTTGCGATATTAATGACCGTTGTTATTTGTTACCCCCCAACTCAGGAGTCGCCTTTCATGGAATTGTCAGCACTAACTGCCATCTCCCCCGTCGATGGCCGTTACGGCGCCAAAACGCAGGAGCTGCGCGCCATCTTTTCCGAATTTGGATTATTGCGCTTTCGCGTTGAAGTGGAAGTTCGCTGGTTGCAGGCCCTGGCCGAACATGCTGATATCCGCGAAGTTCCGGCCCTGTCCGCCGAAGCCAATGCTTATCTGGATCAGATAGTCGCCAACTTCAACGAGGCCGATGGCCAGCGTATCAAGGACATAGAAAGTACCACCAACCACGATGTGAAGGCGGTGGAATACTTCCTGAAGGAAAAGGTCGAGGCCCTGCCCGAGCTGGCCGCGGTCAGTGAATTCATTCACTTCGCCTGTACCAGTGAAGACATCAACAACAACGCCCACGCACTAATGCTGAAAGCCGGTCGGGAAGAAGTCATAGCCCCTTACTGCCGCAAGCTGATCGACGCGGTCAAGCAGCTGGCCAGCCAATATCGTGACGTCCCCATGCTCAGCCGTACCCATGGTCAGCCCGCCTCTCCCACCACCCTGGGCAAGGAAATGGCCAACGTCGCCTATCGCCTGGAGCGCCAGTTCAAGCAGATCGAAGCGGTCGAGCTGCTGGCCAAGATCAACGGTGCCGTAGGCAACTACAATGCCCATATGTCCGCCTATCCGGAAGTAGACTGGCACGCATTTGCCCAGAAATTTGTGACCCGTCTGGGGCTGACCTGGAACCCCTACACTACCCAGATCGAACCCCATGACTACATTGCCGAGCTGTTCGACGCCCTAGCCCGTTTCAACACCATACTGATCGACTTCGACCGGGACGTGTGGGGCTATATCTCGGTCGGCTACTTCAAGCAGAAGACAGTCGCAGGCGAAATCGGCTCCAGCACCATGCCGCACAAGGTCAATCCCATCGACTTTGAAAACTCCGAAGGTAACCTGGGCCTGGCCAACGCCATCTTCAACCACCTGGCGGCCAAACTGCCGGTGTCCCGCTGGCAGCGGGATCTGACCGACAGCACAGTTCTGCGCAACCTGGGCGTGGCCGCCGGCTATTCCTTGATCGCCTACCAGGCGACCCTGAAAGGCATCAGCAAGCTGGAAGCCAACCCGGTCGCCCTGGCCGCCGACCTGGATCAGAACTGGGAAGTGCTGGCCGAGCCGATCCAGACGGTGATGCGCCGCTACGGCATCGAAAAGCCCTACGAGAAGCTGAAAGAGCTGACCCGGGGCAAACGGGTCGATGCCGAAGGCATGCGTGCCTTTATCGATGGCCTGGAGCTGCCCGAGTCGGTCAAGGATGAGCTCAAGCTGCTGACCCCGGCCAACTATATCGGCCGTGCCGTCAAGCTGACCGACGAACTGTAAAGATAGCGTCAAGCTGGAAGTTAGGATAAATCACCGAGCCAACCGGCTCGGTGTTTTTGTTTGCCCGTCTAAATAACTGATACAAATACTGCGACATTACGAGGATTCGATAAGCAGACCCTCCGCGCCGGGCCGGAAAATGCTCCTGCCGTTCCGGTATTCCCGCCATCCATAGCGGTCAGTTGCGCGGCGGAGCCTCCAAGGAGGATTTATGGGACGGGCAAACAAAAACACCGAGAATAAATTTACGCCGACAGAAAACATCAAAACAGGCAGAGCAGCTGTTTTCTTCCCGCTTACCGCTGATAGCCTGAAATCTATCATTCTCTGCTGCCCCTCGGCATAATAGCCCGTTATTCTTAATGCATTAGCCCCATCATGACAGGTCCCCATGTACAGCGCACTGAAACTGGATATCGATGACTTTTTGGCCAACTACTGGCAACGCAAGCCCCTGCTGATCAAGCAGGGCTTTCCCGGCTTTGAAGATCCCCTTAGCCCCGACGAGCTGGCCGGCCTGGCGCTGGAACCCCATATCGAGTCCCGCCGGGTCTGGCGGGAAGGCGAGCGCTGGCAGGCAGAAAGCGGCCCCTTCGAAAGCTATGACCACCTGGGAGAAGAAAACTGGACCCTGTTGGTGCAGGCAGCCAATCAATGGCACCCTCAGGTGCAGGATCTGGCGGAACCGTTTCGCTTTATCCCCGGCTGGCGGTTCGACGATGTCATGGTCAGCTTTTCCACCCCCAAGGGAGGGGTCGGGCCCCATATCGACCAGTACGGCGTCTTTATCATTCAGGGAGAAGGCAGCCGTCGTTGGCGGGTGGGCAAGCAGCAAAGCCTGAAAGAGTTCGCCTCCCACGGCGCCCTGCGTCATTGTGAGGCCTTCGAAGCCGAGATCGACGCACTGCTGGAGCCGGGCGATGTCATTTATATTCCCCCCGGCTGCCCCCATGAAGGCTATGCCGAAACTCCGGCACTGAACTACTCCATCGGCTTTCGTGCCCCCGATGCCAGGGATCTGATCTCCAGCTTTGCCGATCATGTATTGGCCCATACCGAGCAGTCCCGCCGCTTCGATGATGCCGCCATGTCACCCTGCCGGCACCACGGCCGTATCGATCACCAGGTATTGGCCCAGATCAAATCCCTGATGACCGAATTGCTGGACGATCCTGTGCGGCTGACCGACTGGTTTGGCGAAATGATGTCGGAAGCCAAGCACGATCTGGATCTCGAGCCTGTAGATCCGCTCTACAGCCTGGAAGAACTGGTATTGCGCCTGGATCACGGCGATCACCTGTATCGCCTCGCCGGCGCACGCTGTTTTTATATGGAAGGCAACCAGCAGGAATTCTACCTGGATGGTGACCGTTACCGACTGGCCCAGCCCGATGCCGACGCCATCGCCCTGCTGTGCGATCAGGCGCGCATCTGCGGCCCGGAAGTGGCCTGCCTGGCCCAGCCCCAGGCCCTGCTGGAGGTGCTGCTGCCGCTGGTCAACCAGGGCTACTGGTATTTCGAGGAAGACGAGGAATAAAGCCGGAAGCCGGAAGCCGGAAGCCGGAAGCCGGAAGCCGGAAGCCGGAAGCCGGAAGCCGGAAGAATTGAATCGCTTCTAGCTTCTAGCTTCTAGCTTCTAGCTTCTAGCTTCTAGCCCAGATTGTCGAATGCGGGATGATAGGTCACCAGCCCGGCCGGTACCGGCTGCTTGAATGGCAGGGCCATAAAGGCGGCCTCGGCGCCCGGATAGGGACAACGCAGGCCAAACTTGCCGGCCGGCTTGAAGCCGAAGCGACCATAGAAATCCACGTCGCCCAGCACCACCAAGCCGGCCCAGTCCAGTTCATGAGCCGAGTTGATGGCCTCCCGGATCATCCCCGACCCCACCCCCTGCCGCTGGCAGTCGGGCCAGACACTTACCGGCGCCAGCCCCAGCCAGCCCAGATCCTGCCCGTCGATCAGCACCGGACTCATGGTCAGGTGACCGATGATGGCCCCTTCGTATTCCGCCACCTGGCTGATGCTGATGGCGCCCTGTTCACGCAGGGCCAGCACCAGATCCGCCTCCATCGGTCGATTAAAGGCGGCATACACCACCTCGTCAATCTCGTCACCGTCACCGGGGCGTTCGGTTCTGAACAACAGCATAAGGGCTCCTCAAGGCGCCAGACGGTCAATGGTCCAGCCGTCTGTATTCCTTTGATACAGGAAACGATCATGTAGCCGCCGGGCTCCTCCCTGCCAGAACTCCACCGAGTCGAATTTCACCCGGAAGCCACCCCAGAAGCTGGGCAGTGGCACTTCGCCACTGGCAAATTTCTGCTTTATCTCGAGAAACTTGCTTTCCAGTATGCTGCGGGCAGAAATACGGGCCGACTGCTGGGAGACCCAGGCACCGAGCTGGCTGTCCTTCGGACGGCTATGAAAATACTTCATGACCTCGAGGGTCGACAGCTGTTCCACCTGGCCGGTGACATGGACCTGCCGCTCCAGCATATGCCAGGGGAATAACAGGCTGATGCGGGGGTTTTTCGCCAGTTGGCCGGCCTTGCGGCTGCCCATGTTGGTGTAGAACACAAAGCCATGGGCATCCAGGTGTTTGAGCAGCACAATGCGCTGATAGGGCTGCCCTCGCTCATCGACCGTGGCCACCACCATGGCGGTGGGATCCGTGATCCCCGCCGTTACCGCCTGTTCCATCCATAACTCGAACAGGGTCAAGGGATCGTCGGGCAGGTCTTTGCGTCTCAGTCCGCCCTGGGTATAGTCCCGCCGAAAGTCGGCCAGCTCCATCATGCTTTCCTCATGGATTTCAGATGGTCAATATTGTGCGCCGGGGGCCGGGGCTTGGCAAGTTGTCATCCGCTCCCAACTTCTCTATATATAGGGGCATCCCCCTTTTAATAGAAGACAACATGAATCAAGGACTTATTCATGCCCTGCTGCTGGACGGACAAGGTGGGGCCCGGCTGCTGGACGACCAGCAAGTGAACCGCTGGCAACCGGAACAAGGCTGCCTCTGGCTGCACTTCGACTACCGTCAGCCGGATACCCGTCGCTGGCTGGAACAACACAGCGAGCTGGACAAGGTGGCCGTTTCCGCCCTGCTGAGCGAGGCGACCCGCCCCCGGGCCACCGGCCACGGCCAGGGATTGCTGATCGCCCTGCGCGAAGTCAACCTCAACCCGGGCGCGGATCCGGAAGACATGGTGGCCATGCGGCTGTGGCTGGAGCCACAGCGCATCATCAGCACCCGCAACCGGCAGCTGGCATCGGTGCAGACCATCGCCGCCCGGCTGGCGCAGGGCAAGGGCCCCGCCAATAGCGATACCCTGCTGGCTGAGCTGGCCTTCGAATTGCAACGCCCCCTCGGCGAAATAGTGGAAGAGCTGGATGATCAGATTGATGAACTGGAAACCCGCTTTCTGGATGGCATCCTGGAAACCTCCCGAGGGGAGCTGATGACCCAACGCCGCCGGCTTATCGAGTTTCGCCGTTATTTAAGCCCGCAAAGAGAAGCCCTGGGACGGCTGTTGATGGACAAAGACAATGGCTGGCTGGGCCCGGAAGCCAAGACCAGCCTGCGGGAAACCCAGGACAGCCTGCACCGTTACCTGGAAAACATGGACGCCATCCGGGAGCGCTCCATCGCCCTCGACGACGCCAGGGCCAACCAGCTGTCGGAACAACTGAACAAGCGCATGTTTGTGCTGTCGATGATCACCGCCCTGTTCCTGCCGTTAAGCTTTATGACCGGTCTGCTGGGTGTCAACCTGGCCGGTATACCGCTGGCCGATAACGTCGCCGCCTTCGGTGTTTTCGTGGCAACCCTGGTGCTGATGGTGGCGCTGCAGGTATGGTACTTCCGGCGGCGGGGATGGATTTAATGTAGGAAGCCCAGCAGATGATCCTGTAGGAAGCCCCGGGGCGATTGGCCACTGGCCTCACTCCCACAAAGGGTAAACAGCCCGGATAAAAAAAGGCCGGGGATCACTCCCCGGCCCAGGCCTTGAAACGTCTCGCTTGTTCCGTGAGACGATTACTCGGCGTTATTTTCAACCGGCGTTTCGGCCTTGGCTTCGGCGGCAGGCGCTTCGGCTTCGGCAGGCTTGTTGGCTTCCTTGATGGACAGGCGGATACGGCCCTGACGATCCACTTCCAGAACCTTCACCTTCACCTTGTCACCCACTTTCAGGTGATCGGACACATTCTTGACCCGCTCTTCGGTGATCTGGGAAATATGCACCAGACCGTCCTTGCCGGGCAGGATGTTGACGAAGGCGCCGAAATCGGCCAGGCGTACCACCTCACCGTCATACAGGGTGCCGCTTTCCACTTCTGCGGTCAGCTGCTCGATACGACGGATGGCCAGCTTGGCGGCTTCGCCGTCGACAGCGGCGATCTTGACGGTGCCGTCATCGTCCAGCTCGATGGTGGTACCGGTTTCTTCGGTCAGGGCACGGATGGTGGAGCCGCCCTTACCGATCACATCGCGGATCTTCTCGGGGTTGATCTTGATGGTATGGATGCGCGGTGCAAAGCTGGAGATCTCGGCGCGAGGCTGGTTAAGGGCCTCGTCCATGACCTTCAGGATATGCAGGCGGGCGCCACGGGCCTGTTTCAGGGCCACTTCCATGATTTCCCGGGTGATGCCTTCGATCTTGATATCCATCTGCAGGGCGGTCACACCCTCGGTGGTACCGGCTACCTTGAAATCCATATCACCCAGGTGATCTTCATCGCCCAGGATATCGGACAGTACCACAAAGCCTTGTTCTTCCTTCACCAGACCCATGGCAATACCGGCCACGGAGGCCTTGATCGGCACACCGGCATCCATCAGGGCCAGTGACGTACCACACACGGAAGCCATGGAGGAAGAGCCGTTGGACTCGGTGATTTCAGAGACCACGCGCACCGTGTAGGGGAACTCTTCCTGGCTCGGCATTACCGCGGCAACACCGCGCTTGGCCAGCCGGCCGTGGCCGATTTCACGACGCTTGGGGCTGCCGACCATGCCGGTTTCACCCACACAGTAAGGAGGGAAGTTATAGTGCAGCATAAAGCGGTTGGCGCGCTCGCCGGTCAGCTCGTCGATCAGCTGGGCATCACGCTCGGTACCCAGGGTGGCGGCAACCAGCGCCTGGGTTTCACCACGGGTGAACAAGGCAGAGCCATGGGTGCGGGGCAGCAGGCCGGTGGCCACATGCAGGGCACGGATCATATCGGGTTCACGACCATCGATACGGGGTTCGCCACGTACCACACGACCACGGACAATGGTTTTTTCCAGCTTGCCCAGTTGGTCCTGAATTTCCTTGATGCCCTGTTCCGGAGTTTCGGTCAGGATGGCATCCTGTACCCTGGTCTTGATGGCGCTGATGGCATCGCGACGGGCAGTCTTGTCGGTAATGCGATAGGCTTCACCCAGCTCGGCGGAGGCCAGTTCGGCGACTTTGGCTTTCAGCGCTTCGTTCTCGGCGGCAGGCTGCCAATCCCAGGGCTGGGTACCTACTTCGGCGGCGAATTCGTTGATGGCATTGATGGCGGTCGCCATCTGCTCGTGGCCGTAGACCACGGCGCCCAGCATCACATCTTCGGGCAGTACGGCGGCTTCGGACTCCACCATCAATACCGCATTGGCGGTACCGGCCACCACCAGATCCAGCTGACTTTCTTTCAGCTCGGAGATGGTCGGGTTGAGTACATATTCGCCGTTCATATAACCGACACGAGCGGCGCCGATAGGGCCCGCAAAGGGAATGCCGGAAATGGCCAGGGCGGCAGAGGTGCCCAGCATGGCGATGATGTCCGGGGCGATCTCCGGGTTAACCGATACCACGGTAGCGATGACCTGGACTTCGTTCTTGAATCCATCGGGGAACAGCGGGCGGATCGGGCGGTCGATCAGCCGGGCTGTCAGGGTTTCACCTTCCGTCGGGCGGCCTTCACGCTTGAAGAAGCTGCCCGGGATACGACCGGCCGCGTAGGTACGCTCCTGGTAGTTCACGGTCAATGGGAAAAAATCACGGCTTTCATCGGCTTCGCGCTTGCCGACCACGGTCACCAGGACTGCGGTATCATCGATGCTGGCCATCACGGCGCCGGAAGCCTGGCGGGCCATCACACCGGTTTCAAGGGTGACCGTATGCTGGCCGTATTGGAAGGTTTTTACGATAGGATTCACGTTGTAGATTCCTTAATATGTATGATCTCTAATTTGCCCGCACAGTATACTTGATTCACCCTTAAAACCCAGAATCAATGATGGGGAAATGGCCGAAAAGCACGCCGCCAACCATCACACAAATCCGTCGGTAACCGGCTTCGGCGCCCCTGACCGTTTTATCTTTCGAGCGTCCCTCTCAGCGGCGAGTTAATGAAACAGATAGGACTCCATCGACAGTACACCGTGGCTCATGCCGCCCTCAAGCACGTCCACCTCACCACCGGGCGTGGCGGCCGCCGCCGCCACCAGCAAGGGCAGATAGTGCTCCGGAGTAGGATGGGCCCGCCGGCCGTGAGGCGCCCGGTGCAGATAGTCCATCAGGGCCGCCTTGTCATGGCCCCTGACCGCCTGTCGTGCCCAGTGCACGAATTCCCAGGCATAGTCCGCTTGTTCATCGCTCCCCATGCGAAACTCGTACAGGTTGTGGGTCAGGCTGCCCGAACCGACAACCAGCACCCCGGCTTCCGCCAGCGGTGCCAATGCCTGCCCCAACCGCCAGGCGGAATGAGGGTCCAGACTGGCCGGCATGGAAACTTGTATGACCGGCACAGCCGCATCCGGATACAGGTAACGCAAGGGTACCCAGGCGCCATGATCCAGGCCGCGCTCGGGATCACAGGTCGCCGGGTAACCCTGGTCACGCAACAGGGCCATGACGGTTTCGGCCAGCATGGGGGCCCCCGGAGCCGGATACTGTAATTGATACAGGGCATCGGGGAAGCCACCGAAATCGTGGATGGTAGCCGGCCGGGCACTGGCGGTGACCGCTATTTCCCTGGTGATCCAGTGAGGAGACACCACCAGCACCGCCTTCGGCCTGGGCAGGCACTCGCCCACCGCCTGCAACAGCGGGCCGGCACGGCCGGGCTCTAGGGCAAAGGTCGGCGCCCCATGGGACACAAACAGGGTCGGCAATCGGGCCATACTGAAATTTCCTCACAAAAATAATCAATATAGACTCTAGCGGACCCCAATCTTGAGATAAACCGGCCCTGGCGGAATTAATTGTTAACCATCAGGAAACAATAAGAGAATTGGGAGGACTTTATCGTTTTGTAGCGGGGGAATGACAGGCACCGGTGCCAACACCGGCAATATCAAGGAAAACCGTACAACTGACCGTTATGAAACGAAAAAAGGAGCCGAAGCTCCTTTTTTCTTGAACCGGATGGGTCGATTAACGACGCAGGCCCAGTTTTTCGATCAGTGAACGGTAACGCTCAACGTCTTTGCGCTTCAGGTAGTCCAGCAGGCTACGACGCTGGGATACCATGCGCAGCAGACCACGACGGCTGTGGTGGTCATGGATGTGCTGCTTGAAATGGCCTTGCAGATGATTGATCTGGGCGCTCAGCAGGGCAACCTGAACTTCAGGAGAGCCGGTGTCGCCTTCGCCACGAGCAAAGTCAGCAACGATTTGGGCTTTGGTTTCAGCATTTAGTGACATCTTGATTACTCCAAAGAGATGAATGGTTCTTCCAGCCGATCACTAATTCAGCCGGAAACAGAGCTGCGCATTCTACCAGCTAAGCCGGGGTTGGCAACCGGAAAATGTGCAAAGTTCAGCGTACCAGCCGTTTGGGCGCGACCTTGCCGTCGTCGTCGATTTCCCCCACGCCGATAAACTGCTGTTCGGGGCCCATGGTCATGCGGACAAACCCCGACAAGGGCGCGCCGGATACCTGCACCGCCTGTCCCTGATTGACGTAGCCGGCCACCAGCTCGGACATATTGACCTCCGGCAGGCTCGCCACCGCGGTATCCATCGGCAGCAGCAGCGGATCCAGCTCCAGTCGGGGAGAGATTTCCTGAGCACGGCAGTTCTCCAGGATGCACTCCAGCTGCTCCAGGGTCAGCATGCGCTCGGCCGGATAGCCGGCCACCGCCAGCCGCCTGAGCATGGTGACATGGGCACCACAACCAAGCATTTCCCCCAGATCATCCACTATGGTGCGGATATAGGTTCCCTTGCTGCAATGGATTTCCAGCTCGACTTCCTCGCCTTCGAAACGGATCAGCGTCAGTTCATAGACGGTGATCGGCCTGGCTTCCCGGGGAACCTCTATGCCCTCGCGGGCATATTGGTACAGGGGCTTGCCTTGGTACTTCAGCGCCGAGTACATGGACGGCACCTGCTCTATGTCGCCGCGGAAATGATCCAGGGCTTCAATCAGCTCACCGGTGGCGACCTTAACCGGCCGTGTCTGTACCACTTCGCCATCGGCATCACTGGTATCGGTGCGCTCGCCCAGCTTGGCGATCACCCGATAGCGTTTGTCCGCCTCCAGCAGGAACTGGGAAAACTTGGTCGCCTCGCCCAGGCAAATCGGCAGCATACCGGTGGCCAGGGGATCCAGGGCACCGGTATGGCCGGCCTTGGCGGCGGCATAGATGCGTTTGACCTTCTGCAAGGCATCGTTGGAGGTAATACCGGCGGGTTTGTCCAACAACAGGATGCCGTCTACTTCACGGCCACGAAATCGACGCTGACGCCCCATCTTCAGTCCTTTTCCTCTTGATCTTGCTCATCACGGTCGGATGCCTGCATCCGTCGCTTGTCTTCCGCTATGGTGCTCGACACCAGGGTGGAAATGCGCATGCCTTCGACCAGGCTCTGATCGTAGCTAAAGCGCAGTTCCGGGGTGACCCGCAAGCGCATCGCCTTGCCAACCAGGCTGCGGATGAAGCCGCTGGCGTCTTTCAGTACCTTCATGCCCTGTTCGATTTTTTCCGGATCATTTTCCAGAAAGGTCACGAACACCTTGGCATAATTCAGATCCCGGGACAACTCGACCCCTGAGACTGTCACCAACTTGAGGCGATCATCTTTGATTTCCCGCTGCAGGATCATCGCAATTTCTTTCTGCAATTCCTGCCCAACCCGGCGGGTGCGGCTGAATTCTCTGGCCATAACATTTTTATCCAATAAAAAAAGGAGCCAAGAGGCCCCTTAATATCAATCCAGGTGACGAAAGGATACAGCTGAGCCGACTGTTGGCGGCAAGGCCGAAAAATGCTCCTGCTTTTTCGACATTTCCGCCATCCATGGCGGTCAGTGCCGCCGTCAGCCCCGATGGGGTAGCCTACTGCCTGCATCAAGCTTTGTGCCTGAACGAACATCCAGTGAATGTTCGCAGCGGGTGCAAAGCGCCGATGACCTTAGACCCTGGCGTGTCGGCGGGCTGTGCCTTTCGGCACCGGCTGCAACCGGAGCCGATATCACCCTTACAGGGTACGCTGTACTTCCACGATCTGATAGACCTCGATCTGGTCACCGACTCGTACATCATTGTAGTTCTTCACGGCGATGCCGCATTCCATGCCATTACGCACTTCCTGCACATCGTCCTTGAAGCGACGCAGGGATTCCAGCTCGCCTTCGTAAATCACCACGTTGTCACGCAGTACCCGGATCGGGTTGCTGCGCTTGACGTTGCCCTCGGTGACCATACAACCGGCCACGGCGCCGAACTTGGGCGAGCGGAACACGTCACGCACCTGAGCCAGGCCGATAATCTCCTGCTTGAACTCGGGCGCCAGCATGCCGGTCATTGCCTGTCTAACTTCGTCCAGCAACTCGTAGATCACGCTGTAGTAGCGCAGGTCGATTTCTTCGGCCTCGATCACCTTGCGGGCAGCCGCATCGGCACGCACGTTGAAGCCCAGGATGATGGCGTTGGACGCCGCCGCCAGGCTGGCATCGGTCTCGGTAATACCGCCTACGCCGGAGCCGATGATCTTGACCTTGACTTCGTCGGTCGACAGCTTCTGCAAGGAATCGGAAATCGCCTCGATGGAACCCTGCACGTCGGCCTTCAGTACCAGGTTAACCTCGGCTACTTCGCCTTCGGTCATGTTGGAGAACATGTTCTCCAGCTTGGACTTCTGCTGACGGGCCAGCTTGACTTCACGGAACTTGCCCTGACGATAGGTCGCCACTTCGCGCGCCTTCTTCTCGTCACGAACCACGGTCGCCTCGTCACCGGCAGCCGGTACCCCGGACAAGCCCAGGATCTCGACCGGAATGGAAGGGCCGGCAGATTTGATCTCGCGGCCCAGCTCGTCCTTCATGGCGCGAACCCGGCCGTATTCCAGACCACAGAGCACGATATCACCCTGATTGAGGGTCCCTTCCTGAACCAGCACAGTGGCTACCGGCCCGCGGCCCTTGTCGAGACGGGACTCGATCACCACGCCGGAAGCCATGCCATCGTGTACGGCGTTCAGCTCCAGCACTTCGGCCTGCAGCAGGATGCCTTCCAGCAGTTCATCTATGCCCATGCCGGTCTTGGCCGAGATGTAGACGAACATGTTCTCGCCACCCCAGTCTTCCGACATGACGCCGTGCTGAGCCAGCTCGTTCTTCACCCGATCGATATCCGCATCGGGCTTGTCCATCTTGTTGACGGCGACGATCAGCGGGACACCGGCTGCCTTGGCGTGTTGAATCGCCTCGACGGTCTGTGGCATCACGCCATCATCGGCGGCGACCACCAGTACCACGATATCGGTGGCGCCGGCACCACGGGCACGCATGGCGGTAAAGGCGGCGTGGCCCGGGGTATCCAGGAAGGTGATCATGCCGTTTTCGGTTTCAACATGATAGGCACCGATATGCTGGGTAATACCACCGGCTTCACCGGCGGCGACCTTGGCACGGCGGATATAATCCAGGGTCGAGGTCTTGCCGTGGTCGACATGACCCATGATGGTCACCACGGGGGCGCGGGTTCTGCGCTCGGCGTCGGTATCACGGTCGGACAGCACCTTCTGTTCCAGCTCGTTTTCACGACGCAGGGTCACTTTATGGCCCATCTCTTCCGCCACCAGCTGGGCGGTTTCCTGATCGATCACCTGGTTGATGGTGACCATGGCGCCCATCTTCATCATCGCCTTGATGACTTCGGCACCCTTGACCGCCATCTTGTTGGCCAGCTCGGCAACCGTGATGGTTTCACCGATCTCCACGTCCCGGTTGACCGGCTGTGCCGGCTTCTGGAAACCATGCTTCATGGATCTCGGGGTCATCACCTTGGCGCGCTTGCCTTTTCTCTGGCGATCGGCACGGCTCTCACGATCTTCCCTGTCTTCCTTGGACTTGCCGCCCTTGCGCTTCTTGCCACCGGTACGGCGGGCCTTCTGCTCTTCGGTCTGGTCGGCTTCGTCTTCGGCTGCCTTGGCGTGAGGATTGGTCATCACGTGATAGTCCGCATCTTCCGGCTTCTTGGCTGCTTCTTCGGCCCAGCGCTTTTCGTTTTCTTCCGCCAGTTTACGTACTTCTTCAGCCTTGATTTGGGCCTCCAGCTCGGCCTTGCGCAAGGCTTCTTCCTCACGCTGACGCTTTAATTTTTCTGCTTCGCTCTTGGCCATATCGTCCGCCTTTTTCTGCTCTTTGCTTTGGGGCTTGGCGCCCTGCTCCGTCGTGTTCTGAGCTTGCAGCTGAGCCTGGCGGGCTTTTTCTTCCGCTTCACGCTTGGCTTTTTCTTCAGCCTCGCGCTTGGCCTTGGCCTCGGCTTCGCGCTGGGCTTTTTCTTCAGCCTCGCGCTTGGCCTGGGCTTCTGCTTCCAGACGGGCCTGCTCTTCTGCTTCCTGCTGACGCTGCTGCTCTTCAGCCGCATCGCGTCTTACATAAGTACGTTTCTTGCGCACCTCTACCTGTACGGCCTTGTTCTTACCGCCGGCACCCTGCACACTCAAGGTGCTCTTGGTCTTGCGGTTCAAGGTCATCCGTTTAGGTTCATTATCGTCATTAGCACCGTGCTGTTTCTTTAAAAACGCCAGCAAGGCGGCCTTTTCGGTTTCGGTGACCGTATCGGCACTGGATTTCTCCATACCTGCTTCACGAAACTGCTGGACTAGACGATCAACCGGTGTGTCGATGTCATTGGCAAGTTGCGTTAATGAGACTTCTGCCATTCATTTACCTCCGTTGATCTTATTCTTCGTTCTGGTCTCCGAACCAGCAGATATTGCGGGCAGCCATGATGAGTTCGCCTGCCAGGCTCTCATCCAGGCTTTCTATCCCTTCAAGGTCATCAATACCCTGTTCTGCCAGCTCTTCCAGATCCGCGATACCACGGGCGGCAAGCTGATAGGCCAGTTCCCGGGTCATGGAGGGCAGTGCGAGCAGTTCCTCTGCCGGCTCCACCCCTTCAAAAGATTCTTCCTGCGCCAGGGCGCGTGTCGTCAGAGCGTCTTTGGCGCGATTACGCAGCTCTTCCACCATGTCTTCGTCCAGGCCTTCCACGCTCATCAGCTCACTGACCGGTACATAGGCGATTTCTTCGAGGGTGGAGAAGCCTTCCTCCATCAGCAGGGCGGCAAAATCCTCATCGATATCCAGATACTGGACAAACAGATTCATGATCTTGTCGCTTTCAATCTGATGCTTGCTCTGCAGATCTTCCACCGTCATCACGTTCAGTTCCCAGCCGGTCAGCTGGGAAGCCAGACGCACGTTCTGGCCATTACGACCGATGGCCTGGGCCAGATTGCCGGACTCGACGGCGATGTCCATGGAGTGGGCATCTTCGTCCACTATGATGGAGGCCACATCCGCCGGGGCCATGGAGTTGATCACGAACTGGGCGGGGTTGTCGTCCCACAGCACGATATCGACCCGCTCGCCGCCCAGCTCACCGGACACCGCCTGCACCCGGGCACCACGCATGCCGACACAAGCACCGATGGGGTCGATCCGCCGATCATTGGTCTTGACCGATATCTTGGCACGGCTGCCCGGATCCCGGGCGGCGCCCATGATTTCGATCAGCTCTTCACCGATTTCCGGCACCTCGATGCGGAACAGCTCTTTCAGGAAGTCCGGGTGGGTACGGCTGACAAACAGCTGGGCACCACGGGCTTCGGGCCGTACCGCATACAGCAGGCCACGCACCCGGTCGCCGGAGCGGAACGACTCGCGCGGCAACAGGTCATCCCGGTAGATCACGGCTTCGGCATTGTTACCCAGATCCAAGATGACACTCTCACGGGTGGCTTTTTTGACCACACCGGTGATGATTTCGCCTTCCTGGTCCTGGAATTGCTCGACCACCTGCATGCGCTCGGCTTCACGCACTTTCTGCACTATGACCTGTTTGGCGGTCTGGGTGGTGATACGGTCGAACTTGACAGATTCAATCTGATCTTCGACGTAGTCACCCGGCTGGATTTCCGGCTCATCGATCTGCGCCGCTTCCAGGGTTATTTCCCGGTAGGGATTGGTCAGGGATTCCTGGTCTTCCACTACCTGCCAGCGACGAAAGGTGTCGAAATCGCCACTCTTACGGTCGATGGCAACCCGGACTTCGATATCACCTTCGTATTTCTTTTTGGTTGCCGTCGCCAGGGCAGTCTCCAGGGCCTCGAAGATTTTTTCACGAGGCACCGCCTTCTCATGGGAAACCGCGTCTACAACGAGCAATATTTCTTTATTCATGTCCGATCGCCTCGTTAGTCAAAGTTCGGAACCAGATTCGCTTTTTGGATATTAGCAAAGGCAACGGGAAACTCTTTCCCTTCTACCTCCAGCCGGACCAGGGTGTCTTCAACCGCCACCACTTTTCCTTTAAGTTTACGTCTGTTATTTACCGCCATGCGCAGAGCCAGTTCTGCCTCCTGGCCGATAATGGCCTGGTAATGCGCCGGTTTGAACAGGGGGCGAGCCATACCGGGAGAGGAGACTTCCAGATCGTATTCAGTGGCGATGGGATCTTCCACATCGAGTACGGCACTGACTTGCCGGCTGACTTCCGCGCAGTCATTCACCTCGATGCCATTTTCACTGTCGATATACAGGCGCAGGGTGGAATGGCGCCCGGCACGGACAAATTCCAGCCCAAGCAGTTCAAAGCCCAGCGCCTCTACCGGCTCGCTGAGCATATCGGTCAATCGTTGTTCCAATGTAGCCAAAGCTACCCCCTCCAAAAACAAAAAAAGGGCTCGCAGCCCAGTGAATCCGCATCTGTCTTGCAGATGCCAAAGTGCAGATAACAAAAAGCCCCGATCTTCAAATCGGGGCTATTCTCCTGGACCCTGATTGTCGCCTCGCGACGACCATCCACCGCGAGCAGGCAGTGGACGTGAAATTGGTTGCGGGGGCCGGATTTGAACCGACGACCTTCGGGTTATGAGCCCGACGAGCTACCAGACTGCTCCACCCCGCGTCCGAAATCGTGCGAGATTATAGTTAACTTGGCGAAAAATCTCAACCTATTCAGTTAATCTATAACTTGGTGCCGAGAGCGGGACTTGAACCCGCACGCCTATACAGGCACTACCCCCTCAAGATAGCGTGTCTACCAATTCCACCACCTCGGCAAAACTCTTACTTAGTTGGGTATGTCGCTGTCATTGCTGACCGGAACATCACCCTGGGTCTGACTTTCCACCACTTCGGGCTGAGAAAGGTCTTCCCACTCGCTCCCCTGCTTGCTGCCGTTGGTGGACAGATTCCCCAACACCAGACTTACTACAAAGAAACCGGTCGCCAGCAGCGTTGTCGCCTTGGTCAGGAAGTTACCCGACCCGCTGGAACCAAAAACCGTATTGGATGCACCCGCTCCGAAGGAGGCACCCATATCGGCACCTTTCCCTTGCTGTATCAGCACCAGGCCTATCAGGGCCAGTGAGATAAGCAGATACACCACTAGAAGAATCTCGTACATTTTAAGCTATACCTTTGCTTGGCGCCTAAACCCCGTCACCAGGCTGCTGTCGGGAGCGGGGCTAATACTAGCGATCCGCTTTCCCCGATACAAGCGTAAATTCAAGATTTAAGTTCAAATGCATAAAAAGACAGCAAAAACCGTTTTACCCAAGCTGAAAGCTTGAAGCCGGAGGCTTGCAGCAGCCCGGCGTTGTTGTTGAGATCGATACGGGCAACTGAAAATCATGGCCCCTATACAAGACCGCCAAACCACGTCGGGCCGCTGAGCGCTTCCGGCTTATCGCTTACAGCTTCAGGCTGTTAGCGCCGGTATCGCTGCGGCAATATACTCGGCCAGGCGCTGCACCTGAGCCTGATCCGCGCCTTCCACCATCACCCGGATCAAGGGCTCGGTGCCGGATTTTCTCAACAGCACCCGGCCCTTGCCGGCCAGCTCGGCCTCGGCCGCCTGTACCCGCGCCTGCACCTCGGCATTGGCCAGCGGATCCGTGCCGGTCTCGAAGCGCACATTGACCAGCACCTGGGGGAACAGGGTCAGCTCGCTACGCAAGGCAGCCAGGCCCACGCCCTCTCCCACCATGGCGCGCAAGACCTGCAGCGCGGCGATGATGCCATCCCCGGTGGTATTGTGTTCCAGGCTGATAATATGGCCGGAGTTTTCTCCTCCCAGCCGCCAGCCATGCTCCCTGAGCAGCTCCATCACATAGCGATCACCCACTTTCGCGCGCAGGAAGGGGATCTCCAGCCGGGCCAGGGCCAGCTCCAGGGCCATGTTCGACATCAGGGTACCGACCACGCCGCCCTGTAGAACGCCGCGACGCTGGGCATCCCGGGCCATGATGTAGAGTATTTCATCACCGTCGACCAGAGCACCGGTGTGATCCACCATGATCAGCCGATCGCCGTCGCCATCGAAGGCGATCCCCAGATCCGCCTCATGCTCCACAACCGCCTGAACCAGGGCCGAGGGGGCGGTCGAGCCCACCTGATCATTGATGTTAAGGCCATTGGGGCTGATGCCGGTCCGAATCACTTCGGCTCCCAGCTCTTCAAACACCGCCGGTGCGATGTGATAGGTAGCGCCATGGGCGCAGTCGAGCACTATCTTGAGTCCGTCCAGGTGCATTTCCGAGGGGAAGGTACTCTTGCAGAACTCGATATAACGGCCGGGCGCATCATTGATGCGCATGGCCTTGCCCAGCTGATCGGAAGAAACGCAGTCCATCGGTTGATCCAGCATGGCCTCGATCGCCAACTCTACCTCATCGGGCAGCTTGGTGCCGTCATGGGAGAAAAACTTGATACCATTGTCATAGTAGGGATTGTGAGAGGCGCTGATCACGATACCCGCCTCGCCCCGGAAGGTGCGGGTCAGGTAGGCAATCGCCGGGGTCGGCATGGGGCCGAGCAGGGTCGCCTTGAGGCCGGCGGCAGATAATCCCGCCTCCAGCGCCGCCTCCAGCATATAGCCGGAAATACGGGTATCCTTGCCAATCAACACTTTCCGGGTGCCGGTCTGCGACAATACCTTGCCCGCGGCCCAGCCCAGCTTCATCACAAACTCGGGGGTAATGGGATACTCCCCCACCCGGCCGCGTATGCCATCTGTACCAAAATATTTCCGACTCTTCATTTATTGTTATCCCTTGTATTGTGTTGCTTTCTGCCATACCCGCAGGGCATCGGCCATTTCCTTAACGTCATGCACCCGGATGATCTGCGCCCCCTGGCTGACCGCAAACAGATGGGCCGCCAGGCCGCCGGCCAGGCGTTGATGGACGTCCCGTTCAAGCAGCTGACCCAGCATCGATTTGCGCGACATGCCGACCAGCAGAGGCAGCTCCAGCTCGTGCAGCCGGCCGAGCTTTCCCAGCAGTTCATAATTGTGCTCTAGTGACTTGCCAAACCCATAGCCCGGATCCAGGCAGATGCGCCCGCGTGAAATGCCGGCCTCGTCACAGGCGACCAGCCGCTCCCGTAGGAAGCCTGTCACCTCTGCGGTGACATCCCGATAATCCGGCGCCTGCTGCATGCTTCTGGGCTGTCCCTGCATGTGCATCAGGCAGATGGCGGCCCCGCTGTCCGCCGCTACCTGCAAGGCCCCCGGCTCGCGCAAGGCACGGACGTCATTGATCAGATCGGCGCCGGCATGCACGGCTTCGCCCATCACCGCCGCCTTGCTGGTGTCTACCGAAATCCAGCAATCCAGCTCCTGCCGTAACCGTTCGATTACCGGCACGACGCGATCCAGTTCCTGTTGCTCACCGACCTCGGCGGCGCCGGGGCGGGTCGACTCACCGCCCACATCGATAATGGTGGCGCCGTCCAGCACCAGCTGCAGGGCATGGCGCAGGGCAACGTCCCTGTCGGTATAGCTGCCGCCATCGGAGAAGGAATCGGGGGTCAGGTTGAGGATCCCCATTACCTGGGGGCGGCTCAGGTCAAGGCTACGCGTTTTGCTTGCTAACAACATAAGGCTGAGTTCCCGAAAAATAAAAAGCCCCGGTCACAGGGTGAACGGGGCTAATTTATCATAAAAACCTAGTTGCTGGGGGCATCGGAAGGCTTGTTCAAATCCGGTGTGCCCGGTTTGGACTCGGCTTCTTTCTTGTCCTGGGCACCGGAAGTCGGCCCCTGGGGCGTGTCATCCACCTCATCTTTCCAGTCTGCCGGCGGCCGCACATCACGACGGGCCATCAGATCATCGATTTGCTTGGCATCGATGGTCTCGTACTTCATCAGCGCGTCTTTCATGGTGTGCAGGATATCGATGTTGTCGGTCAGTATCTGCTTGGCGCGGGCGAAGTTTCGCTCGATCACCTGCTTCACCTCCGCATCAATGGCCTTGGCGGTCTCATCAGACATATGCTTGACCTTGGCCGCGGTACGGCCGAGGAAGACTTCGCCTTCTTCATCTGCATACAGCAGGGGCCCCATCCTCTCCGACAGACCCCACTGGGTGACCATCTTGTGGGCAATTTCGGTGGCCCGCTCGATATCGTTGGACGCCCCCGTGGTGACCTTGTCAAAGCCATAAATAAGCTCTTCGGCCAGCCGCCCGCCGTATAGGCTGGAGATCATCGATTCCAGATGCTGTTTGCTGTAGCTGAACCTGTCCTGCTCAGGCAGGTACATGGTCACCCCCAGGGCACGGCCGCGGGGAATGATCGACACCTTGTAGACGGGATCATGCTCGGGCACCATACGGCCGACGATGGCATGGCCCGCTTCATGATAGGCGGTCATTTCCTTCTCGGACTCGGACATCACCATGGAGCGGCGTTCGGCACCCATCATGATCTTGTCTTTGGCCTTCTCGAATTCTTCCATCGACACCAGGCGGCGGGCCGAGCGGGCGGCAAACAAGGCCGCCTCGTTCACCAGGTTGGCCAGATCGGCCCCGCTGAAGCCGGGCGTACCACGGGCAATCACGCTGGCATTGACGTCGTCACCCAGGGGGACGCGACGCATATGCACCTTGAGAATTTGCTCACGGCCACGCACATCGGGCAGGCCCACCACCACCTGGCGGTCGAACCGGCCCGGACGCAGCAACGCCGGATCCAGTACGTCGGGGCGGTTGGTGGCGGCAATGACGATCACGCCCTCGTTGCCCTCAAAACCGTCCATCTCAACCAGCATCTGGTTCAGGGTCTGCTCACGCTCATCATGACCGCCACCCAGACCGGCGCCACGCTGGCGACCGACGGCGTCGATCTCATCGATAAACACGATACAGGGAGCCGATTTCTTGGCCTGCTCGAACATGTCGCGCACGCGGGACGCACCCACACCCACAAACATTTCGACAAAATCGGAGCCGGAAATGGTAAAGAAGGGCACCTTGGCCTCACCGGCAATGGCCTTGGCCAGCAGGGTCTTACCGGTCCCCGGAGGACCTACCAGCAGGATACCGGTCGGAATACGGCCACCCAGCTTCTGGAAACGGCTGGGATCGCGCAGGTAGTCCACCAGTTCCTTGACGTCTTCCTTGGCTTCATCACAGCCGGCCACATCGGCAAAGGTGGTCTTGACCTGATCCTCGCCCATCAAACGGGCCTTGCTCTTACCGAAGGTCATGGCGCCCTTACCGCCACCGCCTTGCATCTGGCGCATAAAGAACACCCAGACACCGATCAGCAGCAGCATGGGGAACCAGGAAATAAAGATGGAAGTCAGCAAGCTCGGCTCTTCCGGCTTCTCACCCACCACCCGTACATTGTTGTTCAGCAAATCGTTGAGCAGCTGGGGGTCTTCCGTCGGCATCACGGTGGTAAAACGATCACCACTGCGTTTCACACCGTTGATGGTCTTGCCATCCATGCGGACTTCCCGGATCTGCCCCTGGGCTACTTCTTGCACGAAGGCAGAATAGTCCTGCTGGCGTCCCGCCGGTTCACTGGGGCTAAAGCTCTGAAATACAGACATTAACACCACGGCTATGACCAACCACAGGATCAAATTTTTCGCCATGTCACTCAAATTACTAACCTCACCGGCTGACAGTTTATGACCTAGAGAGTACTACAGTTTAAAACCTGTAGCCACAATGTAGACTTCCCTCGAACGGGGTCGGGACGAATCGGGTTTACGTACCCTGACAACACTGAAAGAACGACGGACTTCCAGCAGGAACTCATCGAAGCCGGCGCCCTGAAATACCTTGACCACAAAACTGCCCTTCGATGCCAGCACCTGACGGCACATATCCAGCGCCAATTCGACCAGATACATGGCCCTGGGCTGATCCACCTCGGGGGTACCGCTCATATTGGGCGCCATGTCCGACAACAGCACATCGACCTTGTCGTCCCCCACCCGCGCGAGCAGGGCGTTGAGCACTTCCTCGTCGCGGAAATCACCTTGCAGGAAGTCCACGCCGGCGATCGGGTCCATCGGCAATATGTCACAGGCAATCACCTGTCCCTGCTGGCCGACCTGCTCTACAGCAAACTGACTCCAGCCCCCCGGCGCCGCGCCCAGGTCCACGACCGTCATCCCCGGCTTGAGCAGGCGATCTCGGCCTTGCAATTCTTCCAACTTGAACACGGCACGAGAGCGCAGGCCCTTTTTCTGGGCCTGTTTGACATATTTGTCGTTAAAATGCTCTTGCAGCCAGCGCGCCGAGCTGGCCGAGCGTTTACTCTTACTCATTAAATTATCGCTCTACTCTTACCATTGAAGCCTAGATGGGGGTACAATGACCATCTTTCAACCTAAAACAATCGAAGCATTTTGCAATGACCCTGAACAATAAGCAAAAACAATACCTCAAAGGGCTGGCTCACAGCCTCAAGCCGGTGGTATTGCTCGGCCAGCACGGCCTTACCGAAGGCGTTCTCGCCGAGATAGAGCTAGCGCTCAACCATCACGAACTGATCAAGGTAAAGGTTGCCGCGGAAGACAGGGAAGTCAAAACGCTGATCATGGACGCCATTGTCCGTGAAACCAATGCCATCAAGGTACAAACCATCGGCCATGTGCTGACCCTGTATCGTGCCAGCGAGCTGAAAAAGATCACCTTGCCCCGCTGAGGGCTCGGTAAGGGAAGAGCGGGGAACAATCCCCCCGCTCTTCCCCGCAGGTATACCGCGCTTACAGATATTCTACCTTGATGATTTCGTATTCCACATCACCACCCGGGGTTTTCACCACGACTTCATCTTCCTCTTCCTTGCCGATCAGCGCGCGGGCGATAGGAGAATTGACAGAGATCAGGTTGGCTTTGATGTTGGATTCGTCATCACCCACGATGCGGTAGGTGATTTCCTTTTCATCGTCGATCTTCAACAGTGTCACTGTGGCGCCGAAAATCACCTTGCCGTTGTTAACCAGCTTGGTGATGTCGATGATCTGGGCATTGGACAGCTTCGCTTCTATTTCCTGAATACGGCCTTCGCAGAAACCCTGCTGCTCGCGGGCGGCATGGTATTCGGCGTTTTCCTTCAGGTCACCGTGTTCACGGGCATCGGCGATGGCTTCGATAATTTCCGGGCGGCGGACCGACTTCAGGTAGTCCAGCTCTTCACGCAGTTTCTGCGCACCGCGAATGGTCATCGGCGTTTGATTCATAGTGGAAACCTGGTTCCTTCAACAATAAAACAACAAGAGCCCGTCCGAATAGTCGGCATAGGGCTCATATCTCAAGAATTCGGCCTGTCGGCCCAATCTGTGTCAGCTGTTCAGACTAATACAGTCGGGCTAGCGGGTCAAATCATCGAAGAAGCGTTTCACCCCTTCGAAAAAACCTTCCGATTTGGGCTTGTGCTTTTTCCCTGCCGCCCCACCGAAGGACTCCTCCAGCTGGCGTAACAGGCTCTTTTGCTCTTCGGTCAGTTTCACCGGCGTCTCGATATACACCTTGCACACCAGATCCCCCATCAACCCGTTACGAGCCGAGCGCACACCCTTGTCTTTCAGGCGGAACATACGGCCGGTCTGGGTTTCGGCGGGGATCTTCAGCTTGACCCGGCCATCGAGGGTGGGTACTTCCACCTCTCCGCCCAGGGCCGCCGCGCTGAAGCTGATCGGCACCTCGCAATAGAGGTTATTGCCGTCACGTACAAAGATTTCGTGCTCACGTACATGCACCTGCACATACAGATCCCCCGCCGGCGCACCCGATTCTCCGGCCTCCCCTTCACCCGACAGCCGGATACGATCGCCGGTATCCACACCGGACGGGATCTTGACCGACAGGGTCTTGGTTTTCTGGTAACGGCCTTCGCCGTGACACTTATGGCAGGGATCGCTGATGATCTTGCCCTTGCCCCGGCAATGGGGACAGGCCTGCTGCACGGTAAAGAAACCCTGACGCATATGCACCTGGCCGGCACCATGACAGGTGGAACAGGTCTTCGCCTCGGAGCCGGGCTTTGCCCCGCTGCCGTCACAGAGCTCACAACCGACCAGGGTGGGCACCTTGATCTCTTTGGTCACGCCCCGTACCGCTTCTTCCAGGGTCAGCTCCATGTTGTAGCGCAAATCGGCACCGCGGCTCGCACGCTGCTGACGGCGCTGGCCGCCACCGAAGATATCACCGAACACGTCGCCAAAAATATCGCTGAAATCACCGCCGCCGCCAAAGCCGTGACCGCCCCCTTGCTGGCCGTTAACGCCCGCATGACCAAACTGATCATAGGCGGCCCGCTTCTGGGCATCGGTCAGCACTTCATAGGCTTCGGTCGCTTCCTTGAACTTTTCAACGCCGTCGGCATCATCCTTGTTGCGATCAGGATGGTATTTCATCGCCAGCCGTTTGTAGGCCTTCTTGATTTCGCGCTCGTCGGCTCCCTTGGCCACACCGAGCACTTCGTAATAATCTCGCTTCGACATAGGTTATCGTTTTACCTGGTCTCAATTACACAAAGGCGGGCGTTGGAGTCCCAACGCCCGCACTGTTAGCGTCACTGCGCCGGGTGACCCTTATTTCTTGTCGTCTTTGACTTCTTCAAACTCGGCATCGACCACGTCGTCGTCGGCCTTCGCCTTGCCCGCATCCTGGGCACCGGCGTCAGATGCCTGGGCCTGCGCCTGGGCCTGGGCGGCCTCCATCAGCTTTTGCGACACTTCCATCAGGGCCTGTTGCTTGGCTTCGATGTCGGCCTTGTCTTCGCCGCGTACGGCGGTTTCCAGGGCGCTCAGGGCGCTCTCGATGGCGCTCTTGTCATCGGCAGCCAGGGCATCACCGGCTTCTTCCAGTTGTTTGCGGGTGGCGTGTACCAGACCATCGGCCTGGTTACGGGCCTGTACCAGCTCTTCGAATTTCTTGTCTTCCGCGGCATTGGCTTCGGCGGCACGCACCATGGCTTCGATTTCTTCCTCGCTCAGACCGGAAGACGCCTGGATGGTGATCTTCTGCTCCTTGCCGGTGTCCTTGTCCTTGGCGGACACATGCAGGATACCGTCGGCGTCGATATCGAAGGTAACTTCGATCTGCGGCAGGCCGCGCGGCGCCGGACGAATGCCTTCCAGGTTGAACTGGCCCAGAGACTTGTTGTCGCCGGAGCGCTTGCGTTCACCCTGCAGTACGTGGATGGTCACGGCAGACTGGTTGTCGTCGGCGGTGGAGAACACCTGAGACTTCTTGGTCGGGATGGTGGTGTTCTTCTCGATCAGCGCAGTCATCACGCCGCCCATGGTTTCGATACCCAGCGACAGCGGGGTCACGTCCAGCAGCAGCACGTCTTTCTTGTCGCCGGACAATACCGCGCCCTGGATGGCGGCGCCCACGGCCACGGCTTCATCCGGGTTTACGTCCTTACGGGGCTCTTTACCGAAGAAATCGCTGACCGCTTTCTGCACCAGTGGCATACGGGTCTGACCACCAACCAGGATCACATCGTCGATATCGGATACGGACAGGCCGGCATCCTTCAGCGCGGTTGCAACCGGACCCAGGGATTTTTTCACCATGTCCTCGACCAGGGATTCCAGCTTGGCGCGGGTCACCTTGATGTTCAGGTGCTTGGGACCGGAAGCATCGGCGGTGATATAAGGCAGGTTCACCTCGGTCTGCTGGGCGGAAGACAGCTCGCACTTGGCTTTTTCGGCGGCTTCTTTCAGACGCTGCAGGGCCAGCATGTCGTTGCGCAGATCAAAACCCTGCTCACGCTTGAACTCTTCCACCAGGTAGGTGATCAGACGGTTGTCGAAGTCTTCACCACCCAGGTGGGTATCGCCGTTGGTGGCCAGTACTTCAAAGGTCTTTTCGCCTTCCATATCATCAATTTCGATGATGGAGATATCGAAGGTACCACCACCCAGGTCATACACAGCTACCTTGCGGTCGCCCTTGGTCTTGTTGACGCCATAGGCGAAAGCGGCCGCAGTCGGCTCGTTGATGATCCGCTTGACGTCCAGACCGGCGATACGGCCGGCGTCTTTGGTGGCCTGGCGCTGGGCATCGTTGAAATAGGCCGGTACGGTAATAACCGCTTCGGTCACCGCTTCGCCAAGGTAGTCTTCGGCGGTCTTCTTCATCTTTTTCAGCACTTCGGCAGAAATCTGCGGCGGGGCCATTTTCTTGTCTTTGGCGCTCACCCAGGCATCACCGTTGTCGGCGTTAATGATGCTGAACGGCATGATCTTGATATCACGCTGTACTTCTTCATCTTCGAAGCGACGGCCAATCAGACGCTTGATGGCGAACAGGGTGTTTTTCGGGTTGGTGACCGCCTGGCGTTTGGCGGGCTGGCCAACCAGGGTCTCACCGTCGTCGGTATAGGCAATGATAGAAGGAGTAGTACGAGCACCCTCGGCGTTTTCAATGACCCTCGGGGTATCCCCGTCCAGGATGGCAACGCAAGAGTTAGTGGTACCCAGATCGATGCCGATGATTCTACCCATAAAATCCTCTCTAAATTTCTTGAATACGGTAATACGCGTTTTTACATTTTTGCTTTAGTGCCTATATGTGGTTGCCGCTTTACGCTTTCAAGACAGGCATCACAATTTTTTAGGCACTCATCCGTTTTTATTGAGCCACTTATGCCTCGGGTGCCTTGGTGACCATCACCATGGCAGGGCGTAGCACACGGCCATTGAGTTCATAACCTTTCATCATCACCGCCAGCACCGAGTTGGGCGCCAGTTCGGCATTTTCGACCATGCTCATCGCCTGATGCTTGTTGGGGTCGAAAGGCTGGCCCTGGGGATCGATCTGGGCCACACCAAATTTTTCCACCGTGCTCAGCAGCGACTTCAGGGTCAGCTCAACGCCTTCCATCACCGCCTTGAAGGCATTGTCTTCTTTATCGGTATGCTCCAGCGCCCGCTCCAGGCTGTCGATCACCGGCAGCAACTCGCCTGCAAATTTTTCCAGGGCAAACTTCTGCGCCTTTTCCACATCCTGGGCGGCACGACGACGGATGTTCTCCATCTCGGCCAGGGTGCGCAGGGCATTGTCTTTCTCGGCGGCCACGGCGGCTTCCGCCTCGGCCAGTTTTGCTTCTAATTCAGCCACATAAGCTGCATCCGGCTGTTCTGCCTGAGTATCTTCAGGCTCGACAGAGGTCGTTTCCACCGTCACTTCTTCCTGCTCGGGGGCCTGCTCTGTTTCAACCTGGTGCTTTTTGCTGCTCATGTCGTCTCCCATCTGTGTTATTCAACTTTTGCCTATATGGGGCCTCTGATTAGAGTTTCAAGTCTTGAATTGCACGGCTAGAATAGCCAGCAACGAAGTCCGCCAGGGAATTGCGCTTGCGCACCCGTCACCAGCCAGGCATATCGCAACTATGGAAACCAGCTTCAATACCATTGCCCTTATCGGCAAACCGGATCACCAGGGTGCCAATCAGACCCTGGTCGCACTGCACCAGTATCTGAACCAGTTCAACCTGAATATCGTTATCGAGCGGCGGGTGGGCGAACAGCTCAACCTGGAAAATGTCGAATTGCTGGAAATGGTCGAGCTGGGCGAACGGGCCGATCTCGCCATCGTCGTGGGCGGGGACGGCAATATGCTGGGTGCCGCCCGGGTACTGGCCCGTTACGACGTGGCGGTGGTCGGCGTTAACCGGGGCAACCTGGGGTTCTTGACCGACTTGTCGCCGGACAGCTTCGAGGAATCCCTCGAACGGCTGCTGTCCGGGGATTTTCAAACCGAATACCGCTTCCTGCTGGAGGCCCAGGTACACAGACATGGCCAGCTCAAGGCCAGTAACACCGCCATGAACGAGGCGGTGTTGCACCCGGGGCAGATTGCCCACATGATCGAGTTCGAGGTCTATATCAACGGCAACTTCATGTACAGCCAGCGGGCCGACGGCATGATAGTGGCCACCCCCACCGGCTCCACCGCCTATTCGCTTTCGGCGGGCGGCCCTATCCTCACCCCCAACCTCAATGCCATGACGCTGGTGCCCATGTTTCCCCACACCCTGAGCTGCCGGCCCATCGTCATCGACGCGGACGCCCATATTAAACTGATGGTCGCCCCCACCAATAAAACCGATCAGATGCTGGTGAGCTGTGACGGCCATGTATCGCTGGCGGTACAGCCGGGCGATGAGATCCATATCAGCAAAAGCCCTTACAAGCTACGCCTGCTGCACCCCCGAGGTCACAGCTACTTTGATGTACTGCGCAGCAAGCTGGGCTGGGGCAGCAAGCTGTTTTGACCCTGAGTGACCCCGGGCGAGCATTAGGCGGCGCGACTCGCGGCGGTTTGTGGGAGGCGTGCCCCCGCGGCGATGGGCCACAGGCCATAAAAATGTAGTTACAGGAGGCCCGACCCGGGGCAATGGGCCACAGGCCATCGAAAATTTTCAGATTTCCTGTGGGAGGCGCGACCCCGCGGCGAGTTGGCCGAAAGGCCATAAAGATGTAGCAAACCCGCGCCAAGAACGATAACCCCACTTGCCATCATCGCGCCGCTATGGCTTCAAGGCCAATAAATATCCTGCGGATATTATCGCACCGGAGTCGCCGCACACTGGGTCGCAGCTCCCACAACAAACCCAATGTCCGGCACTTGCCACTGTACAAAAGCCCAGTATACTGTATCAACATACAGCACATTTCCGTTCGGGGATTCATCATGTTGCTACAGCTCACCATCAGCAATTTTGCCATTGTTTCTTTCCTGGAACTCGACTTACGGCCGGGCATGACCAGCATTACCGGCGAGACCGGAGCCGGCAAGTCCATCGCCATCGATGCCCTCGCCCTGGCATTGGGTGATAGAGCCGATGCAGATTCAGTCCGTCCCGGAGCCGAAAAAGCCGATATCAGCGCCCGTTTCCGCATCGATAAACTGCCCAAGGTCAAGGCCTGGCTGTGCGCCCAGGAGCTGGATGAACAGGACGAATGCATACTCCGCCGGACCCTGAGCCGGGAAGGCCGCTCCCGTGGCTATATCAACGGTACGCCCGTGCCGCTGGCACAACTCAAGGCCCTGGGCCAACTGTTGGTCAATATTCACGGCCAGCATGCCCACCAGGAGCTGCAAAAGCCCGACTACCAGCGTACCCTGCTCGACGCCTATGCCGGTCACCATCAGCTGCTGCAAGAGGTCAGCCGGGGCTACCAGCACTGGCGTCAGCTCAGTAACGAGCGCAAACAGCTGCAGGCAGAACAAAGCCAGTGGGAAGCCCAACGTCAGCTGCTGCAATATCAGGTGGCCGAGCTGGATGAACTGGCCCTGGCCGACGATGAGTTCCCCACCCTGGAGGCCGAACACAAGCGGCTGGCCAACGGTGCCGAGCTGATTAATGACTGTCAGCTGGCACTTAATATCCTGGGCGACGGTGAAGAAACCAATGCCCTCTCCCTGCTGCAACAGGGGCTGAAGACCCTGATCGATCTCAGCCAGATGGATGAGCGCCTGGGCCCGGTGCTGGAGCTGGTACAGAACAGCCTGATCCAGCTGGAAGAAGGCCATAGCGAACTCAACCGTTATTTCGATCGGCTAGAGCTGGATCCCGAGCGTCTGTATGAAATTGAAGCCCGCTTGAGCAAGGTGATGGAGCTGGCCCGCAAGCACCATGTGCCACCGGCCGAGCTGGCCGCCTTCCATCAGGATATTCGCCGCCAACTGGAGCAGATGGAACAAAATGACTCCCGGCTGCATGGCCTGGATGAAGAAGTAGCACTGGCGAAAAGCGAGTTCCTGCAGGCCTCGGAGCGACTGAGCCAGAGCCGGCAGCGTTATGCCGAATCGCTCAATACACAGATCACCCAAAGCCTGCATCAGCTCAGCATGGAGCGTGGCCGCTTCGAGATTCGGGTGACCCCGGATGCCGATACCGGCTATAGCCCGCTCGGTATCGACAGGGTCGATTTCCTGGTCAGCACCAACCCCGGACAGCCGATGAGCCCACTGGCCAAGGTCGCCTCCGGTGGCGAACTGTCGCGGATCAGCCTGGCCATCCAGGTAATCACCGCCCAGAAGGTGGAAACCCCCACTCTTATATTCGATGAAGTGGATGTCGGCGTAAGCGGTCCTACCGCCGCCGTGGTAGGCAAGTTATTACGCCGGCTGGGTGAATCCACCCAGGTGGTGGTGATCACTCACCTGCCCCAGGTGGCAGGCAATGGCCATCAGCACTTTTTCGTTAGCAAAAGCAGTGACGCCAACGATACCCAGACTCATATGCACGAACTGGACAACCCCAGCCGCCTGCAAGAACTGGCCCGCCTGCTCGGCGGCAACAAGATAACCAGCAACACCCTGGCCAATGCGCGAGAACTGCTGATGGATGCATAGCTGGCCCGAGCCCAGGGCGAGTTGGCCACAGGCCATCGAAGATCTTCAGATTTACGGTGGGAGGCGCAACCTCTCGGCGAGTTGGCCGCCAGGCCATAAAAAAATGGGTCGCCGCCCCCGGGTCACTGGCTCAGGCCATTAAATATCCTTCGGATATCATCGCCGCACCGGCCTAAACCAGCCTTCTCGCGGCACCGATCACGATATCAATGGCCTGTTGCTCGGCTTTTTGCATGGTCGTGTCGTCTGGCGTTTCTTGCTGGGTTCGATTCACGATCACCCCGGCCACACAGCCGGCCTTTAACCCCTGGCTGGCGCACATGGTAAACAGGGTAGCCGACTCCATTTCGTAGTTGAGCACCCCCATTGCCTGCCACTCTTTCATGCTGCCCTGATATTTCCGCAGCACCCGGGCTGAATGGGTGTCATAGCGCTCCTGTCCCGGGTAGAAGGTATCCGATGAAGCGGTAATCCCCACATGTGGACTCACACCCAACTCCCGTGCCGCGTCTACCAGGGCGCAGGTACAATCAAAATTCGCCACCGCCGGAAACTCCATCGGCGCAAAATGGCTGCTGGCGCCATCGAGCCGTACCGAGCCCATGGTCACAATCATGTCACCCACCTTGATGTGAGGCTGGATGGCGCCGGTAGTACCGATACGCAAAAAGGTAGTGACCCCCAGCTGGGCCAGTTCTTCTACCGCTATAGAAGTAGAAGGCCCCCCAATACCGGTAGAGCACACCACGACAGGTTTGCCATCCAATTCTCCCAGCCAGGAAGTGAACTCCCGCTTACTGGCCAGATGGCGTGGCTTGTTCAGTCCCTCGGCAATACGTTTCACCCGCTCGGGATCACCGGGAATAATGGCCAGGGTAGCGCCCTCTATATCCGCCTTGGTAATACCTAAATGAAAAACCTGTGTGTTCATCCTACATTCCCCGCAACAACAATAATTAGATGTGAAGATACTAGGCCAGTCTTACTCAAATGGCCACGACAAGGCACACTGAACCAATGACCCGTTTTTTGGTCTCTCTTTTACAAGCTAATCGCTAACCGCTATCATGCCACCCAAGTCACACAGGAAACAATGCTCCCTATGCAGCTCAAGACCTTGATTTTACCAGTACTTTTATCACTGCCTCTGGCTGGCTGCGGCCTGGTTTATAAGGTGGATATTCCCCAGGGTAACTACATAGAAGAGAAGCAGGTCGCCCAGCTGCGCCAGGGAATGACCAAGGAGCAGGTACAATTCCTGCTGGGCAATCCCATGAGCCTGGACGGCTTCAACAACGACAGATGGGTATATATGTATTACTTCCAACCAGGCCGCGGTGACAAGGAACAGAAACAGCTGATCCTGGAGTTCGTCAACGACGGCTTGGGGACGGTTAGCGGCGACTTCCCGTTACCGGAGGCCTTCTACCAAGGCATTTGATGTTCAGGGCCTGGGAGCAAGCTACGGAGAGCTGTCCCGCCCCTGTCAGTTTTTCGTTCTTTTAGGATCCGGACGACCACCGGTGACCTTGTCTGCCCGGCCTTCGGCCTTGGCCTGCTCGGCCCGGCGGCGGCGAATATCCTTGGGGTCAGCCAAAAGAGGCCGGTAAATCTCGATACGATCACCATCATGCACCCGCTGATCCAGCTTGGCCTGACGACCAAATATGCCCACCATATTGGTGTCCAGGTCAATTTCCGGGTAATGCTGTAAAATCCCCGAATTCTCGATTATCTGACGTACCGGCTCATCCGCCATTACCTTCAGGGTAAGCACCGTCTGCTTGTGAGGCAGCGCATAGACAACCTCAACCCGAATAAGATTCACTGCCGTAAACCTCCCGTGCCCGCTCACTAAACGCATGCACCATGGCATTGGTTAACTCTTTAAATATACCGCCAAAGGCCATCTCAACCAGGCGCGAGGTAAACTCAAAATGCAGTTTCAACTCGACCTTGCAGGCATCAACATCCAGGGGGGTGAAGGTCCAACCGCCGGTCAGCGATTTAAAAGGACCATCAACAAGCTCCATATGTATCTTGCTGTCCTGCTCAAGGCGATTGCGGGTTGTAAATGTCTTGCGGATCCCGGCCTTGGCCACCTCAAGGGCCGCGGTAATGGAGTTCTCTGATTCCGACAACACCCGGCTGGCAACACACCCCGGTAAAAATTTGGGGTATGCATCCACATCATTGACCAGATCATACATCTGTTTCGCACTGAACATCACCAGTGCGCTACGGGTAATACTCGGCATAACCACTCCTACCACTAAAACCCCCGGATTTTATCACCAATGATGCCCCCTCACACAACTAACATCGCTTAAAAAACAAGCGGTTGCCAAGTAGCCAATTCCAAAGCACCCGCCGGCACCGTATAATGTCGCCACTATGACAAAAAACAACGCCAAGAAAAAATCCACTTCCAGCACCATTGCCCTCAACCGGAAGGCAAGGCACGAATATTTTGTAGAAGAAAAATTCGAAGCCGGTCTGGAACTGCAAGGATGGGAAGTCAAAGCGATGCGCGCCGGCAAGGCCAACATCGGTGACGCCTACGTATTCCTGAAAAACGGTGAAGCCTTTTTGTTTGGCGCCACCATAACGCCACTAAACGTCGCCTCAACCCATGTGGTCTGTGACCCACAGCGAACCCGCAAGCTGCTGCTGAAAAGACGCGAGCTGGATCGCCTTGCCGGCCTGACCGAACGCGAAGGTTATACCCTGGTGCCCCTGGCCCTGTATTGGCACAAATCCTGGGTAAAGGCGGAAATCGGCCTGGTGAAGGGCAAGAAATCCCACGACAAACGCCAGGATGTGAAGGAGCGCGACTGGAAGCGGGAGAAAGACCGCATGATGAAACATAAATCCCGCTAAGGCTTGTTATCAGGCGGTGATTACCATATCATGAAGGTTACTTGGGGCTGATTCAGGATTCGACGAGATTCTCGAACTCCTAGGTGCATGCCGAGGTGCGATAGGCCTCGTTAAACAATCGCAAAAAAATAGTCGCAAACGACGAAAACTACGCACTAGCAGCTTAATAACCTGCATAGAGCCCTTCTGCCCTAACTTGTCTGTGACTTAGGGAATCGGAAGGTCATCCTTCACAGAATCGCGTGGATGCCGTGCCTGACGGTTGAAGCGTTAAAACCAATTCAGGATAGTCATTCTGTGGCGTGTCTGTCCGCAGCAGGTGGCGAATTTAATGACTGACTAAGCATGTAGTACCGACGACGTAGGTTTTTCGGACGCGGGTTCAAATCCCGCCAGCTCCACCAATCGATTGGAAAGGCCCCGCAAGGGGCCTTTTTGTTTTGTATCAACCAGTTAATATCCATCCCAGTTATCAATTAATCCCTTTCATCCTGTGTCAATATCAGGCAAAGCCTCTGCTCCACCGACCCGCTTCAAGCATATCCGTGTGATGTTCAGCCCCTGACATCTGATAGCCAAAGATGGCGGGAATGCCAACATGGCAGGAGCCGTTGTTGGCCCTGTCAGCTGATGCTCGCAGGAGAGCTCCCTTTGCCCCCTGATGCGACAGCGTCGCCTGTTAACACCGTCATCGGACAACGCTGTGTTAAAGAAGAGGCAACAAAGAAAGTCCAGGCCTTCTACTCCAAGACAAAACGTTAAAATTAGATTCATAAGAGACACTCATCGACCTTGATCATTAAAACTCACGGCACACCCCAGGGGGATTGTCCAATGTAAATAGGTCCTGTATGACTACTACCGGATTTAAATAGCCACTCGCGCATATGGGTGCGGATAACGGCTGCGACAGGAAACCGCTTTTCATGCCCCACCTTGTTACCCATTTGGCTATGACCAAGGCTTATATAGTGCAGTAACAGAGATACCTAACAACTTAGATAATTGAAAAATAAAAGAACTTGACAAATCCCACCTAAATCCAAGCAAAAGCAATAGATTCAAACTAACATTAACAAGTGTATGAAAAAGGAGCAGGCAATGAGACAGCGGCCACCTTGACGCAGTCGAGGATACAAGGAATGGAGGACACCAGCCCTTTACCTCGACTGAAGCACATGGGAAGTGGGCACCTAAAATGGATAAAGCAATTCGTTGGCTGTTTCGTCAACCGCGAAAGATCAAGCGGTTAATTATTTTAGCAGTGGATATAATATTTATAACGTTGGCTTTCTGGTCTGCTTTTATTGTCAGGCTGGAAAGCCTGGAACAGGTTAACTCTCCTAATCACTGGTGGGTACTGATGGTTCTGGTGCCTGTCTCTTTATTATTCTTTATCCGGCTGGGGCTATATAGAGCCGTACTACGCTACCTCGGATATCATGCCATTATGAACATGTTATTCGGCATCGTCATGTCTGCAGTGGTAATGGTACTTGTCAGTAATTATTTAGATGCTTTTCTCCCCCGTTCGGTACCTGTTATTTACTCTGCCTTTGCTTTTATATTGTGTGGTGGTGTTCGCAGCTCGGCTCATGCGATTTATAACAAAAGTACCGAGTGGAAAAAAACACCTGTCATCATTTACGGTGCGGGTGACGCTGGACGCCAACTACATATCGCCTTCCGGCTGGGTAACGAATATCGCGCTGTAGCATTCATTGATGACAATAGTGCATTACACCGTAGCTTGCTACATGGAGTGACCGTATATCCTCCATCTAAAATACCCTGGCTTGTCGAATACTTTGACGCAAAAAAACTGCTGTTGGCAATGCCTGGCATTACCCGTCAGCGCCGGCGAGAGATTGTAGAAGGGCTGGAGCATATCCATTTGGAAATACTCTCCATCCCCGGCATCGCAGATATTGTGAGCGGTAAGACAAGGATTAATGACTTGCGTGAACTCAGTATAGAAGAATTGTTGGGCCGCGATCCTGTTGCCCCTTTTCCTGAGTTGATTTCCGCAAACATCCGCGACAAAGTCGTCATGGTTACCGGTGCCGGTGGGTCAATTGGCTCGGAGCTGTGCCGACAGATAATACAACAAAATCCCAAAATTCTGGTGCTGTTCGAGATGTCGGAATATGCCCTTTATATGATAGAGCAAGAGCTTTCCGGCATATGCCAGCGCAGCGGTTTGAAAGCCAGGGTCATGCCGTTACTGGGTACGGTACAGCGGCAAAGTAGATTGGAAACGGCCATGCGAACTTTTGGTGTACAGACGGTATACCATGCCGCCGCCTTTAAACATGTACCTATGGTTGAATATAATGTCGTGGAGGGAGTGCGCAATAATGTATTCGGTACCTGGCGGGCAGCCGAAGCTGCCATTAACTGCAAGGTGGAAACATTTGTACTTATCTCCTCCGATAAGGCTGTACGCCCCACCAATGTGATGGGAACCAGTAAGCGCCTGGCGGAACTGGTATTACAGGGCCTGGCTTTACGTCAAGACGGCCCCCGCTTCAGTATCGTGCGTTTTGGTAACGTACTCGGCTCATCAGGATCTGTGGTGCCACTTTTTAAAAAGCAAATCCGCTCCGGAGGGCCCATCACTCTTACTCATGAGAATATAACCCGTTACTTTATGACTATCCCCGAAGCTGCCCAGCTGGTAATCCAGGCAGGCAGCATGGCAAAGGGGGGGGATGTATTTGTTCTGGACATGGGTAAGCCGGTACGTATCATAGACTTGGCCCACAAGATGCTTTATTTGATGGGCTATAGAATAAAAGACAAACATAACCCTGGAGGTGATATAGAAATAAAGATAACCGGACTACGCCCGGGCGAAAAATTATATGAAGAACTGCTTATCGGTGGCGATAATAAGCCAACTCAACATCCTCGCATCAGAACATCAAATGAAGCATACTTGCCATGGGATCAAGTTGCCAAACTATTAGCCGAATTGCATACTGCTTGTGATCTCTATGACTTGTTTCGTATCCGCGACTTGTTGATTAAAGCGCCGACCGAGTTTCACCCTCAAGATGGTATTTGTGATCTAATATGGATGGAAAACAATGAAACCAAAGATATAATCAACCCGCATGATAACAAACAAAAAATGAAAACTTCACCATCCAATAATAAAAACACTGAGCAAATAGAAGATGAAGAAGTTATTCAGCTAAGCAGAAGGTATCTATAGAAATAAAAAAAGCTCTAACAATATACTCTAAAACAGTTATTAATATATTACCCCCATCATCTTTGGGCTTGCCTCAGCACCTCATCTAATACAACACAGGTCTTGTCTATCTCCTCAACCTTAAGAGTTGGATGAACTAAAAACATAAGGCTCGTTTCACCCAACCGTTTTGCATTGGGCAAACGATTGGCCGGCCTCCAGGGAGTATTATCAAATGCCTTCTCCAGATACACCTCTGAACAGCTGCCTTGATAACAAGGTACACCACGGGCCACGATTTCATCGATGATACGATCACGACTCCAGCCCGGAGCCAGCCGTCCTGGATTGACAAAAATATAATGCTTGTACTCGGCAGGTTCGACATAACCGGGAACTTTTACTGTCTCTACTGCGCTATAACGACGGGCTACCTGATCAATACGTGCGCCGTTAGCCTGCCGGGCAAGCGTCCAGTCGCGCATTCGCCTGAGCTGAATCCGGCCAATGGTCGCCTGTATTTCCATCATTCGCCAGTTGCTACCGAAGCTCTCGTGCACCCAGCGGAAGCCTGATTGATGCCCGCATCCGCAGACGGCTTCATAGCTTTTACCATGATCTTTATAGCTCCACATCCTGGACCACAATGCACGGCTGTGGGTCGTGACCATGCCTCCCTCACCGCCGGTCGTCATGATCTTGTCCTGGCAGAAAGACCAGGCACCAATATGACCAATACTACCTACCGAGCGGCCCTTGTACCTGGCACCGTGGGCCTGAGCACAATCTTCTATTACATAAAACTGGTGTGCTTCTGCCAGGGCCATAATAGCATCCATTTCAGCCGGCATGCCCCCCAAGTGTACGACGATAGCGGCTTTAGTATTGGGGGTAAGTACGGCCTTTATGCTCTCTGCGGTAATGCTTTGGGTATTGAGATCGACATCGGCAAAGATCGGATTTGCTCCGGCAGAGACAACCGATGATACAGAGGCTAAAAATGTACGAGGGGTAACGATAACATCATCACCAGAGCCTATCTCCAACGCTTTTAACGCGGCATCGAGTGCCAAAGAGCCGTTTGCCAACGCGACGGCATAATCGGTCCCCACCCAGGCGGAAAATTCCTTTTCAAACTGTCGGCATTCCTGACCTGTCCAGTAGTTAACTTTATTGGAAAGTAAAACCTGGCTTACCATATTGGCTTCGTCTTCAGTGAAGCTGGGCCATGGAGAAAATGGTGTATTTATCATACCGTCCCTCTATTATAAACATGGTAATTAACGACTAAGCTTGGCACGATATAAAGGGAAAAATGAACTACTATCTATAATATTACGAGTTAGCTTTCTATATTCACATTCATCCAAGATAATCTTAATTAGCCTAAAATTTTCAACATGCTTTGAAAAACCAAGTTTAAAATTAAAAAGTGAGTCTTCACAACTACCAACCCCACCACCAAGACAAAAGTACCTATAGCCCAACGCCATTGCATCTTTTCTTACCTGATCAAACATCAACTTAGTGGGTGACAAATTATTGAACCCCGGTTTGGTTCCTCCCAAGTGATATTGAACCACCTCTCCGCAAAACATAAACAAACCGCTACATATAACACAGCCATTATACTCACACGAGTACAACCTTGTACTAAACCCTTTTGACCCTATTAACTTAGAGTAGTAAGCATCATTAAAAAAATAAGAATCAGAAGCAGCTAGTGACTGCATTGTTGCATTGTAGTTGTCTATAAAATCAGATAGCCTGGGGTGACTATTATCGAAATGACACACTATGCCCATCTTATTAAGCTTATTGATGCCTCTCTTATGATTTGAGCGATAACATCTCAGCTGCTCCTCTTCAGGTTTATCTAAATCTATAATGACAACTTTGCCACTGCAACATGAATATTTTTCAAGGCAATGATCAACATACAAGGGGTGACATCTTGAAAAAATACTGACATATTCACTTTCAATTAAAAAAATCTTGAATGCTCGCCATACTCTCTCAATATTTAAGGCATTAACATCACCATATAACAAGGGGCCAGGATATCCGTAAACAGACGTCAAATCCTTCTTGTCACTGCCATAAATTGAACGCTCCAAAAGCGGAAAAACCAAACCTATAGAACCGATATAAGTATCGAATAAAATGGGTTCCCCTTCTCCATTTGAACATGAAACACTATGGTATTCCCATGTATGATAAAAGTCATAATTGGTACACTTGGATAATGCTTTATCCCAACCAACTTTATCATTAATTATGTTTACTGAGTTCATTTTAACCAACAACCAAAAGTCTTAAATATAAAATCAGTCTTTATCACCACCTTTAAAAAAGCTCACTGTCACATGTCCTTTTTCTGAAATACCATCACGTACCAACACTTTTTTGATAGTTAAAATAATTATTTTAACATCAAGAAAGAAAGAGTGGTTATCGACATACCAGACGTCCATCTTGAGTTTCTCATCCCAAGTGATCGCATTACGCCCATTTACCTGCGCCCAACCGGTGATACCCGGTCTTATTTCGTGTCGCCGGGATTGCCTTTCACTATATAAAGGCAAGTATTCCATCAGTAGTGGCCTGGGTCCAACCAGGCTCATATCACCCTTTAATACATTCCAAAATTCTGGTAATTCATCCAGGCTGGTCGAGCGTAAAAATGAACCCAAGGGTGTCATTCTATTTTTATCTGGCAATGGATTTCCTGCTGCATCTACTATCTCCCGCATGGTTCGAAATTTAACTATCTCGAAAGGCTTACCCGTTTTTCCTGGCCTTAGCTGTTTGAACAATACAGGAGACCCCATATTCCATTTAATCGCTAAACAAACAATAAAAAAAACCGGAAACAATGTAATCAAAGCCAGAAGTGATACAACCATATCAAATACTCGCTTAACCATGACACAAGCTCCATTATTAAAAAGCTAATACACCCACTACAATTGAGCATCCATCACTTCCACGTGTTATCAGCAGCTGTTGAGGATCTCTTTGGAACAGCACGTAAGATACTTTCCACTGGTTTCGTGTTCGGATCATTAACATTTATTGCAAGCACTTTAAATTCATCAACGATATACATTAATAAAGCGTAGATAAATATGACAACACCGAGCATTTCAAAAAACTCTTCGCATGTATATAGCAATGCATAAAAAAGGCTTCCTCTGCCATACATCTCAACATAGCTACCTGAAACCATTTCAAAACCTATAGCACCGGAAACAAACACCAAGCCTGATACAAAAAATAGCACTATGGTATTTCTGGGCAACCTTATCAAGAACCTAATATAAAACAACAATAAAAAAACCAAAGCCAAACCATACGGAATAACCCATGAAAAATAAAACAATCCTGTCATATCAAATGACTCCCGAATAAATCGCGACAGCCTTTCATGGATTGAAAACATCTCATCGAAAGATAAAAACAAGAAAATCGCGGTCAACCCCAGCCAGTAAAAACAAGGATAGGAATTCACTCTGTGAGCCATTGCAATAACAAACAACAAAAAGCCTGATAAGAAAAGAGCAGCCGAAGAATAAATGGCTGGTATATTTCTCTCTCTATCAAAATTAAACAACTTAACAAAACCATTGATATATTGATTATTAATATAGAGTGAAGATATTACCCCCAAAACATTTAAGAGCAACAACCCTGTTATAATCCACAACAAACCAATCAATACGTTTCTTGGGTATATATCAATATTCATTCACCCACCCTCCTGACATCTTAATGATGTAAAAAGCAATTTTACGACAGGTACAACTGATATGATAACTGAGAGAAGTACCTCTCCATGTAGATAAAAAATCATAATTCTAAAACAGCCCCACCGCGCCAGGAACGAAAAATGCGCCTTAAGCTACGAAAAACCTAGGTTCGTATACTGTCTTCAGCAGCACAATTAGGAAGCGTTTCTAAAGATCCCAGTCAAATATCATGCTCAAGTATAAAAGAGTCGTAATTGAGTTATTTTTTCAGCCCCATATCTGACAACATAATGCTATTTACCATATGTACATCATATTTTTCTTCAACTATTTCTCGGGAACGCTGCCCCATTCGGGCCATCAATTCAGGATGAATAATAAATTGCTCCATCGCCGAAATTAACTCAGCCACCCCTTTAACCGGCACCAAAAATCCATTATCGCCCTCTTTTACAGTTTCACGACAGCCAGGGGCATCCGTAGTGATCACCGGGCGGCCCATGGCCATGGCCTCCAGCACGGTCCGCGGCGTTCCTTCCCGATAAGAGGGCAGCACATAGACACTGCACCCTGCAATCGCTTGGCGTACGTCACTCAATTTACCCAAATACACGACTGTTCCCTGCTTAACCCATGTATCCAGTTCCTTTTGGGTAATGGCATCAGGGTTATCGTCTATCCAGCCTACCAGCTGGAACTGAACTTGTGGAAAATGCTGTTTTACCTGTTCGGCAGCAAGCGCATATTCCCTTACTCCCTTATCTCCCAATAAACGGGCAATGAGTAAAAAACAGGGTGAACTGGGAAATGGTGCCTGCCTATACTCGACCACATCCACTCCAGAGCCGTTTATAATACATGAGGGTACAGCAGCCGGCAGGATACCTTGCTGCCGAAAAAGCCCTTCATCGTCTGGATTTTGAAAGAAAGCCTTTTCGACCCACTCAAGAGCAAAGCGATACAACAACTGGACAACGGCCTTGATCAAACCACGCCGCCCGCCATAACCTTCACCGGTAAAGGCATAGCCCAGCCCGGTAATCAAGACAAAACGATGGGGTATCCTGGCAAGCCAGGCCGCTAGTGAACCATATATAACAGGCTTGGCCGTGTAGCCCAGTACATAAGTCGGCGCTATACTTCTCATGAGTTGGTATAGCTCAATGATGGATCCCAAATCCACCACTGGATTTATTCCTGTTCGTTGCAGGCCAATGGTATGCACAATTACATGTTTGTCTGTGAGTGTATGATATATCTCGTTGGTTTCAGCCAGGTCAGGCACAGCCACATGTACATCTAATCCCTTATCCAACAGGGCGTCAATCAAAGGTCCACGAAACTTTATAAGGGAATCCGGGTAGCTGGCAATAAGTAGAAAAACATCAGCCATCATCGACCACCCTCGAACTTTTTAGATTTGTTTTCATTTAGGAAAGTGTTACTTTGGCTCTAAACTAAAACACACTACAGTTACAATATGAGATAGACATAAATAACATTTCTATAACCCACATTGAAAATCACAAAGCATTCACCAAGCGTGTTATTTACACTCAGTCCCTGCCATACCTGTCAGAAAACCGTATGATATCATCCTCTCCCAAATAGCTGCCTGATTGCACCTCTATCATTTCCAGAGGAATTCTGCCTGGATTTTCCAAAGCATGAATCACTCCTACCGGTATATAGGTGGATTGATTTTCCGTTAGTAGTAGTTCTTTATCACCATTGGTGACCTTCGCTGTACCGGACACCACTATCCAGTGTTCAGCCCTGTGATGATGTATCTGAACAGACAGCTTTTCTCCCGGCTTTACGGTAATGTGCTTCACCTGGTAACGGGCACCGGCATCGATAGAGTCATATTTTCCCCAGGGGCGATATACTTCGCGGTGTAAATCCGATTCACCCCGTCCAGCCTTTTTAAGTTGGGTCACAATGCACTTAACATCCTGCACCTTGTCTCTAACCGCTACCAAAACTGCATCTTTGGTTTCGATAACCACAGTATTCTCAATTCCCACCGTCGCTACCAGTCTGCTGCCGGCGTAGACCAGATTATTATCACTGTCGTGAACCAAAGCATCGCCCTTGATGACATTACCCCTGTCATCCTTTTCGCCGATATCCCAAAATGCCGACCAGGAACCTACGTCACTCCAACCGGCCACCATGGGGACCACTACAGCATCAGTGGCCTTTTCCATTATTGCATAATCAATAGAGTCTTCCGGACAATGAGTAAAGGCGTCCTTGTCGACCCTGATAAAGTCAAGATCTGTCACTGTATTCGCCATGGCTTTTTCACAAGCTGAAAGGATGTCCGGACAATGAGCCTTGATTTCTTCCAGATAACGGCTGGCACGGAACATGAACATTCCACTGTTCCAGTAATAGTCTCCGCTCTTCATATACGACTCGGCAGTTGCCAGGTTTGGTTTTTCAACAAATCGGCTTACAGCATAGCTGGACTCGTCTGCCAACAGTTCACCACGTTTTACGTAGCCGTAACCTGTCTCCGGGCTGGTAGCAACAATGCCGAAAGTAACCAGTTTGCCTTGTTCTGCCAATGGCAAAGCTTGCTTGATAGCCTTGCCGAAGGCGACCTTGTTTTCAATCATGTGATCGGAGGCCAGGATAAGCAATATAGGATCATCGCCGTCTTCCCCTGCCTTTAAAGCCGCCAAAGCGACAGCAGGAGCCGTGTTTCTGGCTACGGGTTCAAGCAAAATAGCGGGCATTTTCGATAGCTGCCTCAACTGTTCGGCCGCAATGAAACGATGCTCCTCGTTACAGATGACAATACCTGGTCCACAGGGAAGTCCCTGCAGGCGAGCCATGGTTGCATTAAGCATGCTTTCGCTGCCCATCAAGGGCAAAAACTGCTTGGGATACATGGCTCTGGAAAGAGGCCAGAGACGGCTGCCGGTACCACCGGCAAGAATCACAGGAGTAATCATATAAAATCCACCGTTAACAAACACAGTTACTGTTGATGAAGCCTGGCCTTAAATCACCGATACAAATACCGCAACATTAAGAGGAAGAGGTCAGGGTCCAGTAAACAGACCCTCGCGCCTGGGCCGGAAAATGCGCCTGCCATTCCCGTATTCCCGCCATGCGTGGCGGTCAGTGGCGCGGCGGCGCCCCCAAGGATGGGTTTATGGCGAGTCTGCGTTCGAGCCTGATTTCTGTAGCAGAATTAGGAACAGTTATTTAAAACCAATGTATTTTTTACAATCCTGAACTTTCCGCTTTTTTCTCTTGGTATACTGGAAACACGCTCAATATTAACTACCATATTCATTCCTACCCGCACCTTAATCGCTTTCAAAAACCTCGCCTCTTCCTTTTCATCGAATCTTGAGGAGCAGACAACCTTTACATTAATTTCATTTTCATGGCATTGGATAACTTGAAAACAAATCAACCCATAAATGTTTTTTGTACAATTACTTATATTACCAAGGTTAATTTTTCCGTTCTCAGGTGACCATATAAAGTCTGTACTCCTACCATCAATACTTTCAACCACCGGAAAAGGGGACCCACATGGGCATTTATAATCATTGGGGGCCAATTTGATTCTATCACCGATTCTATACCTAATTAATGGAGCACCATGTGTGGTAAATGAAGTAACCAACATCTCACCTTCTGTTGCCGGGTTCATTTCTTCATCTACCACTTCGAAAAAACCGCTTAATGGGTGAATGTGCATAGAGCCGGATTTACATTGAAGAATAAACGGGGCCCCTTCTGATGATGCATACTGATCAACAATCTCGCACCCTAAAACATCAACAATAACTTCACAATGGTGAGGTAAAACAGTTTCAGCCGTCGAGAAGAAGACTTTGACAATACCTTTTGCCTTAAGTCCCCTTTTCAAGGCAAATTTACACAAATCATACACACTGGATGGTGACCCCACTATAAATTCAGGCTTGAATTCGCGAAAGGCACGACAATAAATATCAAAGTTATCTTCGCTAATATGAAAGCTTGAAAAAAATCTAATTTTATTTATATAGTCATCTCGGTAGCATATTCCACGTTTCAAATCTTTAGTCTGAACTAACGTTCTACCACTAAACCAGGCAGTACGCTTTCCTAGTTTATATCCATACTTAGCTCGAAAGTGGTCAATCAATGCAAAACGCTCCTGCATATCTGGATAAGTATAAACCACCTTCATCGATGCACCGGTAGTCCCCCCCGTATAACTAACAATGGATTTTCTATCTGGAACTGTTCTGATCGTTTCAAAATTATTGATCAGCTCTTCTTTTTCCAATACAGGAAACTCATTCAATGACTTTCCTTTGAATTTTCTATACCACTCAGAGTCTGATGTCGCTGTTTCTAAAAATATTTTTAAACGCCTCCTGGCCTCTTCTTCGACCAGCTTTATATCCGCCCTATCGAAAAGAGCATAATAATCCCTTAATACCTTATATTTTCCTGCATGCCGAACTTTATATAAAAAGCTATTGTACACGCTAATAGCCATGTTCTGGATTAATAATGGCGCATACTTTAAAATAAACTCCTTCATGATTTCCTAACCTCCTGGTTATATCACAACAGCCATATAGCGCAACAATAACACCCAAAAAAGTCAGACCGCGGTAAAATCGCTAATATAAATAACTTTCTATACAGTTGTTTATTTTGAAAATCAAACTCTTGATAGTGGAATTCTTCTCCCTCTTACCAAGTCAAAAAGAAACAGCAGCATACCAATCGGAAGGTAAACAAGAGGAGGTCGCCACTCTTTCTTCATGGCAATACGAGAGGATTTGAAGCGCCACCAGTTAATAGCCGCCCGAGCCTTAAATGGAAAATCATCATGCGCTTTGTACTTCACCTCTGTGACATAAAGGGTAGAATTCAATGATTTATATCTATTTATTATACTATTAGTACTTAAGCCATCACTCTGATACTCACAAATGTACCCACCATAGTTTATAAACCTTGTATTAAAACGTTGCCCATACCATATATACAAGGGTGCCTCTGCCATAAAATTCTCACCGTCATATGATGGAAAGCAAAATCCCTCAAGGCAGCTCTTGTTAAACACCTCGGCCTTATCTCCTTTTACTTTAAATAGCTCCCTATCTAAAAAATCATTTAACCCGTCAGGAAAAGGATCACCTATCACCTCGCCACTTTCATACACCCTCAAAAATGAAAGTGAGTTATAATTAAAGTCATTGCTGGTCAATTCTGATATTATCTTATCGATACAGTCATTTCTAAGCCAGTCGTCACTATCCAAAACAAAAATCCATTCTCGATCCGCCTTAATAAACCCAACATTAAGAGCCGTATGTTTTCCACCGTTGTTTTTTTTAATATATCGAACAGGAAATGGCGAATCTTTTTTGAATTCGTCAATAATTGACTCGGTATTGTCATCACTGCCATCGTCAACCACCAACCACTCGAAATCATGTGTGGTCTGTTCAAGTAGTGAATAAAACAACCGGGGCAAAGTATGTGCTCGATTATAGGTCGGCGTTAGAATGGTAACCATTGAAAATACTCCTTGTTATAATCCAGCATGAGTACTGCATGAAAAGCCACTGTGATAATAACAAGCTGATCACGCATACCCTTCATGTAACTTTTTGAAAGATAAAAATAAATTAAATAAGGCACAATAAACCAGGAGATAGAAGCCAGCCTATCCGCATACGGAATAAAACACAGCAAGAAATATGAAGTTGAAAGAAGACAATAAACTTTAATCATCTCATCACTAACGGCTAAATCAACCTTCCGTCTAACATACAAAACCCCGAGCAAAGGCATAATAGTAAAGAGAGTAAAATCCAGTCTAAACCCCGTGACATAGTTCAATAGTAAAAAACTGCCATTCAAACGGTAGTTAGTATCAAAATATACTCCAAACCCCAGATCCTCAATGATATCCTTTGGAATAAAAGCTGTAACTACCGCCTCGCTCAAACCAAACATGGCAATAGTCACAGCCCCTCCAAGCAACCACAGCGCCCAAGCAATATGTCTTTTTCTGAAAAAAACATACCAGGCAATAACAGAAAAAATTGGAATCAAAAATGCCGAATGGAATAATACCGAGGAAAAAAGAATCATTATTCCCTTGACTGTCTTTGGCTTTTCCTGATCCAACAGACAGGTTAAGCCCCAGAGCATAAATCCGGATGCAATTCCCTGCTTAAAAATGTTACCCAGACCGCTTAGATAAAAAGGATATAGCAGATACAGCATCATCAATACGGCAGCATCAACCTTGTCGAATCGCTCCCGAAAGGATAGATACAATGGAACGACGCAGAAAACATATACCATCGAGAAGAAAAAAGCAGAATCTGTACTGACAAGTGCGGTTAGCCAGTTTAACAGGGCAAACCCCAATGGCACTTTATCGAAGCTAAGCAGCTCATCTAAACCAAGTCCAGCAATGAAATCGAGTTCCAGGACATAACGCCCTGGATCTCCCACAGGCTCGCGAAAAACCAATATCATCCACAGCCAAATCACCGAGATAAATACATAAAGGACCATTCCCTCCCTGGCAAGTTCATGGTCTTTTTTTATAAAAAAAACGATAAAAAAAACACCAATTAAACTGTAAAAAACAAAATTTAAAAACATATAAGTCGGCCGTTCACGTAATTGCCTTTACATGGGGAGAAAATAATAACTGATGCAAATACCGTCCTCATCGATCCAGAATTAAGGTAACTCATCAATATTTTTCCAGAACATCCAGTAGATTCTGCGTGTATTGACGCCAGCCGCACTCGGTACGGGCCCGCTCCTGACCCAAACGTCCCTGCTCGTTTACTTGTTCGGGTCTGTTAAGCAAGGTTTCGAGGTGCTTGCCAAAGGCCAGGCTGTCATCCTGATCGATCAGCCAGCCCCCCCGCCCCTCCCGGACGGCATCGGGTATGCCCCCGGCTCTGGTCCCGACCACCGCCAGACCGGCAGCCTGCGCCTCGAGAAACACCATCCCGAAGCCTTCCACACCACGCAGGGCTTTATCTTCGCGGGTGCACAGCACAAAAAGGTCTGCCGCCTTATAAAGCAGGGGCAATGACTCATCTGCTACAAACCCCAGCCAGCTGATAGAGGCTTCCAGACCAAGCTCGCTGGCTCGCCGTTGCAGCGCTTTCAGGTGCCCCCCCTTACCCGCAACCACATAATGCAACTGCCGGCGCTGCTCTTCTGTTAAGGCAACCAGAGCATCCAGTACGACATCATGCCCCTTGTAGTCATCGATGCGAGAAACACTCAGTAACAGGCGCTTGTTTTGAGGCAGACCCAGCCGCGCCCTGGCCTCGTCCTGTGTCAACTCAACATTGAAATGTGCGGTATCGACACCCGGGTTTACCACGGCGGTAGTGGCATCGACTGCTATCGAGCTGACCAGATGTTCTGTATAGCGACTATTGCAGATCACACAGCGGGCTGAAGCCAGCACCTTCTTGCGCAGCCAGGCTTTCAGCCTGAATGTCATTCCCTGGGGATACGGCATGACCTCATTGCCATGGGCCAGTACATACAGATTTCGTCGCCCCAACAGCCAGGCCAAGGTTGCCTCCGGATTCCAGACCGTGGTGATGATCCTGATGTTTTTGGGGCGGGAAAGCAGATAACGCAACAAAGCAAACTCACGCCAGATTCTGCTGCGTGGCAGCTCGACTGTGGCCAACTCGGGACGGGGCAGCCCCTCCGAGGTGGCATTACCGCCAAGGGTACAAACCTCTACCGCCACTCCATCAGCGGCAAGGCCCGATGAAAACGCCGCCGCCAACCGGCTGATTCCACCATCATTGGGGGGATAATCGTAGCTCAAAAGAACAAGGTCATTCATCACCTGCCTCAACCCTTTATATATCCGACAGCCAACCAAGGCTCCGAGGTAAACCTAAATAACTGTTCCTAACTGTGCCTACAGAAATCAGGCTCGAACGCAGACTCGCCGTAACTCCCTCTTGTTGCGGAGTGTCTGCTTATCGAATCCTGAGTTCTGTCTCGACATTATGTGGCATTAGTAGCAGCCATTTAGATAAAAACACAAAATTAATCACTTCACTTATTCACCCACAAAAAAGGAATAATATCTTTCCTTAAAAAGTCGCCCATAAACATAAAGGAAAACAAGATATATGACACAACACCAGCGAAAACCTTCAGCACCAAGGTGGCCATAAAACCAAGAACAAACAACTCACAAGCATACTCAATAATAAGTACAGAAACTGCCATCAAAAAAAGACAGGGGGCAACAGGTAAAACACATAAAACAGTTTCTTTGAGAGACAACCCCGAAACCCTGTGAGACAACCAGAGAGAAAAGGATATAATACCAAACCCCATTACAATCCCATTCACCCTCGCAATGGCCAGTGTTCCCCACGGCGCTGCAAAATAAAAACAAACACCAAGAATAAGGCCAGCAATCACATTGAAGTAGAGGTAGGCTTTTGCCTTGCCCGCTGCGGTAAAAAGCCAACTAGCAGCATTATTGATTGGCTGCGCTATGCTGATAATGCTTAACCACATAAAGATAGGTACCGTGGGCTGCCATTGAGCGCCATATATGATAAAAACCATTTCATCGGCTGTCAGTATCAATCCTAGCGCCATAGGGCAACCAACAAACAAGGAGAACTTAATGCCTTTTCTAAACACAGCAGCAAAACGTTCTTGATCATCGTTTATAACCGAGAGTGCTGCCACCATCACCTTTGTCAGCACTCCCGAACTGAGAACACTTGGTAACAACATTAAAAAATATGCCCGATTATAAAACCCAAGGGCTTCCGCCCCCCAGTATTTACCGACAAGGACACTATCCAGACTACAGGCCAAATAATTAAAAAGCCCGCTTGTAGCCATTAGCCCACCAAATGTGACCAATTTACGAGTGCCCACATCTTTCCTTGGGAAAAAAATGGTAATACCACTCATGGGAAATGCCAACAGCGCACGTACAGCTGCATTCACCACGCTTTGAATAACCAGGGCCCAATAGCCTGCCCCCCAAAAGGCACTGACCAGTGCAGCAGCACAACCAGCAATGATGGAAAAAACTTCGATCTGGGCTGCAGCTTTGTAATTCATGGTGCGGTTCAGCAATGCAATGGGTTGAGCGGCGGAGCCACTCAGCAGGAAGCTGACACCAAGGACGGCCGTGATTCCTATAAGCTCCTGCTCACCGTAGAAACTGGCTACACCGGGAGCACCCAATATACAAATACCCCAGAGCAATAGGCCAACACCGGTATTTATCCAGAATAGATTGCTGATTTGATCCTTGCTCAGCTGCTGGCTCTGGATGGTGGCCCAGCTCAGGCCCATATCGGAAAATATCTGCAACAAGGCCGTAAGGGTAGCGACCATGCCTACCAGGCCAAAATCACCAGGGCTTAGAAGACGTGCCAATACCGCCGTCGTTCCCAAACTCAGGACATTACGGGCAATAATCTGCACGGCAGACCATTTTATTCCCTTGCGGGCCTTACCGGCCATATCGGCTTTATCTACATTAGTCACATAACCGTTTTCGGTCGCAGACTTTACTTTGGTCATCAATGGTTTGCTCTAGAGTCTAATATTCCAAAGCATCGCCTTGATATCAACCTCATCATATCATCAACAACCTGTTTTCTCCGGTGTGCCATGACAATCACTGCACCTGCTTGAATACGCTTTACCGCCGGGCATTAAAGATCCCCTTTAATATTTTTTACATACCAGGGCATGGCTTGCCCGAGACCGTCACCAATACGGTGGGTTGGAGTGTAGCCCACTTTATCTCTGGCTTTACTGATATCTGCCTGGGAATGTCGAATATCACCGGCACGAAAACCTAGATAGTCAGGTGTTTTTTCATAGAAAACACCACAACCGGCCAGGGCCGATTTAAGGGCATAAAATAGGGCGTTAAGTGAGGTTCTATCTCCCACGGCCACGTTGTATACGGTGTTTTTAGCCTCATCCGGGGCGGTAGCCGCCAAGATATTCATTTGTACAACATTTTCGACAAAGCAGAAGTCGCGACTGGTTTCACCATCGCCATTGATGTACACAATTTCATCTTTTATCATGGCTGCCGTCCATATCGGGATCACTGCAGCATAAGCACCATTGGGATCTTGTCGTTGACCAAAAACATTGAAATAACGCAAACCTATACTATTAATACCATATACTTTTGAAAATACACCTGCATATAACTCGTTAACATACTTGGTCACCGAGTATGGTGACAGTGGATTACCGATATGCTCCTCCTTCTTGGGTAACGTGGGATGATCTCCATAGACGGAGCTACTGGAAGCATAAATAAAACTTTCAACTCTCGCTTCTCTGGCTGCATTTAATAAATTTAAAAAACCATCGACATTAACGGCATTGGTAGCAACAGGGTCAGCAATACTACGAGGGACTGAGCCCAAGGCGGCCTGATGGAGGACGTAATCAACACTCACTATCAGTTCTTCTCCTGAAGAGCCCAAGTCTTTTTCACCCTGTTTTTCATATAAGGCCCCAGGATAATACATTGCACACTGACAATCTGTCTTGCTACATATATCACCCTCTATAAAGTGAAATCGCGCCCACTGGACAGGACCAACTTGCTTTTCGACTTCATTAAGATTATGTGCATAGCCGGTTGAAAAATTATCCAAGCCTACAACATACTGATTTAGCCTCAACAAGGATTCGAGTAAATTAGAACCGATGAACCCGGCGACTCCGGTAATAAGCCACACTTTTGGATTGGCTTGAAGGTCTTTCTGGATTTTCCCATAACGAGTCATGGCAACCCTCTTTATATATAAATAACTGTTCCTAAATGTGCTACAAAAATCAGATCCGAGAGCAGGCACGCCCTAGTCCAAGGCCACCTGCGTTGGATAAGGTTAAAAACATTCACTGGATGTTCGGTTCGTCAGCCGACTAAGTGCAGGCAGCAAGCTGCAATGCATCCATCACAACCTGATATCAACTTCCTCGGCACTTAACACATACTTAAGGTCATAGATAACATGCTCTTGCTTGGTAAACGCCTTGATACCCCCGGCGCCAAGTGAGCGGAACTGATGATGGGCAACAGCCAGAATAACCGCATTATATGCACCTTGCTCCGGCGCCAGAACAGGGACAATACCGTACTCCTGTTCAGCCTCGGCTGTATTTACCCAAGGGTCAAATACGTCTACTTTTACCCCGTATTCTTTCAGCTCGCGGATAATATCCACCACCTTGGTATTGCGGATATCAGGACAGTTCTCTTTAAAGGTCAGGCCCAAGACCAGCACCTTGGCACCATTGACATGAATACGGCGTTTGAGCATACCCTTCACCAACTGAGATGCCACATAGCGGCCCATGGCGTCGTTGATGCGACGGCCGGCGAGAATGACTTCCGGATAGTAGCCAATGGCCTGTGCTTTATGCGTAAGGTAATAAGGGTCAACGCCAATGCAGTGGCCACCAACCAGACCGGGGCGGAACGGCAAGAAATTCCACTTTGACCCAGAAGCCTTGAGCACGGCTTCGGTGTCAATCCCCATCTTGTTAAAAATGACTGCCAGCTCGTTAATCAAGGCGATGTTCAGATCACGCTGGGTGTTCTCAATCACCTTGGCCGCTTCAGCCACCTTGATACTGCCGGCCTTGTGGGTACCGGCACCAATTATGCTGCCATAGAGGACATCGACAAAGTCAGCCACTTCCGGGGTAGATCCGGATGTCACTTTCATAATGGAGGCGACCCTGTGGTCTTTATCACCCGGGTTGATCCTTTCCGGGCTGTAGCCGGCATAGAAGTCTTCATTGAACTTGAGACCGGATATTCTCTCCAGCACAGGTACACAGTCTTCTTCTGTCGCCCCCGGATAGACAGTAGACTCATAAATGATGATATCGTCTTTTTTTATCACCCCCCCCACAATTTCAGAGGCTTTTTTAAGTGGCGTCAGATCGGGTTGACGATGTTTATCTATCGGAGTAGGTACGGTAATAATATAAACGGTTGCAACTCGTAGCTCTTCTGTTTCTGAGCTGTATATTAACTTATTTGCCTGACTCAGCTCGTCAGCACTCACCTCCAGTGTATGATCACGCCCCGAGTGTAATTCATCCACCCTCTGTTTGTTTATATCAAAGCCAATAGTAGGGTATTTCTTTCCAAACTCGACTGCTAACGGCAACCCTACATAACCCAGGCCAATAACTGCAATCCGAGTGTGCTCCGATAGTATCTGCATGATAACTCCATTAACACACATTACCCCTTGTCATTACCAACAAGACAATACATCGGTAAAACAAGACAACTTTCAAACAACCATTCCTGGCAAAGTTACATTAATGGCTTGCCAGACTCCCTAAAATGTAGAGATGGTACAGCGTGGCTGACAAGTGTTGAGTCACGATGCATAAACACAGTTCCATTATTAAACGCGATAATTAGAACATCATGAAGAAACAACCCACAATAATAAAGCACGCTACCGCCAGCCGGGTTTATTGGTTTATCCCTATCAACCCGCAATTCGAAAACAAATAACCAGTGAGCATAATGCATCACATAATAATCAACCAGAGATTATAAGTGATAACGAGCACACCTTATTCAAGGGCCATAATAACTCAACCGTTCCATAAGCAAATTGGCCGGCAGTACGAAAAAAAACTAACCAAAACACACTCCAGGCTTCAGGCTTCAGGCTTCAGGCTTCAGGCTTCAGGCTTATTGTAATCACCATAATACCCGCTATACCCATAGCCATACTTTTGAGCCTTTTTCACATCCAGTTGATTAAGTACAACTCCTTTCACAGGTGCTCCCACCTGCAGTAATTTACCCAGCCCGGATTGTGCAACGGGAATAGAGGTAGCATCACTTTTCACTACAAAAATCACCGCGTTGGTATAACGCGACAGCAATAAGGCATCGCTCACTCCCAGAGTAGGTGCCGTATCAATAATAATCCGTTCATACTGGGCTTCCAGTTGCTTCAAAATCCCTGAAAGCCGCTCTGAAGACAGTAATTCCTGAGGGTTGGGTGGCACTGTACCTGTTGTTATTACATCAATTCCCTCAAGCTTAATAATACAGTCTTGAATTTCGGCGCTACCGATAATCAGGTTGGCCAGGCCCGGCGTACCTGCCGGTAAGTCGAATGTTTTCGCGATGGATGGCCGGCGCATGTCGGCATCTATCAGCAGCGTTTTTTCAATCTGTCCCAATGCCATAGCCAGGTTGCTGGAAAGAGACGTCTTGCCTTCACTTGGCACACTTGAGGTCACCATGATGACCTTGTAACTGCGATCCATACTTGCAAGCACCAAACTGGTGCGCAGGGAGCGTATCGATTCGGAAAATGCCGGATCGGTGTCTTGCCTGAATAATTGCGTCAGTTTGCCTGGCTTGCCCTTGACCAGGGGAATGACTCCCAGCACCGGCTGATTCAGGTTATTTTCCACCTCTTCATCACCCTTGAAGGTGCGATCCAGTACCCCCTGTAAAATCACCACTCCCGTGGCGACAATCAAGGCAACCACAGAAGCAGCCATAACCAGTGTTAGCATCTGGGGTTTAATGGGTCTCTTGGGCACCAAGGCCCGGTCTACCACCCTGGCATTGACCGTATCCAAATCCTGGGTTGCCGTGGTTTCTTTCAGCCGGGTCATAAAGGTATCGTACAAGGTACGGTTGCTTTCTACCTCGCGCTGTAACTCACGCAAGCGAAACTCATTGCGACTAATGCTCTGAACCTGTTCCTTGTTTTGCTCAAACGAACTTTGCAGGCCGCGCTCACTGGCCACCGCCAGTTGATAACTGTTTTTAATGGACGCCACCACCTGCTCTACCTGGGCCTTCAAATTGGCCCGGGCCGAGTTTAGTTCGGTCTGGGCCACCACCATGGCAGGGTGTTTAGAGCCGTACCGGCGGGAAAGCTCCTGAACCTTGGCATTAGCAGTGGCTTCGGCCGCCTTGAACTGGGCCACAAGCGGGTCGGCCATCACTGCCGGCACACTGGCCAGCCGACGATAACTTGCACCTTTCATTGCCATCAACTGGTTATACTGGCTTTCCGCCGCATTGCGTTCCTGGCGGGCATCGGTCAATTTGCCACTGATCCCACTCAACTCGGTGGCGCTGACGGTCGTAATGCCTTCAAGATTCAGCAGGTTTTCTTGTTCCAGAAATTCTTGCAGCCGACGCTCAGAATCACTCAGGGTGTTTTTCAGGGAAATAAGACGTTCATTCATCCAGTTGGTGGCGGTTTGGGTCATTTCCATCTTGGCTTCCAACTGGCTTTCTATATATCCATCGGCCAGGGCATTGGCAGCCAGGGCAGCGGTGGTGGCATCAGCCATGTCTGTACTGACCTCTATCAGCTGAGTTCGACCCACTATCGAAACGCTTACTCGCCGCTGAAAATCCTCGACCACCTGATCGAAAATGTCGATTTCACTGAGTGCTACCGGTTCTACGTCTTCTTCAAGCTGCTCCGGTTTGATAATGGGATTCAGCTTGCTCAGCAAGAACTGCCAGTCAATGAAGGGCCCAGGTTGTTGTCGAGGGTCAAACTCAGGATGAGTATCCAGGCCCAGGTTGCGTACCACCCGCTCGGCCAATGCCCTGGACTTGAGCAATTCAAACTGTGTGACCAGATAATCATCTCCCCCCTCCACGCCATAGATCTGCTCAATAGACAAAACATTGGCCGCCTTGTTTTCAAAAAGCAGCGTGGCTGTAGCCCGGTAAATTCGGGTCATATTAGAGACCAGCAGAACTGTCAAGGTGGCCACGATCAGGGTGAAAAAAATAATGCTCCATATACGGCCGGCAATAAAACGCCAAAGCAGAACTGGGGCCAAAAGATCCATTGATTTCTTTTCATCATGGCCAACACCGGGGAGTTTAATGATGTCCATTAGAAGAAGCTCTCCTCTATGGTGATAATGTCACCGGGCATCACCTGGGTATCCAGGTTGGCCTTCCTGGATTTTCGGTTTGGATCTTGGTCATGAATAATATAGAAAGCGCTGCGCGACGCCCGCTCGCTAAAGCCGCCGGCCAGCGCCACCGCCTTGCGCAATGTCATGCCGGGCTGAAACGGATAACCACCGGGATTACGCACTTCACCATTAACGTAGAATTCACGGTATTCAAGGATACTCACCGTCACCTTGGGGTCGACCAGATAATCGCCCCTCAAGCCTTTGGTAATAAGATATTCAACATCCTTGATGGTTTTTCCTTTGGCGCTGACTGTGCCCAGGAAAGGATAGGAGAAAGTACTGGCATCGTTGAGTTGTACCCGGTCAAAACTCAAGTCTGCCTCACCAAATACACTGATGCGGATTTTATCACCCGGACCCAGGATATAACGCGAGTCGATATATTGAGCCTGAGCAGCCCCGATGGTCAGCCCAAAACCCAATAAGATGCACAATATTCCTATCACCTTCATCATGTTAATTCCCTTTAAACTACTAACAAAGGTAAAGCAGCCTCCGGTATTAATTGCTGAAACAGCGTTAGCTCAGTTGATATTTCCATTGGCAAACATTTGCTTACCTTTTATAACCATCAGTGGCATCAAAAGCCTTGCACTTTGCTATTTCTCTCCGGTTCAATCCATTTGAATCCGAAAAGTGAAACAAGCTTCAAAAGCAGGATGCTTCATAGGTAAAAGCATAGGATATGCACAAAGTCCTTGCCGCAAAATCTGTGTAACCGATGGAAAGTCTCTTTGCTCCAGCCGAACCGGAATTGGGTATGTAGGCTAATTTTTATCCGTGTTCTACACTAGGTTCAGGCGTAAGGCCCATTTAAAGATAACCGGTCGCTCAGCATTAAGAAGGATTCAAACTTGCCTGCTTTTGCCGGCGCGTATTGGTTGTAACTGCACTGATATTAGATACTTAGAGAGGGCAGCTCCCCATGCATAAAACATCTCCCGCCTTATTGCTGGTTGCCCTCCTCGCTGCCGGCTCTGTTCTTGCCGCCCAGGCCGATCTGGACGCACTGACCACAGCCGGAGTAAGGCTAAGCAACGATCAGAGCAATGCCATACGAAATGCCAGAGAAGCAGAGGATATCACTGCTACCATGGAAAAGTTAGTCGCCTCGGTAGCGGCGATCACCCCTGCCGATGAGGCTGCCGTTACCATCAAGGCTGCGGTCAACACCATGGTTACCGTTCGCCCACATCTGGCCACAGCCATTGTGAGCGCCACCTCCAGGGCGCTGGCCGACTCTCCAAACCTGGTAGCGACAGTGGTCGAAGCCGCGGTAGCAGCCGCTCCCAACCAATCTAAAAATATCGCCAAAGCCGCCAAATCCTCCGTGCCCGGCGCCACACGGGCAATAGACAATGCGGTGAGCAATGGCTTGTCTTCCGTTATTTACAAGCAGCACAAATCGCCACAAAACGCGCCCCAACCAGAAAGCAACAGGAGTAGTAGACATGACCCCGCCAGCCCAAGCTGAGGGGGAAGAAAAGTTTGAAGGAGTAAGAGGAGCTAAAGAATGCGCCGACGGCGCATGGTGGGGAGGCAAAGTTTATCGGCCTGGGCCGGGTTTGCTGTGTTTTTATGGCCTGCCGGCCAACTCGCCGCGGGGTCGCACCTCCGCTGTAGGAGCGTCGACCCCGGCGCGATAATATCCGAAGGATATTTAATGGCCTTGAAGCCAAACCGGCGCGATGAGTTAGCAGGGGTTTAGCCTGGGCCGGGTTTGCTATTTTTTATGGCCTGCCGGCCATATCGCCGCGGGGTCGGGCCTCCTACAAGGACATCTACCGAATTTGGACTTTACTGTGGGAGCGTCGACCCCGGCGCGATGAGTTAGCAGGGGTTTAGCCTGGGCCGGGTTTGCTATTTTTTATGGCCTGCCGGCCATATCGCCGCGGGGTCGGGCCTCCTACAAGGGCATCTACCGAATTTGGACTTTACTGTGGGAGCGTCGACCCCGGCGCGATGAGTTAGCAGGGGTTTAGCCTGGGCCGGGTTTGCTATTTTCTATGGCCTGCCGGTCATATCGCCGCGGGGTCGCGCCTCCCACAAGGGCATCTACCGAATTTGGACTTTACTGTGGGAGCGTCGACCCCGGCGCGATAATATCCGAAGGATATTTAATGGCCTTGAAGCTAAATCGGCGCGATGAGTTGGCAGGAGTTATGGCCTGGGCCGCTCCTCCTACAAATCGCCGCTGTTTCCGTAACCCAGCGGATTTTCTGCCTGCCAGCGCCAGGTATCCATCATCATCTCGGCAAGACCGCGCTCCGCTCGCCAGCCTAGCTCAGCCGCCGCCCTGGACGGTTCGGCATAACACTCGGCAATATCGCCCGGTCGCCGGTCCACCAGCTCATAGGGCACCGGCCTGCCCGAGGCCTGCTCAAACGCCGCAACCATTTCCAGCACCGAATAGCCTTTGCCGGTGCCCAGGTTATACACCAGCCAGCCGGAGGCACTGGCCAGCTTATCAAGCGCCTTCAGATGCCCCAGGGCCAGGTCAACCACATGGATATAATCGCGCACACCAGTGCCATCTTTAGTGGGGTAGTCGCTGCCGAACACCCTCAACTTATCCAGCCGGCCCACCGCTACCTGGGCAATATAAGGCAACAGATTGTTGGGAATACCGTTGGGGTTCTCCCCTATCAGCCCGGAAATATGGGCGCCCACAGGATTAAAATAACGCAGCACCGCAATACGCCAGCGCTCATCTGACTGTGCCAGGTCCTTAAGAATTTGTTCCACCATAAACTTGGAGGTGCCGTAGGGATTGGTCGTTCCGCCGACAGCAAAGTCCTCGTTGATGGGCATGGCTTCCGGCTCGCCATACACGGTGGCGGATGAGCTGAACACCAGTCGGAACACCCCGGCCCTGCGCATTTCGTCCAGCAGCACCAGGGTGCCGTTGATGTTGTTGTCGTAGTAATCCAGCGGCTTTTGCACACTTTCGCCCACCGCCTTGAGCCCGGCAAAATGTACCACGGCCTCAATGGCATACTCGGCAAAAATACACTGCAGCAGACCTCGGTCGCGAATATCGCCGGCCACAAAGCTCACTTCCTTGCCGGTGATCCGCTCAACCCGCTTCAGCGACTCGGGCGACGAGTTGCTTAAATTATCCAGCACCACCACCTGTTCACCGCTATTCAGCAGCTCGACCAGGGTATGAGAACCAATATAACCGGCGCCACCGGTCACCAAAATCGTCATTATCACTCCCGCTTGCTCAAATTATTAAATGATAAAAAGAAACCGCTGAGCCCCTTGTGGGAGGCGTGACCCTGCGGCGATATAGCTGGTAGGCCCCAAACCGATTGAATCCTACCACAAACCATCCCGCCGAGGTCGCCCCTCCCACAAAGCCATCAAATATCAGCACATACCATCACGCCGGGCGCCCTCCTACAGCAATATCAGAACACGGCAGTGATCCTGTGGGAGGCGCGCCCCCGCGGCGAGTTGGCCGTAAGGCCATCAAATATCATCCATATATCATCGTGCCAGGGGTGCCCCCCACCAAGTCCGACATTTCCACTCCCCCCCTATCTTCAATCACCCTGCCACACTAGTGGGCTATCACCACCTCGGTATTGGGCAATACACCTTCAAGATCCGCCTTCAGCGCCTGTTTGGCCGGCGCATCGCCGTGGATCAGCCGAATTTGTGCCGGTGCAGGGGTAATGCCGGTGGCAAAATTTATCAGATCCTGCCGTCCCGCATGAGCCGAGTAACCGCTCACCTGATGTACCTGGGCGCGAATTGGATAGCGCTCGCCATCCAGCTCTACCCAGCCGCCACCCGAAGTGGACCCAGAACCGTAATGGGCACCGTATTCCAGAATATCCCGCCCAGGTGTGCCCTCGGCCTGGTAGCCCACAAACAACACATCATTGCGGGCATCACCAAGCAGCGCTTTCAGGTAGTTGACCACCCGGCCCCCGGCGCACATGCCCGATCCCGCCAACACGACGCAGGGCCGGTGCGAGCGGGCCAGATAATTCACCGCGTTCAGATGATCCCGGTGGCTGTTGATCACCGTTAATTGCTCAAATGACAGCGGATGGCGCCCCTCGGCCAGCCGCGCTTTCGCCTCGGCATTCCAAAACGGCTTAAGCTTGCGGTACAGGGAGGTAAAATTGGCAGCCAGGGGCGAGTCAACTACTATCTCCAACTCGTTCCAGGGCAAATCGGGGGCCGCAGCCTGGCTGCCGAACTCGGCAATCAGGCTTTCAATTTCATACAGCAGATCCTGGGTGCGCCCCAGGCTGAATGCCGGGATCAGCAAGGTACCGCCATCGGCCAGCGCATGCTCAATGGCATCCTTCAGCCGCAGACGCCGATCTCGCCTGCTTTCGTGATCTCTGTCGCCGTAGGTGCTTTCCAGCACCAGCATATCGCACCGCTCGGGTGGCACAGGCGACATCAACAACGGGGAATAAGGTGCACCCAGATCGCCGCTGAACACCGACCGCTCATCCCCGGCCTGGCATTCCACATAGGCCGAGCCCAGAATATGCCCGGCCCGCTGCAGGCGAACCTTCATATCGGTTCCCGCCACCCGATGCCACTGGTTATAGGGCAACGGCACCAGCCGTGATCTGAGTACCTTCAACACCCGATTGATCAGTTTTTTATCGCGGGTAAAGCCGATTTTAAGCGCATCCTCCAGCATGGCTGGCAACAGCAGGGCCGATGGCTCCGAACAGATTACCGGCCCCTTGAAACCGGCGCCCAGCAAATAGGGGATGCGCCCCACATGGTCGATATGCACATGAGTTACCACCAGCGCCCTGATATGACCGATCTCAAAATCGATGGTCAGATCGTCCCGCCGCTCCGTACCCTGAAACAGGCCACAATCGATAAGAATGCCGGCCCCGTCCAGCCGCAGTTCATGACAGGAGCCAGTCACCCCCTTCACCGCCCCGTGATGCAACACCTCGATCCTGCCGTTATTCATGCCACCTCCGGCCAGAACTGAACTCAAACAACTCCAATTTAGTTCACCAGAAACAAAAAAGCCCGGTGCTGACTCACAGCACCGGGCTAATAAAACCAGAAGATCATCACGCCGGAATCGGCCTATGCACATAGCAACCCTGACCAATATTTCGCTTATGAGCCTCTTAATAATAAAAGCAGTTCCTTGGTCTTTTGCTGCATCAACTCAACATCATGACGGCTTTCCACATTCAATCGCACCACCGGCTCGGTGTTGGAACTACGCAGATTAAACCGCCAGTCGCCCATATCCAGGCTGATGCCGTCTGTGGTATCCACCGATAGCACATGGGGCTGATAAGCCTCTTGCACCCGCGCAATGGTCGCCTTGGCATCGGGCAGCTTGCTGTTGATTTCGCCGGAAGAAGGGTACGCCGCCATGCGCTCGGCTAGCAGTTGTGACAGCGCTTTGCCACTAACACACATCAGCTCGGCCACCAACAGCCAGGGGATCATGCCGCTATCGCAGTAGGCAAAATCACGAAAGTAATGGTGCGCACTCATTTCCCCGCCATAGACGGCATCCTCAAGACGCATCCGCTCCTTAATAAAGGCATGGCCGGTTTTGGACTGCACCGGCACCCCACCGGCCCGGGTAACCACATCGATGGTATTCCAGATCAGGCGCGGATCGTGAATGATTCGGCCACCGGGCTGATTTTGCAAAAACGCCTCAGCCAGCAGGCCGACGATATAATAGCCCTCAATGAAGTTGCCCTGTTCGTCGAACAAAAAACAGCGATCGAAGTCACCATCCCAGGCAATGCCCATGTCGGCGCCATGGGCTAGCACCGCATCACGTGTAACAACGCGGTTCTCGGGCAGCAAGGGGTTGGGAATACCGTGAGGAAAGTGGCCGTCAGGCTGATGGTGCACCCTGATAAACTCAAAGGCCACCCCCAGTGAACTCAGCTCCCGCGCAATGGCATCCAGCGCCGGCCCGGCGGCGCCATTGCCGGCATTCACCACCAGCTTCAGTGGCCTGAGCCGGCCAGGGTTGATGTAAGACACCATATGCCGTGCATACTCGGCTTTAAGTCTTATCGGCTTGATACTGCCCCGCTTCACCACCTCTCCCCATGCCTGGCTTTCTGCCAGCCGCTGGATGTTTTTCAGGCCGCTATCGCCGGAAATGGGCCTACTACCTTCACGCACCAGCTTCATGCCGTTGTAGTCGATAGGATTGTGGGATGCGGTCACTTCAATACCGCCGTCCATCCCCAGGTGGAAGGTGGCGAAATATACCTCCTCGGTACCTGTCATGCCCAGATCGAGTACATCGGCGCCCGCATCGGCCAATCCATTGGTCACGGCCAGTTTCAACGCCTCACTGGTGAGCCGAATATCGCCCCCCACCACCACGGTTTTGGGCCTGAGGACCTCGCCGTAAGCCCGACCAATGCGATAAGCAATGTCTTCGTTCAGTTCATCACCCAGCCGCCCACGAATATCGTAGGCCTTGAAACAGCTCAGGAGTTGCATTGAATACCTCTTGAACAAGTGGAAACCACAGCCCCTGCGACCATGATATTAATAGCTGTACCACTGCTTGAGAGCCAGTTTGTCTACCGAGAAGGTAAGTAAGTCACGATTAATGCATGACCGGTTGTATCGCCTTCAGTGACTGATTTGAGTATTACTCAAAATACCAATTCTGATAATAGGTAGCACTGCCCACCGGCTCGGACAAGTGCCGGTGCACCTTCAAAGCCTCTCCTGCCGCCAGCCTTGCCTTGATGGCGGCCAATGACACAACGGAAAACTGCCGGGCATGGGGATACTCCAGCCGCAACCGCTCCGCCAGGGTTTGTGCCTCTTGCTCCCTACCCAGAGCCAGTAACGCCACCAGGTGGTTGTGCAGCAGGCTGCTCCTCGGCAGGCGGGCAATCATGGGTGTTGACCAGGCCAGATAGGCCTGTAATCCGGACTGGTCGCCTTCCGCCAATGCCGCCTCTAGTTCCGCACTGTGCTGATACAGTTCGCGCCTGTCTTGCCAAAACCAGGGGTTCCACACTGCCGTTAGTCGCTCTTCATTGGCAAATCGCTCTCGTTCAAAGTGAGTCAGTTGCCAGGTAGTTTGCAGCCCGGTGGCCATATAGAACATGGTCACCAGGCCCACCGTGAGCAACAAGGCTCTTCCGGGCCAGGCAGGCAACCGATAGTACAATCGCCCCCGGCCATATTCGCTGTCGAAAAACCACAGCACCACCAGCAGCCACAGCCAATGCACACTGGAGTGACCCAGCGGATATTCCGACATCAAGTGGCCCATCAAGGGCAAGATCAGGGCCAACAGCGCCAGCCGTTCACTCCAGGGCAGATGGAGCAATAAACGGCACAGCCCCAGGGCCAGCAGCATGAAAGCCAACAGGGTAATAGCACCGCCTTCGGCCAGCCACAGCAGCACCTCGTTATGGGGATGGTGCAGGCCGCCAGGCATCTGCGGTATTGGCCCTCCGGCCGCTAGCAAACGGGCTGCCTCGGCATAATAGGCCGGCTCGAAACCGCCATAGCCCACGCCCAGCCAAAGATGGCGAACAATCATGCTCAGAGTCGTCGCCCAGATCTCATACCGCACACCCAGCTCACCATACACCTCCAAGGTGCGTTTATAGGCATCGCTCTGCAGTAACAGCACTATTCCGGCACAGGCCCCAAGCAGCACCATACCAACCAGCAGCCAGCGTTGCGGCCAGGTACTCAAACGCAACCAGCACACCGGCAACAACAGCAGCAAACCGGCCAGCAGGCCATATAACCCGGCCCGGCTTTGCAACAGCACCACCAGCACAATGCCCATTACCGCAACCAGCACACACCACAGCCACATCAGCCACCGGGCCCGACCGGCGCGCATGACCACCAGCAGATACAAGGCCAGCACCACACCGCTGCCCACAAAACTGGACATCACATTGCGCTGCATAAAAATGCCGTAAGGCAAGCGTACCCGGGTATTAAATCGAAACCAGTTGTCCGCCGGCAGCAAAAAAAACTGCACCAGGCCAAACAGCATCTGCAGGGTTGCCAGCCCCAGCAGCAGGCACAGCAACAAACGCCGTTGCGAGGCATTAAACCGGCATTGCTGCAACACCAGATAAAACAGCACGCCTCCGCTCAACCCCAGCAAACGCGGTAATGCCTGTACCCGAGTGGGTTCGGCGTGAGCATAAAAAAAGGGCAGCCACAATATGGCTGCCCCCAACAATAAAAACCACCAAAAATCGGAACTCACCAGCATGGGCCGCAACGCAAAGGCCCCCGCGGCCAGCATGGCCCCAATAAACAACCAGGTAACGGCGTTAAAGGGTAATGCCAACCCCACCCCTCCCAGGTGGTGCATAAAAATATGCTGGCCTAACAGGCAAAGCAGGCCGAAAAGAGCCAGCATCCAACGGGAAGAACCAACCGCTAACACACGCATAGCACCTTATAAAATAGAGAACAGCCCTCGGTGGAGGCGCGCACCCGCGGTGATATGGCCTAAGGCCAACAAATATCCTTCGAATATCATCGCGCCGGGGTCGACGCTCCCACAGCAAAGCCTAAACCCGGCAGAGAACCTTGTGGAAGGCGCGACCTCGCGGCGATATGGCCGTAAGGCCATCAAACATCATCAGATATCATCGCGCGAGGCCAACCCACCCACACTAATGGCAACCTATATTACTCTTTACACTTCACCTGCCAGCTGGCGATCTGCTGCAAAAGCCCCTGAGTGGCTGAATCTTGTTGCCCGTTACCAATGCCGGCCAGTTCATCAACAAGTTGAGCTGCCAGCTTTTTCCCCAACTCCACCCCCCATTGATCAAAACTGTTGATGTTCCACAATACCCCCTGCACAAAGGTCTTGTGTTCATACATGGCAATCAGGGCGCCCAGGTTATAAGGATTCAGCTCATCACACAGTATGGTCGTGCTGGGGCGGTTACCTTCCATCGTTTTGTAGGGTGCCAGCCGTGCAATTTCTTCTGCACTCAGCCCTTCAGCTTCAAGCTCAGCTTCTACCTGCTGCCTAGTTTTACCAAAAGCCAGTGCCTGGGCCTGGGCCAGCATGTTGGCCAACAATTTACGTTGATGCTCAGGATACGGATAAGAGGTTCGAGCAAAACCGATAAAATCAGCCGGCACGACCAGGCTGCCCTGGTGCAGCAGCTGAAAAAACGCATGCTGGCCATTAGTACCCACCTCTCCCCATACCAAGGGGCCGGTACTATAGGTTATCGGCCTGCCACAGCTATCTACACTCTTACCATTAGACTCCATATTCAGCTGCTGCAGATAGGCCGGAAAACGCTTCAAGTGATGACTGTAAGGAAATACCCCTTCGCTACTCAGGCCCAGCACATTGATATTCCAGATACTAAGCAGCGCAAGTAATACAGGAATATTACGCTCAAAGGGGGTCTCTCTCAGATGTTGATCCATCTCGTGGGCACCCGCCAGCAACTGCTCAAATCGATCAAATCCAAGAGCAAGTGCAATAGGCAGGCCGATGGCGGACCACAGCGAAAAGCGCCCGCCCACCCAGCTCCAAAATTCGAACATATGCTCGGGGTCAATGCCAAACGCCTGCACCGCAGAAGCATTGGTCGATACCGCCACAAAATGCTTTTTAACCTGCTCCCGATCACCACATGCCGCCAGCAGCCAGGCCCTGGCGGCATGGGCGTTGGTCATTGTTTCGTCGGTGGTAAAGGTTTTGGAAGATACCACAAACAAGGTACGGGCCGGCTCCACCTCTGCCAGTACCGAGACCAGCTGGGCACCGTCCATATTAGACACAAAGTGTGCCCGAATTCCCTTGTCCTGATAGGGCGCCAGGGCCTCGACCACCATGGCCGGCCCCAAGTCGGAGCCACCGATACCGATGTTGACCACATCAGTAATGGGTTGGCCGCCAAAGCCGCGCCAGTCACCGGCATGCACCCGCTCACAGAAAACCCGTAGCCGGGCCAGTTCCTCATGAACCCGCGGCACCACATTCAACCCGTTCAGCTCGGCAATCGCCCCCTCTGGCATACGTAACGCAGTGTGCAACACAGCTCGTTCTTCGGAATGGTTAAACAGATTGTTGCCGAACAAGGCCTCTATGGCCGGCAGCAGCTCCATGTCTCGCGCCAGATCGCACAACATGGCCAGCACGTCGGCAGACCAGTGCTGACGAGACAAATCCACTCGCATGTGTTGACCAAATGAAAAACAAAAACGTTCGAACCGTGCAGGGTCATCGGCAAAACGCTGGCTCAGACCCACTGCCTTTTCACGAAGCCTGAGCTCCTGTAACGCTACAATCCGTGACTGCTGGTGCAAAGATTTCATTCCAATCCCATAATTTATTATTAATAATGTCGCTATTCCAAGACAAAATCATGAAACGCCTATTCCTGATTTTCCACAAATTATCCTGTACTCTTTTTCTACGCTGAAATGTCACATACTTATCTTTTTCCCGTCCAATCATCGTCATATCGACTTGACGAAAGACGCTATAGCGACCCTTTCACATCCATCATCTTGCCGGTAGCTCACCCGTAGATTCCGCATATCTTTTTAGAACAGGTTTCAAACCTGCTAAGCTACCAACAAAATAAATGCTGCCCTACCGACATATCATTTCGTATAGTGATCCGCTGACCTAACCCTACCTAGCCCCAAAGCCGGTTAGCAGGGTTCGGATAGTTTTATAAACAATCAGAGCATCCAGCCACAGGGTAAAGTTTTTAATGTAGTAAAAATCGTATTCAAGCTTTTCCTTCATGCCGTCTACCTCGGCGGCGTAACCCTGCTCTACCTGAGCCCAACCCGAAATACCGGGGCGCACTATGTGCCGGTAGCTGAAAAAAGGTACATCACGCTCATACCATTCAGAAAGAGAGCGAGACTCAGGCCTTGGACCAATAAAGCTCATATCGCCCTTGATTACATTAAAAATTTGTGGCAACTCATCAATCCGGTATTTACGGATGATTTTTCCTACAGGAGTAATACGTGGATCATTTTCGCCTTCGGTAAAGCCACTACCTTCACGATCAATATACATACTACGAAATTTGTATACCCGAAACAGCTCTCCCCGGTAACCCATTCGCTCCTGAATAAACAAGGCCGGACCATCGCTATCTTTTTTAATCCACAGAGATACCAGACCCAGCACCGGCAGCAACAAGGGCAACATGAGCAACGACATCGCCAAATCAACCAGTCGCTTAAAGATGGAATAAATCAATGAGGGTTGCAGCGAACCAAACTCATTTTCGGACAAGTGTTCTACCTTCACCTTGCCGGTAAGCGACTCGCGAATGTGCTTGTAATGATAAACGGGCACACCTGCCAGTGTGCAACGGGCCAGAAATCGCTCCCATTCATTGGGAATGTCTGCGTGCAAATCGGCTACCACCGCATCTACCCGCTCACCACTTAGCCTAGGGCCTTCAAGCCGCAACCAGTGAGCGCCAGGTAGCTTTTCCATGTTCTTCGCCTTACCCATGGGCACCAGCGCCAGCCGCTGACGAATGTGACGTACCACCGTAAAATAACAGCCAAAGCTGAACAGAATATTCAGCCCCAACGCATAACTCAGGTAATACACCGAGTAGTCCATACGGAAGGCCCAAAACAGCAATGCCAGCATACTGTAATATATAAGCAGGGTTGGCAGAATATAGCTGGCTGAACTGGAGCCTGGAAAACTCAACAATTTTCGAAGAGTTAAAAAGCTGATGGCATAAGCCAGCGCTGCGCCTGTAAGGCTGTTAAGCCGCCAGCTGTCCAGTTCCATAACAAATCCAGGGCCCCACACCAGCAAAGCAGGCCCTCCCAGAACGAGTAAAGTGCCCAGCAAAAAGCGAATGGGCCACTTTTGCAACCACTGCCCTCTCCACATCGAACCCCGTAAACGGATCACCTTATCCACGAGAGTGCTCTCCTTTCTTATTGGTTATCATCAGGTTTTAATATCTTTTTATCCCAGTGCCAGGCAGCTGACACTGCTCGCTTCAAATCGCCCTCAGCGTGGCCTCAACCACCAGGTTCTCGTCGAACTTTTCTTCAACCAGCCGGCGGCCGTTATCAGCCAGACGCTGGCGCTCCTCGGCATTCATATTCAGCATTTTTTGCATCGCCTGCTGCAGCGAGCGGCTGTTGCGCGCTTCGCACAGCAGGCCATTAACGCCGTCGCTCACCACGTTGCGGCAACCAGGCACATTGGTGGTGACCACCGGCAACCCCATGGCGCCGGCTTCCAGCACACTGCGGGGCATGCCTTCGCGATAGGATGGCAGCACCATGGCATCTACCTGCGCCAGAACCTCTTCCATGGCGTCCGTCGGCCCAAGCCATTCAATGCCCGGCTCTTTGGCCCACTGCTCCAGCTGGGACTCACTGATGGCAGACACATTGCTGACATCGGCAAAGCCGCAAAGCCAGAGGCTGCAGACCTGCCCCCTGGCGTTAATACCACGCACCGCCTCAATCAATTCATGCAGGCCCTTGTCGGCGAGCATGCGGCCAGCATAGAGGAAGCGGAATGGGCCATCATGGCCACGACGTTTATTGGGGTGAAAGCGTTCCAGATTAACGCCGGATCCCGGCAGCAATTCAAGCCGCTGACGAGGCACCAAGCGTTTATCCACCAGCAGTTGGTGATCTTCTTCATTCTGGCAAAACACCCGCTGCGCCAGCGGCTGGCTGGTTTTGTAGAGCATCCGCACAATGGCTGCAACGGGGCCGGTGCGAATAAAGGCTGTTCCAAGGCCAGACACATTGTTCAGTGCCGGCACACCAGCAGCACGGGCCGCCCAGGTGCCATAGACATTATTCTTGATGGTGAAATGCAGCGCTGCCACCGGGCGCTCACGCCGGTAGTAACACCACAGGCGGTACACCAGACCCAAATCGCGGACCGGGTTGCTGCCCTGATTATCCATCGCCAGCGGATACCAACAACAACCCAGATCCGACTCCAGGCGCTGACTGTAGTCATCCATCGGAGACAGACAAACCACACGGTATCCCTCAGCCTGTAACCGGCGAATGGTAGAAGCACGAAAGTTATATAAATACCAGGAAGTATTGGCAGACAGGGTGATAGTCTCGCTCAAAACGTGACCACTCCTTTATGACGTAAACGATGAAATGTATGCAAGTGGCCAGCGCTTCTACTGAAATGGTGCAAACTTATATGGCAACCAGGCATAGGCATGATTGGCAAAATTAAGCCACACAAACTGCACCAGCCCATAGTAGGCAATAACCAACAACACCCAGGATTGATTACTTTTACTCCAGCTTCCCAGCACCTCAGGCAGACGGGAGAAAATAACCAGCTGCAAAGGAAGAAAGTAGAGAGCCACCCGATCAACCGCTGTTGAGGAGGAAGACACCGCCAGCAATACCAGCATCAGCAGAGAAATCAAGGAAATCCACAGCCAGAGCTTGTGTTCTTCCGAACTAAAACGAAAGCGCTTGCGATAAAGTAAAAACAGTGCGGCTGGCACGGCATTCATTAACAGACGGATAAGTGCGCCTTGGGATTGGTATTCCGCCAAAACATAGTTGGCGTAGAGCGCTTCAACCTCGTCTTCCAACAATACCGCATAGGCCAAAAGGGCTGCTACCGATACCCAAGCTACCGTCCAGTACTTGTTTTTGGAGGCAGCCAAAGCTGCAACAGGAATAAGCAGCACTGCCGATTTATGAAAAGTAGCGGCCAGCACCACCCAAAACACAAACCAAAGGGTAGAGCCACGAACCAGTGACACCAAGCCAATCATCCCCAGGCCCAGTGCCACTCCCTGGCGGGTGTAGCCCATGCCCAGCACCAGCACCAGATAGGGAATGGCGATCACCAGTGCCAGTGCTGGCCGGGGTTGAGCCCGGCAAAACACCACTAGCCCGGCAACAAACACCAGCGCACATAGCAGGTTTACCATATAAATACCCCAACCACTTTGCACGCCAAGCCAGTTAAATAGCATATAGCCGGGGTCGCTCATGGCCAGCACCTGGCCCAGGCTCTGAGATTGCACCATCCAGATGTAGCGAAAGTAGTTAAACCAGTCTCCCCCCACCTCAAAACGCAGGCCCACCACCAGCGCCAGCAATAGCCAGGCCAGCCACCAAAGCGGCAAGGTGGCACCACTGTGGCGAGCCACCTCGCCCTGTACCTGCCGGACCCGGCCAGTGCTGGCGGCCAGTGCCGCCATTAAAAACATAATCCAATAGGTAAACATTCAGTTTGTCTCGTTTTCGAGCCAGGCCTGGAACATCAGTACCGGCCACAGCCGGGTGGCGTGGTTATATTTCCCACTAATGTGTTCATGCCAGATTTGCCGGATGGCAGATACATTAAAGAAGCCTTCCTCGGCCAAACGCTGTTCATTCAGTAATGCTTCAGCCCACTCACGCAGCGGGCCACGCAGCCAGTCATCCAGCGGGATGGCAAAACCCATTTTAGGGCGCTCTATCAGCTCTTCAGGCACATGGCGGTACAACACCTGGCGCAGCAACCACTTGCCCTCGCCGTTACGAATTTTGTAGTGCAGCGGCATTTGCCAGGCCAGCTCCACCACCCGGTGATCCAGCATGGGTACCCGGGTTTCCAGACTGGTGGCCATGGCGGCCCTGTCCACCTTCACCAGAATATCGTCGGCCATATAGGTTTGTGCATCCATGGCCATCATCCAGTGCTCAAAGCTGTCGGTTTCAGGCCATGCCTCTGGGGTGGTAAGCAAAGTAGCCGGTTCACTGGCTCCCAATACGACACTGGCAGGATCCTGCCAGTGGCTGGTTAAACGATGAAAAAACTGCTCACCATTGTTTAGATCCAGTACCCCAGCCAGTTTGTGAGCCTTATCGCCGGGGGTGCGCAGGCGCAGTTTACCCGGCAATACAGGACCGGCCAGGCTAAACAGCTTGTCCCATGCATTAGGGGAAAGCGCCCTCAGGCCATGGGCAGCAGCTTTGCGAGCAGGGTTGGGAAGCTTTTGCATTCTGCCCCATACTCGCCGTGCCATAAGATAACGGTTATAGCCGCCAAAAAGCTCATCGCCACCATCACCACTGAGCGCCACGGTAACATGCTGCCGGGCCAGCTGACTGACCATAAAGGTAGGAATTTGCGAACTGTCGGCAAAAGGCTCGCAATACATTGCAGGTAGTTTGGGAATAACACTCAGGGCGTCGTCTGGTGAAACGTACAGCTCAGTATGCTCAGTGCCCAGGTGGCGAGCCACCTGCTTGGCATGCTCCGCCTCGTTATAGCCACCTTCGGCAAACCCCATGGTAAAGGTGCGCACCGGTTGGCGGCTTTGCTCCTGCATCAGCGCCACTATGGTGCTGCTGTCTATCCCGCCGCTTAAAAAGGCACCTAGGGGTACATCGGACAGCATTTGTTCACCAATACTGCCACTCAGCTGCTGGCGCAGGGCATTAACAGCCTCTTGCTCGGTGCCGGCAAAGGCGTTGGCCTTTCCCTGCTCTACCGCCTGATTAAAGCTCCAGTACGCCTGGGGCTGCGCTAGCTTAGCCTGCTCTGGTATACCCAGAGGCAAAGTAAGAAAGTGGCCCGGCAACAGCTTACTAACCCCTTGGTAGATACTGTGAGGCGCTGGAATATAGTTATGACGCAACAACAGCGTCAGGGCATTGCGATCCACTTCCGCAGTAAAGGCGGGATGCGCTTTCAGCGCCTTTAGCTCAGAGCCAAACAGAAAGGTTTCTCTCTGCCAGCCGTAGTAAAGAGGTTTTTCCCCCATACGATCCCGGGCCAGGGTCAGTTCGCTGTTTTTCCTGTCCCACAGGGCAATGGCAAACATGCCTACCGTGGCCTGCAGGGTGTGTTCAATGCCCCAGGTAGCAAAACAGGCCAGCAAGGTTTCGGTATCGGAATGCCCCTGCCAGGCCACGGCATGACCATGCCGGGCCAGCTTATCACGCAGTTTAAGGTGATTGTAAATTTCGCCATTAAACACCAGCACATAACGACCACAAGTCGAGTGCATGGGCTGAGCACCGGCCGGAGAAACATCCTGAATGGCCAGGCGCCGGTGTCCCAGTACTAGGCCGGCAACTTGATCATGCCAGTAATCACCGGCATCGGGGCCTCGATGCTGGAGGGAGGCATTCATATTGAGAATAATTTCTTCTGTAGCCAATATTGGCTGTAAGCTGAAAAAGCCGTTTAAACCGCACATATCTTCAATGTTCTTCTTTAAAGGGGTTGCTTGGATTGATACAAGTCCAAATAGTGGCTTACTGTTTTGTTCAGAGAGTAATTCTCAACTACACGCTCGCGAGCAATCTTCCCTATCTCAGCCCGCTCTTCTTTACTCCACGACAAAGCCCTTTTCAAGGCATTAGCCAAAGCCAAGGAATCGCTTGTCGGGACTAAAATACCAGAACCACCAATAGCCTCTCTTACTCCACCGCAATCAGTGGAGATAATCGGGCAATGACAGGACATCGCTTCAAGAATTACCATAGGCAGACCTTCCCAAGCGGAAGACATAACATAAAAGTCGCAGGCAGACATCAAGTCAAGCACATCATTTCGCACACCCAAAAAACGAAATTGCTCAACTACGGATAGTGATCTGGCCTGCTCTTCGAGCTTGCTTCGTAAAGGACCATCACCGGCGACGAGAACATAGGGCTTATGTCCTTGCTTAGAAAGATGACTGATAGCCGAAAGTAAATTAGGGTAATCTTTCTGTTCCCAAAGACGACCTACAGCAAGAAAAACTGGCGTACCATCATCTAAACAAAGCTCATTACGCACTTTTTTACGGGCTTGATCATCGTATATGAAGGTAGTTGTATCTATGCCATTAGGTATTGCCACAATATGCCCGCTGGGCGCTGCTTTTTTCTTCTCAAAAGTCTTAACTGCCTCATGAGATACATTAGTAAAAGCATCAGCCAGACCATTAGTAAGTCGATAGGCCAGCATAACAACACTATCACCTTCATTGGTATTATGTGCGCTGCTTACCAATCGCTTCATTGGTGTGGCAACCCTTAGCAACCGGCACAGTATATTAGGATGGAGCATATGACTGTTCACTACATCAGGCTGATAGTCTTGAATTAGGCGCCTTAGGTTCAATAACCCTTTAAATACACCTAGCAATGTTTTTTCCAGGCCAAGATTGACCAAACGCACCCGTTTATCAAGGGGTTGAATTTCTACAAGCCCATGAAAAAATGCAATTACAACTTCATGACCATGAGCTACATACTGATCAGCCATATTGGCTACTAATCGCTCAGCCCCGCCAACTCCCAGCCCAGTTATAACAAGCAATATCTTCACTTCAGCCATACCTCAAAGATTAATTCATTGACCACACAACACATCGCATTTAAAACAGCTAAATCTAAACAATAACCTCCAGCCACTGACCAATTATCTTATCAGGCTGATATTGTTTGGCCTTTACTTCGCTCTGGCGTGAAAGCCGTTCTCTTTCCTTTTCGTCTGCCATCAGCTCTATTAATGAGTTTGCTAGCTCGTCAGTATCACCCACTGGAATCAGGCGTGAGTCAGTACCGCTCAAAATTTCTGACGGTCCCAATTCACAGTTAAAGCTTACTATTGGGAGCCCATATGACATTGCCTCAACCAAAACCATGCCAAACCCCTCAAACCTAGAGCTCAAGCAATAAATAGCAGATTTCTGATAATACTTTTCCATATCTTGTTTGTTGCCTACAAACTCCACACTACCAGAAATACCATACTCAGCAGCAGAATTTTCCAACGCATTCTTATCCTCTCCATCACCTACTATATGAAGCTTCCAATCTGGGTAGGAGTTATTAACCTTTTTCCAAGCAAGAAGTAAAAGATCGAATCCCTTTTGGTAGGTTAGCCTTCCTGCAGCCAATACAACCTTACTTTCAGTATTTAAGGAAACATTTTTCACAGGAAATGGAGAGGGGTTGGGTATTGTAGTAATCTGAGCCCTATGTCTTGTATGTTTTAGCCAGTATTCCTTGTCTTGTTCGGTAAGTGTAACAACGACATCACAAAGCCAAGCTGCCATATGGCGTGCCAAACGCCGCCCTTTCTGACCCAGATCGATATTATAATTAAAATGCTCCCAACAAATATGCTTTATAGGAAGCCCAACTGTTGCAGGAGCTGTATACAATACCGACATACTTTCCACAACGATTAAAACATCAGCTTTTTCTTCTATTAGAAGCCTTCTTATACCTCGTATTAGGGATGGCACTCTATACAGGATTCGACCTGCTCCATTAAGCACAGAAACTATACTAACCTTTGACTCTAATGGAAAAAATGGAGTATTACCCTCAACCATACTCGCTAAAACCACTTCATGACCAGAGCGCGAAAGCTCATTAGCGATAACGGACGCTACACGTTCAGTGCCACCTGAATTATTGAAATTCCCACCAAGAAAAACAATTTTCAATCATCACCTCAAACATCATCAAAAAACATGCAGCTAAATAATGGCAACACCCATGCATCTCTTTAAGTTTCGACCATATCACCTACCACCAGCAATATTTGATCTTATATATTTCTCAGCACAAATTAGTGCAGAAAAAAAGCCATTCATCCTCCCCAAACCTGACAGTTTTAAACACCCACTAACCCAGCGGTCTTCCTTTATCAGACACCGAACCTCCTTGATGGGGTTTCGTATTTTTAAGCGACGAACAATTGACGAGCTAGACTCATCACATTCGCCAACATTGTGGCTTTGTTTGATCACTGACAAAACATCATTTCTGCTTGGAGATATTACCGAACCGCCAACTAAATCTATTAAATTGTTTATCCTGCGCTTTCTAACTTCAGGGTTTTTAAGGTAATCATCCAATAAAAGATCAATTACATTACTAACGATATCATCAATAAAACTGACATCATTTATTCCTTTTGACTCTTCAAACACAGGCTGAACAACGCCTTTATCATACTCATATCTAACTAGCCGACCAAGTTGCTTATCTGAGACAATTGATTCCAACCAAGAGAAGCTCAACGTCGCCAAATCTGGGATCTTGCTGTGATCGAGCAGGAACCCAGGCCACAAAGGAAAGGTAGAATTAGCTTTTTGTAAAGTATGATAAACTCTTTGAGATGATGCGCCAAGAATGAAAAAGTTGTTGCAACTGAATTGGTTACGCAATTGATATCTATACAAGTCCTCAAAAGCTGTCGCTGCATAACCAATATCAACAATTACACTATCATCAAGCTTGTCATGGAAATATTTATTCAACAACGAAATTTGCTCAATAAAGCCATTTAAAATAGGTCTGAAGCTTTCTTGAAGAAGCAATTCATAACCACTTCCATTAATTTCTGCTAGCTTAACCCAACCAGCACCATTATCTTGAACTGAGTAAAACTTAGAGTCGAACCCAACCTTTTCATATAGAGTAAGGTAGTCACGATAAACCCATACGTATTGGGCATTCAAAAAGCTAGATAACCTCCTATTCAAGGAAAGGGACGAAAACTCGATATCATTAAAAAAACCTTTGCTCTGAATTTTTTCTGAGACCACCAATAATATTGATGCATCTCTGGTGCAGAAATTAACCTTGCCCACTTTGTTTATTTTTGCTACACGTATAACCTCAGCAAAATAAACAGCCATAAACTCCGTGATAGTTTTCTTTATACTCCCCTCAGCAGTATCCGGCCTCTTTAATTTCGCACTATCTTTGACATGACTTGATACATTCCTAGATGATGACCATGCTCTTTTAAGCTCATTTTTAATATCAAAATAAAAAAACGCATTAACCCCAGCCTTTCTCGGCTTTATAACATCACTGGTATAGTTATCACCTACATGCATCAAATTACATAATTTAATACCTTCAAGCTCACATACTTTTTCAAATATTTCTCCACCACACTTCGTAACTTCCATTTCACTAGAGACATAGACACAATCAAAAACATCAGAAAGCCCAATGCTATCCAGTATTCTATTAATGCACCCCAAAGGTAGATACATATCTGAAATAGCTATAACACGCTGATTTTTAACTTTAATCTCTTTAATCAGATCAAAAATATTGTCATTCGCAATACAATTCGAGATTTCATGGCAAACCTCGATATCTATCATTTTTTCAATAGTGGCTGACACTTCAGCACTTGTTAGAGCAATGGCATCCGTTAATATAAGGTGCTGCAGAAGTGACTCATAAGCTTTATTAATATTGACTTCATAACCTATCGATGGTTTTGAAAGATTAAAAAAAAAGTTTCTCATTCCAATAAATTCATCTAAATCACATGCGTCTTTGTTGCACTTCAGATAATCATAAAGCAAACTACATACTTTATATTGATTTTCATAGGAAAGGTTTTCTTTTCTCAATATACATGTATCAAACAAATCGAAACTTATAACTTTTAAACTAGGCTCACCAGACTTCCTTTTCAAAACACTCTCGCCAACCCTGTTGAGCACAATATAATCATGAACAATTGAAAAGATTTGCCTAATAAAGGTAAATAAAAAAAACATTTACACCCCTTCACTCGATTTAATTTACTTCATCTGCTGTAATGATTTTAACATTACTATTGTGTCTGAAAATATCTACAGCGGCAGAGTTATATGTAATAACACAACTTATCCTTGACTCTAGTAGCAGTAGCAACTCCGCTGGGGCAACCCCCTCAATTGACTTATATTTCTTTAGGGTTTCAGGAAGTTTTTTTTGTCGAGGATGAGGTTTTACAATGATATTATCATGTGGTGACAAGCGAACAGCCTTTTGATAAAAAAAGTTTTCCTCCTTAATAGACATAATCCCATCAAGGTGTAGAGGCTGAGAGAATATTACAGTCAACATTCCATCACACTGTTCTAATTCACTCTTTAGTTTTCCAAATGAAAATATCTCGCCTACTGTTTTTGATACCGTTTCTGACTTAAACAACTCTTTCAAGTTAATGTACGATACCCTTTTTCCTTTTGTGTAGCTTAAGGATGCACTACTTTTTTTCGTCAAAATTATCTCATCAATATATGGGGATCGGCCGTATGCTTTTCTTAACCCCCCATAGATAATAAAATCCTTTATTTTTCTAAAGAGACCCGAAGGCTCAAAGTTAATGTTAAAGCCTTCTATATGATTCCCTTCACCTTCTTCTATCAAGATGAACTTACCTTTTCTATAAAAAAAAGGTGAAAACAATTGGTTGTCAGTACCGAAAAATGTTGTTTCTCCCCGACCGGACATAAACTTAACCAAGCAAAAAATTTTTAATCTAACGAAAAGCATATATAAAACAAATTTAATTTTATTATCATATGGAGCTGTTTTTAAAATATGCGAATCAAGTTGTGATGAAATTTGATGATGAATAGTTTCCTCTAGAAAAAAAAATGTTTCACCCAGTCTACTTGGATAACACATACAGTAAATTAACAATGGCTTTACTGATGATGAATAGAAAAAATATTTATAACTCATGATTAAACACAATATAGTTCCATTTAACATACATTATGAAGCAACTAGGTAAAATATACTTTTGTTCTTCACATCAAATGAAAAACCAACCTCTCGCCATCACTCTATAAGTTTAACCTTTAGAGTGATGAGGTAAATAGTAGGCTCTCTATTCTTTCTTGTTTTTTTAATTATTTATAGATGACGTATCAACCATCTAAATTTATGTCAGCATTCTAAAATAAAATACGACAACTAATGTGAATGCCCTGCTATTTTTTCATATACATCAAACATCATGCTCTGCTCGTGAATATCACAAAGATAACAATAATCGCCTTTCAAAAATGATTGCACTTGTTTATAAAGGCCTGGCTTAAAATCACGATCAAGTTTATCGTCAATTTCTACTCCTTCCTGTGGAATAGTCCCTCTTTTTTGAACCTGAAGCGATTCCATAGGACGGAGGACATAGCGGTTTTCTTTTGTAAGCACCTCTACCGACCAGCGTCCCGCTGATTCCCAGTTAGCCGCATAGTTAAATAATGCACCGGTCTCGCTTATACCTGCTCCAGCAAAGGATGATGCAGCCTGGTGCCAAGGCAAGCTTCCACTTGTAAATGAAGCTACTTCTTTTGGTGCCCCACCAAGAAAAAATGCCAAGTCAGTTACATGTGTTGAATTGGCTAAAAACCAATTTTCCAGCACCTCTTTGGGTTTATCCAGCTTTTCAATTACATGACTCCACTCAGTAAATTCAAAATTGAATGAAGTTGCACCACCATCTCTAGCAATCATTTCACGAGCTGTTTCTGTAGAAGCAAAGAAACGTCGATTATAGGCAATGAAGACATCAGCATTACTTGAACGACACAGCTCTTGAACATGTTCGAGTTGTGTTTTTATTAGCGCGCCGGGCTTTTCAACCAGTATCGATTTTACACCATACTCTAGTAGCTGCACCGTTGAACTATACAGTTGTTCGACACCCACGCTAACTATGACAGCGATGGGTAATTCAGGCTTCTTCATTAAAAAGCTTTCAAGGCCACCTGTAACAACAGATTTACCTGTAGCCAGTTCAAAATTTTCTGCTGACTCTTTTCCACGCCCGATAACCAGATAACTCTGGTTTTGGGCCTCAAGGACACGAGAGTAATCGATGGACATCTGTCCACAGCCAATAAGCCAGATCATGATCTTTAACCTCTATAAATTAAGTGATTGGACAGGAGTTAAGCACAATCCCCATCGAGTTTGACATGTGAGCCTGTAAGCTCCTGATGAAAGGAATATGTATTCTGACAGAATCATGAAAAGTGGTAAGCGATGACTTATTATGCTCAAGAAGTTCATCTATATTTTGACCAGTTAGCTGGCTTTGATAGGTTGGCATATGCTCTTTCTCTTCATGTTCCCCTTCACTTAAGGAAACAAACCAAACGCCAGCCGTTTCATCAATAATGAAGCTTTGGTTACCTGATTTAATTTCTACTTTAATCGCAACCGAATCATCTTGGCCACACTTTATAATCAGCTCATGTTCCCCCGCAAGCATTTTAAGCTCACCCGTCACTTCATAAAATCCGGCACGCTTACTACTTAAAATTTTTTCATCCAGATTACTCAGGCATATATTATACTCGGGCACCTCTACTAGATATGAAAATAGATCAATAAAATGAATACTATTACATGCCATCCCCCAGCTACTGCCACTTACTTTCATTTGTAACGCGGCATCACTGGACGCCAACATGGACTTAATCTGACGGTATGTTGGATATAGACGCCTCGGGCAATTAACCCAGCCTTGAGTATCATTATTATCAAGCAAGTTAACTACAGCCTGGTATTCAGGTTCCTTCTGAAAAAGCACTTTTTCAAAGATAATATGCCTGACCTGACATTTGGTGAGCAACTCTTCAGTTACTTGTGCCCGGATATGAGCAGCGGTGGCAATAATGCAGATATCAACATTAAGGTTTGGGATAGCTGTAACATAGCTAATCCGGGTTTGCGGGTGTGCGGGACTTACCTGACTTGCTCTTTCTTCAGCAACCACCAAGGAGTCCGAAAATGGATCAACGACTACTATATTTAATTCATGGTGACTTAACAGCATCCCCTGCAAGTGTCGACTGCCGAGCTGACCCGCACCAATAAGCATAATGTTATGCATTAGTTAAAATCCCTTATTTTTCAAAATGGTTTCAGCTAGTAGAAAGTCGACCTCTTCATCGATATCAACCGACACTTTTGTTTGCATCTCATAAGCGTAAATGTTTTTTGACAGAAAAAAGCCAGTTTCAGCCATGAAACGGTCTATTTTCGCCAAGTATATCGCACCATTCAAGCGATAATATTGTGGTAGGTCTTGGCTGCGACTGTTTTTGAGCTCCTTTCTCAAAAAGCCATCCATCGACAAGTCATCTGCAATTGTGTTTGACCATAACGGCGAGTGCTCTACAGGACAAACTGAAATAACAGCGTCCGCTGACTTTTCGTAAAATAGTTGAATTGCTTCTTGTATATGTTGTTGAGTACGTAGTGGTGACGTTGGTTGCAACAACATAACAAGGTCAAAAACTTCGTCTTTTTGATGATAAAAATCTATTGCGTGTTTAATTACATCACCGCTGCTGCTGGTATCTGTAGATAGTTCAGGAGGACGAACAAAAGGTACTTCTGCTCCAGCACTTCGAGCAATGGAGCCAATTTGCTCACTATCGGTACTGACCATTACCTTCGTAATATCCTGGCAACCGAGTGCAGCATCTATACTCCATTCAATCAAAGGTTTTCCCAGTAAAGGCTTAACATTCTTATTAGGAAGTCGCTTGCTGCCAGCCCGAGCAGGAATTATAGCGAGAATTTTCATATTTCACTCAATTAGTAAAGCTTTTGATATCTGCTTGTGCTTGCTCATAATCAGACTTTCTGCCAATGTCCAACCAGTAATCATGGCTGGTGTAGATGCCGACCTTTTGTTGTTCAGCCATCCGTTGTTCCAATAGTGTTGGCATATCAATTTTTGTGCCGGATTGGACCGAAGCAACACATGCAGGGCTGAGCACGTAAATACCCGTATTGATGCGGTAACGATAAGTCGGCTTTTCCACCATCCCGGTGATCAGGGAGTCATTGCTCTCAATCACACCAAAAGGAACCTGATGTTCCAGCTCGCGCACACACATGGTGGCATCGAACCCTTGCTGTTCATGGTGAGCAAGCAAGTGGGTAAAATCGACCTTGGTCAGCACATCGCCATTCATCATAATCAGTGGCAGCTGGGGTATATCCCCGGGCAACAACCCCAAGGCACCGCCGGTGCCCAGTGGAATGTCTTCATGAACATAGCGGATGCTCACGCCAAGCCGACTGCCATCGCCAAAGTAGTCGCGGATCTGCTCCGGCATATAGTGGGTGGAGATATAAAACTGGTGAAAGCCCAATTGGATAAAACGGTCGATCAGGTGTGCCAGCATGGGTTTTTCTCCCACCCGCAGCATGGGTTTGGGGCAGTGATCGGTCAACGGGCGTAGTCGGGTGCCAAAACCACCGGCCATGATGAACACTGGATTGTCACGTTTTGTGGGTTGCAGGGCATGGTGCAGGGTTTCCAGCCCCAACAGCTCTCCTAGTTCGTTCACTACCGGTAAGGCCAGCAGATCATATTTATCCATGATTTTCAGGCACTGCGTGCGTGAGTCGGTTATCCTGGCGGTTTTAGGCTGGGAATTCATGACCCGGGCGACCGGGTCATCCATATTGCAGTCCACCAGCAGGCCACGGCGAATGTCCCCGTCCGTCACCGTACCTTGCAAACGCTGTTGCTCGTCACAGACCAGGGCTATGCGCAGGGCAGCCCGGTCGATGATACGCATGGCGTCTCGAATGGTCGCTCCTGTTGCCAGGACGACGCTGTTCCATTCTGTCATAGATGAAAATCCTTAATTGAGAATACGGCTGCGGGCAGGGATCAGGGTCTGATGAGCCGGCACGTCTCTGGCTATGGTGGTCCCGGCACCAATCACCGCTCGCTCACCAATGGTCAGTCCCTGAATAATATTGGCACCGGTGCCGATATGAACGCTGTAGCCCGTGGTGACACCGCCACTCAGAGTTGCCCTTGGGGCCAGATGATTGTGGGCACCCAGGCGACAGTCGTGTTCGACAATGCAGCCGGTGTTAAGCAGGGTGTTGTCACCGATCTGCACCCCTGCCTGGACAATGACACCGGCCATAATCTGAACCCCCTGCCCCAGGGTGACATACTCGGATAGGATGGCGTACGGTGAAATCACCGAAGCAAAACGGTAACCCAGGCCGGTAAACTGCTGAAACAGCGTCCAGTTCAGGTCTTTGCCTGGCAGGGCCCCCACACCGTTCACCAGCTCTACCTGCTCCGGGCCGAACTGGGCCAGCAAGCGCTCATCACCGTCGATATGAGGCACATCAGCCAGAGGGCCACGGGGCGCCAGCGGATGAGGGGACACTACCCCCAGCAACGAGCGCCCCTGTTTCTTCAGGATCTCGGCAAGCACGGCCGCATGCCCCCCCGCCCCCAGGATCACCAGCGACTTAGTCACGGATCAGATCTCCTTCCTGATAATCGCGCCCCGCCGGTTTCCCCAGCCAGGTCCAGTAGCCATAGGGAGAAAGACCATCACCGGGGCGTTTTACAGTCAGGTTGTGCTCTGTAAACAGCTCACCGGCGCGGATGGGTGCCGCGGCCACCAGGCTCTTGCGTGCCACTGCCTTGTTCTTGACTTCAGAAGGTTGCGGCCCCTTGATGCCATTGCCAAGGGCCAGCTCCACATCGCGTACCGCATGCACCATGGCGGCCAGTTCATCGGGCTCAAGAGAGGCTTTGTGATCCGGCCCTTCCATGTTTTTGTCGAGTGTGAAGTGCTTTTCAATCAGCTGGGCGCCCAGTGCAGCTGCTGCCACCGGAATGGTGATCCCCGCACTATGATCGGAGTAGCCCGGCGTCAACCCAAAGGCGGTGGCCATGGTGTGCATGGCCCGCAGGTTGATTTCATTCATGGGTGCCGGGTATTCGGTGGTGCAGTGCAGCAGCGTTACCTTGCGCTTCAGTGCCGCTCGGCCAGCCTCACTGGCATAGGCTTCGGCAAAGGCAAGCTCACTGGGTGCAGTGCCTTCATCCGCCGTCAGACCAAAGGAGATAACGCCCAACGCGGACTCCACCTCGGCCAGACTGGCCATGCCGGTTGAGACAATCAGATCACAGCCGCTGCGGGCATGCTCCAGCACAAAGGGCGCATTGGTCAGCTCACCAGACGGAATTTTCAGGGTGGTCAGACCCAGCTCTTTAACCAGAAAGAGCAGGCTTTCGGAGTCAAACGCCGTGGACAGGAACTCAATGCCCAACTCATGACAACGAGCGATCAGTGCTTTATGGGTGTCGAAATCCAGCTCCAGCCGGCTGAGCATGGCGTATTGCGATTCGGCCACGCCGGTGTTGCGAGTCTGATATTCCGCCTGTTGCGCGGCCCGGGTCACCAGATTGCCGGCCTTGAAGGTCTGAAATTTGACAATATCGGCACCGGCGGCATGGGCCGCGTCCACCAGTTTAAAAGCCAGCTCGGCACTGCCGTTATGGTTAACGCCCGCTTCCGCGATAATCTTGATCATGCTTGGCTTTCCTTGTGGATATCGTAGAAAGTTTTAATCACGGACAACTCCGCCGTCTTGAGTGTATTGACAATAGACTGACTGGTATTGCCCTGACCGTACGGGTTCCGTACCTGACCAAAATCGGCTGCCAGCGCCACCTGCAGCGCGTCAACAATGGCAGGGGTGATGGCGTCGCAATGCAGCACGCTGTTTGCTGCCAGCCGACCGCGCTGGCGGGCGCCAATGTTGACCGTTGGCACGCCAAATGAAGGCACTTCAATCAGGCCACTGGATGAATTCCCCACCACGGCGGCGGCATGCTTGACCGCACTCAGATAACGCTGCTGCCCCAGAGAGGGGATCGCCATTACCCGGCCGGCTTGCCGACTGGCATAGGCTTCCAGCAGCGGAATAATGTCACGGCCACCGTCATCGGCATTGGGATAGGTCAGAATCACCTGATGCTCAGGAAAATAATCCAGGGCCTGTAGCAACTGCTCAAATGAAGCCTTGGCAGGCTCAGATGCCAGCGTCACCGGATGATAGGTCACCAGTAAATAAGGACGCTCAAGCGCAAAGTCTAATGACGTTGACAGCTCGGCCACGGACATCCTGCTGCTGCGCTGCAAGTGATCAAGCCCGATGGCACCGACGTTGTACACTCGATCGGGGTGCTCTCCCAGCTGGATCACCCGCTGCCGATGCTCGGCGGTAGAAGTGAAATGCAGCAGGCTCAGCTTGGTAATGGCATGACGGATGGCATCATCATAGGCACCTTCGGTGATTTCACCCCCATGAATATGGGCAACGGGAATACGCAGGATCATCGCCGCCTGGGCCGCCGCCAGTGCCTCAAACCGGTCGCCGAGGATCACCAACGCATCGGGTGCCATGCGGCTCAGCGCATCTGCAAAGCCAATCACGCCCAGACCAATGCTTTTTGCCGTGCCGACCGCCGAATCGGAAGACAGCAGCATTTCGACTTTTTCGTCGATACGAAAGCCGTCTGCTTCTATTTGTTGATAGGTCATGCCGAACTCTGGCGAGAAATGCATGCCGGCCACCAGCAACTGTAATGTCAGCTCTGAGTCCTGCTGAATATCCTTCAGCAACCAATACAGCAAGCCATATTCGGCCCGGGTACCGGTAAATACCGCAATGTTTCGCATGTCAGACTCCCGTTGGTGAGCTGGGCAGGTTCACCAAGTGAGCCTCGGCCCATTCGGAGTGAGTCAAGTCTCCACGCAGTGCATCGGCAAACATCGGCAGCCGGTGCATCAGCTGCCATACCGGACGGGTCATCACCCCTTGTGCATTGGTGATTTCCAGCAAGGCGTTGCGGCTCGCCACATTTGGGCACAGCACCGCATTCAGCCAATAGTTGGAGCGGGCGTAGGCCGGCTCTTTGACAAAACGGTAGTCCGTGCCCTGAAAAAAGTCGGCATAGCGCGCAGCCAGCTGCCGCTTGCTCGCCAGAATGTGTTCAAGCCGCTCCATCTGGGCACAGCCCAGTGCCGCATTCAGGTTGGGCATGCGGTAGTTGAAGCCGGGCTCGTCGTGATGAAATTCATAAGGATGTGGTACTTTGGCCGTGGTGGTAACATGCTTGGCGCGAGTACCGTCTTCCGCCTCTCGGCACAACAACATGCCACCACCACCGGTGGTGATCACCTTGTTACCGTTAAAACTGAGCGCTCCAAACCGGCCCAGTGTACCGGTGTGCCGGCCCTTGTAGAAAGAGCCCAGACTTTCGGCGGCATCCTCGATCAGGCACAGGTTCCACTGCTGACAGACCGCCATCAGCTCATCCAGCCTGGCCGGGTGACCAAAGGTATGCATGGGCATGACTGCCTTGATGACGGCACCGCTGTTTTGGTGGCGACAAACGCCATCATTATCCAGCTTCGCATGCGCCTGCAGCCAGGTTGCCGTGGCCACCGGACAGAGTCCAAAGGCACCGGGCTCAATATCAACAAACACTGGCCTGGCGCCCATATGATGCAGGGCATTGCAGGTGGCGACAAAGGTCAGGGCCTGGGTGATCACCAGATCACCCGCTCGTACCCCGGCCAGGTGAAGGGCGGCATGCAGCGCGGCGGTACCATTGACGGTGGCCACCGCCCGGCCCGAATGAGTGAACTCACGCACTTTCGCTTCAAACTCATCGACAAATTTGCCCACGCTGGAAACAAAAGTGCTGTCGATGGTGTCGGCCAGATAGGCTTTTTCATTGCCGGCAAAGGTCGGGGCATGCAGCGGGATAAAGTCGCTGGTGGCGTAAGTATCCCGAATAAAGTCGATTAGTTGCTGATGCATTCCGGCCTCACATTTTACCATCGAGATATTTGCCGGTTTCCTTGTGGCCGAAATCGGGGATCATCTCAAAAAACAGTTCCACCAGCTCCTGCTTGTTCCAGGCCAGGTTGCCCTTCATCTCGCTGATACGGCGCTCAAAGGTACCCAAACGTTCGGCATCAAAGGCAGGGTCGTTTTTGATGATCCCTAGGTTGACAAAGCGCTCCATGTCCAGGGTTTCCTGGTCGGTAAAGAACTCCTCGAAATCCTTCTCGCCCGTGGTGTCACTGCCGGTAAACAGGCAGGGCCATTTGCCCTGGTCCGGCAGGGTTTTGGCCAGTTCGCGGGCTTCTTCCTCACTGTTGCACAACACCGGCTCCAGTCCCTTTTGCTGCAGGTATTTGATGGCGATATCGGCAAAGGTGATCAGGTGCAATGCTTCGCTGAGCTTGGGAAAGAAAATATCCCGGTTTTCACCAAAGATACATGACATCAGGCACAGCTCGCCCGACTCTTGCGGCGTCACAAAGTAGCGGCGCACATCATTCGGTGCCACGATAGGCTGGCGTTTTTCCAGTCGCTGGTTGAAGCTGTGCAGCAGGGAGCCGTCGGAAAAGGCAACATTGGCAAAACGCGCGGTGGAAATATCAATCTCCAGACTGCGGCGCATCAGGAACATTTCCATAATACGTTTGGAAGCGCCCATCATGTTGACCGGGTTGGCCGCCTTGTCGGTAGAGACGCAGAAGTATTTTTTTACCCCGGCATCGATGGCCTGCTGCAATGTCTTGTCGGTATTGAACACGTTGACATCGATCATGCGCATCAGGGTGTAGGGATCTTTTTCGCTACGTACATGCTTGAGCGCAGACAGGTTCAGAATATAGTCATATTCGCCGTCCGCCTTGAAGAAAGCATCGTACTCGACCGAGCCAATATCCAGTGCAAAGGTGCGAAAGTCACCATTGATATATCCAAAGCTACTGCGAATGTCACGTACCAGCTCGGCCAGGTTGTTCTCGCTGATGTCTACTACATGCAGTTTGGCCGGGTTGCGCTTGAATATTTCTTTGGTTACCGCTTGGCCGATGGAACCTGCACCGCCGAGAACTAGGAAGCGAGACGAGCCAACAGCATCAGACAACTCGCTTTCATGGGAGTTGATATCAGCAGAAAAAAGTTCTTTATCCCGGCCAATTAATGAGATAATTGAATTCATGTACAACCCTTTACATTAAGAAAACTGAACCAAGGCATTGGGTGGCGTATTTGTGCGACCCACCAAGTCAACAAGAACCTAACCCCCATGGATATAGCAAACGCAATTGCTGCGCCAGATAGCGCCCACTCCTGGATAAGAAACAACAAAAGCAAAACATTAAAAACACCTGAACCTATTGACACGAATGAAAGTACACCTGTTTTTTTAGAGTAGAATATATAATTAGTCATCATCAAATACATTCCTTGCAACCCTTGTCCAAGCGCTAGCCAACCAAACACTTCTCCCGCTCTCGCGTATTTTTCACCAGCAATCCAGATAACCAGATGGTTCCCTATCAAAAATGAAAAAGCTACACCTAGCAATATTACTGAATACCAAAGGTAAGTCATCCTTACTATCTGACACTTTTTAAATATTTCATTTCCCTTCAAATGCTCATAGAGCCATGGTATATAAGCTTTATTTATAGCATCAAAAACAATCCCCATGGCACTAGTTAATTGTACTGCCACCATATAAATACCAGCTTCTACAAGGCCAAGCTCCTGATTAATAACAAAGCGATCTACTGATGTAAGCAGAAAAGTACCAGCTAAATGTGGTATTAACGGCAGGCCAAACTTCATCGCTTCTTTGAGATATTTAGGGCTCCAACAAAAAAAAACAAACAACCTATCTCTCTTAAAAAGAGCTAATGATAATAGTGAGAAGATAATAGTTACCAATATCTGTGCATCTATTCGTCCCTCAGCACCCTGTAACAAGGCAACAACAAAAATTAACGACAGCAGCATATTGAATATACTTTGTGACACCTGAAGTACACCATAGCTAACAGCTTCCTTTCTAACCTGCCATTGTCCGAGTCGTAGTTGAATTAAAATCCCACCAAATGATACAAATACTGCCCAAATAATGTACTTAGGATCCAGCGACACCCACTTTGACAGCTTTTCTTGAAGTAAAAACAAAACCACCAAAGCAATAAGTGATGACGCGAGAATTAATTGCAGACAGACTCCAACAAACTTACTCAAGTCACTAGCGCTAAGATTAGCATCGTAGTATTTACGACTGGCAGCTCCGACAAAGCTGATACCAATAAAGGCACTAAGTGCTCCTAACAAGATCTGGAACATTGCCACTTGGCCATACTCACTGGGATCTAGGTATCGAGTTAATATAGGAAGTAATGCAAAAGGTATCGCTGCATTTAAAATATTGGATACAAAATAGACACCAGCCCCGGTGATAAAACTGCTATTTCGTATTTTATTTAAAGTGGTTGACATTTTCGGGCCACACCACCATTGAATGAAAAATGCACATAATATTTATTTACAAAGCATCTGAACATACCAAGGCATCGCCTGTCCAATCCCATCATAAATCCGATGTATGGGGGCATAACCCAGTTTTCTCTGAGCCTTGCAGATATCGGCTTGGGAATGGCGCACATCGCCAGTACGAAACTCCCGGTAGATGGGTGGTTTGGTATAGGCAACGCCGTTGTCGGCCAGGGCTGTTTTCAGGGCATCGAACAGGGTATTAAGGCTGGTGCGATCGCCCAGCGCCACATTATAAACCTCATTCTTCGCCTCATCCGGGGCGGTGGCAGCCAGAATGTTCATTTGCACGGTGTTTTCAATAAAGCAGAAGTCTCGGCTGGTTTCACCATCGCCATTAATGAAAAGATCTTCACCATTAATCATGGCAGCAGTCCATTTTGGGATAACAGCAGCATAGGCCCCATTGGGATCCTGGCGTTTACCAAACACGTTGAAATAACGCAGGCCTATGGTGTTAAAGCCATAAGTTCTGGAAAATACATCTGCATAAAGCTCGTTTACGTATTTGGTGACCGCATAAGGCGACAGCGGTTTACCGATGTTTTCTTCCACCTTGGGTAATGCCGGATGGTCGCCATAGGTGGAGCTGCTGGCAGCATAGGTAAAGCTTTTTACTCCGGCATCACGCGCAGCCACCAGCATATTCAGGAAACCGGTGATGTTGGCGGCGTTGGTGGTGATGGGGTCGGCGATGGAACGCGGGACTGAGCCTAGGGCAGCTTGGTGGAGGACATAATCTACTCCCTGGCACACCTGCTGGCAGTGTTCCAAGTTGCGGATATCGCCCTCAATAAAGCAGAACCGGGTCCACTGCTCGGTACTGACGGAGCCCTGCACTTCATCCAGGTTGTGCTTATGACCTGTGGCAAAGTTATCTAGTCCAACCACGGCCTGGTTCAGCTTGAGCAGAGTCTCCAGCAGGTTGGAGCCGATAAAGCCGGCTACACCGGTGATCAGCCAAGTCTTTGGGTACGCTTCTAACTTTTTACATTCAGAAGTATAACGATTCATTTTCATAACCAATATCAAGACTCTTTTAAAATGGAAAAGGGGTTACCGTATCTTTTGATATATTCACTCCCTATAAATTCAGACCCCAGATGATTCAAGTGATTATCATCCCTATACAGGGGAATACCATCAATTTCTGTTTTACAGCTCAGCTCACCACATATAACTTTATCTGGCTCGATAAAAGACACTTCTGGAAACTCATCCTTTATTCTCAATAGGAACGCACTCCACTTATTAAAGTGCTTGTCGTGAACATCCTTACTTAAGTCACAGTATTCATTGAGTTCAAAACGCTCATTTTTAATACTGCAATCATAATCGACCCCACTCAGAACAGGAGTTCCTTTGATGATAAATACTTTTGAACCCGCTTTAATAATACTTTGAACCGCCTTACGAAATCCTAATTCGAAAGCGTCGGTAGAATTACTAGCACCATCTAAAAAAAACTCACCTTCATTATAATAAGCTGCAAAGGATCCACCTAAAACAACAGCTCTGTACCGCTCACTTCCAATTATCTCAGACCAAACCTTGTTTCTTAACTCAAAGTTCCTATGCTCTACTTTTTCACCATCCACATCATAATACCTTTTTACATCAGGAAGATATATTGTATTACTTTGCGTGATATCATACCCTCTAACTCCAGCACCCTTGGCGAGTACATCAATCATTCCTGTAAAATGGTTGGCGTGTGAATCCCCGATCAAAAGAAAGTCAACTTCTCCACCAGCCTCACCGAGCACACATAAATCTTCAGAAAGAGGATTATCTATAGATCCTTCGTTACAACGCCCTCTTATTTTATTAGAGTAGCTCTGTAGTGCCTCACTTTTCTTGTTAATCGACACATCGAATCGCCCCGGAAAACCAGCACTCCCAAAAATAGAAAATACTAGCAGCGCTGCCGCTACTGAAGGAAGTACAAACCCGGCACCAAAGACTCTCTTATAACTATGACTTACAGCGCGCCGAAATGGTGTTTCAACATAGTGGTATGTGATACTAGACAGAAAAAACGTTACTACAAGAACACAGAAACCTGTATACAGATCAATCGTAACAAGGTTTAAATTCAAAAACGCAATAATAGGCCAATGCCAAAGATATGCAGGATATGAAATCTTTCCTATATATACCATGACACAATTGGAAAGGATACGCCCAAGAATACCCGAATCATTCAAGAAATATATTATTAATGCCGCACCTAAAGTTGGGACAAGCGCTGACACACCTGGAAAAAATTGACCTTTAGAAAAAAAGAACGCAGAGTAAACTATAAACAAAGCCCCTACGATAGAAAAAATTTCAGTAGTTACACTTTTTTTATTGATTGATGGCAACAGAGCCACAAATGCACCAACAAGCAACTCAAAAAACCGCGTTGGTAGTAAATAGTATGCAGCAGCACGATAATTATTCACTCCCCATTCTGATATAAAAATACCGGAAAGTATACCCACCGCTACAAGCATGAACACCGCACGCACACCAAACAAACGCTGGGTAAGCAGCAGGGCTACTGGCCAAAATATATAGAACTGCTCCTCAACCGCCAGTGACCAAAGATGTAGTAGCGGTACGACCTCAGACTGAGCACCGAAGTATCCGCCCACCTCATTCCACATATAGAAGTTGGCCATGAAAAATGTTGAGTATATGACGCTTTCACCGTAGTTCAGCATCTCTGCAGGCAACATATAAATAAATGTTGCAATACTTGTTGCCGAAATCACCAGAAAGTATGCTGGTCCCAGGCGGGTTATTCGACGCTTATAGAACTCAACAACAGAAAACCGTTTGGAGTTAATTTCATAATAAATAATCGAAGTTATCAAATAGCCGGATATAACAAAAAAAACATCAACACCAACATAACCACCGGGAAGAGCACCCAATTCTAAGTGATGGAGGATCACCAACATTACGGCGATAGTTCTAAGACCGTCTATTTCAGGACGATACTCTATTTTTTTAGCTATCACGCCTGCCTCACAGAAAAACTCAGATCTTGCTTTTCAATTCCAAATACAACATTAGAGACGGATATCAGCTTCGTCTGCAGCCAGCACGTATTTAAGATCATAGATAACATGCTCAGGTTTGGCCAATACCTTAATGCCCTTTATTCCCATTTCTCGGAACTGATTATGGGCTACAGCCAAGATAATGGCATCGTAGTCGCCTCGATTGGGTTCCTTGATAGGAGTAAAACCATATTCGAGCTTGGCTTCGGCTACATTTACCCAAGGATCAAATACCTCGGTAGTTACGCCGTAGTCGTTCAGTTCCTTAATGATGTCCACTACCTTGGTGTTGCGAATGTCGGGGCAGTTTTCCTTAAAGGTAAGACCCATTACCAGCACTCTGGCGCCGTTTACGTGCAGGCGGCGCTTGAGCATTTCCTTTACCAACTGGGAGACAACATAGCGGCCCATGTTGTCGTTAATGCGGCGCCCGGCCAGAATCACCTCGGGGTTATAGCCAATGGCCTGAGCCTTGTGGGTCAGGTAGTAAGGGTCAACGCCAATACAGTGACCACCGACCAGTCCGGGACGGAAAGGCAAAAAGTTCCACTTGGTGCCGGCGGCCTTGAGCACAGCCTCGGTATTGATGCCCATTTTATTGAAGATCACGGCCAGCTCGTTGATCAGCGCTATGTTCAGATCCCGCTGGGTGTTTTCAATCACCTTGGCGGCTTCGGCCACCTTGATGCTTTCGGCCTTGTGGGTGCCGGCGGTGATGATGCTGGCGTAGAGAGCGTCCACAAAGTCGGCTACTTCTTCGGTAGAGCCTGAGGTCACCTTGAGAATGTTGGTTACCCTGTGTTCCTTGTCGCCCGGGTTGATGCGCTCGGGGCTGTAGCCAGCGAAGAAGTCCTGGTTAAATCTAAGGCCGGAAACCTTTTCAAGCACAGGAATGCAGTCTTCTTCGGTTGCGCCTGGGTAAACGGTGGACTCGTAAATAACGATATCGTCTTTTTTCAGCACCTTGCCCAGCGCCTCGGAAGCCTTGAGCAGTGGCATAAGATCCGGCTGACGGTGCTCGTCTATGGGGGTCGGCACAGTAACCACATAAACAGTAGCAGCGCTCAGCTCCCCCAGTGAGGCGGTATAGAAGAGCTTGTCGGCTTCGGCCAGTTCTTCGGGGCTTACTTCCAACGTATGATCCTGCCCTGCCTGCAGTTCTGCTACCCGGGCCTGGTTAATATCAAAACCCATGGTGGGGTATTTTTTACCGAACTCCACCGCTAGGGGCAGGCCTACGTATCCCAGGCCAATAACGGCAATGCGGGTTTGCTGAGACAGGGTTTGCATGATTGGTGTTGCTCCGTGACTTGGATTCGAAATGATCTGCTTGAATGTGAACAGCGTTGCCCCATTGCAATGGGGCCTACATATAGCCTGCTGCGCAGGCTCCGTCGACTAAAGTGGCGGCTACAGAAAACTGGATTCCCGCCTTCGCGGGAATGACGGGCCTTGGCTTAGCTAATGGGGGGGGAAACTGATTAGGATGCTTGTTCCTGCTCGATTGAAGTTGCTCCGGCCTGCTCCTGCAAGTATTGGCTGAAGGCCTGGCCAAGTTCGGGGTGACGCAGGGCGTATTCCACATTGGCCTGCATATAGCCCAGCTTGCTACCGCAATCGTGGCTTTTGCCCACTATGTTGTAGGCCTCTACCTGCTCTTGTTCCATGAGTGTGGCTATAGCATCGGTAAGCTGTATTTCGTCGCCGGCGCCGGGAGCTGTGTTGGCCAGCAGCGGCCAGATGTTTTTGCTGAGCACATAGCGACCAACCACAGCCAGGTTGGAAGGGGCTTCTTCTTGCTTGGGCTTTTCTACAATGGCAGTCATGAGCTTGCTTTCACCGCAGGCAAGGGCATGCCCCATGCAGTCGGCAACGCCATATTGGTTTACCAGCACTTGAGCTACCGGCTCTACCATTATCTGGCTGCGCTGGGTGTCATTAAAGCGGGCCAGCATTTTGGCCAGGTTGTCTTTGCTCAGGTCGCTCTGGGCGTCGTCTATCAGCACATCGGGCAATATCACCACGCAGGGGCTGTCGCCCACCAGCGGGTAAGCACACATTACCGCGTGGCCCAGGCCTTTGGCCACGCCCTGGCGCACATGCATGATGGTAACGTCATTCGGGCAAATGCTGCGCACTTCTTCCAGCAGCTGGCGCTTGACCCGTTTTTCGAGGGTGGCTTCTAGCTCGAAGCTGGTATCAAAGTGGTTTTCAATGGAATTTTTGCTGGAGTGAGTGACGAGAATAATTTCTTTTATTCCCGCTGCAATGGCTTCGCTGACCACGTATTGAATGAGTGGCTTATCTACAATGGGCAACATTTCTTTGGGAATGGCTTTGGTGGCGGGCAGCATACGTGTGCCCAGGCCAGCAACGGGGATGATGGCTTTCATATTGTTTTTATTCCGTGTTTTAAGTATTGAGGTTCTACGCAAAACGCAGAATCGAGTAACCCAAATCAATTCGAGTTAGAATCGAGGTCAGAAGTAAATTATGTGAGTTACAGGTAAGCTACCGCCCGTAGGGTTTTATTGGCGCTTCCCCTAGGGCCGGATTGATAGATTGTGGGGAAATATTCAGAGGTGCTGCAGCTCTCCCTGCTGATATTCCCTTTTGTTGGTTATTAGTTAATTTACACCGAGCGGTCGCCTGCACTTTTATGGCCTGTTAGCCATCTCGCTGCTGGGTCGGCCTTCCCGCAGGGCTTCTTATATTTTTTATGGCCTGGTGGCCATATCGCCGCGAGGTCGCGCCTCCCACGAAGCTAGTCAGCGGTTGTTAGCAGATCCTGGCGCTGCAGGCGCGCTAGTAATTGTTCTGTCTGGCGCTTGCTTTGTGTTGTGTGTGTCAGGCCATTGTGAATGGCCTTTGTTACCGTATGTTGTTGCTGTGCATTTAAGGTGTGCCAGCTTACCAGGCCCAGATAGGCGGTTTGCCGGTAGGCGTTTTGTCGCCAGGGGCCCAGGGTAAAGCCGTTTACCATGGCCAGCTTGAATTCGTCGTCCAGTTCGCCCTGCCGCAACTTGGCGGTGGCCAGGTTGTTATGGCTGAAGGGCCAGTTTGGGCGGGCTTTAATCGCGGCCCTATAGGCATGGATGGCTTGCTGGCGGCTACCTTTGGCCTGCTCACCGGCGATGGGTTCGTTGATTTGCTGCCAGTCATATACCCGGCCCAGGCGGTCCAGATAGTCGCCATTGGCAACCGGATAGAGGGAAGCAGCCTTGCGGGCGGCTTCTTCCGCCACCATCCAGGCCAGGGGTTCGGGCTGGCGATTTTTTGCGGCCCAGTCATCCAGGAACAAGTCGGTCTGATACTGGTAGGTGCCGGCCAGCAGCAGGCAGCCGCCGGTCAGGCTTAATGTCACCGCGCCCAGCAGCAGGGCGATCAGGGGGAGTTTCTGGCTCACGGCTTCTTTGTGGCTCACGGCTGCTCCGTGAACAGGGTTTTGGTCATGGTCCAGGGGTTGATGCTGGTCAACTGCATGGCGGCCACCTCCCCGACAATGGCTTCTGCAGCCAGCCTACCCTGCTTCAGCATGGGTGGGCGGTATTGCAGGTTGTGGGCGTCGCTGGCCAGCACCGTCACTATGCCTTCTTTCAGTAGTTGCTCCGCCAGCTGCTGGCTGGGCTTGCCAAAGTAACCGGTCACCGAGCCGGCGGTCACCTGGAACAGGCAGCCCTGGTTGATGAAGGGAGTCAGCTTACGCGGGCTTTCCTGCACGCCTCGGTTGCGCTCCGGATGGGCGATCATCGGCACTATGCCCTGCCTCAGCAGCCATTCGGTCAGTTTTTCCGCCGCAAAGGGGATCTCGTTATGGGGGAATTCCAGCAGCAGCACCTGCTTGCCCTGCCACTCGCCCAGCAGGGGGATCTCGTTGTTGCTCACCTGCGCCATCAGTTCCAGGCCGAAACGCACTTCGGCGGCCATGGCGATGTGCAGGGGAACGGCGTGCTCTGTAAGTGCCGCCTTCAGCTGATGGAAGGTGGCACTGATAGAGGCACGGTCATTGTCGAACTTGCCCGGCTGCATGTGCGGGGTGCACACGCAGTGGGTAATGCCATCCGCCACCGCTGCCCGGGCCAGGGCCACCGCGTCAGCCAGGCTGGCGGCGCCGTCGTCTATGCCCGGCAGCAAGTGGTTATGAATGTCAACAAGCCGTGCAGCCATCATTTATGCCTCTGCCGCTGTCTTGCTGTAGCCGTAGTAGTCGTAGTAACCACCGTAGCTGTAGCCATATTTGGCGGCCTTTTTCACATCCAGCTGGTTGAGCACCACACCCTTGACCGGTGCGCCCAGTTGCAACAGCTTGCCAATGCCCGCCTGTACATGGGGAATGGCGGTAGACTCGCTCTTAACCACATAGATAACGGCATTGGCGTGCTGGGCCAGCACCAAGGCATCGCTCACCGCCTGGGTCGGGGCCGAGTCGATGATAATGCGCTCATATTGCTCGCCCAGCTCCGTCAGCAGCTTGCCGAAACGCTCGCTGGAGAGCAGCTCCAGCGGGTTGGGCGGCACCATGCCCGCGGCCATAATATCTATGCCGTCAGTCTGCTGAATACAATCTTTGAGCTGGGCGGTGCCGGCAATCAGGTTGGCCAGGCCGGGGGTACCCACCGCAAACTCGTAATTTTTGGCCACGGTCGGGCGGCGCATGTCGGCGTCGATCAGCAGCACCTTTTCCATCTGGCCCAGGGCTACGGCCAGGTTGCTGGAAACCGAACTCTTGCCCTCTCCGGGCACCGACGAAGTCACTACCGTGACCTTGTAGGGGTTGTCCATGCCCGACAACACCATGCCGGTGCGAATGGTTCGCACAGACTCGGCAAAGGCCTTGTCTTTGCCCTGTTTGAAGTGGCGCGCCACGTTGCCGGTTTTGTCCTTCAGCAGAGGAAGAATACCCAGCACCGGCAGGTTCAGCCTGCTTTCTATGTCGGAGGTGCCCTTGAAGGTGTTGTTGAGCATATCCAGCAGTACTGCCAGTCCCACACCGGACATCAATGCCAGCAGGGTCGCCATCATGACTATCATACTCTTTTTCGGCTTGATCGGGCTGTTCGGCGTCACCGCCCTGTCCACTACCCGAGCACTGACGGTTTCCAGATCCTGGGTGGCGCTGGTTTCCTTCAACCGGGTCATAAAGGTGTCGTACAGGGAACGGTTGGTATCCACCTCACGCTGTAGTTCACGCAGCCGGAATTCGTTTCGGCTGATGCTCTGTACCTGCTCCTTGTTCTGCTCGAACGAGCTCTGCAGCCCCTGCTCGTTGGCCATGGCCAGCCGGTAATTATTTTCGATGCCGCCCACCACCTGTTCTACCTGAGCCTTGAGGTTGCTCCGAGCAGAGTTGAGGTCGGTCTGGGCCGCGATCATTACCGGATGTTTCGGCCCGTAACGGCGGCTCAGCTCCTGTACCTTGGCACTGGCGGTGGCTTCCGCCGCCTTGAACTGGGAGACGAGGGGATCAGACATGACCGCCGGTACACTCGCCAAGCGGCGATAGTCAGAGCCGCTGATGGCCGAGACCTGACGATACATACTTTCGGCGGCGTTGCGTTCGCGACGGGCATCGGTCAGCTTGCTGCTAATGCCACTAAGTTCACCGGCACTGATGGTGGTAATACCATCCAGGTTGACCAGGTTCTCCTGTTCCAGAAACGCCTGCAGTCGACGCTCTGAATTATCCAGGTTGTCTTTCAGCCCCACAAGCCGTTCGTTCATCCAACTGGTGGCGGTCTGGGTCATTTCCAGCTTGGCTTCCAGCTGGCTTTCGATATAACCGTCGGCCAGGGCGTTGGCGGCCAGAGCGGCGGTGGCCGCATCGGCCATCTCCACACTCACTTCCACCAGTTGGGTCTTGCCCTGAGGCGATACACTGATGCGACCGCGGAAGGCGCGCACCACCGAATCAAAAATCTGAGCTTCGGTGGGCGGTGCCTTTGCTTCCAGGTCACCGGGCAGAGTCGGCAGCACACCCTTGATCATGCCGCGCCAGTCCACCAACGGCGCGGGCTGCTGCCGGGGGTCAAATTCCGGGTGGGTAACCAGATTGAGTTTCCGTACCACCCGCTCGGCCATGGCCCGGGACTTGAGCAGCTCGAACTGGGTCTGCAGATATTCGTTACCGGCGCCATCCATACCGTAGATTTGCTCGATAGACACTACATTGGCAGCCTTGTTCTCTATCAGCAGAGTAGCACTGGCCTTGTAAATACGGGTTATATTAGACACCACCAGCACGCTGAGCATAGCCACCACTAGGGTCAGGCCGATAATACTCCACTTGCGACGGTAGACGGCCAGCCACAGCTGCCCCAGATCGATGGCACTTTCTTCACCCTGCTCCTGATTGCCAATGCCGGGAAGTTTGTTCATATCCATATTAAAAGAAGCTCTGTTCAATGGTGATGATATCCCCTGGCATCACCGGGCTGTCCAGGGTGATTTTTTGCGGTTTACGGCTGGGATCGGTGTCGCGAATAATATAGTAGGCGCTGCGCGACGCCCGCTCGCTAAAGCCGCCGGCCAGGGCCACCGCCTTGCGCAAAGTCATGCCGGGCTGGAACGGGTAGCCGCCGGGGTTGCCGACTTCACCGTTCACATAGAACTCACGGTACTGAAGTATGCTGACGGATACCTTTGGGTCTATCAAATAATCGCCGCGCAGTCCGCCCGCTATCAGGTTTTCTACCTCTTTGGCGGTTTTCCCCTTAGCGTTGACCGAGCCTAAAAAGGGGTAGGAGAAGGTGCCTGCATCATTAAGCTGAATTTGCTCAAAGCTCAGATCTTGCTCGCCAAACACGCTGATCCGGATTTGATCACCAGAGCCCAAGGTGTAGCGCGAGTCACCATTTTGGGCATGAGCCACTCCAGCTGCTATCAACCAGCTCAGCATGATGCAAAGGGTGGTTATCACCTTCATCGTTGATTTTTCCTTTAAATAAGCACAGCTTGCCGGTGGCCTCTCTCGAAACCACCGGCATGTTTAGAAAATTACAGGCTCATATTGACGTTAAAGAACACTTGGTTACGATCAAAACGGCTATCGTCAAAGTTTGAACTGTTGTCTTTGTAGCTGTAGCCCAGGCCGAGATCCAGCCAGCGACGCATATTGTAGTTCAGGCTGAGGTTGTAGCTGTCCAGCTCGTCTTTACGGCCAGCGTTGCTGCTGCCGGAACCGCCCTCGTAATCTTTCTTGGTCAGACTGTAACCTACATCAGAACTGAAGCGGGGTGCCCAGGTATGAGACCAGGTCAGGCTATAGGTGTCGGTATCAATAAAGTCCTCAGTCGAGCTGCCCTCGCCTATGTTGCTGCCTGTGTTCAAACTGAAGGTTGAGTAAGTAACTGGAGACCAGCTAACACCCACATCCCAGGCACCACCATTGGTGCTGCCTTTGCTCGGGTCATCAAATTCTTTTTCCTGGTAACCGAATTTGGCTGTGCCTGTGGTCTTGGCGGTAGCGTCCCAAGTCACGCCCACCAGGTAACGATAGTCTTCGCTGTCTAGATTGCTGGTGGTGTAGTCGTAGTCGCTATACTGCACTTCGGCCAGCAGACGGGTCTTGGGGGCCACGCGATAATATCCGGTGGTGACCAGGCTCAGAGTGTCGCGGTCTTTTTCGCGGGTCAACGAGCCGCTGTCGCGGTTGTTGTCGTACTTGCGCCATTCGTGATTGGCGCCCAGTTCCAGCTGCATCTTGGCGGCTTGGGCGCCAAAGCCGTACAGGCCACCGACGTTGGTGCTGTGATACTTGTTGCCGATCTCATCAAACTCACGATTGGTGCTGTCGACGGTATCCTGCTGCTTGCTGTAACCTGCATTCAAATCCAGGCGGCTGCGGGCGCTGAATTCCATGTGGCTGTCAGCTCGCAGAAAGTGATCGGTGTGATCGTCTTCATGGCTGGAATGGTAGATAGAGTTGCTCAGGCTATAGCTAAGTTGATAGGTGTTCAGGCGCTCTCGGGCCGCCAGAGTCAGGCTCGGCTCAATCGTGGTTACCCAAGACGAGCGCTCTTCATCGCCCGGAATGCCAGAGGCCTCCTTGACGTTATCATCATAGGTTTCGCTGATTTTAAGGGTGGGCACCAGGCCAACACCGCCAAGATCTATGGGTTGCGGTTCGATGGCGCTCGCCTGGCCCGCAAAGATAATGCCGGTTGCCACCGCCGACAGAGTAAACAGTGTGTGTTGTTTGCTCATAAATCAGGATTCCTTCACCTGTAAATTCCACTAAAAAATGTGCAATCCCTTTATGACTACAGCTTGCAAGGGGAATTGAACGTGTTTTTATTAATTTATCTTCTTCTAAATTAAGCTGTCTTTCTGGGGAGTATCCCGGCTTGCCGTGCTCTTCTCCCCCGGGCGAGCCATCCAGCTCATTCCATCAACCCAACTCGCTGCCCCATACCCACACTAACCGAGCGTGCATTTTGTGTTCAACTCCGGCCGTTGGCCATTTTATGAACAAAAAATCGCTTTTAGCCCCGTTAATACCTGTTGGCTGGGTTCAGCTTGCCGGCTTCGGTAGCTGCTATCGCAACTTTGCATGCCAGCCTACCGCATAAAAATGACAAATCAATGGCAGGGCCAAAAAATGAGCCATTTATAAAACAATTCATTAATCAGTTAGTTATAATCACTTATAAGCTGCTGACAGGTTATCGCACGCTAATTTGGCCAAGATTTTACACAACAGGCATACATTAATAAAGTGCTTGTCATAAATTGATATGGCCATCCGGGGTAGAAAGCTGACCAGTGGGACAGCACAAAATATTAACATTACTTTTGATTTTGTGACGCCTGCGGTCACTTATTTTCGGTCCGTCCGGGATATCCCTCTTCTATCTGCTGATAATCTCCCTCCCGGCAACACATTCCGATCTATTTTATTTATTACACTGTGCCAGGGCCCACATGTTTTTTATCCGACGGTTTCATTTTACTTTTATGAAATTTTGTAAAGCGGATTGCCCACAGTGATGGAGGGATATACAATCGGAACCGATCTCTCAATTCAGCAAAATCGAATGTTTTTTGAGCATGGTTGTTTCTAACCACAGTGTGGTTGCGCCTTGATGTTTGGCCGTATGGCCACTACGGATGCAGGCCACATATTAAAACGAGGACGTTTATCAATGCGTAAAACGCTTACTGCTCTCTCTCTGGCTGCGGCCCTGGCCGCCGGCCCTGCCCTTGCCGACCAGGCTGCGCTGGACGCGCTGCAAGGTGCCGGTGTGGAATTAACCCCCGAACTGGCTGCTGAAGTGCTGGCTGCCGAAGGCGAAGCCGCTATTGCCGATGCAGTAGCCAATGTGGTTTCTGCCATTGCCGCCACCATGCCTGCCGCCCAGGCTGCCGCTGCCGTGCAGGCCGCCGTAGCTGCCGTTGTAGCTACCAACCCGGCTGCTGCGGTTAGCATCACCACTGCTGCCGCCACCAAGGTTGCCAGCCAGCCGGCACTGGCTGCCGCAGTAGCCCAGGGTGCCGCCCAATCTGCCCCTGCCGCTGCCGCCAGCATCAGCACCGCTGCTACCAAGGCAGCCCCTGCCGCTGCCGTTGCCGTGCAGAACGCCGTAGCTAAGGGTGTTGCAGCCGCTGCCGGCAGCAGCACTACCGGTGGTACCACAGGTGGTGCCGCGACCGGCTCTACCAACACCGGTTCTACTCCTTCCGCCGGTGGCGGTGGCGGCGGCGGCGGTTCTTCTTCCAGCCCCAGCTAAGCAGGTTACAAAACACAGGGAATGACGATAGCGGATCAGGGAATGGTTCCAAAAAGCGCGCCAAACGGCGCGCTTTTGTTTAATATGCCTGTTTTTGTTTGGTATGGTAGTGAGTTGCCTTTGTGGGGGGCGCAACCCTGCAGCGAGTTGGCCGACAGGCCATAAAGATTTAAGAGGCCTGGCCCTGGGTGATTGGCTCAAGCCATTAAATATCCTTCGGATATTATCGCGCCGGGGTCGACGCTCCCACAGGGCTGCCCTCCGGCAACAAAGCCTGGTGCAGGCCAATACCCCTGTGGGTGGCGCGACCCCGTGGCGAGTTGGCCGACAGGCCATAAAGATTTGAGAGGCCTGGCCCCAGGGTGACTGGCTCAGGTCATTAAATATCCTTCGGATGTTATCGCGCCGGGATCGACGCTCCTACGGCAAGCTCGGTCCCAGGACGATATGGCCACATGCCATTGGATTTGAGAGGCCTGGCCCACAAAGGGCCCCTGCAGGATTCACCTTTATTAACGGATAAAATATGGAAAAACGCTCTCTGGTTGATTCTTCTGTTTATTTTGGCCTGCTGGTACTGTTGCTCTGGCTACCTTTGCCTCTGGGCAGCAACCGGGACTGGTCGATGGGCCTACTGGTCTTGCTGGTTGGTGTGCTGGCCACACTGTGGGCCATAGGTCGGCTTAAGCAGGAAAAACCGTTCAGCCGGGCCCTGCGCGCCGCCTGGCCCATGCTGGCCTTACTGTTGATGGCCCAAGGCTGGGTCGCCCTGCAGTTGTGGCTTGGCATCAGCCTGGATATCGGCGCCAGCTTCCAGTATCTAATGTTGGGTCTGGCCTATTCATTGCTGTTTATCATGGTGCTTAGCGTATTCCATACCCGCCGCCGTTTGACCGTGCTGCTGGCGGTATTGGTTGCCAGTGGTACTGTGCAGGCATTTGTCGGCACTGTTATTGCGCTTTCCGGCGTAGATTGGGGCTTTTTCAAGGCCAGCCATGTGGCTACCGGCACCTTTGTTAACCGCAACCACCTGGCCGGTTATCTGGAGCTGACCATGGCTTGCGGTATTGGTTTGCTGATGGCCCTGCGAGACGGCGGTTCCTTCAGCTGGAAGGCAATACTGGAGTTGCTAATGGGTCCCAAGGCGCGGCTACGCATCGGGTTGGTAATTATGGTTATCGGCCTGGTAATGAGCCGCTCACGTATGGGTAATAGCGCCTTTTTTATCAGCCTTATAATTATTGGTGGTGTTTTTATTCTGTTGAATAAAGAAAACAGGGTCAGAAATTCTATTTTGCTCGCCAGCTTTGTGCTGATTGATATCCTGGTTATCAGCCAGTATTTCGGTCTGGATCAATTAAAAGAGCGCTTGGTTAATACCCGCTTTGAAGATCAGGTAGTTAATGAGGTAGTGGTCGCCCGTAAAAATGAAATCAGGGCCGATGCCTATCTGGATGCCATCCCCCTGCTGGAACAACACTGGCTGACCGGAACCGGCGCCGGCAGTTTCGAGGCCGTTTTCCCCCAATATGCCGGACCGGATCTGGTGAATCATTTTGACCATGCCCATAATGACTTTATCCAATTCGCCATTGAATACGGGCTGATCGGTACCTTGCCCCTCGCCGCCTTTGTGCTGCTGGCATTCTGGCATGCCCTGCGCGCCCTGTGGAACCGGGAATCCTGGTATCGCAGCGGAGTGGGCTTTGCCGCCAGCATGGGCATACTGGCGCTGATGATCCACTCCTTTACCGATTTCAACCTGCAAATTCCCGCCAACGCCGCCACCTTCGTGGTGCTGTGTGCCATCGCCGTGTTGGCCAACAAACATGAGAAAGGCAGAACCAGGTAAGGTTTGGAGCGATATGTGGATGGTCCTGCTCCAGGCTGATATGTGGCATGTGGGAGGCGCGACCTCGCGGCGATATGGTCACCAGGGCATAAAGATGTCATTGCAGGAAGCCTGACCCGGGGTCATTGGCTCAAGCTATTAAATATCCTCCGGATATTATCGCGCCGGGGTCGACGCTCCCACAGCACAACCGGAATCCGGCAGTGACCCTGAGGGATGCATGGCCCAGCGGCGAGTTGGCCGCCAGGCCATCAAGATGTCATTGCACGAAGCCCGCTCCGGGCTTACTGGCTCAAGCCATTAAATATCCTTCGGATATTATCGCGGCGGAGTCGACGCTCCTACGGCAAAATTAAAATCCGGAAAATGCTCCTGTATGGCAAGCTGTGGATTCCCGTCTACACTGAAAAGCAGTCTTCAGCCAGCCCTCTTCCCATGACCCCAACCCCGCCTTTGTTGCCGACCTCCTTGCCCGAGTTAGAGCAACTGGCGGATCTTGCCTCCCGGGCGGGGGCCCATGCCGAATTACACACCCTGGCCTGGGTTGAGTCCAAAGCGGGTACTTTTCCCGTGCAGGTATTGCGCCTGGGCTCCCGGGCCGCCGACGCACCGGCCCTGGGCCTGTTCGGCGGTGTTCATGGCGTGGAGCGGATCGGCACCCAGGTAGTGCTGGCCTATCTGCACTCCCTGGTAGAAAGTCTGCGCTGGTCCGGTCTGACTCACGATCTGCTGGAGCGGGTAAGCCTGGTGTTTATGCCCATCGTCAATCCTGTCGGCCTGATGCGGGCCACGCGCGCCAATGGTAATGGCGTGGATTTGATGCGTAACAGCCCGGTGGAGGCCAGCTGCCCCGTGACCTGGCCCCTGGGGGGTCAGCGACTAACCCGCCACTTGCCCTGGTTTCGCGGCCAGGTCATGGAGCCGGAAGCCAGTGCCCTGTGTAGCGCCGTTACACACTATTTAATGGATCGCCCCTTCAGCCTGGCACTGGATTGCCACTCCGGCTACGGCCGTCAAGACAGGCTCTGGTTCCCCTTTGCCGGCCGCCGCGAGCCGCCACCCAATATCGCGACAATTACCGCCCTGCGCAGGCTGTTTCTAACCAGTTACCCCAACCATAACTATTACGCCATCGAACCCCAGTGGCTCCATTACATGACCCATGGCGACCTCTGGGATCACCTTACCCTGCAGGCCCAACACCGGCCCGGGGTATTTACTCCCTTTACCCTGGAGATGGGCTCCTGGTTATGGGTTCGTAAAAATCCGCTGCAGCTGCTGCGCTTTACCGGCCTGTTCAACCCGGTCAAGCCGCACCGACAGCAGCGGGTGTTGCGCCGCCACCTGGTTTTAATCGATTTCTTGCTGCGGGCAGTCGAAGGATACCGGCTATGGCTGCCGACACAACAACAGGCCGAACAACTGCGGCAAGAGGCAATGGCGCTATGGTTCAACCGATGAATATAAAGGGAGCAGGGCGGCAGAGTGTGGCATGAAGCCTGTGGGAGGCGCGGCTTCACGGTGAGTTGGCCGACAGGCCATCAAAATGTAGTGGCAGGAGGCCTGACCCGGGGTCATTGGCTTAAGCAATTAAATATCCTTCGGATATTATCGCGGCGAGGTCGCCCCTCCTACAGCAAAATCAAAACCTGGCGGTGAGCGTGGGAGGCGCGGCCCGCGGCGATGGGCTCAAAGCATTAAATATCCTTCGGATATTATCGCGCCGGGGTCGACGCTCCCACAATGCCGCTGGCTTATTGCAACGCTTTAATGGCCTGACGGCCAAAATCGATCAGCTGTTGATAATAATTGGACTGGATAACGTCCTGCACTATCCGCGGATCCACTTCCAGGTAATCATGCACCAGTGCATTACGCAGACCAATGACTTTTCGCCACGGAGTCTGCGGGTCTATCAGTCCTTTGTCGGCCAGTCTGTTAAAGGAGTTAAGCGCTTCGGTACTGGTTTGCCCGACTTCCTTCTTTACCCAATGCTTGGCAACTCCGATGCAGGCCTCAATCAACACCTGTAGAGTGCGCTCGGCCGCTTTTTGCTCAAAACGGCTCCAGGGGGCCTGACGCAAGCGCTGCTTCAGCTCTGTTATGTCCAGTTCGCATTGGCTGATATGTTCCGCCAATGCCAGCAAATAAGCGTTATTTTGCGTGTTGGGCATAGTCATCCAAAGTGTTTATGGTGATGTACATAGTCTAGCTCCCACATGGAGTAGACTCGCTGCTCCGCTCTCATTCTGGCCTCGGGTACCTGGTCCAGCAATAGCTTACCCTGACTGACAATACTCCATCCCAGAGGGATGGGCGCTATGCTCAGGTCCACTATGCTTATGCTGCCTTCAGACATACCCAGCCGCTGCTGCCAGTCTATGGCCAGCTCTTCGGGGCGCAACCTTCGCTCCAACGGGTTATCCACCCAACGGCTAAAGACGACGGCCAGGTCATAATCGCTGTCGGCATAATGATCTCCCCTCGCCCGCGAACCATACAGCCAGAGCGCGGCAATGTCTGGATCTTGCGTGGCCAGGGAGGTGATGCGTGCCAACGTGTTCATCGGGTCTTCACTCCCTGAGCATGAAATTGATGTGCTGGAACCATAGCATTTCTTATTGAAAATTTCAGGGCCGAGGGCTCCGACACATGGCGGAGGAATAGACGTTCCCACAAAGAGGGCACAGCTCCCTGTAGGAGGCTCGACCTCGGGCCGATTGGCCGCAAGGCCATACAACATCATCCGGCGCTACAATGAGATTACCCTATCCATCCGGAGCCAGCTATGAAAGGGACATCCAGCCATCTCCGTAAGGGCCGTTGTTCTGAGTCGGGCCAGGTTTACATGGTCACAACCATTACTATGGACAGGATAAGGTATTTTTCTGATTTCTATATGGCCCGTACCTTGATCAGAATTTTGCATGAGTCCGAAACAAGAGGTCACTGTCAGATGCTGGCATTTGTCGTTATGCCCGATCATCTGCATTGGTTGTTACGGCTGCAGGATGATTCTCTTTCCAGGTTGATCGGCCGAATCAAGTCGCTCTCTGCCAGGCAAGTCGGGCGCAGGATCTGGCAAGATGGATTTCATGACCACGGGGTGCGAAGCGATGAAGATCTGCGCAGCCTGGCCCGCTATATTGTAGCCAACCCTGTTCGAGCAGGACTGGTGAAAAATGTAGGGCAATACCCTCATTGGGATGCCATCTGGCTGTAGCAAGCCAGGGCCTGGGTTATAAGCTTTGTCATGTATTTGTGGGAAGTTCAGGCCCGCGGAGATGAGTGGGAGGCCCGACCTCGGGGCGATATGGCCACCAGGCCATCAAGATGGTGTTGCAGGAAACTCATCCCCGAGGGCACAGGCCATCAGGTATTTTCATCTGCCTTCAGCCCCTGTGGGAGGCCCGACCTCGGGGCGATTGCCACCAGAGATCATCGCGCCTGCGGAGCAGCGCCTCTATATAAGGAATCAACATGAGCACTGGCTGGATTCTGCTACGGGGGCTAATGCGCGAGCAGCGCCATTGGGAAGAGTTTCCCGCCCGCTTTCAACGATACTTTCCCCATGATCAGGTGTTCCTGGCAGACCTGCCCGGCTTTGGCAGTGAATATCATCGGCAGAGCCCGAGCCGTATTCAGGACATCACCGACTGGTTAAGGCAGCGCTGGCAGGCTGAGCGGGCGCAGGGTCCGCTCAACCTGCTGGCCTTGTCACTCGGCGGCATGGTTGCGGTAGACTGGACCAGCCGCTATCCCACCGAATTGAACGCCGTGGTGCTGATGAACAGCAGCCTGGCCGGAATCAGCCCCTTTTATCAGCGGCTCAAACCTCAGGTATACTGGCGGCTGTTGAAGTGGTGCTTCTGGCAACGGGATCCCCTGCTGCAGGAGGCCGCCATCCTGCAGCTGACCAGCCGTTTTTGGGCCTATGATGTTGCCATCCTTACTCGCTGGGCGGCCTATGCCCGGGAGTTACCCCCCCGCCGCCGGAACACCTTGTGCCAGTTGCTGGCCGCCCTGCGCTATCGCCCGGCTCCCACCCGACCGTCGGTACCCATGCTGCTACTCAATGGGCTGGGGGATGAGCTGGTTAGCCCCAGCTGCAGCCAGGCCATTGCCGAACACTGGCAACTGCCCCTGCGCCGGCACCCTCAGGCAGGCCATGACCTGCCCCTGGATGCGCCGGTGTGGGTATGTGAGCAGATACAGGCATGGGTTGAGCAAGGGTTGGAACAGTAACAACATCGACTTTTGTAGGAAGGACGGCCCCACCGCGATGATAGTTGGCAAGGGGGAGCGGCAAGGGGCCGGGTTCCAATTTTGATGGCCTGTCGGCCAACTCACCGCGGGGTTGCGCCTCCCACAAGGGCATCTGCAGCCTTGGGACTATGCTGTGGGAGCGTCGACCTCGCCGCGATGATAATTGGCAGGGGTTATCGGCCGGGGGCCGGGTTCTCATTTTTTGATGGCCTGTCGGCCAACTCGCCGCGGGGTCGCGCCTCCCACAAGGGCATCTGCAGCCTTGGGACTATGCTGTGGGAGCGTCGACCCCGGCGCGATAATATCCGAAGGATAGTTAATGACCTCAACCAATGGCTCCAGGAGCGGGCCTATCACAGGGCTATTTGCCGGATTTCGGTTTTGCTGTAGGAGGGGCGACCCCGCCGCGATGATAGTTGGCAAGGGGGAGCGGCAAGGGGCCGGGTTCCATTTTTGATGGCCTGTCGGCCAACTCGCCGCGGGGTCGCGCCTCCCACAAGGGCATCTGCAGCCTTGGGACTATGCTGTGGGAGCGTCGACCCCGGCGCGATAATATCCGAAGGATATTTAGTGGCCTGTGCCATATAGCCGCGATGATAGTTGGCAAGGGGGGAGCGGCCGGGGCCGGCCAGGGGCTGCGTGGTGATCGTTATTTTCTGCAGCTCGGCAGTTTTAACCGGCGGGAATGCTTCAGCCATGGCCGGCAAGTGAGTCTGATCAGCCTTGATGCCATTGCCTTGTGTAACCAGCGTCTCGGGCTGGCACTGCCGACCGCAGCCTTTCGGCGCAACCTGGTTATTGCTGACCTGGATGTCACCCAGCTGCTTGGCCAGGAGTTCTGGATTGGAGACGTCCGGTTCAAGGGATTGCGCCATTGCCATCCCTGTCGACTGCTCAGCCGCCTGACCGGCGCCGATATGATGGCCGCCCTCAAGGGGTTGGGCGGCATTCGGGCCGAGATCCTCGACTCCGGCCGCCTGAACGTAGGAGACCGGCTGTCTGTGCAGCAATAACCACACGAGCAGCCCCCAAACTTGCTCCAGCTCCCAGAATGGGGCTTTATCCCTCGGCTTTCTTGACGGACGCCATTGGCTGACCAATAACTTATCTTAAGCCGGGAGTAAAGGATGTATCCTTGGCTCGCTTGGGAGTTGCCTGGCAATTTGGGTTTTAAAGGGGATAAGGCTATGATTCTAAACCATATCTGGGGCCTGTACGCGCACCCGAAAGAAGAGTGGCATACCATAGACCACCATCACGAAAGCTTAAACTACAGTCTTGTTCATTTGTTGTTTATCGCGCTGATACCTTCCGTCTGCGTATTTGTATCGGCCACCATGATTGGCTGGGACTTCGGGACCAGCAATACCATTATGATGACCACGCAGAGTGCGTTGATCATGTCGGTAGGCATGTATTTCACGCTGATCGCCGGCGTATTCGCGTTGGCTTACCTCACCTACTGGATGGCAAAAACCTTTGGCGCAAAGCCAAACTTTACTCAGAGTATGGAACTGGCGGCCTATACGGCAACGCCGTTGTTTATGACCGGTCTGGCCGTGCTCTACCCCAGCCCGGTATTCCTGATGCTGGTCGGCCTGGCCGGTGTCGCCTATTCGGTTTATCTGCTCTACTCGGGCGTGCCGATTATCATGCATATTCCCGAGGAGCGCGGCTTTATCTATGCCAGCTCGGTTGTCACCTGCGGTTTGGTGCTGCTGGTGTGCATCATGGTGGGGTCGGTTATTGTCTGGAGTTGGGGCCTGGGCCCTATTTACACCCAATAACCATATCAAGGGATGAAATTTGAAGGCTGAGGAGAGCTCCTCAGCCTTTTTCATTTTTGTGGGAGAGCTGGCCTTGGTGGGGCCTTGCTCCTGTAGGAGCAGCGAGCCTTTTTTGATGGCCTTCGGCCATATCGCCGCGAGGTCGCGCCTCCCACAAATCCATCTGTAGCCTTTGGACTTTGCTGTGGGAGCGTCGACCCCGGCGCGATAATATCCGAAGGATATTTAATAGCCTAAGCCAATCGCCGCGGGGGCGCAGCTACCACCGGGGCGGGTCCCTTGCAGAACCCTCCCCTTAAACTCAGGACTGGCCTTCGTTGTACATTTCCAGGTGGCTGTTATCTATGCTGTCACCCTGTTTGGCGCTGTCGCTACGCTGGGCGTTGAGGGCATCCAGGTATTCCTGATCGACGTCCTTGGTCACATAGTCGCCGGTAAACACCGAGGTTTCAAAGCGGCGCAGATCCGCATTGTCGGCACGCACGGCGTCTTCCAGATCTTGCAGATCCTGGTAGATCAGGCCGTCGGCGCCGATCAGCTTGCAGATTTCGTCCACTTCCCGACCGTAGGCGATCAGCTCGTTGACGGAAGGCATATCGATGCCATAGACGTTGGGGAAGCGGATTTCCGGGGCGGCAGAGGCAAAATAGACCTTTTTGGCACCTGCATCCCGGGCCATCTGGATAATCTGCTCCGAGGTGGTGCCACGCACTATGGAGTCATCCACCAGCAGCACGTTCTTGCCGTTGAACTCGGAAGGAATCGCGTTCAGCTTGCGGCGCACCGACTGCTTACGCTGGTTCTGGCCGGGCATGATAAAGGTACGGCCGATATAGCGGTTCTTCACAAAGCCCTGACGGTAGGGAATATTCAGGTTCTGGGAGATTTCCAGGGCGATATCGCAGGATGTTTCGGGGATGGGGATCACCACATCGATGTCCAGATCTTCCCACTCCCGGGCAATCTTGGCGCCCAGCTTCTGACCCATGCGTACCCGTGCACCATAGACAGACACCTTGTCGATAAAGGAGTCCGGACGGGCAAAGTAAACGTACTCAAAGATACAGGAGTGATGCTGGGGATGCTCGGCACACTGCTGGGTAAAGAGTTCGCCTTGCTCGGTCATGTACACCGCCTCACCCGGCGCTATGTCACGGATCAGGCTGAAACCGACCGCGTCCAAGGCCACGCTTTCGGAGGCGACCATGTATTCCTTCTTGCCGTCTTCGGCAACGCGCTCGCCCAGCACCAGGGGGCGAATACCGTTGGGATCGCGGAACGCCAGCATGCCATGGCCGATGATCACGGCAACCGCACCGTAGGCGCCACGCACCTGCTGATGCACCCGGCTGACGGCGGCGAACACGTGGGCCGGCTCCAGATGCAGGTTCTGGGTTTGCTGGTCCAGCTCATGGGCCAGCACGTTGAGCAGCACTTCGGAGTCGGAGGTGGTGTTGATATGACGGCGCGCCACCCGGAATTGTTCTTCCTTCAACTCGGCAGCATTGGTCAGGTTGCCGTTGTGGGCCAGGGCTATACCAAAGGGAGAGTTCACATAGAAAGGCTGGGCCTGGGCCACACTGCTGCTGCCGGCGGTGGGATAGCGCACATGGCCGATTCCTACATTACCGATTAAGCGCTCCATATGACGCTCTTCGAACACGTCCCGCACCAGGCCGTTGGCCTTGCGCTGGCGGAAGGTATCGCCCGAAATGGTCACTATGCCTGCCGCATCTTGACCTCTGTGTTGCAATACGGTCAGGGCGTCGTAGAGCGCCTGATTTACCGGGGTCGTGCCTTGAATTCCGACAATCCCACACATGTCCTAATTTCCTCAACTCGCTATGGCTTGGGTAAAAAGCTGGATGAATTTTGCATCAGGCTGAAAAACCACTGAATAACGACGGCGAATTCCGGTATCAAACGGGATTCGCGCCACCACGGACTCTGGGGGAAAGCCGTGAGGATGTCGATAAGCAGTAACATGGCGGCGACGATAAAGACGCCGCGAACGGCACCGAAACAGACGCCAAGTATCCTGTCGGTGCCCGACAAGCCGGTTTTACTGACCAGCTGGCTCACTATGTAGTTGACCAGGGCACCCAGAATAAGGGTTAGTACAAACAGAATGGCAATGGCCGCGCCATTGCGAAACAGGGGGTCCGAGATGTTGCTCAGATGTACCGCCAGATCGGCGTAAAAACGGCTGGCGACAAAGAAGGCGGCAACCCAGGTGGCCAGGGACATGGCTTCTTTGACAAAGCCCCGCACCAGGCTGATCAATGCGGAAAGTCCGATGATACCGAGTATTGCGTAGTCTATCCAAACCATCATATATTGCCTGGCACCTCTCAATTGCCGCGCATTCTACCAAACTAGACCGCCAAAAGGCGAAGAAAAAGCGGAGAAATTTCATTCAGGACGACGGGGGCAGTATAAGGAAGGCTAGACCCGGGCAGAAGAACAACTGCCAACCATCATCGCGGCAAGAGTGGGAGGCGCGCCCCCACAGCAAGATGGCCACAGTCCATCGAAGATCTTCAGATTTCCTGTAGGAAGCCCGCCCCTGTGGCGATAGGCCGACAGGCCAAAATGCAGGAAGCCCCTGTAGGAGGACCGATCCTGGGACCATTAGCCCATTGAATATCCTTCGGATATTATCGCGCCGAGGTCGACGCTCCCACAGCAAACCCCAGACCCGGCAGGTGTCCTGTGGGAAGCGCGCCCCCGCGGCGAGTTGGCCACAGGCCATAAACATGTAGCTGCAGGAGGCACGCTCCCACCCAATATCAGCCGATAAACTTCAGGCCACCCATGTAGGGCTGCAGCACCTCGGGGATGGCAATACGGCCATCGGCCTGCTGGTAGTTTTCCAGCACGGCGACCAGGGTGCGGCCGACGGCCAGGCCGGAGCCATTGAGGGTATGCAGCAGCTGCGGCTTACCATCGGCATCTCGCACCCGGGCCTGCATACGACGGGCCTGGAAATCACCACAATTCGAAATCGAGGAAATCTCCCGGTAGGTATTCTGCGCCGGCAGCCAGACTTCAAGATCATAGGTCTTGGTGGCGGAGAAGCCCATATCGCCGGTGCACAGCGCCATGACCCGATACGGCAGGCACAGGCTCTGCAGTACTTTTTCGGCGTGACCCACCATTTCTTCCAGGGCATCCCAGGAGCGATCCGGATGAACCAGCTGCACCATTTCGACCTTGTCGAACTGGTGCATGCGGATCAGGCCACGGGTGTCTCGGCCATAAGAGCCGGCCTCGGAGCGGAAGCAGGGGGTATGCGCGGTCAACTTGAGCGGCAGTTCGCCCGCATCGAAGATTTCATCCCGGCCGATATTGGTCAGCGGGACTTCCGAAGTCGGGATCAGCGAGAAGCGTCGCACCCGGCCCTCATCGTCGCCCTCACCCTCGATGGCGGTATGGAACAGATCGGCGGCAAACTTGGGCAGCTGACCGGTGCCGTACAGGCTGTCGGCATTGACCAGATAAGGAACATAACATTCGGTATAGCCATGCTGGGTGGTATGCAGATCCAGCATAAACTGGGCCAGCGCCCGGTGCAGGCGGGCGATCTGACCCTGCATCAGCACAAAGCGGGAGCCGGAGATCTTGACCGCTCCCTTGAAGTCCAGGCCGGCCAGGGCTTCGCCCAATGCAACGTGATCCTTGGGCTCAAAGTCCAGTTGCGTCGGGTCTCCCCACGTGCGCACCAGCAGGTTGTCGTTTTCATCCTTGCCCTGGGGCACCGACTCATGAGGCAGGTTGGGAATGGCATCGGAAAAGGCCTTGATCTCTTCCAGCAAGGCATCCAGCTCGACCTTGCAGGTATCCAGCTCGTCATTAATCTGCGAAACCGCGGCTTTGAGGGGGGCAATATCCTCACCGCTGCGGGCTGCCTGGCCGATGGCCTTGGAGCGGGCATTTCGCTCGGCCTGCAGCTCCTGAGTGCGGGCCTGCAGGGTTTTGCGTTTCTCTTCCAGTGCGTTGAATTGCTCTACGTCCAGAATAAAACCACGGCGCACCAGGCGTGCCGCCGTTTCGGCGATATCGCTACGCAGATATTTGGGATCCAGCATGAGTTACCTATTTATTCTAATGAAGCGCGGGTGGCGCTGGGTCGGGGCTCAAAATATACGGGGACGAGTTTATCAGGGCCGGGGACCGGGATAAAGGGGCCCCTGTTTGAGGGAGGGGCGACCTTTGTTGATGGCCTTGCGGCCAACTCGCCGCGGGGTCGCGCCTCCCACAGGGTTATTTGCCGGGTCTGGGGTTTGCTGTGGGAGCGTCGACCCCGGCGCGATAATATCCGAAGGATATTCAATGACCTGGGCCAGTAACCCCGGAGCGAGCTTCGTGCAACTTCATCTTTATGGCCTGGCGGCCAACTCACCGCGAGGTCGTTCGCTCCGCAGGGTTATTTGCCGGGTCTGGGGTTTGCTGTGGGAGCGTCGACCCCGGCGCGATAATATCCGAAGGATATTCAATGACCTGAGTCAGTAACCCCGGGGCAGGCTTCGTGCAATGACATCTTGATGGCCTTCGGCCAACTCGCCGCGGGGTCGCGTCTCCCACAAGGTTATTTGCCGGGTCTGGGGTTTGCTGTGGGAGCGTCGACCCCGGCGCGATAATATCCGAAGGATATTCAATGACCTGAGCCAATGACCCCGGAGCGGGCTTCATGCAATGACATCTTTATGGCCTGGCGGCCAACTCGCCGCGAGGTCGTGCCTCCCACAAGGGCATCTGCAGAGTTTGGGCCTGCTGTAGGAGCGTCGACCCCGGCGCGATAATATCCGAAGGATATTCAATGGCCTGAGCCAGTGAGCCCGGAGCGGGCTTCGTGCAGCAACATCTTTATGGCCTTTCGGCCAACTCGCCCCGAGGTCGGGCCTCCCACAAATCGCCCCGAGGTCGCGCCTCCCACAGGGTTATTTGCCGGGTCTGGGGTTTGCTGTGGGAGCGTCGACCCCGGCGCGATAATATCCGAAGGATATTTAATGGCCTCAACCAATGGCCCCAGGAGCGGGCTTCGTGCAATGACATCTTGATGGCCTGGCGGCCAACCGCCGCGGGGTCGCGCCTCCCACAGAGTTATTTGCCGGGCCTGGGGTTTGCTGTGGGGGCGTCGACCTCGCCGCGATAATATCCGAAGGATATTCAATGACCTGAGCCAGTGAGCCCGGAGCGGGCTTCCTGCAACTACATTTTTATGGCCTTCGGCCATATCGCCCCGAGGTCGGGCCTCCCACAAATCGCCGCGGGGTCGGGCCTCCCACAAGGTTATTTGCCAGGTCTGGGGTTTGCTGTGGGAGCGTCGACCCCGGCGCGATAATATCCGAAGGATATTTAATGGCCTCAACCAATGGCCCCAGGAGCGGGCTTCGTGCAATGACATCTTTATGGCCTGGCGGCCAACTCGCCGCGAGGTCGCGCCTCCCACAGGGTTATTTGCCGGGTCTGAGGTTTGCTGTGGGAGCGTCGACCCCGGCGCGATAATATCCGAAAGATATTGAATATCCTGGGCCAGTAACCCCGGAGCGGGCTTCGTGCAACTTCATCTTGATGGCCTGGCGGCCATATCGCCCCGAGGTCGCGCCTCCCACAGGACACCTGCCGGGTCTGGGGTTTGCTGTGGGAGCGTCGACCCCGGCGCGATAATATCCGAAGGATATTCAATGACCTGGGCCAGTAACCCCGGAGCGGGCTTCGTGCAACTTCATCTTGATGGCCTGGCGGCCATATCGCCCCGAGGTCGCGCCTCCCACAGGAAATCTGAAAATCTTCGGTGGCCTGGCGGCCAACTCGCCCGGGGTCAGCCTCACTCTATGATTGCTTTGCCTGTTCGTCCAGCTGGTGCAGGTATTCCAGTTTGGCCTTGATCTTTTGTTCGAAGCCCCGTTCGTTGGGCTGGTAATAGCTACGCTCGGCCAGTGCTTCGGGCAGGTAGCATTCGCCGGCGGCGTAGGCGCCGGGCTCGTTGTGGGCATAACGGTATTCGGCACCATGGCCCAGTTCTTTCATCAGCCTGGTCGGTGCATTGCGCAGGTGGATGGGCACATCAAAATCGGGCTGCTCCCTGGCATCCCGCAATGCCGCTTTCCAGGCGGTATACAGGGCGTTGCTCTTGGGGGCGCAGGCAAGATAGACAATCGCCTGAGCGATGGCCCGCTCCCCTTCCGCCGGCCCGACCCGGGTAAAGCAATCCCAGGCGGCCAACGCCACTTCCATTGCTTTGGGATCGGCCAGGCCCACGTCTTCGGAGGCAATGGCCAGCAGCCGGCGGGCAATATACAGAGGATCACAGCCGGCGGTTATCATACGGGCATACCAATACAGACCGGCGTCGGGATTGGAGCCGCGGATCGATTTGTGAATGGCCGAGATCAAGTCGTAATACAGATCTCCCTGGTTATCGAAGCGGGCCTGACGCTCCCCGGTCACCTCCGCCAGCAACGTCTTGTCGATATGCCGCCGGCCGTCCTGTTCTGTCGCCATATCAACCAGCAGCTCCAGATAATTCAAGGCCTTACGGCCATCGCCGTCCACCAGCCGGGCCAGCGCCTGCTGTACGCCGGGCGCCAGCGACAGGGGCAGATCGGCCAGTCCCCTGGGGTCGGTCAGCGCCTGCTCGATCATGGCTTCGATATCCCCCTCTTCCAGCCGCTTGAGCAGATAGACCCGGGCCCGGGACAGCAGTGCGTTATTCAGCTCGAATGAGGGGTTTTCGGTGGTGGCGCCGACGAAGGTGACGGTGCCGTCTTCGATATGGGGTAGGAAGGCGTCTTGCTGAGACTTATTGAAGCGGTGGACTTCGTCCACAAACAGTATGGTTCGCCGGCCGGCCTGCTTGTGCTCCCTGGCCCGCTCGATGGCGGCCCGGATTTCCTTTACCCCTGAGGTGACGGCCGACACCCTCTCCACCTGGGCGTCGCAGTAGATGGCGATCAGTTCGGCCAGGGTGGTTTTACCGGTGCCGGGCGGCCCCCACAGGATCATGGAATGACAGTGACCCGCTTCCAGTGCCCGGCGCAGGGGCTTGCCAGGCCCCAGAATATGCTGCTGCCCCAGATAGTGCTCCAGCCGCTGAGGCCGCATGCGAGCCGCCAGCGGGCGGAAGTCTTCTTCAAAGTCCAGGTTAAGGGTGCTCATTCGGCCTCCTGCGGCAAACATTGAATCTGGGGAAATGGTGGAAGCTGTGGTTCCTGTGGGAGCGTCGACCCCGGCGCGATAATAGGGGGCACAGTACAACCCTATCGCCGCTGGGTCGAGCCTTTCACATTATTATGGCCTTTGGCCTACTCGCCGCGGGGTCGCGCCTCCTGCATTTATGGCCTTATTTCACCAATCCCATTTCCCCAATCCGTGCTCCCGCTGCTCAGCGTTGATCGTCGATCATCACCCCGGCGGGCGGGGTAAACTGGAAGCGACCGGCCTGAAAGGCCGGTGCCGTGTCCACTTCGCTCAGGCGAAACTCGCTGCGCTGGCCTCCGGATTCGACCACCACAAACCGCTTGATACGATTCTGGCGGTCAAAGGTCAGGCTGAACTCCTTGATGAGCTCGGCCGCATTGCGGCTTTTAACCACATAGGCATCCCCCTGCCTGCTGACATCGTATTGCTGCCAGCGACGCCCGTCGCTGCCGGCAATCAGCAGGAAGGGAGTATTCAGCACCGCCTCGGCCAGTGGCACTATGGTCACCTGCTCGACAAAGGGATCAAACATCCACACATCGGTGCCGTTGGACACAATCAGGCTCTCATCCGGCACCTGGGTATGCCAGCGGAAGCGATCCGGACGAGACAACTCCATGGTGCCGCCGGCACTCTGCATCGGCTTGCCCTGTTCGTCGAACACCTGCTGGCTGAAGCTGGCCGAAAAGCGCTCGAAGGTGGCCAGTTTTTTCTGTAAATCGGCCCGGGCATCGGCCAGGGCGGCACTGCTGACAGATAACAACAGCAGGCCTAGGGTTGCCAGTTTTTTCATTTTTACTCCCGGGCTGGCGGAGGCGCCAGCACTTCACGTTGACCATTACCACCCGCAGGACTGACGATACCCTGGTATTCCATCTGTTCGATAATACGGGCGGCCCTGTTGTAGCCTATTTTGAACTTGCGTTGCACGCTGGAGGTAGAGCCACGACGACTCTCTACGACAAAAGCTACCGCTTCGTCGAACAGGGGGTCCAGCTCGTCATCGCCGCCTTCGGGGGCTTCCCCGGGCAGCAGGCCATCGGCGCCCACATCGCCGTTGAGGATCTCGTCTATGTAGTTGGGCTCTCCCCTGGCCTTCCAGTCGGCCACCACCTTGTGCACTTCATGATCGTCAACAAAGGCACCGTGTACCCGGGTCGGGTTGCTGTCTCCGGCCGGCAGGTAGAGCATGTCACCCATGCCCAGCAGGGATTCGGCCCCTTGCTGATCCAGTATGGTGCGCGAGTCTATCTTGCTCGATACCTGGAACGACATCCGGGTGGGAATATTGGCCTTGATCAGGCCGGTGATCACATCCACCGAGGGGCGCTGGGTCGCCAGGATCAGGTGAATACCGGCCGCCCTCGCCTTCTGGGCGATGCGGGCAATCAGTTCTTCCACCTTCTTGCCGACGATCATCATCATGTCGGCGAATTCGTCGATCACCACCACTATGTGGGGCAGCTTTTCCAGCGCCGGCGGATAGGTGTCCATCGACTGGGTCGGTTGCCACAGGGGATCCCGCAGCGGCTCGCCGGCATTGATGGCGTCCTGCACCTTGGCATTGAAGCCCTTGAGGTTACGCACGCCCATGGCCGACATCAGCTTGTAGCGGCGCTCCATCTCGCCCACACACCAGCGCAGGGCATTGGCCGCCTCCTTCATATCGGTGACCACCTCGGTCAGCAGATGGGGAATACCCTCATAGACCGACAACTCCAGCATCTTGGGATCGATCATGATAAAGCGCACGTCTTCCGGGCTGGCCTTGTAGAGCATGGACAGGATCATCACGTTAACACCCACCGACTTGCCCGAGCCGGTGGTACCGGCCACCAGCACATGGGGCATGCGCGCCAGGTTGGCCACCACCGGCTCGCCGGCGATATCCTGCCCCAGCACCAGGGTCAGGGGATGCTCGCTGTGGCGGAAGGCGTCGCTGTCTAGCACTTCCCGCAGGAACACGGTTTCCCGCCGGCTGTTGGGCAACTCCAGGCCCACATAGGGCTTGCCGGGGATGACTTCCACCACCCGTACGCTAATCGCCGACAGGGAGCGGGCCAGATCCCGGGCCAGGTTGGTTATCTTGCTGACCTTGACGCCGGGCGCCAGATCCAGCTCGAAGCGGGTGATCACCGGCCCCGGATACACCCCCACCACACTGGCCTGCACGTTATAGTCGGCCAGCTTGGCTTCCACCAGGCGGGCAATACGCTCCAGCTCGGTTTCACTGACCGGCTGATGCTGCCGCTGGGGCAAATCCAGCAATTCAACCGAGGGCAAGGGCGGCAGCGCCTGCCGCTTGGGCACGGCCACGGGCGTCGACCTGGCGGGCGGTGGCGCCTGTTCCTCTTCCTCTTCCGACTCGGGCTGCAGCCAGGGCAGCTCCAGCAGCTCATCATCGTCATCATCCAGTTCCCAGTCCGGATTTCGCCGGGGCATATCTTCGCTGGCCGGGGGCGCCGGCCGGATCGGCGGCGCTGATCGGGTCGGCGGTTCCTGGTAAAGCTCATTGTCTGTCGCGGCAGAACTAAAAACCGGCTCCCTGCGCAACGGCGGGACTTTTTTCTGCAGTGAGCCGCGACTCGCAGGCGCGGGCGCCGCCGTGCTCAGCAAAGGGTCCCCTTCATCCTGATCCCAATCGGCCTCGGGATCGGGCTGATGATAGCTTTCCAGGCGACTCTTGAGTTTCTCCCAGGTAGAAAGGCCGGAGTCATCCGGCAGCGCCGGAATGGTTGAGTTATCCACGACCTCTCTCGACGGCACCGCGTTCTGACTGGAGCGCCGTTTTTCCTGCCAGGCATGGATCCGGGCCGGTGAATTGGCGAGCCAGCCCGGGGCCTGCATTACCAGGGCGCCCAGCCGCTCGACAATCAGCAGCCAGGACCAGCCGGTGAAAAAGGTCACCCCGGTGGCAAAGCCACAGAGCAGCAACAGGGTGGTGCCCAGCCAGCCGAATATCGGGTTCATGGCGCCGGCCAGCATGTCACCGATCAAGCCTCCGGCAGAAAAATAATAAATATTGCTGACATTCATGCTGGCCAGCGCCAACAAGCTGAAGGCCAGCAACAGGAAACCGACAATACGCAGGCTGAGGGTGAGATAGCAGATCTGGCCCAGGCTTTTCGGGCGCCATAACAGGGACCAGCCCAGCAGGACCAGTGCCGCCGGCAACACATAAGCCGAAAAGCCAAAGACAAACAACAGGATATCGGCCAGCCAGGCCCCCGCAGGTCCAGCTGCGTTGCTGATCTCGCCTCCCCAGGCGGTCTGTGACCAGCCGGGATCGGAGGGGTGATAAGACACCAGCGCCAGCATCATATAGACGGACAGCAAGATGATGATGATTAATCCGGCCTCAAACAGACGCTGTAAACCAGACATGGGAGTAAACAGCTTTTTCTCAGCCAAACGCCTGCTCCTCGGTATTATTGTTATTACATTCTGACTCAGATAAGCGACAGGAAAGGTCGTCTGGCCCCAAACAACAAACGAGCGGCACTGGGCCGCTCGTTGGTCTGACTCGACTTGGTTCCCGTCCGGCATAAAAATACCAGAGCCGGGCGGCTAAGCACAGCCTATCGCGTGTTTATCACCAGACGATTACTCTGTTTAACCTCTTCCATCACCACATAAGTGCGGGTGTCGTTGACTCCTGGCAGCCGCAGCAGGGTTTCCCCCAGCAGCTGACGGTAGGCCGACATGTCGGCTACCCGGGTCTTTAACAGGTAGTCGAAGTCGCCGGAAACCAGATGGCACTCCTGGATTTCTTCCAGGGCCTGTACCGCATCATTGAACTCGTCAAACACATCGGGTGTGCCCCGGTTCAGGGTGATCTCCACGAATACCAGCAGGGAGGCGTCGAGGAACTGGGGATTAAGGATCGCGGTATAGCCTTCGATATACCCCTGTCGCTCCAGGCGGCGCACCCGCTCCAGACAAGGAGTGGGACTCAAACCGACACGTTTGGACAATTCCACATTTGAAATACGGCCATCCTGCTGCAATTCATTGAGTATATTGCGGTCGATCCGATCCAGCTCTTTTGCCGGCCGGCTGTTGGAGTCCAGTACTTCATCCATCCTTTGGCTCATCTTCGATATATCCCACTATTAACAACAAACTTATATGGCACAAAACCACAGAAAAACACAAGATGCCTATCACATCAAAGGTATATTGTGCCCCGGCCCGGCAACCTGTCCATACAGCCTGACATGGCTGCCCGCTCCGCATCAAAGTAAATAAAAAACTAAAATTATCGATTAGCTATTAAAATAAAGCCTACCACAACATAGCATGACAAAACGAAGAAAAATAGCAGATAACTTGGAAATCAACTGTTTGTTCTGCTTGTTTGTGGTTTTTTTGTCGGCTGAATAGGATTAATCGTTGCAATATTCTCGTTTTTTCCCATAAAACACAGTTACAGTCAAACACACTATAAAGCTAACCTTTCACAAATAATAATTCCATATCAAAAGGAATTTTCACGCCTTACCTCGATTATGTTATGTAAAGTGATAACTTTAAACCAAGCACCTTGCTTAAGGTTATAATGCATAACTATTCGATATAACGCTTTTTTACACACAGTGCGCTATCGCCGGCCTATGGCTACCGGCAGGTTTCAACTACACCCCTGTTAACTTATGAGTACAGTCAATACCCGGGCGATTGGGGCAATCGCTTTCTTGGTCTTTATTACCTTTGGCCTATCCCCTACAATCGGACGCATCAAAATGTGCATATTGCCAAGGTTGGAGAGACATAGATGAGCCAAGCCAAACACGCCAAATTGCTAATCCTGGGTTCCGGCCCTGCAGGCTACACCGCCGCCGTGTATGCTGCACGGGCCAACCTCAATCCCGTACTGGTGACAGGTATTCAGCAAGGCGGTCAGCTGACCACCACCACGGAAGTGGAAAACTGGCCCGGTGATGCGGAAGGCTTGACCGGTCCGGCCCTGATGGAGCGGATGAAAGAGCACGCCGAACGCTTTGAAACCGAAATCCTGTTCGACCATATCAATGAAGTCGAACTGCAACAGCGCCCCTTCCGCCTGAAGGGCGACAACGGCGAATACACCTGTGACGCCCTGGTCATCGCTACCGGCGCTTCCGCCAAGTACCTGGGGCTCCCCTCGGAAGAAGCCTTCAAGGGCCGCGGTGTGTCCGCCTGTGCCACCTGTGACGGATTCTTTTATCGCAATCAGAAGGTCGCCGTGATCGGTGGCGGCAACACGGCTGTGGAAGAGGCCCTGTACCTGGCCAATATCGCGTCGGAAGTGCACCTGGTACATCGACGCGAGCAGTTCCGCTCCGAGAAGATCCTGATCGACCGGCTGATGGACAAGGTCAACAACGGCAATATCGTGCTGCACACCAACCGTACCCTGGATGAAGTACTGGGCGATGACATGGGCGTGACCGGGATCCGCCTGAAAGACACCGGCTCGGAGCAGACCGAACAACTGGATGTCACCGGGGTATTTGTGGCCATCGGCCATCAGCCCAACACCCAGATCTTCGAAGGCCAGCTGGAAATGGCCAACGGCTACCTGACAGTACAGTCCGGCACCCAGGGCAATGCCACCCAGACCAGCATCGAAGGCGTATTCGCCGCCGGTGACGTGATGGATCATGTCTATCGTCAGGCCATTACCTCCGCCGGCACCGGCTGCATGGCCGCCCTCGACGCCGAGCGCTACCTGGACGCTCAGGAGTAATGCTGCAGGAGCCGCGGGATCGCGGCTCCCACAGGGCCTCCGCAGAATTTAGGCCTGCTGCAGGAGGGGCGACCTCGCCGCGATAATATCCGAAGGATATTCAATGACCTGAGCCAGTAACCCCGGACACAAGCTTCCTGCAACTTCATTTTTATGGCCTTCGGCCATATCGCCCCGAGGTCGGGCCTCCCACAATAAACCTGAAGATCTTCGGTGGACTGTGGCCAGCTCGCCGCGGGGCCGCCCCCCTGCCTCACCGTGCACTCCGCCGGCCTTCGCTAAGCAAGCAGATGGGCGCGATAACGCCTCCGACAGCCATTGCATGGAAAATGAGTGATGATTATATTCCCATCCATGAATCACTCGGTGTTAACTTGATTAACATGATTGCCAGAAATCCCGGAGTCATAATGGAACAAGATAGCGCTCGTCTGACCTTACTGACCGCCTCCCGAAAAAAAGCCATGCTCGAAACTCTTTGTGCCAAAGAAGATGTGACATCATCACAACAAGTGCGCCAGACCATTCGGGATGTTATAGACGAAAAAACAGCCAGGGTCCGGCTCGACCCCGGGCAGGAATAAGGGCGATTATGCTTACCTTGCTCAATCACAAATTGTGGTTTCCCGATCCGCAACAAGCGCTGGATGATCCTAACGGCCTGCTGGCGGTAGGGGGTGATCTGTCACCCGATCGCCTGTTACTGGCCTACCAGATGGGCATTTTCCCCTGGTTTGACAAAAGCCAGCCGTTGCTCTGGTGGTCACCGGACCCTCGGGCAGTACTGGAGCCGGAGCGGCTGCATGTCAGCCGGAGCCTGGCCAGGCTGGCACGCAGCCAGCGCTTCAAGGTGACCCTTAATACCGCCTTCGAACATGTGATCCATGCCTGCCGCAGCCTGCGTGAACACCGACAGGGCACCTGGATCACCCGCGAGATAGAAGTTGCCTATGGAGAGTTACACCGGGCCGGACACGCCCATTCCATCGAGGTCTGGCAGGGGCACGATCTGGTCGGGGGCCTGTATGGCCTGAACCTGGGAGCCCTGTTCTGTGGCGAGTCCATGTTCCATCGGGTGGATAATGCCTCAAAGATAGCCATGCTGGCCTTGTGCCGTCATTTTACCCACCATGGCGGCCAGCTGATTGACTGTCAGCTGCCCAACCCCCATCTGCTTAGTTTGGGCGCCGTCACATGGCCTCGCCAACAGTTTCTGCATAAACTCAAAGTATTGCAACAGCAATCCTTGACGGGCGCCTGCTGGCAACCAGGTGAATTACGATTATGAAGGAAGTCATCTTAAAGGTCGGGCTTACTCCCAAGCACCCATGCAGCTACCTGCCGGGCCAGCAAGAACAGCTGCTGGTATTGCTTGATCGGGAGCTGCTGTGTCCCGAAGGCTATGAGCGCCTGCTCAGTGCCGGTTTTCGCCGTAGCGGCGCCGATATATACCGGCCTCATTGCCATTCCTGTCATGCCTGCCAATCGTTGCGGATTGATGTGACCAACTTCAAGCCCAGCCGCAGCCAGAAACGCATCACCCGACACAATGCCGATCTGCGTATCGCCCTCAGTGAACAGGACAAGCCGGAATACTTTCATCTGTATCAATGTTATATCAACGCCCGTCACCGGGACGGCGCCATGTATCCCGCCAGCCGCCAACAATACGAGGGTTTCCTGTTATGCCACTGGCTGCCGCCGCTGTTTATGGAGTGCTGGCAGGAAGAACAGCTGGTGGCAGTAGCGGTCACCGACCTGCTCAGACAGTCCTTAAGCGCCATGTATACCTTTTATGCGCCCGGATTTGAGTCCAGATCACTGGGAACCTTTGCCATCCTGAGCCAAATCAAGCTGGCCCGCGAACTCAATAAGCAATGGCTTTATCTCGGATATCAAGTGGATGGTTGCAACAAGATGAATTACAAGCGACATTATCACCCCCACCAACGTCTGATCTCCGGCCAGTGGCAGTGGATGAAAGACTGAGGTGAAACTTTACACACAAGACGAAATCCGGCATGATCCCTGCCGTTTTTATTGCCTGCGTTAACAAGAGGACTCAATGGCTAAAGAAGACAGTATTGAAATGCAAGGTACCATCCTTGAAACCTTGCCGAATACCATGTTTCGCGTTGAGCTGGAAAATGGCCACGTGGTCACCGCTCATATCTCCGGCAAGATGCGCAAAAACTACATCCGTATCCTGACCGGTGACAAGGTGACTGTCCAGCTCACTCCTTATGACCTGTCAAAAGGACGCATCGTCTTCCGCGCCCGCTAACCGGTACCCTTCCACTCTCCGCTACATCGATATCTGATATTGCTGCAAGCGCTCAGCTTGAAGGGCGAGGACCAGGGAGTGGATACCCGCGACGGGTCTGCTACCCCAAGATACAGCAACGCCAACAATGTGCTGATGCTGCTCCCCGCCCACATCGAAATGTCCCTCGTTTATCCCCTTGTCTGTGGGAGGGGCGGCCCCTGTGGGAGGGTCGACCCCGCCGCGATATATCCGAAGTATATTTCATGGCCTGAGCCAATGACCCCGAGCGGGCTTCGTGCTACTTCATTTTTATGGCCTTTCGGCCAACTCGCCGCGGAGTCGCGCCTCCCACAAGGGCATCTGCAGAATTTGGGCCTGCTGTAGGAGGGGCGACCTCGCCGCGATAATATCCGCAGGATATTCAATGACCTGAGCCAGTAGCCCGGGGCGGGCTTCCAGCAACTTCATTTTTATGGCCTTCGGCCATATCGCCCCGAGGTCGGGCCTCCCACAAATCGCCGCGGGGTCGCGCCTCCTACAGGAAACCTGAAGATCTTCGATGGACTGTGGCCAACTCGCCGCGGGGTCGCACCTCCCACAAATTGAATGTCCCCTGCCACCCCATAGTCCCGGGGTGGCCTGCTAGCGGGGATTGTTGTGGGTTAGTGGGCCAGTGACGCCTCCGACTGGAAATCGAAATGCAGCTTGTCATCCTGCAGACTCACCCGCACCGTACCGCCGCCGACCAGCTCGCCAAACAGCAGCTCGTTGGCCAGGGGCTTTTTCAGTTTTTCCTGAATGACCCGGGCCATCGGCCGGGCACCCATCGACTTGTCGTAGCCTTTTTCCGCCAACCAGTGACGGGCCGGTTCGTTGACTTCCATCGACACGCCCTTGGCATCCAGCTGGGCCTGCAGTTCAACGATAAACTTGTCGACCACCCGATGGATAATGTCCATATTCAGGTGGTTGAACCAAATGATATGGTCAAGCCGGTTACGGAACTCGGGAGCGAAGGTGCGGTTGATTTCGGTCATCGCATCATGGCTGTGATCCTGTTGCTGGAAACCGATAGACTTGCGCACCGTTTCCTGTACCCCGGCGTTGGTGGTCATCACCAGGATCACATTGCGGAAGTCCGCCTTGCGACCATTGTTATCGGTCAGGGTACCGTTATCCATTACCTGTAACAGCAGGTTGAACACGTCCGGGTGGGCTTTTTCGATTTCATCGAGCAACACCACCGAATGGGGATGCTTGATCACCGCATCGGTGAGCAAGCCGCCCTGATCAAAGCCCACATAGCCCGGCGGCGCCCCTATCAGGCGCGATACCGTATGGGACTCCATGTATTCCGACATATCGAAACGGATAAGCTCGATACCCATGATCCGCGCCAATTGCTGGGTCACTTCGGTCTTGCCCACACCGGTCGGGCCGGCAAACAAGAAGGAACCTACCGGGCGCTTTTCGCTGCCTAGGCCGGAGCGGCTCAGGCGGATGGAGTCGGTCAACACCTCGATGGCCTTGTCCTGGCCAAATACCACCATCTTGAGGTTGGGTTCCAGGTTTTTCAGCGCCTCTTTATCGGAAGAAGACACGGATTTTTCCGGAATGCGGGCTATCTTGGCCACAATGGACTCGATATCGCCCACACCAATGGTTTTCTTGCGTTTGGACGGCGGCTGCATACGCACCTGGGCACCGGCTTCGTCGATTACGTCTATCGCCTTGTCGGGCAGGTGGCGATCATTGATGTATTTGGCGGCCAGTTCGGCGGCGGCCCGAATCGCCTTGTTGGTGTAACGCACATCATGGTGCGACTCATAACGGCTCTTCAGTCCCAGCAGTATCTTGGTGGTATCGTCGATGGACGGCTCCAGGATATCGATTTTCTGGAAGCGACGGGCCAGGGCCCGGTCCTTTTCGAAGATCTGGCTGTATTCCTGATAGGTGGTGGAGCCGACGCAACGCATCTGGCCGCTGGACAACAAGGGCTTCAACAGGTTGGCCGCATCCAGCTGACCACCGGAAGCGGCACCGGCCCCAATGATAGTATGGATCTCATCGATAAACAGGATGGCGCCCTTCTGCTTTTCAAACTGCTTGAGCAGCGACTTGAAGCGCTTCTCGAAGTCGCCCCGATACTTGGTCCCGGCCAGCAGGGAACCCATGTCCAGTGAATAGATGGTACTGTCGGCGATGATTTCCGGCACATCCTGATGCACGATGCGGTAGGCCAGGCCTTCGGCGATGGCGGTCTTGCCCACACCGGCCTCCCCCACCAGCAGGGGGTTGTTTTTACGGCGACGACACAATACCTGTATGGTGCGGTTGAGCTCCTGATCCCGGCCGATCAGCGGATCGATACGGCCTTCCTTCACCCATTGATTGAGGTTGATGACAAAACCTTCGGTCTGGCTGTTGGCATTTTCCTCGCTGTTTTCGTCGCTTTGCTGGGCTGCCGACGGCTCTTCGCCCTGACCGTCCTTACGGACCCCATGAGACAGGAAATTGACCACATCCAGCCGGCTGACCTGGGCCTTTTTCAACAGGAATGCCGCCTGGGACTCCTGCTCGCTGAAAATGGCGACCAGTACATTGGCGCCGGTGACTTCGGCATTGCCGGAAGATTGCACATGGAACACGGCGCGCTGCAATACCCGCTGGAACCCCAGGGTCGGCTGGGTTTCCAGCTCGCTATCACCGGCCGGGATCAACGGTGTGGTTTGTTCGATAAAGGTTTTGGTTTCGCGCCGCAGCTGCTCCATATTGGCGCCACAGGCGGTCAGCGCTTCCTGGGCCGACGGGTTGTCCAGCAGGGCGAGTAACAGGTGCTCCACTGTCATAAACTCGTGGCGAGCGCGGCGGGCTTCGTTGAAGGCTTCGTTCAACGTGCTTTCAAGGTCTTTGTTCAACATAGGCACCTCCCCTAAAAAACTGCGGTGTCCCGTTGCGGCGGGTCTTAACTCATGCCTGCTCCATGGTGCATAACAACGGATGTTCATGCATACGTGCAAACTTGTTCACTTGCGCTACCTTGGTTTCTGCAATCTCTGCGGTAAACAATCCGCAAACCCCTTTACCTTGATAATGTACCGCCAGCATCACCTGCGTGGCCTTGTCTTCATCCATTGCAAAGAATTTTTGCAGTACCTCCACCACAAAATCCATGGGGGTATAGTCGTCGTTATTCAAGATGACCTTGTACATGGGAGGCGGCTGCAGCGCAGTTTCCTCCGCCTCCTTGACCCGATCACCGACCGTCTGCTGATCTCTCCTGCTCATAACTTTACTTTAGCCTTTCCATCACACTACCGCTAAACCTGACGCTGTCAATAGCCTAATCACTGGTATGTTATCTGTTAGTAAACAAATGCTTGACTACCACCCGAGTTGAACTAAAGTGGTCGATTGGCAATCATGGGCATCCAGGTGCCCATGATTGCCGCATCCGGCGTAAAATCGCCTGTAGTTATAATTGGCGGCGGCCAATTACTCAATGTTGTTTAGGATGTTTGAGCAAAAAGGATGCAGAAGTATGGCAACCGGTACGGTGAAGTGGTTTAACAACGCAAAAGGATTTGGTTTTATTTGTCCACAAGAGGGCGGAGAAGACGTGTTCGCACACTTTTCCACCATCAAAATGGAGGGATACAGAACCCTGAAAGCGGGCCAGGTCGTTCAATACGAAATACAAGAAGGACCCAAAGGAAATCATGCCATCAGCATAGTCCTGGCAGGCCAAGAAGCATAATAAGCACTGGATTAACCATTTGGTAACACGAGGCAGCTCCGCTGCCTTTTTTGTGGCTGCGATTTCACCCCGTTTTTGTTATTATCTCCGTGCCTTCCGGCATCCTCCATCACAGATTGAAAGAGTCCCCCGTGAATAACACTGAATTCGCCACCCTGCCCCTGGCACCCGCACTGATCGACAACCTGGCCAGCCTGGAATATGTCCAGATGACCCCTATTCAGGCCCAAAGTCTGCCGCTGATCCTGGAGGGCAAGGATATTATCGCCAAGGCGAAGACCGGCAGCGGCAAAACCGCCGCCTTTGGCCTGGGACTGCTGTCGAGACTGGATGTCAGCCGGCTCGAGGTACAGGCCCTGGTGCTCTGCCCAACCCGCGAGCTGGCCGATCAGGTGGCGCGGGAAGTTCGCCGCCTGGCCCGTACCCTGGCCAACATCAAGCTGGTCACCCTCTGTGGCGGCTCACCGTCGGCCCCCCAGAGCGCCTCCCTGGCGTTTGGCGCCCATATCGTGGTGGGCACCCCGGGTCGTGTCCTCAAGCACCTGGACAAGGGCACCCTGCGGCTCGCCGGCCTGAATACCCTGGTGCTGGATGAAGCAGACCGCATGCTGGACATGGGCTTTACCGACGAGATCAACCGGGTTATCGATCATGCTCCCCGCCAGCGTCAGACCCTGCTGTTTTCGGCAACCTATCCCGAAGGCATCATCCAGATGAGCAAGGGGGTACAGCGCGCGCCGGTAGAGATCAGCGTCGAATCCCAGCACCAGGCCAACGCCATCAGCCAAACCCTGTATGAAGTCGCCCCGGAGCTGCGCCGCGAGGCCCTGGCCACCCTGCTCAGCCATTATACCCCGGCTTCCGCCGTGGTGTTTTGCAATACCAAGCGCGCCTGTCAGGAGGTCACCGAGCATCTGTCCGGCCTGGGGTTTTCCGCCCTGTCGCTGAATGGTGATCTGGAGCAGCGCGAGCGGGATCAGGTATTGATCCGTTTTGCCAACCAGAGCGCCAGCGTGCTGGTGGCCACGGACGTGGCGGCCCGCGGCCTGGATATCAAGGAACTGGCGGCGGTGATCAACTATGACCTGCCTCAGGATCCCGAAGTGCATGTGCACCGTATCGGCCGGACCGGCCGCGCCGGTCAGCAGGGGCTGGCACTGAGCCTGTACAGCCCGCGGGATGCCCACAGGGTGAACCTGATTGAAGAATATCAGCAGGCGCCCATCCCCCAGGGCTCACTCGCCGAGCTGAACAGTACCCTGGCACCGCAACAACCGGCCATGGTTACCCTGAACCTGGCCGCCGGTCGCAAAGGCAAGATCCGCGCCGGGGATATCCTGGGCGCCCTGACCGGGGAAGGCGGCATTGCCGGCAGCCAGGTGGGCAAGATCGACATTACCGAGATGCAATCCTATGTGGCCGTCCATAGAGACAGTGCCAAACAGGCCCTTAAACGCCTGCAGGAAGGCAAGATCAAGGGCCGCAGCGTGCGGGTACGCAAGCTCTAACGACGCAGCAAAGCGGCAAGGGAGGAGGAGTCTGGCTCTGCGCCTGCCCACCCTTGCCGTTGTCTCCCCACCTATATCGCTGCCGACAGGGCCGCTTTACCCTGACCTTCCCACCCCTGCTTTAAAAACCAAAAGAAATACATAAATTACTTTTTAAACTTAAAAGTTATATGCCATAACCAGATAATCTGTCTCTCGGTTCAATCTGCTGCTAGCATCCAGCCCCACTATCGTTTTCTGCTACTTTATGGAACCAACATGCTGATTTTGTTATTAAATCTGGCTATTTTTGTTGCACTTATGCTGTTGCTGGGGCGCCTTTCCGGCCAGGGGCTGACCCTGTCTCGTCAGGTACTGACCGGTTTGCTGTTCGGGGTGGCCGCCGGCTTCACCATGCAGCTGTTATACAACGCCGAGACCATCGCCCGTACCCTGGAATGGGTCAATGTGGTGGGTAGTGGTTATGTACGACTGCTGCAGATGATAGTGATCCCCCTGGTGCTGGTCTCCATCATGGGTGCCGTTGCGCGACTGCATAACGCCGCTGCGCTCGGCAAGATCAGCCTGTTGTCCATCGGTACCCTGTTGTTCACTACCGCCATTGCCGCCCTGATCGGGGTCGGTGTGACCTATGCCTTCGGCCTGAGCGCCGATGGCCTGGTCCAGGGTGCCCGCGAACTGGCCCGTGCCGAGCAGCTGGAAGCCAAGGTGGCGAGTGTGGCCAACCTGACCCTGCCCCAGCTGCTGGTGTCTTTCGTGCCCCGCAATCCCTTTGCGGATATGACCGGCGCCAGCCCCACCTCCATCATAGGTGTGGTGATCTTTGGGGTGTTTCTGGGGCTGGCCGCCCTGCAGCTGCTCAAGGACAGCCCCGAGCAGGGCAAGCGGGTGATCGCCGGTATCGAGTCATTGCAGGCGCTGGTGATGCGCCTGGTACGGCTGGTGATGAAACTCACCCCCTATGGGGTGATGGCCCTGATGACCAAGGTCGTGGCCGGCTCCGATGTGCAGGATGTGCTCAGCCTGGCGGCCTTCCTGGCTGCTTCCTATGTGGCGATTGCCATCATGTTCCTGGTACACGGCCTACTGCTGACCCTGGTGGGGATCAACGCCCGGCGTTTTTTCCAGAAGATCTGGCCGGTACTGGCCTTCGCTTTCACCAGCCGTTCCAGCGCCGCCACCATACCGCTGAATGTGCAGGCACAAAGCCAGAAACTGGGGGTCCCCGCCAGCATCGCCAACTTCTCCGCCTCCTTCGGAGCCACCATCGGCCAGAATGGCTGTGCCGGTATCTATCCGGCCATGCTGGCGGTAATGATAGCCCCCACCCTGGGAATAGATGTGCTGGACCCCCTGTGGCTGGCCACCCTGGTCGGGGTGATCACCCTGGCCTCCTTCGGGGTGGCCGGTGTCGGCGGCGGCGCCACCTTCGCCGCCCTGATAGTGCTGCCGATCATGGGCCTGCCGGTGGCATTAGCGGCGCTGCTGATCTCCATCGAGCCCTTGATCGACATGGCCCGCACCGCCCTCAATGTCAGCGGCGCCATGACCGCCGGCAGCATCACCAGCAAGCTGATGGGACAGACCGATGAGGCTGTCTTTGCACAGGATGAACAGCCCGAGACTCGCTCACCCGCCATGGGCTGACCGAACAGACCGGGCGCTGATACCTCGGGGAAGGGCGTTGTCCCTTCCCCGTCTCCGATTCAGCCCTACCTTCCGTCCCCGGAGTTTGTTAACTTAGCATTATCCCCGGTATCAGGAATATGTGCTTCATGGACGCCAGTTTACTCGCCCCCGCCCTGCTCCCCTCGGAGCAACTCACCTTGAGCAAATGCAAGGAAATGCTGGCCAGCCTGCAGGGCTGGCTGGCGCGACGCTTCGATGCCGGGGAGGATGTACTGGAACTGGTCGCCACCCGTTCCCAGTATATGGACCAGCTGCTGACCGGCCTGTGGCAGCAACACGGGCTGGATGCGGATCCCGAGCTGGCACTGGTGGCCGTCGGCGGCTACGGCCGGGGGGAGCTGCACCCCTATTCCGATATCGATCTGCTGATCCTCTCCCGGGAAGCCCATTCTGAGGAGCTGGGCGAGCGCATCGGCCGCTTTGTCACCCTGCTGTGGGATCTGCACCTGGAGGTGGGGCACAGCGTACGCTCGGTGGCGGAATGCGTTGAGGAAGGGAAAAAAGACATCACAGTCGCCACCAACCTGATAGAGGCACGGCTGATCAGCGGCTGCTACGATACCTTTGCCGCCCTTACCCAGGCCACGGCACCGGAGCACTTCTGGCCCAGTCATGCCTTTTTCGAGGCCAAACGACAGGAACAGCAAGCTCGCCACCGCCAGTATCAGGACACCAGCTACAAGCTGGAACCGGATATCAAGAGCAGCCCGGGCGGCCTGCGTGATATCCAGACCATCAGCTGGGTAGCCCGCCGTCACTTCGGTGCCTCGACCCTCAGCGAGATGGTCAGCCACGGCTTCCTGTCCCGGGCCGAATACCGGGAGTTGCTCGATTGCCAGGCCTTCTTGTGGAAACTGCGTTTTGCCCTGCATATGGTGATCCACCGCAGTGACAACCGGCTGCTGTTCGACCGGCAGCGGGCGGTGGCCACGGCACTGGGTTTTGCCGGCGAGAAAAACGAGCCGATAGAGCAGATGATGAAGCGCTTCTATCAGACGGTACGGCGGGTCGCCGAGCTCAACGAAATGCTGCTGCAGCTGTTTGATGAGGCCATCCTCGGCAATATCGCCATGGATGTGAAAACCCTGACCCCCGAGTTTCGTCTGCGCGGACGGTTGATCGATGTGGTGCAGCCCAACCTGTTCAAGGATGAACCGGCGGCCATACTGCGGCTGTTTTATCAGGTGGCCGCCCACCCGCAGATCACCGGCATCTATTCCACCACCCTGCGCCAGCTGCGGGATGCCCGCCGCCGCCTGCCCGGCTTTCTGTGCGAACGGACCGATTGCCGACGCCTGTTCATGATGCTACTGCGCCACCCCAGGGGGATCGGCCTGCCGCTGACCCTGATGCACCGCTACGGCATACTGGCGGCCTATTTCCCCCAGTGGAGCAAGATAGTCGGCCAGATGCAGTTCGATATGTTCCATGCCTACCCGGTGGATGAGCACACCCATCGGCTGCTGAAGAACATCGCCCTGTTCCGGGAGCCCTCGGCCCGGCATAGCCATCCCCTGTGCCATGAAATCATCGGCCGGTTGCGCAAACCCGAGCTGCTCTATCTCGCGGCCCTGTTCCACGATATCGCCAAAGGCCGGGGCGGAGATCATTCCGAGCTGGGCGCAGAGGATGCGCTGACTTTCTGTTTGCACCACGGCCTGGACAAATCCGATGCCCGACTGGTGTCCTGGCTGGTACGTCAACATCTGCTGATGTCGGTCACCGCCCAGCGCCGGGATATCTATGATCCGGACGTGGTCACCGAATTCGCCACCCTGGTGCGCGACGAGCTGCGCCTGGATTATCTCTATTGCCTGACGGTCGCGGACATCTGCGCCACCAACGATCATCTGTGGAACGACTGGAAAGGCAGCCTGTTGCGGGAGCTGTATTTTATTACCCAGAAGGCCCTGCGCCGGGGGCTGGAAAATCCACCGGATCTGCGCCTGCGGATCCGCGAGAACCAGCAGCAGGCCCGCCAGCTGCTGACCCGGGAGGGTATCGACAAGGAGCGGCTCAAGGCCCTGTGGGCACGCTTTACCGCCGATTACTTTATCCGCCATAACCCGGAACAGATTGCCTGGTACAGCCGGCATATCCTGGCCCATGACTGCGCCTCCCGCCCGCTGGTGCAGCTCAGTCAGCAGCCGGAGCGGGGCGGCAGCGAGCTGTTTATCTACAGCCCCGATTCGCCCAAGCTGTTTGCTCGGGTGGCGGCGGCCCTGGATCAGAAGAATCTCAATATCCATGACGCCCAGATCATGACCTCCAAGGACGGTTATGCCCTGGATACCTTTATCGTGCTGGAGCCCGACGGCCAGCCGGTGAGCAGTGACCGTTTCCCGCATTTGCGCGCCAGCCTGATTGAGGCGCTGACCAGCACCAGTGCCCCCGTCATCCGTTCGCGCCCGCCATCACGCCGACACCGGGAATTCAGGGTCGGCACCCAGGTCAATTTTTTACAGGCAGAAAAACAGACCAAGCACACCCGGATGGAGCTGGTCGCCCTGGATACTCCGGGACTGCTGGCGCGTATCGGTGCCGTCTTCAGCCGTTTGGGACTTAACCTGCACGCCGCCAAGATCACCACCATCGGCGAGCGGGTCGAGGACTTTTTCAGCCTGACCAACAGTGCGGACCGGCCATTAAATGAGCAGGAACAAACCGAATTACGAGAAAAGTTGGTCTCCGAGCTCAACCCTGACGACAAAATATGATAAAAGATGCCCTAGTTTTGAATGAATATACTGGGAAAGGCGACAACCATGTCTGCACTGCACCCCATCATCGAAACGGTCCTCAAGCGTCGCAACACCATTCGTCGCTGAACCGGGCCGGAAAGCGCCGCCTAACAAGCGTCGCGCCATCAGCCGAAGCCCAGCCCCCTCTATATTCAAGGGCTGGCAGCAGCGGGGCTTTAAGGCCGGGCGATAGGTGAACTGTTCAATGAACAGCAAGGCTCGGCCTGCAACAGATTGACACCCGGCTGGCCGCCCTGGGCGCCAGCCGATTACGAATCCAAACAAAATTAACGGAGTTACCACGATGGCAAATTTTGCTTTCGGTCTGGGTGTGGGCACCAAGTCCGCCAAAGGTGAATGGCTGGAGGTTTACTACAACCAGCCGCTGCTGAACGCTGATGACGCACTGATTAGCGCAGTTGCTGCGAAGATCGGTTACCAGGACGGCAATGCGGCAATCGAAATCAGCGCTGCACAGCTGATGGATCTGGAAACGGCCTTGCTGTCGGTAGGCGCCGAGGCGCAGGCCGAGATCGCCGGGGTGCTGGAAGGCACCAGCCAGCCATTGGTGGTGACCATCCTGGAAACCGACAGCGCACCGGCAAGCACCGCCGAGGTTTACCTGAAGCTGGCGCTGCTGTCTCACCGCCTGGTCAAGCCACACGGCCTGGATCTGTCGGGCATGTTTGGCCTGCTGCCCAACGTGGCCTGGACCTCCGAAGGCGCGATCGCGGTAGACGAACTGGCCCAGCGCCAGCTGGCTGCGCGAGCCCAGGGTCGTACCATCAGCGTCAACTCAGTCGACAAATTCCCGAAAATGACCGACTACGTGGTACCGGCAGGCGTGCGTATCGGTGATGCGTCCCGAATCCGTCTGGGTGCACACGTCGGCGAAGGCACCACTGTCATGCACGAAGGTTTCATCAACTTCAACGCCGGTACCCTGGGCGTCAGCATGGTTGAAGGCCGTATCTCTGCCGGTGTTGTGGTCGGTAACGGTTCCGATCTGGGTGGCGGTTGTTCCACCATGGGCACCCTGTCCGGCGGCGGCAACATCGTCATTTCCGTTGGCGAAGGCTGCCTGTTGGGCGCGAACGCGGGCCTGGGTATCCCACTGGGCGATCGCTGCACCATCGAGTCCGGTCTGTACATCACCGCCGGCGCGAAAGTGACTGTGCTGGACGACAAGAACAACGAAGTCGGTACCGTCAAGGCGGCTGAGCTGGCCGGCAAGCCGGACCTGCTGTTCCGTCGCAACTCCCAGAACGGTCGCATCGAGGTGAAAACCAACCAGTCCGCGATCGAGCTGAACGCCGAGCTGCACAAACACAACTAACTGGTTACCAGCCCGAGGGCGGCCATGCCGCCCTGTTTCCTCCCTTACTACAAAGCCCCCGCCACCAAGACACCATTCTGGCCATCATCAAGCAGGACAAGAACCGGATCGACAGCGGTTCGTATTGACAGCCACCCCATTCCGATAACTGCCCGGCATGCTCGCATAGCGGACATATTGTTGTTCCGGCAAAGGCTTAGTGCAGCAGACGGAGTGTCAGGGGATAACGGAAGTAGTCACCCTGGCTGGCCTTGACCAGACCCACCAGCGTAAAGACAAGCCACAATGCACCCAGCAGGACCATCAATACGAAGCCAATCAGCACAAAGGCCAACAGCCAGCACACCACCAGGGCGATCAACGCCGTTATCTGAAAATTCAGCACTTCCCGGCCATGATGGTCCACGTAGGGCGATTCCTGCTTTTTCATCAACCAGAGCGCCAACGGCGCGATAATATTGCCCAGGGGAAGGATAAAACCGGCAAATGCCGCCAGATGACAGAACATGGCCCAGTTTTTTTCTTCGGGGCCGGGAATATGCAGGGAGTCCGGCTCAACGGGGTCGTACATTAGCCGGCAGGATTGTTGAAATGCCGGTGGATATAGTCGAGTTTGGCCATAAACTGCTCTTTTGCCTTGTCGCTGGCATAATCGAAGCGATAGCTCTGGTGGAAGTTGAGCTGCAATGACACCCCGCTGCCGGAGAGATTGACACTGTAACCATCGAAGTCGGACGTCGCCACTATCCCTTCCAGGATATGGCCATGCTCATGGGGCTCGCCAAAACGCTGGACTTTCTCGAACACATCCAGCACCACCCTGTTATCCAGTTCGTTGCGCATCGTTTTTACCTCATCATAGCCAAGTATTCATTTTACGCCTAAGATGGCCCCAGGAGATACCGGCAGCCTGGATACTATTATGATCGATCAATGGATTATCGGAATCATACTGCTCGCTGCCCTGTTGTTATTTATCCTCGATTACTGGCGCTATGACCTGGTCGCCATGATGGCGCTGCTGATCGGCGCCATTTCCGGAGTGGTGCCCGAAGACCAGATATTCAGCGGTTTCGGCAATGCCGCCGTGGTTACCGTGGCGGCGGTGCTGGTGATCAGCCATACCCTGTGGAGCGCAGGGGTGGTGGATGCCCTCGCCAACCTGCTGGGCCGGGTCGGTAACAATGCCCTGCTGCAGCTGATCGCACTCAGCTCGGTCACCACCCTGTGTTCCGCCTTTATGAACAATGTGGGCGCCATGGCCATCATGATCCCTATCGCCCTCAAGCTGTGCCGGGCCAGCGGCAACCCGGTGTCCAAATTGCTGATGCCCATGGCTTTTGGTTCACTGATGGGTGGCTGTATCACCCTGATCGGCACACCGCCTAATATCATTATCGCCGACTTCCGCCGCAACCTGGGAAGCGAGCCGTTTCAGCTGTTTGACTTTACCCCGGTCGGGCTGGGGGTGGCCCTGGCCGGGCTGATCTTTATCTGGCTGCTGGGGCACCTGCTGGTGCCCAGCCGCACCGGCAGTGACAAGGGGGATAACCTCTACGATATCGCCGAATACCTGACCGAGGTCTATGTTCCCGAACAGGCCGGCGGCATCAATAAAACCTTTTATGAACTGGAACAACTGGTCGGGGGAAAAATCCAGATCCTGGCCCTGGTGCGGGATGAGCAGCGCCTGCCCGCCCCCGCCCCTTATCAACGCCTGAGGGCGGAAGATATCCTGGTATTGAAGGCCGATGCCGAAACTCTGAAAACCTTCCTGGATGCCAGTGGCCTGGAACTGAACGCTGACGAACAGCTGGCGGAACGTTTCCTGACCAGCAAGGATATTACCGTGATGGAAGGGGTGATCGGTCACGACTCGCGCCTGATCGGCCGCTCGGCGGCGGATCTCAAATTACGCCGGGGTTATGGCGTCAACCTGCTGGCGGTCGCCCGGGAAGGCCACAAACTGCCTCCCAACCTGGCCAATATTCGTTTCAAGCCCGGCGATGTGCTGCTGCTCCAGGGCGACAAGGACACCCTGGCCGGCATCTTTGAACGGTTTGGTTGCTACCCCCTGGCCGAGCGCCCGCTGCGCATCGGCAAACACACCCAGGTGCTCCGCCCCCTGGCCCTGTTTGGCCTGGCGATCCTGGCGTCGGCCCTGGGGCTGGTCTCGCCACCGGTAGCCTTTACCGCCTGTGCCGGCGCCATGGTGCTGACCGGGCTGATCCGCCTGCGGGAGCTCTACAGCAGCATAGACTGGCCCATTATCGTGTTGCTGGGCGCCACCCTGCCCCTGGGCGGGGCGCTGGAAAGCACCGGGGCGGCGGCCAGCCTCGCCCAGTTAATACTGGCCAGCGGCACCGCCCTGGCGCCCTTCTGGCTGCTGGGCATCATACTGTTTGCCACCATGCTGTTGTCGAATGTGATCAACAATGCCGCCGCCGCGGTACTGATGGCCCCCATCGCCATCAGTACCGCCCAGGGCCTGGAGGCGGCGACGGACCCCTTCCTGATGGCAGTGGCGATAGGTGCTTCCCTGCCCTTCCTGACACCCATCGGCCACCAGTCCAACCTGCTGGTGATGGGCCCGGGGGGGTATGCCTTCAAGGACTACTGGAAGCTGGGCCTGCCGCTGTCGGTACTGCTCGGTTGTACGGCGGTGGTAATGATCCTTTTAGTTTGGCCTTTGTAACCCGGGCAGGCTAAGATCCGGTCTTTATCCGCTTGCTGTGAGAGCCCCTATGATAACCCTTGGCGACGACAATTCCCTGCCCCTGCTGCGACTGGACGACAAAGGCGGCTGGCTGGATGCCGATCAGTATGGCGAAGTATTCCTGCCCCGCCGGCAACTGCCCGCTGGTTGCCAGCCGGGAGACAGCATCAAGGTCTTTATCTACCTGGATGCGGATCAACTGCCGGTCGTCACCACAGACAAACCCAAGGCACGCGTCGGTCAGTTTGCCTCGCTCAAGGTGGTTACCACCAATCGCCTGGGCGCTTTCCTCGACTGGGGCATGAAGAAAGATATCTTCGTACCCCAGCGCATGCAGGCCACCCCCATGCACGACGGCCGCAATTATGTAGTATACCTGTACCTGGATTACGAGGGCCGCATGGTCGCCAGCAGCAAGCTGGACAGCTTTGTCAGCCGCGAGCTCCCCCCCTACCGGGCCGGTGACGAGGTGAGTCTGCTGATCGCCGAGCATACCCAGTTGGGCTTCAAGGCGATCGTGGATAACAAGTACTGGGGACTGGTGTTCAAATCCGATGTCTCCGGCCGCATCCCCACCGGGCTGGCCACCAAAGGCTATATCAAGCAGGTGCGCGACGACGGCAAGATTGACCTGAGCCTCTACAAGCCCGGTCCCGGCAAGATAGACGAAGCCGCCGAGGCGGTGCTGAATCGCCTGCAACAAGCCGGTGGCGCCTTAAGCGTGGGTGACAAGACGGATCCGGACACCATTTTCCGGGTGTTCGGCATCAGCAAGGGCACCTTCAAGAAAGCCATCGGCGGCCTGTACAAGAAGGGGCTGATCGTCATCGAAAAAGACGGGATCAAGCTGCCTTGATACAAGGTGCACCCCTGTGGGTGCATCGCCCCCGGCGCGATAATATCCGCAGGATATTTAATGACCTGGGCTAGTGAGCCCGGACACAAGCTTCCTGCAACTTCATTTTTATGGCCTTCGGCCAACTCGCCGCGGGGTCGCGCCTCCCACAGGAAACCTGAAGATCTTCGATGGACTGTGACCAACTCGCCGCGGGTCGGGCCTTCCACCGTTGCCTTGCGGCCACAGGTGTCAGGTCCTTACAGCTTGTCGAGCCAGCCTTTTAGCCATTCCAGGGCCGGTTCTTCCGGTTCCAGGGTTTCACACGCATCCACTTCCAGCCGGTCCACCACCGCCTTGGCCTGCAACTCCTGCAGCAACTCATCAAACTGGCGGCCGGCGCCGCAGAAGTTATCGTAACTGCTGTCGCCCAAGGCGACCAGGGCATAGTTCAGCTCGGGAACCGGCGGACAGCTGTTACGCATCTCCTCAAACAGCGGCAGCAGGTTGGGTGGCACATCGCCCTGCCCCGTGGTGGAGGTGACCACCAGCCAAAACCTGGATTTATCCAGCTCGGCCAGCACCGCATCTTCATGCAATCGAACCTGATGGCCCGCCCGTTCCAGGGCATCGGCCAGGCTTTCGGCCACCAGCACTGCCGAACCGTAAACGGTGCCAATAATGATTTCTACACTGGCCATGCTTGCTCCTGTCAAAAAAGTCGTAAATCCAGCGCGCGCGATAACGCTTCCAGGGCCCAGATCCCGGCCACCGAATTGCCATATTGATCCAGCTCCGGCGACCAGACACAAACGCTGAACTGTCCCGGCACCAGGGCGATAATGCCGCCCCCCACCCCGGACTTGCCCGGCATCCCCACCCGATAGGCGAAATCGCCGGCGGCATCATAGAGGCCGGAGGTGAACAAGAGCGCATTCAATTGCTGGGTCTGCAACCGGGACAGGCACTGCTCTCCCGTGGTGACGCATTGGCCGCCGTTGGCCAGGAAACTGAAACCACGGGCCAGATCGACACAGCTCATCGCCAACGCGCAGTAACTGAAATAGGCCCTCAGTACAGTGTCCACATCATTGTGGAAATTACCAAAGCTTTTCATCAAGTTAGCCATGGCCGCATTTCGGTACCTGTGCTCAAACTCGGATTCGGCCACCTTGTGATCGATCCGGATACCGGGATTACCCGAGCGCAGCCGCATATTTTCCAGCAAGGCATGTACCGGTGCCGACAGGCGGGATGCCAGGGCATCTACCACGACCAGGGCGCCGGCATTGATAAAGGGGTTACGTGGTATTCCCTGCTCAAACTCCAGCTGGACCAGCGAGTTGAAGGCAGTACCCGACGGCTCCTTGCCCACCCTTTGCCAGAGCTCTCCGCCGTAGCGCTGCAGGGCCAGAGCCAGGGAGAACGCCTTGGAGATACTCTGGATGGAAAAAGGCTGCAGGGCATCACCGCTGTGGTACAGGTCACCATCCACGGTAGCAACGGCAATACCGAAGCGCTCCGCCGGCACCTGGGCCAGAGCCGGAATATAGCCGGCCACCTTGCCCTGGCCGAAGCGGCCCCGGGCATCGTGATTAATCTGATCTAGAAGAGCTTGTAGCGTCACTGACGAGTCTATATCTGTCGTTTAATTATAAATATTAACCCGGCCAACAAAGCCTAATCGAGCGCTCTTTGCCAGCCGAACTCACAAATAAGCGATTGCCAGCTTGGATCCAGCTCTCCCTGCAGCAACAGGGGGTCACCGCTCACCGGATGCGTCAGCCGCAACTGGTGAGCGTGCAACAGCAACCGCTCACAAGCAAACTGCCGACGAAAAAAGGCATTATGACGGCCATCCCCATGGGTGGTGTCGCCGACGATGGGGTGGAACAGGTGGGCCATATGCCGGCGCAGCTGATGCTTGCGCCCGGTTTCCGGGTTCAGTCGCACCAGGCTGTAACGGCTGGTGGCATGTTTCTTCGATACTGCGAAAGGCAGTTCTACCTGAGCCAGGCTTTGCCAATGGGTCACCGCCGGCTGGGGCGGTTTTTCCGTATCGGCGAACTTGTCGGCGATTTTGTCCAGTTTGTGGCTGAGCGCATAGTCCAGCGAGCCCTGGGCCGGCATATAACCTCGCACCAGGGCCAGGTAGGACTTGGCCACCTGCCGCTCGGTAAATGCCAGGGTGAGTCGACGCGCCACCTCGGCACTCTTGGCGAACAACAATACCCCCGACGTCGGCCGGTCCAGACGGTGCACGGGAAACACATGGCAGCCCACCCGATCCCGGGTTAACTGCATGGCGAAGCGAGTTTCGTTTTTATCCAGCCAGCTGCGATGCACCAGCAGCCCGGCGGCCTTGTTGACCGCAACCAGCCAGTCATCTTCATAGATAAGCTCGATGTTCATGCCTCGCGAACAACCCGCTTACCGGTCAAGCTCTCGTCAAGCTGGGCGATCGCTTCCTCCAGGGCCCGGGTGTTTTCGGGCAAATCCTTGAAGCATTCGGTCGCCATCGGGTAGAGGGCAATGCGGGTCGGCAAGGGGGCACCGGCATCCAGCAGGGCCTGCATCCGGGGGAGCAGGACAAACTGCAGCCACTGGGGGAAGGTCAGGGTATCCAGGCAAAATGGCTCCTGGCTGGCCAGGGCCTCGGGGGCGGGAGGCTGCGCCTGCCACCATGACAAGGCTTTGAGCTCCTGCTCTATGGCATTGAGCCGGGTTTGCGGATCCGGGTTCATGGGTGGCACTCCATCTACTACAAAGGTGCCTTTACTATACCATCTTGGCTGCAACCTCCCTATAATTCCGCCTTGTCTGAACAGGAGGCCCCAATGCAAATCAATACCTTGAGCGAATTTTTAACCCAAGCCGGTACACAATTCCGCCTCTACGATCTGGGCCGCCGCCTGCAACCCCTGAAGAATTCCGATTTTGAAGAGATCGAGGCCGGCCGCCGGCCTTATCCCTGGCCCCTGCAACGCCATGCCTGGCTGGCGGTGAGCTACTGGCTGCAAGCTGGCCAGCAGCCCTATATCTGGTTTTTGAAACTGCCGCTGGATGAGCGTGGTCTGCTGAGTCCGGCGGCGGTCAAGCACTTTCTCTCCGCCCTGGTTGAACAGCTGGGTCAGGATCTGGGAGCCCCCCTGACCGAAGCCCAACAGCAGCAACTGGCCCAGACCCCCTTTACCTTTCAACCGGCCCAGGACAAGCTGGCCGCCTTTCATGCCCGGCTCAGCCTGGATCTGGGACTGCCGCCGTCGGCCTACCTGGCACCGGTTCAAGCCTACCTGGAGGCGCCCGAAGGCGACAGCTGGCAGGCCCTTGGCCTGCAGGGGCTGGCCGATCTGGTTGCCAGGCTGCCTGCCGACGAAGCGCTGTGCCGGCAGCTGGGCAACCGCCTGTTCAGCCTGCCCCTGCCGGTGCAAAATGCCCTGCTGAGCCAGTGCGAGCATCATGCCATCCCCCATGAACTGGCCCGGCAGCTGCTCGCTGCCATCAGCCCCGAGCTGGAGCGGCAGACACCGGATGAAGAGCGTATCGCCCTGCTGTTGAGAGCCACCGCCGGCTGTGCGCCCTTTGCCGCCCGCCGGGACAAGCTCTCCAGCCTGCTGGCCATGGCGCCGGGACAAACCCTGATGCTGACCATAGCGGCCCGGCTCTGGCAGGAATTGACCGACGAAACCCTGCTGTTCGAATTTCTGGATGTCCTGGCCGGCCGGCACGCCCCGCTGTTTAACGGCCTGTTTGCCGAGCTGGTCTCTACGCCGGCCCTGCGTCCGCTGATCCTCGCCAACCTGCACAACCCGGCGCTGTCGGAGCAGCTGCGCGACGCCATCGGCAACCTGTTGTCGATAACCCGATGACCGAACTATTCGCCATCCTGGCCCTGGCCCTGCTGGCCGCCGGCTACTGGCATATCCGCCGGCAAAGCGAGTTCGCCTATCACTGGCTGAAGCGGTATTGCCGTCAACAGGACCTGCAGTTACTGACCCTCTACCGTTACCGTTATCGCTGGCGCCAAGGCCGGCTGCTGGCCCAGTTTAAATTTGAATTCAGCCACGACGGCTTGCAGCGCGATGAAGGAGATCTCTGGCTCCATGGTCTGAGGGTGGTGGATGTCTCTCTGCCGGTGTTGAGAGAGCGCTGAACTCGCCTATGCTATAGGGGACATCACACAAGGAGGCTGTATGGAACACATCATTCATCCGTTTAGCGAACTGTTTGAACAACTGGGCCTGGATGCCAGCCATGAGGGTATAGAGCACTTCCTGGCCAGCCACCGCCTCCCTCCCGATATGGAACTGGTGGACGCGCCTTTCTGGAGCAAGGCCCAGGCGAGTTTTCTGAAGGAAGGCCTGCAGGATGATTCCGACTGGGCCGAGATTATCGATCACCTGAATGTCAGTTTGCGGTGATGAAAATTATTATTAAGGAGTTGTCATGTCCAGTCAGGATATTATTGCCGCCATCCACAGCCTGATCAGCGAAGGCAAAAGCGTGTCTACCGCTGCCGTCAGGGCGCGGATGAGCGGACCGGTCAACATGGCCAGCCTGATCCAGCTGGTCAATCAGTACAAGCAATCCCCCGCCAGCCTGACCCCCATGGCCGAACCGGCCCAGACCCAGGTCATGCAGCAGGCAAGTCAGGAGCAACGCATTGCCGAGCTGGAAGCCAGGGTGGCCAGGCTGGAGCAGCTACTGGCCGGGAAAGCAGGCTGATGTGGGTCTGTGAACTGACTTTCGACTGTTACCAGGATATCCAGCTGGCCGACGCCGAGCAGGCCGTGCGCCGGCTGCTGGACGCCCTGCGCTATAATGGCCAGATCCTCGGCCGGGAGTTTCCCACCAGTATTCATCAGGGTTGGCTGACCAGCCGGGTAGTCTGCCCCGAACGGGACAGCCTGCATCCCCGGCATCACAGTCGCCAGGTCGAACTTGCCGTCGAGCAGCTGCAGCAGGCCGGCCTGCTGGCCCCCAAGTTGCAGGTCAGGGGCCAGGATCTGAACTCGGACACCACCGATGACTGTGTTTCCCCTGGCTGGCAGTTGCTCTACACCACCTACCTGCATACCTGCTCGCCCCTGCGCTGCGGGGAGCACTTCTCGCCCATTCCCCTGTACCGGATACCGGCGGTGGCCAATGGTGACCACAAGCAGGTACTGAAGTGGCAGGAAGATTGGGAGGCCTGCGATCAACTGCAGATGAACGGCTCCGTGGTTGAGCATGCGGCCCTGAGCGAGCTGGGCGAGTGCGACAGCCGGCTGGCCAGGCGGGGCCGGGATCTGGCCAAGCGCATTGAGTACCTGACCCGGGTGCCGACCTTCTACTACCTGTACCGGGTCGGCGGCGAAAGCCTGGAGCAAGAGCAGCAGCGGCCCTGTCCCGGCTGCGGCGACGCCTGGCGGCTGAGCGAGCCGCTGCATGATATCTTCGACTTCTTTTGCGAGCCCTGCCGGCTGGTTTCGAATTTATCCTGGGATTTCAAGAACTAGGGGTATGAGTTTACTTCCCCGTGTTGATGATGCTTGATGGCCTTTGGCCAACTCGCCGCCAGGTCGCTCCTCCCACAGGGTCACTGCCGGATTCCGGTTGTGCCGTAGGAGGGGCGACCTCGCCGCGATAATATCCGAAGGATATTTAATGACCTGAGTCAGTGACCCGGGGGAAAGGCTTCCTACAGGAAGCCGAGAACGGGCCAGCCAATCCCTAATCCCCCGGGTTTGCCACCGGCTCCAGGCGGCGTAAAAAGCCGGCCAGCGTCGGCGCCAGCACGCCGATTTTGCCTTGTCCCAACCGTTCCAGTATCACTTCACCGGTATCGTTATCCAGGCACACCAGCCGATGCTCATCACGGCAGGTTGCCAGGAACCAGGTCGCCGGCAGCCCCAGGCGTTGCTGCATCAACTGGTGGCCGATCAGGTTTTCCTGCAGGCGTTCAAAGTCATCCTGGTTCCAGGGTTGCAGTAAATTAATAAACAGTCCCTTGAAGCAGGCCGGGATATTGGCAGCGAAATAATGGCCATAATAGCCGGCCAGATCCGGATGCACCTGCATCGCCAGCCCACTGGCGAGATTGTCGAACGAACCGGGGTTGGGCCTGAGCCAGGGGTGCCAGGCGACCCGGCCCTGATGGGGAGGCAGGCATTCGGCTGGCGATGGGAATTCCTGATCGTGGTCTACCAGGCCGTGGCCTCCCAGCCGCTGCCAACGGGCAAAGAATTCGCCCAGGGCCATCACCACTTGATCTTGCATGCCAAAGTCTCACAATAAGGCGTAAATGCGGCGCATTCTATCAACCGGAATTGAAAATGACACCTGAACAGAAATACCAGCACAGCAAGGCACTGGCCGATCTGCCTCTGGGCAAACAAAGCAGCTATGTCTGTGAATACGATGCCAGCCTGCTGCAGCCCGTGCCCCGCAGCCTGAACCGGGATGACCTGGGGCTGGACGCCGAGTCCCTGCCTTTCCATGGAGAAGACCTGTGGGGCCTGTATGAATTGTCCTGGTTGAACCCCAAGGGCAAGCCCATCGTCGCCATGGGCGAAGTACGGGTACCGGCCACCAGCACCAACCTGATCGAATCGAAGTCATTCAAGCTGTATCTCAACAGCTTTAATCAGAGCCGTTTTGCCGATCTGGAAGAAGTAGAGGAAATACTGACCCGGGACCTGTCAATCTGCGCCCAGGGCCAGGTCAGGGTCACCCTGTATGAGCTGCACTCGGCTCCGGCCCAATTCGGAGACCTGCCCGGTGACTGCATCGATGATCTGGACATCGAAGTCAGCCAGTATCAGCCCAGTGCCGGGATGCTGAGCGACGCCACCGAAGCGGAAGTGGTCACCGAAACCCTGCACAGCCACCTGTTGAAATCCAATTGCCTGGTCACCGGCCAGCCCGACTGGGGCAGCCTGATGATCCGCTACCAGGGGCCGCGTATCAAGCGGGATGCCCTGCTGCGCTACCTGATCTCCTTTCGGCAGCATAATGAGTTTCATGAACAGTGTGTCGAACGCATATTCATGGAGCTGATGCACCACTGCCGGCCTCAGGCCCTGACCGTCTACGCCCGCTATACTCGCCGCGGCGGCCTGGATATCAACCCCTATCGCAGCAATGTCCCCGGCAAGGCGACCAATGTGCGGCTGTTGCGTCAGTAGACTCGATAAGCCAGCCGCGCCGCTGTTGATTATCACCCGTGCATATAGGCTGCGAGGGCTGGACTATAGGCAGGCAGCTCCGTAAACTGCCATCTTATATGTTGTTTTTTCGGTAGCCTATTATAGTGATCCTGTCTGTCGCCGTCCTGGTATCCCATCTTGCCGGTTCGCCCCCCTTGCCGGAATACCAACCTGAGCCCGCTGAATTACAGCGGGCCCGACAGCTCTTGATCAGCCGCCCCGCCGAATGCATTGCCCTGACCAGCTATTTTCTGCAACGGGAAGAGGCAAACCCCGAACAAATGGTCAATTCCCGCCAGGATCGTGTTTATCAGGATCAGGGCAATGGCTACCGCACCCGTGAACAAACCCTGGCTGCCTTGCAAATTCAGGCCTTGTGTCAGGCCAACGAAGGCCTGATGCAGCCGGCCGGCGCCAGTCTCGACCAGGCCATCGAGCTCGGCAAAAGTGCCCGTCAGCCCCACAGCCAGGCGGGCAGCCTGTTGCTGAAAGCCAAATTGACCCTGGCCCAGGGCAAGGCAGAGCAGGCCCAGGTACTGCTAGCTCAGGCCCGGGAGCTGGTCGGTCAAAGCAAACGGGATAAGGCGCTGCTGGAAAAGCAGTTGCAATTGCTGCAAGCCGAAAACCTGCTTGCGCTGCATAAGTTTGACGAGGCCAAATTGGCTTTCGAACAGATCCGGCTGCAGGCACAGCAACAGGGAGACCTGGAACTCCAGGCCTGGGCTAATTACCTGCTGGGCGACTATTATCGATTGCTGCAACAGGCCGAACTGGCCCTGTCCCACTATGTTGAAACCCTGGAGCTGCTGACCGAGCAACATCAGTATTATCTCAAGGCCCTGGCAGCCGAACATGCGGCCACCCTGTATGCCGGCCTGGGAAACCCGCAAAAAGCGGTGTTCTACGCCAACCAGGCGACCACCGAATTTGAATTGCTGGGAAATGGCCCCTTGTTGGTCGGCTCGCTAATCAGCCTTGGCCGGGTGACCCGGGCCAATGATGATGCCAACCTGGCCCTGGTCTATTTTTTTAATGCCATGGATCTGGTGCGTATTCAGGGCGATGCCGGCCTGATGTCCCGGCTGTACTATGAAGTGGGTCAATCCTATCTGAACTTGAAACAGTTCAAGGATGCCCTGCACTACCTCAACCTGGCCCGGGCCCGCTTCCAGATGCAAGACGATCAACCGCGGCTGGTTGATACCCTGCTGCTGCTGGGCAGACTGCACCAGCAGCAACAGGAGCCTGGCCTGGCCATGTTACAGCTGGAAAAGGCCCAGGCCCTGGCCAAGCAACTGGACGATGTGCCCCGCCTGATTGAAAGCCACCGGTTGCTGGCCCTTGGCTATGAGCAAAACGGCAATTATCGCCTGGCCCTCGCCCACCAGCAGGCCTTTCACAACTACTATGAACGGGCTTCAAAATTGAACCGGCTGCTGACCCAAAGTCTGATCCAGGAAAGCGATCAGCAGTTGCAACAAGAACGGGAACTGGCGGAGCTGCATCTGCAGAAAGACAGCCTGCAGCTAGAACGGCAACGCTTCGCCATGCTGGCCGTAGGCTTGAGCCTGGTCTCTCCCCTGCTACTCTATGGGCTGGTACGCAATCATATCCGCTGCCGCCGCCTGCAGCTCAAAAACGAGAATTTACAACAGTCCCTGCTGATCGAACCCAGAACCGGCCTGTCCAACTGGCGCCAGCTGATGCAACGCCTACCCCAGGAAATGGCCAAGCGCCAGCTAAGATCCGAACAGTGGTATCTGAATGAAGCTATAGCACAACCCTTCAACGACAAGATTTACTATTTCTTGATCCACGTGCCCTTTATGACCGATCTCAATGCACGGATGGGGCTGGATTATGCCCTCAAGATCCAGAAAAGCCTGGGCGACTACCTGCAGGGCCGTATCCACCCCAAGGCCCGCATCTATGATCTGCGGGACGGCCAGTTTATATATGTGATATCCCAGCGACAGGTCCCGGATCTACAACAGACCATCGCCAGTATTGAGCGCATGTTTGATGAATTTCCCTGCCCCTTTGAGCTGGACAGGCGGCTGGCCATCGGTATTATCGGCCATCCTTTTTTACCCAAGGCGCCCCACGCCATGGATGATATGCGCCTGAGCGATATCCTCTACCTGGCCATGGCCGCCGCCCATCAGCTGTCGGAGCAGACCGGGGACGCCACCTGGGTGGAATTGTTGGCGGTCGACTGTCAGCAGGCGGCCTTCTTTAACGGCGATATTCGCCATTGCTGCATTCAGGCCATTCACAAGGGCCTGGTGAAGGTAAACAGTTCTCATCAAAAACAGCGTATTGATTGGACCAGCCTGGCACCGGATCCCATAGCTTCTTGATATGGTTGCTAAATCCTGCTTACCAATACTGATACACTGACATGATTGGCAACCGAACGACGGCTCGGCATGATGAGCGCCCGAAGCAGCATCGCTTACTTCCAGGGATGGATTGGCGGCGATACTGCGCCTGGCTCCCGATGCTGCAATACCATCCAGATCAGGCAGTTAGCTCGACCGAGACGCATTCTCGGCTGTCCGCTGCAGAAAAATAACAATATTACTCACGGAGTATCCATGATCACCCATATTAATCCGGTCGGCAGCATGAACCTGCTGTCGCAAATTGAAGTTGATCGCCTTAAACAGTCGGCTTCCGGGGATCTTTACCAACTGTTTCGTAATTGTGCCTTGGCGGTGCTCAACTCGGGCAGTAAAACCGACAGCTCAAAAGAGATCCTCGAGCGTTATAAATCCTTTGATGTCAATGTGATCCGTCGGGAACGCGGGGTCAAGCTGGAACTGTTCAATCCACCCGAGCACGCCTTTGTGGACGGGGAAATCATCCGTGGTATCCAGGATCATTTGTTTTCCGTATTGCGCGATATCATCTATGTGCACAGCCACCTGCAAGTCACCAAGCAACTGAACCTGACCCAGTCGCTGCATATTACCGATCTGGTGTTTTCCATCCTGCGCAATGCCGGAACCGTTCACCCCGGGATTGACCCCAACCTGGTGGTTTGCTGGGGTGGACACTCCATCAATGCCGCCGAGTACCAGTATACCCGCGAGGTAGGCAACGAGCTGGGCCTGCGCGAGCTGAATATCTGTACCGGCTGTGGTCCGGGCGCGATGGAAGGACCGATGAAAGGGGCCGCTGTGGGTCATGCCAAGCAGAGGGTGAGCGGCAGTCGCTATATAGGGCTGACAGAACCGTCGATTATCGCCGCCGAGCCGCCGAATCCCATCGTCAATGAACTGGTGATCCTGCCGGATATAGAAAAACGGCTGGAGGGCTTCGTTCGCATGGCCCACGGCATTATCGTATTCCCCGGCGGTGTGGGTACGGCGGAGGAGATCCTGTATATCCTGGGCATTATGATGCACCCGGAAAACCGGCACCAACCCATTCCCATCATACTGACCGGGCCCCAGGAAAGTGCCAGCTATTTTAAAAGCGTGGACGACTTCATCGGCAACACCCTGGGCCCCGAGGCCCAGAGCCTGTATCAAATCATCATAGGTGATCCGGCCGAGGTCGCCCGGCAGATGAAAAATGCCATGCCCCTGGTGCGCGACTATCGCAAGTCGGTGGGTGATGCCTATTCCTTTAACTGGTCATTGAAGATAGAGCCCGAGTTTCAACTGCCCTTTGTACCCGACCATGAAAACATGGCCAACCTCAACCTGCACTGGGAGCAGCCCCAGCAACAGCTGGCGGCCAACCTGAGGCGGGCGTTTTCCGGTATTGTTGCCGGCAACGTCAAGGAAGGCGGCATCCGTGCCATCGAGAAAAAAGGTCCCTTCTTGATCAACGGCGCCCCCAAGCTGATGAAAATGATGGACAAGCTGCTGCAGCAATTTGTGGATCAACAACGCATGAAGCTGCCGGGTGCCCAGTATGTGCCCTGCTACCGTATCAACCGCTGACCAGAGGCGATGGCCGGAGAAGGAAGCTTCCCCGGCTTTGACATCATGCAACTACTGATTATCGACGCCCTCAACCTTATCCGCCGCATCTATGCGGTACAAACGACTCAACATCAGGATGAAGCCAGCCAGCTGGCGGCAACCCGGGCCACCGTGGAGCAGGTTGCCCGTAAACTGCTTGGCCAGTTTACGCCCAGCCATGTGGTGGCGGTCTTTGACGGGGCGCCCGAGGGGTTCCGCCACCGGCTTTTTCCCGACTACAAGGCCGGCCGGCCCCCTATGCCAGGTCCGCTGGCAGCACATATGGACGAGTTGCAGCAATCACTCTGGCAGTTGGGCATAGATGCCCTGCTATCAGATACAGACGAAGCCGATGACCTGATTGCCACCCTGGCCAATACCCTCGCCGCCCATCGACGTCAGGTGACCATAATCTCTACCGATAAGGGATTCTGCCAGCTGCTCAATCCCTGGGTACGGCTATGGGATCACTTTAACCAGCGCTGGCTGGATTCTGCACATGTCCAGCAACAATATGGCCTGGCCGTTGGGCAGCTGGTCGATTACTGGGCGCTGACCGGTGTGTCCGGCAGCGGTATCAAGGGCGTCCCCGGAATAGGCCCAAAACGAGCCAAAAGTCTGTTGCAACAACATGGCAGCCTGGATCAATTGCTGATGGCCCCGGCTGAAACTCGGGATGAAAAAACCGTTCATCAGCACGGTTCCCAGGCTTTACTTGCCCGTCAACTGGTCAGGCTGGTGGACGACATCGAGCTGGGATTTAACCTGAAAGATCTGCGTTACCGGCGTTAGACTAAAGATAAATGGCGAAAAAACCTTAAAAATGCTATAAATGTCGGGCTGTTTTAGCGACCCTATTTTTATAATTACAGATAACGGAAAGCTGCCCATGAGTAAACGCAGTATTACCGTGATCCCGGGCGACGGCATAGGCCCCAGCATTATCGACGCCGCCCTGAAGATATTGGATCACGCCGGTTGTAACTTCGATTACGACCTCGCCGACGCAGGCCTGATGGCCCTGGACAAACACGGTGAACTCCTCCCCCCCAGCACCCTGGACCTGATACAAAAAAATAAAATCGCCCTGAAAGGCCCCCTTACTACCCCTGTCGGCGGCGGCTTTACTTCCATTAACGTCTCCCTGCGCAAGCACTTCAACCTCTACGCCAATATTCGCCCCGTGGTTTCTTTCGAAGGCACCCGCAGCCGCTTCAGCAATATCGACATCATCACCATTCGGGAAAATACCGAGGGTATGTATTCCGGTATGGGACAGAAACGTTCGGACGATAATGCCAGTGCCGAGGCGATGAGCATCATTACCCGTGACGGCGCCGAGCGAATAGTGACCGCCGCCTACGAGCTGGCCCGCCAGGAAGGCCGCAAGAAAGTCACCGCTGTTCACAAGGCCAACATCCTCAAATCCACCTCGGGCCTGTTTCTGGAAGTTGCGCGAGAGGTAGCCAAACGCTACCCTGATATCGAAAGCAACGAAATGATAGTGGACGCCGCCTGCATGAATCTGGTGATGTATCCCGAGCGCTTCGACGTTATTGTCACCACTAACCTGTTCGGCGATATCCTGTCTGATTTGTGTGCCGGCCTGGTCGGTGGCCTGGGAATGGCGCCGGGCGCCAACATAGGTAAGGACGTAGCCATATTTGAAGCAGTGCATGGCTCGGCGCCGGACATTGCCGGCCAGAATATAGCCAATCCCTGTTCGGTGATCCTCGCCTCCATCCAGATGCTGGAGCACCTGGGAATGCAGGACAAGGCACGCCAAATCCGGGAGGCCGTGCGTAAAACCATCGCCGAGGGTAAAACCGTGACGCGGGATCTAGGGGGGAACGCCAGTACCACCGAGTTCACTCAGGCAATTATTGATAATCTTTAAAATACTTAGCCGGCCTTAAAGCCCGCTGATCACGTCAGGGAAGGGATTCGTGTCCAGTCCCTGACTGTGATCCTGCTCTCAAACCTGACATAAAGCTGCTATAACTTAAACTAGTTAATATGGAAATGGTGGCAGCAATTATGGACAGCCGGCTGTGGTTCATCTTGTTATTGATCCCCCTCTCGTTACCCGCAGAAACCTTCGATTGGCGTTTTTCACTGGATCCTCGCAACCTGATCAGCGAGAGTCCCACACGCTATGGGGTGGATATTGAACTGCAGGGCGATCAGGAAGGCGCAAGCCGGGTCAACGCCTTCCCCCGGCTGCAGCTGACACCGCAGAGCTCGGTCAGCCTGTCGATCAAGAACTACAGGCCCAACCTCAACGTGGAAGGCCGACGCTATAAGTCATCGTTAAGGTTGAGAGGGGACGGCGTCAAGGTACGCATCAGGCCGGTCGACCCCCAAAATCAGCTGGAGATCGACATCAAGGTCACCGATGATGAGTCCTCGCTAGGGCTTAGGTACAAGTTTTGACACCTTGCGGGGCTGAAATACATGCACGGTAATTTCTTCCCGATCATGATACAACTGCTTGGCCTGCACCTGAAAACCACCCACTTCCTCCAGTTTCTCCTTTAGCTGCTGCAAATTGTAAACCGCCTCCGCATAACGTTTTTTCATCGGCAATTTGAGATTGAACATGGCTTCCTGACAGTCTTCGTTCACCAGCCAGTCCGCCATCAGCGCCACCACACGGGCGGGTTTTTCCACCATGTCACACACCAGCCAGTACACATTCTTACGCACCGGACGGAACTTGAAGCCGTCTTCCTGGTAGTGTTTTACCTGACCGGTATCCATCAGGGACGGGCTCATGGGGCCGTTGTCCACGGCCGCCACCATCATGCCCCGGGCGACCAGTTGATAGGTCCATCCCCCCGGCGCCGCCCCCAGATCCACCGCACGCAAGCCGGAGGTCAGGCGAGTTTCCCACTCTTCCTTGGGAATAAACACATGGAAGGCTTCCTCCAGCTTCAGGCTGGAGCGGCTCGGCGCGTCGGCAGGAAAGCGCAAACGGGGTATACCCATGTGGAAGGGCGAGTGGTTGTAGGAATAGGAATAGCCCAGCATCAACCTGTTATTGGCCAGGAAAAACACATGCAGGGTCGGCCTGTTTTTGGTCTCGGTCCTGGTCAACACCCCCTTGCCCCTCAACGCCTGGCGCACCGGCACGGTAAATTTGCGGCAGAATCGGGACAACTCCTTGCCCTCGTTGGTATCCGGCGTTTCCACCCGGATATCGCCGCACAGGGGCATGTCTTCTGCTGCCGCCAGGATCGGGCTGATCCTGTCATCGAGTGGCAAATCACCCAGCTCGGCACTGACCACCAGCATCTGGCGGGCAAAAATCAGCTCGCGATAGGGCAGCTTGCGGGCCAGCAAGTCACCGTCATCATCCTGATAACACTCGTATACCACATAGCCGCTGTCGTCCTTGGCCCGGGCAAAGCCGGGACATCCCATGGCCGCTGCCCTATCCTGAATTTCCGCCGCCGCTTCTTTTTCAAATCCGGGACGACAATAGATTAATAACTGTTTCATCAAGACCTCAACCAAGTACGACCGACCAGCAGCAAGCTTAGCCAACCGGCCATAAAACACAGGCCCCCCAAGGGGGTGAGCCAGGCAATTCCCTTGGTGCCCAGGAGCACAAGGGCATAAATACTGCCACTGAACATCAAGATGCCCAGGGTAAAGAAGCTGCCGGCCCAATGCAGGCCGTTAACGGCCTTGTAGCGAAATGCCAGCGCCAGAAACAACAGCACCAGGGCATGATAAAACTGGTATTGCACCCCGGTATTAAAGGCCGTGATTGCGGCGGCCGAGATCCCCCTGCCTGCCAGCCCATGGGCCCCGTAGGCCCCCAGGGCGGTACCAGTCAGCCCGAACAACCCGGCCAGATAAAACCATGCCTTATTGAGCAAGAATAAAACTCCTCATGCGGGCCACGATGGCTTCCAGGTTCTGTTCCAGAGTAAAACCGGATGACTTGCGTGGCATGAAGCTATGATCACCGTCGTTTACCCAGCAGGGCTGCACCGCCTCGGACAGATCCACATTGGCCACATCCTGCCGGTTGCCGAATGTATCACGCTCCCCCTGCAGCAGCAGGGTTGGCGTCGCCATGGTCGCCAGGTGCTGTCCCCGGAAGCGCTCGGGCTTGCCCGGCGGATGGAAGGGAAAACCCAGCAGGATTAACCCCTTGGGAGCCAGTTCATCGGCCACCAGGGACGCCATGCGCCCCCCCATCGACTTGCCGGCCAGAAACAGCCGTGGATGGGCAAATTCGGCGGCCAGGCCTCGCCAATGCGCCAGCAGCACAGGCTCCCGATCCGGCGGTCGCTTGCGGCCATCCGACCGGGTTTTTTGCATATAGGGAAACTCGAAGCGCACCACCTGAATCTGCTCATCAGCCAATCCCTCGGCCAGGGCCGTCATCACACTGTGGTCCATACCGGCACCGGCCCCATGGGCCAGCAGTACCCGGTTGGGTGCCTGGGCATTCCCATTGGTTAATATCTTTGTCATCAGGTCAGCGCCTTTTGCTTTTCTTCTTTGTTGACCAGCGCCAGCACCCACTCCCTGAAGGCGGCAATTTTCCCAAGACTGGCCTGGGTTTCATGACACACCAGGTAATAGGCATTCTTGGAGACCAGCACCTCCTCGAAGGGACACACCAGGCGCCCCGCATCGATTTCCGGCTGGGTTAGCACGCTGTGCCCCAGGGCCACCCCCTGACCGTGAATCGCCGCCTGTATCACCATGGATGAATGACTGAAGATAGGTCCCTGGTTGACATTGGCCGCCTGGATATCCAGCTGCCTGAACCAGGCCTTCCAGTCTCGGCGGGAGGTATCGTGCAGCAGGGTATGGCGCATTAAATCGTCCGGCGTTTTCAGCGGCTTGCTGCCCATCAGCAACATGGGTGAACATACCGGGATCAGGTATTCCGTATGCAGTTTGTCGGCACGCAGCCCCGGCCAGTTGCCTCGCCCATAATAAATGGCGATATCCACATCATCGGTCAGTGAGCCTTCGTCCAGATCCACCGCCTTGATACGCACATCAATCTCCGGGTGTATCTCGCTGAAGCGGACCAATCGCGGCACCAGCCACTGAATGGCAAAGCTGGGCTGCAGGCTGACGGTCAGCGCTCCCTTGGCGCTGCGTGCCAACAGGCGCTCGGTGGCATCGGAGATGGCCGAGAAAATATCTTTGATTTCAAGGAAGTAACTTTGGCCTTCCTCACTCAGCAACAGTGATCGGTTACGCCGGCGGAACAGCTTGATGCCCAGATATTCTTCCAAACCCTTGATCTGATGGCTGATGGCGGCCTGAGTCACAAACAGCTCTTCGGCCGCACGGGTAAAGCTCAGATTGCGCGCCGCGGCTTCAAACGCCTTGAGCGCATTTAACGGGGGCAGTCGCCGGGACATCCGGACCTCTTATAAGGTTTTCTAATGACAGCGATTATAAGGGGCCGTGCCCGGACAAGCCAGTGAAGGCGTACATCTGTACTATTTATTATTGATGACGCTCCGGGCGAACCTGTTCATCTTTATCGCTCTTAAGTACACTGAGCGGGTTCAATCCAGATCTTTACATCGGGCCCTATGACAGACTTATTCCCTATCTCGCTGATTGACTGGCTGGTGGCGTGCGCCGTCATCCTGCTGGTGTTAATCCTGGCTAATGGCCTGTTGCGGCGGCTGTTTCGCCGCTCCCCCAGGCAACCCTATTGCCTCAAGCCACTGTTCGCTCCGGAAGAGGCGACGGCATTGAAATTGCTGGAGGGCGCCATCGGCCGGGAATTGAGAATATTTCCCGCAGTCAGGCTAACGGATGTGCTGGCCTTGTCTCCCAAGCTTAAAAAGGCGCACCAGGAGCAGGCCTGGCATCAGATCTATGGTGAACGGTTGGACTTCGTGCTCTGTTCCCCCCGGGATCTCAAGGTCCGGCTGGCCATTGCCCTAATTGATGACAGCCTGAGCAAGACCGAGCGTCGCAACCACCACAGCCTGCTGCAGGCGGTGGTCGATGCCGGCCTGCCCCTGGTACATCTGTCGGCCAAGGCCTGGCCGACGGAAGAGGAGTTGCGGGAAGAAATTCAGATGGCCCTCAAGCAGCCGGCTGCCCCCGAGCCCGTCTTGCATGCCGGCAAGGGCCGTATCGAGCCGACTCTCAGCCTGCCCCCCGAGCTGGAGCTGCAGGACAAACAGGATAAGAATCACCGTTTATAACGCCAGAACCAATACCCAGTAATGACAGGCCTGCCGGCAGGCCTTTCTCTATTGATCTTGCTGACGTAACTTTCGGCCATGGAAGACATAGCCGATCAGGTTCATCAGCACCTGCGCCGCCAGCACACTGGTAGTGCCGGTGTGATCGTAATCGGGTGCGACTTCGCACAGGTCGATACCCACTACCTCTCCATTGAATGCCACCCCCTGCAGTATCTCCATCACTTCATAGTAAGTAAAACCGCCATGGCTCGGGGTACCGGTGCCCGGGGCGATGGAAGGGTCAAAACCGTCGATATCGATGGTGATGTAATAGTTGACCCCTTTGGGGATCAGCTTTAGTACCCCTTGGGCTCCCAGCCGGCGCACATCGCGCACGGACAGTATGGTGGATCCGGCATCCTCTGCCGCCTTGTGATCCGCCCGATTGGACGAAGACACATTGCGGATCCCCAGCTGGGTCATGCCGGTGACAAACTCCTGTTCCGAGGCGCGACGCAGCGGGTTGCCGTGACCGAAGCGCACGCCATGACGCTCATCAACAAAATCCAGGTGGGCGTCGATCTGGATGATATGGATGGGTCCTCGACCTTCGAATGCACGGATACAAGGCGCATTTACCGAATGATCGCCGCCGACCACCACCGGCAGGGCGCCGGATGCCAGGATCTTGCGTACCCCGTACTCGATATTGGCATGACATTTCTCGGTGTTGGTATGCACCATATCCGCATCGCCGATATCGACGATATCGACGCCATCCAGGTACATCACATCTTCTTCATAGGAATAGGCGCCGCTGTGGCCGAAGGAGAACAAGGTTGATGCTTCACGGACCGCACGTGGCCCCATGCGCGCTCCCGAACGCCACTGGGTACCGCAGTCGAAGGGCGCGCCCATAAAGGCGACATCGGCCTTGATGTTGTCCCAATCTTCACAGGTCGGCTTCTTCCCGAAGGTGCAGAAACCAACAAACGGCAGGTTCAAGCGACCATTTTCATAGGCATTTCCACTCATGGTTTGTCTACTCCTGTATAACCAACGGCCTCGCCGAGCGGTGTTTTGACTAATGAAAGGCCCGGATACCGGAGAGGCTCTGGGCATTGATGACAAACCCAGTATTGCAAGAGCAAACAAATCAAAAAATATAAAACTTAAAATGTATATATTAAGTTTTATAATGTTAAATGTAACAATCCTGTGGGAAACATGTTCCTACAGCAGCGTTCAGCTGCCCGGGCCCGCCCCCCGGATGGTGGCCACCTTGATACTGGCTTCTATGTCTTCGGCAAAGAGCCTGACAATATCCTGGGGGGCGGGAGTCGCCCGCATCGCCATGGTGAATTCAGATTGCCAGGACAGGCCGAGGTGGTCGAAAACACGCATTTCCCCACGCTCGACCCATGGCCGGGCGTAGTGGGTCGGCAGGAAGCCGAGGAAGCGGCCGCTGGTGATCAAGATCGCCTGGGCTTCCATATTGGATACCATGGCAACATCGCGGGTTTTCATTACCCCCTGCAGCTCTGCGTGTTGCAGGTAGATGCGAGAGGACACCGGATATTGCCTGAGGGTATCGAGGGTGATCTCGTCATCAGCCAGCCCGAATAACGGATGCCGTCGCCCGCAGTAAAAGCCGTGCGCTTCCATGCACAGGTGCCGGTAGCTCAGCGCGCTGTGCCGGTTATGGAACAGACCCAGCGCAATATGCAGGTTGCCATTCAGCAATTCCCGCTCCAGCTCTTCGGGAGGCAGCACCACCAACTTGAGAGATACGTCGCTCTTCCTGCTGTAGAAACGATGGACAGCCTCTGAGATGGGTAAATCGTGATTGGTAATGGTGCTGTCAATCAAGCCCAGGCGCAGTGTCCCGGTCAGCTTATCGCGCAACTCGCCCAGCTCGGCTTCAAAGTCCGAGATATTGTTGAGCATCTCGCGACACTTGCGATAAACAAGCTGCCCCTTCTCGGTCAGGCTGAATCCACTCCGTCCACGATGACACAACTGGAAGCCAAGCCGGATCTCAAAATCCCGGATGTGCGTGCTGATGGCCGGTTGGCTCATTCCCAGCACCGACTCGGCACCGACAAAGCCGCCATACTCCGTCACTGTGCAGAAAGTCAGCATATGTTTCATCGAATAACTCGCCATCTAGGCCTCCGGATTTCACTGCTTGCCCGAGTCGAAAATACATTAATTTTTAAAATGCATACATATGAAAATTTATATTTTTGGATGGATATGGGTTTGCAATACTGAAGTTGTTACGAAAGGATTCACATATTTGTCACAACTCACAATCTGGCAATCAAAGGAGATGCTGAACATGGCTGAACGTAAAATACGACTGAGAGCGCTGGTGCTTTCGGCTGCTGTCGCCCTGATCCCCGCCCTCGCCATGGCCGAAGAATGGAAGTTTGCCATCGAGGAAATTCCCGGCTCGATCATGGATGCCTATGCCCAGGAGTTCAAGCAACGCATCGAAGATAAGACTCAAGGCAATGTCACCATCAAGATCTATCACCTCGGCTCCCTGGGGACTCCCACCGAGCTGGTCGAACAGGTCGCCGACGGCGTGGTGCAGTTTGCCAACGTCTCGGTGGGCAACCTGGGAACCATAGTGCCCGAGTCACAGATGTTTCTGTTGACCTACACCCTGCCCTCGAACTCCACCGCAGTCTCTGAATTGCTGGGATCGAGCCAGGTGATTTACGGTGAGCTCGGCAGGGACTTCGAAGCCAAGGGACTGAAGCTGCATAGCATGTATTCGGAGGGCCCCCAGGTCTGGACCACCAATCGGGAAATTCGCACGCCCGCCGACTTCGACAACTTCAAGATGCGCGTTATGGTCTCTCCCATCCTACTCAAAGCCTATGATGATCTGGGTGCCAGCCCGACTCCCCTGCCCTTCGGCGAAGTCTATGGTGCCCTTCAGCTCAAGCAGATAGACGGCCAGATCAACCCGGTACCGGCCATCGAAGAAATGAAGTTTTACGAAGTAACGGATTACATGATCTGGGCCGGTGAACAGGAGCTGGTGACCTCGGTCATGTCGGGTACTGACTGGTATGACAGCCTGCCGGCCGAACGCAAGCAGCTGATCGACACGACCACAGCCGAAATGCAGAACTTTATGCACAACGTGGTCGAGCGGTTCAACGAAGACAAGCTGGCCAGGATAAAGGCAGCCAGACCCGATATCCAGATGATTGAACTGACCGAAGACGAACGCACCGCCTTCCGTGAACGCAGCAAGGCAACCCACTCGGCCTATATCGACATCACCGGCAAGCGGGGACAAACGCTGCTCGATGCGCTGCTGGCCGAGGTCGAAGCGGCAAAACCTTAACCAGCCGTTACCTGCTCCCAAGTTCAGCAAGGGGGCAGGCCTTCCACCCCGCTTATCCGGACCGAGGTCAAGCCGATGCCCTTATATTCCGCTCTAACCAGGATGTTGACCCTAATCGACAAGTTCATCGGCAAAGCCGAGATGTGCGTACTTGGCTGGGGCATCATCATCATGGCCGTGAACACCATCGCCAATGTGTTTGGCCGCTACCTGTTCTCACAAAGTATCTATTTCACCGAGGAGCTCAACGAGTTCCTGATCGTCATCATCACCTTTATGGGACTGGGCTATGTAACCCGCAAGGGCCGTCATATCCGGATGTCCGCCCTCTATGACCTGCTGTCGGTACGCTACAAGAAGCTGCTGATGATCGTTATCGCTTCCCTGACTGCCATGGCCATGTTCACCCTGGCCTGGTATGCCCTCGAATACGTCGCCAAGCTCGCCAGCCGGGGACGGGTGACCCCTGCGCTGCAATTTCCCCTTTATCTGACCTATATCTGGGTGGTGCTCGGCTTCGCCGTAACCGGTATCCAGTATGTGTTAACGGCTTTCAGGAACCTGAACCTGTCCGATGAAGATGTCTATATCTCCTTCAGTACAGTGGATGAATACCTGGATCCCGAGATTGCCGACGTGATGAACCTGTATCAACAGGACCATGGGGTTGAAACCACAGGGCAAGCTCAGGCAGCAAAAGCAACGTGTGCGCCGATTGGCTGCAAGGAGAGTAAATTATGACGATGATGATGTTGGCGGTTATGATACTGCTGCTGTTAGGCGGTTTTCCGATGATGATGCCGCTGTTGGCCGCAGCCATGCTGGCCTTTATTATCTACATGCCGGACCTGAGCCTGCAGATGGTCGTCCAGCAGATGATCGGCGGGGTCAAACCCTCGGCCCTGATCGCCGTGCCCATGTTTATCCTCGCTGCCGATATCATCACCCGGGGCCATTCGGCCGATCGGCTGGTGGATGTGGTGATGCGCTTTATGGGGCACATCCGCGGCGGGCTGGCCGTCTCGGTCACCGCCGCCTGCGCCCTGTTCGGCGCCGTATGCGGTTCGACCCAGGCAACCGTGGTGGCGGTCGGCGGCGCCATGCGTCCCCGGATGTTGAAGGCCGGCTATAACGATTCCTTTTCGATCGGCCTGATCGTCAATGCCGCCGATCTAGCCTACCTGATCCCGCCCTCCATCGGCATGATTATCTACGGCGTTATCTCCGGCACCTCGATCTCCGAGCTGTTCATCACCGGCCTGGGGCCGGGGCTGTTGATCATTGCCCTGTTCTCACTCTACTGCATCTGGTATGCAAAGCGGCATCAGATCCCCGTTGAGCCCAGGGCCAGCTGGACGGAACGGTTGATATCCATCCGCCGCGCCGTATGGCCGCTGGGCTTCCCGGCGATTGTCGTCGGCGGCATCTACGGCGGCATCTTCAGTCCGACCGAGGCGGCCGCCGTATGCGTACTCTATGCCCTGCTCCTTGAACTCGTCATCTTCCGTTCTATCAAGAGCCGCGATATTTTCGATATCGCACTGTCGACCGGCGCTGTGACCTCTGTGGTCTTCATCCTCATCGCCGCCGGCGCCGCCTTCTCCTGGGTATTGTCTTACGCGCAGGTTCCTCAACAGCTCATCGCTGCGATGGGTCTGAATGAGGCAGGCCCCATCATGACCCTGGTGGCAATCAACATCGCCTTCTTCATCGGCTGCATGTTCGTCGATTCTGTGGTGGTTATCCTGATCCTGGTGCCCATCTTCGCGCCCCTGGTCAAGGCGGCCGGACTCGACCCGGTACTGGTCGGTGTGCTGATCACTCTACAGGTGGCGATCGGCGCGGCCACTCCGCCTTTCGGCTGCAACATCTTTACCGCCGTGGCCGTGTTCCGGCGCCCCTTTATCGACGTTATCCGGGGCGTGCCTGCTTTCCTGATAATCCTGTTCGTGGTCACTATCCTGTTAATCGCCTTCCCCCAGATAGCCCTGTTCCTGAGGGATCTCGCTTTCCGGTAATCCCCTGGTATCTCTCCCACTCCTCGAGACCCTGCATGGGTCTCGTTTCTTTCTTGCCCTGATACCAATCGCACTAAACATTCGATCTTTTTAGTGTCATCCCCATCTCGGACAAAGGGCCCACTCCGCCGACACGCTCAAGTACTTCCTTGTGATGCTCAGCACATAACATCCCTGTCATGTGATGGTCGGTGGCGCAGACCCCTTTGTCCTCCTTGATGGCAGCCGAGTTGCCTGTTGGCGCTATCTTCGGACAGCTCTGTGTTCAAAAAGAGGCAACAGAGAACGATTCTCACGACCGTGACATGCCATGGATGGCATGTCCGAGCTTTACATGGATGTACTCGTAGCCTGTCGTGGGAGGCGGCTGTCTTGCCTCGTGCGTGCCGGTTAACCCCCTGATCAGATTTTTAATGTAATTGGTATGACTGTGCCGGGCGCCCCAGTCCCCTCCTCGCTTTTCCCTTTTGAGTACTGCGGAATATTTTCCTCTTTGGAGGTGAGCTGCTCAAATGCCATCGGCCTTATTCTGGATGACGGAATACAAGGATGAACCTCCCCACGACTCACTGGAGGATCTGACGCCATGGGAGTATTTGGCGAAACATCAACGGGCGGGGCGGAAAACTCTAATTTGCGGTGTAACTAAAACAGGGATGTTTACATGAGGAAGGATGGTTTTACTGACGACAGAAAAGCAAAAAGCCCTTAGCTATCAACTAGCTAAGGGCTTCTTAAATGTGGCGGAGCGGACGGGACTCGAACCCGCGACCCCCGGCGTGACAGGCCGGTATTCTAACCAACTGAACTACCGCTCCGCAAAAGCTGTGTAGTACGGGGACTAAATTGGGTGCCTGGCAGTGACCTACTTTCACATGGCAGCTGCCACACTATCATCGGCGCGGGTGCGTTTCACTTCTGAGTTCGGCATGGGATCAGGTGGGACCACAACGCTATCGCCGCCAGGCATAAACTGG